>NZ_JBBYXJ010000001.1:0-1462500 GCF_039655775.1 Iodidimonas sp. SYSU 1G8 | reverse complement strand
GCAGCCGGAAGCGATCGCCGTCGTGGCAGAGGTTCTGGCCCAGACGGATGGAGGTGAAGTTGCCGAGCCGCAGCGGGCAGGCGGCGAGCATTGCGATCATTAGCCCGTCCCGGTAGCGGGTCAGGTGGCGCACGGGGATGAGGCCGGCGCGGGCCTGGGCGTCCTCCATCAAGGCAAAGCCGAGATCGACCAGGGCCTGTGTCTCGACGAGCCGCGGCCGCTTGTCACGACGGCGGTGCTGCTCGTGGCGGATCCGGGCGCGAATCGGCTTGAGCCAGTGCCAGTCGCCCCCGGGCGCCATCCAGAGGGCGCACTGCTCGAGCGTCTGCGCGATCATGGCCTGGGTGTTGGGGGCCAGATGGGCGACCGAGCCCAGAAAAGCCTGGCCCCTCTCCGGCGTGAGCAGCTGCCAGGAGGGGCTGGCGCCGAGCTCGCCCCGGTTCTGAAGCCAGAAGAGCCAGCGTCCCCAGGCATGAAGGTGCAACTCGCGGGTCTTGGAAGCCAGATGGGAGGCGGCCCCATCCATCTCGCCGAGATCGGCCTCGCGGAACAGCGCCAGCCAGACGGCCTGCTCGGCCGCGGGCCAATGCTCGAAGAGCAGGGATACCGGTGCGCGCATGCCTAGCGTCCTCCGCCCTTGAGGGAGCCCTGGAACTGAAGGATGGACCCTTCCTGCTCGAAACAGGCGTAGGCCGAGATGGTGGTCTCGATGCTCTTGTGGCCGAGCAGGATCTGCACCACCCCGTAGGCGCCCGGATGGAGGCGCAGATAGCGCATGGCGGCAAGATGGCGGAACAGGTGCACGTGCATCTCGACGCCGAGCTGCTCCAGCAGGAACCGGCTGATCTGGGTGCTCAGGCGCGCGGCTGCCTTGTGGCGGGACACGGGCTGCCCGGGAAACAGCCAGGGCGAACCGGCAGGTGCGATCAGCGGATGGTAGACCGTGAGGTACTCCTCGATCAGCCGTGCCGTGTCCGCCGGTACCGGCAGGGTCAGATCCTGCCGGTTCTTGACCTCGTCGGCCTGGAGCAGGATGCGCAGCACCGGCTGTCCCTTCCGATCCTGTTGCAAGGCGAGATGGCGCTCGCGGTGCAGCCCGGTCAGGTTGGCGAGACGCATGGGCGCATCGAGCAGCAGCTGGATGGCCAGCGCGGCCTGCGCCGCCAGGGCACCGGCGCGGTCGGGCGCCGCGCGCCGCAGCCGGCGGAAGGTCGATGCGGGCAGGGCCTGCAGCGCGTTGAGACGGTGCTGGTTCGTGAACTGGGCGAGCCGATGCTGGTTCTTCCGGTTGAGGCCGCCTCCCCGGGGCGTGACCTGTTTGTGGACCGCCTTCAGCAGCCGGTAGGCGTCCTCGCCGACACGGACATGGTGACGGGCAATGGGCAAAAGCGCACCCGCGATGTTGGCGAGCCAGCTGGAGCGTTCCTTGCCATGCTCGGTGCGCAGCCTCTTGAGGGCGGCGACATAAACCGCCTTGTCGCACAGGGAGGCCAGAGAGGTCAGCGTCTCCACCGGCTGTCCGGCCCGTGCCGCCGCCGAGGCGAGGGTCAGGAGCTGGTGCTTGCGGGTCGCGATGGTGCGCGGCGCCAGCGGCTCGGAGGGGACCGGCTTCTCGGCATCGAAGTCGAAACCGCTCGAGACCTGCTTCTCCCAGGCGGCCAGATCATTGACCAGGCTCTCGGGGAAGTCGCTCCAGGACAGGTTCACCCGGCGGCGGCGATCCTCCAGCGTAAAGCGGTAGGACGGCCACTGGGGGTGCTGCTCGCCCTGATCGTTCCAGGTCCGGGCGAGCAGGCGGTAGCCGTGCCAGGGGTTCTTGCTGAACGCGCCCTCGCGCAGCCAGTCCAGATGATCGGCGGCTACCTGGTCGTTGACGGCCTCGGGCGCGATGCCGGCCTCGGAGCAGTACCGGGCAAGGCGGACCAGACGGCGGCGCGGCTCGGGCGGCACCAGGGCGCACAGTGCCTGCCAGGCGGGGCTCATGGGCGTGAGCGAGCGTCCGGCGGGCATGCCGGCGGCCCGGCAGCAGAAGCGCAGCTCGACAAGGATGTTGCGCCAGCGGGAGACGCTGATGCCGAACGTCTGGTGCTTCACCTTCCGGAGGCTATCGGCGAACCCGGCATCGACACGGATCTGCTCGCCGGGACGGCCGAGCACGCCCGCGATCCGGCGCAGCGCGCCGATCAGATGGGCCCGGCGGCCCTCCCGTTCCAGCGGCATGGTGGCGGCGAGCTGTTCCAGATCGGCCAGCGAGAGAGTCTTCAGCGGGGTGAGAGGCGGATGTGTCTTCATGGGGTCCTCCATGACACTGTTAACCTGACAGAAAAGGACAGTAAAGTCCTGAGTGTACCTCTGAATAACTTCTGTGAAACCGTCGTATACTCGTCTTTCGTGAACGAAAAAGGTATGTGTTCATATTAATTTGTAGAACAATGACTTGAAAGGACAACAGGGTATTCTTGCGGACAGGCCCCAGAGCGGCTGATAGCTGCGCCGGCGCTCGAGATAATCGCGCAGCGCCTCTTCGGAGATGCGGAGCTGGCGCCCGACGCGGATCGCGGGCAGGTCGCCGGCCTTGATGGCGCGAAGGATGGTGCGCTCGCACACGCTCAGCCGATCGGCGACATCCTTGACGGTGCAAAAGCGCAGCGGACGGGAGGCAGGGGACATGGGGTCAATCCTGTGTTGTCTGGGGAGATTGGGAGGCGATCCAGGCGCGTGCCGCGGCCCGGCCCAGCAGGCGGGCGAGCTCGACCAGATGGGGATCGGGCGATACGGCGGTCTCCTCCTTCGGCGAGAGAGAGGCAAAACCCGAGTCCGGAAGATCTGCTGCGCTGTGCTCCATCTCCGAGTTTATGCCACACGAACATTGGCCGAACATTGCAGAATGGGCCGAGGGCGCATCACCGCCGTCGATTATGAAAAATCACTTAAGTTGCTGAAATACTGGACTTTATCGCTGTTTTACCGCTGACTGCGCCGTGACAAGGAGGCAGTCACATGAAGAAAAGCAACTCTGCGCCGGCTCCCATGACGCTGGCGAGCATGACACCGATCCAGTTCCGCCAGGCGATCGCCGCGTTGTTCGGCGGCTATGGCTCGCAGCGGAAGTTTGCGCGGCTCACCGGGATCCACGAGACGTCCGTGCGCCGGTACATGACCGGCACGCGCCCGATCCCGCAGGTGATGGTCCTGCTGCTCACCTACATGCACGAGCGCCTGCAGGCAGGGCTCGATCTGCGTGTCGATGCGGCGCCGTTCATCGAGAGCCTGCCGTCCGGCGAGCCACAGGAGCCCGCCGGCCCCCCGACCTTCGCGGACCTCTATGAATGAGGGAGAGGCCGCCCGCTTCCGGGCCGATGATCCACACTGAAGAGCCGGAAGATGGCGATCTCGTCCGCCAGCTGGCCCTGGCGCTGGCGCAGGTCAGCGGGCGGCCCCCCGACCGGATCGAGGTCTTCCTCTGGCAGGCGTTGAAGGATCTGAGTGCGTCCGATCTGACACCTGGAGAGATTGACGCACTTCAAGGAGGCATCCGGACACAGATGATCCGGTTGCTCAGCGGTAATCATTGATCGCGGATGACCCCATGGCAGAGGGCAGTCGTCCAGCCGTGATGATTCGGCCCTAAATATTCGCACGGCGGATCCGGGGTATGATCTTGCGTAATACAAGGTTCCAAAAATCTCACGAATGAAGCTGGCGGCTCTGTTCCTGATAAATTGATGTACCGACATTATAAAAGTTCTTCGCTTAACAACAGCGCGCTTGAACGCCTGATGCTGACTGCATAATTTTGCCGTGTTGATCGATACGCCGGCTTTTGGCGTATTGCCAACACCTGAATGTCGAAAGGCTCAAACCGTTGGGGCATTCAGGGACCGGGTACCATCGGGGTGCGGTCATTCACCCACAGGGCACCGCTAAAGCTCGAAGCCCAGGGACCGCCGGCAGCCCTGCTAGCTGCCGTGAAGTAGTGAGCGAGTGTCCGCCTGAGCAGGAAAAGGACGGACATGCCCAGCGGCGGCGGCTCGGACGGGCATGCAAGATCGCTTGGGCATAGCGGGATCACCCTCGGAATTGTCTGGGGGTGGTCCCGCTATGCCCAGGATCAGCTCTCCAACAGGCATTTACGGAAAGAAGATATGGACCTCGGCAAGCGTGCGACGGCGGGAAACAGGAAACGCCCGGACCGGCGAAGGGCCGGACTTGCGCGAGAGTTGCCGATGGGCGACGGCTCGCTCCTCGAGATCGAGGTGGTCGCCAACCATGAAAACCGGTTCCTCGGTGTCCGGATAAGGCGGAGCGGTCGGGGAGTGGTCTACTGCTCGGCGAACATGCTCCAGCCGTTGTTTGCGAGCTTGAGAAAACCCGGTCAGAACGGCAAGCTCCTCGCGCTGAACGGTTTCCGGCAACTGAGGGTCGCAACGGTCCGCGGCGTCGCTGGTCACTCCGCGGTCGTCCGCATCCAGTGCTACGAGAGGCCCTTCGACGGCAGGCCCTGGAGCCACCGGGGAGAGATCGTCATCGAGGAGGGGCGGATCGGGGATCTGGTCGCGCTCGTGAGGGAGCTTGTTCGCGAAGCCCGCACGTACCTGATTGCCGAGGCGTAACCCAGGGAAGCGGGCCGTCGGCATCAAGGTTCCCAACGGCGCCAAATCGAAAAAAGTTGGCACGCCCGCTAGGGCGTGCGACTCCGGCCTTCGCCGAATGTTCGAGGTTTGCAAGCATTGAGCTGCATGCGTTAGGGCGCGAAACAACATAGACCTTGGCGCAGCGGGAACTGCTTGGGCAGCTGTCCGGCGATGGCCTCGGCTCTCAGGTCGAGTCCCTGCTGGTGGACGCGGCGCCCCCAGTCTCGCCAGTCAAGCTATGGGCGCTGTCGTGCGGGTTAGCCCCGCCCGCATCTTCGCCTGGAGAACGGCCTGGGTTGCCTGTTGAGTCCAAGAGGACGCGGAGCTCAACGCGGTCTGACAGGCGGCTTCGTCGTCCGATGCAGCCGGCATCTCAGTGCTGGCCATCGCGCCATGGGGGTTCCTCCTGAAAGGCACTCCGTTGCGCTGGCGGTGCCCAGTGTTTACCTGCCGCGCCGTCCATGGGCCCGAAATGCGTCTTCCAGGGCCGGTAACGAACTGCCAAACGATGTGATCGAGTTGGCGGAAGCAATCGTGGCTTGCTGGATTTAGTAGCAACGGATCGGCGCCGGGAGGCGCGCTGACTACAGCGTGCTGTAGGTTCCGTAAGACCACCTCCTGAGCTTTCTTCGATCGGAGGGACTCAATTTATCGTACAGACGTTATGCGGCCGTTCAGGCTATTACCCGACAGGGGTTACAGGCGGGGTGTGCCATCGGCTATGGTCGTGCCGGAAGCGGAATTCGATGCGCTAGCTGCCTAGAGGGTTGGGGAGGATTTGCATGTTTTGTTTGTTTTCGGCCGTCACCTCAGGACACGATAAGCCTTATAAGGCTGGCCCTATTGGGATGGCGTCCCTTCTATGAAATCGGCTGAGTGCCTTGTTCGCAGGCGGAATACGGGGTTCTGAGCTCATGTTGGACAACGGCGTCGCCGACATCATCACACTACGCCTAGCTGTTGGCCTCCTTGGCGAGAGCGACAACGCCGGTTGGTGGTCGTCGAAGTTCATGTCGGCACAAGCTGTCGGCTTTCTCAGCCCCATCTATGGCGAGCGGACCGGACCGGCGCGCTACCATGGAGTAGTCGAGGCAGCGCGCCGGCTGCATGACGAGCGCATCGGTGTCGGCCGGGTGTTTCATTTGTTCCGCCTTCCAGAAGGGCTTGAGCGTCGGTTGCATGAAGCGGTCCTGCTCCAAAGCGAGGGAGATTTGGTAAAGGCGTTGGCTGACGGCGACGCTGCTCGTACGGCATTGAAATCCCTCTCTCCAGCTGCACCTGAGGTCAACCCAGGCCCGATCAATGTTGGCGCGCCGGAAAGCCTGGAATCGATAGCTTGGGTCGCCCTGGTCGCGGGACATTACCAAGCCGCGTTTTCGGCCTCCGTGCAGACATTTCCCTATTTCGCTGATCGCCAGTGACTAAGCCTCCTTACACGACGCGGCTACAGGCCGGGCTGGGGCTTGTGCCAGAAACCATACGGCTACTTGATCTCTGGCAGCCGGAAATGGATGCCCAAACCCTCCTCAAGACGGCGCTTTCCTCTGGAAGCTTCCCGAACGTAGCTGCACGGCGCCTGCGAAATATCGTGACTGAGGGCTTTGCCCCTCGCTATCTGATAGAGGCGGGTGCCCCAGCCCACTCGCTGAAGGCCCTGTCGCAGGCGCTGTCGGCCACTGATTTCAAGCATTTGCTCTTTTTCTACACCTGCCGGGCTAACCGAATCCTCGGTGACTTCGTCCAGGATGTGTTTTGGGCGCGTTACGCGGCGGGCGCGACCGAGGTGAGCAAGGCGGAGGCTTTGGAATTCGTTCGGCGCGCTGTTTCGGACGGCGTGACGACAACACACTGGTCGGAATCCACGATCACCCGTGTAGCGAGTTATCTTCTCGGCGCGTGCGCAGACTTCGGCCTCCTCGGCTCCATGAGACGAGAAGCTCGACCGATTCTGTCGTTCCGTCCCGGCCAGATGGTTATCGCATTCGTCGCCCATGATCTTCATTTCGGTGGGGTCGGTGATAACGGGCTGCTTCAACATGATGATTGGCGACTGTTCGGCCTTGAGCCGGGTGACGTACTGTCCGAGTTGAAACGTCTCGCGCTACGCGGTGACATCATCGTGCAGACCGCCGGAAATGCGGTTCAGATATCGTGGAAGGCCAAGTCGATGGAGGAGTTCGCTCATGGCCTCACTCAGGGCTGATTTCGACGAGGTTATTCGGCGCGTGAACGCCGGCCGCGAGTTCGCGCATGCCAGCTTCGAGCCAATTTTCTATCTGGTGTTTCCGCCCCGAGACATCCTGGAGGTAAAGCGGCAGTTGCCGGCTTGGACGGCGGCGCTCCGCAATCAGGGTTGGGACGTGGAAATATTCTCGGTCGCCCAGCACGTGCTCGATATTCTGCGCAACGCGCCCATGCGTAACATATGGCTAGCCGCTGATCGGAAAGCGCCGCTGGCATGGGACAAGACCAATAAGAGCCTGGCCAACGCCCTAACGAGCAAGAATCAGCTGCAAAACCGGTTGGAGGAAGTGCTCACGCGCCTTGAGAACAAGCCCAACGCGATTGTCCTGGTTACCGACTTGGAAGCGCTCCACCCCTACATGCGCATCGGCGCCATTGAGGCCCAGCTCCAGGGCAAGTTTCACGTGCCGACCGTCTTCCTCTATCCTGGCACCCGCACGGGTAAGACGCGCCTGCGCTTCCTCGGCTTCTATCCTGAGGACGGCAATTATCGATCGGTTCACGTCGGCGGATGACGGCCGCAATTTCAGCATCGGGTTCAAGTTCATGACGCAGATTCGCTCTCTTTTCGATCCGCAACGAGGCATCGAACGCTCCATCGAAAAAGTCATTTCCTATCAGGCCTCCCAGGAGGAGCGCCTCAAGGCCGAGATTTCCGAGTACATCGTCACGGACAGTATCGATCAGCAGCTGGAGCGACTGCTCGAGAACATTCAGGCAGCGCTCGACAGCGATGGCAGCCATGAAGTCGGCGTCTGGGTTTCGGGCTTCTACGGCTCGGGCAAGAGCTCATTCACGAAGTATCTCGGGCTCGCGCTCGACCAGCGGGTGATCGTTGATGGCCAGCCGTTTCTGCGCCACCTATACGACCGTCTGCGCCGCCCTCAGACCAAGGCCTTGCTGAACGCGGTTGCTTCTCGCCTGTCCGCAGCGGTCATCCTTCTGGACCTTGCCAGTCAGCAAATAGCCGGCGCCACGCTCGCCGAGGTTTCAACCGTCCTCTACCACAAGGTGCTGCAGCAACTGGGGTATTCGCGAAACCTCAAGGTGGCGGCCCTGGAACGCAAGCTCAAGCGGGATGGCCGCTACGAAGAATTCGTCAAGCTGTTCGCCGATCAGACCGGTGAGATATGGACCGATTACCACAATGACGAACTGGTGGTCGATAGTCTGCTGCCCGCGCTCGCCTACGAGATGTATCCCTTATTGTTCCAGAGCGATCAGGCTTTCTCCGCGGCCACAAGCGATATGATCTACCTCATGAACGACCGCGTTCAGGAGATGATCGACGTTATCCGCGAGGAGACAGGCAAAGACCACGTCGTCTTCGTGATCGACGAAATCGGCGAGTATGTCGGAGGCGACACGCGAAAGATCCACGACCTTCAAGGGCTCGCCGAGAACATCAAGAATATCGGCCATGGCAAGGTATGGATGTTCGGCACGGCCCAGCAAACGCTGACCGAAGACGATCCTCGCATGGCGATCAATTCGCCCCTGCTGTTCAAGCTCAAGGACCGGTTCCCGATCTCGGTTGAACTGGAATCGAGCGATATCAAGGAAATCTGCTATCGCCGCCTGTTAGGTAAGTCGGCTGCCGGTGAGGCCGAGCTCGGCGGCCTGTTCGATCGCCACGGCCAGGCGCTTCGTCACAATACCAAGCTGGCTGATGCGAAATTCTACGATGCCGGTTTTGATCGCCAGGCCTTCATCAATCTCTACCCGTTTCTCCCGGCACATTTCGAGATCCTGCTGCGCCTCCTTGGTGCCCTCGCCAAATCGACCGGCGGCATCGGCTTGCGTTCCGCGATCAAAGTCATCCAGGACGTTCTGGTCGAACCGAGCGTTTATCAGCCGCCGGTTGCCGACCGTCCGACCGGCTGGCTGGCGACCACGGTCACGCTTTATGATTCCCTGGAGCGCGACATTCGCCGCGCATTTCCGTCGCTCCACACCGCGGTAGACAAGGTCATCGTCCAGTTCCCAGACAACGCAACGGTTCAGGCGGTCGCAAAGACGGTCGTCGTGCTACAGATATTGGCCAACATTCCCGCAACCGTTGAGAATGTTGCGGCATTGATGCATCCCCAGGTCGACACAGCTTCCGTGCTGGACGCGGTAAAATCTGCCGTCGATGCCATGATCAGAAACCAGTTCGTCCCGCTGGGCGAAAAGGACGGCAGCCTCCGCTTCTTCAGCGAGCGACTGAACGATGTGGAGCAGGAACGGCTGCAGATTCCGCTCCGCACAACCGACGTCCAGCGCATTTTCAATACCGCACTCGCCGAAGTGTTCGACCCGCCCCCATCGGCGCGCATCTTCGGCAATCTGACCGTCACTACGGGCTTGAAGCGTCTGGTTTCCGGCCGCCCTACCACCCTGACGGGAGAGCGGGAAACCGTTCAGACCCTCATCGCTCTATCGGAGCCCGGTGAGTTCGATGCCGACCGGACAAAGCTGGTCGAGGAATCCCGGCAGCGGCTAATGTCGACGACGATCTACCTCCTTGGGTCCATGCCGGCCGACGCCATGGACAAGGCAACCGAAATCTATCGCTGTGCGCGCATTGTCGAACTTCACCGTAACGACCCTGATCAGGAGGTGAAGGAGTATTGCGCCAGCCAAAGCGACCGCGCCGCCAAGCTGCATAATGAGCTCAAGCTGTCCCTGTCGCGTGGACTAGCCAAAGGCGCATACATCTTTCGCGGCACTTCCACCGCCGTCGAAAGTCTCGATCCCCAGCTTCCGCTGGCGGCGAAAAAGCACATCGGTGATGCTGCGTCCCAAATTTACGATCGCTATCCGGAAGCGGGAGAGCGCGTCGACACGGCGCTGCCCGAGAAGTTTCTGCGGGCACCCAACCTTCGAGCCATCACATCCCAGCTCGATCCGCTGAGCCTCGTTCGCCTTGACCGCGGCCAACCGAGCATCGAAACCAAGCACAAGGCGCTCGTCAGCATTCGCGATGTCGTTGAGCGGAATGGAGTGATCGAGGGCAAAAAGCTGCTCGAGCACTTCTCTGATCATCCGTTCGGCTGGTCTCCGGACACGACCCGTTACCTCGTCGCGGCACTTCTCCTTGCCAGCGAGATCAAGCTCAAGGTCGGCGGCCGCGAGGTCACGGCGGTCGGTCAGCAGGCCATCGAGGCGCTGAAGACCAACAATGCCTTCAAATCGATTGGGGTCTCCCTTCGGCATGACCGCCCGTCCATGGATGTGCTGCTGCGCGCTGCGGAGCGATTGCGCGACCTTTCGGGCGACGACGTGCTGCCTCTGGAAGAGGAGATCAGCAAGAAAGCCCAGAAGCTGCTTCCTGAGCTGCAGCACCGTTTGTCCCCCCTCGGAGGACGGCTTTCGGCACTGCGGCTGCCCGGAACCGACACGATGGAGTCCGTCAACCGCCAGATTGCCGACCTGCTGCTGTCCGATGCGTCAGAGGCGCCTCAGGCCTTCGGCGGGGAGCAATCAGCTCTTCACGATGAGCTATTATGGGCAGGGAAGCTCAAGCGGGCATTCGATGACGGCCTGGAAGCGACCCTTCGGCACCTGCGGGATTTCGAGCGTGACGTCGGTGATCTGCCTGCGACCGGAATACCCGGCGAGCTGCGGGCGGCGATCGCTGATGATCTCGCCCTTGTGGCTGACCGCCTGGGACAGCGGACCTTTTTCGAGTACGCCGACGACATCAGCAGCCGGCTGACGGCGATGGAGGCGCAGGTTGCGGCCGCTGTGCACCGGCTCGGGCAGTTGCAGGAGGATCTGGTCGTAAGCGCGGACGCGGACTTGGCCCGCCTGCCCGAGTGGGCGCAACTCACCACCGAGGAACAGCGGGACTCCCTGGCGCAGCTACGCAACATGGTACCTGCCGTGGATGCTACGATCGGCGGACTGAAGAAGCTCCTTGCGGGCCAGTACGATCTCACCACCACTATTGACCAGCTCAAAAAAAAGGTTGCGGCGGAAGGGAGGCAGCGTCTAGCTCCGCCTTCCGCCCAGATCGTCCGAGGACAGGAAACACCGGAGAAAACCCGCCGCAGGATCACCGTGCCGGCAAAAGTCTCGTCGGCCGAGGACCTCGATATCCTGATTGAGCGGTTACGGGCGCTGCGGATCGACGCGCCTTATTGCGACTTTGACTTCGTCATCGGCGAGGGTTGAGCCATGGCCTTTGATGATGCAACGAGGGCGCGCCTGAACCGCTTTGTCGGAAAGGTGCGGGGCATCCTCACCGAAGAGTTCACACGTCAACTTCAGCAGGTCTACGGTCTGGACCCGATGACCGGCAATTCAGCGGATCTCGAGAGCCTCGTCCATCTGGATGATCGGCGGTTGGAAACGGCGAGCGTTCTGCGGCAAATTCTAGACCATTACCTCGCCGCCGAAAGCGACACTGGAGGCGCGGCGCGGCGAAACGTCTTGAAGCGCATTGTGCGGGAGCAGGCCTTCACCGTGCTGAACCGCCTTGCCGCACTGCGCATGATGGAAGTTCGAGGCTTGATCACGGAATCCATCGGCAGAGGAACGCAGTCGCAAGGTTTTCGGCTCTATCAGGCGGTCGTCAATGGTGCATTGGGAGAAACCGGAGAGGCCTATCAGATCTACCTGTTCAGCCTGTTCGACCACTTCGCCGCCGACCTCACCTCGCTGTTCGACCGACACGCGCCGCAGAGCCTCCTTTTCCCGAGAGAGCCTGCGCTAAATGATGTGCTACAAGAATTGCTTGCCCCCGATCTGGCATCGCTCTGGGCCGAGGACGAGACGATCGGCTGGATCTACCAGTACTTCAATTCGAAGGAAGAGCGCAAAGCGATGCGCGAGGCGTCTCAAGCGCCGCGCAACAGCCGTGAACTGGCCGTGCGCAACCAGTTCTTCACCCCGCGCTATGTGGTGGAGTTCCTGGTCGACAACACGTTGGGGCGGCTCTGGTTCAACTGGACGGGCGGGGAGACCTGCTTGCGCGATCGCTGCCAGTACCTGCTGGTGAAACCGGATGAGGCGTCCGAGCCGCTTGGCCGCCTGCGCGATCCGCGCACGATCAAGCTGCTCGATCCGGCCTGCGGTTCGATGCATTTCGGGCTCTATGCCTTCGACCTGTTCCAGGCGATCTATCGCGAGGCATGGGATTGGGAGCAGTCTAATGGCCCGAACGAGCTGGATCGGGCAACCGGCGGCAGCCCCGATCTGAAGCCTTTGCCAGAAACCTATGCCGACCAGGATGCCTTCCTGCGCGACGTGCCGCGGCTGATCATTGAGCACAACATCTATGGCGTCGATATCGACCCGCGCGCGGCGCAGATCGCGTCGCTGGCGCTGTGGTTGCGTGCGCAACGCGCCTGGCATCAGGCGGGCGTGAAGGCCAAGGACCGGCCTCAGGTGGGGCGTGGGCATGTGGTGGCGGCCGTCGCGCCCCCGGCCGAGGTGGACTTGCGAAAGCGGTTCATGGAAGAGCTCGACCCCCTGGATGCAGAGCTGTTCGAGAAGACGCTGTTCGTGCTCAAGGGCTTGCCGGAGCTTGGGGTGCTGCTGCAAGTTGAGAGGGAACTACCTGCCCTTGTGCGCGCTGTGTTTGGCGAGCATGGCGACCTCTTCCGCGAAGAAGACGTGGCGCAGTGGCGGAAGGCTGAGGTACGTCTACGGGACGCCCTGACCGAGTTCGCACGCGCTGCGCGGTCCACCTATCAGGGGCGACTGTTTGCTGACGATGCGCTTCAGGGCCTTCTTATGATCGATCACTGCCGCGAAGTTTTCGACGTTGTAGTGATGAACCCTCCATTCGGCGCGCTCGCTTCGTCAACTAAGGCAGAAATGACGAAAGCCTACCCAAACAGTAAGAATGACCTTTTAGCGATTTTTGTAGAGCGGGGCCTGTCCTTGATGCGAAGCGGTTCTCGCATTGGGGCGATTACTTCACGAACCTGTTTCTTTCTATCGAGCTTTCAAAAATGGCGGGAGGAGGTTGTGCTCGCAATCGCCAAGCCAGAGGTCATGGCCGATCTCGGCCTCGGTGTGATGGATGACGCAATGGTAGAAGCGGCGGCTTATGTGCTGGAGAAGCGGATATGACGGTTTTCCTGAGATTGTTGTCGGAAGCAGACAAATCCCGCAGCCTGAGCGAAGCCTGTAACGGCTTTCGAAATAATCTTAACTCTCCGCAGATCTGCGAAGTTGAGCCTTACGCGTTTCGGTCGGTTCCAGGTGCCCCGTTCGCTTATTGGGTTAGCGAAAAACTTCGCCGAATTTTTCAAGATTTTTCTCAGTTTGAAAGCAACGGGCGTGCAGTTAGACAAGGGCTGGCAACAGCTGATGACTTCCGCTTTGTTAGGGCATGGTGGGAAATAACTGCAGACGTTGATCGCTGGCCTGGGTTTGCAAAGGGTGGTTCATTTTCGCCATTCTATCACGACATCTTTCTAACGGTGAATTGGAGAAACCAGGGAGCAGAAATTCGAAACTTCTTTCATCCTGACACTGGAAAACTTAATTCACGCCCTCAAAATATTGAGTACTTTCGGAGGGCTGGTTTGACATGGCCTCTCCGCGCCAAGAGGTTTTCGCCTCAAGCGCTTCCGAGAGAATGCGTATTCTCTGTTAGAGGCTATTCTGCGTTTCCAGAGCCAAAGGAAGAGCTAAGTACACTGGCACTGTTCAACAGTTCGCCATTTGACTATCTCTTTAAGACGGCTTTAGGTCGGTTTGGATATCCAGAATTTATCGTTGGAATCCTCCAAATCATGCCCTGGCCAGAGTTGAGGCGGGATATTTCAACTCAGCTGAAGGAACACGGACTGCGGGCCTGGTCTCTCAAAAGAGGGCTCGACACCGTATCGGAAACCTCACACGCATTTCATTTGCCCGCGGCGTTGCGCGCACGTCTTGGAGACTACGACCCGCCGTCGATTGAAGCCGAGCTGGCTGTCATCCAGGCCGAGATCGATGACATCGCCTTTGATCTTTACGGGTTCAGCGACGAAGACCGCGCCGCTGCGCTCGGGTTGTCTGGCACGGCGGACGAGGATGCAAGCGACACTACTGAGGATGCCGACTATAGCGAAGACGACGATGGCGCCGAAGCGATAGACCAAACTGACGGACTGCTCAGCTGGGCTGCGGGCGTCGCTTTCAGCCGTTTCGACTGGCGCCTGGCCACTGGCGAGCGCGCTGCCCCGCCCGAACCGGAACCCTTTGACCCGCTGCCCGCCAAGAGCCCCGGCATGCTGCCTGACGGTGCGGAGCCGTTCCATGCCCATTCCGGCATCCTGGTGGACGACCAGGGGCATCCGCATGACCTCGCCCGCCTGATCGAGGAAGTGCTCGCCCGCGTCGAAGCCCCAGTGCCCGCCGATATGCGCCGCTGGCTCCAACGGGACTTCTTCCCCCTGCACCTGAGGCAATACAGCAAGAGCCGCCGCAAGGCACCGATCTACTGGCCGATCTCGACCAGTTCAGGCAGCTACACGCTCTGGCTCTACTACCCCAGCCTGACCAGCCAGACGCTCTATTCCGCCGTGAACGACTTCGTGGATCGGAAGCTTCGCGAAGTCAGCCGCGATGCCACCACGCTGCGCGACAAGGGCGCCGCCCGCTCGCGCGACGACGAGAAGGCGTTCGAGGGGCTCCAAACCCTCGAGCTGGAGCTGATAGAGCTGCGCGACACCCTGCTGCAGATCGCGCCGGCCTATCGACCGAACCATGACGACGGCGTCCAAATCACTGCAGCCCCCCTATGGCAGCTGTTCCGCCACAAGCCTTGGCAGAAGGTTCTGAAGGACACCTGGGCCAGGCTGGTAAAGGGCGACTTCGACTGGGCGCATCTGGCCATGGCCTATTGGCCCGACCGCGTGCGCGAGAAATGCAAGACCGACAAGTCGCTGGCCATCGCGCACGACCTGGAGCACCTGTACGTCGAGCCGGAAAACCAGCCGAAGAAGGCCCGCAAAAAGAAGGCTGGGGGCGAAGAATGATCCAGGACGTCAAAGCGCTGCCCGTCAGCTTCTATTTCAGCCCCGATGGCGCAACGTCGTTCTTCATTCCGAAGTACCAACGCGAGTATGTGTGGGGCGCCAAGAACTGGGATTCCCTATTCAACGACCTGGAAGAGTCACCCAGCGGGCACTTCTTGGGTTCCATCATTTGCGTGAATGCCCAGCAGGACAGCATGGCGGGTGGTCGGCTCGAGTTGATCGACGGCCAACAGCGGTTTACCACCATCAGCCTGCTGTTCTGTGCGTTTTACAACAAGCTTAACGCCATTCCGAACCCGGATCGCCGTCTGCTGGTCGAGCTAGACAACCTGGAAAGCCGCATTTTCGTTCGCGCGACCGGACACTGGCGCCTAGAACCCAGTGAGCAAGCGCAGAACAAATCCGACTTTCAGAAAGTGCTGAGCGATTTGTTTCCCAAGCAGGTAAAGGCCCCGAAGGGCTTGAGCTACTTTGGTAACCGTCGCATCGCGCGCGCCTACAATTATTTCTCTGAGCGTCTCGATGGTCTTTCGCAAGATCAAGCACTGGCTCTGCTGGAAAAGCTTAAGGCCGCAATGTTGGTGAAGATCGAGGTGCGCAGCCACTCTGACGCTTTCATGTTGTTCGAGTCGATCAACAACCGGGGCATTCCACTCTCGGCCATCGACATCATCAAGAACAACCTATTGGCCGAGCTGGACAAGCGCCCCGACTACGGCATCGACCGTGCGTTTGAAGAGTGGAAGGACCTTGTCGACGCGCTGCCCGACCCGGCGGTTCAGGAGCGTTTCCTGCGCCAGTTGTACAACATGTTCAAGTACCTCAAGCAGGTCGAGGTTAAAGGCTGCACCCGAGCCACACGCTCAAATCTGATTACCATCTACGACACTTTGCTGCGCAAACGCCCAGTCTGGCTGTTTGAAGCATTGCAAACTAAAGGAAAGACCTATTCGGCGTTGCTAAACCCTACCGCCGCGCGAGAGCAATGGGGCGACGCCGCTGCAGCAGCCCTGCAGGACCTCCAACGCCTGGGGGCCGCGCCGGCTTACGCATTCTTGCTTTGGACCTGCCAGGTTGCACAAAGCCAGAAATGGAGTGAGGGCGATGCAGTTCACCGCTTGGCGTCTTTGCTCACCAAGTGGTTCTTCTGGCGCAATCTGACCGATATGCCGCCTACTCGCGAACTCGATCCGATGTTCATGGAGTTAGTCGCCCATCTTATTGGTCCTCTCCGTAAGGGAGGATACGAGGACCTGAACGATTTTATTAAGGCGTCGCGTCAATGGCTTATGAGCAAAGCACCGTTACAAGAGATCTGTGATGCGAAGCTTGCTGGCGATGTATATGTGGAAAACTACGATGTAACGCGCTTCATGCTGTGCAAGCTGGAAGAGGCTCATCAGACACTGGAAAATCGGCGCGACCTATGGGCGCAGGATCCGCATGGCCGCCCTATCTTCACAGTTGAGCACATCCTGCCGAAAACAGAGAACCTATCCGACGACTGGATCTCTATGCTTGAAGCAGCCGGCAAGGGCGAAGGCGCTGAGGACATTAGGCGGCGCAGTGCGCATCAACTGGGCAATCTAACTCTCAGCGGTTACAATTCCCGTCTAGGCACAATGACCTTCGAGAAGAAGCGGGACCGGGTTAATGAAGCGGGCGACCATATAGGCTACAAGAACGGCCTGTACCTGAATCGCGCTCTCGCAACCCGTAACGACTGGAACGAGTGCGCGATACGGACGCGCACTCGAACAATGCTTGATGAGGTGAAGTCTCTTCTCGTTCTGAGAGAGATGGAATGAGCTTGCGCTCCTTTTTTTGCGACCACGTTTTGCGTCCTCGGTTGGCGAAGGCAACCTGCCTTGTGGTCTACGACCTGGAGCAACGGTATGGAGAGCTCTGCCAAGGCATGGCCTCCGACACAGTTGCTGTTGTGGATGCTTCAGCGAGCGGCATCGAAAGCCGCGAGGCTGCGCTCCAGACGTTTATGAAGCTCGGCCAACCGCGCCCATCGGAGCCGAAGGCTCTGCTAATCTATGTGCCGGCCCGGTTGCCGACGACTGATGAAGAGCGAGCAAACGATCCCTTCAGTATTTTCGCGGTAGGCGGGGCCGTGTTTCCCGATGGCGCTGGCGACGAATATCTGAGCCTATGCCTCCGAGCGAAGCCTGATCACGCCACCGAAATTCGCCGCCTTTTCGACTCTGATCCTTCGCCCTCGTTTGAGCTCGTCGATAACATCGGTGGCGGCGTCGGCTATCCGGTGCTTCGGACCATCCTTGGGGTCGAATCCGCCCGCGACATTCTGCTGGCGCTGTTGGCGCCGTCACAGCAGCAGCTAGCAAAGCTGAAGGAAAAGGATGCCTGGGTTAGCGAGGTGCGAGCGCTGTTGGCTGCGTCCCTCGGCCTGAAGCTGGCCACTCGGGGCAAAACATGGTCGGCCATTGCGGATGAGCTGTGGCGGTTTCTGCTGTTCAGCGAGTTCGTCTTCGACCTGCCTGCCGCGCTCCCTGCCAACTTGGCGAGCGTACCTCGTGGATCCGAGGCCGCTCGGCCGCTCGTCGAATATCTCTGCGACACTTTGCGTCAGGATACGAGGCGACGGCAGTCCTATATCGAACGGGCGGAGGAGATCGAGGGCGACCTCGGTCTCGTGGAGGCCTGTGCAGGAATTTTTGACCTTGGAATCAAGGACACTTTTCCGTTCGAGGAGCGGACCTTTCTGGCCGCCGCCGTCAATGCGCTCAAGGACGATCGTCTAGATGACATTCGCGACATTGTGACGCGGCATCGGCAGTCCGTCTGGCTCGGCAAGGGCGAGAGCCAGGCGCAGTGGCAGCTGGTGACGGCAGCGCTTCAGCTCGTCGAAGAGTGCCAATCCGCGGACGCTAGCTTGGCAGATCGCGGTTGGAGCATGGATGCTTTGCTCGATCATTATGGGACGCGCCTGCGCGAAGTGGACCGTCTGCAACGGGAGTTCGAGCAGGCCGTCGGGGACTATGTGTCTCACGATCCGGTGGTGGATGACGTGGTCGACCATGCTCGACAGCACTACGCAAAGGTTGCGACCAAGATTCAGACGCTGTTTACCCGGCATCTGCCGACAGCCGGTTGGCCACCGCAAGGCCGGCTCGCGAACGCCGACGTGTTCGATCGTATCGTAGCGCCGATCCTTGCCGAGCGTGGGCGTAGGTTAGCATACATCCTGGTCGACGCGCTGCGCTACGAGCTTGGGGTCGTCCTACACCGGTTGCTCATGGATGCGGGACAGGCAGACCTAGTGTCGGCCTATGCTCAAGTGCCGACCATCACACCGGTGGGCATGGCCAGCTTGCTGCCAGGCGCTGGTGCAGGGCTGAGCATCGCCCGTGAGAATGGTGGCATCATGCCCAAGTTGGATGGAAATCCGGTTGCAACTGTCCCGCATAGGATGGGAGTGCTGCGTGCGCGTTTCGGAGATCGATTTGCCGAGACCACGCTTTCCGACTTTATCGGCAATAAGAAGAGCTCGGTCGCTGAAACGGTCGATCTGCTCGTGTTGCGAAGCACAGAGATTGACAGTCTCTTGGAGACCAATCCGGAAAGCACTCTCGGGGTTATCGGACAAACCTTGAACTCGATACGGGTGGCAATCCACCGGCTTAAGGAGCGCGGCTTCACCGATGCTGTGATCGTCACAGACCACGGATTTTATCTCAATGCCCATGGCGAAGCGGGCGATCTATGCGCGAGGCCGCCGGGTAGCTGGCTCACCATTCATGACCGTGCGCTTCTTGGTGACGGCGCGGAGGATGCCCAGAATTTTGCGCTTCCTGCAGCTAGAGTCGGCATTCGCGGAGACTTCGGAATGTTCGCCGGACCGCGCACCATGGCGCCCTACCGCCGCGGCCTCAAATATTTCCACGGCGGCCTTTCCTTACAGGAAGCAGTCGTGCCCGTACTCACGGTCCGCTTGAAACCGGTAAGCCAGGCCGCGCTGCCTGTCGCTTCGGTTAAACTGATTTACAAGAATGGCGCCACACGGGTGACGACGCGGCTGCCGGTCGTCGATCTTCTGGTGGAGAGCGCTGACATGTTCTCACAGGCGGTCGATTTCGAGATCCTGCTGGAAGCCCAGAACCGAAAGGGTGATGTTGTCGGCGAGGCGAAACGGAGCGACCCGGTTGATCCAGCGACGGGCACGTTGACGCTCAAACCCGGCCAGCGGGAACAGGTGGCTATAAGGATGGACATGGAATTCCATGGCAAGTTTACGCTCAAGGCGCTCAACCCGGTGACGATGGCTGCTTATGCCACCCTGGAACTGGAGACTGACTATGCAGTCTGAGCCGGAAATGGACGACCTCGACCGCAAGCTGAATGACGTGTTCGAAGGTAAGGTCGTTCGCAAGGACCTGCTGCACCGGATCAAGAAGGGCACGAATATCCCGACTTTCGTGCTGGAGTTCCTGCTGGCTCGCTATTGCGCGAGCAATGATCCAGCAGAGATCCAGGCCGGCATGGAAGCCGTGCTGGCGACGTTGCATGAAAACTATGTGCGGCCCGACGAAGCCAATGCGGCGCAGTCCCGTGTGGCGATGACCGGCAAGCACAAGTTCATCGACAAGGTACATGTGCGCTATGTCGAGAAGGAGCGCCGGCACTGGGCCTCGCTCGAGAACTTCGCATCGCAGCGCATCGCCATCGGCGAGCGCTTCTATCGCGATACCGACCGGTTGCTGGAAGGCGGCATTTGGGCCGAGGTGGTGATTGCCCACAACGACATCGACGGCGACAATCATGCGTTCTATGTCGAAGATCTACGGCCGATCCAGCTCAGCCGCTTCGACTTCTCCGCTTACGGCGAAGCGCGCTCCAAGTTGACCCGAGACGAGTGGCTGGATTGCGTGCTGCGGTCCGTTGGCTTGGAGCCATCCAAACTCTCGAAACGCCTGAAATTCCATTTCATCGCCCGTCTCGCCCCGCTGGTGGAGGCGAACTTCAACTTCATCGAACTGGGGCCCAGGGGAACCGGCAAATCCTACTTCTTCAGCGAGTTTTCACCCTACTCCACGCTGATCAGCGGCGGCCAGGCAACCAAATCGATCCTGTTCTACAACAACGCCCGGCATAAGATCGGTCTGGTCGGGTTCTGGGACACGGTCGCCTTCGACGAGGTCGGTGGGATCAAGATCAAGGATCCCGATACGATCCAGATCATGAAGGACTTCATGGCGAACGGTCGCTTCTCCCGCGGCGTGGAGGTGATCGCTAACGCGAGCATGGCCTTCGTGGGCAATATCGACCAGTCCATCGAACAGATCGTAAAGTCCACGGATTACGACCTCTTCCTGCCGCTGCCGCCGCAGTTCGATCTCGCCATCATGGACCGTTTCGCCTGCTATCTTCCCGGCTGGGAGATGCCGAAGAACAGCAGCGCGTACCTAACCGGCCGCTTCGGGCTGATCACCGATTACCTGGCAGAGGCCTTCCACTATCAGCTGAAGCACAGCAACCGCTACGAGGAGGTCAGCAAGCGTGTGAAGCTGGGCAAGGCCGTGGAGGGGCGCGACGAGAAGGGCATTAAGAAGACCCTGTGCGCCTTCCTGAAGATTTTGCACCCGGTGGACCCGCCAAGCGACGAGGAGTTCGAGGAATACGTCGCCTATGCCGTCGAATGCCGACGCCGCATCAAGGAGCAGATGAACAAGCGCAAGCCGGACGACGAATTTGCCCAGATCGAGCTCTCCTATATCGATAGCAAAGGCACTGAAGTCGTTGTTCGCTGCCCGGAGTCCGTTGGCGCCTATGCAACGCTCGAACCCGCCCGCCGCCGGTTGCAAGCCGAGCCTATCGAACAGCCTGAGGCGGCTGAACCGGCCAGGGACGCGCCGCCTATAGATGCGCCCACCGAAGTGGCCGTGGGTCAAAGTGAGTGCGAGCCCCAAGAACAGCACTTCACGATCGTCTATGGCGATACCGGCCATACGTACGACAGCATCATCGGCCCCTATCTCCGCGGCGCAAAGGCTTTGATGATAGAAGACCCGTACATCAGATTGCCGCACCAGATCACGAATTTTGTTCGTTTCTGCGAAGCCGTCGTGAAGGCGCCGACCGTGCGTCACATCAAGCTGGTCACTAGCTACGATGATAAGACGGACCTAGCCGCCATGAACGAGAAGCTGGAGGAACTGAAGCAGAGTCTGCTGGAAATTGATGTCCTGCTGACGATAGAGCTGAACGAGAACCTCCACGACCGGGAAATCCGTGTCGATAACGGCTGGATCGTGAAGATTGGGCGTGGTCTCGATTTTTATCAACGCCCGGAAGGTTGGTATTCGATCGGCAGCAACGATCTTGCCTTGCGCCGTTGCCTCGAAACTAAGGTCGACATATTCGAGATGCCATGACGCCCACTCCTCGCCCAAAACAGTAGTAGTGGCAGACAACTCGGATCGGTCAGTTTAGTCCTAAGCTAATGCTTCGTGATCGACGAAGAGGGTGGCTGGTCAAGGTGTTAAGGTGCCGGCCGCCAGCTCTCGAGACCTACGTCCCTGCGCGGCCGGCCCCGCAACCGGCACCAGCTAACCCAGGCGCGTTACCATTGGTGCAAAGGCCAACCATGAACTATCGTTGAAACCGGACCACTTTTCAGGGGCAGGCCAAGCCATGCAGGCCCTGTAAATTAGGGCGCGTTGTTGCCCGGTTCTCAAAAAGGGGCTTTTGGATTCCCGGATAAGCTACAGTGAAGTTCGAAGATTTAGGCGGTGGGGGCCGTAATGAAATTTGATCTGGCGGAAACCATTTCACTCGTGAGGAACGCGGCCATAAAACAGGCCGAAGCGGCGTTGCGAGCGCGGCTCACTCTGGTAGATGCGTCGCCATTCCTGGGTCAGTATGAACTCGCGGCAGAGGTTGCTCGGGGGGTTCACGACTTTCTGCAAGGACCGCAGCCTATAGCTCGCATCGAGCCGCTCTTCCGACTGTCTCCTGCCGTTGCCGTTGCCTATTTCGCGTCCCTGGCGCAGCGGGAGACGGGGCTCGACGGCCAAGGCGAACTCTATCCTCATTTCGAGGCTGAACTCGGCTCAAAATTATCTCCACTCGACAGGGAGCGCTTCTACCAAGCTTTCCGCCGCGCCTGCGTGGATCTGGGGCTACCCGTTCTTACAGAACTGCAACTGCGGGAGACCGGAACATGGAGACGCCGGAACGAATACCAGCTCCAGGCCGGCCCGGTCGATACCGTACTGCCGGACCTGGCCTCGGCCTGTCTGCAGGTCGAAAGGGAGTTGGGGGCACCCGATCCGCATGATCCCGATGGCCTTCGGTTCTGGCATGAGGCTCTTGTCGACCGACTGGAGCAGCGGGGACCGAAGAACCTGCCAAGGGTGCTCAGGCACGACGTGCTGGGATGGCATTCGCTGGCTTTTGGCCGCCTCGCAGACGGAAATCCTCCACAGTCTGCTTTCGAGGCGCGGTTCGCCTCGGCGATCAATACCAGTAGGAGTCTGGTGCGAGACAGCTATGCGCGCCTCGGGCCGAGGCCGGAAGTTCTGTTCAATGGCGACGAGATCGTCATCGTCACGCCTCTCCAGGCAACAGGCTGGACGTGGACGGTTCGGGGCTCCTGGAGCGGCGAGGTGGTGATAAAGGCCGGCGAGGAACTGCCGGTTTCATTCGAAGACAGCGTGTCGGTAGAGACCCGGCGGCTTGATTTCGAGGCAGACGATGAGCCGGTGACATCGCGGCAATTCCCCATCTGGACAGCATCCCGGTTTAGCATCTTCGATGCGGCTTCCGGGCGGCACGTCAGTCTGGAAGCACCGGCGGGGCAGCTTTATCTGGTGTCGCGGGAACCGTTCAATTGCGACCAGGAACCGGCATCACAGTCGCTGTCGGGGCTATGGATGCTGACCGTGGAAATGTTCGATGGCGACCGCCGCGTCGTCCGGCTAGCAGACGGTTCGGAACATGCGATTATGGCTCATGCGGTGCCGCGCCTTATCTGGTCGAGTCCAGCCGTCTGCGACATCGGCGGCGTGCCGGTCTTTTCCGGGGCATCACTGGGCGTCGAAAGCGCCTTGCCCAGGGAAATGCTGCTACTCAACACGCCATACGAGGTCGTGCTGCGAACGTCGACGGGCGAACTGAGCAGGTCAGCGGTCGTTTTCGACGAGGCGGGCAGCGGACGCGCCGATTTTCCGGTGCTGGAACCTGGTGCCAATTTCGACCGTCTTACGGCGGCTCTGGTGAGGTCAGGCGAGCAAAGAGCGCTGGTTCAGGCGGCGAGCGCTTGGCTGTGGCCGAGGCTCGACTGCCTGGAGGACGGCTGTTTCGTGGGTTCTGTGCCCGAAAATTTCGACCAGTCGGCCTCCATTGGACTGGTCGTCCGGGACCGCGGCATAACGATAGGAGCCGGCGTGGACAGATCGGTCGAACTGGCGTTTCGCCGCGCTGAGGGGAGCCATTACCGTATCCGGTTGCCGAGGCCGGGGATATTTCTCGAGCTGGAAGAGGGCGCGAACCGGCGCGGCCTGGATCGAGGCAGTACGATCCTCGATGACGGACGCCCGCTTTACCTCCGCGTCTATTGCGACGACCGAGAGGCATCGCTCGCGTTCGGGACAAGGGTCGAGACCCGCGCTTTCGGCGCTCTCGGTGTCCGCCGCCTGTCCCTGACCGGACTGCATGGCGATGAAGGTGATGCGAAAGTCGAACTTTATCCCGGCGGAAATCCCGTCAGTGCCATAA
The DNA here is from genome assembly GCF_039655775.1 of Iodidimonas sp. SYSU 1G8. Classification (NCBI taxonomy): domain Bacteria; kingdom Pseudomonadati; phylum Pseudomonadota; class Alphaproteobacteria; order Iodidimonadales; family Iodidimonadaceae; genus Iodidimonas; species Iodidimonas sp. SYSU 1G8. The sequence goes on along the minus strand of NZ_JBBYXJ010000001.1, from coordinate 1,438,919 downwards.
CCCTTGCGATCATCGCGCAGCCCTGCACGCCTCGCCGCGCTGGCGTGGAGCGAAGAGGAGGCCGCTCGGTACTCGAATGCACGTTCGACGACGACGTCAGCCTTTTCGAATTCGAAGGCATCAACCTGTTGACAGGGGACGTGGAGCGGCTGTCGCGGAACGATGGCGTTTCGCAGGAACAGGTTCAAGGCGTGTGGCGCCTCTACTGCGCCGAACGCAGCATCGCCGACGGAGTCTGGCTTTTCGAGGCGCAAGCACGTCTCAGGCCAGGCGCCCAGCCCAGCCCGTTGCGGTCGGCAAGAGGCGATCACTACGGTTTGGCGGTTGCGAAGGAAAACGGCACGCTTGTGCCGCTCGATAGTCTTGAACTTATGGAGCTACCCGAGGATACGAAGGCGCTGGCCTTTTCAAGATTGAGCAGTGCCCTTGCCATCTGCTGGGCGCCAGAATGCTGGCATCATCACCTCGTCGCGCTAGAACGTCTCTGGTCGGTCCTAGGCAGAGAGCTCTCTGACGCCGCAGCGCTCGGTGATACGGAAGCTCGCGATGTGTTGATTAGGTCGGCAGGCGTGGCGCCGCCCCCGGACGCCAATCCGACATGGGTTCCGCTCCGTCATCCGCTCGAAGTCTGGCCGGGGCTGTTTTCCGCCGACCGCACCGCGCTTGCAGGTAACCTGCGCGACGCCGACGATGAGGGGGCGAGAAACCTGGCATCATGGCTGGATAACCCTCCTGCAAAAAACGAGCGCCTCGCGAGTCACGACGAGGCTTGCAGACGCTTCGCTGACAGGGTCGAGCGGGCAAGCCGAGGGGAGGCGAACCAGGAGCGCATCAGCCATGCCGCCGCTCTCTGCTCCTTGGCCTATCGGGAGCTGGGCCGCTCGGGCGACGTACCCAACTATCGCGTTCCTGAATCCCCACCGGCGGTCAGCAGGGGCGCGTCGATCGTCGAAGCAGCGCCAGCCTTTTTCGCGGAACTCGCAAAGGCATCCCGAATGAACAGGGCCATGCCAGGCGCAGTGGATGCATGGTGCGCCCGGACCTTCGAAGACGTCGACTCAAGGCGATCCCCCATCGCCGAAGTCGGCTTTCTCTGCCGTCTCGGTCCCGAATTGCTCTCTTGGTACCTCAATCAGGCAATGGAGGTCTGGTCATGACACAGGCGCGACATGAGTTGGACCCCATGCTCTTCAAGCAGGAGCTGGAACGGACCATCGCGCGATTTATCGCGACGACGGCGCCGGTGTCTCAGCTCCGTTCGCCTGTGTTGGCAGAGAAATACAGGGGAGCGCTCAGCGCCACGGAGCTTGTCAAGGGCCCCTATCTGGAGGCGCTTCCGGATTACGAAAAGGGAGCCACGCTCGCAGAACTGGTGCGAGAAGGGGTCCTTTGCGACGAGTGGCTGCGCCTGGGCAGCCATGACCACGGCCGAAAACTGCTCAACCGGCGTTTGCACAGACACCAGGAGCAGGCGCTCCGTGGTGCGTCCGAGGGTAAAAACTATCTAGTCGCGACGGGTACCGGTTCGGGAAAAACCGAGGCCTTCCTCTACCCTTTGATCGACCGATTGCTGAGGGAGCCAAACCGGTCGGCGCCGGGCGTGAGGGCAATTCTCATCTATCCGCTGAACGCGCTTGCAACCGATCAGCTATTCTACCGGATCGCGCCTCTCCTCCTTAGGGACCTGGGAGACCCCGGTATTCGGTTCGGGCGTTTTACGGGGCAAGTGCGTGCCGGTTCCAGCCGGGAGCAGGAGCTGGCACGTCTTGAACGCAACGAAACCCTGATGGAGGTCTTGCATGGCGCGTCACTAGACAACTGGTTGTTGTCTCGCGGCGAAATGCTGACGCAGCCGCCCCACATCCTTGTCACCAACTATGCGATGCTCGAGCATGTATTGCTCCTGCCCAGGAACGCTCCTCTCTTGCAAGGCAGCCAACTCCAAGCGCTCATTCTTGATGAGGTGCATACATATACCGGGGCGCAGGCTGTCGAGACGGCTTTCTTGCTGCGAAAGCTGAAGAACCGCATTTTCGGCAACAAGACCCGACAGATTTTCTGCGTAGGGACCAGCGCATCCCTTGACGAATCAGAGGCCGACCGCCTCAAGCAATTCGCATCCCATCTGTTCGACGCACGGTTTGATGGCGGTGTGATCACGGGCAAGCGTCAGCCACATGCCGGTCTGTCCCGAAAAGACGAAGTCTGGTCGCTCGATGCCGGCTCCTGGGCAAAGTTGCCCGGCCTGATCGGAAAGCTTCGGGGGTTAGGAGCGACATCCGCGTTCGACTGGAACACTGAGATCGAGGAGGCGGACCTACCAGGTTCGCTCCTTCTGGACGAGTTCGCTACGGACTTGGGTAGCGGCCTTCTCGAAAAGTTCCAGAGGAACGTCGAGGTAAGGCGCACCGAGGCGATGTTGAGGGACGGGCGGAAACGATATGATGAAGTAGCGCGACAGATCTTTCCGAACGCCGAGTTTCAGACAGCATACGCGGCACTGGCTGGGGTCATCTCCGTGGGCGTCACCGCGCGCTCCGCGCCCGATGACTTCGCCCTGTTGCCCGCCCGGCATCACTTGGCCGCGACTGGGGTGGACGGGCTTATCGTGCAACTCTCCGCGACCAGCCAGGAAGGCATTGCAAATGTTGAGGTAGGTCGCTCCAGGTCCTCCGTGGGAGGGAAATGGTACAGCCTTCTCTGTTGCCGCAACTGTGGTGAACCGCATGTAGAAGGATGGCTCCACAATCAGATCGTCGAACCTCGCTTCGAACCCGGCAGAACGCGGGTTTCTGACCGTGTAGTCCTGCGGCTGCGACCCGGAAGCGAAGCGCTGGATGCCGCCGACGAGTCGGTGGATGAGGAGGCGCAGGAAAATGCCAAGCTCAGGTTCGACCCGGAAACGGGCGCTTTAGCCAACGACCAAGGGTCTCTAAATGTCCTTTCCCTTGAGAGAGTCGAGAGAGCCGTAGGTGCGGACGACGAGCCGCCCATTGTTCCTGTCTGCCCCAATTGCGGCTTCAAGCCGCTCGATGGTTCTGAGGCTGTGACGCCCATCCATCCCGGAGATGACGCGCTGGCCTCGGTTGTCGCTCAGGCGTTGCTGGAAGCCCTGCCGCCTTCCACCCATACCCGTCTGCCGGCAGAAGGCCGCAAGCTGCTGGTGTTCTCTGACAACCGTCAGGATGCTGCGTTTTTCGCGCCGTTCTTCGAGCGGGCAGCAATGGATCAAGCCATTCGCCGGGCGCTGACACAGTGCGTGGCGGAGGGCCCGATCGCCATCGAGAGGGCAGGCACGGAGGTATGTCGACGCCTCAATGAAGGCGACGACTGGCAGCGTCTGCCGTTGTTCGACTGGCGCGTGCCCGGCGCGATGGAAGAATTGGATGACGCGGATGTGAAGGTTCAAGTGCTGGGTCGCATCCTATTCGAGTTCTGTCTCCCTCGGCCCTCCCGTGAGACACTTGAGTCGCTGGGTCTGGTGGCGGTGGAGTATGAGAACGCCGGCCTCAGGAATATCGCGACGGCCATAACTCCTTTCGTTCCGGCGGATTGGAACAGCAGTCAGTCAGAAGAACTGACCCGCCTGCTTTTGGATGGCGTCCGCCGCCGGCGACAGATCGTAAAATCCCAGAGCAATATGGTTGACCTGGGAGATCCCGATACCTGGACCGACAAGTTCAACCAGAAAGGCCGGTCCGTGGCCTTAGACCTCATGAAGAGTAAGGAAGGCGCGACCGAGTCCTGGCTGCCATCGAGCGATCGGCACTTCCGCTCAAGGCTTCTAATCGAGAAGGCAGGTATCACTGATCAGCCAACACGAAAGAATTTGTTAACGCACTTTTTCAAGGCGGCGTGTCAGCAAGGACTGTTGCAACAAAACCGAGATGGCAAAAACGGTTTTGGCGTCGGGCTATCCAAGATAACACTGGTCAATGGAGTCGACCGGCCGCTGTTCGTCTGCGACCGCTGCGGGACCCGCAGCGTCCGGAATTTGACCGGTACCTGTCTCGCACTTGGCTGCGATGGGGCACTGGAAAGGATGACCGATGAGCGCCGAAGACTCCTAGGGGAACAGAACCATTATGCACGGCGATATACGCATGCGAAGGCGCTGACAGCGACCGCAAGAGAACATACTGCCTCAATCGGCACGGAACTGAGAGACCGGATCGAAACTCGTTTTCGAAATGGCGAGATCAATCTTTTGAGCTGCTCGACAACGATGGAAATGGGCGTCGACCTAGGCGACCTGGAAGCGGTTTTCTGTCGAAATGTCCCGCCGACCATCGCCAACTACCAGCAAAGGGCAGGCCGCGCGGGTCGACGATTGCAGGCGTCCCCGCTGACCCTGACGCTCGCCCGATCCGGACAGTTCGACCAGGCATCCTTTGTGTCCTTCCAGGAGTATCTGGGACGGTCTCCTGCCACGCCCTGGGTACAACTCGATAACCCCGTGTTCTTCCGCCGTCATCAGCGATCCGTCGCGCTGGCCGGGTTTCTCCGTAGCGCCCTGCCTAGCGACAAGATTTCTGCACCACGCTTGCGCGACCTGTTCGCTCCGGCCCTAGGTGCCGATGCTCTTCCCCTCTTTCTGCGCGAAGCGGAAATTGTTCGGGTCCCCGGCCCCCATTTTGCGACAGTCCATGAGTTCCTCAGAACCCTTGAGAACTGGCTGAAGGGCGACGACGGAGAGCGCTGGCTGCTCGAGGCCTTTAGCCTTCGCGAGTATCTAGACCAGCAGGGCCTAGCTTCGATAGGGTTCGGGTCCCCGGAGGAAGCTGCTGATGATCTGCTGCTCGAATTGCGGCGCTTTGCCCTGATGGTCGCTGACCGATGCGGAACCCTCTACTCGCGCCGATCGGAAGCAATGGAGGGTGACAATCCGGGGCTCGCAGCGCGAATGGGATATGAGATAAAAGATTTCATGAACCGCCGGCTGGTTGATGTGCTTTCCGAATACGCCCTGATACCGACATATAGTTTTCCGACAAGTTCAGTGGTTCTCGAGGTGCTGCAGAGCGTCGAGAAAAGACAACGCGCCTCCCAGACATTGGAAGACGATCTTCAGCTCTCGCGGGATGCGGCTCTTGGTATTGTCGAGTACGCCCCAGGCGAAGAAGTCGTTTCAGGCCACCGGGTCTGGGTGAGTGGGGGGATTGCGCGGTATCCGGACGAATTTGTTCCTAAGCAATGGTACGCGGCATGCCGGGAATGTGCACATGTGGACCACATCCCCTATGACGACAGGGACGCCCTCGGCGACGAGTGCTCCAATTGCGGCAGTTCACGCAGTTTTTTCGACCGACGCCCTTTCATCGAACCCAAGGGCTTCGTCACAACCATCGGGGCCCGTCGCGGCCGAGAGCCAGGCGTATCGAGGCGACGAAGCCGCGCGGCGTCGGATGCCAAACTGATTACACGCGCACATTCGGACGAGATCAAGTCGACCGACGTCCCAGGGCTCAAAACATGGTTCCTCAAGGCTTTCGCGGATCCGGAGTCACGACAGACCGAGGGCAAGCTGCTGATCGCGAACAGAGGACGGCATCGCGCGGGGTTTTACCGTTGCCAGCGTTGTGAATTCGCGCGCGCGGCCCATCGGGGCGAGACGGCGCCATATGTAACGGGAGAAGATCATCGGCGCCCCAGGGATGACCAGCCCTGCAAGGGAAACCTGGAATTGATCGACCTTGGCCATGTCTTCAAGACCGAGGTCAGAGGATATCTCTTCGCGGACGCACTTCCGCCAGTTCCAGAAAATATCTTGCCGGATGACGAGGAAAAGTGGCGAGACGGTTTCATCAGGACACTTTCCGAGGCTCTCCGCCTGGGAGCGGCCGACCTGCTTAAGTGCGACAGCCGAGACATGCGCACCACTTTCGCCTATCGAGGGGGGCGTCCGGAGGTGATCCTTTATGACGCCGTATCCGGGGGCGCCGGGTTCGTCCGGAAGTTGGGCGAAGATTACAACGCGTCGGAACTGGTCGACAAAGCATTGCGCATTCTCGATTGCCCAGCGAACTGTTCCGGGTCGTGCCGCAAATGTCTGCGAGATTATTCCAACCAAGCGAACTGGGATGATTTCCGGCGTGAAACCGTTCTGGCGTGGCTGATAAGGGCGCGGACCGATATAGAACTCGATCATCGCTTTGGGCCACTATGGGCGGATGCCTCCTCCCAGCGACTTCGTGAAGAGGTTCGGGGTGCATCGCGACTGATCCTGACAGCACGTCGTCTATGGACGGCCGCGGCAACGGATCTGGCCGAACTCGATCACGAAGGCAATGTCACGCGGGTTCCGGAGTCGTTCGAACTCATCTCTGAGTTTTGCAAGAAGGGCGCGGACCGGCGCGTCACCATCCTGACCGAGGAGGTCGGTACGTTGCGGCTAGACCTGTTGCCGACGGCGGCGCTGGTCGTCGTCCGGCAATTGACCGCGCTGGTTGAGCGTGGGCAAGTCGAGGTTCGCAGAATGCGCAAGGACATTGCAGCCTCTCTTCCACGGGTCGTGATCGATGGCGAACAAGCATCAGGCTTACTGATCTACTCCGATCAATCTGACATGGCATTGTTCGAGGAGTTGTTGCCTGGCAGAGTGCGACGGCGGCGGACGAAGGATGCGCCGGACCTGCTGGACGCGATCAATGCAGCCCTCGACGGCGCATCGATGGCCAACGAGGCGCTGACTTATTCCATTAAGGAAACGAAGCGTACGGTATACGCGCCTGGAGATCGCAGAAGTCTCGAGGCAGACTTTGATGCGCTCAAGGGTGCTTCGGAGATCAGGCGTCTGACTATCAGGGACCCCTATGCGCTGGCACGGCAGCAGACCAATTACGGCCAGGTTCGGGACAACCTTCCTGCCACGACAGCTTTCCTAATGCAGCTCATTACCTACGCTGGCGTCGTGCCTAAGCGCCTGGAGCTCATCGTGCGCCCTGATGGAGCGAAGGAACCGGGGCGACGCGATCGCTCTGCCAGAGAGACGGCGATCCGCGCTGCCTTTCCCGCAACGGAGAGGCCGCAGCAAACCCAAGTGATCGAGCGAACCCAAGGACCAAACCGCGAGTTCCACGATCGGTGGATCGAGGCTTTGCTTTCGAGGGACGGTGAGGAATGGGTCCACCGCTATGATTTATCGTCCGGATTGGACTATTACCTCGACGACGGCGCCGAAGCCACGATCACCCATACATGCCAACGCATGCCGGCTAACACCACACCGCCACCGTCGAGTGCACCGCGTGCAGCGCTTCCCAAACCACGCCCAAGACCGCGTTGACAAGGGCGAGTACATATTCACTCGGCCTGCTGCCGGTAGGCGATGGCCCACTAAACGAGCGCTTTAAGCCTCCTGTACTCTCGGTTGGTGCGGGTCCCCGCAACCAAATCAAAACACACACCCAGCACAACAAATGCCCCGCATAACGCGGGGATTTGCGCGTTCTGGCCTCTCGCGAGGCTGTACAACCCGCCTACCAAAAGGGGCGATGCCGGGAACCAAGAGCGCGCTCGTCAGTATCTCTCGCTGAGGCGCCGCCGTAACCCGTCCCGCGGACGTCTCACGCTTGCTGGTCGCCCTCACAGGAAATTTTGGCGGGTCTTAATCCCTGTTAGTGCTTTCTTAATCAAGCAAGCACATAGTTGCGCGATGGGGGTAAGGGGGCGCCATGGATCGGGGAAGCCATAATGCAACACAGTCTCTGGATCGTGGATCCGAGCCGGCTTCTGAGGGAGGGTCTCAAGAGCCTTCTGGCGGACTCCCACTTCATGGTGACGGCGGAGGCCGCCTCGTTGACGGCGCTGGGGGACATCACGGCCTGCCGCCAGAAGCCGGACATCATCATCGTCAGCCTGCAGTCATCCCTCTCGGCGCCGAGCGCTGAAGAAGGCGCGCTCACGGCGCTGTGCGCGCGCTGGAGTGACGTACCGGTCGTGACCCTCACGCCAGAGCTGTCGGTCCCGCAATTGGTGGCGGCCCTGAAGGCGGGCGCCAGCGGCTATCTCGTGAAGGATGTCGGGCCCGCGGCGCTCAGGGAATCTCTCGCGCTGGTTCTGATGGGCGAAAAGGTGCTGCCGAGCGAACTCGTCCCCACATTGATCAGCACGCCGGCGCGGGTGGGCCGTCCAGCCCTGCCCAGTCTGTCGGCCCAGGAAGAAAGCATCCTCGAATGCCTGGCGCGGGGCGAGCCGAACAAGCGAATTGCCGTCCATCTGAGCGTCACCGAGAATATGGTGAAGGTTCACATGAAGGCGCTTCTCCGGAAGATCGGGGCGCCCAATCGCACGGCCGCCGCGATCTGGGCCCTGAACAACCTGGGATCCGCCAATCCCTGACGCCTCGATTGCGGATTTGTTGCGACCGGTGGTATCTCTCGCTTTTGGTAAATCGGGATATCGGCATGGACATAGGCGGATACACGTTAATTCGGGCGTTGGCGGGCGACGAGCGGATCGTCATCGTCTCCGAAGAGCTTTTTGATCGGCTGATGAAGGTCGCCGAGGAGACCAGTCTCGGCAGTCTCGCCGAATGGGTCAATTCGTCCATGAATCGTGACGCGCTGCCAATCGCGCTCGCGCAGCGGCTGATGCAGGGTGAAACGCCGCACAAGCTCTACCGCGAGCTCCGCGGCTTCTCGACGACCCGTCTGGCGGAAGCGGCGGGCCTGCCCCATGATTACATCGTCGGCGTGGAAACCGGGCAGACCGAGGAAACCCTGGAGGCGCGCCGCAAGATCGCCAGCGTCCTGCACGTCAAGCTGGACGACCTGGAGCCGATAGCCATCTTTCACTGACCGTCACCCGCCTCGGAACCGATCGCGTCATTCTTCGACGTGCCTGCCGCCACTCGGTGTCTCGCGTCAGACAAGTCCGCCGATCAGCTTCAATGTCAGCGCTTCTTCCGCTGTGACGTACCAGTTGGTCGCCGCCCGTTCTTCCAGCGCCTCGATCGTGAGAGTGCTGCCGACGATCAGCCGCTCGAACTCCTGCCGCTCGAGACGCAGACCGTTTTCCAGCTCGGAAACCTTGAGGCGGGCGAACTGCAGCGCCGAAGGAAGAGGACCGGCGGGCAGTTTCTGCTCCTGGATCTTTCGCCCGTGGATCAACAGCACCGCATCGCGGCCGAGATAGCGTCGTTCCCTCGGGAACGCCCCCATGATCGTCACCCCCGCCGAATACACGTTGGTGACGCCGAAGAAGGCCAGGTCGCGCCCCCGATGCTCCCGGCACAGCCGGATCTCATCGGCGATACGCCGGCCAACGTCCGCGTCGCCTCCGGCCGTGAACACCTGGACCCCGATGAGCCCATCCTTGCCCAGCGCGGCGTCCAGTTGCGACAGAAACGAGTGGAGCATGCCGTCATCGACCTTCCCGTGCAGTTTGATGCGCGGGGCGAGCAGGCTGCTGATGTCGATATCGGCGGCGTCCGGATCGGTCCGGCTGATCTGGTGGGTATTCATGCGTCCTCCTTGTGGCGAGTGGGAACTCCTGCCGAGCCAGCTTGTTCCTGTCGTACGACATTACAGGCGGTTTCCATCAAGCGATCACGGGTCGGGCGATATGGATGGGCCGGTATCCCAGGAAAGGTTGAGGTACGCCATGCAACGTGTTCTCTACGGCGCCTTCGCCGGTTTCGCCGCGACCATGGCCATGACGGCGACGGCCGAACGGCTCTGGAGATGGCTGCCGTCACGTGAGCGGTATCCCCTTCCGCCTAGGGAGATCACCCAGCGGGTTCTCGAGAGCACCAAGCTCGAGACCAGCGACGACAAGACGGCCACGCTGGCGATGGCAGCCCACTTCGCCTACGGCGCGTTCACGGGCGCCGTGTTTCCGCTGCTCACCAGGCGGCGCTCCTTTCCCGTCGGTGCAGGGTACGGGCTGGCCGTGTGGGCGGTGAGTTATTTCGGGTGGTTGCCGGCGACCCGAGTCCTCGCGCCGCCCACCCGGCACCCGATCCGCCGCACTCTTCTGATGCTCTGCGCCCATGCCGCCTGGGGCGCTGCCCTGTCATCCGGCCTGCGGCGGCTTGAGCAGGCGGACACGGCCCTGCAGGGAAAGCGGACGCCCGACGCGCCATAGACGCGGTCGCCCGGTGCGGCGGTCTCGCCGGAACCAAAACCGGTTTCGCGGTTTCCCCATGCACCCGGTGAGCAGAGGTCGTGATCGAACGGTAGCTGAGGATCAGCCCGCAGCGCTTGGACCGTTCACGACTCTGCGACGCCTGCAAGTGATCCTGGCGCCTCGCGGAGCAATCTCCGCGAAGTGCGGAATCGGTAAACCAGAGATATCAAAAGGAGTTAGCAGTGGTGAAATCTGCCGAGAGCCAGCGCAAGGGCAAGGCCAAGGCCAAGGGTGGGACCAGGGATGACGGTCCCCAAATCTCGACCAGTTACCGCGAAGAGCAGGGTCAGGGCGGCGAGACCCATCAGAGCGCCTCTGAAACCGTTCCTACCCTGACGACCCAGCAGGGTGTGCCCGTCGCCGATGATCAGAACACGCTGCGGATCGGCGCCCGGGGACCGGCGGCGATGGAAGATTTCCACTTCCGGGAGAAGATGTTCCATTTCGACCACGAGCGGATTCCCGAACGGGTGGTCCACGCCAGGGGATATGGCGCGCACGGGTACTTCGAACTGACCAAGTCCCTTTCTGACGTGACTCGCGCGGACATCTTCCAGCGCGTTGGCGAGCGAACCCCGGTTTTCGTCCGTTTCTCCACCGTGGCGGGCAGCAAGGGCTCCGTCGACCTGGCGCGCGACGTCCGTGGCTTCGCCGTCAAGCTGTACACCAAGGAAGGCAATTGGGATCTGGTCGGGAACAACATCCCGGTCTTCTTCATCCAGGACGCCATCAAGTTTCCGGATCTCATCCACGCGGCGAAACCGGAGCCGGACCGCGCCTTTCCGCAGGCCCAGACCGCGCACGACAATTTCTGGGACTTCATCTCGCTGACGCCGGAAAGCCTCAACATGGTGATGTGGACCATGTCCGATCGTGCCATTCCGCGATCGTTCCGCTTCATGGAAGGCTTCGGCGTTCACAGTTTCCGGCTCGTCGACGAGGAGGGGCGTTCCACCTTCGTGAAGTTCCACTGGAAGCCGAAGCTGGGGCTGCAGTCGGTGTTGTGGAACGAGGCCGTCAAGATCAACGGCGCCGACCCTGATTTCCATCGGCGGGATCTCTGGGATGCGATCAACATGGGCGACTATCCCGAATGGGAACTGGGCCTCCAGCTCTTTGACGATGCCTTCGCCGAGCAGTTCGACTTCGATATTCTCGACCCCACCAAGATCATTCCCGAAGAAGTGGTCCCGGTGCAGATCGTCGGGCGCATGGTCCTCGATCGGGTCGTCGACAATTTCTTCGCGGAGACGGAACAGGTCGCGTTCTGCACCCAGAACGTGCCGCCGGGGATCGATTTCAGCAATGACCCGCTGCTGCAGGGCCGGAACTTCTCGTACCTCGACACCCAGCTCAAGCGTCTCGGCGGCCCCAACTTCACCCATATCCCGATCAACGCCCCCAAATGCCCCATGGCGCACTTCCAGCAGGACGGTCACATGGCGATGCGTAACCCGACGGGCCGCGTCAATTATGAACCGAACAGCTGGGGCAGCGAGGGCGGACCCCGCGAAAATCCCGACCGGGGCTTCAAATCCTTCGCCGAGGACGTGTCCGGGCCCAAGACGCGTCTCAGGCCGGAAAGCTTCGCGGATCATTACAGCCAGGCCCGTCAGTTCTACATCAGTCAGACACCGATCGAGCAGAAGCACATCGGCGATGCGCTGGTCTTTGAACTCAGCCGCGTCGAGCGGGCGGATATCCGCTCAAGGGTCGTCTCCCATCTGGCGAACATCGACGCCGGTCTGGCGGAAACCGTCGCCGACGGTCTGGGTCTGAAAATGCCGGAACCCGCGGTCGCGGCCAGGCCGACCATGGATCTTCCGCCGTCCGATGCGCTGAGCATTATCCGGCGCGGTCCGCCCGGCTTCGCCGGCCGAAAACTCGGCATCTACGTGACGGACGGCGCCGACGCCAAGCTGGTCGATGCGTTGACCAAGGCGGTAGGCAAGGAAAAGGCCGTGTTCAATATCATCGCCCCCAAGATTGGCGGTGTCAGCCTGTCCGACGGCAGCCATCTCGATGCGGACTTCAAGATCGATGGCGGGCCCTCGGTGCTCTTCGATGCGGTCGTGGTGGTGCTGTCCGAGGCCGCCAGCGGACGTGTCAGCGACGACGCCGTATCCCAGGACTTCGTCAGGGACGCCTTTGCCCATTGCAAGTTCATCGGGTTTACCAAGGAGGCTATGCCCCTCTTCCAGAAGGCCGGCCTTGGCGACAAGCTCGATGACGGCTGCATGCAACTGGCGGCGGGCAAGGATGTCGATGCCTTCATTTCGGCGTGTGGTGCTCTCCGGCACTGGTCCAGGGAGCTGGACGTCGACATGGACGCGAAGGCTTGAACTCAAAAGCTCCCGGCCCAACGGGCCGGGAGCGCCGCTCGATCCCAAAGCTCCCGGCCCACTGGACCGGGAGCTTTCAACGCATGCTGCCGGGGCGTCAGTATTGGGCAGGTGGATCACTGGCCGGAAATGATTCATCGGACGCTTCGTCCACCTGGTCCCATGCCTCCGGTAAGTCATCCCGCATGCTGGCCGGTCCCGCATCCCGGGTCGCGCCATAGGTGCCTGCATCCAGGCGGGACGCCGGATCGCTGGAATGGACCGCCGCGCTCGATGATGGCGGCCTGGTCACGCCATTCAGGATCACCCGCATGGCTGGCATCAACCCCGCCATGATGAGGCCGAACAGGACCCCTTGGCTCAAGCCTTTATCTCTACTCATCATTTCCTCTTCCTGATTTAGATGTCCGCGGCGCGGTCATGGTCGGCGTCGTACTCATGCGGCGCGCGCCCCGGTCGGCGCGGAGGCCGTTCTCCGTTGATCGCGCGTCCTTCTGCCAAACCGGTCTAATTGTCAGGCGGTGTTTTTGTTCCTCGCGGCTAGGGAGCGGAACGAAAATCGGTCTCACCGTCCCCGGCTACTGGTTTCTGCCGCTGGCGCTTCACGAAGAGTTGTGGCCGCGTGACGTGCGACGCTGCCGGCGCCAAACCCCGTGATCTGGCCGACATCATATCGCGCGCGCTGGATATCGACGGGAAGGATATGGGCCGCCGCGGCCGAACAGGCGTGGGATCCTGAGCGTCTCGGCGCTGGCTCCGGTCGCGGACATGGCGGAAGCTCTCAGGCGTCTCGCCACTCTCCGGGACCCAGGCCGTCAAGCGCCCACTCGCCCACGCTCCAGCGCACCAGACGCAGGGTGGGGTGGCCGACCGCCGCCGTCATACGCCGGACCTGCCGGTTGCGTCCTTCCCGGAGGGTGAGCCGCAGCCAGCAGTCCGGCACGGTCTTGCGGAATCGCACGGGCGGGTCGCGTGTCCAGAGGTCGGGCGCTGCGATCCGTTCGGCCTCCGCTGGCTTGGTCATCGTGCCATCGAGCAGCACGCCCTGGCTCAGCATCTCCAGAGCGGCCTCGTCCGGCTCGCCCTCGACCTGGACGAGGTAGGTCTTGGGCTGCTTGAAGCGCGGGTCGGCGATGCGGGCCTGCAGCCTGCCGTCATTGGTCAGCACCAGAAGGCCCTCGCTGTCCTTGTCCAGCCGCCCCGCCGGATACACCTCTGGAATATGGATGAAGGATGACAGCGTCACCGCGCCTTCGCCCGTGGTGCCTTCCGTGAACTGGGACAGCACGCCGAACGGCTTGTTGAACAGGACGACGCGCCGCGCCCCGGGCGGAATGGATTTCGGTTTCACCATGCTTTCCCTATGCCCCGCGGTGTGGCCGAGGTCCAGCGGAACCCTGTTGAATGTCTGCTCAATCTTCGTTACGGCTTGGTAACACCGAGTGTCTTCAGGTTGAGAATCCCATGTCGTCTCAGATCACCGTCAACGCCAGGACCGTCACCATCGAGGCGGAGCCGGACACGCCGCTCCTCTGGGTGCTGCGCGAACAGCTGGGACTGACGGGCACCAAATACGGATGCGGCGTGGCGGCGTGCGGCGCCTGCACGGTACATCTCGATGGCATGGCGGTGCGCTCGTGCACCTTGCCGGTCGAAGGCGTCGGCGCGTCCCAGATCACCACCATCGAAGGGCTCGTTTCGCCCGAGGCCAAGGCCGTCCAGGCGGCCTGGATCGAACTGGATGTCGCCCAGTGCGGCTATTGCCAGACCGGCCAGATCATGTCGGCGGTCGTTCTGCTGCAGGACAACCCGGCGCCGACCGATACCGAGATCGACGAGGCCATGAACGGCAATATCTGTCGGTGCGCCACCTATCAGCGCATCCGCCAGGCCATTCACGCCGCCGCCGGCACCCTCAAGGGCTGATCGAGATGACCATGCGTACCCGCGATTTCAGCCGCCGCGCCTTCCTCAAGGGCTCGGGCGCGCTCGGCCTGGTTATCGGCGTCACCCTGTCCGGCGCCGGCCGCGCGCTGGCGGCTTCCGCAGTGGAACCCTGGGCGCCCAACGCGTTCGTGCGGGTCGCGCCAGACAACACCGTGACCATCATCATCAAGCATCACGAGATGGGGCAGGGCGTCACGACCGGACTGGCGACCCTGGTGGCGGATGAAATGGACGCCGACTGGGCACGGATCCGCACCGAATATGCGCCGGCCAACAACGATCTCTACAAGAACCTGATGTTCGGCTTCCAGGCGACGGGCGGCTCCAACTCCATCGCCAACTCGTTCGAGCAGATGCGCATGGCAGGGGCCACGGCGCGGGCCATGCTGGTCGCGGCGGCGGCCAAGGCATGGAGCGTGCCGGAATCGTCGATCACCGTGTCAAAGGGCACGCTGTCATCCGGCACACGGCGGGCCAGTTTCGGCGACATGGCCATGGCCGCGGCGGCATTGACCGCACCGGCGCAGGTCACCCTGAAAACCCCGGATCAGTATGCCTATATCGGCAAGAAACTGACGCGTCTCGATTCCCCGGCCAAGAGCACGGGCACCGAGACCTATACCATCGATGTCAAATTGCCGGGGCTGCTCACGGCGGTCACCGCCCATCCGCCCAAATTCGGCGCGACCGTCAAGTCGGTGGACATGTCGGCGGCGCTGGCGGTCAAGGGCGTGGTCAAAGTCGTCGAGATCCCCGAAGGCGTCGCGGTCGTCGCGACCGGCATGTGGCCCGCGATGAAGGCCAGGGACGCCCTGAAGATCATTTGGGACGAGAGCAAGGCCGAGACCCGCTCCAGCGCGGATCTGGCGGCCGAATACAAGGCACTTCTGGAAAAGCCGGGCGCCGTCGCGCTCAGCCGGGGCGACGTGGAGTCCGGGTTCGGCCCGGAACGGACCGTGATCGAGGCGGTCTACGAGTTTCCCTATCTCGCCCATGCGGCGATGGAGCCCATGAACTGTGTCGCCTGGCTGCATGAAGGCATGCTGGAGACCTGGTCGGGGCATCAGGCGCCAATCATGGACCAGAACAACGCCGCCGCCGCCGCCGGGCTCGGTCCCGACAAGGTCGTCGTGCACACGCTGGCCTCGGGCGGCAGCTTCGGCCGCCGCAGCACCTTCAACGGCGATCACGTGACGGAAGCGGTGCATATCGCCAAGGCCATGGGCGGCGATGCGCCCGTTCGGCTGCAGCGGACCCGCGAGGATGACATGCGCGCGGGCCATTACAGGCCGCTTTACGTGCATGGCATCAAGGCCGCGGTCGATGCGCAGGGCAACATCACGGCGTGGTCGCATCGGATCGTCGGCCAGTCCATCTTCGGCAGCTTTCCGCCCTTCGCCGCCTCCATCAAGAACGGTGTCGATAACTCGTCCGTCGAGGGCGCCTCGAACATGCCCTATGCCATTCCCAACGCGCGGGTGGACCTGCATTCGCCGGTCGTCGGCGTGCCCGTGCATGTATGGCGCTCGGTCGGCAACTCCCATACCGCCTATGCGGTCGAGACCATGATGGATGAACTGGCGGCGGCGGCCGGCAAGGACCCGGTGGCCTTTCGCCTTGCTTTGCTGGCGGACAAGCCGCGTCACGCGGGCGTGCTCAAACTGGCCGCCGAGAAGGCAGGCTGGGGCAACGCCCTGCCGCAAGGCGTGGCGCGCGGCGTCGCGGTCCACGAGTCCTTCGAAACCTACGTGGCGCAGGTGGTCGAGCTGCGTCTCGACGACGCGCGGGGCGTGAAGGTCGAACGGGTCGTCGTCGCCGTGGATTGCGGCCAGGTGGTCAATCCCGACATCGTCCGCGCTCAGATGGAAGGCGGCGTCGGCTTCGGTCTGTCCGCCGCGCTCTATTCCGAACTGACCCTCGACAAGGGCGCCGTCGAACAGGGCAATTTCGCCGACTTCGAAGTGCTGCGCTTCGGGGGCATGCCGAGGGTCGAGGTGCACATCATGGACAGCACGGAAAAGCCCAGCGGCGTCGGCGAGCCGGCCGTGCCGCCCATCGGTCCAGCCGTCGCCAACGCGGTCGCGGCCCTGACCGGCACGCGCATCCGTACGCTGCCCATGGCGAAGACCACGCTCGCTTAGGCGGCGCGGGGCGCGGCCTGGATTTCCCTGAGCGCCTTGCCCAGGCGCTGGAAGGTTTCCGTGCGGCCGGATGTGCGGCGCCAGATCAGGCCGAGGCGCCGGCACGCATTGCTGCCTTCAAGCGGTGCCGTCGCCAGATCGAGGCCGCGCAGGATGCCGGCGTCCAGCGCCAGTTGCGGCACCAGCGTCATGCCCAGCCCGTTGGCGACCATCTGGACGAGGGTGTAGAGGCTGGTGCCCTGAAATGCCGCGTTACGCTGCGCGCCTTCCAGCGAGCAGGCGGCCAGCGCCTGGTCGCGCAGGCAGTGGCCCTCCTCCAGCAGCAGCAGGTTCTCCACCGCGATATCGCGCGGTCGCAGCGCGGTGCCGGAGAGACGGTGCCCCGGCGGAAACACGCCCCAGAAGCGGTCCTCGCCGATATCCATGCTGTCATAGCCGCCGATGTCATAGGGCAGGGCGAGGAGAGCCGCGTCCAGTTCACCAGCCTCCAGTCGATCCAACAGGCGCTCGGTCTGGTCCTCGCGCAGGTAGATCTGCAGCAGGGGAAACATGCTCCGCAGGCTCGGCAGCGCCTTGGGCAACAGGAACGGGCCGATGGTCGGAATGACGCCCAGGCGCAGCTTGCCCGACATGGGCGCCCGCGCCGCCTGCGCGATGTCCACCATGTCTTCCGTGCCCTTCAGCAGCTTGGCAGCGCGGGCGGCGATGTCGAGACCCAGCGGTGTCGGCATCACGGAGCGCTTGGTGCGCTCCAGCAATTGCACGCCGAGCAGCGCTTCAAGCTCCTGGATGCCGGCGCTCAGCGTCGACTGGGTGACATGGCAGACGTCCGCCGCGTGCCCGAAATGGCATTTGTCGACCACCGCGACGAGAAAGCGGAGCTGGCGCAGGGTGGGAAGCGGCTTCATGGCATCCTCAACTAATCGATTTATACGATTACAATATCATAAATTTCTTGTTTCTGTCGATTAGTGATCTGGTCTATCTATAGCCCGTCGCCGCGATCCCTAACCCGTCTCCCCAGATGACCGGTATCGCGGGGGCGCCATTTTTCGACCAAGGAGAACGAAATGTCCCAGATCAACACCGAAGTGAAGCCGTTCAAGGCCACCGCCTTCCAGGCCGGAAAATTCGTCGACGTCAGCGATGCCGACCTGCGCGGCAAGTGGTCGGTGGTTTTCTTTTATCCGGCCGACTTCACTTTCGTCTGCCCCACCGAGCTCGAGGATCTGGCGAACAACTACGCTGAATTCAAGAAGCTCGGCGTGGAGATCTACAGCGTGTCGACCGACACCCATTTCTGCCACAAGGCATGGCACGACACCTCGCCCGCCATCGGCAAGATCGAATATCCGATGGTCGCCGACCCGACCGGCACCATCTCGCGCAATTTCGATGTCCTGATCGAGGATGTCGGCCTCGCTGATCGCGGCACCTTCGTCATCGATCCCGATGGCAAGATCCAGATCGTCGAGATCACCGCGGGCGGCATCGGCCGCGATGCCACCGAACTGCTGCGCAAGGTAAAGGCCGCGCAGTATGTCGCGTCGCACCCGGGTGAAGTTTGCCCGGCCAAGTGGCAGGAAGGCGCCGAGACGCTGGCTCCGTCGCTCGACCTCGTCGGCAAGATCTGATCCGGACGGCGCGTCTTCCGGGGATCGCTCTGGAGGACGCGCCGGCCCTCCCGCCATCGTCAGGCCGTTCCGGCCCGGCAGCCCCCTTTCCATTCAGGAGATCACAGACATGCTCGACGCGAAACTGAAGGGACAATTGGAGGCCTATTTCGAGCGGATCACGCAGCCCGTCGAACTGGCGGCCGCGCTCGACGACGGCGCCAAGTCCCGCGAAATGCAGACCCTGCTCAAGGACATTGCCTCGCTGTCCGACAAGATCACGCTGGTCGAGGAGGGTGAAGATCCCCGGAAACCGTCCTTCGCGATCCGCCGCGCCGGCACAGACATCGCCGTGCGCTTCGCCGGTATTCCCATGGGACACGAGTTCAACTCGCTGATCCTGGCGATCCTGCAGATCGGCGGGCATCAGCCCAAGGAATCGCCCGAAGTGATCGAGCAGGTCAAGGCGCTCGACGGCGATTTCCTGTTCGAAACCTATTTCTCGCTGTCCTGCCAGAACTGCCCCGACGTGGTGCAGGCGCTCAATCTCATGGGCGCGCTTAACCCGCGTATTCGCCACGTCGCCATTGATGGCGCGCTGTTCCAGCCGGAAGTGGAGGCGCGCGGCATCATGGCCGTGCCGACCGTGCTGCTGAACGGCCAGCCCTTCGCGCAGGGCCGCATGAGCCTGGAACAGATCCTGGCGAAGCTCGACACGGGCACCGCCGAGCGCGAGGCCAAGAAGCTTGCCGGCAAGGAGGCGTTCGATGTGCTGGTCGTCGGCGGCGGCCCGGCCGGCGCCGCGGCGGCGATCTACGCGGCGCGCAAGGGCATCCGCACCGGTGTCGTCGCCGAGCGTTTCGGCGGTCAGGTGCTCGATACGATGGGGATCGAGAACTTCATCTCGGTCTCCCACACGGAAGGCCCGAAACTGGTCGCCGCGCTGGAGCAGCACGTCAAGGACTACGAGGTCGACATCATGAACCTCCAGACCGCCACGGCGCTCGTCCCGGCGTCCGCGCCCGGCGGCCTGACGGAAATCAGGCTCGCCAGCGGTGCCTCGCTGAAGGCGAAGACAGTCATCCTGTCCACCGGCGCCCGTTGGCGGCAGATGAACGTCCCGGGCGAAGACGAGTACCGCAACAAGGGCGTGGCCTATTGCCCGCACTGCGACGGGCCTTTGTTCAAGGGCAAGCACGTGGCGGTGATCGGTGGCGGCAATTCCGGCGTCGAGGCGGCCATCGACCTGGCCGGTCTGGCGTCCCATGTCGTGTTGATCGAGTTCGACTCCAAACTGCTCGCCGATGCCGTGCTGCAGACCAAGCTGCGCTCGCTCCCCAACGTGACGGTCATCCTGTCCGGCCAGACCACGGAAGTGCATGGCGACGGCAGCAAGGTGGTCGGCCTGTCCTACACGGATCGCACCAGCGGCCAGTCCCACAGGATCGACCTCGACGGCATCTTCGTGCAGATCGGGCTCGTGCCGAACACGGAATGGCTGCAGGGCACGCTGGCGCTCAGCCGGCGCGGCGAGATCGAGGTGAACGCGCGCGGTGAAACCTCGCTTCCCGGCGTCTTCGCGGCGGGCGATGTCACCACCGTGCCCTACAAGCAGATCGTCATCGCCATGGGCGAAGGCTCAAAGGCCGCGCTGTCGGCCTTCGACCATCTGATCCGCGCGGCGCCGGTCGAACGGATCGCCGCCGAGTAGTTCAGAGCACCTGTCGGGGATGGAGGGGTCGCGGCACGCCACCGCGGCCTCTTCACACGTTCGCGGTGCTGGGCCAGACTACTCCGGATCAACAGGGGGACGAGAGAATGCTGAGCGGAGGCTGCGCATGCGGCACGGTGCGCTATGAGATCTCCGCGCCTCTGAAGGCGGCGCGCAGTTGCCATTGTTCCCGCTGCCGCAAGATTTTCAGCGGCGCCGGTTCCGCCTATGCGGAAGTCGCGCCCGGCGCGTTCGTCTGGCGGGCCGGAGAGGACAATCTGACCGTGTACGAAACCACGCCCGGCTGGGGCCTGTGTTTTTGCCGAACCTGCGGCACCACCCTGTGCGGTCTGGCCGGTACGGCGGTTCACGGCGTCACCCTCGGCACCGTCGATGGCGATCCGGGCGTCGAGATCGACATGCATATCTTCGTGGGATCGAAAGCGCCCTGGGACCATATCGGCGGTACGGCGCCGCGGTTTCTCGAAGGACCGCCGCCGGATATCCCGGTCTGATCGAAAAAGAAGCCCGCCGGTGAAGGCGGGCAAGGAATCTCGGGAAGAGAGTTGGACAGCCACGAGTGCGTGGTATGAATTCAACGGCGGATCGGGCGTAAAGTTCCCGGCTACCACATCGCTTTTTGCCCATGCGCCGAGCCTATCGATTCCGCTAGTTGGCGGCGGCGGCGATTTGTTCAATTCTCCTGCCCTCAGTCACACGTTCCGGGGAGGGATCAGGTGAACGCCGAAAATCCGAAGGGCCTGCAGCCAGGCCAGGCTCGCACGCCGGGCCAGAGCACCAAGGACATCATCCTGCGCGACCCGAAGGCCGCGCCCGAGCCCATCGTCACCGAACGGTTCGAGTTCCTCGGCGATGCCGACATCCCGTTCAACCGCTACACCTCGCGTGAGTTCTTCGACCTGGAGATGAAGAAGCTCTGGCCGAAGGTCTGGCAGTTCGTCTGCCGCGAGGAGCACATTCCCGAGCCTGGCGACCACATGGTCTACGAGATCGGCGACTATTCCTTCATCATCACTCGCACCGATTCCGGGGATATCAAGGCGTTCTACAATTCCTGCCTGCACCGCGGCACCCAGCTGCGCCCCGGCCAGGACGAGGAAGGCTACGCCCTGTCCGGCAATGATTTCCGCTGCCCGTTCCACGCCTGGACCTGGAACATGGATGGCACGCTGAAGGATCTGCCCTGCGATTGGGACTTCCCGCACCTCGACAAGGAAAAGCTCTGCCTGCCCGAGGCCAAGGTCGATACCTGGGGCGGTTTCGTGTTCATGAACATGGACCACGACGCCAAGCCGCTGGCGGAATACCTCGAGGTCCTGCCCGAGCATTTCAAGCACTACTTCCCGGTCGACCGGCGCTACATCGAGGTGCATCTGCGCCGCACCTTGCCGTGCAACTGGAAGGCGGCGGCCGAGGCATTTCTCGAGGCCTATCACGTCCGCGAGACCCACATGGGCGGCGACCCGGTCGGCAACGCCCAGACCAACGCCCAGTACGACATCTTCGGCGACAACGTGCACCGCTTCATCCACACCCGCGGCTATCTCGCCCCGAAATGGCCCGAGCCGGAGACCGAGGAAGACATCGCCGACGCCATGGCCAAGCGCATCATGGCCGCCCAGGCCAAGCGCGAGGAACTGGAGCCGAAATACGGCATCGACATGAGCCAGTTCTCGGAAAGCGAGATGCTCGATTCCATCGAGTATTTCGTGTTCCCGAACATGTTCATCTTCCCCGGCATCGGCCTGCCCATGATCTACCGCTTCCGGCCCGCCGGCACCGACGTGGACAGCGCCTGGTTCGACCTGATGTTCCTGCGTCCGCTCAAGGACGGCGAAGAACATCCCGAGCCGCCGCGCGTGGTGAAGCTGGGCGTGCAGGAAACCTATGCGACGGTCCCGAACATGGATCAGCCGCTCGCCGCCATCTACGAGCAGGACACGTCCAATCTCGAGCGCCAGCAGCGCGGCTTCAAGGCCTCGGCCAAGCAGGCCCAGTCGCTCGCCAATTACCAGGAATCGCGGGTGCGGCAGGTCCACATCACCCTGGACAAGTACCTGAACGCATAAGCGGGTCGTTCGCGGCCGCCGGGAAAGCGCCGCCTCGCGGCGCTTTTCTGCGTTTCCGGGCACGCGCGGCGCAAGTAGCCGGTTCGGCAACGCAAGGCCGCCGAAATGGCATCCCCCAGCACAGCCCCGCCGCTGATATATCTGACGGTAGTGACCGACAGACGATCATCTCAGGGACTGCCTTGCTGAACGCGCCCACGCCAGAGTTCATGGATCCGGTCCGGCTGCGCCGCGCCATTCGCGCCGGCACGTTCCGCGATTTTACCAATCTCGCCGCGCCGGGCTACGTGCAGGCCAATCTGGTCATCGTTCCCGACGCCTGGGCCGACGATTTCGAGGCCTATTGCCGCCTCAACGCGCAGGCCCTGCCGCTGCTCGGCCGCTCTCGCCCCGGCGATCCCTGCCTGCCGGATCTCGCCCAGGACATGGATGTGCGCACCGACGTGGGCGAGTACATGGTCTTCCGCGACGGCGAACTGGTCGACACGCCCCGCGACATCCGCAATCTGTGGCGCGGCGATCTCGTCGCCTTCGCGCTCGGCTGCTCGTTCTCGTTCGAGGCCATGCTGCGTGCCCACGGCGTGCGGCTGCGGCATCTGGATGAAGGCACTGTGTCGGCCATGTACGTGACCGACATCGACACGCTCCCCGCCGGCCCGTTCGGCGGCAAGCTGGTCGTCTCCATGCGCGCGCTGCGCCCGGCCGATGCCATCGCCGCGACGATCATTTCCGACCGCTATCCCCAGTTTCACGGCCGCCCGGTCTCCATCGGCCTGCCCGAGAGCATCGGCATCGCCGACCTGTCCCGATCCTATGGCGGCCACGGCCTGACCCGGCTCGCGCCCGATGAACTGCCGGTGTTCTGGGCCTGCGGCGCCACCGGCCAGATCGCCGCCCGCCAGGCCCGCCTGCCGCTCTGCATCACCCATCACAAGGCACATATGCTGGTCACCGATGTGCCCCTGCCCACGGGAACGCCCTCATGATCATCGACGACATCGTCCGGCACTACCGCGCGCACGGCTACGCCCTCGCGGCCGGACTGCTCCAGGCCGACGAAGTCGCCCGGCTGCGGGCCGTGACCGATGCGGTCTCGGCCGCCGCCGCCGGCCAGTCCGAGGAAACCCCCGTGTTCGATTTCGAGACGGACACGGAAGGACGCAGCACCATCCAGCGGATCAAGAAGCCGCACCGGGTCGATCCCTTCTACGACGCCATGGCCCGCCATCCCCGCATCCTCCAGGTGCTCGAAGCGCTGATCGGCCCGCATATCCGCCTCAGCCACAGCAAGATCAACATGAAGGCGGCACGCGGCGGCACGGCGCTGGAATGGCATCAGGACTGGGCGTTCGCGCCGCACACCCACATGGGCACCTGCGTCGTGTCGGTGATGATCGACGAGGCCCGGCCCGAGAACGGCGCCATGCAGGTGCTCGCCGGCAGCCACGAAGGCGCGCTGCTGGAGCATCATGATGAGGACGGCTACTTCATCGGCGCCATCGCCCCGGGCGACCCGGGCGCGGACCTGTCGAAGGCGGTCTCGCTCACCGGTCCCGCCGGTACCATCGCCTTCCATCATCCGCTGACCATCCACGGCTCGGGCGTCAATCTCTCGGGCGACCCGCGCCGCATCCTGTTCCTCGAATACGCCGCCGCCGATGCCTATCCGCTGTTCTACGCGGTCGACTGGACCGACTACCAGTCGCGCATGGTGCAGGGCGACGGCGCCAGCCATGTGCGCATCGAGCCCAATCGTGTGAAGCTGCCGTTTCCCTCCCGCGCGGGCAGCTCGATCTACAAGATCCAGGCCGGGCTGAAGGCGCGTCATTTCGCGGTCGCCGGTTGAGCGCCCCCGTCGCCTTCGTCACCGGCGCCAGCGCCGGCACCGGGCGCGAGATCGCCTGCGCGCTGGCCGCGCAGGGCCACGACGTCGCCCTCGTCGGCCGCCGGACAGCGGCGCTGGAAGACGTCGCCGCCGAGATCGCGGCAATGGGACGCCGGGCGCTGGTCCTCACCATCGACCTGCTCGACGGCGCCGCCATCGACGCGGGCATCGACCGGTTCCTCGACTGGTCGCAAGGCCGCGTCGACGTGCTGGTCAACGCCGCCGGCACGACCGGCCCGCTCTCGCCCCAGATCGGCGGCTTCGGCCTTGCCGATTTCGATACGGTGATCGGCACCAATCTGCGCGCGCCTTTCGCCATCCTGACGCGCCTGCTCCCCGTCATGCGCGCCGCCCGGACCGGCCGCGTCGTCAATATCGGCGGCAATCACGGCATGCGCGGCCGGGCAGGGCGCGCCAGCTATTCCGCCTCGAAATGGGGGCTGCGCGGCCTCAGCCGCAGCGCCGCGCTCGAGGCCGGGCCCGATGGCGTGACCGTCAACTACATCGCGCCCGGCCCCATCGCGGTGCCGCGCATGCGCAAGGCCTGGGCCGAACGCGCCGCCGCCGAAGGCGCCGACGAGGCCGCCGTGCTCGAAACCTATGTCGCCGACATGGGCATTCCGCTCGGCCGCCCCAGCGAGCCCGCCGACATCGTCAACATGGTCCTCTTCCTTATCGGCCCGGGCGGCCGCAACATCACCGGTCAGGAACTGGTGGTCGATGGCGGCGTCATCGTCTGACGCCGGCCTGGGCGGACAGATGAGCGAGCAGGGCGGCATTGAAGCCGTCCGGGTCCTCCACCGCCGACAGATGCCCCGTCTCCAGCAGCACCAGCGCGGCGCCCGGAATGCCGCGCACCAGCGCCTCGGCGTCGGCCGGCGGTGTTGGTGCGTCCTCCCGCCCGCCGATGACCAGCGTCGGCACCGCCATCCGCTCCAGATCGGCGCGGAAATCGCAGTCGCGCAGCACAGCGCAGCACCCGGCATAGCCATGCGCCGCCGTCGCCACGAAACCCTGCCGGAAGCGCGCCACCGTCTCCGGCGACCGCGCCCGGAACCCGTCCGAGAAGAAGCGGGTCATGGACAGGTCCGCCATCGCCGCCATGCCCTGCGACAGCGCCATGTCGATCCGCGATTGCCAGCCCGTATCCGTGCCCAGCCGCGCCGCCGTGTCGCACAGCACCATGCTCGCCAGCCGGTCACGCGCATGAAGCGCCAGCCACTGCGCCAGCGTCCCGCCCAGCGACAGGCCGACCACATGCGCCGTTCGGGCATCGAGCGCGTCGAGCACCGCCAGCGCGTCGGCGCCCAGCTGGTCGATGCTGTAATCGCCCGCCGGCGCGTCCGAGCCGCCATGCCCCCGCGCATCGTAGCGCACGACGCGGCACCGCCCGGCGAGCGCCGGAATCTGCGCGTCCCACAGCGACAGGTCGCAGCCGACCGAATGGGCCAGCAGCACCGTGGGACCATGCCCGGCGCCCTCGATCCTCACATTCAGCCGCGTGCCATCGGCGGATCGGATCGTCGTCATGGGCACATCTCCTGCGGGTTGGGACGCGCCATCGTGCCACAGGCGCGTGGCCGCTGGCCGTTCGCAATCGCGCAGTGGGGCCGATACCAAACGGCACAACCCACGGCCGCCGCCGGGCGCTACTCTGTGGGCGAGCAAAGGGATGAGACATGAGCAGAACGGACCAGATTGCAGACGACCTCGTTCTCGCGGTGAGCGTCGCGCCGGACGATATTCCGCTGATCGATTTCCAGCCCTTCCTCGAGGGATCGGACAGGGACCGCGCCCATGTGGCCGATCAGATCCGCGAGGCGTGCGAGCGTATCGGCTTCTTCAACCTGAAGGGCGTCGGGTTCCCGCCGTCGCTGCGCGGCGACATCTTCGCCGCATCGGCTCAGTTCTATCACCAGCCGCTGGAGGATCGCGCCCGGGTCGCCGCGACACCCGAATGGTACCGCGGCTGGATCCCGCAGCCGCCGCAGGAGCCCGGCGCGCACCGCAGCCGCCTGTTCGAGCAGTACCGGATTCACCACGAAGCCGGCCCGGTCGAGGGCGTCGACGAGCATCTCAACGGCCTCTACAGCCAGCCGAACCGCTGGCCCGAGGACGCGCCCAAATTCCGCGCCGCCTGCACGGCCTATTTCGATGCCATGCTGGGTCTCGCCCGGTCGCTGATGCAGGCGTTTTCCCTGGGGTTGGGGCTGCCCGCCGACCGGCTGGACGGCTACTTCACCCATCCCATGTGCCAGCTGACCCTGCTCTATTACCTGCCGCTGCCCGGCGGCGCCGAAATCCAGCTCTCCAACACGGTGGCGCACACCGATGACGGCCCGTTCACCATCCTGGCACAGGACGATGTGGGCGGGCTGGAAGTGCGCCGGCGCGACGGGGCCTGGATCGCCGTGCCGCCCATCCCCGACAGCTACACCATCAATGTGGGCGACATGCTGATGTGGCTCTCCAACGGCCGCTACCTGTCCAATTTCCACCGGGTGAAGAACCGGGCCGGGTGCGAGCGCTTTTCCGTCCCGTTCTTCATGAACCCCGACCGCGACGCGGTGATCGCGCCGCTGCCGGAACTGGTGCTCCCGGGCGCCGAGCCCGCCTATCCGCCGGTCCATGCGGGCCGGCACATGGCCCGCTTCTACCCGGCGGCCAAGAGCGGCGGCTGATGGGCCTGCCCGTCATCGATATCTCCGGCCTCCGGGGAAGCATGGCCGACAGGCGCGCCGTCGCCGCGTCCCTGCGCGCCGCCTGCGTCATCAACGGCTTTTTCTATATCAGCGGCCACGGCGTGCCGGAGGCTGAACTCGACGGGCTGTTCCGGCAGGCGCGCGGCCTCTTCGCCTTGCCCGACAGCGCCAAGCAGGCGGTCGCGGGCCAGCGCCACGGCGATCGGGGCTATGCCCGCATGGGCACGGTGGCGAGCGCCAAGGAAGAATATTACGCCGCGCGCGAGACGCCCGCCGGTCCTGCGCAGTCCAATCGCTGGCCGGCCGGCGTGCCGGGGTTTCAGGCGGCGGTCCTCGCCCATATCGAGCGCATGCACGACATCGCGGCCCTGCTGATGACGGGTTTTGCCCTGTCCCTCGACCTGCCCGAGGATCATTTCGCCGCCTTCTGCACCGACCCCATCGCGGCCCTCCGGATCGTCCGCTATCCGGCCGGCGCGCCCGGAACGGGCGCGCACACCGACTATGGCAGCCTCACTTTGCTGCTGCAGGACGGCGTCGGCGGGTTGCAGGTGCTCGACCGTCTTTCCGGCGACTGGATCGACGCGCCGCCCATTCCCGGCACCTTCGTGGTCAATGTGGGCGACCTGTTCGAGCGCTGGACCAATGGCCTTTATCGCTCGACCCTCCACCGCGTCGACACGGCCAGCAACCGGGAGCGTTTCTCGGCGCCCTTTTTCCTGACCGGCGCGGCCGACCATCCCATTGTCTGCCTGCCCTCATGCCTGGCGCCGGGCGAGGCGCCGCTCCATCCGCCGACCTCGGTGGGCGAGCACCTGCGGGCGCGGTTCGCCGCGCAGGTGGTCACTCAATGAAGGCGTGGCTCAGAAGGTCGAGTTGATCAGTCCGCCATCGATGACCAGGCTCTGGCCCACGGTGAAGCTGGCGTATTTGCTGCAGAACAGCGCGCAGAACGCGCCCAGATCGTCCGGGTCGCCGAACTTGCCGGCGGGAATGCGCCATTCGCGGACGAATTTCTGCACTTCCTCGTCATAGGACGTGCCGTTCTGCTGCGCCAGCTCGGTCATGCGGTCGTGGATGGTCGCCGTATGGAACATGCCCGGCAGCAGATTATTGATGATCACATTATGCCGCGCGACCCGCTTCGACACCGCGACGGTGTAGTTCACCAGCGCCGCGCGCGGCGCGCCCGACAACAGCCTGATCTCGGCCGGATACTTGGCCGCGCCGGTGGCGATGTTGACGATCCGCCCGAACCCGCGCGCCGCCATGCCGTCGATGGTCGCCCGCATCATCTCGATGGGGCTCAGCAGCGTGATGTCGATCGCTTCGTGCCAATCCTCCGGTGAAATGTCGCGGTAATCGCCCGTGGTCGCGGGCGGCGCGCAGGTCATCACCAGAATATCGGGTTCCGGGCAGGCGGCCAGAATGGTGGCCCGTCCCTCGACCGTGCTGTGGTCGGCGACGACGGGCGTCACCGGCGCTCCGGTCTCCGCCGCGATCTCCTCGGCCGCCGCCCTCAGCCGCTCTTCGCCGCGCGCCACCAGGAAGATCTCCACCCCTTCCCGCGCCAGCGCCTTCGCGCTGCCCTTGCCCATCCCCGCGCTGCCGCCATTGATGATGGCCTTGCGGCCCCTGATCCCGAGATCCACCTGATGCTCCCTATGGTGCTGCCAAGCGGCCATGATACTGGCTGTGGCGGGAGACACCGACAGGGTTCTTTAGGCCGTCGTATCAGGTTGTCCCGGTTTCGAGAGCAACACTGCGGCGGATAGCATCTGCACTGCTATACGGTGGAATTCGATTTCCGGTGGAATGAGAGCACGCTTTTGGACATTGTGCGCTTAGAGAACGCGAACGCGTTGAGGTCTGATTGACCTCGGGGTGCGGCTATACCGACATGGTGGAAATTTGAAGTGCGTGAGCATCCCCGAAGTTCCAGCTGGTGCGCGCGCCGGAGCGGTGTTCGCCTCCACCAGCCCCTCACCACGCCTGCTGCCGGTGGCGTAGATGCACTCGATTGCGAGGGCGCGGCCTAATGACCGACCTTGCAGTTGCTTGCGCCGCATGGGCGCGCCAGTTTGCCTCCAGCGAGATTGCTGTTTCGGTCCACGAAGACAGCTTCGATCTAGACTACGGCCAGTACGTTGCGATTCAGATAGTCCCAACTGTCCTGGAGAAGGCGAAAGTCGAAATCATGATCGCGAGCGAGGCGGTGGGCTTCACGGTGGAGTGCTGGGAAAGGCTGAACCATAGAGTGGTCGCCCCTGGTGTTTCCGGTCCCGGTGATGCACGTACCCTCGATTATGTCGCGGCGTACCTTGAGCCAGGCGCCGCAACATTACCGCGGACTGTTTCCTTGATCGATGCCGTCGCCAAAGGCAGCCTTGAGGTGCAGGCTCGTGTTTACCGGGGCCGCTTGGTCGCGTCGGGTGCGCGCATCAAGCTCGGGTCAGAAGTCGTGGGCTTGGAGGGTCCGACTACAGGCGCGGACATGCTGAGGCTTGTGGGCATGGGTGAAACCTTCGAGCTCGACTACGTCGAATGGGCGCCCGAGATGTCTTCGTTGGCAGACCGGGTGCGCGCGATCTGAGTGCCGGCAGGGTAACATCAGGACTCACACATGTTCGCTTGAGGTTGAGCGCGATTAGCATTGCTCAAAAACTTTGAGAATATTAAGCCGAAGACCCGGCCCTATATGAAGAGGAATGAATTTGATTAAAAATAGTCGAATGGTTTTGGTAGTGTCCGTATTATGCCTCACGGCGATTGGCGCAATATACTGGTGGGATGCTTTTCTCCGGCCAGATCGGTTCCAGGATATGGATGAGGTTAATGCGGACGAGAGGGCCTCTCGGTGGATGCCAGATATTCCTGCGGAATCTGTAGATATCGTTGGCATATTTGACCTGGAAACAGCATTTGTGCGTGTTGAATTCTCGCTTGATGGCGAGTATGTTGGCAATTTTCTCGGGGAATTCAAAATGGTGTCAATTGATATCCATCACGGAGAGTTGAGTGCTATTGACTTGCCGTTTTGGTCCAGGATGGAAAATCCTGACGATTGGCGTATTTACGAAAAGTGCGGCTATGTTGGGCGAGCGGTGCTGATAGTCGATCCAAGTAACCGCTTTCACTATATCGAGCCTCATCCCTATACCCGTCAGGGCTGCAATGCGCCGGTCCATGGCCGGCCTTTGTCTTCATTGTCTTATCCGTAACTCCGGACGGTCCATGTGATTGGCGCGGGCTCTCACAGAGCGAGCTTCAACCATACTGCGGATCGCCAGAGGATAAAGACAGCGCAGAATTCCTCGGGTATCAGAATAGAGGATGACTAATATGGAATGGTATGCCGCCCATACAATCATTGCCTTTCAGCGCGAGGATGGCGTTGGTCCCATCAGCGTATGTGAAAACATATATCTTGTTTGTGCACAAAACTCTCATTCCGCGTTAGGGAAGGCCAAGTTGATATCTGACAATGAAGTCAATAATAACGACGGAACCACTATCAACGGACATTCAGCAAAGTGCATATATGGCGGAGTTAGAAAGATTGTCACAATTTGTAATGAACGTCCCCCTCAGTATGAAGCTCGTCCAGATGATGGATCTGAAATATCATACATTGAGTACGAATTAGAGAATGCCGAGGATCTGAAGGAGATTATATCTGGGAATTCTATCAGCATGAATTTTATTGAGTGAAGAGGTTAGGGCCCCCGCAGGGTAGCCTTGCCACACGGCGCTGAGGAACGGTTAAGTGCAGTGTCACCGTAACCCCGCGGGCGAGGAACACATTGGAAGTTTCATCAGCGGTCAGTATGACGCGGCAGGTTACGACCCCGTTGATTCCACCTTGGGCGGCAGGGGAATCGTATTGGGCGGCTCTCTGTTGCTTGGCACTGTCAAATTGGGTGGTTCAACCACTGGTATATCCGGAATTTTTACGAGGGCTGGAGGCAAGGCCCCAGAGATGGCCCCAGAGATGGCCGCAAAGGGGGCTCCCGATATCGGCCCTTCGATGCTTCACACACGTGGATTGCGACCCGCACCGGGCACTCGTACAATTCCTGACGGTATCCCCGAGGGGTGGAGAATAAGACCCACTCGTGAGCCGGGTGGAACTTGGTACTATGATCCTGCCAATAAGGGCAACGCAGTTCGGGTAATGCAAGGCAAGCCGAGTAGCCCATATTCGAACTCTCAGGCACCTTACGTCCGATGGCAGCGCAATGGACAAGCACTGGATGTGAATGGGAATATTGTACCCAAAATGACACCGGACGCGCACATTCCCCTTGGACAATTTAGATTTAATCCGGAGACTTTCAAATGAGTTGGCTTGGGAAAGAAATGATTGTTGAGAGCTTGCGAGAGTTAGCAAGCAGACAGCTTCAAGAAGCGCGTTGGCTTTCTGATGGCTCCTCAGACATATCTTCGTTTACCGAGGCTGTGGAGCAGTTGTTCACAGACAGCGGGCTGGGAGATTCTCTCCAAAAGAGAGAAACCGGATTTTCCCATAGCGTAGAGGATGAGCTTCGTGAATTAGATGCGATGCTTTCCAAAATTGATAGCGATAGGGCCCCAAATGAGATCATTGCTGATCCAAAAATGGGCCCGATCCGGGAAAAATCCGGGAGAATATTAGAAATCATGAGGAGTTAATTGCCCCAGAGAGGGTAGCGGTTCCCAACGGCAAGTTTTACAGCGTCGCTTACGAAACCAGGCTAAGCCCCACGTCGTATCCTGGCGTCTCGCGCGGAGCGCATTTCCAAGAGGCGAATGAGAATTTCTTGCGAGCTATGGAAGGAGATGCTGCTTTCGCATTGGATATGCAGGGCCTGGGAATCAACCTTCAGCGGACACCTACGGGGCTTGCGCCACGCACCTCTCCATCTGGTTGGACTTGGCATCACGCCGAGGAGCCCGGGGTGATGCAACTTGTCCCTCGATCGCAGCATCAGCCGGGTAGTATCTTCCAAGACGCGCTGCATCCCAACGGCAAGGGAGGATACTCGATATGGGGCAAACAATGAGGCTCGCCGATGTGCTCGACAGGCTTTCTGAGTTCGACAGCGAGGATACCATCTACGCTTCGGAGCCCTGGACGGAAGACTCCGACGCGATGGTGGCGCGGGAACCGGATCAGGGCGGCGTCCCCCCAGAGGCATCAGATGCAGGCATGAAGTATTTTCTGGAAGTCAGTATCGCGCAAGAATTTGAAGAGGACTGGCTTGCTTCATTGGAAGAGCGGCCCACGCTGCCCACTACTCGTCAGCGCTTGATAGACTATGCGATTAATGATGCTTAGGGACGAAAATGGCTAGCAATCCGCGCTATGATGGCAAGCCGCTGCTTCGCCTTCTTGAGCTGTATGTACTTAGGGCGATCGGCGAGTTGTCTCAATCCGAGCAGCAAGCACTTGAGAGAATGGCCCCTAAGTTACAGTCAATCTATGGAGGAAACGGGGAATGGCATGAGGCAATCGCTGCCTCTGTTCACATGCCACCAGATATGCCGATCGCGATCCGGGATATGTGGGTCAGGAATCTTGAGATCGCTCGCGCTAATGGCGCGACGTTAGCCCCCCAGACGTTCGCCGAGATGGTAGTCGATGATAACTTCGCCGGCTGAAAGGGGGTCTGGAGTGAGTGCAAGATAAAAGCAGTGGCTCCTACCCACTGCTAAGCTGTGGTCTGCACATCATTTTTTAGGGAGATAGATGGCACCATGGGGGAGACACCTGGTGCCATGTTGGCGCCAAGCGGTTGAATCGCTTCCACAATTACCGGCACCGTCGCGAGACTGCGGGGGTGGCGGGAATGTACGGCAAGATAAAAGCACCGCCGTCGCTTGTGGCGCATGTGGTTGATCTATCAGGGCAATAAGCGCCGTCGCTGAAACTGCCCTGCCGTCGCCCGAGCCAAATTATCCAATGATCCCAATTGATGAGGCGACGGCGCTGCCCGTAGAGGGGGTGGATGATGGCTGCGCGAGGCAGCCAGGTCGCTGCCGCTCCCGCCGTGCCTGCGGCCCGGCAATGCGGTCGGCGCGCTTTGCGCGCCGGCGTAGGGCCTTCGGCCAGCGAGGTGGGCGGTCGCTCCCCTCTAGGTCACATACCCATAAATGGGATTCCCAAATGTGGGTCGTTGTGATTCCCTTTCTGCAATCGGCAGGAGGCGGTCATGGCGCGTTTCGATCTGACAGATTTCGAGTGGTCGGTGATCCAGCCACATCTCCCAACGAAGGTGCGCGGGGTGCCGCGCGCCGATGACCGTAAGGTGCTTAACGGTATCTTCTGGCGGCTTCGCACGGGTGCTCCCTGGGCTGACATTCCGGCGCGCTACGGTCCGCACACGACCTGCGTCAACCGGTTCAACCGGTGGCGTCGGGGTGGCCATTGGGCGCGCATTCTCGAAGCCATATCAGCCGCTTACGACGGTGACGTGCAGATGATCGACTCATCCTCGATCCGCGTCCACCAGCACGCCGCCAATGGCCAAAAAAAGCCGAGCGATCCCGTTGCATGGGTCGCTCGCGCGGCGGCCTGACCACCAAGATACATGCGCTTGTCGACGTCGAGGGCCGTCCGATCCGCCTCAAGCTGACCGAGGGCCAGGCTCATGACGGACGCTCGGCCGCCGACATGTTCGAGACCGTCAAGGCCGGGCACATCCTGCTCGCCGACCGGGCCTATGACGGCGACGCCCTGCGCGCCGCGATGGCGGAGCGGGGCGCGTGGGCCAATATCCGCGCCATGCCGAACCGTGTGAAAACTTTCCCGTATAGCGCATGGGTCTACCGACAGCGCAACGCCGTCGAACGCTTCTTTAACAAACTCAAACACTTCAGAGCCGTCGCCACCCGATACGACAAGCGCGACGACAACTTCCTCGCTTCCGTCCAGCTTGCTTCAATCCGCATCTGGTTGCGCAGTTATGAGTCGGTCACCTAGAGTTCGCTCCAAGGAGGGGCCGTCCACACCATCACCGTAACTCGAGCCCTCACGTGGGGTGTGCCGATCGGTCTAGCGCTCCGATGCACCGATCCGGGGCATGGGCCAAATTTGTGAAGAAGGGGGTTTAGCAGGCCTTACAAGTATTGCCTTGTCCTCGCTCCCACCGGTCTGTAAATGCTACTCGACTATGAATTTTACGTCGAATAATCAGATTCGGGCC
Source organism: Iodidimonas sp. SYSU 1G8 (assembly GCF_039655775.1). NCBI lineage: Bacteria > Pseudomonadati > Pseudomonadota > Alphaproteobacteria > Iodidimonadales > Iodidimonadaceae > Iodidimonas > Iodidimonas sp. SYSU 1G8. The sequence goes on along the minus strand of NZ_JBBYXJ010000001.1, from coordinate 1,405,176 downwards.
TTCTTTGACGAGCGTACGATCCGCGTTTATCAGGCCTATAACGACAAGATTGCCGACACCGCTCTGGCTGCCGGCACGTTCGTGTCACCCCCCTTCAGCATGACTCGGATGACGTGGATCAAACCGTCATTCCTATGGATGATGTATCGCGCAGGATGGGGCTGCAAAGATGCGGGGCAAAGCCGGATTTTGGCGATCGACATCGCCCGCGAAGGCTTTGATTGGGCCTTGTCACACAGTTGCGCGAGCCGCCCGGAGCCTTCGATGAGCAAAGAGGAATGGGCCAAGCTGAAGGCAGATTCGCCGGTTCGGATTCAATGGGACCCCGAGCGCGATCTGCTCCTTCAACCGCTATCGTATCGTACAATTCAAGTCGGGGTCGGTGGCGAAGCGGTACCGCTTTACGTTAGCCAGTGGATTCAAAAGATCACGGACATCACCGATCTTACGCACACGATTCACGGCCTTGTCGAGCGGGGTCAACTTGATCTTGCAAACACGATGCTGCCCACCGAACGCGTTTATACCCAATCGTCTTCCTCGGATAAAATCTGAGCACCGGCAGCCAGCAAGATTTGCCTAAAAGCATCGATCCGAGGTGGAATACCCGTCACATCTAGAACGATGCGCCCCATATTTTCTGACTTCTCACCGCCCCACCAGACCCAGTCGCGTTCCTGTATAGCAATTAGCCAAGATTCCGGTGACAGTGCACTCAATTAGTGGAAAGGCTATCGGGCGATAGTGGGACATCTCTCGTCTCGCCGCCGTCTTTATTCTTGCCCTGCCACACGGCGCTGAAAGAATGATGCTGACAGAATGATTAAGTGCAGTGTCACCCTAGCTGAAGAAGCCAGAAATGCTGGAATCGGCCCCAAGTTCCCAGCGTGACTGTTTCGTCGACGCCTATCGAGAAGCGAGTTGCGGTGAGGATGAGGTGGAAATCCGCGAGACTATGAAGTGCACGGCTCCGGCCAAGACCGGGAAGCAGGGGAGTGCGGAATGAGTTGGGGGCGTGGACTGTTACGTGTCTGGCTGGTCCTTTCGGCAATCTGGCTGGTATTCGTTTCCATCGCGTCTGACGATACCCCGCACGTGTTGGGGACAGCGCCTGTATATGTGCTTGCGCCTCCGCTATCAGACGATCCATCGAAGCTTTCCACCGAAGAGTTAGAAAGAATTGCGAAGCTCCCGCCGGGCTATGTGGTGGATGACTGGGTTCCTGTGAATTCTCCGAAGGCCGACACGAATACCAACTACAGGTTAGAAGCAGCGTTGTCGTTGGCGCAGCAAGCCCTGCTTCCGCCACTGGCGGTTCTGTTGCTAGGTGGCGGATTCTACTGGGCTATATTGGGCTTCAAGCGTCGGCCGGACTCGGCTTAATTATAGTTCTCTGCACCAGTGCCCGTTTGCCACACCCTCTGGGGCAGCATAAACGATATGCGAGCGGCATCGCCGAGCCAGAGGCGGCTCTACCCGCAGGCCTTTTGAAGCCTGGATATGCAAAACCTACAATCACCAGCAAAAAAAGGGGCCGCCCGTTGCCGGGCGGCCCCTCTGGCCCTGCGGGAGTGCGCCGAGGCGGGTGCCTGCGGCGCCTCGCCGCTCAGTAGCGGTAGTGGACCGTCAGGCCGACGGTCATCGGACGATAGGATTCCACGTAGTAGAGCGATGACGTCAGCGTGTCGTGCGAGCGGGACAGCGGCGCCTTGGTGTTGGTCAGATTGTCGACGAACACCGACAGGTCGATGTTGGAGAACCGCACGCCGGCCCGCATGGAGACATAGTGGGTGCTGCCCAGGGCCGGCAGGTTGGCGTCATAGCCGAAGACCAGCGGGTTGGGGTCGTTGTTCTTGCCGGCGAAGCTGTAGTCGGCGCGGATATAGCCTTCCGTGCCGTCGCCGATGTCGAAATCGTACTGGCCGGAGACCGAGCCGGTAAAGTTCGGCCCGCCGATATAGTCGCCTTCGCCGCGCAGCAGCAGGCCGTTGCCGCCGAACACGTCCTGATTGTACTTGTTCTGGTTGTAGCCCAAATTGGCGTTCAGGGTCAGGCCGTCGAACGGCATGTAGGAGATCGAGGCGTCGACGCCTTTGGCGGTGGCGTTGCCCAGATTGGCCACGAAGGAGAAGCTGCAGGTCGGCAGGCGGATGACCTGCTGGATGTTCTTCCACTTGATCATGAAGGCGTTGATGTCGATGACCAGCTTGCCGTTCATCAGCGAATTCTTGGTGCCGACTTCATAGCTCCACAGCGTATCGGACTGGAAATCGCGCGGGCTCTGCGTCAGCCCGAGCGTCGCCAGATCGGCGGCGCAGAAGTTGGGATCGACGAGGCGCTGGCCGCCGCCCTGCCGGAAGCCCTTGCTGGCCGCCGCATAGAGCATGTTGCGCTCGGTCAGGTCATAGGAGGCGACGAAGCGGGGCGTGAACGCCGAGCCCTTCTGGATGGCGGCATCGATGGTCTCCACGCCGCTGTTGGTCGGGCCGTCGCGCAGGTTCCAGAAGTCGAAGGTGTTCTTGGTATAGCGGAAGCCGGCGGTCAGCTTGAGGGCGTCGGTCGGCCGCACGTCGATGCTGCCGAAGCCGGCGAACTGCTCGTCCTTGGCCCGGATCTGCTCGATCAGGTTGTAGCGGCCGAGATATTGGGGAAAGCCGGCCGAGATGGTGCCGGGGATGCGGCCGGATTCCGACAGGTTCTGGAACCATTGCTTGGCGTTGGAATAATAGCCGCCCACCAGCCACGAGATGAAGGCGTCCGTGTCCGTCGACTGGATGCGGATTTCCTGGGTGAAGTTCTGCTGGCCGGTGTCCTGGTTGGCCGTGCCGTTCGATGGATCCTTGTTGCCATAGAAGCCGAACGGATTGCCGCTGCGCAGCGAGCTCAGATAGGTGATGTAGTCGAGCGTCTGGCTCTGGTCGCGATCGAAGTAGGACGTGTTGGAGATGATCGAGATGCTGTCCAGATCATATTCGATCTTCACGGCCGCCAGGTAGAACTCATCCTGGCTGGGCTCGCTGTTGTAGATGCCGGTCTTGTAGTCGCTGGTCCGCGTGTCGGTGTACTGCTCCCAGTACTGGTCGCGGCCCTCGCTCTCGAGCCGCTGGTAATAGATCGACGGCGTGATGGTTAGATTGTCCGTGGGCCGGAAACCGAACGCCAGCCGGGCGGCATAGGTGTCCTCGGAGTTGATGTCCTTCTCCACCGGGGCCTGGGTCACCGGCGCGACCCGGTCGATGTAGCCGCCATCATGGCGGTACCAGGCGCTGGCCTGGAAGGCGACCTTGTCGTTGATCGGCATGCCCAGCGCCGCGCCCGCCTCGTAGCTCTCGCTGCCGTTCTTGGTGGTGGAGATTTCGCTCCTGCCATAGATGCTGACATCGCTGAAGCTGGGCTGCTTGGTGATGAAGCGCACCGCGCCGCCCATGGCGCCCGCGCCGAACAGGGTGCCCTGCGGGCCGCGCAGCACTTCGACGCGGTCCAGGTCGAACACGCGGGGATAGGGATTGCCGCTGAAATAGCCGACGCTGCGGATCTGGATCGGCGTTTCGTCGATATAGATGGCGGTGGTCGCCGATCCCACGTCCGAGAACACGCCGCGGATGGAGATGTTGGCGCCATTGTTGCCGGCCACGCCCGCGGTGCGGGTGAAGCGCAGGCTGGGCGTCAGGCGCGAGATGTCGTTGATGTCGCGCACGCCCTGCTTGTCCATGATCTCGGGCGAATAGCTGGTCACCGACAGCGGCACCTTGAGGATGTTTTCCTCGCGGCGCTGGGCCGTGACGATCACCGAATCCGGCGCCATCTGCGATCCGCCCCCGGCGGAAGGCGGCGGCGCCGCGTCGGCGACTTGCGTCTCCTGGGCCCAGGCAGGCTGGGCGAACGGCGCGATCAGGATCAGCGCCGAGGTGGCGGCGAGCCGGTTGAGGGCCCGCCTTGTCGTGTTTCCGTCCCTTGTGTTGCCGGAAATATTGGTCTTGCGTTTCATGGTGACGCTCCCGTTGCTGGCGATGACCCCGTTTAGTCGACCACCCACACCCTTGTTGTTTGCAATATTTCTTCGAGTCATCACTGCGAGCGCCCACTCATATTAAAATAATCCAAAGTATTCGCGCTGTTCCCAATCGGATACATGCGCGTTGTAACGGGCCACTTCGGCCTTCTTGATCGTCAGGTAATACTCGATGAAGCCGTCGCCGAAGGCGCCGCGCAGGATCGCGCCGTGCTGCAGCGTGGCCAGCGCCGCCTCCAGGCTGGTCGGCAGCATGCGCGCCTCGCTCTGGTAGGGCGCGTCCACGGCGGCGGGCGGCTGTGCGCCCGCGCGAATGCCGGCGAGACCCGTCGCGGCCTGCGAGGCCAGATAGAGATACGGGTTGGCGGCCGGTTCTCCCGCGCGGTTCTCGATGCGGCACGCCGCCGGGCTGGTGCCCTCGATGACACGCAGCAGCGCGCCGCGATTGTCGCGCGCCCAGGCGATCCTGTCGGGCGCGAGCGAGTTGGCGCGGTAGCGCTTGTAGCCATTCACCGTCGGCGTCGTGAAGGCGACGGCCTCGGCGGCCCCGTCCAGCAGTCCCGCCAGATAGTGCATGCCCAGCGCCGAGAGCGGACCATCCTCATTGGCCGCCGGCGCGAAGGCATTGCCGCCCGTAAGGTCGGTCAGCGACTGGTGCATGTGCCAGCCGCTCGACATGGCCTGCGGCAGGGCCGGGCGGCACATGAAGCTGGCGTGATAGCCATGCCGCGTGCAGATCTGCTTCACGGCGCTGCGGAACAGCACCATGTCGTCGGCCGGCTGCATGCCGGCGGCGGCGCGGAAGACGAATTCGCACTGGCTTGGCCCGAACTCCACCTCGATGGACGATAGCGGCAGCCCCAGCGCCACCAGATCGCGGCGCAGGATCTCCAGGATCGGCTCCATCCGGTCCAGGGTGATCTCGGTCAGGTAGTTGTAGCCCTGATGCAGCAGGCTCACCTCCGGCGGCGTCCCAGGCTGCCCGGCATCCTCGAGCGCCAGCCGCGCGTCGGCCATGCGGGTGATGTGGAACTCGACCTCGAGCCCCGACATGAAGCCGTATCCGGCCTCGCGGAGCCGCGCCAGCATGTCGCGGCACAGATGCCTCGTGGCGAACGGCACCTTGCGGCCGTCCGGGAAATAGAGGTCGCACAGCATCCAGCCCGTATTGGCCGCCCAGGGCAGCACCCGGAAACTGGCCGGGTCCGGCACCATGATCATGTCCCGCCCGCCCTGGATCTCCGGCATGCCGATCCCCGCATCCGCGCTGAACACGGGCACCACGGTCTTGTGCGAGGTGTCCTTCATCAGCAGGGTCGACGTCAGCGAGACGCCGTCGCGCAGGGCCGCCGGCAGCGAGTCCGGCAACAGGGCCTTGCCGCGCAGGATGCCGTGCAGGTCGGGAAAGGACAGCCGGACGATCTCGATCTTGTCCCGCTCGATGCGGGCCATCAGCTCGCCTGCCATGCGGCGCTGCGCGTCGGTCCAGAGATCATGGCGGGCGATGAAGCTCATCGGGCGCTGGCTTCCTCGGCGGGAGCGGGGAACCAGGGCGCGGCCTCGCGCCGGGTGCGGTCGGCGTCGCGCCAGTACGTCTCCCACTCGTCGGTCGGGCCGATCCCGTCGATGGTCGCCGGCCCGGTGATCGCGGCGGCCTCGGCCTCGCCGATCTCCAGCAGCACCGGCTCACCGGCCGAGGCCTTGCGGATTTCCGCCATCAGCAGCCGCCGGTAGGCGACGATGCCCTTGTCCGTCGTGCCCAGGTTCTCGCGCGTCCGGTCCTGAATGCGCCCCTGCGATTCCACCGCCCACTGGTCGTGGACGTTGATGTCGTGGCCCATGCCCGTATAGGTCTGCGCCAGCTGCTCGCCCAGATCGTAGCCATAGGCATTGTGCCGCCCGACGCGCGGGCGATAATCGGGCAGGGTATAGAGCTGCAGCCGCTGGCGGCGCATCTCCTCCTTGTCCACCGGCCCGGTGAAGCTGGTGAAGATGGCGTACCAGTAGCAGTTCTCGTCATCCACCGGCACATGCCACTGGGTGATCGTCATCTCCGGCGACATGGGAATGACGAACGCCTGCGGGAACAGCAGATTGGTCACCCGGATATGGGTGTGCCCCCCGTCGATCTCCCGCCGCGCGCTGAGCCGCAGCCCGATCTCCGAACGCTCCACGTCGATGCGCGGTCGAGGGTAGTCGCGCAGCACCCGAGTCATGGGCATGTCGCTGTTCGCGGAGTTCGCGCGGAACTGTCGGCCGTATGTGTCGTCGGCGCCCTCGTCATGGAAGAAGCGGTGCAGGAACGAGGCGTGCGCCGGGTCGATTCCGACCTCCAAAGCCTGCAACCAGTTGCATTCCATGAGCCCTTTGAAGGCGAAAATGTGGCTTTCCGGTGCCGAAAAGCAGTCAAGGGCGGGGAAAGCGGGCGGTTCCCGGTCGCCCAGATAGGCGAAAATGATGCCGCCCCTCTCCCGGACCGGGTAGGCGCGGGCCCGGATACGCTCGTGAAGTTTGCGGTGCGCCGGCTCGGCGGGCGTGTCGAGGCAGCGCCCATCGACGCCGAACAGCCAGCCGTGGAACAGGCAGCGCAGGCCGCCATCTTCAAGCCTGCCATAGGCCAAATCCGCCGCCCGGTGCGGGCAATGGCGGTCGATCAGGCCGATCTGTCCCGCCTCGTCGCGGAACAATACCAGGTTCTCGCCCAGCACCCGGACCGGCTTGACCGGACGCGGGCCGTCCAGTTCGAGCGAAAGCGCCACAGGCTGCCAGTAGCGGCGCAGCAGGGTTCCGCCGCCCGTGCCTGCCCCGGTCTGGGTGATCAGCCTGTTCTTCTCCTCGCTCATCATGGGGCGCCGCGCTCCGTCTACAGGTCTTGCCGGGGCGATGATCTCGGCTCCGGCATGCAGGATTTCGATGCTGTAATACTGGCGTAAAGAAACCCGATTGGCTGTTGCTCGAAGCGACTAGTGGTGTTGCTGAAACCGGGGGTCGGCGAGGACTGGAAAATTTGTTGACGAGTTCGCCATCTCGTCACGGCGAAATCTGTAACCCTGAATGTTTTATTGATCGAATACGCAGAGGGGGTATTCGCGCGGCGCAGATCAGGCCGTGCGGAACCACAACGATTTCACCTGCAGGTGTTCCTCCAAATGGAGGGTGCCATATTCCCGTCCATAGCCGCTGGCCTTGTAGCCGCCCGACGGCACGGCGGGATCGATCATGTTGTAGCAGTTGACCCAGACCGACCCGGCGCGCAGGGCGCGGCCAAGGCGGTGCGCCCGGGCGAGGTCGCGGGTCCAGACACCGGCGCCCAGCCCGAAGGGCGTGGCGTTGGCGCGCCGGACGGCTTCCTCGGCGGTGTCGAAGGGCAGGACGCTGACGACCGGACCGAACACCTCCTCGCGCACCACCTGCATCTCGTCGCACAGGTCGGCGAGCACGGTCGGGGGCATGAAATATCCGGCGTCCCAGGGCGCGCCGCTCATGCGGCAGCCGCCGGAGACGACCCGCGCGCCCTCGGCCCGCGCGCCGTCGATATAGCCCGCGACGCGGCTCATCTGGCGCGCCGACACCAGCGGCCCCAGATCGGTTTCCGGATCGCGGCCATCGCCGATCCGCAAGTTGGCGGCGAACCGCGCGACTTCGGCGGCAAACGCCTCGGCGATGGGGCGCTCCACGAAAAGCCGCGTCCCGGCGCTGCAGACCTGACCCGAATTGGCGAAGGCGGCGATGGCCGCGGCCGGCACCGCGGCGTCGAGGTCGGCGTCGGCGAAGACGATGTTGGGCGACTTGCCGCCCAGCTCCAATGAAAGCCGCTTCAGATTGCCGGCCGATGCCTGGACGATCTTGCGGCCCGTCACTTCCGAGCCGGTGAAGCTCATCTTGTCCACGTCGAGGTGCGCGGCCAGCGCCGCGCCGGCGGTGGCGCCATGGCCCGGCACGACGTTGATCACGCCCGGCGGCACGCCTGCCTCGAGGCAAAGCGCGCCGAACAGCAGCGGGGACAGCGAGGCATCCTCGGCAGGCTTGAGCACCAGCGTGCAGCCCGTCGCGAGCACGGGCGCGACCTTCAGTACCGTCGCCCAGAGCGGGCCGTTCCAGGGAATGATCGCGCCGCAGACACCGACCGGTTCCTTGACGGTGGCGGCGAACATGTCCGGCACGGAGGGATGAAGCGTCTCGCCGTGCAGCGCGCGCGCCATACCAGCATTGTAGCGCAGCACCCCGGCCAGCAGGCCGACGCTGCCCTGCGTGTGGCGGATGGGCGAGCCCATGTCGAGCGTATCCAAGAGCGCGAAATCCTCGCAGCGCGCATCCAGCAGGTCGGCGAGACGCAGCAGGATGTTTTGCCGCTCGGCGGGCAGCATGCGCGGCCACGGCCCGCTTTCGAAGGCGCGGCGCGCGGCGGCGACCGCCCGGTCGATATCGGCGGCGTCTCCTTCGGCGATGGTGGCCAGGAGGTCACCGGTCGCCGGATTGCGGCTCTCGAAGGTGCGCCCCGTCCGGGCCTCGCACCATTGACCATCGATCAGCAGCCGCTTGACCGTGCCGTCCAGAAAGGGGTGCTCAGTCGATGACATTGTCGGCCTTGAGGCTGTCGAGGATCAGGCGGGTCACCGCCGAGACGGGCGCTGCGTCGCTGGCCGTGAGGAAGCGCAGCTCGGCGATTTCGCCGGACGGCGCCGGTGTGCCGTCGCAGCGGCCCTCATAGGCGTCGACCGCGACGACCAGGCCGGGTTTGCCGTCGGCCGGCGCTTCGAAATGGCCGTGGAACGCGAGGGAAAGCGGGATCAGCGACACGCCCAGTTCCTCGCGGATTTCGCGCGCGAGCGCGTCCAGGTCGCTCTCGCCGGCCTCGGGCTTGCCGCCGGGGACGTAGAACGTCTTGCGGCCATCGGTACGCGCGCAGAGCAGGCGGCGGCGGTCGATGTACAGCCAAGCGAGCTTGCGGATCATTCGGGCGCGCCGAACCGGATGGGCTGCGCCCCTTGCCACAGGATCATGCGACCCAGTTCCGGCAGGTTTTCCAGCCCTTCGGTGATGGTCAGGAACTGGTTGCCCGGCAACTGGCCGAACTTGCTGGCGAAACGCACGTTGCCATAGGCCAGCAGGATCTCGGTTTCACTGACGCCGCCGGGATAGAAGATGAACTGCCCCGGCGCCGGATAGGAGGTGTGATTCTCCCAGGGCAGGTCGAAGACCCGGTCGCCCATGGGGATCCAGCAGCCTTCGCCGCTCCAGCGCACATGGATCAGGCGCTCGTCATAGGGCAGCATGGCGCGGAAGGCGGCGCAGGTCTTCGGCGCGAGCGCTTCCTCAAGCCGCGCGGTGAAGGCGAACGGTCCGGCTTCGATGCGGATCGTACTCATGCCGCCGCCGCCAGCCGGGCAAAGCCCGCTTCCAGATCGGCGATCAGGTCGTCGACGTTTTCCAGCCCCACATGCAGCCGGATCGATGGCCCGGGCGCTTCCCATTTCTGGGCCGAACGCAGGTCCGATGGATAGGTCGGAACGGCGAGGCTTTCATAGCCGCCCCAGGAATAGCCCAGCCGGAACAGCTTCATGTGATCGAGCATGGCGGCAAGCTGACGGTCGGTGCAGGCGTTGAGGACGAGGCCAAACAGGCCCGAGGCGCCGGTGAAGTCCCGCTTCCACAGCGCGTGGCCCGGATCGTCCGGCAGGGCGGGGTAGAGCACGCGCGCCACTTCCGGCCGTCCCTGCAGCCATGTGGCGATTCTCGTGGCGCTCTGCTGGTGCTGCCGCATGCGCAGCGGCAGGGTCCGCAGGCCGCGCAGCGCCATGTAGATGTCGTCGGGGCCGCCGCAATAGCCTGATCCCGACGCGGTCTTCTTGACCGGAATGAACTTGTCCTCGGTGCAGACCGCGATGCCGAGCATCAGGTCGCTGTGACCCGAAATGTATTTCGTCGCGGCGTTGATCGAGACATCGACGCCGTGGGACAGCGGCCTGAAGCAGAAGGGCGATCCCCAGGTGTTGTCCATGATCGTGGTGATGCCGCGCGCCCGGCACAGCCTGGTGATGGCGGGCACGTCGGTGATCTCGAAGGTCAGCGAGCCGGGCGATTCCAGATACACCACTTTGGTGTTGGGCTGGAAAAGCGCCTCGATACCGTCGCCGATCGAGGGCGGATAGTAGGTCACCTCGACGCCGAACTTCTTCAGGAAGTCCTCGCAGAACGCGCGAGCGGGACCATAGAGGCTGTCGACGATCAGCAGATGATCGCCCGCCGACAGGAACGCCGTGAGCGAGGCGCAGATCGCGCCGAGGCCGCACGAGGTGACGACCGCCCGATAACCGCCTTCGAGCAGGGTGATCGCGTCCTCGAAGGCACGCGTGGTCGGGGTGCCTTCCCGGCCGTAGGTGAAACCCACATAGGCGCCGCTGGCCCGGTCGCGACGGGTCTCCAGCAGTTCCTCGACGGATTCGAAGATCACCGTCGAGCAGTGATAGACCGGCGGATTGACCACGCCCTCATTGGCATCCGGGTCGCGCCCCGCATGCAGGGCCTGTGTGTCGCGGTGGTAGGCGCTCAGATCGTTCATTCCTGCCTCATGCTCAAACTATCGTTCCAGCGTCGACGACGATGTCCTGCCCGGTCATCATCCGGCCCGCGCCGGTGACCAGATGCAGTACCGCCGCCGCCACGTCCTCGCCCGACACCAGGCGGCCCAGGGCGCTGCGGCTGACAAAGCGCGCGAGCACCTCGTCCTCGGTCTCGCCATTGGCCTCGGCCGATTTACGGAATTCGCCGCGCAGCCGGTCACCGTCGACACCGCCGGGAGCGACCATGTTCACGGTCACGCCATGCGGGCCCGCGTCGAGCGCCGCCGACTTCACCAGGCCGCGCAGCGCCCATTTCGAGGCGGCATAAACGCCGAATCCGGCAACGCCCTTGTGGCCATAGGTGCCGCCGATGACGACGACCCGGCCCGATGCGCGCGCGATCATGCCCGGCATCACGGCGCGCAGGGACAGCAGGACGCCGAGCACGTTCACGTCGAAGCAGGCATTGAACCCTGCCGCGTCACTTTCCCAGACCGGCATGCGCGGCAGCCCGATCCCGGCCGTGCAGACGAGAATGTCAATGGCGCCGAATTCCGCTTCGGCGCGCGCGGCGGCGGCCTCCATGGCGGTTTGATCCGTGACGTCGGCGGCCAGTACAAGCGCACGGCGGCCTTCAGCGCGGATCGCCTGGGCGGTGATCTCGCCGGTCGCCTCGTCGCGGCCGAGCACGGCGATATCGGCCCCGGCTCGCGCCAGCGCCAGCGCGAGTTCGCGGCCCAGACCGCGGGTTGCGCCGGTGATCAGCGCGGTCTTGCCAGAAAGAGGTTGGGTCATCGGCTCCAGTCCAGCACAAGGCGCTCGATGGCGAGCGTCGCGGTGAAGAACAGATAGGCGGCGCAGGTGCTGGTCAGCACGGTCGCCCACATCAGGGGGAAATTCTGGGTGGAATAGGAATCCAGGATCAGGGTGCCGAGACCCGGCGCGCCCGAGAGCCATTCCGCGAACATGGCGCACAGGATCGCCGAGCTGGCGGCGATGCGAAGACCCGTGAAGATGTAGGGCACGGCGAACGGCACCCTGATCTTCAGCTGGGTCTGCCAGAACGAGGCGCCATAGGTGTGCATCATCTCGAGCGTGTTGAAGGGCGGCGCCAGGAAGCCGCGCTTGGCGGCCAGCATGATCTGGAAGAAGGACAGCAGGGCGACCATGCCGATGGTGTTTCCCGGCCCGCGTCCGAAGATCAGGATGATGAGCGGCGCGATGGCGATCATCGGCACGGTCCGGATGATGATGATCAGCGGCATCAGCGCCCGGCTGAGTCCTTCGGACGCGATGAACGAGATGGCGAGGCCGATGGCGATGGCAACGCTGATCAGCATGCCGGCGATGGTACAGATGATGGTGAAGAGCGCCGCGCCGCCCACCTTGCCTGCCTCGCTCACCAGGGCGCCCAGCGCGGCATGGGGCGGCGGGAGCAGATAGGCCGGGATGCCGAACACGGTGACCACCGCCTGCCAGATGAGCATCAGGCCCAGCAACAGCAGCACGAACGTGCCGATGCGCTGCGCCGTCAGCTTGGCGGCGCCGGCGAAGGGATTGTGCGGGGAGGAGACCGGGGCCGCGCTGCTCATGCGGTCTCCGGCCTGTCGGCGGCGGCGCCGTTGAGAGACAGCTTCTCGAACAGGACCACCAGCATGAACGCGCTGGTCGATACGGCGCAGGCGGTGAACACGCCAGCCCAGAGATCGGTGACCCGCAGGGCGAACAGCGAGTTCAGGATAAAGACGCCCAGGCCGCGCTCGGCGCCGGTCCATTCGGCGATCAGCGCGCCCAGCATGGCGAGCGGCGCCGCGATCTTGAGGCCGACGAACAGATAAGGCAGCGCATAGGGAACGGCGAGCAGCCGGAACCGCTGCAGGGGCGTGGCGGCCAGATTGGTGAACATCTCCTCCGCCGTCTCCGGGGCGGATTTCAGCCCCTGCAGGATCGCGACGAACATGGGAAAGAAGCAGATCAGCACGGTGATGGTGATCCGGGTCGGCAGTGACAGGCCCATCCAGATCACCAGCACCGGTGAGATGGCGATCATGGGAATGCTGTCGATAATGGTGCCGATGCTGACGACAGCCGGTTCCGCCGCCTTGAAGAGGTAGACCAGCACGGCGCACATCAGCGACAGAGTCAGGGCGATCAGGAAGCCGGTGACGGCCACCAGCAGCGTCGGCTCCAGATGGAACCACAGCAGCGAACGGTGCTCGGCGAGGGCCATGGCGATGCGGCTGGGCGGGGCGATGGTGGCCGGCGTCATTCCCAGCGCTACCGCCGCTTCCAGCAGCAGCGCGGCGCCGAGCAGCACCAGCGCGGGGAGGATGAGCCTGCGTCCGTCAGGCATCCAGCATCCCCATCGCATCGCCGAACAGGCTGCGCCGCACGCGCTCGACGGCTTCGGTGAATTCCGGACCGTTCATCTGCGACAGCCGGCGCGGGCGTTCGATGTCGACCTCCACCACGTCGACGATGCGGCCGGGACGGGCCGCGAGAACGAAAACCCGGTCGGCCATGAAGACGGCCTCCTGGATGGAATGGGTCACCATCAGCGAGGTGGTCCGCGCCTCCGCCCTGATACGCAGCAACTCGAGGTTCATGCGGTAGCGGGTGATCTCGTCCAGCGCGCCGAACGGTTCGTCGAGCAGCAGCAGCTTGGGCGACAGGATCAGCGCGCGAGCAATGGCGCAGCGTTGCTGCATGCCGCCGGAAAGCTGCGAGGGGCGGGCGTGCTCGAACCCGGTCAGGCCGACCAGATCGATCAGTTCCTGCGGCGTCGCGCCGGACAGACAGCCCGACGCGCCGACCACTTCCAGCGGCAGCCTGATGTTCTCAATCACTGACCGCCAGGGCAGCAGGGTCGGGTCCTGGAAGACGAAGCCGATCTCGTGGTCGCGCCGGGCGCGGGCGGGTTCACGGCCGCCGATGGTGATGGTGCCCGTGGTCGGCGGCAGGATGTCGGCCACCATGCGCAGCAAGGTCGACTTGCCGCAGCCGGACGGGCCGATCAGCGCGCCGAACTCGCCCTCGGCGATGGTCAGGTCGGTCGGCGCCAACACCTGCACGGAACGGCCGTCGATATCGAAGCTCTTGGTGATCTGGCGGACCGCGAGCTGAAAGGGTGGGGCCATGTCGCCGCTCGGAAGCTGTTGGTCAGGGGGAGTGAGGAGAGAAGTGATCTTCATGACGATCAGTCTGCACGAACGCGGCGTGTACCAGATATGCCAATTCGGATCGGGGGTGATGCCGCAACGGCATCGCTGGCCGGTTCAGAGGGACGCGTGCGCGGCCTTGATCACGTCCTGGGTGAACAGGCTCTCGACGTCGATCTTGCGGCCGGCCGGAATGGTGCCGGCTTCGTGCGCCAGCCGGATATTCTCCTCGAACACGTCCGGGCCGACCCAGAGGAGACCCTCGGTGAGGGCGTCGCCATGGGCGATGTAGCCGCGCATCATTTCCGCCTGAAGGGTCTGCTCGCGCAGATCGCGGCCGGCTTCCGCATAGTTCTCGACGACGATCCGCGCCGCCTCGCGCGGGTTCTCGACCATCCAGCCCCAGCCGCCGATGAGCGCGCGGGTATAGCGGACGAAGACGTCGAAATCCTGTTCCAGCCGGTCGCGGCGGGCGATCAGCAACTCGCCGTACCCGGGCACGCCGATGTCGCTCATCAGCAGAACGTGCGGATTGAAGCCTGACAGCTTCAGCGCGGGGATGGCCGTCGTCGACCAGTTGAAATACGCATCGACCTGCCGTGCCGCCAGCATGCTGGGGTCGGTGCCGACCGGCACGAAACGGACGCTGGCCGGGTCCATGCCGGCACGGCGAAGGAGCGCGGAGACCTGTCCGCGAATACTGTTGGGCAGGCCGATGGTCTTGCCGATCATGTCGCGCAGGGAATTGATCGGCCGGTCGGCGGCGCTGATGATGGCGCCTGGGTCACGCTGGAACACGGCCGCGAAGGCTACCAGAGGCTGGCCGTTGAGCGCGGCCTCGATCATGCCGGGTGGATTGCTCTCGCTGACGAAGGCGCGGCCGCTGGAGACCAAGGTGCGATAGTCCGTGCCCGGTCCGCCGGCGGTGAACCGGACATCCAGCTTTTCGCGCTCGAACAGCCCGAGTTCCTGGGCGATGAAATTGCCGCCGAACTGGACGCCCTTGGTCCAGCCCAGCTGATGGTCGATGCGGAAGAAACCGCCCGGCCCGGTCTGGCTCGAGAAAGCGCCCTGTTGCGCGGCGCGCAGCCAGAGAGCGCCCGTTCCGGCGGCGCAGGCCGCGCCGAGACCGGTCAGGGCCAGGCGGCGCATCGCGTCGCGGCGGTTCAGCCGAAAGAAGGGGTTCGCCATGTCCATCGTGGAAGACTAGCGCCTCTCGCGCCCGCTGTACGTAGACGATTAGTCGACGGTGCCGCGCTGAAAAAGCACCGCAGCAACGCCGCTCGCATGGGATACTCGTCGAAGAAAGGCGATATCGCCCGTGCTGACGGAGATCCTTTCATGAGCAGAAGCGACCAGAGCGAAGACGACAGAATCGTCGCGGAAACCATCGACCTCGCCGAGGTGCCGGTGGTGGATTTCGCTCCCTTCCTGACCAGAGACGCCGAGGCCCGTGCCGCCGTCGCGGCCGAAATCGCCCGGGCCTGCCGGGACATCGGTTTCTTCTACCTGACCGGCCATGGGGTGCCCGAGGCGCTGCGCACGGCCATCTTCGACCAGAGCGCGGCCTTCTATCACCGGCCCGCCGACGAGCGATCGGACGCGCTGGCGACGCCCGAATGGTACCGCGGCTGGGTGCCCGCGCCGCCGCAGACCACCCTGTCGCGGAACACCCGCCTGTTCGATCAGTACCGGCTGCAACTGAACTGGGACGATGCCGGCCAGCCGGGCGATCCCCATGCGCGCATCTTCGACGCACCCAATCGCTGGCCCGGCGACATGCCGGATTTCCGGGTCGCCGGCGAGGCGTACCTGTCCGCCATGCATGGCCTGTCCGTCCAGTTGCTCGGCGCTTTCGCGCTCGGACTCGGTCTGCCGGAAGACCGGTTCGATGGCTACTTCCGCAAGCCGCCCTCACAGCTCAGCCTGCTTTATTATCCGCCGCTGCCGGAAGGGGCCGATATCGACGTGTCGAACACGGTTTCCCATACGGACGAGGGTCCCTTCACCATCCTCGCGCAGGGCGAGGTCGGCGGCCTCGAGGTCAAGCGCCGCGACGGTGTCTGGATCGCGGCGCCGCCGATACCGGGCGCGTTCACCATCAATGTGGGCGACATGATGATGTGGTGGTCCAACGGACAGTTCCTGTCCAACTGGCATCGGGTCAAGAACCGTTCGGGCGGCGAACGTTTCTCGGTCGCCTTCTTCGCCAATCCCGATCGCGACGTGGTGGTGGGACCGCTGCCGGAGATGCTCGACCGGACCGGCGCGCCGCGCTTCGAGCCGGTCAAGGTCTCGGAGCACCTCGCCCGTTTCTACGCCAAGCTGGAGATGGCCGCCGATGGCCGCTGAACGGGACAAGGCCTCGGTCAAGATCGGCGCGGATATCGGCGGCACCTTCACCGACGTGGTGCTGGAGACTCCGGCGGGCCGCCATTCCACCAAGTTGCTGACTACCTACGACGCGCCGGAACGGGCGCTGCTCGACGGAGTCCTGCTGTTGCTCGACGAGGCCGGGCTCGTGCCCGGCGACGTGGGGCTGATCGTTCACGGCACGACGCTGGCGACCAACGCGCTGATCGAGCGCCGCGGCGTGACGACCGGGCTGCTGACGACGGAAGGCTTCCGGGATGTGCTGGAGCTGGGCACGGAAAGCCGCTTCGACCAGTACGACATCGCCATGGAAAAGCCGGTGCCGCTGGTCCCGCGCCGCCTGCGGCTCGGCGTGCCGGAACGGGTCGCCGCCGATGGCGTCGTGCTGCTGCCCCTGGACGAGGATGCCGTGCGCGAGGTCGCCGCCACCATGCGCGGCGCCGGCGTTGAAAGCGTCGCTATCGCGTTTCTGCACAGCTATGCCAATCCGGCCCATGAGCGGCGCGCGGCCGAAATCGTGCGCGCGGAAATGCCGGGCGTCAGCGTCTCGCTGTCCAGCGAGGTTTCGCCGGAGATGCGGGAGTACGAGCGGTTTTCCACCACGGTGGCCAACGCCTATGTGCAGCCGTTGGTCGACCATTACCTGCGCCGCCTCGATGCCCGGCTGCGCGAGTTGGGTTTCGACTGCCCGTTCTTCCTGATGCTGTCGTCGGGCGGACTGACGACTGTCGATACGGCGGCGCGCTTTCCCGTCCGCTTGGTGGAATCGGGTCCCGCGGGCGGCGCGATCTTCGCCGCGTCCATCGCCGCCGAGCGCGGCATCGCGCACATGCTGGCGCTCGACGTGGGCGGCACCACGGCGAAGATCTGTCTGATCGACCACGGTCAGCCGAGGACGCTGCCCGGTTTCGAGGTGGCGCGGGTGCATCGCTTCCGCAAGGGCAGCGGATTGCCACTGCGTATTCCGGTGGTCGAGATGGTCGAGATCGGCGCGGGCGGCGGCTCCATCGCCGGCCTGGATTCCGCCGGGCGCCTCAGGGTGGGACCGCAAAGCGCGGGTTCGGAACCCGGGCCGGCGGCCTATGGGCGTGGCGGCGTCAATCCAACCGTGACCGACGCTGATATCGTGCTGGGCCGGATCGACCCGTCAGCCTTCGCTGGCGGCAAGGTGACCCTGTCGCCCGAGGCCGCCAGCCTGGCGCTGGAGAATCTCCATGCCTGGGGCGCGGATGCGGCGACGCTGGCCATGGGTGTCAGCGAGATCGTCGACGAGACCATGGCCAGCGCCGCGCGGGTTCACGCGGTCGAGCAGGGCACCACGACGGATGGCAGGACGCTCATCGCCTTCGGCGGCGCCGCGCCGCTTCATGCCGTGCGGATCGCCGAGAAGCTCGGGATTGACGAGGTCATCGTGCCGCGCAGCGCCGGCGTGGGCTCGGCGGTCGGCTTCCTGCGGGCGCCCATCTCCTACGAACTGGCGCGCAGCCTGCCGCAGCGCCTCGACCGGATCGACTTCGCGGCGGTCAACGCTTTGCTGCAGGACATGGCCGGTGAAGCCCGCGCCCTGGTGACGCAGGGCGCGGCCGGCAAGCCCATGATCGAACAGCGGTCGTGTCTCGCCCGCTATGTGGGGCAGGGATACGAAATTCCCGTCGCGCTGCCGCCGCGCGCGCTGACGGAGGACGACCATGACGTGCTGCTGGCGGCGTTCGAGGCCGCCTATCGCGATCAGTATGGCGGGGTGACCATTCCGCTGGCGGTGGAAATCCTGACCTGGCGCGTCGTCGTGCGCACCGAATTGCCGCTCGTGGCGGCTGCTTCCTGCACCGGGCGAGGCCGGGACGGGGTCGCCGAGACCTATCGCGACGTCATCGACCCGGCGACCGGCCAGACCGAGAAATTCGGTGTCTACCGGCGCGACTCGCTGGTGCCCGGCGACCGCTTTCCGGGGCCGGCCCTGATCGTCGAGCGCGAGACCACCACGGTGGTGTCGCCCCGCTTCGACGGGATGATCGACGGCCATGGCTACATCGTCCTGACCCGCCGCGCTTCAAAGGAGGCTCTCGTACCATGACCGCAGCCCTTTCCGACCTGCGGATGCAGGTGATGTGGACCCGCCTGATCTCGGTGGTCGAGGAACAGGCGCAGACGCTGATGCGCACCGCCTTTTCGACCACGGTCCGGGATGCGGGCGATCTGTCGGCGGCGGTCTTCGACATGCGCGGGCGGCTGGTCGCCGAAGCGGTAACCGGCACGCCCGGACACGTCAATTCCATGGCCGAGGGGGTACGGCATTTCCTCGCCAAGTTTCCGCCCGAGACCATGGCCGAGGGCGATCACTACATCACCAACGATCCGTGGCTGACCGCCGGGCATCTGCACGACGTCACGGTCATCAGCCCGGTGTTCCATCGCGGCGCGGTGACGGCCATGCTGGGCGTCTGCTGCCATCAGGTGGATATCGGCGGGCTGGGGCAGGGGCCGGACGGCCGCTCCATCTATGAGGAAGGCCTGCAGATTCCGCTGCTGAAACTGGTCTCCAGGGGCGTGGTGAACGCGGACCTGATGGACATCCTGCGCCAGAACGTGCGCACGCCGCTGCAGGTCGAGGGCGACGTGCTGTCCTATGTCACCAGCAACGAGACCGGCGCGCGCCGGCTGCGGGAGATGCTGGATGAATTCGACATGCCCGGTCTCGATCCCATCGCCGACTACATCATCGATCACTCGCTCGCCGCGACCCGCGCGGAAATCGCCAAGTTGCCTGAGGGCACATGGTCGGCCCAGATGACCATCGACGGCTATGACCATCCCATCACCCTGCGCGCCACGCTGACCATCGCGGATGGCGCGGTGACGGTGGATTACGATGGCACCGATCCGGCCGTGCCGCGCGGGATCAACGTGGTGATGAATTATTGCCGCGCCTACACGGTGTTCGGGCTGCGCTGCGTGGTCTCGCCGGAGATTCCCAACAATAACGGCGCCCTGTCGCCCTTCGTCGTGAAGGCGCCGCTGGGCAGCATCGTCAACGTGGAGCGGCCGTGGCCGGTCGCGGCCCGTCACGTCATCGGCCAGATGCTGCCCGACGTGGTGTTCGGCTGTCTGGCGCAGGCGTTGCCGGGCCGCGTGCCCGCCGAAGGCTCATCCTGCCTCTGGAGCGTGCAGTTGCGGGGGCGGCGCGCGAGCGCGGGCGGGAATGCACCGGGCGAGTCCTTCGACACCGTCTTCTTCAACAGCGGCGGCAGCGGCGCGCGGCCGGTCCAGGACGGGCTGTCCGGAACGGCGTTTCCCAGCGGCGTGCGCGCCATGCCGGTCGAGGTCATCGAATCGGGCGCGCCCATCGTCATCTGGAAGAAGGAGTTGCGGGCCGACAGCGGCGGCGCCGGGGAACGGCGCGGCGGTCTAGGGCAGACCGTCGTGGTCGGCGGGCGCGGCGATGCGCCGTTCGAGGTGCTCGCCATGTTCGAGCGGGTCGACCGGCCGGCGCGGGGCCGCGACGGCGGCGGCGACGGCAGCGCGGGCGTGGTCCGGCTGGCCTCGGGCGGCGTGCTGCGCGCGAAAGGGCTGCAGCCGATCCCGCGCGGCGACCGGCTCGTGCTCGAGGTGCCGGGCGGCGCCGGTCTCGGTGATCCGAAGGGAAGGCCGCGCGCGGCGGTCGAGGCGGATGTGGATGCCGGGTTCGTGTCGCCGCGGTCCGCCCGCGACGATTACGGGCTCACGGAATAACTCAGGCTGCGGGCGCATCCTCCCGCATGGGCAGGGTGCGCAGATCCTCCAGCCGCCGGGACAGCTGTTCGGCGAACTTGGCGGCGGCCAGCGGCAGGGTGCGGCCCTTGAGCTGGCCGAGCACCAGCGGTCCATAGGGGTTGTCGGCGGGATGCAGCGGCCGAACGGCAAAGCGCGGATCGCCGCGCCAGCCCAGCGCGCCGATGTCGATCTGGAAGGTGATCGCGTGGTTGCTCATGACGTAATCGGCCAGCATGTCAAAGGAATTGGTCTCCAGCACCACGTTGAACTTGGCGGAGCTGGAGGCAAGCCGGTCCTCAATGATCTCGCGGCCGCCGAACGAGCGGTCGGGCAGGGCGACGTCGTAGAGGGAGCAGTCGCGCAGGCGCAGCGTCTCCTGCGCCGCCAGCGGATGATCCGCCGCCATGATGGCGACAAGGCCCTGGCCGACCGAAAGGATGGTCTGGAACTCCGCCGCCAGCGACGGGCGGAAGATGAGGACCACATCGCTTTCATAGGCGATCAGCGATTGCAGCGCCTTGTGGTGATCCGACACGGTGATGTGGAAGCGGACCTTGGGGTGCAGCTTCTGAAACTCGAGGATTTCCTTGATGATGAAGCTGCGCGCGACCGCCTGGCTGCAGGCGATGCGAATCTCGCCGAGCTGCAGCCCCGAGAGTTCCTCGATCTGCGAATAAACCCGTCGCAGATCTGCATTCTGGCGGCGGATCCAGTGGATCAAAACCTCGCCCGCGGCCGTGAGTTGGACACCCGAGGCGTGACGCTCGAACACGGCGGCGTTGAGATCGTATTCCACGTCCTGGATTCGCCTGAGCAAAGCCGAGGGCGTCACGTTGAGGCGGGAAGCCGCCTGCCGCACCGATCCGACCCGCGCGACCTCGTCGATGTAGCGCCAAATGCGCATGTTCCTGAGCGCCATGAAATCTTCTCCGTAGCCATTCCGGCAACACCAGTGGTCCAAATCGGCACTTCCTTGGCAACAGCCAAGGTCGCTAATCAGGAATGCAGCGGCAGCGGATCGAACGGGAATGCGCCTGGCGGGCGACGGTCGAGAACGCGAACGGGTTACCAATCTCTGGATGACTGGTATTCAGGTAGTAACAGTAAAACAACAGGAGGTGTCAACAAAATATTTAAATATACCACTCATTGAAGACTATAATGATCAGTAAAGAATCAATCGTGCTTCAATTGCATGTAGTATTCAGGAATATGATGACAATATCGGAGGGTGCCGATGGAGTTGGGATTATCGGGCAAGGTGGCGGTCTTCACGGGCCCAGGCAAGGGCATGGGGCCAGCCGTGACCGAGGCGTTCGCCCGCGAGGGATGCCGGCTCGTGCTCGCGGGCCGCGATCTGCAGGCGCTTGAGGCCGTGGCCGACAGCGCCCGGTCGCTGGGCGCGGAAACCATCGTGGTCCCGTGCGACGTCACGGTCGCGTCGGACACGCAGCGGCTTGCCGAGGAGGCGCTGACTGCTTTCGGTACCATCGACGTGCTGGTCAACATGGCCGGCGGCACCGGGCCGGTCGGCAAGACGGCGTGGGAGACCACGCAGGAAGAATTCGACCAGATCGTCCAGCTGAACATGACGGGCTGCTTCAACAGCATGCGCGCGATGCTGCCCGGCATGATCGAGCGACGTTACGGCAAGATCGTCAATGTTGGCGGCACCTTCGGCATGCGCGGCCGCGCCGGCAGAATGGCGTATTCGGCTTCCAAATGGGGCCTGCGGGGCATCACCAAATCGACCGCTATCGAAGCGGGACCCTACAATGTGAACGTCAATTGCGTCGCGCCTGGCATGGTCGATGGACCGCGCTTCCGGACCAAGGTGATGCCTGGCTATGCCAAGGCGAAAGGGATCACCGAGGACGAGGCCATTGCCGCGCATGCCGCCGAATACGCGCTGCGCCGTATCAGCACCGCCGCCGATGTCGCCAATGCGTGCCTGTTCCTGTCATCCGACGTCTCCCGCCAGATCACGGGCATCGACATGCCCGTGGATGGCGGCTGGGCCATGCTCTGATTCCTTCCAAACGCGAGTTGCCATTCCCATGATCGCTGACCTCGTCATCTCCGGCGCCACCATCGTCACCGACACCGCGCAGTTTTCCGCGTCCATCGCCATCAAGGATGGCGCGATCCTCGCCATCGGCGACGCCGCGGCCATGCCCGAGGCAAAGGAGACGCTCGATGCGACAGGCAAGTACATCCTGCCCGGCGCCATCGATGCTCATGTCCATTTCCGCGAGCCCGGCTACAGCCACAAGGAAACCTGGGAAACCGGCACGGCCAGCGCGGCCATGGGCGGCGTCACCACCGTGTTCGAAATGCCGAACACCAAGCCGCCGACCGGCACGGTCGAGGCGCTGAACCTCAAGCTGAAGGCCGCTGAGAGCGCCTATGTGGATTTCGGCATCTACGGTCTGCTGGGCGAGAGCAATCTCGACCAGTTGGAGGCCTTGATCGAGGGCGGCGTCGCCGGCTTCAAGTGCTTCATGGGCAACACCTTCGCCAACCTGCCGTCGCCGCCCACGGGCGCGATCCTGGAAGGGTTCGAGATCATCGCCAAGCATGGCTACCGCATCGCCCTGCATGCCGAGAACGCCTCGATCATGGCGCGGCGCGAGACCAAGCTGAAAGAAGCGGGCCGCAACGATCCGCTGGCGCATCTGGCGGCGCGCCCGCCCGTGGTCGCGGTCGAGGCGGTGGCCCGGGCGGCGATCCTGGCCGAATGGACGGGCGCCCGCATTCACATCCTGCATGTCTCGTCCGGCGACGAGTTGCGGCCGCTGCGCGAGGCGAAGGCACGCGGCGTGGACATCACGGCCGAGACCTGTCCGCACTACCTGCTGCTGGACGAGCACGCCTATACGGAAATGGGGTCGCTGATCCGGGTCAATCCGCCGGTGCGCGAGAAGAGCCATCAGGATCAGCTCTGGGCCGGCGTGCGCGACCGGACCATCGACATGATCGCCACCGATCACGCACCGCACAGCGCGGCGGAAAAGCACAAGGACGACATCTGGTGCGCCGACTGCGGCTTTACCGGCGTCGAGACCCAGATGCCGCTGATGCTGACGCAGGTGTCCGCCGGCCGCATGACCCTGAACGACTATGTCCGCATGACGTCCACCGCGCCGGCATTGGCCTTTGGCCTCTATCCCCGTAAGGGCGCATTGCTGCCGGGTTCGGACGCGGACCTGGTGGTGATCGACATGGACCGTCCGGAAACCGTTGACTCGGCGCGCCTGCAATCCAAGAGTCCCAGCACGCCGTTCGACAAGGCCGAGGTGACCGGAATGCCAATCCATACGCTGGTGCGCGGCCGGTTCGTAATGAAGGACCGCACCCTGATGACCGACGCGCGCGGGCACGGTCTTTCCGTACGGCGTATCCAGCGGATGCCGACGCCGACTCCAAAAAACCTGGAACATACGACCGCCGCGATCCTGGCGGCCAAGCCGTCGCGATGACGGCGCCCGGGATCGTCCGCGCCGGCCGGGTGCTGACCGCGCCAGGCCATGAGGCGCCGCTCGGTCCCACGGTCATTCACATGGAGCATGGCCGTATCGCAAGGCTGGAGCCTGTCGATGCAGGTTCTCTCACGCCCGAAGAGGCCGGCATGCTGGCGATGCCCGCGCCGGCCGATGCGCACGATCATGGGCGCGGCTTGCGGACCCTCGCCTATGGCGCCGCGGACGGCCCGCTGGAATTGTGGCTGCCGGCGCTGGCGCGACACCCCCGGGTCGATCCCTATCTTTGCGCGGCGGTGGCGTTCGGGCGCATGGCCGAAGGCGGCATCTGCGCCGCCAATCATTGTCACAACACCCAGAACCCGGCAGCGCTTCTCGCCGAAGCGGAGGCCGTGTCGGGCGCCGCGCGTGACGTGGGTATCGCGGTGGCTTTCGCCTTGCCGTTCTTCGATCGCAACCCTGCGGTCTATGGGGATCTGGATGCCCTGCTGGCGACACTCGATCCCGCCGATCGTCCCGGTCTCGTGGCGCAGGCGGCGGCGTTACGGCCGCTGGCCGCCAACATGGCGCTGGCCGAGCAGATCGCGGCGCTCGAACATGATGGCTTTCGGCTGCAATATTGTCCGGTCGGCCCGCAATGGGCGACGCACGAGACGTTGGCCGCCATCGCCGAGGCGTCGGCGGCGACGGGCCGGCGGGTTCACATGCATCTGCTGGAAACCGAGCGCCAGCGCCAGTGGGCCGATGCCCATTACCCGCAGGGTCTGATCCCGTTTCTCGATACGCTTGGATTGCTCACGCCGCGGCTGACCGTCGCGCATGCCGTCTGGCTGCGGCCCGATGAATGCGCGCTGCTCGCCGAGCGCGGCGTGACGGTGTCGATCAACGTGTCGTCCAACATGCGGCTGCGGTCAGGTGGCGCGCCGCTGGATGATATGCGCGCGGCGGGACTGGACTACGGTATCGGTCTCGACGGCGCCAGTTTCGACGATGACGAGGACATGCTGCGCGAGATGCGTCTTGTCCGGCATGTCCATGCGCTGGGCAAGACAGGCGCGCCGCCCATGAGCCCGGCCGAGATTTTTGACGCGGCGCTGGTCACGGGCCGCCGTACGATTCTGGGGGACGATGGCGGGGGACGGATCATGCCCGGCGCGCCGGCCGATCTTGCCCTGCTGGATTTCGCCGGCATGAGCAGGGACTGTGTCCATGACGATCTGGACGAGGTCGATCTGCTGCTCGGGCGCATGACGGCGCGGCACCTGTCGTCGCTGTTCGTCGCTGGCCGAGAGGTCGTCCGGAATGGGCGGTGCGTCACGGTCGATCTGATTGCGCTTGAGCAGCGACTGACCGACGAGGCGCGGGCCGCTTATAATCGCGCGCCGCCGGACCGGGAGCGAATTGCACGGCTTCAGGAAGGAATCGCGGGCTTTTACGCTCGAGGCAATCACCGCTGCCCATGAAAAAATCCCCGGACATTTCTGTCCGGGGACTTGTTTCACGCGATGAGCCCGCCGTTACTTGCGAGCAAAGGCCTGGATGGTGACCTGACGGTCGCCAACCGGGCGGCAACGCATATCGAGACTGCGAATGTTCCGTTCGCGGCCAGGCAGATCGATACGACGGAAATCGCCCATCCGCAGCACGCCGCGGTTGCCAATGTCCAGGTCGCGGGTCCGGCCATTGCCGAAGGTCACGCGAACCCGGGTGCACTGGGCATCGCCATTGGCGGCGCGGAGGCCGATGGCGTCGACGTTGCGGCCAGCCCAGCCCGTGAAGACGGCTTCGCGATCGCGGCGACCCTCGAAGCTTTCACGGCCCAGACGGACCCAGCCGTCAACATCATCGCCCGGACGCCCCGGTCGGCCAGGACCCCAGCCCGGTCCCGGACCCTGCGGCGGGCGCGGGAAGAAGTTTGACCATGCCGGATTACGCATCCACACGTCGCGGTAGCCGCCGAGTTCCGCGCCGATGGTGATCCGCGCCTCGCGGCGCCCCAGCGCCGCGCAATCGAAGTCGAGGCGGCGAACCGTACGTTCATTGCCGGGCAGATCGACGGTGGCGATGCTGCCGCGCCTGATCCAGCCTTCGAATATCTTGCGCGTCTTGCCATTATTGAACGTCGCGGTCACGCGGCGGCATTCAACGTCGTTACTGGTCACGGCGAAGCTCAGCCGCTCCACTGGGCCGCCGAAATTGGTGTAGGCGCGCGCCTTATCGCCGCCGCGGTCGAAGTCCACCGTGCCGATCGTATCCCACGCCGCAAGCGCCGGCGTCGACATCGCGCCGAGCACGACAGCCGCCAGCAGGCCTAATTTCTTCATCGGAGTCTCCTCTTGGTGTTTGTGGCCACTTGATACCGCCCGCAGGCTGAACGCTGGCTGAAGAGCGTGGTTCCGCATTGGAATCGTCATGGGGAAGGTTCACTGTGACGGTCATCGGCACGGGGAGCGAAGGCTATGGAGAAACGGAATCTCGGCGGATTGTGGCCCGTCAGCAGCCTGAGTCTGGGCGGCGGCGGCATTGGTCAGGTCTGGGGCGAAACCACGCGGGAAGAGGCGATCGCCACGACGCGAGCCGCCGTCGATGCCGGTATAACGCTCCTCGACATGGCACCGGGCTATGGACGGGGCGAGGCGGAGATGGTGATCGGCGAAGCGTTTGGCGGACAATTGCCCGATGGCGTGCGAGTCACGACCAAATATCAGCTGGGTTCGCCGGCGGCGGCCGAGGTCTATTCCAAGATGGAAGCGTCGCTGCGGCGAAGCCTCGATCACATGAAACTGGACCGGGTCGACCTGTTCTTCCTCCACTCCAACATCTGTCCGGACGATTATCTCTACCCGCGGTTCGCCGAGCGTCAGGACAGGTTCGCGACCCGCTGGTCGCTTTACCTTGATGCCGTCATTCCCGCGATGGAGCGGTTGCAATCGGCTGGCCTGATCGGTGCGTGGGGAATCACTGGCACCGGTATTCCCTTGGTGGTGAGACAGGCCCTCGCGGAGGAAACCAGGCCCGCGGTCGTGCAGGCGGTTGCCAATGTGATGGACGCCGTAGGCAACATGAAGATGTATGACGAGCCAGGCGAGCCTCGTGCCATCATCGAAGCCGCACGTCGAAACGGTATTGGCGTCATGGGTATTCGCGCCGTCGCGGCAGGGTCGCTCTGCGCCAGCATCGATCGCGCCTTGCCAGAGGACGAGGCAACCGTCGTCGATTATCAAGCGGCCGCGGGCTTTCGCGCGCTCTGCGACGCATGGGGCGAGGACCCTGCCGTCTTGGCGCATCGCTATGCGCTGTCAATGCCCGGAGTCGATACGGTCGTGTTGGGTGTCAAGAATCGGGTTGAACTCGCCGCCTGCGTCGAGGCGGCGAAACGTGGGCCGCTATCGGACGCGGAGGTAGCATCCATTGATGGGTTGGGACTAAAAAGGGCCTGATGACTCGCCCCGATTCCCCGCAAGATCCCAAACGCCAGGTCCTGAAGGACGTCTTCGGCTTCGACGATTTCCGTCCGGGTCAGGAGCAGGCCGTCGACACCATTCTTTCAGGCAACCATGTGCTGACGGTCATGCCGACCGGCTCGGGCAAATCGCTATGCTTTCAGGTGCCCGCGCTGGTCATGGGCGGGCTGACCATCGTTGTGTCACCCCTGGTCGCACTGATGCAGGATCAGGTTGCCGCGCTGCGGCTTGCCGGCGTGGCGGCGGAAAGCATCAATTCCTCGCGTCACCGGGACGACAATGTGATGGCGTGGAAGCGGGCGGCGTCCGGCCAGACGCGCCTGCTTTACATGGCGCCGGAGCGGCTGATGACCGATCGCATGCTCGCTGCGCTCTCCAAGCTGCCGATTTCGCTGATCGCCATCGACGAGGCGCACTGTATCTCGCAGTGGGGACCGGCGTTCCGGCCGGAATACGAGGCGCTGTCGCGGCTGCGCGAGGTATTTCCCGGCGTGCCGGTCGCGGCGCTGACGGCGACGGCCGACGAGGTGACGCGGGCCGATATCGCCCAGCGCCTGTTCGGCGGCCGGGTCGAGATGCTGGTGCTCGGCTTCGACCGGCCCAATATCAAGCTGACGGTCGAACCCAAGCACGAGTGGAAGAAGCAGTTGCTCTCCTTCGTGAAGCGCCACCCGGGCCAGAGTGGCATCGTCTATTGCCTGTCGCGCAAGAAGACCGAGGAAGCCGCCGAATTTCTGGTCGCCAACGGGGTCCTTGCCCGCGCCTATCACGCTGGCATGGACAAGGAAGGCCGCGAGGTCAACCAGAATGCCTTCATGACCGAACCGGGCATGGTCATGGTCGCGACCATCGCCTTCGGCATGGGCATCGATAAATCCGACGTGCGGTTCGTCTTCCACGCCGACCTGCCGGGCAGCCTTGAAGCCTATTACCAGGAGATCGGCCGCGCCGGTCGCGATGGCGGCAAGGCCGAGGCGCACATGCTGTTCGGTCTCGCCGACATCCGTATGCGCCGCATGTTCATCGACCAGGAGGAAGCCGGTGAGGAACGCAAGCGGCGCGAACACCAGCGGCTCGATGCGCTCCTGGGGTATTGCGAGGCGCCCATGTGCCGGCGCCAGATCCTGCTCGCCTATTTCGGTGAGCCATCGGAGCCGTGCGGCAATTGCGATTTGTGCCTCAACCCGGTCGCGCTGGAGGACCGCACGGAAGACGCGCGCAAGGCACTATCGGCGGTGCACCGCAGCGGCGAGCGCTATGGAGCGGCGCACGTGATCGATATCCTGCGCGGCGCGGATAATGAGAAGGTGATCTCGGCCGGTCACCATGAGTTGCCCGTCTTCGGCGCCGGCGCCGGCCGCAAAAAGGAAGAATGGCGCTCCATGATCCGGCAGCTCGTCGCCGCCGGGTTCCTCAAGATCGACATCGGCGGCTATGGCGGCCTGGGCATCACGCCCAAAGGCAGGGCCCTGATGCATGGCGATGAGGTGTTCCGCTTCCGCCCCGAAGTGCTGCAGCGCGCCGGCAAGCGTAAGGGCCGCGAGATCGAGGCGATGGAGGACATGAGCGGCGAGGATGTGTCGCTGCTCGCGTCGCTGAAGGAATTGCGGCTCAGGCTGGCCAAGGAACGGCAGGTCCCGGCTTATGTGATCTTCTCCGACCGGTCGCTCGCCGACATGGCGCTGCGCCGGCCGCGCGACAGCGACCAGTTCGCCGAGGTCAATGGCGTCGGCGCCGCCAAGCTGCGCGAATTCGGCGACATGTTCCTGACGGCGATCCGCGACCACCGTGACACGGTCTAGTCATACGCGAGGGCGATCCAGCCGGGATTCCTGACCGAAGGACGACAGTCCCACGGCGTTATCGGGCAGGCAGATCTCGCCCTTGGCGAGCCGGGCCTTCTGGTAGCTGAAGCTCTGCGCCGTCTGGGCAAAGAGGTGTTCACCGGCCACCAGACCCGGCCGTCTCATTTCACCCTGGGCGACGAACCGCTCGAGCGGCTGGACGGCTGTGTCGTAGTCGAGGGAAAAGAACAGCGGAAACGAATAGCGTTCTTCCCTGAGATTGCGGACCCGGTGGGAGGTGGCGACAAACTGTCCATTGGTCAGCAACTCCAGCATGTCGCCGATATTGACGATGAAGGCACCAGGCACCGGCGGCGCGTCGATCCACTCGCCCGCGCCGTTCAGGACTTCGAGGCCGGGGCTTGTGGATTTGAGCAGCGTGAAACATTCGTAGTCGGTATGGGCGCCGATGCCGGGCTGATCGCGCGCGCGGTCGTTGACGGGGTAGTGGATCAGCCGGAGCTGGCTCGGCGGTTTGATCAGATGAGGCTCGAAAAACTCGGGCGCCTCGCCGATGGCCCGCGCAAAGCCGCTCGCAAGCACTCGGCCCAGATCGAACACGGCCTCGTAATAGGCGCTGACCGCCTCGGGGAATCCGGGCAGATCGGGCCACTGGTTCGGGCCGAGCAGCGGGTTGCCGGCCCGGTAGTCTGGGTCGTCGTCCGGCAGGTCGCGGGACAGGTCGAACGCTTCCTTCATATCCTTGCTGCCGGAGGCGAAAACCTCCTCGCCTTCGGGCACATAGCCGCGATGGTTGGTCGAGCGGCCGATATAGACCGCCATCTTCCGGTCGAGGGGCAGGGCGAAGAACCGTTTTGCCGCATCGAGGACACCGTCGAACAATGTTTCGTCGACGCGGTGGCCGGTGACGTAGAGAAAGCCGACCTCCCGCGCCGCCCGTCCCAGTGCCTCGGCCACCCGGTCCTGAGCCGCGTCATCTCCGTAGAGGCCGGAGATATCGACCATGGGAATGCGGGAGAATCGCTCGGGCGTGCTCATGGGTGATCTTCCTTGAACGAGGACTAAAGCTTGCCGGCAGCGGCCATCCGCATGTACGAATCGTCGAACCGAAGCTTGATGTTGGCCTTGTCGCCCAGCACTTTGCCGCCGGGGAAGGCGATGCCGATGGCATCCTTCGACTTCACGTTGCTGCCCATCAGATTGTTCGCGAAGCAGAAGCCGCGGACGCGGTCCATGATGGCCATCATCTCCGGCGAGGCGACGAAGGCGGCACCATCCGCCGGCTCATAATAAAAATAGGTCGTTTTCACCTGAGCGTCGAATTCCGCCAGGGTCGTGCCCGAGGCCTCGGCCATGAACTGGCGTGCCTTGATCCCCTGCGCGTCCTGCTTGCCCATGATGGCCATGACTTCGAACCAGGCGCCGGTCAGTGCCTTGCCGAGCGCGGGATTGGCCCGAAGAGTGGCCGTGTTGACCATCAGGATGTCCTGAAGTTCGGCCGGGATCTGGGTCGACAGGAAGACGACGCTGATGTCCTTGTTCTGCTGGATCTGCATCAGGCCGGGGTTCCAGGCGACGATGGCATCGACGCCACCGGTCTGGAACGCGGCGACGAAATCGGCGTCGGAGATGTTCTGCAGCTCGACATCGCTGTCCTTCAGGCCGACCGTCCCCAGCGCGCGTGCGAGCATGTAGTGGGACACCGAGAACTGCACCAGGCTAACCGTCTGGCCCTTGATGTCCTTCAGGCTCTTGCCCTTACCCTTCAGGATGATGGCGTCATTGCCGTTGGAATAGTCGCCGATCAGCAAGGCTGTCGTATCGACGCCGCCGGCGGCGGGAATGGTCAGGGCGTCCATGTTGGTGCCGACCACCGCGTCGAATTGCCCTGCGGTGTACTGGTTGATGGACTCAACATAGTCGTTCATCTGCACCGCCTTGACGGAGATGCCGTACTTGTCGCCCCACTTCTTCAGGATGCCGGACTGCTCGGCATAGGCCCAGGGCATGTAGCCGGTATAGATCGACCATGCGACGGTAAAGTTCTTCTTGGTCTGGGCCTTGGCGGGCACGAAGGCCGCCGACAGGGTCATAGCAATGAGGGCCACCAGGAAAGTCGGGGTCCAGCGAAAGCTCCAGCGGGTCATTTCGGTCTCCAGAGGGGTCAGGGGGTGCAGGGCAGCGGGGAAAGACAGTTCAGGATCGAGTCGGTGTCACCTTCCGCGGCGATGATCTTCCAGTCGCGGAACAAGGGCGCGCCGTCGGGGGCGATGTCGGACGACGAAAGCCGGCCAGCGCCGGGAATGGACATCAGCGCCAGTTCGCGCCCCTCGCGGAAGGGCAGGCTCGACTGCTCGATGCGCCAGACACCGGCCTGGATGCCCCCGGCCGAGATCTCGCAGTCGATCATGGCGCGCGCGGCGGCGGGCGATCCGCTGCCGCCGACGCACTGCGACAGGGTGACGTTTCTGGGCAGCGGCGCCGCGCGGTCCCGCGCATACATGAAGGCGTCGCCGACGCGGACGATGAATCCGTCGATGCCGGTATCCGATTGGCGAAGGTGCAGCGCACCGCAGGGCCGATTAACCTCACTCGCGCGGTGCCAGTGCTCGATGTAGGGCACGTCGCGCCCCTGTTCGACCAGCATGCCGGCTTCGAAACACAAATGGCCGGCATCGGATTGGTCGCTAGGGGGCTGAAAGTCGATGGTCCTGCGCCATTCGAAGGCATCGCCGTCGGCGACCAGAGTGCCGGCGAACCCCTCCTGAGCGGCGAGCCAGGCGACATCGTCCGCAGTCAGGTCATCCAGCCGCTGCACCCGGCTGAAATCGGGCCGATTGGCCGGACAGCGCAGATCGGCGTACCGGGAAGGGCCTTGCAGGTAGTGGACGCTCGTCGTCTCGTCGCGCCGTCCGTCCGGCCACGCGATCAGCGAGCGCCGCCAGAGGCCTTGAAGATCGCCCATACGGGGCATTGCCGTTTGTATCTGCATCCGGCAAGTCTGCTGCCAACGTCGGCAGGCTGGTAGCCGTTCACTGTCAATGCAAGGCATAGACCCAGTCTATGGGCGCTCCATGCTGGCAAGGATCATCTCCAATAGCGATCGTGCAGGCGCGCTCAGCGTTTCATCGGGGCGGGTGACCAGATAGACGTGATAGCTCGGCAGGAGTGCCTCGGGCAGCAGGGGCCAGAGAGGCGCGCCGTCCTGCGCGACGACGGTCGGGAGAAAGCCGACGCCGATGCCCAGTTCGATCAGCTTCTTCACTTCGTGCAGCGTCTCGGCAAATCCACCTGCCCGGCGACCCAATCCGAAGCGCCGGCGGAAATGTTCGAGATCCTCGGGTTCATCCTGGCCGGTCAGCACGAACGCCTCGTCGACCAGGTCGCGCGGATGGCGCGGCGGCTGGCCGTACAGCCGATGACTCGGGCCGCAATAGAGTTGCTGCACCTCGACCAGCAGGGACTCGTACCGCAGCTCTTCACTGGGGGCGCTGTCACAGGCGACGCCGATATCAACCTCGCCCGCCTTGACCGCGTCGATCACCGCACGCCACGGCGCGATGTCGAAGCGGATCTCGACGCCCGGATGCTGCTGGTGAAACGCGATGGTGGCGCGATCCATCTCTGGTGACACAAGGTCCGAGATCATGCGGACCGCGACCGCGCCCGCCAGCGTGCCCGCCGCCGTCGCCGTATCGAGCGGCAGACGGCAGATGGCGCCGTGGATGTCTTCGCACGCCGCGAACAACGCCCGGCCGGCCGGATTGAGCTCGATGCCGCGCGCCGTCCGGTCGCACAGCGTTACGCCGAGATGATCCTCCAGACGCTTCAGGGCGGCGCTGACCGTGGGCTGCTGCTTGTTCAGGGCACGCGAGGCCGCGGTGATGCCGCCGGCCGAGACGATCTCGTGGAAGACCTTCAAGAGGTTCCAGTCCAGATTCCGCGCAAAGAGCGGATAGGTCTCGGTCCGGCCATCCCGCTGGGTCATGAGTCCGCGTTCGCCCTTGCCATCCATGTCGGCGCCCCTTGAATGCTAGCGCGATCCAGGGTGGTGTCGCCAGCCCGCCGAACTGGCGGCGACGCATGGCTCTCGCGCGATCCCGGTCTAGCGGGCGCCGCGACTGCGCGCGGCGAGGAAAAGGTCGACGCAGTCGGCCAGATAGGCTTCGGTGTACGCTGGGTCCCTCGGGTCGAGGTGGAGCAGGGCGCGCATGTGTGCTTCTCCCTTCACCATGGAGAGGAATTGCCACGCCGCCATTTCCGGGTCCGGGATATGCAGGCGTCCGCTTTCCATCTCGGCGCGCAGGAACGCCACGACCTTCGCCTTGGTAGGCTCGATGGCCGTCCGGAAGAACAGGTCCGGCAACTGGGGATGGCGCTCGCCCTCGTTGAGCATGAGGCCATGCATCCTGACGGCATCGGAATCCGTGATGAGCGCCAGGAACCGGCGGGCGATGGCCATCAGGCTTTCGGCGAGCGGCTGGCCGGGGCGCGGCGCCAGCGTCGCCTCGTCCATGAAGCTGGAGCATTTGGCGATGATGGCGGTCTGCAGCAGCGCTTCCTTGTCCTTGAAGCGCGCATAGACGGTCGCCTTCGCCACGCCGGCGGCATCGGCGATGGCGTCCATGCTCACCGCCTCGAAGCCGTGCTGCAGGAACAGGCGCTGCGCCGCCGCGATGATCGCCTGCTGCTTCGCCGTATCGCGGGGGCGGCCGCGCGACTTTTTTTCGGTGGGTTCGATAATACCGTCTCTCCCAATTGACATACTAGCCAGACTAGTATTGTAATTAGAAATGTAGCTCAGTTCAAATCGCCGCGCCGGATACCGGCGACGCACCGCGGAACAGGAGGGTTCCGAGGATGAGGATAGTCGCGCTCAAAATGCTGACCGGCGACCGCGCCAAGTACTTCGCGCTGATCTTCGGCATCGCGTTCGCCACCCTGCTGATGAGCCAGCAGATCTCCATTTTCATCGGCCTGATGAACCGGACGGCGAGCCAGGTGCTGGACGTGCGCGAAGCGGATGTCTGGGTCATGGATCCCCGGGTGAATTACATCGACGAGGTTGAAGCGCTGCCCGACGAGGCGCTGGGCCGCGTGCGCAGCGTGCAGGGCGTGGAGTGGGCGGTTCCGTTCTACAAGGGCCTGGCCATCTTCCGTACATCGGATGGTCTCGTCAATCAGGTCAGTCTGATCGGCGTCGATGACGAGACGCTGGTCGGCGCGCCCCGCATCTGGCAGGCGGGCGACCTGGAGAGCCTGCGCGAGCCGGACGCCATCCTGTTCGATGCCCAGGGCGCCGCGTTCATCTGGCCCGGCAAGGATCCCTTGAGCGCCATGGGGCAGGAAGCCGAGATCAACGACAACCGGGTCGTGGTGCGCGGCATCGTCGATGCGTCGGCGCCGTTCATCACCTTTCCCGTCGCTTACATGCGCTATTCGCAGGCGGTGTCGGTCACGCCGCCGACCCGCAACAAGATGAGCTTCGTCCTGGCGCGGGCGCGGGACGGAGTCGCGCTGGAAGAGCTCGCGCGCCGGATCGAGGCGCAGACCGGGCTGCAGGCGCATACGCGTGAGGGCTTCGCCTGGCGCAGCATCTTCTACTATCTGACCCGGACCGGCATTCCCGTCAATTTCGGGATCACCATCATGCTGGCCATCATCGTCGGCGCGGCGATCACGGCGCAAACCTTCTACCTGTTCGTGATCGAGAACCTGAAACAGTTCGGCGCGCTCAAGGCGATCGGCGCCACCAATGGCCAGATCGCCGGAATGGTGCTGCTGCAGGCCGCCGTGGTCGGTGCCATCGGCTTCTGCTTCGGCATCGGCGCCTGCGCGATCTTTTTCAGCTTCACGCAGAGCGTGCCCGCTTTGGAAGGCTTCGTCCTCCGCTGGCAGGTGCTGGCCGGCGTGGCCGGCGTCGTCGGCCTCATCATCGTCATCGCGTCGCTCGGCAGCCTGCTCAAGGTCTTCCGGGTCGATCCCGCCATCGTCTTCAGGGGATAGGGCATGAGCCACGCCGTGGAGGCACGCGCCATCGATATGGAGTTCGGGTCCAACGGCACCCGGACCAGGGTGCTGCATGGTGTCGACTTCAGCGTCGACATGGGCGCGCTCAGCATGCTCGTCGGGCCCTCGGGCTGCGGCAAGACGACCTTGCTGTCGATCCTGTCCGGCACCCTTCGCCCGACCGCCGGCGAGGTGGACATCATGGGCCAGCGCATCACGGCCATGGCGGACAGCGCGAAGGTCAGGTTTCGCCGGCACCACATCGGCTTCATCTTCCAGCAGTACAATCTGTTGCCGGCGCTGACGGCGTCGGAAAACGCCGCCATGCCCCTGGTCACCGCAGGCCTGTCGCTGCGCGACGCGGCACGCAAGGCCGCGGACGTGCTGGAGCGCCTCGGCATGGACGCGCATGTGGCCAAGCTGCCGCGCCAGCTGTCCGGCGGGCAGCAACAGCGGGTCGCCATCGCCCGCGCCATCGTTCACGAGCCCGCGCTGGTGGTCTGCGACGAGCCGACCGCCGCGCTGGACGCGGAATCCGGACGGCAGGTTATGGCGCTGCTCAAGGACGCTAGCGCGGATCCAGGCCGTGCCGTGCTGGTGGTGACCCACGACAACCGCATCTACCACTACGCCGATCGCATCATCGCCATGGAAGACGGTCGCATCGCCGGCGATTCCGCCAACAACACGCTGCCGGAGGAACTGCATGTCCACTAGCATTGTCACGCGCTACGGCCTTCCGGTCATCGCCATCGGGTTGCTGGTCTTCGCGATCGTCTCGACCGTGCGTCCCGCGCGCGGTCGGACGGAACCGGTGCTCACACCTTCCGCCGCGCCCTTCGAGTCGGCGGTCGCGGGCGTGGGCGTGGTGGAGCCCATGAGCGAGATGATCGCCATCGCCACGGAACTGCCGGGCGTGGCCCGCGAGGTGTTCGTCGTACCGGGGCAATCCGTGACGGTTCATGCGCCGCTGTTCCGGCTCGACGACCGGGCGCAGCAGGCCGCACTCGCGCAGGCCGCCGCCGGGCAGGAGGTGGCGAGGGCCGCTCTCGCGGCCGCCGAGGTGGCGCTGGCGGACGAGCGTCAGCGCCTGGAGCTGTTCGAGGCGGTGGCCGATCCGCGTGCGGTCAGCATCGACGAAGTCTCCCGGCGCCGCTTCGGTGCCGAGCGGGCGGCGGCGGCGGTGAAGCAGGCCCGGGCCGGGCTGCGTGCCGCCGACGCGCAAGTGGCCGCGGTGCAGACCGAACTGGACCGGCTGACCGTTCGCGCACCGATCACGGGGCGGGTATTCAGCGTGGATATCCGTCCGGGCGAGTTCGCGGCGGCGGGGCCCGCCCAGACACCCCTGATGACGATGGGTTCGGCCGAAAAACTTCATGTACGGGTCGAGATCGATGAGACCGATATTCCCCGCGTCGCCGATGGCGCGACCGCCTCGGGTACCTTGCGCGGCCGCGCGGACCGGCGCATTCCGTTGACGTTCGTGCGTTTCGAGCCGCAGGCGGTGGAGAAACGGGCGCTTGCGGGCGGTGCCGAGCGGGTCGCCAGCCGGGTAATCGAGGCCATTTACGCCTTCGAGCCCGCCGGGACGCCGGCCTTCGTCGGCCAGCGCATGGACGTCTACGTCGAGGCGCCGCCGCTGGCCCGGCAGGCGGAGCGCCGGTCATGAAGACGCCTGCCTCGCTTATCCTCATCGCTGCTCTTGCCGGCTGTACGTCCATCCCGGAAACGGCTGAGCCCAGGGCGGTTCCCGCAGCATGGTCGCAGGCTACCCTGCCGGCGGCGGAGATCAGTGACCAGTGGTGGCGCGGCTATGGTGATCCGGTGCTCGAGCGCATCGTGGCCGAGGCCGGTTCCGCCGATACGGTGGAGATCGCCCGCTCGCGGCTGGCGGAGGCGCGGGCTGGATTGCGCCGCGCCCGTGCCGAACTCGCGCCCCGGATCACCGCCGGCGGCGAGGCGGCGCGCAGCAAGGCAGGAGACGACCCGGTCCGTTCGGACAGCTACGGCGGTTCGCTGACGTTGGGATGGTCGCCGGATATTTCCGGAGCGGAGCGCAGCCGCGCGGCCGCCGCCAATGCTCGGGCGCTGGGGGCCGAAGCCCGGCTGGCGGCGACAAGAATGGAGGTGAGGCACACCGCCGTGCGCCTCTACATCGCGATCCGCCAGGCGCAGCAGCAGCGCGGCGCGGCCATCCGTACCGCCGCCTCGCTGGAGGAGACGGCCCAGATCGCTGCGTCGCGTCACCGCGCGGGGCTGGTGCCGGAACTCGACACCGTCCAGGCGCGCGCCGCGTTTGCCCAGGCGCGGACCCGCCCGGAAGAACTCGCCCTCGTGGAGGCGGAGGCCCGGCTGGCGCTCGAAGCGTTGCTTGGCCGTCCGCCGGGGGGGCTCGCCGGCGTTCTGGCCGGAGATGCCGCGATCCCGCCGGCCAGTGTCGCCGCGCGGGCCTTGGCCCCGGCCGAAGTCTTGGTACGCCGTCCTGATTTGCGCGAGGCGGAGCAGGCGCTGGCCGCCGCCGGCTTCGATGCCCGCGCCGCGCGCGCCGATTTCTGGCCGCGTCTTTCACTGTCCGCCATGGTCGGCGGGCAGGACGTGTCGCCGGCCACGCCCTTTCTCGGGCCGGGCGCGGTCTATGCGCTGGGGGCGAACGCGGCTGGCACGCTGCTCAGCTTCGGGCGGCTGGAAGGGGCGCGCGACGGCGCCGATGCCCGCCTGCAGACGGCGGCATACGTCTATCGCGAAGCGGCGGCACGGGCGCTCAGCGACGTCGAGCGTGCGCTGGCCGCCGGATCGGCGGCGGAGGCGCGGCGCGCCGATCTGGACAAGGCGCTTGCGTTGACCCGGGACCAGACCACTCTCGCCGGCGCCCGTTACCGCGCCGGGCTGTCACCGCTGCTCGAGGTTCTGGTCGCCCAGCGGGCTGCTTTCGATGCCGAAGCCGCGCTGGCCGCCGCCCGGGCGGATGCCGCGCTGGCCTACGCCGACCTCAGCGTCGCCATGGGTCTGGGCGGCGAGGGATGAGGCTGAAGCGCCGCAGATCTAGCGGCGGCGGCCGGCGATGAGGCCCCAGATGGCGAGCACGATGATCGCGCCGACGATGGCGCCGATGAAACCGCTCGTTTCGCCTTCCATGTACCAGCCGAGCGCCCGTCCCAGATAGGTCGCGACCACGGCGCCGACGATGCCCAGGATGGTGGTGAGGATGCAGCCTTTCGGCTCGTTGCTGCCGGGCATGATGAATTTGGCGATCACACCCGCCACGAAGCCGATCAGTATGGTCCAGAGAATGCTCATGGAAATCGTCCCTCCCAGGATCGCCACGGCGGTTGTTCGGGGCCGGGCCGGCGCAGAGTAGCAAGGCTGGCGTGATCGGGCAATTCACAGACCGCGCCGCCACCTCACCGCGCCGTCAGCCCTGATGCAGGACCTTGAAAGCGCGCCGCTGGAACAGCCAGCGTCCGTTCGATTTCACATACTCATCATCGTAGCGGCCCGTCACCCGGTAGGTGGCGCCGGTCGCGTCGGTCACCAGTTCCGACGTGTAGGTGCGGCCGGTCGCCCGGTCGCCGGTCACCGCCAGGGAGCCCGGCGTCTGGATGTTGCACTGGAACGGGTAGTTCTTCATCGCCTCGATCCAGGTGGCCACGATGGTCTCCCGGCCCTCCATCAGTTCCCAGCCTGGAAAATCGGGCATGCTCCAGGAGGCGTCTTCCGCCCAGAGACTGCCCCATTCGGCCGGATCGTTGCGGGTGACCGCGTCACCATAGGTCGCGACCAGTTCCCGAATGGCGAGGCGGTCTTCAACAGGCCCTTCGAAAGCCATGGCGATCTCTCCTGTCTTTATCTGCGGCCTTCCAGATAGTCGTTCAGCACCTCGTGGAACCGGCGAACGCGGCTTTCCTGTCCACTCAGATGCGCGTCGGTATAGCCGCGTGAGTGAAACCCCTTCTGCTGGCCCACGGCGACGCTGAGGTCCTGAATCAGGAACGAGTCCGCCATGTCGGGGATCGGCGTGCCGCTGCCATAGGGAATGATCTCGTGATCGGCCTCTTCCAGGGGGCGCATGCCGACGATGGTCGCGACCTGCGTGGCGCCTTCGACCTTGGGCGCGAGGAACCAGTAATCGAAGGTGCATCTCTCGGGATCAGTCGGGTGCGGCTCGGTGCGGAAGAAATGCACGCCTTCGAAGGTGCCGGTCATGGTCACGTTCGGAAAAAGGGTGTGATGAAAATAGTCGGTCAGCTCGTCGTCCGACCATGAGGCATAGTAGGCGTAACCGCGCGCCGGGCCGAGCGCGCGGCGCTGCTTCTGCAAGGCAAGACGGCCATCGCGGGCACGCCCGGCGAAGTCGGCGGGGTTCAGGTCCCATTGCTGCAGCAGTGCGTCCCAAGGGGCTTCGACCTCGTTGGGGTGCGGCGCGCGCATGGAGGGCTGGCCCTGTTCGATCATCCGGTTGTGCCCGTTGGGATACATCTCGAAGATCGTGTTCAGATAGTCCTCGTCGGTGGTCGTCGCCAGTTGGGGATGGACCGTTGGCAGATGATAGGATTCGTTGAAATTGTCCGATGAAAACTTCCAGTTGGCGTCCACGTCGAAGGTGCGCCACACCGGTCGGACCATGTTCTTCAGGTCGCGGTTGGCGAACAGGCGCGGGATCGGGTCCAGATAGTCGAGCAACGGGCGGGGCTCGGGATCCATGGTGTACCAGACGAAGCCGCCCCAGGTGTCGCAGGCGACCTCGACCAGCTTGAGTGTGCCGCACGGGTTGCCGTCCGCGAAGTCGTCCGGGTCCTGGACGTGTTCCAGCACGCCGTCGATGCCCCACTTCCAACCATGGTAGGAACAAGTCAGCCCGTCGCCGCTACCCTGTTCGCTCCAGGCCAGCCGGTTCCCTCGGTGCCGGCACGAATTGTAGAAGGCGCGGATCGCCCCGTCCCGCTGGCGAAAGACGACCACCGACTCCTGCAGGAAGTTGTGCAGCATATAATCGCCTGCATCCGGGATGTCGGTTTCGCGCCCGGCGATATGCCAGATGCGGGTCCACATGGCATCCCATTCGCGGCGGGCGAAATCGCGTGAATAATACCGGTCTCCGGTGATGGGATCACCGCGCAGAACCGGTTCGATGGCGGCGGTGCCGGCCACGCCGGCGAGTTCGTCTTTCCCCATTTTCCTGCTCCTGACGTATGCGCACGAGGCGACCATCTGTGGCTCGGTCCAAGCATGCTTGCTGAAAAGGCCTAAGGAAACCAGTCAAAAAAACGTCGTCACCGTCTAAAGCCAAATGGATTGCTTGTTTTCATCATTACCGTCAGTTAGCGTTAACTGCCCGACAAAGGTCGGGCGGGGCGCGAGAGGCCGGATCAACCGGCACCAGCGCAACGGGGAGCAGGCCTCATCAGAAGCCTTTTCCCATGAACGGGATAACGCCTCGGCAGGGGCTAGACGCGGGGAGCATTTCTGATGAATTTCGTCATGGCCCGGGCCGGGAACAGGTCCGTCCGAAGGATTGTGTTGCTGGCCAGCGTGGCGGCGATCTGCGTGGTGGATGCCGGTGCGGCTCTCGCGCAGTTGGAGACGGTGACGGTGTCGGCGCGAAAGCGCGGCGAGGAGGACGTGAGAAACATTCCCGTCGCGGTCGATGCGCTGCCAGGCGAGGTCATCGATCGCTTCAGTATCACGAATCTGAAGGACGTGGCGTCCATTACCCCCTCGCTGATGATCGTGCGATCCGAAAGCGGCAGCGGCGCGTCCATCAGCATCCGAGGCATCGGCTCGCCATCGACGTCGATCGGCATCGAGCAGTCGGTGGCTGTCATCGTGGACGGGGTCTATTACGGTCAGGGCCGGGTCATCAACGAAGGCATGTTCGATACCAGCCAGGTCGCGGTCCTGAAAGGTCCTCAGGCGCTGTTCTTTGGCAAGAACGCGACGGCTGGCGTGATTTCCAT
Source organism: Iodidimonas sp. SYSU 1G8 (assembly GCF_039655775.1). Lineage (NCBI taxonomy): Bacteria > Pseudomonadati > Pseudomonadota > Alphaproteobacteria > Iodidimonadales > Iodidimonadaceae > Iodidimonas > Iodidimonas sp. SYSU 1G8. The sequence continues at coordinate 1,364,609 of NZ_JBBYXJ010000001.1, read as the reverse complement.
CGAGACCAACGACCCGACCGACGAGTTCGAGGTCATCGGCCGGCTGGGCTATGAATTCCGTACCGAGACCATCAAGGGCGAGGCGATCGTTTCCGGTCCGATCAGCGACAAGCTGGGCATGCGCCTCGCCGTCCAGTCCTCGCACATGTTCGGCGGTTACATCACCAACGAGGCGACCGCGAGCACCTATACCACGACCGACGCCGCGACCTTCGCCTCGACCGTGCACCCGATCGACGCGCCGCGTTGGGGCAAGTGGCCGGGCGAGGAGAACTTCTTCGCGCGCCTGACCATGAAGGCAACGCCGAGCGATCGGCTGACACTCACCCTGAAGCCGGACGTGGCGTCCTACAGCTCCCACTCCATGACGCACGGGACAGAGGCGCGATTCTGCCCGCTGGGCGGGGTGTCGCAACTGTCGGGCGAGGTGTGCAAGGGCGACTGGACCGGCGCCTCCAATCCCTTTCCCCAGGTCGTCGCGGACACCAATCCGCTGGTGGGTCGCCGTGACGGCGACACGTTCGAGAACTACTTCCGGTGGGGCCTTACCGGCACTGTCGATTACGAAACCGATACGTTCTCGTGGAACACCGTGCTCAACTATCACCGGCTGCGCAACCGCTGGGCCAACGACAACGACCTGACGGCTCTGCCGATGGTGTGGGCGGCCGAGCGCTACACTTACCGGGCGTTTTCAGCGGAATCGCGGGTGTCGAGCAGTTTCGACGGCCCGATCAATTTCGTCCTGGGCGGCTACTACCAGACCACGCGCAACCAGTTCGATCAGGACGTCATCTTCGCGGGCGCGGAGAACAGCGCCGCGGTCGATCCCACCGACGTCTACACCGCCTACGAAAAAGTCTCTTCGACCAAGGGATCGACCTATTCGATCTATGGCCAGCTGATCTGGGAGTTCCTGGAGAACTGGGAACTGACGGGCGGCGCGCGCTACCTGCACGAGAGCAAGGATTCCTACTTCACCCAGCCCTATGTGAACCCGTTCTTCGTCGGCCTGTTCGCTCTCGGCACGATCACCGACGATGCGTCGTTCGACGATGTCTCGCCCGAGGTGACCCTGACGTGGCGCCCGACCACCAACCTGACGGTGTATGGCGCGTACAAGCAGGCCTTCAAGTCAGGCGGCTTCTCGAACAGCGGCATTCTCGGCGTGTTCTCCACCGTGGAGGATTTCGCCTTCGAGCCCGAGGACGTGGAAGGGTTCGAGGGCGGCATCAAGGCCTCGCTGGCCGATGATACGGTGCGGCTGGAGCTGAACGCCTATCGCTACACCATCAAGAACCTGCAGATCGACTTCTTCAATTCGCCGACTTTCGCCTTCATCACGACCAATGCCGGCAAGTCCAAGAGCGAAGGGTTCGAATTCAGCGCGGATTGGGCGCCGCCGTCGGTCGATGGTCTGACCCTGCGGGGGTCCCTCAACTACAACAATGCCCGCTACAAGCAGTTCATCGGTCCATGCTGGGCCGGCCAGACGCCGGCGCAGGGCTGCACGCTGGTCACGGCGCCGCCCGCCAGCGTCCCGCAGCAGGATCTGAGTGGCGCGCCGCGCGCCATGGCGCCCAAGATCGTCGTCGGGCTCGGCGCCAATTACGAAACGCCGATCGGGAACGGATTGATGCTGGGGCTGTCGGTGGATGCGCAGTACAGCAGCAAATACTGGGCGACCGTCTTCGCCAATCCGTTCGACGTGCAGGGAAGCTATTTCCTGCTCAACGCGGCGATCCGGATCGGCGGTGATGATGATAGCTGGCAGGTGGCCATTATCGGCAAGAACCTGACCAATCAGTACCTGTTCTATCCCGGACTCGATCTCGCCCTGTCCGGCGGCAATACCGGTTGCTCGGGTGTGGGCGATCCGCGTCCGTCCTGCCTCGGCGGCGGCTTCGCGGCGGACCAGGGCAACAGCACCAACATGCCGCGCACGGTCGAGGTCCAGCTCACCCTGCGTTACTGAGACACATGGCCGCAGATAGGAAAACAGCGCCCGATGGGCGCTGTTTTTTTATTCGGTATGCAGGCCGATTTACTTCTTCAGGCCGTCCACGACGGCGCAGACGAAATCATAGGCCGTGCAGGACGCGCCGGCTTCGGCGCTGACCTGCTCGAACTGCTCCGGGCCGGCCGCCTTGATCTTCTGCTGCAAGGACTCATCGTCCTTCATGAAACGGATAAACCGCTCGGCGTTTTCGACTGACATCTCTTGAATTCCCCTGTTTCGCGCTTGGATTCGGTCTGCGTACATGCAGGCGTAAATGTTTTAAGCCATTCAGCGGGGCGGGCCAAGAGGGCAGTGAAGTCGGACGGCGCGTTTATGATGGCCCGCCGTGCCTCCTTGTCGCACGGAAACACGGCGGGCGAGAGCTGCCTAGAACCGGTACGACGCCGTCAGCCTGACGCTGTGGTAGCTGAGGCTGGTGTCGCTGCGTCGGAAATCCGTCCCCGCCGGATTGACCAGCAGAAAGGGATTGGTGGACGGCGCGGTGCCGGGGCCGACCGCGACTCGGTAGTCATTGTCCTTCAGGTCGGTATAGAGGTACTGGATGCCGACGGACAGATTTCGGCTCAGCTTCTGCTCGACACCGCCGCCGACGCTCAGGCCCCACGCATCGGAATTGCCGTTGCCGGTGAAGCTGTTGGCGCCGTTGCTGGTGGTGAAGCTGTTCTTGACCTTACCGTAGGCGCCGCCGCCCGTGGCGTAGATCAGCGTGGTGCCGTTGGGCGTGTAGCCGATGCGCGCGCGCAGGCCCGCATTGTGCTTGAGCTTGCGGGTCATCGTGTAGAACGCCGGCGTGGTGCTGAAGCCGGACACGCTGTCATCGATCTCGGCACGACCGAACTCGGCGATCACGCCGATGACCCAGTTGTCGTTGATCTGCTGGTCGAAACCGATGTGGCCGTAATATTCAATGCCGTCGCCATCGCTGTCGCAGCCGGATGCGGGGGTCGGGCCGGTCGCCGCGCCGCCGCAAAAGCCGGGGGAAAAGGCGTCAGCGCCCATACCCGTCCTGACGGTGTCGCCAAACGAGCCGTCCAGATCATTGTCGAACAGGATGCTCGAGCCATTGTCTCCGCCCTGGAACGCATAGCCGACGGAGCCGCCGGCATAGAAGCCAGTCCACTGGTCTCCGGCAGTCTGTGCAAGGGTTGGGGAGGCGGCGGCCGCACCGGCCAGCGCTGTGAGGGTCACCAGAACTTTCTTCATGCTTTCATCCTTCAATCGCGCCCCCAACGGGTGCTGTACGCCGTGGCGGCGTGATTGGATGCGACAGGACGGAAAACATTCTTACGGTGCGGCTAAAATACCACATAAAGCGGCGCGGCTGATGCCGCCCGCCGCGTCATGAGGTGGAAGGGTCTTCTCTGCCTAGCGCGAGAGGTATTTATCCATGGTCTCGTGGACCCATCGGATACGCGATTCCTGGTAGCGCGACAGGGTCTCGGCGCCTTTCTCGCTGGCCAGCATGCCTTCGTGCTGCCAGGCCAGGATCTGGGTGTCCTGATCCAGCACGCTGCCCATGAACTCGCTGACGCCCGGGACATCCTTGTAGGAGTCCTTCTCGGTGATCCGGACGATTTGCGCCGGATCCGGCTCTTCCCCAGGTTTGGCGGGGCGGAAGACGATGACCTCCAGCGTGCAGCGGTTCACGTCGGTACCGAGCGGCCGGACCTGCTGAATCTGGGGCAGGCCGGGACCGCCGTAAATGAACAGGTTCGGAAAGATATTATACTTCAGTGAATCGATCATCTCCGCATCGGTCAGATGCGACATGTCAAGGCCATAGGTGCTCTTGAACGTCTTGCGCATCTCCTCGGCCATGACCACGCGCGCCGTCTTGCCCTCGGGCACCTTCACGCGTTTTTCCGCAGGAACGATTTCCGGGTCGCCCAGGAGAGAACGGTCCAGAAGGTCCTGCTGACTCAGGCCGAGCTTGGATGCCGGACTGGACACGCCGAGCGGGCACAGGTCGCGGCTGACATGATCGCCGAAGATGTCGTGCTGCATGTTCCAGTCGCCGACCACATGGGTCATTTCAGGATGCACCAGCGGCGTGTGATAGGCCTCCATGAAGGCCTCCTGCGCCGTCTTCCAGTTACAGCTGAGCTCTTTCTGGATGTGCAGGTAGGGATACCAGTTGGTGAAATCCCAGTTCCTGAAGTGCTCGGGCACGACTTCGAGATAATCGAGAAGGGGCTTCGCCTCCGTGTCCATGTTGATGAACACGAAGCCGTTCCAGCTTTCCACCCGCACTTCCGGCAGGCGGTTGGCCTCGTAGTCCAGATGCGGGAAGTCCCATGAGCATGGCACCTCGTTCAGCGTGCCGTCCAGGTTCCAGGTCCATCCGTGATAGGGGCATTGCAGAGTGGGCGAATAGCCCGAGGATGCGGACGGCTTCAGCTTGGTGCCGCGATGGAGGCAGGAGTTGTGATAGGCCTTGAGACCATCGTCGGTGCGCACGATGACGACGGAATACCGCCCGATATCATAGACGTAATAGTCGCCGGTCTCGCGGATGTGCTCGTCGCGGCAGGCGAACTGCCAGACCTTGCGCCAGATCTTCTGCATTTCCAGTTCGAAGAACTCGGGCGAGGTATAGCGATGGAACGGTATGTCGGCCGTGCTCTGCGGCGGATTGGACTGGCGGGTCAGCACTTCGGCGACCGGGCCGCTGTCGCCGCGAATGATGTCCTGATAGCTCGGGCCGGGGCAACGGCCCTCCAGCTGCTTCACTTCCACGTTCATTCTTGTCTCTCCCCAGACAGCCGAGCGCCATGACAGTCGATCAATACCGACAGTCATGTCAATTATATCGGAATGTAGTCCGGAGTCACGACCGACTGGCACCGGCATCACGAATAGCGCTGGAACGCCCGAGGGTCAGAGGTGCAGCACCGCCTTCGAGATGATCTCGCGCTGGATTTCCTTGGCGCCGCCATAGATCGAGGCGGCCCGCTTGTTCAGGTACTTGCCCATGGCGGCCGCGCCATAGGACGGCCCCGGATATTCGTCGTCATTCACCATGCCGGTCAGGCTCGGCGGCGGTAGTGGCGCGGCGTAATAGTCCATCGCCTCGATGGCGAGTTCGCTGATCCGCTGGTTGATCTCCACGCCGGTCGCGCTCATCACCGATCCTTCCGGACCCGGGCGCTGGCCCGCCGCGACCGAGGACATGATGCGGCGTTCCGTCATCTCCAGGCCCATGACGCCGATCTCGAGCTTGGCGATCTCGCTCCGGAAATAGGGATCGGCGATCAGCGGCGCGCCGTCGCTCCGCTGCGCCGCGCCCATGGCCTTCAGCTTCTGGATCGCCGCCTTGTATTCGCCCGACGCGCCGCCGGCCCGCTCGAATTCCAGCAGAAACTTGCCGTAGTCCCAGCCCTGGCCCTCGGCGCCGACCCGGTTCGAGACCGGGATGCGGACATCGTCGAAAAACACTTGGTTTACCTCGTGATCGAGGCCGAGCGTGATGATCGGATCGATCTTGATGCCGGGTGTCTTCAGGTCGACCAGCACGAAGCTGATTCCCTCCTGCTTCTTGCCCGTATTGTCCGTGCGCACCAGGCAGAAGATCCAGTCGGAGACGTGGGCGTTGGTCGTCCAGATCTTGCTGCCGTTCAGGACGTATTCGTCGCCCTCGCGCACCGCCCGCATCTTCAGCGACGCCAGGTCAGACCCGGCACCCGGTTCGGAATAGCCCTGGCACCAGTAATGCTCCCCCGACAGGATCCGGGGCAGGAAGAAGTCCTTCTGCTCCTGGGTGCCGAAGGTGAAGATCACCGGCCCCACATAACGCAGGCTCATGGGAATGAGACGCGGCGCGCCCGCCTGGGCGCACTCCTGCAGGAAGATGTACTGCTGGGTCGGGGTCCAGCCGGTGCCGCCATATTCCTTCGGCCAGAAATAGCCGACCCAGCCCTTCTTGTAGAGACGGCGATGCCATTCCATGACCACGTCCTTCTCCACCCAGACCGTGGTGGTCCTGGCGGTCGCTTCGCGGATATCCGGCGTCAGCTGCTCGGCGAGGAAGGCGCGGACCTCCTGCTGGAAGGCGCGGGTTTCGGCATCGAAGGAAAGGTCCATGGTGAACTATATCCTGGTATAGTGCTGGTGGCTGTAACGTAGCGCCGATGCGGTCTGGCCGCCAGAGCGTTGGCGGGGCATTCATCGCGCCGGTGTCCGCCATATAAGTCGTCGCGCTCGGCACGCCATTACTTTAACTGATCGATCAGGCCGCTGAAAGACGGCCGGGCCTGTGGTGCCGCGCCGCGGTTGTCATTAGGCTTCGCGCTTTGAATGGAGGAACTGTTGAATCACACGGCTTTTGCCAGCTTATCGCTGCGCCTGCGGGCGGTCTGCCTCATCCCGGCGCTGTTTCTCGCGGCACCCGTCGCGGCACAGCCCGCCGATCCCATCGTTTCGGACGCGGTCGCTTCCGGTCTCCAGCCTGTCGGCGACCGCCAGCTCGACGTGGTGTTCGCCGCACCCGGCGTGAATCTGGGCGCATACCGCGCGGTCATGCTCGAGCCGATCACGGTCAATTATCTGCGTGACGACAAGCGCATGTACCGGCTGAGCCGTGCGGACATGACCAAGCTTCAGGCGCTGGCGACGAGTGTGCTGGAGACGCAGCTGGCCGGCCGGTACAGCGTGGTCACCGAGCCCGGCGAAGGCGTGCTGGCGATCCGCGCGGCCTTGGCCAATGTCTGGCTGGCGTTCCCGAAAGGCGCGGAAGCCGGCGGACAGCCGACGCTCGCGGAATATGCCGTGCGCATGAGCCTCGAGGCCGAACTGATCGATTCCGTCTCCAACCAGGTTCTTATGGTGGTGGCCGATCGTCAGGGCGGGCGGGTCCACGAAGCATCGGCGCCGGTGACGAGCGACGATGCCTGGAGCGAAGTCGAAAAGGCGATTGCGTTCTGGGCCGGCGCGCTGCGCAAGCGGCTCGATAGCGCTGAACCGGCCGACACCAAGTAGGGGCCGGCCAGGTTCATCAAGACGTTCCCGGACCGCGTCCGGGAACGATCAGCCGAACTTGAAGGCGCAGAGCTTGTTGCCGTCCAGGTCTCGGAAGTAGGCGAAGTAAGCGCCTGGCGCACGCTCGCCCGGGTCGCCGTCGGTGGTCCCGCCCAGCTCCAGCGCCTTGGCGTGAAACGCGGCGACTTCATCGGTCGTGTCGAAGCTGAAGCCGATCATGGAGCCGTTACCCACCGTCGCGGGGTTGCCGTCATACGGACCGAGAACGCCGAACATGCCGGCGGCACCAGCATAAAGACGTCCGCCCGAGGGATGCTCGAACCGGGGCTTCATGTCGATTGATGCCATCAGGGCATCATAGAAGACCTTGGCCTCTTCCAGCCTGTTCGATCCAACGGTGCAGTAGCCGATCTTCGCCATGATGCGTCTCTCCCCAAAGATTGTTTCGGAAAATCAATAACACGCGTGCGCCCGTGGTGTCACGCCGCAGCCCGTTTCAGGTTCTGCGCAAGCGATGCGGGAAGGGGAACTTCAATCTCCAGCAATTGCTGTGCCTTGCCCTTGGCCAGCTGGTCGAGGCGCATGGTGGCCATGCCGCCGCCGCCCAGCGCCTCGTGGCACAGGAAATTGAGGGCGTGCATGCCCGGCACGTCGAAACGTTCGACGCGCGGATGGGCGGCGCCCGCGAACTCGTGGGCGAACCAGTCGCGCACCGCGTCCACGCTCAGGGCGGCGCGGATGTAGGGCAGATATTCGGGACGGCGGGCGATGACGGCCACGTTGAACTTGTCGCCCTTGTCGCCGGAGCGGCCCCAGGCGATATCGACCAGCCTCACCATCACCGCGTCTGGACCGAGATTCGCGCTTTCGGTGCCGGGCCGGGTGATCTTGGCCGGATCGAACCCGCCGGCTGTCGTGATGGCGACAGTTTCGGTCTTGCCGTTGAGGTCGATGGTGACGCGCACACGGTCCTTGGCGAGGGCGAAGGAAAACAGGCGGATGACAGGCGTGACATTGGGCCGGCCCGCATACCAGCCGGTGTTGCCGACCATCATGGAGGTCATCGGGGCACTGATCTCGCGCGAGAATATCTCCAAAGCGGCCTTGTCTTCGTGCTCGACGCCGATCTTCGAAATTACTTCCCGCGCGCCGCGCATGCGCGAATGCGCGCCATAGGTCGTCTCGGCGCCCAGGCTCTCGATATGGACCGCGCGGTAGGGCCCCATGTTGCGGCCGCGCAGCATCTCCTCGGTCCGCTCGATGAGCGCGGCGGCCTGTCTTTCGGCCTTCGCCGCGGCATTCATGCCGACGATGGGCAGGATGCCGATGGCGCGGTAGCCATCCTGGAAGGTGGCGCAGACCTTGTAAGTGGCGGTGGGCGCGCGGCCTCTTGCGCCTGACACGCTGACCCGGTCCTTGCCCTCCTGCGCGATGATGACGTCCGACCAGTCGCAGGCCACGTCGGGCAGCAGATAGGCCTGCGGGTCGCCGACCTCATAGAGCGTCTGCTCGGAGATGGTGCCGACGGTGACGATGCCGCCGGTGCCTTCCGCCTTGGTCATGACGAACGTGCCGTCGGCGCGGCATTCGGCGATGGGATAGCCGATATGGGCCCAGTCCGGCACGTCTTCCCAGTCGGTGAACAGCCCGCCCGTCGCCTGCGCGCCGCATTCCAACAGGTGGCCGGCCAGACTGCCGGCGGACATCATGTCGTAGTCGGTATCGGCCCAGCCGAACTCGTGCATCAATGGCCCAAGCACCAGCGCGGAATCGACGACGCGGCCGGTGATGACCACGTCCGCGCCGCGCGCCAGCGCCTCGGCGATGGGCCGGCCGCCCAGATAGGCGTTGGCGCTGGTGATCCGCTCCGGCGCGGGCATGGCGGCGCCTGAATACATCTCGGTCACGCCCTCGGCGGCCAGCGCGGGGATGCGGTCGCGGATGTCGTCGCCCTCGACGATGGCGATCTTCAGGCTCACGCCCGCTTCGGCGGCGATCTTTTCCATCCGGGCGCGGCAGGCGCGCGGGCTGATGCCACCGGCATTGGTTACCAGCTTGATGCCCTGGCGGGCGATCTCGGCGACGTTTTCCTTCCAGACCCATTCGGTGAAGTCGTGCGCGTAGCCGCCGTCCGGATTCTTGGCGCGGGACTTCACCAGCAGCGACATGGTCACCTCGGCGAGATAGTCGAGGACCAGGTAGTCGAGCTTGCCGCCCTTGATCAGTTGCGGCGCGGCCACCGAACTGTCGCCCAGGAAGCCGCCTGCTGATCCGATCCTCACGATTTTGCTCATCCGTCTCTTCCCTCGTCGGCGCTGCCCGATATGATAACCTGCACAGGCGCAGGTTCGTCCGGCTGGTTCCTAACGGCCGATTTCCGCCGTGGCAAGACCGCCGGTAACAGGGCTATCGTAGCGACCGCAACGAAAACAGGGGAAGTAAACAATGACCGTCAATGTTCTGCTGGTCACCAAGGGCCATCCGTTCGATTACAATGGCTTCTACGCGATCTTCGACGAAAATCCCGATCTGAACACGACGGTGGTCGAACAGCCGGCCGCCCAGATCATCCTGCGTCCGGAATACGTCAAGGATTACGACGCGGTCGTGTTTTACGACATGTGGGGCACGGAACATGACGGCGCGGCCGCCTTCAAGGCGCCGCCGGCGCATTACGTCGAGACCATCGAAAAGCTGCTCGACAGCGGCAAGGGCCTCGTCCTGCTGAACCATGCGCTGGTGCAATGGCCGGGCTGGAGCCTGTGGCGCGACATCTCGGGCACGTCATTCGCCCTGTCGGAATCCGAGGTCTATGGCGAGAAGGTGCCGGGATCCGGCTATCGCGGCGGCGGCGGCGAGCCGCACCGCAACGGTACCCACTTCCTGTCCGTGGTCGATCCGTCCCATCCGGTGACGAAGAACCTTGGCAAGGGCTTTACCGTGACCGACGAGATCTACCTGAAGACATCGGGGTTCGAGAGCAATCCGGACATCGTGCCGCTGCTGCGCAGCGACTACGATTACTCGCCGTCCAACTTCAACCCGCCGCCGCTGGCGCCGCAGGCCGAGAAGGACCGCTGGAATCATCCGCCGGGGAGCAATCTGATCGCCTGGGCCAAGCGCACGGGCAACAGTCCGGTGGTGGCCAGCGAAGCCGGCGACGGTCCGGCAGCCTATTCCAACCCGGCATTCCGCCAGTTCCTCGCCGATGCGATCAAATGGGTTGCCTCGGACGAAGCGAAAGCCTGGGCGCGAAAGCGCTAAGCAGATCGGAGCGCGGCATCCGCGCCGCGCTCCGGCCTAACGCTGGCGCAGCAGCTCCAGCGTCTTCGGATCGGGCTCGCCGGCATGAAACGCGGCGAGCGCCTTCCCGAAAAGATCGCGGTCCTGCTGTTCGGTCGCGGCCTGTTCGAACAGGGTCATACTGGAGCGGAACTTCAAATCGTCCGGCGTGCCCAGAATATGGCGGATCGGGGCTCCGGCGTGTCGCAGCACCAGTCGGGTGGCCTCGCGCAGGCGCTCGCCCAGCGCGGGATCGGCCAGATAGCGCCGGGCGTGATCGAGATTGCCAAGGGCATAGCGCCGTGCCATGGCGCTATGCCCCAGCCCCTCGATCTGGGGAAACACGAACCACATCCAGTGGCTTTGCTTTCGCCCGGCGGCAAGCTCGCTGGTGACCTGGTTCCAGACGGGGGATTGCGCCGCGATGAACAGGCTCAGATCGTCGGATGTCACGGATCGCTCCATCGTGCAGGGATGCCGCCCCGCTGGCGGCATCCGAGCCCTATATCAACCGCTGAAGCGCCCGATGGTATCCCGGACTACCTGGCGAGCATCCGGTTGACGGCGCTGGTTACCGCCAGCAGGGACGCGTCGACGATGTCGGCGCTGATGCCGACACCCCAGACGGTCTTACCGTCGCCCTGCTGCGCTTCTATATATGTCACCGACTTCGCTTCGGCGCCGTGGCCGATGGCGTGCTGGTGGTAGTCGAGTACGTTGAACTCGATGCCGCAGTTCTTGCGCACCGCGTCCACATAGGCGGCGATCGGGCCGTTGCCGAAGCCCTCGATCTCCTGCTTTACCCCGTTCAGCACCACCTCGGCATGGATGTCGCGCTGGTCAGGATGGCCGGGGACGGGCAGGGTGCTGTGGCTGTGATACTCGATGGGCGAGGTCCGGTTCAGGTACTCGCTCTGGAAGGTATCCCAGATCAGCTTGGGCTCGATTTCCTTGCCGGTTTCGTCGGCGATCCGCTGGATCACGCGCGAGAACTCCACCTGCAACAGGCGCGGCGTGTCGAGGCCGTAATCGCTTTTCAGGATGTAGGCGATGCCGCCTTTGCCAGACTGGCTGTTGATGCGGATGATCGCCTCGTAGGAGCGCCCCAGATCGGCCGGGTCGATGGGCAGGTAGGGCACTTCCCACACCTTGCTGTTGGACGCGGCCAGTGCGTCGAAGCCCTTCTTGATGGCGTCCTGATGCGAGCCCGAGAAGGCGGTGAAGACCAGGTCGCCCGCATAGGGATGGCGCGGATGCACCGGCAACTGGTTGCAGTATTCGGCGGTCTGGCGCACCTCGTTGATGCGCGAGAAATCCAGCTCCGGATTGACGCCTTGGGTGAACATGTTCAGCGCCAGGGTGACGATGTCCACATTGCCGGTGCGCTCGCCATTGCCGAACAGCGTGCCCTCGATGCGGTCGGCACCGGCCATGAAGCCCAGCTCGGCGGCGGCGACACCCGTGCCGCGGTCATTATGCGGGTGCAGCGACAGGATGAAGCTGTCGCGCTTGTGGAAGTTCCGGTGACACCACTCGATCTGGTCCGCGTAGATGTTGGGCGTCGCCATCTCCACCGTCGCGGGCAGGTTGATGATCATCTTCTTGTCGGGAGTAGACTCGAACACGTCGATCACCGCCGCGCAGACGTCGCGGGCGAATTCCAGTTCGGTGCCGGTGAAGCTCTCGGGCGAGTATTCGAAGACCCAGTCGGTCTCCGGGTTCGCGTCGGCCAGCTGCTTGACCAGTTTGGCGCCGCGCACGGCGATATCGGTAATGCCCGCTTCGTCCAGTCCGAAAACCACGCGGCGCTGCAGCGTCGAGGTGGAGTTGTACAGATGGACGATGGCGCGGTGCACGCCCTTCAGCGACTCGAAGGTCCGTTCGATCAACTCGGGGCGGGCCTGGGTCAGCACCTGGATGGTGACATCCTGGGGGATCATGCCGCCTTCGATGATCTGGCGCACGAAGGCGAAGTCGGTGTCGGAGGCGGCTGGAAAGCCGACCTCGATCTCCTTGAAGCCCAACTCGACCAGCATCTTGAACATGCGGGCCTTGCGGTCGGCGTCCATGGGTTCGATCAATGCCTGATTGCCGTCGCGCAAATCCACCGAGCACCACATGGGAGGCCTGGTGATGACATTGCCCGGCCATTTGCGATCGGGCAGATCGACCTGTTTGAAGGGGACGTATTTCTGGGCGGCGTCGATGGCGGTCTTGCTCACGGTCTTGGTTCCTTCTGGTGCCGGCGCGCGCGGCGCTCTGGCGGAAATGGTCTGACGGCGGTTCGGCGCGGCGCAAGGGTGCTGCCGGCATTCGGCTCGCGGACAGGCGAAAGGCGCCCGATCAGGCCCGCGGGCCGCCGATAAGTCGTAGCGCGCGCCAGGCCCCGCCATATAAACGGGCCGCACGGTAGTTGAAATGATTATTGTCGAGGTGAGCCGTCACTTGCCTGTATCCAATCGCGTGGTGTTCGTCTTTTCGGCCAAAGGCCAGCCGGCGCGGTCCCTTAGAGGGACAGCGTGGTAAGTCGAAGCGACAGCGATTTTTGCGGACGGGTCATGGCGATATAACTATCGAACAAGGGCGGAATGTCAAGATGCGTGACACCTTCGGCGGTCCGAGGCGTTCGCGGATCACCTACACGCCGGACCAGCCCCGGCGGGGCGAACGCTAGGGGGCCGACCGATGGATACGAAATGGCAGTTCATCCTGCAGCGGATCACCAGGCAGACCTGGTTTCGAAGCACGCTGTATTGTCTGCTTGGCGTCGCGACGGCGATGGTGGCTATCGCGCTTGGTCCGATGGTGCCAGAGGCCTATTCCGACCGGATTGGCGCAGGATCGGTTGATTCGATCCTGGCGATCCTGGCGTCGAGCATGCTCGCGGTGGCAACCTTTTCGCTGACGACCATGGTCTCGGCCTATGCCGCCGCCTCGAACAGCACGACCCCCCGCGCCGCCACCCTGCTCATAGAGGACACGACCTCGCACAATGCGCTGGCGACGTTCATCGGCGCGTTTCTCTACAGCATCGTCGGCATCGTGCTGTTGAGCACCCGGGTTTACGGCGGGGGCGGCAGGCTTGTTCTGTTGGCCGTCACGATCGCGGTGATCGTGCTGGTGGTGGTCACCTTGCTGGGCTGGATCGACCGGCTGTCGCGCCTTGGGCGGGTGGGCGAGACCATCGATCAGGTCGAGGAGGTGACGCAGGCGGCGTTGAATTCACATGCCAAGGCTCGTCATCTGGGCGGCCATCCTCTGACACAGATTCCCGCGGACGCGTATCCGCTGTACACGGACCGCGTCGCCTATGTGCAGCATGTGGACGCGGGACGGTTGCAGAACTGCGCGGAGACAGCGGATGTTCGAATCTATAATCCGGTGCGGTCCGGCGTGTTCATCAGTCCGGGTCGGGCTCTCTGTTACCTGGATCGGCAGGTGGATGACGCCACGCGCGACCGAATTCGCGCCGCTTTCACGCTGGGAGACACCCGCACCTTTCTGCAGGATCCCCGATTCGGTCTCATCGCACTGTCCGAAATCGCCTCGCGCGCCCTGTCGCCGGCCATTAACGACCCTGGCACGGCGATCGATGTGATCGGCACTATGGTCCGTCTGCTCATCCGGTTCGATCGCGATCTGGCCGAGAGCGATCCGGAGGTGATTTACGACCGGCTTCATGCCGCGCCCATCGACTGCGCCGAGATGATCGAGGACGCCTTTCGCCCTATATCGAGAGACGGCGCGGCGCTTGTGGAGGTGGGAATTCGGCTCCAGAAGGGGCTCGCCTCCATCTCTCATGCCTCGCCGACACTGCGTCCGGCGGCCCTGCGCATGTCCGACGAAGCCCTGGAACGGGCGCGCGGCGGGCTGTCGCTGCCAGCCGACATCGCGGAGGTCGTCATCGCCCACGAACTTGTGCAGGATAGCGCAGGAGCCCTGGCGCGTTGAGACCGGTCGCGCCTTGGACTCTTGACGATCACGCTACAGGATGAAGGAGCGCACCAGATGTCGAGCGAAGGTTTGCACGCCCCCCGTGAACGGCTGACCAAGGAGACCATTTCCCTGCATCACGCCATCGTCTCCCTTATGGAAGAGATGGAGGCGGTCGACTGGTACAGGCAGCGCGCCGATGACTGTGATGACGCGCAGCTCAAGGAAATCCTTTTGCACAACATGCGCGAGGAAATGGAGCATGCCGCCATGGTGCTGGAATGGATCCGCCGCAACAGTCCGGAGTTCGACCATCAATTGAGAAGCAACCTGTTCAAGGAAGGTCCCATCGCTGGCGATCATGGCGGCCACGACGACGAAGGTTGACCATCCTCGCCGCGACCGAGTAGGCGTTTCGACGGGTCTCACGCACAGCTTTGAATCGCCTTCCGACAGGTCCCATGCAGCACGTTTATCCATGACGCCCGAAGACATGCGGCTGCACGTCGCCGCGATCTGCCGGAACGAAGGCATCAGGGTCTTGCCTCATTCGCGGGGTGGCCGCGCGTCCAAGGAAGCCCGCATCATCGCTATTCGGCCAGTGAAGAGCGCGATCACCTACGCGGTGGCGCTGCACGAATTGGGTCATGTTCTGGGGCCTTGGCAGTCGCAGCCCCGTCTCTACGCCGAGGCGGGCGCCTGGAAGTGGGCCAAGGAAGTGGCGGGCGTCTGGACGCCCTCCATGGAGGCGAAAATGTCCAAGTCGCTGCACTCCTACGTGCTGTGGGCGGAGCGCCGCGCTCCTCGGGTAAAGCTCCCCGAAGATGGACACGAATTCTGGATGCTGCTCGGCGTGCCGCCCGAGCCGCGCAAGCGCCGTCCGTCCGCCAAGCGCCGGACCGTGGGCAGCGTGCTCCGCCTGCTCTTTGGCCGGCGCTGACGGTCAGCGTAGGCCGAGTGCCTGCAACAGCATGTCGTCGATGAGGCCATCCGGCAGCCGGCGGTCCTGCCGGAAACGTATGATGGCCGCCTGGGTGCGCGGACCGATGATCCCGTCGGCCGCGCCCAGTTCCCGATATCCCAGCGACTGAAGCTTGCGCTGAATGGCAACCACGTCCGGTCCGTCCGGCTGATCCTCGACAGGGATGGGCGCGCCCAGCGTGCGGCGCACCTTGTCCAGCCACGCCTTGCGGTCCGCCAGTCCGATGGTGCCGCCATTGATCTTGCGGGTCAGGGCGGTGAAGTCCGCCGCATCGCAGGCAGCGTTCGCGCCCTTCCAGGCCCAGACGCCGCACGCGACCTTGAGTGCGTGCTCGGGCGCGAAGGCGCGGTCGGGATCACGCAACAGATCGATGCCGGTGCTTTGCCCGACCAGCCCGTAGGCGTCCTTGCCGGTGATCTGGATATATCCGCGCCCCCGATAACGCCAGCCGTCGCCGGAGGCGAAAGGTCCGTTGCCCATGCGGTCGCAATATACCGTATTGGCGAGGACTTCGGGCCTGCCGGCGCATCGCGAGACCACGGCCGGGTCCCGGAATCGGCTCGGCCAGACCTGTGGCAGCCGTTCGGGACGGTAATTCAGGTTTTCCTGCATGATGGTCAGGCCGCCCGACTCGTGGCCGATCTGCGCCAGGAAGTAGTGCAGGCGGTTGGTGGTCTGATCGATGCCGAAGGATTTGAGAACGGTGGCGGCCTGTGCGGCGAAGGCGGCCACGTGAGCGTCCGGCGCGCGCGGATAGAGCACCCGGATGGTGTCGATGGACAGCATTTTCCCCTCCACGCCCCCGACGCCCTAATCCGTGAATTCTACCTCACGTCGCGGCGTCTGTCCCGGCGAGTCTTGCGGAGGGTGTCAGGCGGTGAGGGCCTGTTCCAGCGCGTCCTGCGCGGCGATCCAGGCCTCTTCCTCACGGGCGAGCGAGGCCTTGATATCGGCCACGGCGCGCGTCAGGCGTTCGATCCTGGCCTTATCACCCGAGGCGTAAAGCTTGGGATCGGCGAGGGTTGCTTCCGCCCTCGCCAGATCGGCCTCCAGCTTGGCGATCTGCTTCTCGTGATCGCGTACCTTGTTGCGGAGCGGCGCTGCGTTGGCGCGCTGGGCTTTCGACGGCGCTGGCGCGGCGGCCTGAACCGGCGGGGAAGGCTTGTTCTCGCCCTTGCGGTTGGCGCCCGGCTCCTTCTTGGGGCCACGTTGCGACAGCAGCAGGCGCTTGTAATCTTCCATGTCGCCATCGAACGGCGCGACCTTGCCGTCCTTCACCAGCCACAGCTGATCGGCGACCGTCTCCACCAGATGGGGATCATGGCTGACCAGGATCACCGCGCCCGGATATTCGTTCAGGGCGTGAACCAGCACCTCCCGGCTTTCGATATCGAGATGGTTGGTCGGTTCGTCGAGGATCATGATGTGCGGCGCTTCGAGCGCGGCGAGCGCCATCAGCAGGCGCGCCTTCTGGCCGCCTGAGAGCTTTTCGACGGGATTGAGCACGATGTCGGCGCCGATCCCGGCGGCGCCGAGGCGGGCGCGCAACTGAGCCTGACCCTCGTTGGGCAGTTTGCGCATCAGGTGCTGGAGCGAGTTCTCGCCTTCCACCAGTTCGTCGAGCTGGTGCTGGGCGAAGAAGCCGATGCGCAGCTTGGACGATTTGGTGATCTTGCCGGTCATCAGCGGCAGGCGTCCGGCCAGCAGCTTGGCGAAGGTCGATTTGCCCTCGCCATTGGAGCCGAGCAGGGCGATGCGGTCGTCCTGGTCCAGCCGCAGGTTCAGGTTGCGCAGGATGGTGTTGCCGTCATAGCCCACGCTGGCGTTCTCGAACGTCACCAGCGGCGGCGCCAGCTCGTCCGGCGCGGGAAAGTGGAAGGGCGCCACGGCGTTTTCCGACACGGCGGCGATCGGCTTCATCCGCTCCAGCATCTTGACCCGCGACTGGGCCTGGCGGGCCTTCGAGGCCTTGGCCTTGAACCGGTCGACGAAGCTCTGGATGTGCGCGCGCTGTGCATCCTGCTTGCGCTTCATCGAGATCTGCTGTTCCAGCTTCAACCGGCGCTCGTTGTCGAACTGGTCGTAAGTGCCGGTGTAGTAAGTCAGCTTCTCGCCGGTCAGGTGCAGGATGCCGTCGACGGAGCGGTTCAGCAGTTCCCGGTCATGGGAGATGATCAGCGCGGTGTGAGGATATTTGGCGATGAAGCTTTCAAGCCACACCGTGCCTTCGAGATCGAGATAGTTGGTCGGTTCGTCGAGCAGCAGCAGGTCTGGTTGCGAGAAAAGCACCGCGCCCAGCGCCACGCGCATGCGCCAGCCGCCGGAGAACTCATGGCACGGCCGCTGCTGTGCCTCGGCGTCGAAGCCCAGGCCGGACAGAATGGTGGCGGCCCGGGATTCCGCCGAATAGGCGTCGATGTCGGCCAGCCGGATCTGGATTTCCGCGATACGGTTCGGCTCGGTCGCCGTCTCGGCTTCATCGAGCAGGGCCGCGCGTTCGATGTCGGCCATCAGCACGGTCTCAAGCAGCGTATGATCGGTCGCGGGCGCTTCCTGGGCGACGCCGCCGATCCGGAAGGCGCGCGGCACCTCGATCTCACCATCGTCCAGCGACAGCTCGCCGCGGATGAGACGGAACAGGGTCGTCTTGCCCGTGCCGTTGCGACCGACCATGCCGACCTTGTGTCCCGTCGGGATCACGGCCGAGGCATTATCGAACAGGCGGTTGCCCGCCATGGTGAAGGTGATGTTCCGGATTGCCAGCATGGCGCGAACAAGTGACTTTTCAGAAGCCGCTTGTCAACGGGCGTTCCCGCCGAGTCGGCCCTTCACGCACGGCAGGCGCACAAAAAAAGGGCCCGGCTGTAACGCCGGGCCCCAGTCTACCGCTTGTCAAAAGTAACGGGAGATCGCCAGCGACACCTGATGGCTCGTCGGCTTGATGAAGACGCTGTCCGTATTGGACAGCGCGATGTCGTAGTTCGAATAGTTGGCGTAGGTGTAGTCCATGCGGGCGGTCCACTGGCTGCCCAGCGCGGCCTCGACGCCGCCGCCGATGCGCCAGGCGTCCTGACTGTCCTTGCCGGAGTAGATGGTGGTGCCGGCGGCGTTCGCGACTTCGGTCTTGAAGCGGCCCTGGGTCCAGCCGCCCGACGCGTACAGCATCACGTTATCGACCGGCACGAAACCGACGCGGGCGCCAAGGCCCCAGCTTTCGCGCGCTTTGGCGCCAGCGGAACCCAGTCCGGTCACGGTGGTGCTCACGTCGGCGTCGCTGTAGCGAAACGAGCCCTCGATGCCGGCAATGAATTGAGGTCCCAGCGGAATGTTGTAGCCGACGATCGCGCCGCCCGCGACGCCGTCCGCGCCGAGGCCGTTGATCGCGCCACTGACGCCATAGGTGGGAAGGGTCGCGCTGCTGTTGAGGCTGTAATTGTCATAACCGAGGACGCCGCCGACATAGAAACCGCTGAACGGGTTCTGATTGGCGGACTGCTGCGCGTTGGCGACCGCCGTGCCGGCGACGAGGACGCCGAGGGCGACGGTCACAGTGCTAAGGGCCTTGTTCATGAAAAATCCTCTCCTGGGCAGAAGGGTGGCGTGGACGCGAGATGCATCCTGAATCGCATGTCCCTGACTGGTTTTCGTGGCCTCTCTGTGTAGGCCACGGCGTGGATGTAAGTAGCTCCAACGGGGCCGCAAGAGCTGAATATTTAATAAAAACAACAAATTAGAAGGAATATTGCGCTTGAAATCACGCGGGATGTTTCTAGAGTATAGGTGCTCTTTCGGCCGCTGCCCGTTGCGACAAGGGCGGCGTGCGTTTCTTGCGACGGCAACAGAGTGCCGCCATCGCGAGACGCCCATGTTCCAACAACCCGGATATTCAGCGGAATGCCTTCCCGTTTCCTGCAGAAGCAGCGTGCCCGATATGGTCAGTTCGGCGTCGCCAGCGTGCTCTTTGCCGTCCTGATGTTCGGCGGTCTTTATCTCGCCGATGTCGGCAAGCGTCTGCAGCGCAACATGGAACTGGACCATACCGCGCAGCGCTTCCTGATCGCCATGCTGGACGGGGAAACGGCGGTTCGAGGTTACGCCATCACCGGCAACGAAACTTTTCTGGAGCCCTATCACACCAGTTTCACGCGGGCGGATGACCTGCTGGCGAGGATACTCCGGATGATCCCGCCCAAGCTCGGCACTCACTTCGATGCCGCCGGACTGTCCCGCCTTGTCGCGCGCCGACAGGAGACTTTGGCGCGCACCATCGACCTTCGTCAGATCGGACCCGAACAGGCGCACGCCTATATCTCGGCCAATGAAGGCAAGCTCATCATGGACGAGATCCGCCGACAGGTCCGAGACATCGAGGACGCGGTGGAGGCCGAGAACGCACGCCTCGGCCAGCGCCTGAATTTTTCGCTGACCTTCATCGCGCCGGCCATCGCGCTTCTCACCCTTGTCATGCTGGTGCTGGCGGTGCTGCAGACCCGCGCCATGCGCCGGACGCTGACCATCGCACAGCGGGCCGAGCGTCAGGCGGAGAGACGAGGGGAAGAGCTCGCGGCGCTGAGCGAAATGGCCGACGAGCTTCATGCGGCGTCGGATCGCGGGGAAACCTACCGGATCATCAGCCACCACGGCGCCCGGCTGCTTCCGGACGTGACGGTCGAGTTGTTCGTCTACAACCATTCGCGCGACCAGCTGCGGCGCGCGACGTCCTGGGGCGGCGGCGATGCCCTCGACACCATGTTTCCTCCGGCGGACTGCTGGGCGATCCGCAAGGGAAAGCCGCAGATCAATCATGTCGGGCGCAGTGTCCGGTGCGATCACCTGCCGGATACGGGCGTGGCGCTGTGCGTGCCGATCACCGCCCGCGGCCAGACGGTGGGGATGCTCGCCATTTCGGGCGGCGAGGCGGACTCGCTTGAAGCGGATGGCGAGACACGGCGGACCGCGGTGACGCTGAGCGAGCAGGTCGCGCTCGCGCTGGTCAATCTGGATCTGCGCGAACGGCTCGAGAACCAGGCGCTGCGCGACACGCTGACCAATCTCTATAACCGCCGGTATCTTGACGAGGCATCGGAGCGCGAGTTGAACCGGGCGGATCGTCTGGAGACCGCGCTCAGCATCATCGCCATCGACATCGATCATTTCAAACGCTTCAACGATCAGCACGGCCACGCCGCCGGCGACGAGGTGCTGAAACGCGTCAGCGCTTATCTCATGGAAGGATGCCGCGCCACCGACCTGGTGTGCCGGCTCGGCGGGGAAGAGCTTCTCATCATGCTGCCGGACACGGATCTGGATGGCGCCATCGCCATGGCGGAGAAGCTCCGCGACGACGTGTCGCATCTGCGCATCCGCTGGCATAGCGGCGAGTTGCCGCCTGTCACTGTGTCCATGGGCGTGGCCTGCTACCCCCATCATGCGCGCAAGTTCGCCGTGCTTCACAGTCTGGCCGACGAGGCCCTGTACCGGGCCAAGCAGAACGGCCGTAACCGGGTTTGCGTCTGGACACCGCGCGACCGGGCCGGGGAGAGTCGCGCCGCTGCTGTTCCCATCGAGGCAAAAGCACCGTAAGCTTCCCGGCCTGTTTCACCATGGGGAAGACACATGACCGCGCCACTTTACAGCGTTCCCGTCCGCAAGATCGACGGTACGGATACTTCGCTCGCCGACTATCAGGGCTCTGTCCTGCTGGTCGTCAATGTCGCCTCCAAATGCGGCCTGACGCCGCAATACGACGCCCTGGAAAAGGTCTACAAGACCTATCATGCCAAGGGTTTCGAGGTTCTGGGCTTCCCGGCGAACAATTTCGCGGGCCAGGAGCCGGGCAGCGATGCCGAGATTCAGGAATTCTGCACCACCAAGTTCGAGGTGGACTTCCCGTTGTTCTCCAAGATCAGCGTCGCGGGCGAGGATCGGCATCCGCTGTACCAGGAGTTGATCTCGGCCCATCCGCAGCGGGTCAACAAGCCGGATAGCCCGTTGAAGAAGGTTCTCGACGAGCGTGGGCTCAGCCCCAAGAGCGAGACCGACGTTCTCTGGAATTTCGAGAAGTTCCTGGTCAGCCGCGATGGTAAGGTCGTCGGTCGCTTCGCGCCCGACATCACGCCGGACGATCCGGTCCTGACGGGCGCCATCGAAAAGGAACTGACGGCCTAAGCAGGTCTTCCGGGATAGCGTGGCCGTTCCGCCTCGGGCGGGATGGCCATCTCGTTCGCAGTGGTGCCGGATGCACATCGAATCCTTTTCCATTGCCGTGTCCGATCAGGCGCTCGCCGACCTGAAACGCCGGCTCGAAGCCACCCGCTTCCCCGACGACTTCGGCAATGACGACTGGCGATATGGCACCCCGACGGCCTATTTGAAGACCCTGGTCGACTATTGGCTCGGGGATTATGACTGGCGCACGGCCGAGCGAGAGATGAACGGTTTTCGGCACTTTCGCGCCGATATCGACGGCGTGCCGGTCCATTTCATCCACCAGAAGAGCCAGGCGTCGGGCGCGATCCCGCTGATCGTCACTCATGGTTGGCCCTGGTGCTTCTGGGACATGCGTCACATCATCGGCCCGCTGACCGATCCGGCGGCGCATGGCGGCGATCCCGCCGATGCCTTCGACGTCATCGTGCCGTCGCTGCCGGGTTTCGGCTTTTCGACGCCGCTGCGCACGCCGGGCATCAACTGGTGGCGCACCGCCGACCTCTGGCAAAAATTGATGACGCAGGGGCTGGGCTACGAGCGGTACGGCGCCAGTGGCGGTGACTGGGGCGCACTGGTTACGGCGCAGCTTGGCCATAAATACGCCGCCAGCCTTTACGGGGTGCACATGATGCACGCCATTCCGCTCACCCTGTTCAACACCGAACGGCCATGGGACATCACGGGCGGCGCGCTGGTGCCGCCCGCCATTCGCGGCGAACTGCGCGAGGCGTTGCATGCCCGTCAGCGGCGGATCGCCAGCCATGTCGCCGTTCAGGTGCTCGATCCGCAAACCCTGGCGAACGGTCTCAACGATTCCCCGGCGGGTCTGCTGTCCTGGCTGGTCGAGCGGCGCCGCGCGTGGGGTGATACCCATGGTGATGTCGAAGCACGGTTCCCGAAGGAACATCTGATCACCACGACCATGCTCTACTGGTTGACCGGCAGCTTCCATACCTCGGCGCGCTATTACGCGGAGGCGGCGCGCCATCCCTGGACGCCGTCGCACGACCGGATGCCCGCCGTCGAGGCGCCCACGGGTCTGACGTTCCTGGGTGGTGAGAGGGATCCCGCGGTGGATGACCCGGTGGCGGCGTTCCAGGCGAGCGAGCGGGCCCGGGTGTACAATCTCCATCAGGTGACCAGCCATCCGACTGGCGGTCATTTCGGGCATTACGAAGAACCCGGCGCGGTGGTCGATGCCATTCGATGCCTGTTCCGCGCGCTCCGCTAGTGCCCGGCGATCGTATTGCCTATATCCTGCGCCTGACTGGCCGCACGCATCATGTGCCCTGCGGGTAACCAGAGCGATCGACGGGAGGGCAGGCGCATCAAGTCCAGAGCGAAACGCGGCTTCGGCCGCCGGATAGCCCGTTTTATCATCATGCTGGCCTTGATGGTCCTGCTGGTGCCGCCCGCGATCTTGCTGATCTACCGCTTCGTGCCGCCGCCGGGCACGCCGCTGATGGTCATCCGCCTCGTCCAGGGCTATGGGATCGACAAGGACTGGACTGGCATTGAGCGGATATCGTCCAACCTGCAGCGCGCGGTTCTGGCGTCGGAGGATGCGAAGTTCTGCAATCATAATGGTTTCGACTGGGTTTCGCTGAAGGAGTCACTGGAGAAGCTGGAGCAGGGCGAACGCTCGCGGGGAGCCAGCACCATCACCATGCAAACCGCCAAGAATCTTTTCCTGTGGCCCGGCCGCTCGTTCATCAGGAAAGGCATCGAGGCCTATCTGACGGTTTGGATCGAACTGCTGTGGCCCAAGCAGCGCACGCTCGAGGTCTATTTGAACATCGCGGAATGGGGCAAGGGCATCTATGGCGCGGAGGCCGCTGCCCGGCACTATTTCGGCGTCCCGGCGTCTGCTCTTACCGCCCGACAGTCGGCCTTGCTCGCCGTGTCGCTGCCCAGTCCGCTGCGTAGCAACCCGGCCAAACCAACCGGCTACCTGTCTTCGCGCGCGGGGGTGATTCAGGGGCGGATGAACTCGGTGCCTTATACCCGCGATGGCGTCTGCAATTGAGGATGCGCGCATGAGTTTGCTAAGAGCCAACAGCATTTATCTGGGCACCGGGCAGGCGCCACAATATCTGTCGCTGAAACGCGCCAACCGCCATGGCCTGATCGCCGGCGCCACGGGCACGGGCAAGACCGTATCCCTGCAGATTTTGGCGGAGGGCTTTTCGCGGGCCGGTGTTCCGGTTTTCCTGGCCGACGCCAAGGGAGACCTCTCCGGTATCTGCCAGCCTGGCGCGCCCAAGGATTTCCTGCTGAGACGGGCCACAGAGATCGGTCTTGACGATTATCAGTTCGATGCCTTCCCGGCGGTGTACTGGGATCTCTTCGCCGAGCAGGGGCATCCGATCCGCGCCACCGTGTCCGAGATGGGACCGTTGCTGCTCAGCCAGCTGCTGGGTCTCAACGATACCCAGGAAGGCGTGCTGAACATCGCTTTCCGCTTGGCTGACGAGCAGGGACTGCTGCTGCTCGATCTGAAGGACCTGCGCGCCATCCTCAACCATATCGGCGAGAACGCCGCGTCGCTCACGACCGAGTACGGGAACGTCTCCAAGGCGTCGGTCGGATCGATCCAGCGCGCGCTACTCGCGCTGGAGAACGAAGGGGCGGCAGGTTTCTTTGGCGAACCCGCGCTCGATCTTCATGATTTCATCGGGCGCGCCCCCGATGGGCGGGGCCTGATCAACATCCTGGCGGCGGACCGATTGATCCAGTCACCAAAGACCTATGCCACCTTCTTGCTCTGGCTGCTGTCCGAGCTGTTCGAGGAGCTGCCGGAAGTGGGTGACCCGGACAAGCCGGTGCTCGTCTTCTTCTTCGACGAAGCCCATCTGCTGTTCCGGGACGCGCCCAAGGTTCTGCTCGATAAGGTGGCCCAGGTTGTGCGGCTGGTCCGCTCGAAAGGCATCGGCGTCTATTTCGTGACGCAGAGTCCGGATGATATTCCCGACGATGTGCTGGGACAGCTGGGCAACCGTGTGCAGCATGCGTTGCGCGCCTTCACGCCGCGCGACGCGGCGGCGGTGCGCACGGCGGCGCAGACGTTCCGCCAAAATCCGGCGTTTGACACGGCGGCGGCCATTACCGAGCTGGCCGTGGGCGAGGCGCTGGTATCCACTCTCGACGGCAAGGGCATTCCGACCATGGTGGACCGTACCATGATCCGCCCACCGCAATCCCGGCTCGGTCCGGCCACACCGCAGGAGCGCCAGCAGGCGATGATGGCCAGTCCGGTTGCCGGCCGCTACGATAACGTACGGGATCGGGACTCGGCCTATGAGATGCTGGTCCGGCGTGCCCGGTCGCCAGAAGCCGGGGCGGCAGGCAACTCCAAGGGGGCCGGCCAGACACGGACCACCTCCGTGCCGCGCTCCGGCGGGCGCCAGCGTCAGGGCGTGGGCGAGACTTTCGCCAAGTCCATCGCCTCCTCGGTCGGACGGGAACTGGGCCGGGCGCTGCTGCGCGGGCTTATGGGGTCGCTTCGGCGGCGATAGCCTGGGGGCGCCACTCGAACAAGGATCATTCGTGTCGATAGAATTCAGTGATACCACCGAAAGCCTGAGCGTCGTGCTGCGCAAGGCCGTGCGCACCATCAAGGGGCAAACCGTTACGCTGCGTCAGCTCCTCGAGATCATCGGCGAGCAGGGGTTGCTGATCCTGTGCACCCTGCTGACCATTCCGTTCCTGCTGCCGGTGTCCATTCCCGGCGTCAGCACGGTGTTCGGCGGCGCCATGATTCTCATCGGCACCGGCATCACCATCAACAGGGTTCCGTGGTTGCCGCGCTTCCTGATGGACCGGCCGGTGCGGACCAAGAAGTTGCGTCCCACCTTGTGGAAGGGGGCAGCTCTCGTCGGACGCCTCGACCGGTTCATCCGGCCGCGGCTGCGCTGGCTCACGGACGGGCCCGTCGCCAGCCGGTTCAACGGTCTGTCGCTGACCTTCGCGGCCATTCTGCTCGCGTTTCCCTTGGGCATGATCCCGTTCACCAACACGCTGCCTGCTTACGGCATTCTGTGTCTGTCGGTAGGCATGCTGCAGCGGGACGGGGTCGTCGTGCTTCTGGGCCACCTTCTGGTACTCGCGACCGTTGGCTATTTCACCGTCCTCGCCTACGGCGCCATGGCGGCGGAACGGGGAATTTCCTCGCTGCTGGGCTGAGCCTCAGGCGGCGCCGGCCCTCGCGCGCAGGCTGTGGCCGGCGAGGGTCTTGCCAAGATCCCAGACGGCGCCAGGGACCCGGTGACTGTCGGCGATGGCCGCGTCGAAGCTTTCACGGATCCAGGTGCGGTCGTCCTGGGTAATGGTGAGCGAAGGCAGGAGCTTGATGACGTTCATGGCGTCGCCGGCCACCTGCGACAGGACGTGGTGGTCCTTCATCAGCGGAATGGTGATCAATTGGCAGAACAGACCCTTGCGCGCCTGTTCCAGCAGCGCCCACGCGGCCTTCAGCGACAAGCTGCGCGGCGTGCCGAACTCGATGCCGATCATCAGGCCCTTGCCCCGCACGTCCTTGACGAATTCGTGCTTCAGGATGAAGGTGCTCAGGTCGGCCAGGATCTCGGTGCCGATGGCGTCGGCGTGCTCGATCAGCTTTTCGTCTTCCAGAACATCCAGGGTCGCGAGGCCGGCGGCCATGGCCATCTCGTTCTTGGCGAAGGTGGAGCCGTGCACGACCGCCCGGTCCATGCGGTCGAACACCTTGTCATAGACCCATTTCTTGACGGCGACGGCGCCGACGGGAATAAAGCCGCCGGACAGCGCCTTGGCGAGCAGCACCATGTCGGCGTCCACGCCCCAGTGTTCGATGGCCAGGAAGCGGCCGGTCCGGCCCACGCCTGTCTGAATCTCGTCGGCCACGAATAGCGCGCCGTATTTGTGGCACAGGCGCGCCGCCTCGGGCAGGTAGTCGTCCGACGGCATGTTCACGCCCTTGCCCTGAATCGGCTCGACGATCAGGGCCGCCACGTCGCCGCGCTTCAGTTCCTGCTCCAGCCGCTCCAGTGAATTGAAGGGAATGGCTGTACAATCGGGCAGCAACGGCTCGAAACCGGTGCGGAAAATCTTGTCGCCGTTTAGCGAGAGCGCGCCATAGGTCAGCCCGTGGAACGCGTGCTCACAGAAAAGGATGCGCGGACGCCTAGTGGCTGCCCGGCTGAACTTGATCGCCGCCTCGACAGCTTCGGCGCCGGAATTGCAGAAAAACATCTTGTCGAGACCGGGCATGTATCCCAGCAGGCGCTGCGCCAGAAGGCCCGCGAGCATGGATACGTCAAGCTGCACCAGATTAGGCAACTCTCCCGTCAGTACCTGCTGCAACGCGGCGATGACGGTGGGGTGGTTCCGGCCGATCGCGAATGTGCCAAAACCGCTCAGGAGGTCGAGATGACGCTGACCGTCCTGATCATACAGATACTGGCCCTTGCCCCGGACATAGTTGCGGTCGAAGCCAATGGTTCGTAGGACCTTGACCAGCTGGGTGTTCAGGTACCGGTCGTGCAGATCGTACTTGTCTGCGTCGCCGGCCATCAGCCGGGCGAGATCGAATGTCATGCCGGTTGCCTTCCCAAGCGAATGGTGTCTCTCCCACGCGGAGCCTACCACTCGCGTGGGGATCAGGGAACCGATTCGGGTGTCAGGCGATTAGTAGCGTCGCCGGCGCTGGGTAAGCATGAGGGCTGTAAGGGCTCCAAGAAGCACGGCGCCTCCCGTGGCTGTCAACGGCCGCTGCGACACCCAGTCTTCCGCAGCCGCGACTCCCCGGGCGGCCTCGTCGGTCAGATCGAAAATATCGAGACCTGGCCCCCGGTCTATGGGCCGGGTAATGAGACGGTAGAGTGAAAAGCCGACGAAACCCGCGATGGGCAACAGGGCGAAGCCGACGCCGAAAGCGGCGCCCGCCGGGCCCCAGTGTGGCTCAAGCCAAAGATAAGCCGCGGCGAGCAGAAAGCCCGCCGCGGTCATCAGCAATGCAAAACAGGTCCCGCCGAGAAACAGCCCGGCGGGGATCCGTGTCCAAGGTATCGATGCGGTAGGGCGCGCCGCAGCCGTCAGTGACAAGAGTAGTTGAACGGCTTTGGCAAGCGCCCCCATCAACGACGTCCGGCGAGCAACAGCGACAGGATCGCGCCGACACTGAACGCAACGCCCAAGCTGGTCAGGGGCTGCTTCTGGACATTCAGGCGAACGGTGTCCACGGCCTGCTGGCTGCGATCGTTCAGAATGACACCCAATTCCTCCAGCCGGCGGCGGAGAGCTTCGATTTCGGCTCGTGCTTCGTTCATACCAGTCCTCGTTCCATCGCGAAGGATTTGCTGTGTCGATGACACCAGCGCGTCCCAATCCTGTTGCAGCTTCTGCAGATCAGCTTTCAAAGTCTGCGCTTCATCGGCCGGTATTTCCACCATCGCCATATCCTTTCCGTTGAGTCAGTCGATCGAGAGACCGGGGCTGTTCAGGGACCACGGCGTCCGAACGCATTAAAGAGCAAGCTGGCTACCAGCAAAACCAAGAAAACCACGAAAAGGATCTTGGCAATACCAGCCGCCGTCGTGGCAATTCCGCCAAAACCGAACAAACCGGCTATCAGCGCCAACACCAAAAAGATCAGAGCCCAGTATAACATGATTCCGTCTCCTCTGCGGGTTTGGCGAGCGGCTTTTTCGCCATCCCGTTCAAGCCATTAACGTCGGGACACGGAAACAGTTCCTGAAAGGAACATAGGTAAGATTCTACCAACGTCAACCTCAGTGGGGCCCCTTCGTCAATGGCCGACAGGCTCTTGCGAACACCCAAAGGGCGTCTCATACTCTGCCGGGCTGAGAGAAAGATCTCAATTTGATGAAACTCTACGAGTTCGCCCCGACGCGATCCATCCGGGTCCGCTGGATGCTCCAGGAACTGGACGTTCCATTCGAGGCGGTCACCGTCGATATGCTGAGAGGCGAGCACAAGTCGCCGTGGTTTTTGGCGATCAATCCGGCGGGAAAGC
Organism: Iodidimonas sp. SYSU 1G8; assembly: GCF_039655775.1. Classification (NCBI taxonomy): domain Bacteria; kingdom Pseudomonadati; phylum Pseudomonadota; class Alphaproteobacteria; order Iodidimonadales; family Iodidimonadaceae; genus Iodidimonas; species Iodidimonas sp. SYSU 1G8. Next base: position 1,336,196 of record NZ_JBBYXJ010000001.1, on the reverse strand, counting down.
TTCCCGCCTTGATCGATGGTGATCTGGTGCTCAGCGAATCCATGGCCATCGTTCTGTATCTCGGCGAGAAATATCCTGAGAAGGGCCTGATCCCCACTGATCCGGCGGAGCGAGCGCGCTTCAACAGCTGGGTCATGTTCACGGCGACCGAACTCGAGCAGCCGCTGTGGCGAATCGCGCGCAACACCTCGCTCTATCCCGAGAACAAACGGCAGGAGTCGGATGTCGCCTTGGCGAGGGAGGATTTCCGGGAAATGGCGGCTGTGCTGGAGCGGCACCTCACAAGTCGCGACTTCCTCGTCGGAGAGACGGCGACGGCGGCTGATTTCGTGCTGGCGTACACGCTGGACTGGGCCAACGAAATCGGCCTGCTCGAGGGTCTTCCCAACCTGCATGCCTACATGAGCGCCATGTACCAGAGTCCCCGCGCCCCCATGCGCATCGCCGCGGCACTCCGGTCCGTCATGGACAAAGGCTGAATAGCGAAGGCCCCCGTCCTTGCGGACGAGGGCCTTGTCGTCTTGGTCTGGCGCCGGCTCTCAGTGCAGGTGCTTGGGAAGCTCGCGGATGGCGTCGTCGACCAGTTCGTTGGCCTTGCCGCTGTCGATGGTCTCGGCGATCACCTTGCGGGCGGCCTCGGTGGCGACTTCCACGGCCACCGCCCGGACTTCCTTGACGGCCGAAGCCTCGGCCTGGGCGATCTTCTCGACCGCGAGCTGTTCGCGGCGGGCGATGCTCACGTCGAGAGCCTTCTGCGCTTCGACGGCGAAACGCTTGGACTCGCTTTCGGCATGGGCGACGATTTCAGCGGCCTCGTCGAGAGCTTCGCGCTGCTTGCGCTGGTACTGGACGAGCAGGGCTTCCGCTTCTTCGCGCAACCGGCGGGCTTCGTTGATCTGCCGGGCGATTTCTTCCGAGCGCTTGTCCAGGGACCTGGCGATGAGCCGGGGCACCTTGACGTAGGCGAGAAGGCCGAGGAAGAGCAGAAATGAAACGGCGACCCATAGTTCGGGGGATGCGTAGAGCGGTCCCTCGTGATGAGCGGCATGATCGACACCGACTTCGGTCGACGTGCCGCCTTCGTGCAGGGTTTCATCCATTTACTTGGCTCCCCGACGCTGGAGTTCTTCGCCGACGGCTTGGTCCAGGCGGGCGCTTTCCGGGGCCGAGCCCAGCAGGCGCGTCACCAGAGCCACCGCCGTATCCGACGCGATTTCGCGAACGTGGCTCATGGCCTCGTCGCGGGTCGCGCGAATACGGGCTTCGGCGGCTTCAAGCTGCGCGGTGAGCCGGGCTTCGGCTTCGGCCTGGCGGGCTTCGGCTTCGGCCTGGACGGCGGCGCGGGTCTTGGTGGCGATGTCGGTCGCCTTGGCCCGAGCTTCGGCCAGGGCCTGCTCATAGGCCTTGACCGCGTCTTCCGCGTCCCGGTTCAGCCGTTCGGCCCGGTCCAGATCGCTCGTGATCCGCTCCTCGCGAATGCGCAGGATCTCGCCGACGCGCGGCAAGGCAAGCCGCGACATCACGACATAGAGAAGCACGAACGAGATAGCGAGCCAGAAGAGTTGCGGCGGAAACGACGAAATATCTAGCTGGGGCATGGCTCTGTGTCCCGAAGGCTGTCCGTTAGTTACCGAACAGGATCATCATGGACACAAGCAGACCGAACAGGCCGGTCGCTTCGCAAAGCGCGAAACCCAGGTACATGTTGGTCGTCTGGCTCGGGGCAGCCGCCGGGTTGCGAAGAGCGCCCTGCAGGTAGCTGCTGAACACCATGCCAACGCCAATGCCGGCACCGATGAGGGCGGTGGCGGCGATACCGGCACCGATGAACTTTGCGGCTTCAGCTTCCATGATCAGTTCCTTACGTCTGAGTTGGTGGTTTTTCTTGTGGTTAGCTTAGTGGAGGTGGATTGCATCGTTGAGATAGATGCAGGTCAGAATCGAGAAGATGTACGCCTGCAGCACGGCCACCAGCATTTCAAGGCTGGTCAGCGCGACCAGGAACGCGAGCGGAAAGATGCCCAGCGGGATCAGGATCGCACCCAGCGACACCACGAAACCGGCGAAAACCTTCAGCATCACGTGGCCCGCCATCATGTTGGCGAACAGTCGGACGGAAAGGCTGATCGGACGCATCAGGTAGGAGATGATCTCGATCGGCACCAGAATGAACAGCACCGGAATCGGCACGCCGCTCGGGGCAAAAAGCTTCAGATAGCCGAAGCCATGCTTGACGAAGCCGAGGATCGTCACGCCGACGATGACGAAGGCCGCCAGGGCGAACGTCACGGCGATGTGGCTGGTGACGGTGAAACTGTAGGGGATCATGCCGATCAGGTTGCAGGTCAGCACGAACATGAAAAGGGTAAACACGAACGGGAAGAATTTCTTCCCGCCGGAGCCCACGGTGTCGCGCAACATCGTCGCGACAAGCTCGTAACTCAATTCCGTCAGCGACTGCCACCGGCCAGGCACCAGAGCTTTCTTGCTCGTGCCGATCAGCATGAACAGCGTGATCGACACGATGGCGACGATCATGAAGGCGGAAGAGTTCGTGAAAGAGATGTCGTAGCCACCTGCTTCCAGGGGGACGAGCGTCTTGATTTGGAACTGTTCGAGTGGATTGGCCACGGGCGTTCCCTGCATCAGGGCCCGGTTTTGGAATCTTCTTCCCGGGCCTTCCTGTTTTCCACGTTGCCTGCTCGTATGACGTTACGAATACCCGCTGTCATGCCAAGCAGTATCATCGTGACCATCAGCCAGGGCGCAGTGCCTAACCAACGGTCCAGAGCGATACCGGCGATGATGCCGAATACAACGCCCGCCAGCAACTCGGCTGCTACCCGCATACCGGCGGCTTTCGCGCTCGGTGGCTTGGGTGGCGGCCCCGCCGCTTTGCGGCGGGCTTCGTCGATGCGGGCTTGCAGGTCCGGCGCCACAACTGGCGGGTCACGATCGTCCAAGCAAACCTCCTTCCGGGCACCACGACTCGGTTCCCCAAAGGCGCTGGCACCATAGGCGGGACCCCCTGGACTGTCAAGCAAACGGGGGAACGCCATAAGTTATTGACTGATATGCAAAAATCGTCATGCCGACATAGTCCAATAACGACGCGGACTTATTCGGCGGCCACCAGTTGCTCGGCTTCTCCCAGGTCAACGGAAACCAGTTGCGAGATGCCGCGCTCGGACATTGTAACACCGAACAAGCGGTGAAGGTTCGCCATGGTGAGTGCGTGATGCGTGACCACGAGGAAGCGGGTGCCGGTCTTTCCTGAAATATGATGCAACAGGTTGCAGAATCTCTCCACATTGGCATCGTCGAGAGGGGCGTCCACCTCGTCGAGAATGCAGATGGGCGCGGGATTTGTGAGGAACACGGCGAAGATCAGCGCTAGCGCGGTCAGCGCCTGCTCGCCGCCCGACAGCAAGGACAGGTGCTGGAGACGCTTGCCGGGCGGACTGGCGTAGATCTCCAGCCCTGCTTCGAGCGGATCGTCCGATTCCGACAACTCCAGATGAGCGGCGCCGCCGCCAAACAGATCGGTGAACAGGGCACGGAAGTGTTCGTTCACCGTGCCGAACGCGGCCTGAAGCCGCTCGCGGCCCTCCTTGTTCAGCGCGGCGATGGCGTGCCGCAGCTTGCCGATCGCCGCGTCGAGATCGTCGCGTTCGCGGATCATGGTGGCGAGCTGTGTCTCGACCTCGACGGCTTCGTCGTCGGCGCGCAAATTGACTGGTCCCATGGTGTCGCGTTCGCGCCGCAGCCGATCCAGGCGCTGGGCCACGTCCTCGATATCGGGCAGAGGCGTCTCTTCGTCGTGTTCGGCGAGGCCCAGGGTTTCGTCGGGCCTGCAATCCAGATCCTCGGCGATCTGGGCAACCACGTTGTCGAAGCGCTCCTGCGCGTGCTCGGCGTCGGCCTCGGCGCGGACGCGCGCCTCGCGGGAGCGAGACAGATCCTGCTCGGCGGCCCGCGACGCTGCATCCAGGCGGGACAGCTCGGATTCGGCGGCGGCCAGGTCGGCGGCGGACGCCTGGCGGCGTTCCTCCGACGCGGTGATCTGTTCGGCGAGACGGGCACGCTTGTCCTCAATGCCGGCAGGCTGGTCGCGCAGTTCTTCGAGCGAGACCTCGGCCTCGGTCTTGCGCGCGGTCAACTGGCTCAACTGGGTGGCGGCGCCTGCGGCGCGGTTCTTCCAGGCCAGTTCGTCCCGGCCAATGGCGGCGACCCGGTTGGCGCGAAAGCCGGCTTCGCGGGTCAGGGTGTCGCGCGCGGCCTTGGCCTCGCCCAAGGCATTGCGCGCGGACTCGACCGCCTTGCGGGCCTGCTGCACCGGTTCGTTGAAACTGTCGGCCGGCGGCAGCCCGTCCAGCGACTGGCGGATTTCGGCGAGCCGTGCCTCGTTGCCGGCCAGCTCCTCGCGCAGCCGCGCCTCGGTGTCCTGCAACGCCGCGATGCGGCTGTTCTGTTCGGCCAGCTGCTTGGCGACGCGGGTTTCCGCGTTGCGGGCCGCGATCAGCGCTTCTTCGCTCTCGCGTACCAGCTTCTGGGCCTGCCGGTCGCGTGTGGACGCCGTGTCGAGAGCATCCACCAGCACGGAAAGTCCCTGCTGCGTGGCGGTCAGGCTCTGTTCCACCTCCGCGAGGTCGCGGCGCACGGCCTCCAGCCGGTTGCGCTGCTCCAGCCGTGTCGCCGCGGCGCTGGGCGCGCCGGCGCGGACAACCTTGCCGTCCCAACGCCAGGCATCGCCGGAGCGGCTGACCAGGATCTGTCCGGGACGAAGCCCGGCCTGCATCCGGTCGCCTTCCGCCGCGTCGATCACGCCGATCTGCGCCAAGGCCCTATCGAGCGCGGCGGGACCGGTGACGAAACCGCCAAGCGCCTTGACGCCTTCGGGTAAAGGCTGGTCGGCGGCCGGCGGCAGCGTCTGCCAGAATGTCGCGGCCTCGCTGCTATCGGACAGGTCGAGATCATCGCCAAACGCCGCCGCCAGGGCCGCTTCGTAGCCGGCCTTCACCTTGATGCGGTCCAGGATGGGCGTGAAGCCGCCGCGCGATGACGAGGCGGTAACGGCGGCCAGTCCGCGTTCCTCGGCCTGCAGTTCGCGGACTCGACCGCGGATTTCATCGAACGCGCCGCGTGCCTCGGCTTCTTCTGCCTGCGCAGCGGCGCGGGCGGCGCTGGCGGCCTCGGCGTCGGCCCGGGCGTCCTCGACCCGCGCACGTGCGGCGTCGACGGCCCTCGCCGCGTCTTCCTCGGCGTTGTCGGCGGCCTTGCCCGCCATGAGCCGGGATTTCTCGGATTCGGTCGCCTGCAGGCGCTCGCGCAGCCGGTTGACTTGTTGGCCCAGCTGGCCGGCCTGATCGCTCAGGCCGCGCCGTCGTGCCGAGGCTTCCGCCGCCTTGGCGTTCAGGGCATCAAGCGCGGCTTCGGCTTCGCTGGTTTCCGCCGCGACCCGGTCGACGGCGAGGTTGGCCGCCGCCATGCGCGCGGGATGCCCGTCCTCTTCCTTGGCCAGCGCCGCGCGTTCCGCGACAAGCTGTTCCAGATGACCGGCGGCGTCGCGTGCCTGGGTCTCCTCGCGGGTTATGTCGGCGACGATCTGGCTCAGCCGCGATTGCAAGCCGGCGATGGCGTCACGCAGCCGCCGGGCTTCGGCATCGAGATTGTCCTGTTCGATCTTGAGCCGGTGTGTCGCCGCGGCTGCCTCGGCGGCCGCCTCCCGCAGGGGCGGCAATCTCGCGCTTGCCTCGGCCTGAGCGGTGCTCGCGGTCGCCGCGACCCGAGTGCGCTCGGCGACAAGCGCCTCGGCTTCCTTCAGGGCCTTTTGCGCCATCTCCAGCGCGCCCGTGGCGTGCAGCCACCGAAGGTGCAGCATCAGCGCTTCCGTCGCGCGCAGCCGTCCGCTCAGTGTCTTGTAGCGCGCGGCCTGCCGGGCCTGCCGCTTCAGGCTGGCCAGCTGGGCCTCGATCTGGGTCATCACGTCCGCCAGCCGCTCCAGATTGGTCTGGGCGGCCTTGAGGCGCAGCTCGGCCTCGTGCCGGCGCGAATGCAAGCCGCTGGTGCCCGCAGCTTCCTCGAGAATCGCGCGACGGTCCTTGGCCTTGGCGTTGATGATGCCGCTGATCCGTCCCTGCGACACCAGCGACGGGGAATGCGCGCCGGTCGCCAGATCGGCGAACAGCAGCTGGACATCGCGGGCGCGAACCTCCTTGCCGTTCAGCCGGTAGACCGAACCGCTCTCGCGTTCGATCCGGCGCGAGATTTCGATCTGCTCATGTTCGTTGAACGCGACCGGCGCGGTCCGGTCGGTGTTGTCCATCATCAGGGTGACTTCGGCCAGGTTGCGCGGCGCCCGTACCGCCGTGCCGGCGAAGATCACGTCGTCCATGCCTTCGCCGCGCATGTTCGACGGCTTGGTCTCGCCCATGACCCAGCGCAGGGCTTCCAGAAGATTGGATTTGCCGCAGCCGTTCGGTCCGACGATCCCCGTCAGACCGGGCTCGATGTACAGCTCCGTCGGATCGACGAAGGACTTGAACCCGGTCAGTCTGAGGCGCTGGAACTGCAAGCCCTGTCTCCGGTGATCCTATTGCTTGGGCAGCTGGTCGTTGAGGAACTTGGCCAGATCGCCATAGGCGCGCGAGCCTTCGTACAGCGTGCCGTTGATAACGATCGACGGGGTGGCATGCACGTTGTAGCGCGACTTGGCTTCTTCCATCCGGTTGGCGATCTGTTCCTTCAGCGGCTTGTTGCGCAGACAGGCCTGGAACTGCTCCTCGCTGGTGCCAACCGCTTCGCCGTAATCGGCCAGACGGCCGCGTGTCGCGTTCTGGGAGACTTCGTTGATCGGGCCCGGAGCCGGCATCCACTTGCCCTGCTCGGCGAACAGTTTGTCGACCACGGCGAAGAAATTCTCCTCGCCGGTGCAGCGGGCCAGGATGGACGCGTCCACCGCATAAGGGTCGAGCGGAAACTCCCGCACGATGAAGCGCACCTTGCCGGTGTCGATGAAGTCGCGCTTCAGCAGCGGAAAGGTGGTCTGCTGGAAGCTGGCGCAGTGCGAGCAGGTCATGGAGGCATATTCGATCACCGTGATCGGCGCATCCACCGAGCCTTCGGCCATGTCGCCCAGCGGGACGCCGGCGATCGGCTGCAGGTCGGCGGGCGCGGTTTCCTCGGCGGCGGCAGGCGCGGCGTCGGTCTGTTCTTCCTTTTCGTCAGGCCCGCTGGCGTCGCCGTCGTTGCAGCCGGCGACGAAGAGGCCGAGCGCAAGCAGCGCGGCGGCGGGAAAGCGGAAAACAGAAGACAGTCGATTTTGATGCTGTGTCATGGCGATCCACAAGATGTTGTGTGAGTATACGGATTTCTGGGGGCATCGACAAGAACCGAGCGGTGCGCCCTTTAGGGTGAGGGGTCTGCCAGCACTTTCCGGCCAAGCCGGGCAAGCGCATCCCGCATCGGGCCGGGCTTCAGGGCGTCGAGGCTTTCGTTCAGGTCGCGTTCCACCTCGGGCGACAGGGGCGCCGGCGGTTGCCGTCGCAGGGGCGCGGGGCGTGGAATCGGACCTTGCTTCAGAATCAGCTTCGTCACCGCCCGGTATCCGTAATAGGTGTTCACCCGATCAAGGATTTGGGGTGTGAGATGCTGGAACTCCAGCGCGAAGCTGCTTTCGACGCGAATGAAAAGGGCGCCGCCGGTGCGCTCGGCCGAGGGGAACTGCAATTTCTCCGGCAGCGAGCGGGACGCCAGCAAGGCGCCGACGATGTCGCGCCAGCGCGTCACGATTTCGTGCTGGGCAAAACCCTGCCGGCGCAGCGCCGGCGTCAGCAACGGCCTGGCCAACTCGCCGAAGCGGCGTGTTCCGGTGCTCGTGCGTTTGGCGCTCATGGGACTCTTTTGACAGCGCGCCTTCCGGCTGGCAACGATTTTCCCCGGAGAACCGCCCGCCCATGACCAAGACTCCCGCGCAGACCCTGCAGAGCGACCTGCTCGACTGGTACGACCGGCATCGCCGCATCCTGCCGTGGCGGGCCTTGCCCGGCGCCCCCGCCGATCCCTATGCGGTCTGGCTGAGCGAAATCATGCTGCAGCAGACGACCGTCGCCACCGTGAAGGGCTACTTCGCCCGGTTTCTCGCCCGCTGGCCCACCGTCGCCGACCTGGCCGCCGCGCCGCTGGACGATGTGCTCACGGAATGGGCCGGGCTGGGCTACTACGCTCGGGCGCGCAATCTGCACAAATGCGCCAATGCGGTGGTGGAGCGGCATGGGGGCCGCTTCCCGTCGGAGGAGGCCGCGTTGCTGGCCCTGCCCGGTATCGGGCGCTATACGGCGGCGGCCGTCGCCGCCATCGCCTTCGACCGGCAGGCCACCGTGGTCGACGGCAATGTGGAGCGCGTCATCAGCCGTCTCCATGCCATCCAGGATCCGCTGCCGGACTCGCGGCCCGAGATCTATCGCCGCGCCGCCGAGATCACACCGGTCCGGCGGGCCGGCGACTTCGCGCAGGCGATGATGGATCTGGGCGCGACCGTCTGCACGCCGCGCAATCCGTCCTGCATGGTGTGTCCGTGGTCGGCGCACTGCGCGGCGCGGATCGCGGGCATTGCCGGCGAGTTGCCGCACAAGAAGGACAAGAAGCCGCGCCCGACGCGCTACGGCATGGCGTTCTGGCTCGAACGCGAGGGTGTGGGTGGCCGCGAGGTGCTGCTCCGGCGCCGGCCCGAGGAAGGACTGCTCGGCGGCATGATGGAGATTCCCTCCAGCCCGTGGACCGAGGACGACGCCGCCGATGGCTGGTCCCACGCACCCGCCCAGGTCGCCTGGGAAGCCGTGGACGAACCCGTCATCCACGTATTTACCCACTTCCGGCTGGAACTGGATGTCATGCGCGGCGCAATGCTGGGGCGGGGCCCGGTCGATGGCGTCTGGGCGCGGCTGGATCGGTTGAAGGATTACGCGCTGCCGACGGTGATGACCAAGGTGGTAAAGGCCGCGCGGGGAAAAGCCTAGATCACCATTTCCGACCTGATCTTCTGGCGCAGCAGGTCGATCGGGATCAGGGCGCCCTTGTCCTCGAAGTGCCAGAAGGTCCAGCCATTGCAGGCGGGCGCGCCCTGGACGCGGGCGCCCATCTGGTGAATCGAGCCGGTGGCGTCCAGCGCCACCAGCGAACCGTCGGCGCGGACCTTGGCGCGATGGCGGCGAGTCGGGTCGAACAGCATGGTGCCGGCCGGCAGCAGGCCGCGCTCGACCACGGTGCCGAACGGAATGCGCGGCTGCGACCGTTTGGATTCGGTGATCTCGGTCACGTCGTCGGGCAGGGTGCGGACCTTGGACAGGCGCTCGCGGGCGACGTCGATATAGCGGCGCTCGCGCTCGATGCCGATGTAGTGGCGGCCCAGTTTCTTGGCCACCGCGCCGGACGTGCCCGAGCCGAAGAACGGGTCGAGGATGACGTCGCCGCGATTGGTGGTCGCCAGGATCAGCCGATGCAGCAGGGCTTCCGGCTTCTGGGTCGCGTGGGCCTTGTGGCCGTCGATCTTCAGGCGCTCGCGGCCCGAGCAGATCGGGAACAGCCAGTCGGAGCGCATCTGGAGATCGTCATTGGAGACCTTCATGGCCTCGTAATTGAAGGTGTAGCGCTTCTGGTGCTCGTCCTTGGCGCACCAGATCAGCGTCTCGTGGGCATTGGTGAAGCGGGTGCCCTTGAAGTTCGGCATGGGGTTGGTCTTGCGCCATACGACGTCGTTCAGCATCCAGAACCCGAGGTCCTGCAGCGCCGCGCCGATACGGAAGATGTTGTGATAGGTGCCGATCACCCACAGGGCGCCATCATCCTTCAGCACGCGGCGCGCCTCGGTCAGCCAGGCGCGGGTGAAATTGTCATAGGTGCCGAAATCGGCGAACTTGTCCCAGTCGTCGTCCACGCCATCGACCTTGGAATTGTCGGGTCGGTGCAGATCCTGCTTGAGCTGCAGGAAGTAGGGCGGATCGGCAAACACCAGATTGACGGATTTGTCGGGCAGGGCGCGCATCGCCTCGATACAGTCGCCTTCGATGATCGTGTCGACCCTTACGGTCTCGGTTGCCATTTGTTTCCGCCCTCATTATGTCGCTCGGCCTTGGGACCGATTCGCGCCATGGTGAGTCAGGCGATTCTTCACGTCAACTATTAAGTTCGGCGATTCACGGTGTTGAATCAAACACTTGTTGGTGAATCCTGATTCATGAGTCGATATATGGGCGAGAAGCTTTTGCGATGATGAGGGGTTATTCCCACCATCGATAGTGCTCGTTGATGCTCGGGCGTACCATATCCTGCGTTCCGCTCCCAACCGTAGTGGGGATGCGCGGTGGCCAGTTCCGCCATGATCCTGTCGCGCGTCACCTTGGCGATAATCGAGGCCGCCGCGATGGAAAGGCTGGTAGCGTCACCGCCGATGACCGGGCGTGTCGGACACGGTGCGTCCTTGGGGCAGCGGTTGCCGTCGATCAGAAGGTGGTGAGGTCGTACGGGCAAGGCCTCCACCGCGCGCAGCATGGCCAGGAACGTGGCCTGTAGAATATTGATGCGGTCGATCTCCTCGACCGTGGCAATGCCGACACCCACATGGGCCGACGCCACGATCAGCCCGTGCAGATGCTCACGCCGGTCGCGCGGCAGTTTCTTGGAATCGTCGATGCCGTCTGGAACACGCGCGATGTCCAGCACGACGGCCGACGCCACCACAGGCCCGGCCCACGGGCCGCGCCCCGCTTCATCCACGCCGGCGACAATGCCGCCGATCTCCAGTTCGATGGAAAAATCCGGCATGGGGATTCTTTAGCACATGAAACCGGCTAGAAAAGACTGAACTGGTCACCATCGGCGAGCGGCGGCTGGAACGCGGACAGATCGAGCGCATGCCGCGGCCGGTCCATGCCGAGACGGCGGCACGCCGCCTGGAACCGCTGGGCGATCAGCTCCGCATAGGGACCTTCGCCCTTGCCCCTGGTAAAGAAACTGGCGTCGTAATCCTTGCCGCCACGGGTCGATCTGACCAGGTTGATCACCTTCCGGGCGCGGTCGGGATAGTGCTCCTCCAGCCAGTCGCGGAACAGATCCTTGATCTCGTAGGGCATGCGCAGCAGCACGTAACCGGCCCGCCCGGTGCCGGCATCGCGCGCGGCCTGAAGCAGCGCATCGATCTCGTGATCGTTAAGCCCCGGGATCAGCGGCGCGGTCATGACGGTGGTCGGCACGCTGGCCTTGTTCAGCGCCTCCAGCGTCGCGAGACGCCGCGACGGCGTCGCCGCCCGCGGCTCCATGCGCCGTGCGAGGGCCCGGTCCAGCGAGGTGAGGGAGACCGCCGCGCTGACCAGATTGCGACTCGCCATGTCGGCCAGGATGTCCAGGTCGCGCTGGATCAGCTGGGATTTGGTGATGATGGTCACCGGATGGTTGAAGGCGCTCAGCACCTCCAGAATACGCCGGGTGATGCCGTGAATTCGTTCGATGGGCTGATAGCAGTCCGTGTTGACGCCCAGCGCGATCACGGCCGGTTTGTACCCCTTCCGGCGCAGTTCCCTCTCCAGCACCTCGGGCGCGTCGAACTTGGCGAACAGCCTGCTCTCAAAGTCGAGCCCCGGCGACAGACCCAGATAGGCATGGCTGGGACGCGCGAAGCAGTAGACGCAGCCGTGCTCGCATCCCCGATAGGGGTTGATGGACCGGTCGAAGGCGATATCCGGCGACTGGTTGTAGCTGATGACGGTGCGCGCCGTATCCGGCTGGACCGTGGTCCGCAGGGGCGGCGGCTCCTCGTCGATGGTGTCCCAGCCATCGTCGAAGACCTGGGTCTGGAAGCGCTCGAACCGCCCGGTGGTGCGCGTCGCCGATCCGCGCCCCCTCCGGGCGTCGGGCTGGACGTCGTGGACGGTTCGTGGCGGTTTGTAGGAGCGTGACATCTCGAAACAATAGAGCGGCAAAATAGAACAAAACAAGAACATTTTTGATGTGCTAACACGTATGCCTGCGTGTCTTCTATCGTCAGTGTTTGGCGTGAGAGTTCAGGCGGTAGCGCAAAAGTGGTCCAGCATCACTTGCCGCGGCCGGTCACGTGTTCCTGCAGCCGGGGCATCAGTTCGACGAAATTGCAGGGCCGAAACCGGTAATCCAGCTGGTCCTTCAGGATGCCGTCCCAGCCGTCGCGACACGCGCCGGGCGAGCCGGGCAGGGCGAACAGATAGGTGCCGCCGGCGACGCCGCCGGTGGCGCGCGACTGGATGGTCGAGGTTCCGATCAGCTTGTAGCTGAGCATGCGGAACACCTCGCCAAAGCCCTCGATCTTCTTCTCGTAGACCTGCTCGAACGCTTCGGGGGTGACATCCCGGCCGGTTACACCCGTGCCGCCGGTGGAGATCACCACATCGACATCCGGGTCGGAAATCCAGGCGCGGAGCTGGTCGACGATGGCCGGGATGTCGTCGGTCACGATGGCACGGGCTGCGAGCAGGTGGCCGGCGGCGGTCAAGCGATCGACCAGCGTCTGGCCCGACTTGTCATCCTCCAGCGTCCGGCTATCCGACACGGTCAGCACCGCGATGTTGACCGGCACGAAATTCCTGCTCTCGTCGATCCCACTCATTGCGATGCCAGTTCCCGGTTGTCATGGCGGTCATAGGTCGGCGCGGCGCCGACGACCATGGCGTCCAGCGATGCGGATGGCTGACCGAACCGGGCCCTGTAGACCCAGAGGTTCTCGAGAACGTGTTCCACGTAGGCGCGTGTCTCGAAGATCGGGATGGATTCCATGAACAGCAGCCAGTCATTGCCGGAATCGTCCCGCGCCAGCCATTTGGCCACATTGCCCGGACCGGCATTGTACGAGGCCGCGACCAGGATGAGGTTGTTCTGGGTCACCCCCTTGTCGAACAGGTACATCAGGTATTTCTGGCCCAGCTTCATGTTGAAGGAGGGGTCGTACAGCCGTTCCGAATTGCGGTCCTTCAGGCTGTTGTCGCCGGCGATGTAGCCGGCGGTGGCGGGCATCAGCTGCATCAGACCGCGCGCGCCGGCCGAGCTGGTGGCCCGGACCATGAAATTTGATTCCTGGCGCATGAAGGCATAAAGCAGCGCCCGGTCCAGCTTGAACCCGTCCTCCGGCTGCCAAGACGGCATGGGGAACAGGGCCGGTTCGACGATCGCGCCGCCCTTGCGTTCGGTGAACCGTGCCAAGGTCACGGCGGCACCGATGAAGTCCAGCCGCGCCGCCACCTTCACCAGTCCGTCGCGGGGCACGTCCGGACCCAGACGGCGCATGGCCAGCCGCATCTCTTCATCGGCGGTGATCTGATCGCCTATCTGCGCCAGGGCGACGGCCCGGCGCGCACCCGGATAGTACAGCGCCTCGTTCAGGTCGCCCTGGGTGATCGTCGGCGGCGTCCAGTCATAGGCCGGCACGATACCCAGCTGCCGTGCCGCCAGGATGCCATAGAAGGTCCGGCGCGCCTCGGCGGCCTTTTCCAACAGCGCGACGGCCTTTTCCGGCTCGCGCTCCTTGATGTGCGCGCGCGCCGCCCAATAGGCGCCGGCCACACCCAGCTGCGTGCCCGAATCAGGGGCGTCCCAGGTTTTCTCGAACATTTTGGCGGCTTTGCCGTACTTGCCCATGCGCCAGGCGGAAAGGCCGGCCACCCAGGCGCCCTCGGCGATGTCGCCCTTGCCCTTGTCGACCGCATCGTCGCCCAGATCGAGCGCCTTCTTGTACTTCTGGTTGAAGTAATAGGTCTTGGCGATCAGCGACAGTTGAGTGCCATAGGCGTCGTCGTCGAAAACATCCTTGCCCTTCACCGCCTTCAGCAGGCTTTCGGCCTTTTCCGGTTCGCGCGCCGCCAGGGCCGACGCGATCGATGCGCGCACTTGCGCCGCTCGGTTTCGGCGCGCCTGCTCCTGCGGGCTTAGCGGCTGGGCGTCGCTGGTTGTTACGGGAGGAACGTAGCGCTGGGGCACGGGCGGAACCGGCGCGACTTCCTTTCTCGGCTTGCGCTTCATGGCAAGCGCGTAGATCTCGTCCGCCTCGGGATAGTCCGCGTACAGGGTCATCCAGTCGCGCAGCTCGATATAGCTCGAGCGGTACTTGGTCGGATGCATGTAGCGCTGATGCAGCACGTGGCCCATCAGGGCCGTGTCCTGGATTTTCTTGATCTGCTTATCAGCCTCGGCCCAGTTGCCGCCGCGCTGCAGCTCGAACACCTTCTGGTACAGCGCCGCGTCGCTGGCGGTCAGGACACGCGGCTCGATGCCCATCGGCACGGTCTTGGCCGCCGCGGCAGAGGCTGGTGTCTGGGTGCTCTGCGTGGCGGGCGTTTGGCCGATTGCCGTTGTCGTCATCAACAGGGCGAGCCCTGCCGCGGTGATGTTTGCTAACCGTGCTTTCATGCGTTCGTTCTGTTCCGTCGGTCTCGTTACTGAGGGGTGTCGAGTGATTCCAGCCGGGTTTTCACCTTGAGGAAATCCTGCCAGGCGTCGCGCTTCGCCGAAGGCTGACGCAGCAGATAGGCTGGATGGTAGGTAGGCAGGACCGGTACGTCGAGCCCGTTCTTGCCGTAACTGCGCCATTTTCCCCGGATGCGAGTGATCCCTTCCTGCGTTTCAAGGATCGTTGCGGCGGCAGATTTTCCCAGGAGAACGATGAGCCGGGGCTGTACGAGCTGGATATGACGCTCGAGAAAGGGAAGGCACAGTTCGGCCTCGAGTGTCGTCGGCGCCCGGTTCCCCGGCGGTCGCCAGAAGGTGATGTTGGTGATGTAGGCCGATCGGCGGTCGCGGCCGATGGCGGCCAGCATCTTGTCCAGCAGCTTGCCGCTCTGGCCCACGAAGGGTGTGCCCTGGCGGTCCTCGTCGGCACCCGGCGCCTCGCCGATGAACATCAGTCCGCTGGCCGGATTTCCGTCGGCGAAAACCAGATTGGTGGCGGTCGCCTTCAGCGTGCATTGGTCGAATTCACCCAGCGCGGCGCGCAGATCCTCCAGCGTGGCGCAGGCGTCGGCGATGCGTCGCGCCGCCGAGACGGATTCCTG
This sequence comes from Iodidimonas sp. SYSU 1G8, assembly GCF_039655775.1. NCBI lineage: Bacteria > Pseudomonadati > Pseudomonadota > Alphaproteobacteria > Iodidimonadales > Iodidimonadaceae > Iodidimonas > Iodidimonas sp. SYSU 1G8. Next base: position 1,321,128 of record NZ_JBBYXJ010000001.1, on the reverse strand, counting down.
CACGGGTTCCAGGGGCAGCGAGGACGGAGCGCGGGCGCGCTCCGGCATGCCACCTGAAGCGGCAGGCGTCGGCGAGCGCGGTTCGGCCGGTTCCCGGCTCACGGGCTCGGCAAGGCGATTGACCGGCGCGTCGCCAATGGCTTCATCGGCGCCCATCTCGACCTGCCAGCGCAGCAGGGCAAGCAGGGCGTCTCGATCTTCCATCATGGTCTGGCCGGTTCCGTGAATTTCAGGGCTCGCTGTGTTGGCTGTATGATCATCCGGGGCATATAGTATGACAAAACCACATCGAGGAGCACCGATATGGACGCCGTCACGCAGACAGAACTGGAAGCCGCCGCTTTCCGCCGCCTGGTCGAACATCTGCGCGAGCGTACAGACGTGCAAAACATCGACCTGATGAACCTGGCCGGTTTCTGCCGGAACTGCCTGTCCAACTGGTATCAGGAAGCTGCCAGTGAACGCGGCGTGCCGATGGACAAGGGCACCGCGCGTGAAGTGGTCTACGGCATGCCCTATGAGGAATGGAAGGCCAAGCACCAGTCCGAGGTAGCGCCGGAGAAGCTGGCTGGATTCCAGCCGCACAACCACTGAAACGGGTTAGGCTTGCTCTCCGCGGCCAGGAATTGGTGCAATCGCGGCCGGGGGCCATGCCCCGAACGTTGACCCCTGCGCCCTGCGGCGCATATAAGGCGGGCTGCTCAGGAGCGAAAACACAAGGGGCGCGTAATGGAACGTGAATCGATGGAGTTCGACGTGGTCATCGTCGGCGCCGGTCCCGCGGGACTGGCAGCGGCGATCCGGTTGAAACAGCTGTGCCAACAGAACGACGTCGATTTCAGCGTCTGCGTCATCGAGAAGGGTTCGGAAGTCGGCGCGCATATCCTGTCCGGCGCGGTGTTCGAGCCGCGCGCGCTCAGCGAGTTGCTGCCCGATTGGAAAGAGCGTGGCGCACCGCTCGAGACGCCCTGCAAGCAGGACAAATTCATGTACCTGACCGAAAAGGGCTCGGTCAGTTTCCCCACCTTCATCATGCCGCCCGTATTGCACAATGACGGCAATTACATCGTGTCCCTCGCCAATGTCTGCCGCTGGCTGGCGACCCAGGCCGAGGAACATGGCGTCGAGATCTATCCGGGTTTCGCCGCCGCCGAGGTGCTCTATCACGAAGATGGCAGCATCAAGGGCGTCGCGACCGGCGACATGGGCGTCCACCGCGACGGCACGCACGGGCCGAACTATACCCAGGGCATCGAGCTGCATGCGAAGTACACCTTCTTCGCGGAAGGCGCGCGTGGCTCCCTGACCCGGCAGCTGACCGACAAGTTTGGCCTGCGCGACGGCATCGGCCCGCAGAAGTTCGGCATCGGCATCAAGGAACTGTGGGAGATCGATCCCTCCAAGCACAAGCCCGGCTACGTCCAGCACACCTTCGGGTGGCCGATGGACATGAACACCTATGGCGGCTCGTTTCTCTACCATTTCGGCGAGAACCTGGTGTCCGTGGGCTTCGTGATGGGCCTGGACTATGCCAATCCCTATCTGTCTCCCTATGACGAATTCCAGCGCTACAAGAGCCATCCGGATATCCGGCCGACCTTCGAGGGCGGCAAGCGCATCGCCTATGGCGCGCGTGCCCTGACCGCGGGCGGTTTCCAGTCCGTGCCGAAACTGGCCTTCCCGGGCGGCCTGCTGATCGGCTGCACCGCCGGTTTCATGAACGTGCCGAAGATCAAGGGCTCCAACAATGCCATGAAGACCGGCATGCTGGCCGCCGAGGCGGCGTTCGAGGCGCTCAAGCGCGGCTCGGAAGGGCACGATACGCTGAGTTCCTATGTGACGGCCTATGAGAATTCCTGGGTCTACGAGGATCTGAAGGCGGTCCGTAACGTGAAGCCGGCGTTCGCCTATGGCCTCATTCCCGGCGTGCTCATGACCGGAATCGGCGGCTGGCTGGGCGGTAAGCTGCCTTTCACGCTGAAGCACAAGAAGGCCGACCACGAAGGTCTGCGCCCGAAGACTGAATTCCAGCCCATCGCCTATCCCAAGCCGGACGGCGTCGTGACCTTCGACAAGCTGTCCTCGGTGTTCATTTCGAACACCAATCACGAGGAAGACCAGCCGATCCACCTGACGCTGAAGGATCCCAGCGTTCCGATCGAGGTCAATCTGGCCAAGTACGACGCGCCGGAACAGCGTTATTGCCCGGCCGGTGTGTACGAAATCGTGCGCGATGATGGCGGGGCTAATCCGAGATTGCAGATCAACGCGCAAAATTGTGTGCACTGCAAGACTTGCGATATCAAGGATCCCACGCAAAATATTGTGTGGGTCACGCCCGAAGGCGGCGGCGGACCAAATTACCCGAACATGTAAGGGGCGGAATGACGGCAATATCCCGGCGGGGGCGCGGAAAAGCCTCCAGAGTGCTACCAGGCCTCAAGGCCCTGGGCCGGGTTGTATTGATCGGCGGCGCGTTGACCGTAGTCCCTTCGGGGGCGTTCGCGACGCAGCAAAATTCGGTGATCGGCAAAGCGGCTGACGCCGCGGAAGCGGCGGACGCCAAGGCTTTCGGCGACTACCTCTCCGGCCGCTTCGCCATCGTCAACCGCGACACGGAAGCGGCGGCTGACTACTACATCCGGGCGGTCGCGGGCGATCCCAACAACACAGAACTGGTGCATCAGGCCTTCACCATCGCCATCGCGGGCGGCCGTCACGACGACGCGGTGCGCATGGCCCAGCGTCTCGCGGACCTGAAGGAAAAGCCCACCGGTCTGACCGATCTGGTCCTGCTGGCGGATGATCTGAAGCGCGACAAGCTCGCCGAGGCGCGCACGCGGATCGACGGTATGGCGCGTAATGGTATCGTCGAGCTGATGGCCCCGGTCATCTCCGCCTGGATCGACGCGGCGGAAGGCAAGACGGACGACGCGCTGGCGGATCTGGACCAGCTTGCCGCGAACAAGGGCTTCGTGATTTTCATGAAGACCCACCGCGCCTACATCCTCGATTTCGCCGGTCGGGTCGAGGAGGCCACGGCCGCCTATGACGAGGCCATCGCGCTGCAGAAGGGCGCTGATCTGCGCCTTGTGCTGGCCTATGGCCGTTTCCTCGAGCGGCACGGCAAGACTGATCAGGCCAAGGCGGTCTATGCCGCCTATCTGCATTCCTATCCGAGCAACGTTCTCATCGAAGCCGCCCAGCAGGGCGTGCGCGATGACGGCGCGCTCTATCCGGTCATCAAGACCGCAGCCGATGGCGCGGCCGAAGCCTTCTTCAGCACCGGCCGTGCATTGGCGCAGGAGCGTTCGCGCGGTTCCGCCGTCATGTATCTTCAGTTGGCGCTGGCGCTGAAGCCCCATTTCCCGGTGGCGAATCTGCTGCTCGGTGACGTGTTCGACCGGGACGGACAGTACGACGAGGCGCTTGCCGCGTATAAGGCCGTCATGGATGACCCGGTTCTCGGCTGGGACGCCCGCTTCGAGGCCGCACTGCTCTATAACCAGATGGACAAGCCCGAGAAATCGATCGAGGCGCTCCAGGGCATGCTCGCCGAGCGACCCGAAAGCCTGAACGTTCTTACGTCGCTGGCCGATACGCTGCGCAGCGAGGAGCGGTTTCCCGAGGCGCGTGCCGCCTATGACAAGGTCATGGCCAAGATCGGGACCCCGGCGGAACGTCACTGGGCGCTGTTCTATGCGCGTGGCATCACTTTCGAACGGATGGAAATGTGGCAGGAGGCCGAGGCCGATTTCCGCAAGGCGCTGCAATTGTCGCCCGATCAGCCGCTCGTGCTCAACTATCTGGGCTACAGCCTGATCGAACAGGGCGTCAAGCTGGACGAGGCGCTCGTCATGATCCAGAAGGCGGTCGAGCAGCGGCCTGACGATGGGTACATCGTCGACAGCCTCGGGTGGGCGCTGTATCGACTGGGCCGCTATACGGAAGCCGTCGAATGGCTGGAGAAGGCCGCCGCGCTGATTCCGGAGGATCCGACCATCAACGATCATCTGGGCGATGCGTACTGGCAGGCTGGCCGCCGCCTCGATGCGACCTTCCAGTGGCGTCATGCCGCGGCGATGAAACCCGAGGCCGAGGAACTGGTGAAGATCGAGGCCAAGATCAAATCGGGCCTCGACACCGAAAAGCGCAGCGAGAAGTAACGCTTGGACACGGCATCCGCAGGCACCGTGCTGGCTGAAACGGCATGGGCCAAGCTCAACCTTTATCTCCACGTCACCCGCATTCGCGATGATGGCTATCATGAGCTCGACAGCCTGTTCGTCTTCACGGATATCGGCGACCGCTTGAGCGTCGAGCCTGCCGATACTCTGTCGCTGGCCTTGGACGGTCCATTCGCAGGTGACATTCCGGCCAGTGACGACAATCTGGTGCTGCGCGCGGCACGCGCATTATCGGACATCGCCGGTCCGGCGCGGCAGGGGGCGCTGATCCGCCTGACCAAGAACCTGCCCGTTGCCTCAGGCATCGGCGGCGGCTCGGCGGACGCGGCCGCTGCCTTGCGGTTGCTGAACCGCGTCTGGGGGCTGGGTCTGCTTCCGCCAGCGCTGGAGCGGATCGGCGAAGGACTGGGCGCCGACATTCCCGCCTGCGTGCGCAGTATCCCGACCCAGGTGTCCGGGATCGGCGAAATCCTCACGGACGCGGCGCCGTTGCCGCCTTGCTGGGTCGTGCTGGTGAATCCCGGCGTCGCTGTTGCCACGCCGGCCGTCTTCAGGCGTTTCGACGCCGATGTCACCGCGTTTCGTGCACCGGCGCCGCTGCCCGCCGCGGACCGCGCCTCGGCCCTGGCTGGCGCCTTGCGCGAGCGCCACAACGATCTCCAGCCACCGGCCATTGCCCTGGCGCCCGTCATTCTGGACGTGCTCGCCGCGCTGGAGACGCAGGACGGCTGTCTGATGGCGCGAATGTCCGGCAGCGGGGCCACCTGTTTCGGTCTTTTTCCGGATTCGTCCTCCGCCGCGCGTGCCGCCGGGATACTCGGAGCCCGAAACGCGTTGTGGTGGACGGCGCATGGCGTGCTTCGGAGTGGCGGCGGCTGACCGCGCTGCGTATCATGCGCCGCCAGCCTTACAGCCGTCGGACATGTCTTGAAAATTTTCCATCTGGTTACCATCGCCCTTGCCTTGTCGTTCGCCGCCTGCGCGACCGATGCCAGGCAGGCCAGCGCGCTCTCCGATATCGAACTGACTTGGCACAATGCGCTCAGCGCGGTGCCGGAGGCGCTCGGCGGGGGCGGGATCACACGGATTTCCGACGCCAAGCGTCAGGCGCAGCTGGACATCGCGGACCGCAAGTTTCCCGTGGTGGTCTACATGCACGGCTGTACCGGTTTCGCGGATGAGGATCGCGGGCTGATCCGCAAGATCGCCGCCGCCGGTTACGTGGTCGTTGCGCCGGACAGCATGGCGCGAAAGTATCGCCCGCTGCAGTGCTCGTCGTGGGACAAGAAGGGCGGCGTCAACCTGTTCGTCTTCGACTTTCGTCAGGCCGAGATCAATTTCGCCCTGCAGGAAATGGTCGGCAACAAATGGGCCGACTGGGACAATCTGTTCATTGTCGGCGTCAGCGAGGGCGGCCTCGCCGCCGCGCATTTCCGCGGCGACATCTTCCGCGCGCGGGTGATCACCCAGTGGACCTGCCATGGTTCGACGTGGGTGCGCGGCATTGATGGGCCAGATACGACGCCGATCCTGTCCGTCGTGCGCAAGAACGACCCGTGGTACGATGCCGAAAACAGCAAGCAGGCGGGCGATTGCGGCGCCTTCTTCGGCGACAAACGTCCAGGTTCGAAATCGCTGGTGCTGGAGCGCGGATCCAGCCATTCCGTGATTGGCGACGATGGCGTCGTCGCCGAGATCATCGGCTTTCTCGGCCGGAACCGGAAATAGGCATCAGCGCGGAAACAGCGCGCTGGTCCGGTCCTGCAAGCGATAGGCGACAAGCGCCGCCCATTCCCGAACGATGAAGTCCATCGCGGCGAGCCGGAATCCGATGCTGCTGAAGCTGTCGCCGGAAATCGTGCCGTCGGTGTAGTAGTCGACCGGGAAGGGCACCACATCCCAGCCCAGTCGCCGGAAAATTCCGACCGCGCGAGGCATGTGGTAGGCCGAGGTCACCAGCAGCCAGGTTTGCCCAGGCTGCGGCTTGACCAGTTCCCGGCTCATCAGCGCATTTTCCCAGGTCGTCGTCGACCGGTCCTCGAAGACCGCGTTCTCGAGGGGCAGGCCGATCTCGTCGAACAGCCGGCGCGCCACGTCGGCTTCGCTCAGCTTGTCCTTTGGGTTCCAGTGTCCACCCGAGATCAGCAGCGTGGCGTCCGGATAGCGGCGCGACAAGGCGGCCGCTTCGGTCAGCCGTTCGACCCTGTCGTTCAGCTGCGGTCGGCCCCAGCGTTCCGTGGTGTTGGTGTTGACGGCGCCGCCCAGGCTGATGATGCCGTCGACCCTGGCGGGCAGTGGGGGATGGGGAAAGCGGGTCTCGAGGGTAACGGTCAGGTAGGACGCCAGCGGCGTCAGCATGATCGCGGCGAAGACCATTCCGGTCAGCGCGAGCAACCACTTAGCCGTGGCGTGCCATCCGGTCAGCCATAACACGCCGCCCAGCACGGCCATGATGAACAGCGAGTTGCTCGGCTGGAAGATGATCCACAGCATGCGCATGGGCGATCAGAGGCCGCGCCAGCGCCTGTACCAGTCGACGAAGCGCGGCACGCCGACCTCGAGCGGGGTAGTCGGCTCGAACCCGTGGTCGCGCCTGATGGCGTCGATGTCGGCGTAGGTCGCTGGCACGTCGCCCGGCTGCATGGGTTCGCTGATCACGGACGCCTTGCGTCCCGCGGCCTGCTCGATGATCTCCAACAGCTTGGTGACAGGCTCGGGCTTGTTGTTGCCGATGTTGTAGAGGCGGTGCGGCCGTTCCCCGTTCGGCGGTCCATCCAGCACGGCGAGGACGCCTGCGACGATGTCGTCCACATAGGTGAAGTCGCGCAACAGGCGGCCATCATCGAACAGCTTGATCGGCTTGTTCTGGAATAGCGCCTCGGTAAAAAGCCAGACGGCCATATCGGGACGACCGGACGGGCCGTAGACCGTGAAGAAGCGCAAACCGGTCTGCGGGAAGCCGTAGAGATGGGCATAGGAGACGCTCATCAGCTCGTCTGCCCGCTTTGTCGCGGCATAGAGCGAAACCGGGTGCTCTACGGGATCGGTCTCGGCGAAAGGCTGCTTCGCATTGCCGCCATAGACCGAGCTCGAGCTGGCATAGACGAAATGCTTCAGACCCGGCGTATGCCGCGCCAGTTCCAGCATGGACAGGTGACCGACCAGATTGGCCTTCGCGTAAGCCATGGGATGTTCGATGGAATAGCGCACGCCCGGTTGCGCGCCCAGGTGAACGATCCGGTCGATCCCGGCGTCGCGCAGGGTCTCCATCAGGGTAACATCGTCGGAAAAATCCAGTTTGTGGAAACTGAATCGGTTGTGGGGCCGCAACTCGGCCAGCCGGGATTCCTTCAGGGCCACGCTGTAATAGTCGTTGAGGTTATCGATGCCGACAACCTCCTCGCCGCGCGCCAGCAGGGTGCGGGCGACGTGGAAGCCGATGAAGCCGGCGACGCCGGTAACCAATACGGCCATGCTCTGTTCGCCCTCGCGTTGGTTGAAGATCGGGCGACGATACAGGAAACAGGTTGCGCTTTCATGTGCCGGATCGGCAGGTACGGCTTGAGCGTGTAAATCTGTCGTGAAATCCACGGCTTCGTCGTAAGGTCGTGGGGTACGCGCAATGAGGGATGCGGCGCCGACGATGAAGATTCTGACTGTTTTCGGAACGCGGCCCGAGGCGATCAAGATGGCGCCCGTGGTCAAGGCGCTCGAGCGCAGCGCGGTGCTAGACGCACGGGTCTGCGTGACCTCGCAGCACCGGCAGATGCTGGATCAGGTCCTCGATCTGTTCGATATCCGACCGCATTACGACCTCAACATCATGAAAGCGGCGCAGTCCCTGACCGATATCACATCTGGGGTCCTGGCTGGTCTGGCACGCGTGTTCGAGGACTGGCAGCCGGATCGCATCCTGGTTCACGGCGACACGACCACCACCTTCGCCGCTTCGCTCGCGGCCTATTATCGCAAGATCGACGTCGGCCATGTGGAGGCCGGCCTGCGAACCGGTAATCGATACAGTCCCTGGCCGGAAGAGATGAACCGGCGCCTGACGGGCGCGCTCGCGGACCGCCATTTCGCGCCGACAAGCCGGGCCCGGGACAATCTGTTGCGGGAGAACACGCCCGAAGACGCGATTTACGTCACCGGCAATACCGTGATCGACGCGCTCCATCTGACGCGGGATCGGCTGCTGGCCGACCCTGACGCCATCGCGCGGTATGACGAGCGCTTCGGCTATCTGGGCGACAAGCGGCTTGTCCTGGTGACCGGACACCGACGCGAGAGTTTCGGCGATGGGCTGCGCAACATGTGTCAGGCGCTGGCGGATCTGGCCGCGCGCGGCGATGTCACGGTGCTCTATCCGGTTCACCTCAACCCCAATGTCAAGGGACCGGTGCACGAGATCCTGGGCGGTTTGCCCGACATCCATCTCGTCGAGCCCGAGGATTATCTGCCCTTCGTCTACCTGATGAATCGCAGCGCGCTGATCATCACGGATTCCGGCGGCATCCAGGAGGAGGCGCCTTCACTGGGCAAACCGGTCCTGGTCACCCGCGACACCACGGAACGGCCGGAAGCGGTCGATGCCGGAACGGTGCTCATGACCGGGACGGACCGGGACCGCATCGTCGCCGAGGCTTCCCGCCTGCTCGACGAGCCGGCGCGCTACCGGCGCATGAGCCAGGCCCACAATCCCTATGGCGACGGCAGGGCGGCGGGCCGGATCGTCGGCTACCTTGAATCACTGGCGGGTCACGGCGTGATGCCTGAACCATGGACGGATATGGCGGCTTAAACGATGGCGCGTTTCGACAAGACGGTTTGCGTAATGGGGCTGGGCTATATCGGCCTGCCGACGGCCAGTCTGCTGGCGACCCGGGGGTACAGCGTTCTGGGCGTGGACGTCAGCGAAAAGGTGGTGGGCGCGGTACAGGCCGGCACGCTGCATTTCCACGAGCCGGACCTCGATATCCTGGTCGCGTCCGCGGTCGGCAGCGGACAATTGACCGCGTCCTATGAACCGGCGCCGGCCGACATCTTCATCATCGCCGTGCCCACACCCTTCGCCGAAGGCCATGCGCCGGACATGTCCTACGTCGAAGCGGCCACCCGGGCACTGGCGCTGCACCTGCGTCCAGGCAATCTCGTCATTCTGGAATCGACCAGTCCCGTTGGCGCGACCGAGCAGATCGCCGGATGGATCGCGGAAATGCGTCCGGATCTCGGACCCGAGATCACGAAGGGACCGAACCGCCTCTACCTTGCCCATTCCCCGGAACGGGTGTTGCCGGGCAAGGTGCTGCAGGAGCTGGTGATCAATGACCGCATCGTCGGCGGGCTCGACTCCGAGTCCGCGCAGGTGGGCGCCGATTTCTACCGGACCTTCACCACCGGCACCGTCTTCACCACAAAGGCGCGCACTGCCGAATTGTCAAAGCTGGCGGAAAACGCCTTTCGCGACGTCAATATCGCCTATGCCAATGAATTGTCCCTGATCTGCGATCGGCTGGGCGTCAACGTCTGGGAACTGATCGCGCTGGCCAACCGGCATCCGCGCGTGAACATCCTTCAGCCTGGCCCGGGCGTCGGCGGGCACTGCATCGCCGTCGATCCCTGGTTCATCGTGCATTCCGCGCCGAGCGAGAGCCGTCTGATCCAGACCGCGCGCGAGGTCAATGACGGCAAGCCGCGCTGGGTCATTGACCAGGTGAAAACGGCGGCTGACCGCTTCAAGGACCCGGTGGTCGCCTGCCTTGGCCTTGCGTTCAAGGCGAACATTGACGATCTGCGGGAGAGCCCGGCGCTGGCGATCACCGCCGAGCTGGCGCGGCAGAACGTGGCGACCGTCCTGGCGGTGGAGCCTTTCGTCAGCGAATGTCCGGAGAAACTGGCCGGTTTCGCCAACCTAGAATTCGTCGGCGTCGACGAGGCGCTGCGCCGCGCGGATATCCTGCTGGTGCTCGTGGATCACGAACGCTTCAAGGGTATCGAACACGAACAGCTGGCTCGCAAGGTCCTGATCGATACGCGTGGCCTGTTTCGCTAGCGACGCGTAACGGACCGTTGATCGCGCAATTCGATCCGACTATTGTGCGCCGCCTTGGTGGGGCGTCGCCAAGCGGTAAGGCAACGGATTTTGATTCCGTCATTCGCAGGTTCGATCCCTGCCGCCCCAGCCATCTGTCCCCTCCATCGCGGCAACAAGGTTTCCCGTCTAAGAGTCAGTTGGTAAGTGGTGGCCACACTGCTCATAGCCGCATAACTCCATGATAAAATAGCTATGTTAAAATCCGCGCGGCATGCCCAGTATGATGTCGAGGCTTGGGGCCCATAGCATTTGATCATCAGGCATCGCACTCGACAGCTGAAGCCATCCGACTGGTTTCAGAGCGGGTGCACAAAGGTCTGAGTTCATTAAGTGACGTCGATTTTCTGGCGGCCCCGTCGCTCAAACTGATCAGAATGCGTGCAATCGGTCGAGCCGATGCAGCGAGGGCGGAGTGGTGGTCATGTCGTTGTCCATGGGCGCTTCGGGTGTCAAACCCGCGCCAGTTCTTTCCTTGGGTTATGCCGAGCCTGCCAAGTATCTGTTGTCCTATGAACAGCGGAACAGCCGGGATCGTCAGCGCAGGCTTTCGGTGCAGCCGCCGCTTGACCTGTGGCGCGCTGAATTGGAAGCGGGCTGGCTTGCCCAGCAGCTTGGGCCGTCACCTCGGTGCCTCATCCAGGGCTGCGCCTCCACGAACAATGTGGATACCCTGATCCAGTTCCTGGCGGAACAGGGCATCCCCTCGCCAGAAATCCACGTCATCGATCTGATCGACTTGCGCGCGTTGGGACAGCACGACCCCAGAGCGCATTACCATCAGGCGGATGCCGCTGACCTGAACCCGATCTTTGCGGCGGGCACCATCGATTTTCTGCTGAATGACCATTTGATGAACTGCGCTCCGGTGACCCAGTACGCACCGATCATGGGCGAGATTACCCGCGTGCTGCGCGTCGGCGGATTGGCGATGGTGAACTATACCGACCCCAGCGAATTTCCGACGCCGAGTGGCGAGCCCCTGCGGCAATGGCTCGGTGCCGACCTTGCTTACTATCGGTTGGGAACGGCGGAGATTGTCCGTCAGGCGGCGCTCGAAAGCCTTTCTGACGCCGACCGCCTGATCCGTACGCCTGAGGGCTTCATCGCGGTCACATTGCCATTCGGCAATCTTGAGCATTTCATTCCTTTCCAGGACTTCGCCGCGCGTCTGCAAGCCGCGGGTCTTGAATTCCGTGACCTTCGCATCACCAGCGGCCTCGATCACAATGCGTCCGACGCCAACGGATTGGCATGTCGCCGCCACCACTGCATCCTGTCGCCATGTCCGAGGTAAGTCCGGATTCGTTCGTCGCGGACGGCGAGGCTTCAGGCCTGCCGTCCGCGCAGCGGCGGTTCCTGATCGACGCCTCGTTGGGGCCGCGGGTCGCCGGAGCCGAAAATCTGGTGCTGCATGCCCAGTTCGAGACCTGTGCTGCGCGATATCCCGACCGGCTGGCTGTTGATGCGGCCGATGGGCGCCTGACCTATCGGCAACTGGATCAGGCGGCCAATGCGCTGGCGCTGGCGCTGTGCGCGGAAGGGCTGGAGACCGAACAGCCGGTCGCGGTGCTTGCCGAACGCTCGGCTGTTCACCTTGTCGCTCTTCTGGCCATCCTGAAGGCAGGCGCGTGTTACCTGCCGCTTGATCCGTCACATCCAGACCCTCACCTGGCCCGTATCCTGTCCGTCTCCAAGGCGCGGCTTTGTCTGGCCGGCGCGCAGCTGGCCCGCCGCGCCGACCTGATTGCCCAGCGCGTTATCCCGCTGACCCGCGATATGCTGGAGGCGCACGCGCCTGCGCTATCCGCGACGGTCCGTCCGGATGGACTGGCCTATCTGATCGCCACATCGGGCACTACCGGCGAGCCGAAAATCGTCGAACTGGAACACCGTGCCGCGGCCAATACGGTTCGGCATTCGCATGACGCGGTCTATGGAGCGGACGACCTCGCCCTTGTGCCATGGATCGATTCTCCGGCGGCGGATGCTAGTATCCACCAGATTTTCGCGCCGCTCGGCGCCGGTGGGACCCTCGTCCCTATCGCGGGCCTCGATCAGCTCAAGACGTCGGTCCATTTCGATGCGTTCACCGCTTTTGGCGCGACGCCCTCCATGCTCGCTACCCTGCTGGCCGGCGGTGCGTTGCCGCCCAATCTTCGTGCGGTGATGTTCGGTGGCGAGGCCTGCCCCGCGGCGCTCGCCGGTCATCTCACGGCGACGACGGACATTCGCCGGGCGGTCAACGCCTATGGACCCACCGAGGCGGCGATTTACTGCACGGGCAACGACGTCATGGCGTGGGGCGGCGACCAGGATCAGGGCAGGATCATCGGCAAGCCCATCACCAACATGCGGGTCGAGTTGTTCGACGAGACACTGAAGCCCGTCCCTCCTGGAAGCATCGGCGAAATCTGCATTGCCGGAATTGGCCTGGCGCGGGGCTATCGGGGACGCCCGGATCTGACCGCCGCCGCCTTCATCGAGCTGACCGGCATCGACGGCCAAAGGCGGCGATACTACCGTTCCGGCGACCTGGGCGCCTTGCTCCCGGATGGCCGCTTCGAATTTCACGGCCGCCGCGACAGGCAGGCGAAGATCCGAGGCATGCGGGTGGAACTGGATGCGGTCGAGCGGATGATCGGCGCATTGCCGGGTATTGAGCGGGCTCTGGTTGACCTGCGGCCCGACGGACGAGGCGACAGCCGGTTGCTGGCTTGGGTCATTCCTGCCGGCGGCGTAGCCGCGGATGCGGTATCGATCCGTGAACTGGTGCGCCTGCGCCTGCCAGCCGCCATGGTGCCGCATTCCATCCACGTGCTGACGGAATTTCCGCTCACGGTAACCGGAAAGCCTGACCTTGCCGCATTGCCCGCGCCGGCACCGGCACCGGCACCGGCGGTGGGAAGTTCACCGGGATTCGATGCGCGCGAGGCGGTGATCGCGGGCGAATGGCGCGACGTGCTGGGCCATGACCGGTTCGGGCCGGGCGATGATTTCTTCGATGTGGGCGGCGATTCCCTGATGGGAATGGAGTTGCTGTTGCGTCTCGGAGACCTCCTGGGAACGCGGATATCGACGTCGGATCTCGAAACGGGCTGGAGCATCGCCGCCATCGCCGAAGCAAGCTATCGTGCGGCGCCCATGGAATCCTTCGAGGTGCTGGGCGGGGAGCGACAGGGCCGGCCCATTTTCTGGATCATGCCGAGTTTCCTCGATTTTCCCATGCTCGACGGGCTCGATATGCCTCAGCCAGTTTACCTGGCGACCACGGATCGCATGGAGAATACAAAGGAGACCTTCGCCGATCTGGCCGGTCACATGCTGGAGCGCATTCGCACGGTCCAGCCGCACGGTCCTTATCTCCTCGGTGGATTTTGCCTTGGCGCCTGCGCGGCCTATGAGATCGCGGTCGCGTTGGCTGCTTCGGGAGAACGGGTCGAGCGCCTCGCGCTGGTGGACAAAAGCGTTCCGGAGTTTCCCGACCATTCCTTTGCCGTCGCCGGCCGCCTGATGCGGTCCGTGCGCGCGTTGGCCTCCGGATCCAAAGCGCCCGGCAGCAGTATGGTCTCCCGGATTCTCCCACCGAGGCTCAAGAGTCCGGGCTGGGCCTGGCGTCAGGTCGCGGGGAGCCGGTTTACGCCGTCGGCTCGTCTCGACTCCTCCGCGACCATCCTGCTGACAAGACACACCGGCTGGCGCAGGGGCGCGTTCCGGCGGTCCTGCGGGTGGCGTGGATGGATACAGGGCGACTTGCGGGTCGAACGCCAGCGGCGGATCAGCGCCGAAGTGGGCGTGCGGCGGCTTCTACGGGAGATCGCCGACACGCCGGACGGTTGATGGAGCCCTCGTCAGACCTTGGCCTTCTTGGCGGCCAGTTTGTCTGCCTTCTCGATAGCCGCCGCATCAGCGGCTTCCTTGTCGGCCGCTTCCTTGGCCATGCGCAACGCGCGAAGTCGGGCGGTCTTGTCCATCAGTTCCTTCTGGGCTCGATCACGTTCCTTGATCGCGTCCTCATCCTGCTGCCGGATTTTCGCGAATTTTTCCTCGGCCTTTGAACGGATGGGGTTGGTCATATGGCTTGTCCTTGCATATCCAGAAGATGTGACTCGCCGCTGCGGTGGCGCGTCGGTGTCGGCGAGGAGGGAGGCGCGTTGCGTCACCGTCGGGAAACGCGTCGTCATCGCTGGGTCGAAAAGAAGCGCCATTCCCTACCTAGCGCGGAAGGCGGAAGCTCAGCCGCCTCTGCGGTCGCACGGCGCCGGGCTGTGCCCGATGCGCGGTTGACCGTGGTCGAAAACGACCATCGATTTCCTACATGTATACGAATCGGGTATTTATTCAAGCGCGGCGGGCTGGCGGCCGCCGCTCAACGCTGGCGGCGCCTGAACGCCAGATGGTTTCCGATCACCACCATGCTTGTCACCGCGACGATGAAAATGGTCGCCAAGGCGTTGATCTGCGGGCTGACGCCGAGCCGCACGCTGGAGAAAACCTCCATGGGCAGGGTCGTCGAGCCTGGTCCCGAGGTGAAGCTGGCGACCACCAAATCGTCGAAGGAGAGGGTGAACGCCAGCAGCCAGCCTGCCATCATGGCGGGCCAGATCAGCGGGAGAATGATAACGCTCACCACCTTGAACGGCCGGGCGCCCAGATCCATTGCGGCCTCTTCGAGGCTCATGTCGATCTGGCTCAGCCTCGACTGCACGACCACGGTCACATAAGCGGTCGCGAAGGTCGCATGGGCGATCACGATCGTGGTGACACCGCGACCGGCGGGCCAGCCGATCACGCCCTCCATGGCGACGAACAGCAGCAGCAGGGAGAGGCCGGTGATGACTTCCGGCATGACCAGCGGCGCCGTTATCATGCCTGTGAACAGCGTACGGCCCCTGAACCGCCCGAATCTGACCAGGGCGAACGACGCCATCGTGCCCAGCACGACGGCAATGCTGGCCGTCATGAATGCGATCCGCACGCTCAGCCACGCGGCACTGAGCAACTGCTCGTTGCTCATGAGCGCCGCGTACCACTTGGTCGAGAAACCGCCCCACACCGTGACCAGCCGGGACTCATTGAAGGAATAAACCATCAGCGCGACGATCGGACTGTAAAGGAACAGGTACCCCAGGATCAGGACGGTGATGGCGAACCAGGGTTTGCGGCCGGTCATGCGCGTCCCTTGAAATAGCCGCTGGCGAACCGGTCGAACAGCATCACCGGCACCACCAGCAGAGACAGCATGGCGATGGCGACCGCCGCCGCGACCGGCCAGTCACGATTGTTGAAGAAGTCGCTCCACAGAACCTTGCCGATCATGGGAGAACCCAGGCCGCCGAGCAGCTCGGGAATGACGAACTCGCCCACGGCGGGGATGAACACCAGCAGCGCGCCGGCGACGACGCCGGGCATGGACAGGGGCAGCGTGACCTTCAGAAATGCTTTCCAGGGACGGGCACCCAGATCGCTTGCCGCTTCGAGCAGGCTCGGGTCCATGCGGTCCAGGGCGGCGTAGATCGGCAGCACCATGAAGGGCAGGTACGAATAGACGATGCCGATATAGACCGCCATCGGCGTGTACATGATCTCCAGCGGCTGATCGATCACGCCGATGGCCAGCAGCAGATTGTTCAGCAGGCCATTGTCCTTGAGGAAGCCAATCATGGCGTAGACCCGGATCAGGAACGAGGTCCAGAAAGGGATGATGATCAGCATCAACAGCAGATAGCGCCAGCGCTCGGGACTGCGGGCAATGCCATAGGCCATGCCATAGCCGATGAAGACCGAGATGAACGTCGCCACCGCGGCGATCTTCACCGAGTTGAGATAGGCGATGGCGTAAAGATCATCGTCCAGCAGCAGCGCGAAATTGGCGAAGCTGAGGCGCAGCTGCAGGGTGGTTTCGTCCACCCAGTCGAGCAGCGGCATGTAGGGCGGAATGGCGATGTCGCTTTCCGACAGGCTGATCTTGGCGACGATCAGCAGCGGCAGCGCGAAGAACAGCGCCATCCAGCCATAGGGAATGGCCAGTGTGACGCCGCGGCCGATCATGGCGGGGCGCTGCAGCCAGCGCGCGGACCGAACGAACCAGGCGCGCAGCGTGTTCATAGCAGCAGAAGCACCCCATTGGCGGGATGCCACTGAAAGCTGACAGGATCATCCCAGGAAAGGGGCGCATCGGCGGTGTGCAGCATGTTGGGCCGCGAGAACTGGATGCGTTTCCCCGACGGCAGCTCCACGTGATAGATGGAGATGTCCCCCAGATAGCCGATCTCCTTCACGATGCCCGATGCTTCGTTGTGGCCGTCGGCCACTCCTTCCGGGCCGACCACCTGGATCTTCTCCGGGCGCACCATGACGCTTACCTTCGCACCGACGGGCGCGGCGCTGCCGCCGGCGACCCGGATGGCGCCGTCGAGATCGGGCGACGTCACGCGCACCTCGCCCGCGGACGAGGCGCTCACGATGCCGTCGAAAATATTCGCCGTGCCGATGAAGTCGGCGACGAATCGGGAGTTGGGGTATTCGTAGACTTCCGAAGGCGTGCCTACCTGCTCGACCATGCCGGCGTTCATCACGCAGACGCGGCTCGCCATGGTCATGGCTTCCTCCTGGTCATGGGTGACGATGACGAAGGTCATGCCCAGTTCTTCCTGGATGTTCACCAGTTCGAACTGGGTCTGTTCGCGCAGCTTCCGGTCGAGCGCGCCCAGCGGTTCGTCCAGCAACAGGAGTTTGGGGCGTTTCACCAATGCCCTGGCGAGCGCCACGCGCTGGCGCTGGCCGCCCGAGAGCTGGTCGGGCTTGCGCTTGGCCAGCGGGCCGATCTGAACCAGGTCCAGCATTTCGTCCACACGCTCGGCGATCTGCTTGCGCGGCAGCCGCTCCTGATGCAAGCCGAACGCGACGTTCTGCCCCACGGTCATGTGCGGAAACAGCGCGTAGGACTGGAACATCATGTTCACCGGCCGCCGATAGGGCGGAATACTGGCCATGTCGACGCCGTCGATGAAGATGCGGCCGGCATTGGGCGTTTCGAAACCCGCCAGCATCCGGAGCAGCGTCGTCTTGCCGCAGCCGGAGGCCCCCAGCAGGGCGAAGAACTCGCCGCGGTAGATGTTCAGGTCGACCCCGTTGACGGCCGTCACGTCACCATAAAGCTTCGAGACGTTTTCGATCTGGACGAAGGGCCGAGCCGAGGGATCGGTCCAGGGTTTATCCTGAAGCCCCGGCGCGCCATTGGCCATGGGGTTATTTCACCCCGGTCTTGAACGAGTTCCAGGCGCGCGTGCGCAGGCGCTCGTAGCCTTTCGGCGCCGGCGGGATCGAATATCCTTTCTCCCGCTCCGCGTCGCTCGGATAGATGAACTTGTCGTTCTTGATGGCGTCGTCGACCTTGCTCATCGACGCGGGGACCGCGTTTGCGTATCCGGTTTCATTGGTGATCGCCGCGACCACGTCCGGGCGCATCATGTAATTGATGAAAGCATGCGCGTTGTTCGGGTGCGGGGCATCCGCCGGAATCGCCATGGTGTCGATCACGAAGGCCGTTCCCTCCTTGGGCAGCAGCACCAGGATATTCACGCCGTTCTTCGCGTCGCGCGCCCGGTCACGCGCCTGGATGAGATCGCCGCCATAACCCTGCGCCACGCACAGGTCGCCATTGGCGAGGTCGTTGATGTAGGACGAGGAGTGGATGTACTTCAGATTGCCGCGGATTTTCTGCAACGCGGCCATCGCGGCGTCCAGATCGGCCTTCTCCTGGCTGATCGGATTCCGGCCCATCCAGGCGAGAACGGCGGGAATCACGTCGACCGGATCATCGAGAAGGCTGATCCCGCACGACTTCAGCTTGGCGGTTACCGCGGGGCTGAACAGCAGGTCGCCGCTGCCTTCGGGGACCGAGCCCAGGATTTTCTTCACCTTGTCCACATTGATGCCGATACCCGACGGCGAGACCATGTAGGGCACGCTGTAGGTATTCTGGGGATCGTTATGCGACATGGTCTTGAGGATCGTCTTCGACAGGCCCGAGTAGTTGGGCAGCTTGGATTTGTCGAGCGGCTGATAGATCTTCGCCTTTATCTGCTGGGCGAGGAATGGCGTCAGGGTCGGGAACACCACATCATAGCCCGAGCGGCCGGCGAGCAACTTGGCCTCGAGCATGGCCATTGAGTCATAGACGTCGTAGTTGACCTTGATCCCGGTTTCCTTCTGGAACGCGGCAAGCGTGTCGGCGGCGATGTAGTCCGACCAGTTGTATACGTTCAGGACCTTGTCCTCGGCGGCCTTGGCGGAGCCGGAGACACCGGCCAGAAGCATCAGCGACAGAGCGAGCCATGAACGCATTAAAGTCCTCCATGCATGTATAAAGGCCGACCGGACCTGGGATTGATCTCGGGCGATTAGCACGAGTCGGCTAAACAATGCCGAGCGAGGGAAACTCTGGGGATATCGGCGGCCTCAGTCAAACGGATGTGACATCACCGGCGGCGTTTTCTCCACACGGCCGCATGGCTCAGAACGGCAAAGGACCGAATGCGTCCTTCTCCGCATCGTAGGCGAGCAGATCGCCCGTGTGGATATCGAAATACCAGCCGTGAACGAACAACGTGCCAGCCTTCACGCCCTCCGCGACGAATGGAAAACTGTCCAGATTGCGAAGCGAGGAGACAATCGAACGCTGTTCCAGCATCCGCTGTTGTTCCGCTTCCGGACGACCGCCGCAGGCCTGGACCACCTCGTCCCGGACCGGACCGATCATCGAAACCCACGGACCGATGAACTCGGTCTCGCCGCCGATGCCGGTCAGGGCCGCACGGATCCCGCCACACCCGGCGTGCCCCATCACGACGATGTGGCTCACGCCCAGACTGTTCACGGCGAACTCCAGTGCCGCGCTGGTGCCGTGATGGAATGTGTCGGGTTGATAAGGCGGGATCAGGTTGGCGATGTTCCGGACGATGAACAGATCCCCAGGACCCGAGTCCAGGATAATGGCCGGTTCAACCCGCGAGTCGCAACAGGCGACGAGCATGACTTTCGGGGCCTGCCCGTCGCTCAGTTCCTTGAACAGCGCGCGGTTGGTCTCGAAATAGTTCTGTCGAAACGACCGGTATCCTTGGGCAAAGCGTCGGATCCATTGGCTCGGCATGCGTGTGGTCAGTCCTTCGAGAGAGAGTAGCCTTCGCCGGGATAGATGAGCCCGAGCGTCTCGGCGATCAGCGCCGGACGTTCCTGTCCTTCGATCTCGACCGTGATTTCATAGGTCGCCTGCTTGCCGCCGTCCGGACGCTTGTCCACCTTCTTCAGCGTCTGGTGAGCGCGCACGCGCGATCCGACCTTCACCATGTTGGTGAAACGTACCTTGTTGCTACCATAGTTGATGCCATGGCCGACGCCCTCGACCTTGAGGATGTCCTGCATCAGGCAGGGCAGCAGCGACAAGGTCAGATAGCCATGGGCGATGGTGCCGCCGGCCATGAATTCCTTGGCGGCGCGTTCCGGATTGACGTGAATCCACTGAAAGTCGCCGGTCGCTTCGGCGAATTTGTTGACGCGTTCCTGATCCACGGTCAGCCAATCGGACGTACCAATCTTCTGACCGACTAGGGTATCGATAGTGTCGAAGTGCGTTGTCACTTGTGCCACGAGTAAGACCTTTCCCCATTTTGTCTCTTGTGGCGCAGACCCTATCCCCACATCTCTAGCCTGGTAAAGGGGCTTGGACTGCATGGCGGACAGCACGTTCAGTATGGTGAAGGCAGCATGTGCCCTTTTTGTCGTGGTTATGCTCGGCGGCTGCGGATCAACGCCGACCTTGCGGCAGGTCGCCGAGGACACATGGATCGAAGCGCGCACGGAAAATTTCGTGGTGCTGACCAATGCCGGCGAGGACCGGGCGCGATACCTGGTGCAGAATCTTGAGGATTTCAGGCGGCTGGTCATCAAGGCGACCAATCTCGATATCGAATCGAACCCTTTGCCGTTTCACGTCGTGGCGCTGTCGACGACCGGACAGTTCCGCGCGTTGATCGACGACGATCAGGTGTTCGGGGCGTTCCAGCATAGCCATCGCGGCGGACTCGCCGTGGTCAACCTGACCGCGCGGGCACCCGACGGCACCGACA
Source organism: Iodidimonas sp. SYSU 1G8 (assembly GCF_039655775.1). Classification (NCBI taxonomy): domain Bacteria; kingdom Pseudomonadati; phylum Pseudomonadota; class Alphaproteobacteria; order Iodidimonadales; family Iodidimonadaceae; genus Iodidimonas; species Iodidimonas sp. SYSU 1G8. The sequence goes on along the minus strand of NZ_JBBYXJ010000001.1, from coordinate 1,300,720 downwards.
GTCTCGAGGTCACGCAAACCGCCTATGGCCCGCTCTACCGAGCCAAGCAGAACATGCGCGGCGTCGGCATGGATGGCGTCTTCCACGAATATGTCCACTACCTGCTCGAAGTGGATGCCAAGCGCCGGTATCCGCTGTGGTTTCACGAGGGCTATGCCGAGTACCTGTCCACTTACGACATCTCCAATGATGGTCGCTACCGATTGGGCGACCCACCCATGCACCGGGTGCTGGCGCTTGAGAAAGCACGTTGGATTCCGCTCGGGGCGCTGTTCAACGCCAAGGGCTATGAGACAGGTCACGAGAATGGCGACTTCAACGCCGAATCATGGCTGGTCGTGCACTACCTGATGTCCGACCCGGACCGGCGCGAGAAGCTCTATGCGTTTCTCGATCGTCTGGACCAGCCGACGGTCGATACGGTCCCGGTCTTCGAGAACATCTTCGGCCAGTCCATCGAAGAGGCGACGCGGTCGATGCGGCAGTATCGCCGCATAGGCCGTTTTAACGCCGATAAGTTCGACCGCCCGGCGGATCCGCTGCCGGTGCCTTCGGTGCGGGTTCTGCCGCTCGATGAGGCCAAGGAAGAGGTGGCGTTCACGCTCATGCATTTCTCGCCCGCCCGTGAACAGGGCATTGCTCTCCTGAACGAGGCGCTGGCCCTGAACCCGGACAATACGCGGGCGATGGCACTGCTCGCATGGGTCGCCCTGGTGGATCAGGACATTCCGCGCGCCGAATCCATCATCGAGCGCGCGCGGGGGCGCAGTTCCGAATTGCTGGCGATGCAGGGCAATCTGATGGTTCAGCGCGCCGCGCAGCAGTTCACCTCGAACGATGCGTCCTGGACCGGCACCCTGGAGGAGGCGGAGAAAGTCTATCGTCAGGCGCTCGCGATGAATCCTGACGAGCCGGATGCCCTCATCGGGCTGGCGCGGACCTGGCTTATCCGGCCGGGCAAACCTTCGGATGAAGCGATGGCGCTGATCGCCCGGGCGCGGCTGTTGCTGCCCATGAATCACGAGATCAGGCTGGTCGAGGCCAACCTGCGCCTCAAGCGCGGTGAGGTGGTGGCCGCGGTGAATGGCTACGAACACGTCGTCGCCTGGGCCCGTGAACCCTCCATTGTTCGCCGTGCGCGCGAGCGGCTCGACGAGATTTACGCGCTTGCCCGGGAAAATCTAAATCAGCCGGCGAACGCGCTCCCGTAGAACCGGCAACGCCTCTGCCTCGAACCACGGGTTGCGCCTGAGCCAGGCCGTGTTCCGCCAGCTGGGATGGGGCGTCGGGAAGAAATCCGGCAGATAGTCCCTCCAGTGTGCGACGGTTTCCGTCATGGTCGCCTTGCGCCGCGCACCCAGATACCAAGCCTGCGCGTAGCTGCCGACGAGCAGAGTCAGGTCCGCCTGGGGCAGGAGCGCGCGAAGGCGCGCGTGCCAAAGCGGTGCGCATTCGGGACGGGGCGGCGAGTCTCCACCATTACGGTCGCGTCCGGGGTAGCAGAATCCCATGGGTACGATCGCGATGCGGCTTTCGTCATAGAACCGTTCCCGGTCGAGGGCGAGCCAGTCGCGCAGGCGATCGCCGCTCCGGTCGTTCCAGGGAATGCCGGTTTCGTGCACTTTCGTACCGGGAGCCTGACCGACGATGACGACCCGCGCGGTCTCTTGCGCCCTCAGCGTGGGACGCGGGCCCAGCGGCAGAACCGCCTCGCACACCCGGCAGGCGCGGATCTCGCCCAACAGCTTTTCCAGTTCCCCGCTCATGCGCTCCCTTCTTCCATGACCGCAGCGAGAACGCAAAAAAATCCCCGGCCGTTCCAGCCGGGGATCAGTGACCTACGGAGAGTAGGGGAGGAACCTCGCGAAAATCCTCAGGGAGTGATGGTGTAGACGGTGACGGTACCGCTGACCTCCGACGCCACGGCCAGCAGCGGCACGCCATACGGATTGTTGTCGGCGGAAATGAACTTGACGCTTTCCGGGCCGAGATCGCCGGCGACCTTCAGGTCACTGGGCAGCGAGAAGTCGAGCGAGCCGGCGAAGTCGCGGTTGTTCTCGTAGCCGACGAAGACGGGCTTCTCCGGGTTGGTAATGTTGAACATCATCACGCCGCCAACCCGCTCCAGACCCACGAAGGCATAGGTCTTGCCATCGATGACGCCGACGTCGATGGCCTCCGGCTCGGGACCCTTGTCGTCGCTGCGGCCTTCGTATTTGTTGTCGTCGTTGCTGGTGTTGAACTTCTGGCCTAGGCGGTCGGCGGTGATGGTTTCGATCTGGTCGCCGCTGTCCCATAACAGCGATCCATCGGCATTCCAGATCGAGAACGAGCGGGCGCCGTAGGAATGCAGAACGTCGATGTCGCCGTCCCCATCGGTATCGCCATCGATGGTCGAGATCTTGAGGCGGGCGAGGTGCTTCTTCTCGTCGGCGCTCAGTGCCTTGTCATCGATATTGGCCTTCTCGACCCGTTCGTCTTCCTTGCGTGCGTCGCCTTCATTGGCCGACACGACATAGGTCTTGCCGCCGATTTCGACCGCCGCGATCGAATCGGGCATGTAGAGGCCGCGCACCGGGACCGGCGCGATGTTCACGGCGCTATCCTTGTCGTTGGGGTCCATGCCGTTGCCCGGCTGGCTGTGATCCTTGGTCCCCAGGGCGACCACGTCGATCAGCGCGCCGCCGGGAATGTCGATTCGGGCGAACGCGTTGGCTTCCTGGAGAGCGACCCACGCCATCTGGCTGTCGGGCGAGACGGCGATATATTCGGGTTCGAAATCTTCCTTGGGCGCCTTGCCGGGGAATACGCGAACACCGGCCTTGCGCATGGTCTCGGCATCGAGGCTCTCGAAACCGACCGTGACGGCCTTGGCATCCTTCACGCCGCCGGAGATATCAATGATGCTGACCGATCCGTCCGGGTCCGCGGCGTCGGTCGGCTCGCCTTCATTGGCGGTCAGGACGTATTTGCCGTCTGGCGTGAAGGTGACCATGTCGGGCAGGGATCCGACCGCCACTTCGGCCAGTCGCGCGCCCGCGCCGTCGAAGAAGATGACCTTGCCGGGGCGGCCCTGGTCCTTCGAACCATGTACGGCCGCGGCGATCACGCCGTTATGGACCGCGACGCTGGTGGGCGACTCGTCGGCGGTCAGCGCCAGCGTTCCGGCCTCGCTCCACGTTGCGTCCGCCGCGCTCGTGCCGTCGCCCAGTTGGAGGACCTCGATGGACGGCGCGGCGCCATCGACGACGTAGAAGCGTTTGCTGCCGGCGTCGAACGCGACGATTTCCGCGGCCGACTTGTCGAAGATGCCGCTTTCATGGCGCAGAACCTGGGTCAATGTCAGCGCGTGCGCGCTGCCGGTCTGGGCCGCGAACAGGGCGGTGATCGCCGTCGTCGTCAGGGCAAGGGTACGCATGGCCTTCATCTCAACCTCCCGAATTATCGTTACGAACTCTCTATTCCCGGGAGACGACGGTCCGGTTACGAATTTGTTTCCGTTTCGTGACCATCACGACACTGCGCACCGGCATTGATCCGCAATTAACCATCATCTATATTGTGAAATAGAGTGAACAACACTTGTTTCACGTACAATAGGGGTTGCTATCGGCCGGCTTGGCGTTTAAACAGGCGCCGTTGACGTTGGCCGAAGAGCGCTCAGGAGCGGCGACATGTATCAGTATGACAAGTTCGACCACCAGTTGCTGGCCGAACGAAACGTCCAGTTCCGCGACCAGGTCGCGCGGCGTCTCAGCGGCGAGCTGAGCGAGGAAGAGTTCCGGCCGCTGCGGCTGATGAACGGGCTGTACCTGCAGCTTCACGCCTACATGCTCCGCGTCGCGGTGCCGTATGGCCTGCTGTCCTCGGCGCAGTTGCGTCAGCTCGCCTATATCGCCCGGCGCTATGACCGGGATTACGGTCATTTCACCACCCGGCAGAACATCCAGTACAACTGGATCAAGCTGGAAGAGATGCCCGACCTGCTGGACGATCTGGCCAAGGTCGAGATGCACGCCATCCAGACCTCGGGCAATTGCATCCGCAATATTTCCACCGATCAGTTCGCGGGTGTCGCCCAGGACGAGATAGAGGATCCGCGTCCCTATGCGGAGATCCTGCGCCAGTGGTCGACGTTCCACCCGGAATTCTCGTACCTGCCGCGCAAGTTCAAGATCGCGCTGACCGGAGCGACTCGTGATCGCGCCGCCGTGGCGTTCCACGACATGGCCTTCCGCTGTGTCAGGAACGAGGCAGGCGACGTCGGCTTTCAGGTGCTGGTGGGCGGCGGCATGGGCCGTACGCCGATCGTCGCCAAGGTGATCCGCGAATTCATTCCGAAGCGCTATCTCCTGGCCTATGCCGAAGCGATCATGCGCGTCTACAACAGCTATGGCCGCCGGGACAACATCTACAAGGCGCGTATCAAGATCCTGGTGCAGGAGCTGGGCATCGAGAAATTCCGCCAGGAAGTGGACGAGGATTTCGAAAAGAACGTCAACCGCGCGCTGGAGCTGGAAGACAGCGAGCTCGAGCGCATGCAGGCATTCTTCAAGCCGCCGGCCTATCGGTCACTGCCCGCGACCGACGCGGCGGTGGACGAGTTGCTCGCCACCGACAAACGCTTCAAGATGTGGTACGATCGTAACGTCGACGCGCACAAGGTGCCGGGTTATGCGATTGTCACATTCTCGCTGAAGGTGCCGGGCGTGGCGCCGGGCGACGCGACCACCGATCAGATGTACGCGATCGCCGATCTGGCGGACGAGTTCAGCTTCGGCGAGCTGCGCACCACCTTCAAGCAGAACCTCGTGCTGGCGGATGTGGAACGTTCCCGCCTTCCCGAGCTGTGGGAAAAGGCCAAGGCTCTGTCCATCGCGTCACCGACGATCGAGACCCTGACCGACATTATCGCGTGCCCGGGTCTGGATTACTGCAGCCTCGCGAACGCGCGGTCGATCCCGATCGCGCAGAAGCTGATCGACCGGTTCGACGATATCGATTTCGTGCATGATCTGGGTGATCTGCGGCTGAACATCTCCGGCTGCATCAACGCCTGTGGTCATCATCACGCCGGCAATATCGGCATTCTGGGCGTCGACAAGAAGGGCGAGGAGTTCTATCAGGTCACGCTTGGCGGCTCGCCGGAGGATGATGCCTCGGTTGGCAAGATCATGGGGCCGGCGTTCTCCGAGCACGACATCGTGCCGGCGGTCGAAAAGGTCATCGAAGTATTTCTGGCCCACCGGGAGCCGGATGAGCGGTTTCTGGACTGCTACCGGCGTATCGGCATGGAGCCCTTCAAGGAACGTGTCTATGCGGATCATTAAGCAGCGGCAGATCGTCGAAGATGATTGGCAGCACGTCGAGGACGGCGCCGATCTTCCCGAGGGCAAGATCATCGTCTCGCTGGAGCGCTGGAAGGCCGAGCGCGATTCGTTGATCGGCCGCCGCAACAGCGGGCTCGGAATCAGGCTGGCCTCGAACCAGCATGCGGAAGAGATCGCCGATGATCTCGAGTATTTCGAGACGGTCGCGCTCAACTTCCCGATCTTTCGCGATGGCCGGGCCTACACCACGGCCCGTCTGCTGCGCGAGCAGTATGGCTACAAGGGCGAGTTGCGGGCGACGGGCGACGTACTGCGCGACCAGATCTTCTACATGCACCGGTGTGGCTTCGATGCGTTCGAGGTGAGGGCGGACCGCAGCGTCGATGACGCGATCAAGGCCTTCGACGATTTCTCGGTTCTCTATCAGCCGGCGGCCGACGAGCATCAGCCGCTCTGGCGCCGCCGCGGCTAGGAGCGACCGCCGCGTGTCGAACGCACCGGCCATCATTCTGGTCGTCCCGCAGATGGGCGAGAATATCGGCGCCGCGGCGCGGGCGATGAGCAATTTCGCGCTCACCGACCTGCGCCTGGTGCGTCCCCGCGATGGCTGGCCCAATCCGGATGCCGTGCCCATGGCGGCGGGCGCGACCGGCATTCTCGACAATGCCAAGGTATTCCGCACCACCGAGGACGCCATCGCCGATCTCAATTATGTGGTCGCGACCACCGCCCGCCAGCGCGGTATGATCAAGCCCGTACTGCCGCCGCGCGGCACGGCCGAGGATCTCTGGACGCGGTCGGGCGAGGGGCAGAAGACCGGCATCCTGTTCGGCGGTGAACGCTCAGGCCTTGCCAACGAAGACGTGGCGCTGGCCGATGCGGTGGTGACCATCCCGACCAATCCCGGTTTCTCTTCCATCAATATCGCCCAGGCCGTGCTGCTGCTGGGCTATGAATGGTTCGTGGCGACCGGCCGTGATTTGCCTGAGCAGCCTGTCGACGACCGTTCGCGCCCGGCGACCAAGGAAGAGCTGGTCGGTTTCATGGAGCATATGGAAAGCGCCCTTGATGCGGCCGGTTTTCTGTTCCCGCCGGCCAAGCGCCCCAGCATGGTCCTGAACCTGCGCAACATGTGGCAGCGCGCCGACTTGAGAGAGCAGGACATACGAACGCTTCGAGGTATCATCGTCGCCCTGTCTTCGTATAAGACTCGGGGCGTCAAAACCGACTGAACCGGACTGAAAGGGGAGAGAATCAATGAGCAAATGGGCCATCGTCGCCAAGATCAAGGTGAAGGAAGGCAAGACCGCCGAGTTCGAGGCCGCCGCCGCCGATCTGGTCAAGGCCGTGAACGCCAACGAGCCGGGCTGCCTGTTCTATGAACTGCACCGTACCGACGATCCGCTGCTCTATGTGTTCGTCGAGCGCTACGAGAACGAAGACGCCATGAAGGCGCATGGCCAGTCCGCGCACTTCAAGGAATTGGGCCCCAAGATGGGCGCGTTCATGGATGGCCGCCCCGACATCATGCGCCTGCCGCAGGTTTGAGAATCGGCTTTTTGTGAAGGGGCCTGCGGGGACAGAACGTCCTGGCCGGCCCCTTTACTTATTGGCGGGGGCCTTCGGCATTTGACGAAGTGGAAGAGGCGCTTTAGGCACGTCGGCACTGTTGCCGGTGTCGTTGGACTATCGGTGACGCGGATGGTCAGCGGATTGCCTCTAGGCGTTGACATCGCTCCGTCGCTGCGTATAGTGCGCCCACCCGAGCGGGCAGGAGTGCCCGTTCATTTTATTTTGCACGCAAGCGAACTGAGAAGAACGGCTTAATGAGCAAGCGGATCAACGCGAAGTACAAGATCGACCGTCGCCTGGGCGAAAACCTCTGGGGTCGTCCCAAGAGCCCGGTGAACAACCGGTCCTATCCCCCGGGTGAGCACGGTCAGCGCCGTCGCCGCAAGCCGTCGGATTTCGGCAATCAGCTGATGGCCAAGCAGAAGCTGAAGGGCTATTACGGCTCGATCACCGAGAAGCAGTTCCGCAACATCTATGCCGAAGCCGTCCGCCTGCGCGGCGATACCGGCGAGAATCTGATCGGCCTGCTGGAGCGCCGCCTGGACGCGATCGTCTACCGCGCCAAGTTCGTGCCGACCGTGTTCGCGGCCCGTCAGTTCGTCAACCATGGTCACGTCCTGGTCAACGGCAAGCGCGTCAACATTGCCTCCTACCGCGTGCGTGAAGGCGACGTCGTCACCGTCAAGGAAAAGTCGCGTCAGCTCCTCCTGGTGCTGGAGGCCATCGAATCGGCCGAGCGCGACACGCCCGAATATCTCGAAGTGGACTACAAGGCGATGTCCGCCACCTTCGTGCGTACGCCGAAGCTGGGTGACGTTCCCTACGCCGTCCACATGGAGCCGAACCTGGTCGTCGAGTTCTACTCGCGCTAAGTTTCGCGCCATAGGATTTCAGACGGGCCGGATGCAAATCCGGCCCGTTTTGTTTTCGCGTCATGGGGACACCGGAGCGGTCAGCTCCCGATCTTCCCGCCACCCTTCTTCGTGATTACCAGCACCGAAGGCCGCGGCGGGATGCCCGGCTTGAAATCGGGCCAGCGAGTGGCCGGGTTCTCGAATGTCGAGGGTCCTTCGAACAGCGGCCATTTGTCGCAGCTGTCATCGCCGGGGTGCTGGACGGCGAGGAATAGGGTCTCGCCATCGGGCGTGAACCGTGGGCCGCACATTTCCGCTCCCATGGGGCAGCGGAACAGCATCTTTGCGAGGCCGCGGCCGGGACCCTCGGTTTCGAGAGCCCACAGGCCATCGGCACTGACGCCTTCCGGCGCCGTGTCCTTCGGAGCGTCCGGGACAGCTTTTCCGGAATTGTAGACCCAGTTGTCGCCCTGATCGGTCGAGACCCACAGATTGCCGGCGGGATCGACCGCGCAATTGTCGGGCGAGGAGAACCACCCATTCGCGTCCGTAGCCGGATTCCATACCGCGCCGATGCCATCCCGGGCGGGGTCGCCGCACTGAACCAGCAGCTCCCACCGCGCGCCCGTCGCCGTGTGATCGCCGCCGTCGGGTGTCATCTCCACGATCTGCCCGCTGGAATTGCCCGCCCGGGGATTGGGCCCGTCGGGCTGCGCCAGACCGGCTTTGCCGCGCTGTGAGTTGTTGGTCAGCATGGCATAGACCTTCCCGGTCACGGGATTGGGCTCCACGTCCTCGGGCCGGTCCATGGGCGTCGCGCCGAGGATGTCGGCGGCTCGCCGTGTCTCGATCAGAACCCGCGCCTGGCTGTCGAAGCCGTTCGAGGCATCGAGGCCATTCTGGCCGAAGACCAGCGGCAGCCATGTCATGCTGCCATCCTCCGCGAACCTGGCGACATAGAGCGTGCCATCATCCAGAAGTCCGGTCGCGCTCGCCGGATTCCGGGGATCGTAGCGACCGGTGGAGACATATTTGTAGAGATACTCGAAGCGAGAATCGTCGCCCATGTAGACAACGACCCGGCCATCCCTGTTGACGATGGATTCCGCGCCCTCGTGGGAGAAGCGGCCCAGCGCGGTGCGCTTGACGGGCGTGGATCGTGGATCGAACGGATTGACCTCCACTACCCAGCCGAAGCGGAAGGACTCGTTCGGTTCCTGTCCGACGTCGAACCGGTCGTCGAGCGCCATCCAGGTGCCTCCGCCTGGCATGCTGTACCGGAAGAACGCCTGCTGGCGCGGGTCGTCGCCCGGCAGGCTGCCGCCGAAATACTTGTTGTAGTTCTCCTCGGCCATCAGATAGGTGCCCCAGGGCGTGATGCCGCCGGCGCAGTTGTTGATGGTGCCGAGCACCTTCGTGCCTGTGGGATCGGCGCTGGTCTTCATCCAGTCATGCCCTGCCGCCGGCCCGGCGATGGTCATCGGCGTGTCGGAGGTGATGCGGCGGGCATAGCGGCTGTCCTCGACCACCTGCCATTTGCCAGCCTGCTTGCGGATTTCGAGCACGGACCCGCCATGAGCCTGGATCTCGATGGCCGCGCGTCGTTTGGCCCACGCGGCCTTCACCTCTTCAGAAGCATCATCCGGCAGTTTCGGAAACATGACCTCGGCGGAAACATATTCATGGTTCACGCACAGCAGCCCGTGGTCGCTGTTGTTGGAGCCGGCCGGAAGAGGCACGAAGCCGACATAATCATTGTTGTAGCCGAACTGCAGCGCCTGAGCTTCGGCCGATTGGTTGGAGGGATCGAATGCGGGCGCACCCGGCAGCACGGCGTCGCCCCAGCGTATCAGTATGTCCGCGTTGTAGCCTTCGGCCACGTGATGCATCTCGTCGACGCCCCGGGGCAGTCCCTTGAAGGTGAACGGCTTTGCCGTGGCCTTTTCCGCGGCCGCCAGGGCCATCGAACTGGCTGACGCCAGCGCCGCCGATGCGAATAGGCCGCCTCTCAGCACGGCGCGGCGGCTGATCCGCGTGTCGATGATCTCCCCCAGCGTGGGCGCGGTGAAAGGGCGGTCGCAATACTCGTCGTCATCGTGCATGGGTGTCTTCCGGCTGGCGGTCGTTGGCTGTGTCTGGCAATGCATAGCAGAATGCCAGTGTCACTTTTGTGAAAGGGCTTCGCCATGGAAAAAGGCGCCTGGGCCGCGATCTTCACATCCCGTCTTACAGACGACGCCGAAGGCTATGCCGAGGTGAGCGAGCGCATGGAGGAACTGGTCCGGAGGCAGCCTGGCTACCTCGGTCATGAAAGCACGCGCGACCCGTACGGATCAGGCATCACCGTCAGTTACTGGGCGTCGGAAGAGTCGTTGAAGGCTTGGCGCGATCAAGCAGAGCATCTCGCGGCCCGGAAGATGGGCCGCGAGCGCTTCTACGAATGGTTCAGGCTGGATATGTGCCGTGTCGAGCGAACGTACGGGTTCGAACGCGAGTAGGGACCTAGACGTATTCGGGGTCGAAGCCCTTGGTCTTCATGTACTCGTGCAACTCGCCGGTTTCGTACATCTCGCGCATGATGTCGCAGCCGCCGACGAACTCGCCCTTCACATAGAGCTGGGGAATGGTCGGCCAGTCGCTGAATTCCTTGATGCCGTTGCGCACGGTATCGTCGGACAACACGTTGATGCCCTTGAACGGCACCGCCATGCGATTGAGAATTTCCACGGCGGTGGCCGAGAAACCGCACTGCGGAAACAGGGGCGAGCCCTTCATGAACAGAACGATGTCGTTCTTTTCCAGTTCGGACTTGATGTACTCGAAAGCGGGATTGTCGCTCATCGCATGATCCTATTCAGGGGCCGAGGTCTGCAGGGCCAGGGCATGGAGAACGCCGCCCATGTTGCCTTGCAGCGCCTTGTAGACGATCTGGTGCTGTTGTACCCGATTCTTGCCCCGGAACGCCTCGGAAATCACGTGCGCGGCATAATGGTCGCCGTCACCGCGCAGATCCTCGATCGTTACCTTGGCATCCGGCAGGGCATCCTTGATCAGCCGTTCGATCTCGTGGGCATCCATCGCCATGTGGCAACAACTCCTGCGGTCAGGGAACGGCCATGTAGGCGGGCAACCAGCCTTCATGAACCTGGGTCAGTTCGGCCACTGATATGGCGTCGGCTTCGCCGATTTTCAACGTATCGCCGCCCGTGACGCCAATCACCGACGCGCTGACGCCGGCAACCGCCGCCTGTTCCAGCACCAGTTCGGGACTGGCGGTGGTCAGCACGTAGCGGCCCTGGTCCTCGCCGAACAGGAAGGCATAGGCGGGCACGCCGTCTCGGTCGTAATCCAGCGCCGCGCCGATGCCTGAAGCCATGGCCATGTCGGCCAGGGCCACCAGCAGGCCGCCATCGGATACGTCGTGACAGGCGGTCGCGACACCCGCGAGGATCAGGTCGCGAACCAGATCGCCATTGTGCCGCTCTACCGACAGGTTCACCGGCGGCGGCGCGCCGTCTTCTCGGCCGCACAGTTCGCGGGCATAGAGCGACTGGCCGAGATGACCCTTGGTCTCGCCGATCACGACAATGGTCTCGCCGGCAGACGCGAACGCGATGGACGCTCGCTGCGAGGCATCGGCCAGCAGGCCCACGCCGCCGATGGCGGGCGTCGGCAGGATGGCCTGGCCATTGGTCTCGTTGTAGAGCGATACGTTGCCTGAGATGACCGGATAGTCCAGTGCCAGACAGGCTTCCGCCATGCCCTCCAGGCAGCCGACGAGCTGGCCCATGATGGCCGGCTTCTCCGGATTGCCGAAGTTCAGGCAATTGGTGATTGCCAGCGGGGTCGCGCCGGTGGCGGTGATGTTGCGCCAGGTCTCGGCCACGGCCTGCTTGCCGCCCTCGACCGGATCGGCCTTGCAATAGCGCGGCGTGCAGTCGGTGCTGATGGCCAGTGCCTTCGACGTGCCATGGACGCGCACGATACCGGCGTCGCCGCCGGGACGGCCGATGGTGTCGCCCATGACCATGTGATCGTACTGCTGCCAGATCCAGCGCTTGGAGGCGAGGTCCGGCGTCGCGAGCAGGTCGCGCAGGGCTTCCGAATTGCTCTCCGGCGCGGTGAATGCGTCCGGGCCGAGGACGTCCTGCTTGGGCGTTTCCTCGTGCGGACGGTCGTAGTTCGGCGCGTCGTCCACCAGCGGACCCAGCGGAATGTCGGCGACGACCGCGCCCTTGTGCTTCAGCACCAGATGCTTGGTGTCGGTAACTTTGCCGATGATGGCGAAGTCTAGATCCCACTTGCGGAAGATGGCGTGCGCGAAATCCTCGCGACCCGGCTTGAGCACCATGAGCATGCGCTCCTGGCTTTCGGACAGCATCATCTCGTACGCCGTCATGCCGGTCTCGCGCTGGGGAACGTTGTCCAGATCCAGCTCGATGCCGACGTCGCCCTTCGAGCCCATCTCGACCGAGGACGAGGTCAGGCCGGCCGCGCCCATGTCCTGGATCGCCACGATGGCGTCCGAGGCCATCAGCTCGAGGCAGGCCTCGATCAGCAGCTTTTCGGTGAAGGGATCGCCAACCTGCACGGTCGGGCGCTTCTCCTCGCTGTCCTCGCCGAACTCGGCCGAGGCCATGGTGGCGCCGTGAATGCCGTCGCGGCCCGTCTTCGAGCCCACATAGACCACGGGATTGCCGATGCCGGCGGCAGCCGAGTAGAAGATCTTGTCGGTGTCGGCGACGCCCACGGTCATGGCGTTGACCAGGATGTTGCCATTATAGGCCGGATGGAAATTGCACTCGCCGCCGATGGTCGGCACACCGACGCAATTGCCATAGCCGCCGATGCCGGCGACCACGCCCGCCAGCAGATGGCGCGTCTTGGGATGGTCCGGGCTACCGAAACGCAGGGCATTCAGGTTCGCCACGGGACGCGCGCCCATGGTGAACACATCGCGCAGGATGCCGCCCACGCCCGTCGCCGCGCCCTGATAGGGCTCGATGAAGCTGGGATGGTTGTGGCTTTCCATCTTGAAGATGGCGGCCTGGCCATCGCCGATGTCGATGATGCCCGCGTTCTCGCCGGGTCCGCAGATGACCCACGGCGCCTCGGTCGGCAGCTTGCGCAGATGGCGGCGCGAGGATTTGTAGGAGCAATGCTCCGACCACATCACCGAGAAGATACCCAGTTCGGTGATGTTGGGCTCGCGGCCCAGCGCCCGCACGATGCGGTCGTATTCGTCTTCCTTCAGGCCGTGTTCGGCGACCAGGGCCGGCGTGATCGCATTCATAGGGATGCTACCAGACTTTCGAACATCCTGGCGCCGTCAGAGCCGCCCAGCGCCGGTTCGATCATGCGCTCGGGGTGCGGCATCATGCCCAGCACGTTCCGTTCCTTGTTGAAGATGCCCGCAATGTCGCGCTGGGCGCCATTCGGATTGCCGTTCACATAGCGGAAGGCGATCTGTCCGTTCTGTTCCAGATCGTCCAGCGTCGCCTCGTCGGCGAAATAGTTGCCTTCGTGGTGGGCGACGGGAATGGTGATGGTCTCGCCCGCCGAGTATGTGCGGGTGAACACAGACTGATCGCTCTCGACCCGAAGCTGCACGTCCCGGCAGACGAACTTCAGATGCGCGTTGCGCATCAGCACGCCCGGCAGCAGTCCGGCTTCGGTCAGGACCTGGAAGCCGTTGCAGATGCCAAGGACCGGCGTGCCCTGGTTCGCCCGCGCCACCACTTCGCGCATGATCGGCGAACGCGCCGCCATGGCGCCGCAGCGCAGGTAATCGCCGAAGGAGAACCCTCCGGGGATCACGATCAGATCCACGTCCGGCAGCGCGCTATCGCCGTGCCAGACCATATGCGGCTTCACGCCACAAATTTTCTCGATGGCGACAGCGGCATCGCGGTCGCAGTTCGAGGCGGGGAAGACAATGACAGCCGGTTTCATTCAACCAGTTCGATGCTGTAGTTCTCGATGACCGTGTTGGCGAGGAGCTTCTCGCACATGTCCTTGACCGAACGTTCGGCCGCGGCGCGGTCGGTTTCGGTCAGGTCCAGTTCCAGGAACTTGCCCTGGCGGACGTCGCTGACGCCGCCGAAACCCAGCGAGCCCAGCGTGTGCTGGATCGCCCGGCCCTGCGGGTCGAGAACGCCTGATTTGAGGGTGACGTGAACACGTGCCTTCATTGCATGACCTCCGGTCCCTTCATGTCCGTGGGGCCGCTTTCCGGCAGAATGCCGAGCCGGCGTGCGACCTCCTGATAGGCTTCCGCTTCCCCGCCGAGCCCGCGCCGGAACCTGTCCTTGTCCATCTTTTCGAGGGTATGGAGGTCCCAGAGGCGGCAATTGTCGGGGCTGATCTCGTCGGCGAGGACGATGCGCATCTGGTCCTGGTCGTCATACAGGCGGCCGAACTCCAGCTTGAAGTCGATCAGCTTGATGCCGATGCCCAGGAACAGGCCGCACAGGAAATCATTGATCCTGAGGGCGAGCGCCATGATCTCGTCCAGCTCGGGCGGCGTCGCCCAGCCGAACGCGGTAATGTGTTCTTCCGACACCATCGGGTCGTTCAGTTCATCGTTCTTGTAGAAGTATTCTACGATGGACCGGGGCAGTGGTGTGCCCTCGGCGATGCCCAGACGCTGCGAGATGGATCCGGCGGCGACATTGCGGATCACCACCTCGATGGGGATGATCTCGACCTCGCGCACGAGCTGCTCGCGCATGTTCAGGCGGCGCACGAAATGGGTCGGAATGCCGATCTCGCCCAGCCGGAGCATGACGAATTCGGAAATACGGTTGTTGAGCACGCCCTTGCCGGTAATCGTGCCCTTCTTCTTATTGTTGAAGGCGGTCGCGTCGTCCTTGAAGTACTGGACCAGCGTACCCGGCTCGGGTCCTTCGAACAGGACCTTCGCCTTGCCCTCGTAGATTTGTCGGCGACGGCTCATGGTTTGTTCCTTGCCGCGGTGAGGGCAGATGTGGGAAGCGCGGGACCATAGAGCAAACCCAACGCGGCGACAATCCATTTGCAAGGTTGATTATAGCCGGTGCGCTCGCTATCTGGTTAGGAATTCCATGTCCACCCGGCGGGAGCCTTCAGCCATGACCCAGTTCGACAATCGCGAAAAAGCGTTCGAATCGAAATACGCCCACGATCAGGAGCTTGCCTTCAAGGTCATGGCGCGGCGCAACAAGCTTCTGGGCCTGTGGGCGGCAGGCGAGATGGGCCTGAGCGGCGATGCCGCGGCCGAATACGCCAAGGACGTGGTGAAGTCCGACTTCCAGGAAGCGGGCGATGATGACGTATTCCGCAAGGTCAAGGCTGACCTCGACGCCAAGCAAGTCGCCATCACAGATCACCGCCTGCGCAAGGAGATGGAAGACCTTCTGGTCGAGGCCAAGCGTCAGGTCATGGAAGAGCTGCAGTAGTCGGCGATCCGGTCGCCTCGGCGGTCTTCAGGACATTCAATCTTCGGTGGTAACCCGGCTTGCGCCGGGTTTCTCCGTTATGGCGGCGCTCAGGCTTCGCCGAACACCCGGCGGAAGATCGTGTCCACGTGCTTGGTGTGGTAGCCGATGTCGAAGACCGCATCCAGGTCGGCATCGGGGATGATCACGCCGTCATCGGCCTTCAGCAGGGCGAGGAAATCCGCCTCGCCGCCGACCTGCGCCGCTTCCCACACCTTCATGGCGTTGCGCTGCACGATGGAGTAGCTGTCCTCGCGCGACACGCCCGCCTGGGTCAGGGCCAGCAGCACGCGCTGCGAGAACACCAGACCGCGCAGCTTGTCCATGTTCCGCTGCATGTTCTCGGGATAGACCAGCAGCTTGTCCATGACGCCGGTCAGGCGCACCAGGGCGAAGTCCAGCGTCACCGTCGCGTCCGGGCCGATGCCGCGTTCCACCGATGAATGGGAAATGTCGCGCTCGTGCCACAGCGCCACGTTCTCCATGGCGGGAACGACCGTCATGCGCACCAGGCGGGCGAGACCCGTCAGGTTTTCCGTCAGCACCGGGTTGCGCTTGTGCGGCATCGCCGAGCTGCCCTTCTGGCCGGGCGAGAAATATTCCTCGGCCTCCAGCACCTCGGTGCGCTGCAGATGGCGGATTTCCGTGGCCAGCCGCTCGATGGAGCTGGCGACCACGCCGAGCACGGCAAAGAACATGGCGTGCCGGTCGCGCGGGATGACCTGGGTGGAGACCGGCTCGGCCTCGAGGCCCAGCGCCTTGGCCACATGCTCTTCCACGCGCGGGTCGATATTGGCGAAGGTGCCGACCGCGCCCGAGATGGCGCAGGTGGCCACTTCCTTGCGCGCGATCACCAGGCGGTCGCGGTTGCGGCTGAATTCGGCATAGGCCTGCGCCAGCTTCAGGCCGAAGGTGGTGGGCTCGGCGTGGATGCCGTGGCTGCGGCCGATGGTGATGGTGTTCTTGTGCTCGAAGGCGCGGCGCTTCAGCACGGCCAGCAGCTTGTCCATGTCCTCGATCAGCAGGTCGGCGGCGCGCACCAGCTGGACGTTCAGGCAGGTGTCGAGCACGTCGGACGACGTCATGCCCTGGTGCACGAAGCGGGCTTCTGGCCCGACATGCTCGGCCAGATTGGTCAGGAAGGCGATGACGTCGTGCTTCACCTCGCGCTCGATGGTGTCGATCCGGTCGACCTCGAAGGCCCCGCGCTCCCAGACGGCCTTGGCCGCTTCCTTCGGGATCACGCCCAGCTCGGCCAGGGCATCGCAGGCATGCGCCTCGATCTCGAACCAGATCTGGAACTTGGTTTCCGGTTCCCAGATGCGGGCCATTTCGGGACGTGTATAGCGCGGGATCATGGTGTCACTCGTGAGTTGATCATCCACCGATGTGGGATTGCGCGTTGGTTAGCAGACCGACAGCAGGGCTACAATACCGCCATCCAGATTCGGGCGTCATATGGTAGGCTCATTTGGGTTGCGACCGCATGCCCGACACTGCAATCTTCTAACTGTGATCCTACTAATAGGTCTGGGTTGTTGTCATATCCCTAGGGGTTGTGTATGCGGGGTTGATCAGCAGTCATACATGGGCTAAAATAGAAGGCGAGTACAAGGACCGATTCCAATGAGTTTTGACGGGAGAGCGGTCGCTAACTTCATTCTGGATGTCTGCGAGCAACATGGGCGCAGAATTAGTAATCTGGCCTTGCAGAAAATCCTATTCTTCTGCCACGCAAGATTTTTAACCGATTTGGGCAAGCCATTGATTCGACACGATTTTGAAGCGTGGCAATTTGGCCCTGTTCTTCAGTATGTTTATCGCGAATTTAAGGACTTTGACGCCATGCCCATCAGTAGACGAGCAATGGCTACAGATCGAGAGAGTGGCGAAAAGAGAACTGTAGGTTATTCTTTTGATGAGGAGGCGGAGCGGCTTTTAATTGAGACTATACAGTTCTATAGCAGAATGAGTGCGGGGGCGCTTGTAGAGCTGAGTCACGTAAAGGGGGGGCCTTGGGACGAAGTCTGGAATCATGAAAGCCAGATTAATCCAGGTATGAAGATCAGCAATGATCGGATTTTGAATTACTATCAGCAGGCAAAACGACCCCACCATTTGCAATAGGCGAGTGTAACGTGACCAATCTAAAAATTCCTTCTCTGCAGCACTTGGCGCGGAATTGGCAAAGCACCCCAAGTGGGATTGCCAAACAATTGATTGAATTGGCAAATAACCCACCTACATTTAATTATAACCCGCTATTTTCAGCGGTAGTTGATATGTTGGTGTTGAATGTTCCCTACGAACATATCTGCGAGGGAATCCGAAGAAAAATTAAGTGGATAGCGCTTCGGGAAAACTATTTGGAAACACTTGCATTAATATACAAGTACTTCCAGTGTGTAAATCCCACTTACGTTCAGAGAGTGGGCAGGAGATATTATCCTGTTGGAAGGGGTTTATTGGTACCGTTTGATCCTCCAATCATTTATGGAGAAAAAGGAGAAGTATATTTTCCGTGGCTTAGTTTCTGGCGTATAAACCCCTTGTTGGGTGAAAGGCTGTCTCTCTTTGTGACGCTTGTCGAGGAAATGCTGAGAAACGACCCTGAACTTGAAGGTGCAAGGTTCCAAATATTGGATTTTGCTGCGCCGGGCAAAAAGAAACCAAGGCAGCTAGTTGTCCGTGATACAACTGGGATTCCTCGGCTGAATCCTTCGCGAATATCGGAGATGCTTTCAACTTTTGCAGAAGGCTACTTGCAGGCGGTTTATGAGCTATCTTCCGCTAAGACGCCGCCAGCAACAGGCGACAGCCCCGGACGGGACAAGAACGGAGACTCCCAGCTTTCGCTGATATAGCGCTGCCCTACTTCCGCCCCTCCACGTAATCGTTCAGCGTCTCGTGGAAGTGCTGCAGGCGCCGTTCCTGGTTGGTGAGGTTCGCGCCGCGATAGCCCGCCGAGTTGAAGCCGAGCTGCTGGTTCTCGGCGATGCTCAGATCCTGGTCGTTGGTGCGGCCCAGCGACTTCTCGCCATAGCGGAAATGATCGACCGGCGCGTCCTCCACGGGCAGGTCCGGGCCGCCGGCGGGCGAGGGGACACTCTTCACGCCCTCGATATGCGGCACGAAGTACCAGTGATCGAACTCGCACTTCTGCGGGTCGGTGGCGTGCGGGCGCGGGCGCAGCAGCTGCACCCCGTCCGGGCCGACCGTGATCACGTTGTTGGGGAAGATGTTGTAGATGACGTAATCGGTCAGCTGATAGTCCTTCAGATGCGCGTAGTGCGCGTAGCCCTTGGCCGGTCCCAGCGTGCGCTTCTGCTTCTGGATATCGAGCCGGATCTGCTTCATGCGGGCGTTGCCGTGGTAATCGGCGGGGTCGAGCTCCCACTTCTCCATCATCGCCGCCACGTCGGCCGGCGGCTCGTCGCCCTTGTAGGACGCGGTCGGGCGGTGCGAGGGAAACCAGCCGCTGTTGGTGCCGTTCTCGCGCAGGTCGAACTGGCATTCCGAGAACACGGTCTCGATGTAGGGCGCCAGTTCCGGGTGCAGCACTTGGACGTGATAGCCCTCGTTGAAATTGTCGGTAATGACCTTCCAGTTGCAATTGGCGTCGGCGGTCATGTTCAGCACCCGCACCATGTTCTCCATGCGGTAGCCTTCGATCTCGTCACCGGAGGTGCCCAGCGCCTCGCGCAGGGGCAGGGCATTCGGGTCCATGTTGAACCAGACGAAGCCGGCGAACTCCTCGCATGGCATCTCGATCAGGCTCATCTCGCCGCACGGATTGCCGCCCGGGAAGTCGTCGGCGTCGGGCATGGCGCTCAGCAGGCCGTCGGCGCCCCACACCCAGCCATGATAGGGGCAGCTCAGCCCGTTGATGGCCGAGCCCTCGTCCGCGAAGGTCAGGCGCGCGCCGCGGTGCTGGCAGACGTTGAAGAAGGCGCGGACCCCGCCGTTCTGCTGGCGGATCATCAGGATCGACTCGCGGCCCAGCGTCGCGTTCAGGTAATCGCCGGCTTCCGGCATCTGATAGGATAGGCCGCCGATCTGCCAGGTGCGCATCCAGACGCGCTGCCATTCCCGCTGGTAATAGTCCTTCGAGATGTAGCGTTCGGCGTCGATCACGTCGCCGCGCAAGGCGGGCTCGGGAAATTTGGCGGGCCGTTCGATGTCCAGCTTCGTGCTAACCGTGCTCATGGCAATGTCCCCGTTGCGTCGTGACCGATGATCGTGCAAAGTTTGAACGATCGTTCAGAAAGAGTGTGGCCCGCGCCAATTATTGTCAAGAGAGTCGGTTTCCGGGCCGCAGTCGCTGGCCGGAAAGGTTCGGGAAAAGGGTGTGATGTCATGGAGATCGCCGATCCGGCCGCCTCTGCGCCCATGGAGGGTGCGAAGACCTCGACCAAGGACAAGATCCTCGATGCGGCCGAGGAGCTGTTCGCCGAACGCGGCTACTACGGCGTATCGATTCGCGACATCACCCGTCATGCCAGGGTGGAACTGGCGCTGGCCAACTATCATTTTGGGCCCAAGGAAGACCTGTTCCGCCACGTGATCGCCCGCCGCGCCGACGAGAACAGCAGCCGGCAGATCGCCTCGCTCGAGGCCGCCATCGCGCAAGCCGGCGGACGACCGCCCGGCATCGAGGCGCTGGTGCGCGCCTTCTGCGCCCCCATGTTCGAGCGCACCATGCGCGGCGGCCCGGGCTGGAAACATTATCTCAAGCTGCTGTCACACACGGCCAACACGACGCAGAGCCACGGTTTCCTCGCGCCCATGAACGAGCGCTACGATCCCGTCGTCGCCGCCTATACCGATGCGTTCAAGCGCGCGCTGCCGGCGGCCTCGCCGCGCAACATCCACTATGCCGTGTTCTTCCTTCAGGGCGCTATCGTCTATGCCCTGGCCGAAACCGGCGCCATCAACCGCCAGTCGGGCGAGCTGGTGGATGCCTCCGACTTCGACGCCATCCTGGAGCGCATGGTGCCCTACTTCGCCGCGGGCTTTTACGCGCTGGCAGGGCGGGATTGAGTTATTGAACGGTTGTTGAATTTTAGTTCAACCGTGGACGCTCCTCCACCTGTCATCCCCGATTTATTCGGGGACCCGCGCCAGTGCCCGACCGGTTGTGAGGGAATGGCACGGACAGCGATGCGGGAACTTCTTCAACCGGTCTCGCCCACAGGCGGGTCCCCCACTAAATCGGGGATGACAGGTGAGGTGATTGGGGACGCGGATCGCGCGTGCCAAGCGTGGTCCTGTCAACAGTCCCTCGTGCGCCGCTGTTCCAACCATCACCCATGATGTTACCCGCCGGTTATTTTCGCGCCGGGCGGGCTTGCGGCCCCTTCCAAACTCTTTAAAGTGCTCGCACCGTCTTCTTGGGGAAGACCCCACACGCTGGGGAGCATGAGCTGTGTCCGACTACGAATTCATTCTGGTGGATGATCCCGCGCCGTGGGTGCGCCGGATCACGCTGAACCGGCCGGAAAAGCGCAACGCCATGAACAACGCCCTGCGCGGCGAGGTGTTCAAGGCGCTGGAGATCGCCGACCGCGACGACAGCATCCGCGTCACCATCCTGCGCGGCGCGGGCAAGGCGTTCTGCGCCGGTTACGACCTCGCCGGCGCCAACGGCCAGGAACAGCCCTATTACACGCCCGGCGGCATCGGCAACTGGCCGCGTCACGTGGTGCAGGGCTGGTTCACCATCTGGGATCTGGCCAAGCCGGTGATCGCCCAGGTGCATGGCTACTGCCTCGCCGGCGGCACCGAGCTGGCGACGGCATGCGATCTGGTCTATGTGGCCGAGGACGCGCAGATCGGCTATCCGCCGGTGCGCACCATGAGCCCGCCCGACATGCAATTCCATCCGTGGATGCTGGGCATGCGTCACGCCATGGAACTGATGCTGACCGGCGATGCCATGAACGGCGTCGAGGCGGTCGAGAAGGGCTTCGCCAACCGCGCCTATCCCGCCGAGCAGCTGGACGAGAAGGTGCTCGAGCACGCCGAGCGCGTCGCCAAGGTGCCGGCCGACATCCAACAGATGAACAAGCGCAGTATACATCACGCCATGGAGATCATGGGGATGCGCGCGGCGATCCGCGCGGGCACGGAAGTGCAGGCGCTGGCCTTCTTTACCGAGACCTCGCAAACCTACCGAGCCGAACTCCGAAAAGGGGTAACCCAGGCGCTCTCCAAGCGCGACGAGACGTTCGGCGACTACCGCACCCAGGGACAGAAGAAAGCAGGGGACTAAGCCATGAATTTCGAATTTTCCGACGACCAGAAGCTGCTGAAGGAACAGGCTCGCGGCTTCCTGCAGAGCAAATCGTCCAGCAAGGACGTCCGCCGTATCCTGGACGGCAACGAGCCGTTCCATCCGGAACTGTGGAAGGGCGTGGCCGAGATGGGCTGGCTGGGCGCCTCCATCCCCGAGGAATATGGCGGGCTGGGCCTTGGCTATCTTGAACTGTGCGTGATCGCCGAGGAACTGGGCCGCGCCGTGGCGCCGATTCCCTTCTCGTCGACCGTCTACCTGTTCGCCGAGGCGATCCTGGCCGCCGGCACCGAAGAGCAGAAGCAGAAATACCTGGAGAAGGTGTCCGCCGGCGAGATCATCGGCGCGCTGGCCCTGTCCGAGGGTCCCGGCGCCGTGACGCCCAAGACCATCCAGAGCAGCGCGAGCGGCGGCAAGATCACCGGCACCAAGCTGCCGGTCGCCGATGGCGACGTGGCCGATTACGCGGTTGTCGCCGCGCGCACCGGCTCGGGCAGCGACGAAGGCTCGATCTCGCTGTTCATCGTCGACATGAAGTCGGCGGGCGTGAAGGCCGAGGCCATCGAGACGGTCGATCCGACCCGCAGCCACGCCAAGGTCACCTTCGACGGCGCCGCCGCCGAGCCGCTGGGCGCGGCCGGGCAGGGCTGGGCGATCCTCGACCGTGTGTTTGACCGGGCTGCCGTGCTGTTCGGTTTCGAGCAGGTCGGCGGCGCGCAGGCCGCGCTGGAAATGGCCCGTGACTACGCCATGGGCCGTTACGCCTTCGGCCGTCCGATCGCCTCGTTCCAGGCCATCAAGCACAAGCTGGCCGACATGTACGTAGCCACCGAGCTGGCGCGCTCGAACGCCTATTACGGCGCCTGGGCGCTGTCGACCGACGCCCCGGAACTCGCCGTCGCCGCCGCCACCGCGCGCGTCAGCGCCACCGAGGCCTACCACGAGTGCTCCAAGGAGAACATTCAGGTACATGGCGGCATGGGATTCACCTGGGAGTTCGACTGCCACCTGCATTATCGCCGCTCCAAGGTGCTGAGCCTGGTGTTGGGCAGCCTGCCGCGCTGGAAGGACCGCCTGATCAGCCGTCTCGAAGAACGCAACGCGGCCTGAGCGGAGACAGCAGATGGATTTCAACGATACCCCGCAGGAGGCCGCGTTTCGCGCGCAGGCCCGCGAATGGATCGCCGCCAACCGTCCCGCCGATGGCTGGCAGACCCGCACCGGGCGCGACGATGACGGCATCGCCACGTCGAAGGCCTGGCAGAAGAAGAAGTACGACGCCGGCTGGGCCTGCATCCACTGGCCGACCGAATTCGGCGGCCGCGGCGCGACTCCCATCGAGCGCGTGATCTGGTCGCAGGAAGAGGGCGAACTGGGCCAGCTCGGCGGTGTGTTCATCATCGGCCAGGGCATGTGCGCCCCGACGATCATGGCGCATGGCTCGCAGGCGGCCAAGGAACGCCACGTGCCCAAGATCGCCAGCGGCGAGGAGATCTGGTGCCAGCTGTTCTCCGAGCCGGGCAGCGGCTCCGACCTCGCCGGTCTGCGCACGCGGGCCGAGAAGCAGGGCGACGAGTGGGTCATCAATGGCCAGAAGATCTGGACGTCGGGCGCGCACTATGCCGATTACGGCATCCTGATCACCCGGACCGACCCCAACGTGGCCAAGCACAAAGGCCTGACCATGTTCTATCTGGACATGCGGTCGCCCGGCGTCACCATCAAGCCGATCAAGCAGGTCTCCGGCCGCTCCGACTTCAACGAGGTCTACTTCGCCGATGTGCGCATCCCCGACAGCCAGCGGCTGGGCGAGGTGGGTGACGGCTGGAAGGTCTCGCTGACCACGCTCATGAACGAGCGCCTCGCGGTGGGCGGCGGCTTCCCGACCAACTTCGAGGAAATGTTCGAGATGACCAAGGTCATCGAGGGCGATAATGGCGCGGCCATCGACGATGCCGCCGTCCGCGAGAAGCTGGCGGACTGGTACATTCGTGCCGCTGGCCTGCGCAACACCCAGAACCGCATGATGTCGGCGCTCTCGCGCGGTCAGGCGCCGGGTCCGGAGGCCTCCATCAGCAAGCTGGTGCTGGGCATCAACCGCCAGAACATGGCCTCGACCATGCTCGACATTCAGGATACCTATGGCGTCATCAGCCAGAAGGACCTGGCGGTGAACGGCGGACAGTTCCACGAGATTTTCTTCCGCGCGGTTGCCCACCGTATCGAGGGCGGCACGGACGAAATCCTGCGCAACATCATCGCCGAACGCGTGCTGGGCCTGCCGGGCGACATCCGGGTCGACAAGGACCTGCCGTTCAACAAGATCCCTTCCGGGGCGAATTAAGAGGACTATCCGTGATCAAGACCCGTTTTACCGAAGAATTCGGCATAAAGTACCCGATCCTGCAGGGCGGCATGCAGTGGGTGGGGCGCGCCGAGCTGGTGTCGGCCGTCGCCAATGCCGGCGCGCTCGGCTTCATCACCGCCCTGACCCAGCCGACGCCGGAAGACCTGGCCAAGGAAATCAAGCGGTGCCGCGAGATGACCGATCAGCCGTTCGGCGTCAACCTGACCATCCTGCCCACCGTGAAGCCGACGCCCTATGATGAATACGCCCGCGCCATCATCGACGGCGGCGTAAAGATCGTCGAGACCGCCGGCCGCAATCCGGAACCCTACATGCCCTGGTTCAAGGAAGCCGGCGTGAAGGTGATCCACAAGTGCACATCCGTCCGTCACGGTGTGAAGGCCCAGCAGGTCGGCTGCGACGCGGTGTCCATGGACGGCTTCGAATGCGCCGGCCATCCGGGCGAGGACGACGTGCCGAACCTGGTGCTGCTCCCGGCTGCCGCCGATCAGCTGACCATTCCGATGATCGCCTCGGGCGGTTTCGGCGATGGCCGCGGTCTCGTCGCCGCGCTGGCCCTGGGCGCCGAAGGCATCAACATGGGCACCCGCTTCATGGCCACCAAAGAAGCCCCGGTGCACGAGAACGTGAAACGCAAGCTGGTCGACAGCTCCGAGCGCGACACCCAGCTCGTCTACCGCAAGTTCCGCAACACGGCGCGCATCTACAAGAACGATATCGCCAAGCGCGTGCACGAGATCGAGACCACCAAGCCGGATGCCACGTTCGAGGACATCAAGGAATTGGTCGTCGGCGTGAAGGGCCGCTCGCTGCTCGAGACCGGCGAGATGGAGACCGGCGTGTGGAGCGCGGGCACGGTCATGGGCATCATCAACGATATCCCGACGGTGAAGGAACTGGTCGACCGGATCATCCGCGAGGCGGAAGAGATCATCAACCAGCGTCTGGCGCGTATCGCCAACTAGACACTAGGCGTATTCAGCGGGGCCGCCCCGGTGGTTGGCCCCGCGATCGTTTCCGCTCCTCGGGCGGCAGGCGATCTGGTGCGACAGGGGAACTCTTCCGCGCACCCGCTGTTTCCAGTGCAGTCACTCACTGGAGAATCCCATGCGCGAACCCCACGAATTCGAAGAGAAGTTCTGGAAGGCCCTCGATTCCGAACGGACGATGATGCTCGGCCTTGCCGGGGTGGAGGAGCCGCATCCGCGGCCCATGACCGGCTTGATCGAAGGCAAGCACGGCCCCATCTGGTTCTTCACGTCGCGGGAAAGCGAACTGGTCGGCGCGTGCGGTGCGGGCGCATCCCGTGCCATCGGAACCTTCACCTCGAAAGGCCATGATCTCTTTGCCACCGTGCGAGGCACGCTCGTCATCGACAATGACCGCGAGGCCATCGAGCGGCTGTGGAACCCGATGATCGCTGCCTGGTACGAAGGTGGTAAGGATGATCCCGATCTGGTCCTGCTGCGTTTCGACGCCGAGCGTGCGGAAATCTGGCTCGACGCCAACAGCCTGATCGCTGGCGTGAAGATGCTGCTGGGCATCGACCCCAAGAAGGACTACCGCGACAAGGTCGCGGACGTCTCCCTCAGCTGATATCATTCGGACTGAACTGGATCGGGGGTTGCGAAGCATGTCTGTTTTGCAACCCCCTTTCGCATGTGCGGCAGGGTTCAAGGGGTTGTACCGCGCTGCAATAAGGCGCCTCATTGGGGCAATCGCGCGTGTCCTGAACCGAGGCCCCGATGAGCGAACCCGAACCGGCCGATGCGGCCGGCTCCCATCCCCGGACAGTTCTGGTCCTGCAGGGCGGCGGCGCATTGGGCGCCTACCAGGCGGGTGTCTATGAAACGCTGGCGGCGGCCGGGCATGCGCCCACATGGCTGGCCGGCATTTCCATCGGGGCGATCAACGCCGCGCTGATCGCGGGGAATCCACCGGGCCGCCGTGTCGAGCGCCTCAGGACGTTCTGGGACACCGTGTCGGGCAGCCTCCTGGCCGATCCGCTCATTCCCGGCAGCAAGGCACGCTCTCTCTTCGGCGACGTCAGCGCCGCGTGGGCCGCGATCTTCGGCTTGCCCGGCTTCTTCAGGCCGCGAGTGCCGCCGTTTCTCTTCTATCCGGAAGGGGCGCCTCAGGCTCTGAGCATCTATGACACCGGACCGTTGCGGGAGACGCTGTTGAAACTGGTCGATTTCGACCTGATCAATTCCGGCGTCACCCGGCTCAGCGTCGGCGCGGTCAATATCCGAACCGGGAACTTCGCCTATTTCGACAGCGCCCATCAGACCATCGGGCCGGATCACATCATGGCGAGCGGCGCGCTGCCGCCTGGCTTTCCGCCGGTCGAGATCGATGGCGAGCATTACTGGGATGGCGGCATCGTGTCCAACACCCCGCTGGAATATGTGCTCGAGGAACAGCCGCGCCGCGACATGCTGATCTTCCAGGTGGATCTGTTCAGCGCCCGCGGGCCCATGCCGGAAACCCTGATCGACGCGGCCGAGCGCGAGAAGGATATCCGCTTTTCCAGCCGGACGCGGTTGAACACCGATGTGGCGCGGCAGGTGCAGTCGCTACGCCGCGCGGCGCGACGGCTGATCGCCAAACTGCCCGAGGAGTTGCGGGACGATCCGGACGCGAGACTGCTCGACGCCTTCAGCTGCGACGCGGCGGTGACCATCGTCCACCTGATCCATCGCCATAAGAACTATTTTACCCAGTCCAAGGACGTGGAGTTTTCGCGCCATACGGTGAACGAGCACTGGTCGGCCGGAAATGACGACGTGCGACGAACCCTGAATCACACGGCCTGGCGGACCCGGACCAAACCGCGCGACGGCGTGCGCGTGTTCGATCTGACCCGCGACGGCCGGGCATGAGGAGATTGCCGTGAAACTGAAGGACAAGGTCTGCATCGTCACCGGCGCCGCGCGCGGCATCGGCGAAACGGTGGCGCGCCGCTATGTGGCGGAAGGCGCGCGCGTGGCCATCGCCGAC
Organism: Iodidimonas sp. SYSU 1G8; assembly: GCF_039655775.1. Lineage (NCBI taxonomy): Bacteria > Pseudomonadati > Pseudomonadota > Alphaproteobacteria > Iodidimonadales > Iodidimonadaceae > Iodidimonas > Iodidimonas sp. SYSU 1G8. The sequence goes on along the minus strand of NZ_JBBYXJ010000001.1, from coordinate 1,273,829 downwards.
CTGGAACTGGCCGCCGCCGAGGAAACCGCCGCATCGCTCACCGCCATGGGGCCGGGATCGGCCATGGGCGTGGCCATGGACGTCACCGACGAGCAGGCGGTCAGCGACGGTGTGGCGCGGGTCGTCGCGCGGTGGGGCACGGTCGATGTGCTGGTGTCCAATGCCGGCATCCAGATCGTGCACAAGATCGAGGATTTCCCCTTCGCCGACTGGAAGAAAATGCTGTCGATCCATCTCGATGGCGCCTTTCTCACGGCCCGCGCGTGCATCCCGCACATGTACGCCCAGAAGTCCGGCTCGATCATCTTCATGGGCTCGGTGCACTCCAAGGAAGCCTCACCGCTGAAATCCGCCTATGTGACCGCCAAGCACGGCCTGCTCGGCCTGTCGCGCGTGATCTCGAAGGAAGGCGCCGAGCATGGCGTGCGCGCCAACGTGATCTGTCCCGGCTTCGTGAAGACGCCGCTGGTGGAAAAGCAGATCCCCGAGCAGGCCGCCGCGCTGGGTATTCCGGAATCCGAGGTGATCCGGCGGATCATGCTGGGCAACACGGTTGATGGCGAGTTCACCACGGCCGAAGATGTGGCGGAAGTGGCGCTGCTGTTCGCGTCGTTCCCGACCAACGCGTTGACCGGCCAGTCGCTGATCGTCAGCCATGGCTGGTTCATGGAGTGACGGTGCGGACAATGGAAGGAGTATCCGTGGAATCGCCAGAAACCCCCTTGTGGACGCCATCGCGGGAACGGGTCGCCGACAGCAACATGGTCGCGTTCATGCGCGTGGCCGAAGAGACGTATGGACTTGCGCTGCCGGACTATGACGCGCTGTGGCGCTGGTCGGTCGAGCAGCCAGAGCAGTTCTGGTCGACCATCTGGGATTTCTGCGGTGTGATCGCTCAGGATCGCGGTGCGGTCGTGCTGGCCGACGCGGACAAAATGCCCGGCGCACGCTTCTTTCCCGATGCCAGGCTGAGTTTTGCCCAGAACCTGCTGCGCCGCCGTGACGGCGCGCCCGCGCTAATCTTTCGCGGCGAGGACAAGGTCGCTCGCGAGCTCTCGTGGGACGAATTGTACGACTCTGTCTCGCGCATGGCGCAGGCGATGCGCGGCATGGGGCTGCAGGAAGGTGACAGGGTCGCGGCCTACATGCCCAATATGCCGGAAACGGTGATCGCCATGCTGGCGGCCAACAGCATCGGCGCGATCTTCTCGTCGGCGTCGCCGGATTTCGGTGTGCAGGGCGTTGTCGACCGCTTCGGCCAGATCGAGCCGCGCCTGCTGATCCTGGCCGACGGCTACTATTATGGTGGCAAGACCGTCGCGTGCCTCGACAAGCTCGGCGAGATCCTGGATCGGATGCCGACCATCGAGACAGCGGTCGTGGTGCCCTATGTGAACAAGGACGGCGCATTGCCCGAGCGGGCGGTCACCCTGGAGGCGTTCGTTGAACCCTATGCGCCGCGCGAGATCGACTTTGCGCAGCTGCCGTTCAATCACCCGCTCTATATCATGTTCTCGTCCGGCACGACCGGCGTGCCGAAATGCATCGTACACGGGCAGGGCGGCACGCTGCTCCAGCATCTCAAGGAGCAGCAGCTCAATGGCGACATCAGGCCCGGCGACCGGGTCTTCTGGTTCACCACCTGTGGCTGGATGATGTGGAACTGGCTGGTGTCGGCGCTGGCGTCCGAGGCGACCCTGCTGCTTTACGACGGCTCGCCCTTCCATCCCGATGGCAACACCCTGTTCGATTACGCGGATGCCGCCGGCATGACCTTCTTCGGCACCTCGGCCAAGTTCATCGACGCGTGCAACAAGGCGGGGATCGAGCCGATGCGGACGCACGACCTGTCGAGCGTCCGCGTGCTCGGCTCCACCGGCTCGCCGCTGGTGGCCGAGAGCTTCGATTATGTCTATCGCTCCATCAAGACCGATATCCATCTGTCGTCCATATCGGGCGGCACCGATCTGCTGAGCTGCTTCGTGCTCTCCAGCCCGCTGCTACCGGTCTGGCGCGGCGAGATCCAGTGTGCCGGCCTCGGCATGGCGGTGGCGATCCTGGATGATGACCGCGAGCCGGTGCCCGATGGCGAGAAGGGCGAGCTGGTCTGCCTCAAGCCCTTCCCCTCCATGCCGCTGGGTTTCTGGAACGATCCGGGCGATGCGAAGTACCGCGCCGCCTATTTCGACAAGTTCCCCGGCATCTGGTGCCATGGCGACTTCATCGCTCGCACGCCGCACGGCGGCTATGTGATCTATGGCCGCTCCGACGCCACCCTGAACGCGGGCGGCGTCCGCATCGGCACGGCCGAGATTTACCGCCAGGTCGAGCAGATCGACGAGGTCGTCGAATCCCTCGTCATCGGCCAGGACTGGGACAATGACACCCGCATCGTCCTGTTCGTGCGGCTGCGCGAGGGAGTTGAACTGACCGAAGCGCTGGAGAAGCGCATCAAGGTCCAGATCCGCTCCAACACCACGCCGCGCCATGTGCCGTCACGCATCCTGCAGGTCACCGATATCCCGCGCACCAAGAGCGGCAAGATCGTCGAGCTTGCCGTGCGCGAGGTCGTGCATGGCCGGCCCGTGAAGAACATGGAGGCGCTGGCCAATCCCGAGGCGCTCGAGGAGTTCAGGGCGCGCGCCGAACTGGCGCTGTGACGGCGTCCCTAGTTGGTACCGGACATGAGGACGAGCCCGATCGCCGTGACGAGGAACAGGACCAGCAGAAAGCATCTCATGGCGATCATGAACGCGCGGAACCAGTGAATCTCGAAGGCCGCCTTGAACCAGAGCGTCTGGACGCGGAGATACCAACCGATGATCACCAGGACAAGGACGAGACCGGCCAGTTGAAAATCGGGCGTCTCCGTGCGCATCAGCACGATGGCGGCGGAAAAGATCACTGCGAATGGTGCGGTAAACAGGCATTGAACGAAAAACGGGTGTCTCAGACTCTCCCTGTCGATCTGCGACCCTTTCAGCCTCAGAAATTCCGAGGCCATCACCAGCGGAAACGTGCTGAAGGTCACCGACCGGTATGCCAGCAGGGCCTGCTCCGAGCCGAAGATTTCCGATGCGAGCGTCGCCTGGGATTGCAGGACTTTCACATGCAGCGTGAGCTCCAGCACATGGGCGATGACGACCGACAGGATCAGGAACAGGGGCGGACTGACCATGTCGCTGAACTGGCTGTCCGGCGCCGCGCTCATTTCCGTCTCGACCCGCTCGGCGATCACGAATGGCCGTGTAATCACCCGCCACAACGTTCTCGGGTAGAACAGCAGCCAGGTCATGACGGTATAGAGGAATTCCTCGAGCGACTGGACGATGCGCATGAGGTCCATGATCTGATCCCGTTGCTGGTGGAACCGGCGACAGGTTCCGATGGACGAGGCGGAAACAGTCTCGCCCATCCCGTGGCCACGGTAAACGCTTCAGCGTACGCCTACAGCAATCCCAACGACTTGAAGCTCGCGTGGGTGCCGCGCCCGATTACCAGATGATCGTGCACGACGATCCCCAGCGCGCCGGCGGCGGCGACGACCTGCTTGGTCATCTCGATATCCGCGCGGCTGGGATTGGGATCGCCCGAAGGATGGTTGTGCACGAGGATAACCGCCGTCGCATCAAGGGCGAGGGCGCGCTTGGCCACCTCGCGCGGGTAGACCGGCGTGTGATCGACCGTGCCCGTTTGTTGGACCTCGTCGGCGATCAGGGTGTTCTTGCGGTCGAGGAACAGGATGCGGAACTGCTCGCGCTTCTCGTACGCCATGGCGGCCTGGCAATAATCCAGCACCGCCGACCAGGAACTCAGGACCGGCTTGTTCAGTGCCTCGGCCCTTGTCATGCGCAGGCCGGCTTCGCGGAAGAGTTTCAGGGTCGCGATGATGCCGTCGCCAACGCCCTTGACCTCGGCCAGTCGCTCGGGCGGCGCGCTCAGCACGTCGGCCAGACTGCCGAAGGCGGCGATGAGCTGCTTGGCCAGCGGCTTGGTGTCGCCGCGCGGCAGCGCCTGGAACAGTATCATTTCCAGCAGTTCGTAATCGGGCATGGAAGATGCCCCGCCATTCATGAAGCGCTCGCGCAGGCGCTGGCGGTGACCCAGATGATGCGGTTTGTCGTCGGTCATGCCCCCAGCCCGACAGCGCGGCGGTTCAGATGTTGTACGGCGGCTTGTCGAGCCCGCGCGCCGAGGCGGTGAAGATTTCGTAGCCGGTCTCGGTGACCGCCAGCGAGTGCTCGAACTGGGCCGAAAGCGACCGGTCCCGAGTCACCGCCGTCCAGCCGTCGGAGAGGATCTTCACGTCGAAGCGGCCCAGATTGACCATGGGCTCGATGGTGAAGAACATGCCGGGTTGCAGGATGACGCCCGAATGCGGCTCGCCATAGTGCAGCACGTTCGGCGCGTCGTGGAACACCTTGCCCAGACCGTGCCCGCAGAAGTCGCGCACCACCGAGCAACGCTCCGCCTCGGCGAATTTCTGGATCGCATGCCCGATATCGCCCAGCGTCGCGCCGGGCTTGACCTGCTCGATGCCGCGCCACATGGCCTCGAAGGTGATGTCGCACAGGCGGCGCGCCTTCACCGACACTTCGCCGACCAGATACATGCGGCTGCTGTCGCCGTGCCAGCCATCCACCGTAGGCGTCACGTCGATGTTGAGGATGTCGCCATCCTTCAGCACCTTGTCTCCGGGAATGCCGTGGCAGACCACGTGATTGATCGAGGTGCAGATGCTCTTGGGAAAGCCACGGTAACCGAGCGGCGCCGGAATCCCGCCGCGGTCGATGATGAAGTCGTGACACAGCTTGTCGAGATATTCCGTCGTGACGCCCGGCTTAACATAGGCGGCGATGAAATCGAGCGTATCGGCGGCAAGCCGACCGGCGCGGCGCATGCCCTCGAAGCCGTCAGCACCATGAATCTTGATGCCGCTCACACGTGTGTCGCCGGCCTTGGTCAACTGGTCGTTCATTCGGTGTCCTTCAAACCCGGATGCTTAAATGGTCAGCGACAGCGGGCGGTCAACGGTAATTTCTTCGGTCGTCAGTCTACAGGCGTAGCACAGAACTTCAACGCCGCGCGCGCGGGCCGCGACCAGCCCGGCATCATAGACAGGGTCGATGTCGCGGGCGATGGCGAAACGGTCGCAGTCCATGCGCTGGACCAGATAGAACATCACGGCCCGGTGACCGGCCTCGACCATGTCGCCCAGCTCCAGCAGGTGTTTCGTACCGCGCGCCGTGACCGCGTCGGGAAACTCGGCCAGCGTGCCGCCCCGCCGCAGATGAACGTTCTTCACTTCCACATAGCAGGGCGGTCGGCCGGCATCCTCCAGCAGGATGTCGATGCGCGAATTCTTGCCATACTTCACTTCCTGACGCAGCGCGCCATAGCCGGTCAGCGCGTCGATGGCGCCGGCGCGGATGGCCTCCGCGACGATGTGGTTGGGATGGCTGGTGTTGATCCCGACCAGATCGCCATCGGCCTCGATCAGCTCCCACGAATATTTCAGCTTGCGGTCAGGATTGGCCGCCGGCGACAGCCAGACGACCGAGCCCGGCTCTTTCAACCCGGCCATGGCGCCCGAATTGGCGCAGTGCGCCGTGACGGTCTCGCCCGTGTCGAGCATCACGTCGGCCATGAATCTTTTGTAACGTTGGACCAGCGTGCCGCGCACGAGGGGAGCATGAAATTTCATGGCGCGACCCTATAAGCCATTGAAGCCGCAAGCAATCCCGGCATGAACGCGAATTAATCCCGCAAAACGGTACATGAACCCGATTTAACGGGATGGACGGCAATCAAGTGCTAATATTTTCATATAGTTACCTACGCAACTGGTCCTGGGGAGGATGACGATGCGCAGTGTTTTCTGGGAATATTTCGCGGTTTGGGTTGTCGCCATGACGGCCTTCTATTTCGTCATCGACAGCGCGGTCCGACGACCATCCGCGCCGCCGCTTCAGACCGAAGCGGACTCTGACGCAGCGCCCACCTAGAGCGCTTCTTCCATCCAGCCATTTCCCGCCCACCGGCGGGAAGACCGCCCGGCGACGAACGGATTCACGTCGCCGCACCCGGCGCGGCGTGCCTTTCGGCCCCGTGGGCCACGCAACGACTTGGACAGGCTCGTTGCCACGCCGCGCCGACCCGGCGGGCAGTCGTGACGTAAGACGGCAGAGCCTCAGGCATTAGCCGAGGCGCCGGACAAATAAGAACCGAGGAGTGAGTGATGCAGAACATGATTCTGCGAGCCTATGACTATTGCCTGATGGCCGTCGTGGTAGTTTGGGCCGCTACTGTTCAGATCTCTCTGGTCGTCGGCCCTACGCCGTCTTCATACACGGCCATGGTCTATGGCCCGATGGAGGCAGAGATTATCAATAGAATTGATCCACCTCCATCTCCGCCGCGCTACGAGCCTTATCAATACACGCTCAATACTACGGAAATTACTTCTATAGACATGCCGGTGATGAATATTGGAGGACCAGATCCCTCGGCGCGAGTGGAGTACGTATCGATGGAGTTTCCACCATCCTCTATTGATCTGTCTTTGCTTAACAGAGAAGAGGATAGGGAAAATTACGCTCTGCTGGATACCAATCCCGTCAAACAGGCCGCCGCCGAGCCGGTCTCTACCTTCAGCGTCGATGTCGACACCGGCGCCTATGCCAATGTCCGGCGTTTCCTGAACGATGGCCAGTTGCCGCCCGCCGACGCCGTGCGGGTCGAGGAAATGATCAATTATTTCAGCTATGACTACCGCCCGCCCACCGACCGCACGCAGCCCTTCTCGGTCGCCACCGAGGTCGCGCGGACGCCCTGGAACGCCCAGACCTATCTGCTGCGCATCGGTTTGAAGGGCTACGAGGCACCTCGCGCCGCGCGGCCACCGGCCAACCTGGTATTCCTGCTCGATGTGTCCGGGTCCATGGACTCGCCCGACAAGCTGCCGCTACTGGTCGCGTCGCTGAAGATGCTGACCAACCAGCTGCGCGACGACGACCGCATCTCGGTGGTGGTCTATGCCGGGGCGGCTGGCGTGGTGCTCGAGCCGACGGCGGGTAGCGACCGCAGCGCGGTACTCACGGCGCTGGAACAGTTGCGGGCAGGCGGGTCGACCGCCGGCGGCGAGGGGATCGCCCTGGCCTATGCCATGGCGCAGCGCGCGTTCATCAAGGGCGGTATCAACCGCATCATCCTGGCCACCGATGGCGACTTCAACGTGGGCGACACACGGGTCGAGACGCTGAAGGACTATGTGGCCCGCCAGCGCGCGACCGGCGTTTCCCTGTCGGTGCTGGGCTTCGGCACGGGCAATCTGAACGACGAGATGACCGAACAGCTCGCCAATGTGGGCAACGGCGCCTACGCCTATATCGACACGTTGCAGGAGGCCCGGAAGGTGCTGGTGGAACAGCTCGGCTCGACCCTGTTCACCATCGCCGGCGATACCAAGATCCAGGTCGAGTTCAACCCGGGCGTCGTCGCCGAATACCGGTTGATCGGCTACGAGAATCGGATGCTCAAGACCGAGGATTTCAACAATGACAAGGTGGATGCCGGCGAGATCGGCGCCGGCCACACCGTGACGGCGCTGTATGAAATCGCGCTGGTCGGCTCGAAGGGCCTGCGCCTCGACCCGCTGCGCTATGCGCCGCCCGCCGCCTCGGCGCCGTCCGGTGGAGAGTTCGCCTTCGTGAAGCTGCGTTATAAGTTACCCGGAGAGACGGCCAGCACGCTGATGGAAGTGCCGCTGGCCCGGACCCTGCTCGGTGGCACGGCGTCGCCCTCCGCCGACTTTCGCTTCGCCGCCGCCGTCGCCGCCTTCGGGCAGAAACTCCGGCACGGCGCCTATCTGGGTGAGTTCGGCTGGGATCGAATCGCCGCGCTCGCGAGTGAGAGCAGAGGGCGTGACGAGCACGGCTACCGCGCGGAGTTCGTCAACCTCGTGAAGACCGCCGCCGGGCTCGATCCCGGCACGGCAGGCAGCGGGACGACAAGAGACTAAGGAAACAGCGCGCCCTTGCATCCCCCTCCCTCTGGGGCGCGCGGCGAAACGGCCGGAAGTTCCTGCTTCCGGCCGTTTTGACGTGTCTGGTCCGGGGCGCGCTGGTATAAATGCGGCCATGACAGAACCGAAAAAAGTTACCGCCTGCCTGATCATCATCGGCAATGAAATCCTCTCCGGCCGGACGCAGGATGCCAATCTCGCCTATCTGGCGAAATGGCTGAATGAGCAGTGCGGCATCCAGCTCACCGAGACACGAGTCATTCCCGATATCGAGGACACGATCGTCAACACGGTGAACGAATGCCGCGCGCGATTCGACTATGTCTTCACCACGGGCGGAATCGGTCCCACCCATGACGACATCACCGCCGAATCGATCGCCAAGGCATTCGGCGTGCAGTGGGAACTGCATCCCGAGGCACACGAAATCCTCAAGGAATATTATGGACCGGAAGGCCTGACCTCGGCCCGTGCACGCATGGCGTGCACGCCGCGCGGCGCCAAGCTGGTGGATAATCCCATTTCCAAGGCACCCGGCTTCCAGATGGAGAACGTGTTTGTCCTCGCGGGAATCCCGCTGATCATGCAGGCCATGCTGGAAAGCCTGAAGCACCGTCTGACGGGCGGTGCGCCGGTCCGGTCGCGCTCGGTTCTGCTGCATCTGGCGGAAAGCCTTATTGCCGCGAACCTGCGGGACATGCAGGCGCGCAATCCGACGGCGGATATTGGATCCTATCCGTTCTACCGGCAGGGCAAGGGCGGCACGAGCATCGTGATCCGGTCCACCGATGACGATCTGAACAGCCGCCTCGCGCAGGAAGTCTACAAGATGGCGTTCGAGCTCGGAGGCGATCCCCAATTTGAGGAATCCGTTTAGCCTCCGACACAATTAAAAGTTGCATCAAATTTGAAGCACCTGTAGAAAGTGCCTCGGAGCCACCACGGCCAACTAGAATCAGGTTCCAACGTACCGGCGGCCCTCCTTGGGGGCAGGGCTGCCGGTAACCCTGGGTTTCGCTGAGCTTCGGGCTTGGAACCGGTGTCGATGATGCCGGCTGGAGCGAACGCGAAATTGTCTAGTCCTTGCGTGTTCCGGTTGTAGCCGGTCGCGTTGGTCATCGTGCGGTGGCGCCTGTCCGCTTTTGCGGGCAAGGCGGGGCCTGTTTGGCAAATCCCGTCCATCGACACTGAAGGCCAACACCGGGCAGCCATTGCTTGCCCGCTACACGAGGACAACGCCAATGAAGATCGTTTATTTCGCCGTCGCGGCGGCAGTGCTTCTGACTGCCTGCGCCGAAGGCCCTGCCACCAGCCATATCGCCGAAATGAAGGCACTGACCACCAAGGTCACCGGCCTGCAATGCCCGGCGGCTGATCCCACCGTCATCTACGGCAATCGTGAAGGCGCCGCCTGGACGCCCGCCGGTCCCGTCAAGGGCGGCACCGTCGCCATGCCCGCCAAGTATGATCCCAAGACCGCCGAAGGGCGCAAGTGGCTGAGCGGCCCGCAGGGCCACTGGCGCATGGCGGAAGAAGTCGCCCACACCTGCGGCGCCAACGAGACCCAGGCCCGCGCCGTGAAGTGCCAGTGGTGGATCTGCGCCGGCAACGGCTGAGCCAATCTGGTGCTTTGGGACCGGGTCTCCCGGTCCCGGCAGGCCGGCCGCGGTCTGTCCTGAATACGCCGTGCGGACCGCGCCGGGTGGGGAGCCGACCCGCTCTTACTCCCCGACCGCGCCCGGCGCCATTCAGGCCAGACCCCGGCCGGCCTTGTCGTCGCCGCTTTACGCAAAGCCCCGCCTCGCATAGGTTGCCGATGGCGCGAGCGTGGTGGAACTGGCAGACACAGCAGACTTAAAATTTGCCGCCCGTCAGGGCTTACGGGTTCGACTCCCGTCGCTCGCACCATGGGCTTACCCCCGCCTCCATGTTGTTACCTGTCGGGTTCCTTGTGGAATCGCCGGCCGTTGATGCCTGCGCCATGGAGTAAACTGCCGGTCCGTTCGCCGTATGAGGACCTTGGCATGAAGATTCTTCTCTTCGGAGCGACGGGCATGGTGGGGCAGGGCGTGCTGCGCGAATGTCTCCGCGACCCGGCCATCGGCGAGGTGGTCAGCATCGGCCGCAGTCCGGCCCCCTGGCGCACGCCAAGCTCCGCTGCGTCGTCCACCGTGATCTGACCGATCTAGCGCCACTCGATGTGGATATGTCGGGCGCGGATGCGTGTTTCTTCTGTCTTGGCGTCTCGTCGGCCGGAATGAGCGAATCGCGCTATTCACGAGTCACATACGACCTCACCATGGCGGCCGCTTATGCCCTGGTCAGGCTCAATCCGCGGGCGGCGTTCGTCTATGTCTCAGGCATGGGCGCCGACAGTTCCGAAAAAGGTGCTACCATGTGGGCGCGGGTCAAGGGCAGGACGGAGAACGCTCTGCTCAAGCTTCCGCTGCGCACCTTCATCTTCCGGCCGGGCCTGATCCGGCCGCTGCACGGCATCCGGTCGCGGACCGCGCTCTACAGCATTCTCTATGCCCTGCTCGGGCCGTTGCTCCCGCCCTTGCAACGCTGGCTGCCCGGCAGCCTCACGACGACGGAACAGATCGGCAAGGCCATGATCCGCGTGGCGCGCGTCGGCTATGAAACTCAAATCCTCGAAACCGCCGACATCAACAGACTTTGAGGCCAGCAGCAGGGAGGCCCGCGTGGGCGCGGTGTGAGCGCCGCCGGCAGAGCCCAGTGCCGCGCGCCGCCGGCGGCATGGATGACCTCCGAGCCGGCGGGCACGCTCACCGTTCCTGCCGCCGAGGGCATGGTCTGGTTCTGCCCCATGCAGCAGGCGAGGCATGTTCCGTCATGGTTTGCGGGGACGGGGCGGTCAGTCTTGACGGGCGGCCCCTCGACGGCGAGTCGAATCAGTCCGGCCGGCGTGCAGATTTCGATCCCGCCCGATCCCGCGACAGAAGCCGCTTCCGCCGGGAACGAGGTCAGGAGCACCTGCTGCAGAACCGCTGCGATGGCCAACCAGTGAGCGGTGCGCCGCGTCATGACCGTATCGTACTCCCGGACGGAGGAAGGGAAGCCTCACGGACATACCGCGTCCGCGATGGCCGGGAGATGATCCTGATCAATCCCCCGCTTTATGCAGTTGTGCTGGTAAGGGGCTTTCATCGCCTGGTCGACGCGCTAAGCTGCCGTCCAACCAGCAAACGGGAGACGGAACATGGATCTGGGCGTCAAGGGAAAGAAGGCGATCATTCTCGGCGGCAGCCGCGGCATGGGCTGGTACACCGGCGAGTTGCTGCGCCGCGAGGGCGCCGAGGTGGCGTTCTGCGCGCGCGGCGCTGACGGTGTGAAGGCCGCCGCCGACAAGTTGCAGGCGATCGGGCCGGGCACTGTCTACGGCGCGGCCGCCAATCTGGAGAATGGCGAGGAAACCCGCCAGTTCTGCCGTGATGCGATCGCGGCGCTCGGCGGCTGCGACATGCTGATCCACAACGCCAGTGGGTTCGACATGGCGGGCGGCGAGGAGGGCTGGATGCGCAGCTTTCAGGTCGACATGATGGCCGGCGTCCGCGCGGTCGAGGAATGCCAGGCGGCGCTGGAGCAATCGGACGCGGCCAGCATCACCTTCATCGGCTCCATGGCCAGCAAGTATTATTTCGGCCGCTCGTCTTCCTATGGTCCGGCCAAGGGCGCCATGCGGGTCTATGCCAACGAACTGGCGCAGAAGTTCGGCCGCAAGGGTATCCGCGCCAATGCCATCTCACCCGGCGCGGTCTGGTTTCCTGGCGGCTCGTGGGACAAGCGCAAGAAGGAGATGCCGGACTTTTACGCCTCGGTGGAAAAGTCCATTCCGCTCGGGCGCCTCGGTACCGGCGAGGAACTGGCGCGGGTCATCGCGTTCGTCGCCAGCCCGGCGGCCTGCTGGATCAACGCGGCCCATATCGTCGTCGATGGCGGCCAGGTCGCCGCCGTGGATTGACGGCGATCACGGCTGGTGATTACGGGGAAGGGGGGAATTCGCCCGGGAAACCTTCCTTCACCTCGCGCGTGGGCCAGAAGAAGTAGAGGCTGCTGCGCTGGATTTTCCACTCGCCGTCCACCTTGCGGTAGTCCTCGTCATACAGGCCGAGATAGTTGATCGGTGAGTCCGTCGGATCCTTGAAGCTCGCCCCGTTCAGCAGGTAGCGCCGTCCGACGGCGCTGTCGGGACCGGTCAACTCGACCCAGTGATTGGTGTTGGCGCGGAGCACCTTCATCGGCACCCAGCCATTGCCCTCGGCGCGGGCCCGAAAGCCGTCGTGGATCGCTTCCCGGCCTTCCCAGACGCCATAATGGCCGAACTCGCAGCGCGCGTCCGGCAGGAACAGCTCGATCATCCTGTCCAGTTCGTTGGCGTCCATCAGCTGGGTGAACTTGACCATCAGCTTGCGCACGGCCTCGACCTCCAGCAACTCCCGTACCAGGCCGATCTCTTCGGCCGTCAGTGCCGTCATGCCAACCTCCCCGTTGAATGCATCACGCCATCACCTTGCCTTGCGAGATTTCCAGGTCCTCGCGGTAATAGCGACCCGCCAGATAATAATGCCAGGCGCCCCACAGGCCGAGGACCGACACGATCAGCAATGCGTAACGCAATGAGTCCTGGCCATAATAGGGCATCAGCGCGTCGCTCAGCGCGCCCACCGCCGTCGGGCCGAGACCAAGACCGATCAGGTTGATGATGAAGAGCAGGATCGCCGATGCCTGCGCGCGCATGCCGGCCGGCGACAGGGTCTGCACCATGGCGAATGTCGATCCCTGATAGGTCGCGGCGAGCGCGATCATCGGCACGAACGCGATCAGCGCGATCCACAGCGTGTCCGGAAGATAGAAGAGAAAGACCAGGGGCAGGGCGATGACCTTGCACAGCGCCACGATCCACGGCGTCCAGCGCGGATCGGTAACGCTCAGGCGATCGGCGATCTTGCCCGCCGTGATCGCCCCGAGAATGCCCATGGAGCCGCCGATCAGGCCGGTGTAGGTGCCGACCTCGCCCAGGGACAGCCCGTGCGAGCGGACCAGGAAGGCAGCGCCCCAGCTGGAGACGCCATATCCGACGACGGCCACCAGCGTGCATCCGATCACCGTGTGGCGCAGGGTCGGCGTTTGCCACATGTGGCGGAACGCGGCCATGATGTCCTGCTTGGCGGGGGCATGACCCGGCGCGCCGGTCAGGCCGCGCGCGGGCTCGGTCATGGTGAAGCGGACCAGCAGCGCCAGCAGCAGGCCGGGCAGGCCGACCACGAGGAAGGCCGCGCGCCAGCCGAAGAACTGGGCGATCCACCCGCCCGCGAGAGCGCCGAACATCAACCCGAGATGGATGCCCCAGGAATAGATCGCCATCGCCGATGTCCGCTCATGCACCGGATAGAGATCGGCGATCATGGAATGAGCCGGCGGCCCCGCGCCGGCTTCGCCGATACCCACGCCCACGCGGGCGGCCGCCAGCTGCCAGTAATTCTGCGCCGCGCCGCACAGCGCGGTCATGCCGGACCAGATCGCCACGGCCCAGGCGATGATGTTGCGCCGGTTCGACCGGTCGGCGAGCAAGGCGACGGGCAGCCCGAGCGTGGCGTAGAAGACCGCGAAGGCCAGACCGGTCAGCAGGCCCATCGCGGTGTCGGACACCTGAAAGGCCTCTTTGATCGGTGGTATCAGAATATTGATGATGCTGCGGTCGATGAAACTGGATGTATAGACGAGGACCAGCAGGAACATCGTGTATCGCCGAGTCCCCACATCCACGACTTCCCCATCGGCTCCAGTGTGAGCCATGCTCCCCTCCCGTCTTCCCGTTTGTTAATTATGCTCAGAAAAACATCACGCGCGGCGTGAAGCCACCCAAATCGTGCGTAAATTGTTGGCAGCCTCCTAAAAAAGCTTATGGCGCGAGACAATTTCGGTCCATATAACCGCGCCTTCACAAAACTCGGATAACTCTATCCTATGACCGACACGATTCGCCGCCTGCGCAACATCGCCATCATCGCCCACGTCGACCACGGCAAGACCACGCTCGTCGACAAGCTCCTCCGTCAATCCGGCACCCTCGAGACCCGGGGCGAGCAGGAAGAGCGCGTGATGGACTCCAATGATATCGAAAAGGAGCGCGGCATCACCATCCTGGCCAAGAACACGGCCATCACGTGGAATGACTGGCGGATCAACATCGTCGACACTCCCGGCCACGCCGATTTCGGTGGCGAGGTCGAGCGCGTGCTGTCCATGGTGGATTCGGTGCTGCTGCTCGTCGATGCGGTGGACGGCCCCATGCCGCAGACCCGCTTCGTGACCAACAAGGCGCTGCAGCGCGGCCTGCGCCCGATCGTGGTCATCAACAAGGTCGACCGGCCCGGCGCGCGTCCCGACTGGGTCGTCGATCAGACCTTCGAACTGTTCGACCGCCTCGGTGCCACCGACGAGCAGCTTGATTTTCCGGTCATCTACGCGTCGGCGCTCGAAGGCTTCGCCACCCGTGACCTGGACCGCAAGACCACGGACATGACCGAGCTGTTCGAGACCATCGTCGAACATGTCCCGGCGCCGGACGTCGATCTGGAAGGCTCGCTGCAGCTTCAGGTCAGCGCGCTCAGCTATTCCAGCTATGTGGGCGTCATCGGCATCGGCCGCATCCAGCGCGGCAAGATCAAGCGCAACACCCGCGTCACCGTGATCGGCGCCGACGGCGCGACCCGCAGCGGCCGTGTGCTGCAGATCCTGGGCTTCCACGGTCTCGAAAAGATCGAGGTCGAGGAGGCGGAAGCCGGCGCGATCATCGCCTTCACCGGCCTTGAGAAGCTGCACATCTCCGACACCATTTGCGATCCCGACAATGTGGAGGCGCTGCCGCCGCTGGTCGTCGACGAGCCGACCATCACCATGACCTTCCAGGTGAACGACTCGCCGTTCGCCGGCCGCGAGGGCAAGTACGTCACCAGCCGCAACATCGCCGCGCGCCTCGACGAGGAACTGATCCACAACGTGGCGCTTCGCGTCGAGCAGGCCGACGACTCCAACAAGTTCAAGGTTTCGGGCCGTGGCGAACTGCATCTCTCCATCCTGATCGAGAACATGCGCCGCGAAGGCTACGAGCTGGCCATCTCGCGTCCCGAGGTGATCCTGAAGACCATCGACGGCGAAGTGTGCGAGCCTTGGGAATCGCTCACCATCGACGTCGAGGAAGAACATCAGGGCGCCGTGATGGAGAAGATCGGCGAGCGCCGGGGCGAACTGCGCGACATGGTGCCCGATGGGCGCGGCCGCGTGCGTCTCGACTATTACATCCCCAGCCGCGGCCTGATCGGCTTCCGTTCCGAATTCATGGCGACGACGGCGGGCGACGGCCTGATCTATCACACGTTCGAACGCTACGCCCCGCGGGTCAACGCGGTCATCGGCGGCCGCCACAACGGCGTGCTGGTGTCCATGGCGTCCGGCAAGGCGCTGGCCTATGCCATCTTCAACCTGCAGGAGCGCGGCCGCATGTTCATCGGTCACGCCGCCGAGGTCTATGAAGGCATGATCGTCGGCATTCATGTGCGCGACAACGATCTGGTGGTCAATCCGTTGAAGGCCAAGCAGCTCACCAACATTCGCGCCGCCGGCACGGACGAGGCGCTGATCCTGGTGCCGCCGATCCAGACCACGCTGGAATACGCCCTTGAATTCATCAACGAGGACGAGCTGGTCGAAGTCACGCCCAAGTCCATTCGTATCCGCAAGAAGCAGCTGCTCGAGCACGAGCGCAAGAAGGCCTCGCGCGCGGCCTAAAGGCCAGCCTTCCGTCATTCCCGCATCGGCGGGAATGACGGGCTGAGGCAAAGTGGAGTTCGCGCTCGACCCTGTAAAGCGTTGGGACTAACCTCTCGGCATCGATAGCCGCGAGGTCCGCCCATGCTGCTTCAGGAAAAATTCGAGGCGCTCGCCAGGCTGGGCGCGGGCGATTTCGCCCATATCAACGGCTCGCTGGAAGAACATCTGGTCGGCACCCATGAGCGTCTTGCGGCATGGGGCGCTGGGCCCGTCCTGCTGGATGCGGCCCTGTTTCATGCCGCCTACGGCACCGATCACTTCGGCGACAACATGGTCTCGCTCGACCAGCGCACCCAGATCGCCGCCATCATCGGCGAGCAGGCCGAGGCGCTGGTCTATCTCTATTGTTCCTGCGACCGGGGCCACACGTGGCCGCGTATCGGCATCGAGGACCCGGTGAAGTTCCGCGACCGCTTCGCCGACCGGATCATCGAAATGCCCGCCCAGGCGCTGCGCGACTTTTGCGAACTCACCGTGGCCAACGAGAACGACATCGCCAGCCGCACGCCCGCCTTCTTCGACAAGAACAGGTTGATCTTCCGCGACCTGTTCGGCCGGATGGAAGGCCTGATCAGCACCCACGCCCTCGCCGATGCCCGGCGGTTGTACGGGTTTTAGCTCGCGCCCTGAGGCGGCGGGCGCCCGCCATAGAGCCGCCTGATCGACAGCCAGACCGCGAACAGGGCCACGCCGATCCCGGCGACCTCCTGCACGCTCGGCGCCTCGCCCACGGCGGCGAAGACATAGATCATGCCGAACACGGCTTCGAAAATGATCATCTGGCCCAGGATCGTCAGGTCGAGCAGTTTCGACGCCATGTTGAACAGCACCGTGCCCAGCCAGGTCGAGCCGCCGCCGAGCAGGACGCTCCACAGCGCAAGCATGGCCAACTCGCCGCCGCCGATCTGTGTCGGCAGGCGCGCCAGCCCGGTACTCCAGGCGATGGGCAGGGCGATGAGGGCGGCCGCCAACGATACCAGCCCGACCACCGAACTCCATTCGCCCGGCGTCACCAGCCGCGTCTCCTGCAGGAAACGGGCGTTGACGATGGCATACCAGGTCCACATCACCAGCGCCGCGAAGATCGCCGCCATGCCCAGCGGCGCAAGCTCGGACGACGCGGCGGTGAAGTCCGTGCCGCCTGTATTGGCCAGCACGACGCCCCCGCAGAACAGGACCAGCGGAACGGCGAGCGGCTTCAGCGCGCCCATGCCGTGCTGGAGGCGACCGGCGATGGTCACCGTGACCGGCGCCATGCCGATGATCAGCACCCCCATGGCCGCGCCCGCCCATTGCATGCCCAGCACGAGCAGGAAGTAATACAGCACGTTGCCGGTCATGGCGTAGACGAACGCGCGCCACAGCACCGCCGGCGGCAGGCGCAGCGCCCGGCGCAGGTCGAACAGCATCAGCGAGATCAGGCCATACGCGACCGTGCGACCCAGCGTCACCTCCATGGCGGTCGCGTGGGGCAAGGCGAGCGGCGCCACGAAGGCCAGCGCCCATACGGCGCAGGTCCCGATCATCAGCAGGATACCGAGCGGGAAGGGGCTCACGGTGCTAGCGCGCGGTGTCGGGTCATAACGCCTGGTTCCCGTCGTCGTCCTGTCGGTGTATACGGTCCCGCACGGAACAGGGAGAGTCACGAGAGGGTACGATGGCTGAAAGCCTGTTCGAACGCTATGGGGGCATCGACACGGTCCGCGAGATCGTGGCCGAGTTCTACGAGCGCGTCCTCGATTCGGCGCAGCTCCACCCTTACTTCGAGAAGGCGGAGATGGGGCCGCTGATCGATCATCAGGCCCAGTTCATCGCCGCGCTGATGGGCGGGCCGCCATCGTTTACCGACGAACAACTCCACCGGGTCCATGCGTCGCTGGACGTCACTCAGGAGGATTTCGTCGAGATGGCCGGCATCCTTCAGGAAACCATGGAGGATTTCGATCTTGCCTTCGACGACGTCGATATCGTCATGCAGGCTTTCCGTGCCAAGCAGCCCCTCATCGTGGCCGGGCGCGCCCACTGAGCCCCGGATATCCGCGCCTTTTCTTTTGGGCGCGACTGACCATTATGTTAGTTTTGCCCCGGGAAAACTGAGTGAACGGGGAAAACCATGAACATCTACGATCCACAGCCGACCATGAAGCCCGGTGAGGCCCGCTGTCCCGGGCCGAGC
Source organism: Iodidimonas sp. SYSU 1G8 (assembly GCF_039655775.1). NCBI lineage: Bacteria > Pseudomonadati > Pseudomonadota > Alphaproteobacteria > Iodidimonadales > Iodidimonadaceae > Iodidimonas > Iodidimonas sp. SYSU 1G8. The sequence goes on along the minus strand of NZ_JBBYXJ010000001.1, from coordinate 1,255,776 downwards.
ACGCGAGAGCTTATCCTGTCGGACGGCTGGGACGTACCGCCCGAGCTGATCGCCGAGAGCTATCAGTACCTGGGCGACGAGGACATTCCCTTCGAACGCTACATCTCGCAGGACTTCTTCAAGCTGGAAATGGAGAAGCTGTGGCCGCGTGTATGGCAGTGGGCCTGCCGCGAGGAACACATCCCCGAAGTCGGCGACTACTACACCTATGATGTCGGCTATCACTCCATCCTTGTCGTCCGCTCGGCCGAGGACGAGGTGAAGGCGTTCTACAATTCCTGCCTGCACCGCGGCACGCAGCTGCGGCCGTCCGACAGCACCGGCAGCGTCCAGCATTTCCGCTGCCCCTTCCACGGCTGGACCTGGAACCTGGACGGCTCGCTGAAGGAAATCCCCTGCCGCTGGGATTTCCCCAAGGTGACCGACGAGGAATTCAAGTTGCCCGAGGTGAAGGTTGGCCGCTGGGGCGGCTTCATCTTCATCAACATGGACGAGAACGCCATGCCGCTCGAGGAGTATCTCGGACCGCTGGTGCAGCACTTCGCCAACTGGCCGCTGGACCAGCGCTACACCACCATGCACGTGCAGAAGATCCTGCCGGCGAACTGGAAAGCAGCGCAGGAGGCCTTCGTCGAGGCCTATCACAGCCTCGAGACTCACTGGCAGGCCATGCCGATCTCGGCCAATCTGAACGCCCAGTACGATGTGTTCAGCGAGCGGGTCACCCGCTTCCTGCATACGTTCGGCTATCCGGACCCCAGCTGGACCAAGCCGCAGACCGAGCAGGAAATCCTGGAACAGATGCGCCTGATGCCCGAGGGCGCCAAGGTGCCCGACGGGATGCGCGCCCGTGCCTTCGCCGCCGAATATCTGCGTGGCAAGCTCGGCGCCGAGCGCGGCATCGACCTGTCCAAATGCTCGGACAGCGAAATGCTCGATTCGATCGAATACCACCTGTTTCCCAATATGTTCCTGTTCCCCGGCATCGCCCTGCCCATGATCTACCGCTTCCGCCCGAATGGCATGGATGTGGACAGCGCCATCTTCGACTTGCTGTTCCTCCAGCCACTGGCGCCGGGCGAGGAGCGTCCCGAGGCGCCTGAGCCCTACAAGGTCGATGTGGGCACCTCCTATGCCGATGCGCCCGGCATCGATGCCTGGCTGGGCCATGTGTACGACCAGGACACCAACAACCTCGAAATGCAGCAAAAGGGCTTCAAGGCCGGCAAGAAGCGGGCGCAGACCCTGGGCAACTACCAGGAGATTCGCCTGCGCCGCATTCACAAGACGCTCGACCTCTACCTGAATGCCTGATTAGCGGCGGCGGGACCGCGTCTCGTCGCGGCGGCTACCGTTCAGTAACAGGACACTAGTCATCCAGTGCGCGCCCGGCGTAAAGTCGGGCGCGACTTTTTTGGGGAAACGGCGGCGTCCGATCGGCGGGCGCCCTCAGGGAGATGATGCGATGTCTTGGGAATTTGAAACCGACCCGGAATTCCAGAAGCAACTGGATTGGATTGCCGATTTCGTGAAGAACGAGATCGAGCCGCTTGAGCACGTGATCAAGCATCCGAACGACATGAAGGACCCGCTGCGCAACAAGTTGATCAAGCCGCTGCAGGCCGAGGTCAAGAAGCGCAAGCTGTGGGGCTGCCATCTGGGCGCCGATCTGGGCGGGCAGGGCTATGGCCAGGTGAAGCTGGGGCTGATGAACGAGATTCTCGGTCGCGCCAAATTCGCGCCGATCATCTTCGGCGCCCAGGCGCCGGACACAGGCAACTCGGAAATCCTGGCCCATTACGGCACGCCCGAGCAGAAGAAGAAGTATCTCGAGCCGCTGCTGAACAACGACATCGTGTCCTGCTACTCCATGACCGAGCCGCAGGGCGGCGCCGATCCCAAGGTGTTCCAGACCCGCGCGGTCCTCGACGGCAACGAATGGGTGATCAATGGCGAGAAGTGGTTCTCGTCCAACGCCCGCTACGCCGAGTTCCTGATCGTGATGGTCGTCACCGATCCGGAGGCCAAGCCCTATGAGCGCATGTCCATGATCCTGGTGCCGACCGACACCCCCGGCGTGAACATCATCCGCAATGTGGGCATCGGCGCCGAGGAGACCGGCACCCACGCCTATATCCGCTACGAGAACGTGCGCGTGCCGAAGGAAAACCTGCTGGGCGAGCGCGGCAAGGCATTCGCCGTGGCGCAGACCCGTCTCGGCGGCGGCCGCATCCATCACGCCATGCGCACCATCGGCAAGGCCCAGCTGGCCTTCGACATGATGTGCGAGCGCGTGCTGTCGCGCGAGACGCAGGGCGAACTGCTGGCCAACAAGCAGATGGTCCAGGAAAAGATCTCGGACTCGTGGACCGATATCCAGACCTTCCGCCTGCTCGTGCTCCAGACCGCGTGGAAGATCGACCGCTACAAGGACTACATGAAGGTCCGCAAGGACATCTCGGCCGTGAAGGCCATGATGCCCCGCGTCCTGCACGATGTGGCGGCCCGCGCCCTCCAGGTGCACGGCTCCCTCGGCGTGTCCGGCGAGATGCCGTTCTCGTATCTCATCACCGAAAGCTTCCACATGGGTCTGGCCGATGGCCCGACCGAGGTGCACAAGGTGACCGTGGCGCGCCAGGTGCTGCGTGAATACAACGGCACCAACGGCATGTTCCCCACCGCTCACATCCCGGCCAAGCGTGCCGAGGCGCTCAGCCGCTACGCCGATGTGATCGAGCGGGAAGTCGAGCACGTCTGAGGCTGAATGAAGAAGGAAGGGGCCTCGGTCACCCGGGACAGGGTGGGTGAGGCCCGTTCCATTCGCCACGCGAAGAACGGGGAACCACGATGACGCAAATGCCGGCAATCACCCTTGTCGCCACGCCGGGACGGCGCGGCAAGATGGTCGCGCTGTGCCAGGAGGCCGAGAAGCGTGGCTTCGCGGGCATCTACGTGCCCAGCTTGGCGGCGGCCATGCAGTTCTGCCAGTCGGTGCTGGAGGCCACGTCGACCATCGAGGTCGCGACGTCGATCCAGCCGATCTACTACATCAACCCGCGCGAGATGGCGCGGATCGCCGGCTATCTGCACGAGGTCGGCAACGGCCGCTTCCGCCTGGGCCTTGGCGTCAGCCATGAGGTCTCGCGCGTCCAGTACGGTGTCGAGGGCCGCAACCAGCCGGTCAGCGACATGCGTGACTACGTCGCCGACATGCGGGCGGCCGAGAAGGATTCGGGACCGCTGCCGCCGGTCATCCTGGCAACGCTGCGCTCGAAGATGCTGGCGCTCGCCGCCGAGGTGGCGCAGGGCGCGGTCTGGGCCAATGCCGCGCGCAGCTACACGCCGACACAGATCGCCGAGATTCCGCAATCCGCCCGCGTCGCCGGCTTTACCACGGCGGTCATGATCCCCACCGTCATCACGGACGACAAGGAAGCGGCCAAGGAAATCCACCGGCGCACCCTGCGCATGTATCTGACCTTGCCGAACTACCGCAACTACTGGAAGGCCGCCGGTTACGAGGCCGAGATGGCCGCTGTCGAACAGGCGCTGGCCGATGGCAAGGGCGATACCATCGCCCATGTCGCGGGCGACCGCTGGCTCGCCGACGTCACGCTGTTCGGCACCGCCGCCGAAGTCCGCGAGGGCGTGCAGGCTTGGCGCGAGGCGGGAATCACCACGCCGATCCTGGTGCCGTCCTCCGTTTCGGGCGGCATGGTCAAGGCGGCTGAGGAATTGTTCGAGGCGTTTGCCTGAGGTAGATCGGGCGCGCGACATTTATCGGGACTAAGGAAGACAGATGGCTGAGATGAAAGTTTCCCAGGGTGAAACCGTCGACGTGGCCGAGCGCCACCGCTTCGATACCAAGCGGCTCGAGCGCTACATGGAGGAGCATGTCGAGGGCTTTCGCGGTCCGCTGACCGTGGGGCAGTTCGCCGGCGGCCAGTCCAACCCGACCTACAAGCTGGAATCGCCCTCGGGCGCTTATGTGATGCGCCGCAAGCCGCCGGGGAAGCTGTTGCCGTCGGCTCATGCCGTAGACCGCGAGTTCCGCGTGATCAAGGCGCTGAACCAGACGGATTTCCCGGTGCCGCGCGCCTATGCGCTGTGCGAGGACGAAACCGTGACCGGCACGCCCTTCTACATCATGAGCTTCCTCCCGGGCCGGGTGTTCTGGGATCCGACCATGCAGGATGTCAGCAAGTCCGACCGGTCGAAGATGTACGATTCCATGAACGAGACCATGGCCAAGCTGCACTCCTACGATCCGGCGGCGCTGGGTCTCGAGGATTACGGTCGCCCGGGCAATTATTTCGCGCGCCAGATCTCGCGCTGGTCCAAGCAGTATGTGGCGTCCGAGACCGTGACCATTCCCGAGATGAACAAGCTGATGGAATGGCTGCCCGCCAACATCCCGGAAGGCGAGGAGACGTCCATCGTCCACGGCGACTACGCGACGCACAACATCATGTTCCACCCGACCGAGCCGCGCGTGCTCGCGGTGCTGGACTGGGAGATCAGCACGCTGGGCCACCCGCTGGGCGACCTGACCTACAACACGCTGAACTGGTATGGCCCCAAGCCCAACAGCGGCCGCCCCAATCTGGCGGGCGCCGATCTCGAGGCGCTGGGCATTCCGTCGTTCGAGGACTACATCGCCCGCTACTGCGAGCGCACCAACCGGCCGCCGCTGGAGAACGTCGCCTTCTACAAGGCGTACAACCTGTTCCGGATCGGCGCGATCATCCAGGGCATCGTCGGGCGCGCCCGTGAAGGCACGGCCAACGATCCGAACGCCGCCGCCAACGCCGCGCGCGTCCCGCCGCTGGCCAAGGCCGGCTGGGAAGAGGCGAAGAAGGCCGGCGCGACCGACTGATCTGTTACTAGCCCGAGCACGCCGCGATCCGGGGGACCGGTCGCGGCGTCTTCGTGTCTGGTTCGCGAATGGCACCGGCATACCCCCTTTTCATCCACGCTCTTTCATGGCATCCACCGGTCCATGCATACCGACGAAATGATCGAGAGACTGCGCGCCGGAGAGCGCCGGGCGCTCGCCCGGGCGATCACTCTGGTCGAATCCACCCGTGCCGATCACCGCCAGCAGGCCCAGAAGCTGCTCGACGGGGTGATGGCCGATACGGGCAGGGCCATCAGGCTGGGCCTGTCCGGCGCTCCGGGTGTCGGCAAGTCCACCTTCATCGAGGCGCTGGGTACCCATGTCACCGGCCTGGGCCACAAGGTGGCGGTCCTCGCCGTCGATCCGTCCTCCGCCCGCTCCGGCGGCTCCATCCTGGGTGACAAGACCCGGATGGAAGAGCTGTCCCGCGACCCCAATGCCTTCATCCGGCCGTCACCCGCGGGCACGACCCTGGGCGGCGTCGCGCGGCGCACGCGCGAGGCCATGCTGCTGGTCGAGGCCGCCGGCTTCGACGTGGTGCTGATCGAAACGGTCGGCGTTGGCCAGTCCGAGACGGCGGTGGCCGACATGGTCGATATGTTCGTTCTGTTGCAGTCACCGGGCGGCGGCGACGATCTGCAGGGCATCAAGCGCGGCATCATGGAACTCGCGGACCTGATCGTGGTCAACAAGGCCGATGGCGCGCTGGAGCAGCCGGCCAAGCTGGCCCGCTCGCAACTTGTCTCCGCGCTGCACCTGATGCGGCCGCGCAGTCCCAACTGGAAACCGCACGTGCTGCTGACATCGGCCCTCAGCAACAAGGGCATCGACGAAGTCTGGGATGCGGTCACCAACTATCAGTCCATCATGCTCGACACGGGTGAGTTGACCGCGAACCGGGCCGAACAGGCCCGCGCCTGGATGTGGAACGAGATTCGCGAAGGGCTGATCGAGGCGTTCAAGGCCGAGCCGGACGTCGCCGCCAGGGTGCGTAAACTCGAGGCGGACGTCGCCGAGGGCCGCATGACTCCGGGCGCGGCCGCCGACATGTTGCTCAAGCGGTTCCAGCATGGCGCGGAATAGCGGAATGAGCGGTTTCCCGGGCTTGACGGCAGGGTATGCCTGTCCTATACACCACGCCCTGACCCGGCGCGCGGCGGCGCGCCGCAATTGTTTCTAGAGGAAAAGCAGATGTCTCGAGTTTGCGAACTGACTGGTAAGGGCGTCCAGACGGGCAACAACGTCAGCCACGCCAACAACAAGAGCCGTCGCCGGTTCCTGCCGAACCTGCGCCAGGTATCGCTGATCAGCGACGCGCTGAACGAGACCCATCGCCTGCGTATTTCGGCCAATGCCCTGCGTTCGGTCGAGCACCGCGGCGGTCTGGACGCTTTCCTGCTGAAGGCCAGCAATGACGAGCTGTCCGAGAACGCCCAGCTGCTGAAGCGCCGTCTGCGCAAGAAGCTGGAAACCGCTTCCTAAGCTTTCGTTTTACGCCATCTGAAAAGGGCACGCGCTTCGGCGCGTGCCCTTTTCGTTTGTCCTGAGGGCGCGGCGAATCAGCCGGGTCAGCGCGCCGGTTTGTCTTCCAGCCTGAACACGAGCAGCACCGTACGCTGCAGCGCGGAGAAGTTGTTGTCGGCGATCACGTAGACGATGGTCTCGCCCTTCTTGTTGCGGCGGACGGCAAGGCCTTCCATGTTGTCGATATTGTGGGGCGGCTGCAGCTCGGCCACCGTGTCGCAGACGAGCCTGGCGTGCGGCTTGATCGTCGCCGCCTCGATCACGCACAGGCGCGCTCCCAGCCCGCCCAGCAGGCTGTAACGCCGCTCCAGCACCAGTATGTCGCCATTGGGCAGGCGTTCGGCATCGGTCGGATTGAACGGCGCCTTGCGGGGATAGTCGAAGGGCTCGTAAGGGCCGTTCTCGCGCTTGAGCCAGCCCCGAAAATAGCCCTCGGCCCCGGCGCCTTCCTCCGACAGCAGGAACAGGGTGCCGTCCGACAGGGTCGTGATCGCCTCCAGTCCGCCATTGAACGGCATGGTCTTCCAGTCGTCGCCAACCGGCAGCGTCTCGGCCTTCGCACCGGCCAGACTGGTGATGTCGGCGGGGTCGGACAGGCGGTAGCGCTGGACGCGGTGGTTGCGCTCGAAGGAGACATACGCATAGCCCCCGGCCACCGTCAGGCCTTCTGAATCCTGATCGTCCTTGGGCAGGGTCTGTCCCGCCGTATCCGCCATGTCCAGCAGCACATTGTCCTTGAAGCCGACGGGAACGCCGTCCTTCAGGATAAACCGGGCTGTCCACCAGGTCCCCCGATCGCTCATGGACAGCATTTGTTTGCCGTCGGCGCTAACCTCCAGGCCGGAAAAACCGCCGAAGAGCCAATGTTTCGACGACAGTTTCATCCCGCCGAGATAGGTCAACCTGCCGACGCGGTTTTCCTGTGGGTTATGCGAATTGAGCGGCAATGCCTCGACCAGGATCTCCGGCGTTCTCGCCTTCGGTTCGTCGCCCCACGCGGGAAATGACAGGCACAGGGCAAGGAGAGCGGCGCCGATGGGGAGGCTGTAGGACACGGTCAAGGCTGAGGTCTCGTTTGTTGCCGGCAGGAGAGCGTGGCTATTATGGAAGCCGGTGATGAAAAGGGAAGGTAGATGACATGGACGATAGCCTCGCCAATGGGCCGAACCGGCGCGATCTGCTGAAAACGGCCGCCGCCCTGCCACTCGCGGCGGTGCTGGCCAACCCGGCCCTCGCCAGGATCGCTGCTGCGTCCACACAGCAGCAGACCATCAAGACGCCGTCGGGACGCAGCATCAGCGCGAGCCTGGCGCTGCCCGCCGTGACACCGGCGCCGGCCGTGATCCTGATTCACGAGTTCTGGGGACTGAACGACCAGATCAAGTCGGTGGCCGCCGACATGGCCGGCCTGGGATACATCGCCCTGGCCATCGACCTCTATGACGGCAAGGTCGGCGGCACGCGCGAGGAAGCCATGGGCTACATGCAGCAGGTGAAACAGGATGAGGGTGTGGAAACGGTACGCGCCTGGGCCGACTGGCTGCGCACCCACAAGCAGGGAACCGGCAAGGTGGCGTCGGTGGGCTGGTGCTTTGGCGGCTTCTGGTCGTTGGAAACGGGCATCGAGGCCGGGACGGACGCCACCGTCATCTATTATGGACGGGTCGACCAGCCGGTCGAGCGCCTCAGGCGGCTTGAAGGACCGGTTCAGGGCCATTTCGCCACGAAGGACACGTTCATCAACAAACCGATGGTCGATGGCTTCGAAGCCAATATGACGACGGCCGAAAAGGACCTCACCATCTACTGGTACGAGGCGGATCACGCCTTCGCCAATCCGACCTCAGCCCGTTACGACGAGGCCGACGCCCAGCTGTCGTGGGAGCGGACGACGACCTTCCTCGGCAAGCACCTGTTCGGCGCGGCTTAGGGCAACCGGGCGGCGGGTGTGCAGGACGGCGCCGCCTTGGCATCGCCCGTATGCTGGCACGAGATGACCCGGCCATCGTCCCGGTTATAGAACCAGGCGATGCTGGGAAGAGCCGGATCGCCGGTCGTGTTCATGCCGACGGGTTGCCAGCCATTGGAAAATGCCAGTCCCGCATTGGGGGACTGAGCGTTGCCGGGTGTCCAGAGGGCCGTCAGGCCAACGGCCAAGGCGACGGCGGCCGCGCCAGCCAGCGTCAGGTGCTTGATTCGCATGGGAGTTCTCCGAGAGGTCAGGCAATGACCATAACGCGATTCTCGGCAGGGTTCGAGAGGCGGTGCGGTCAGGCCGCGCGGCGTCCTTTGCCCTTCCGGGCGTTCTTGCCGTCCTCCTCGAACAGCGAGGCGAGCTGGTCGGTCATGGCGCCGCCAAGCTGTTCGGCATCGGTGATGGTCACGGCCCGCTTGTAATAGCGCGTCACGTCGTGGCCGATGCCGATGGCGATCAGCTCGACGGGGGACTTGGACTCGATCCAGTTCACCACATGGCGCAGATGCTGTTCCAGATAGTTGGCCGGATTGGCGGACAGGGTGCAGTCGTCCACCGGCGCGCCATCGGAGATAACCATGAGCACGCGGCGGTTCTCCGAGCGCGCCATCAGGCGGTTGTGCGCCCACAGCAGCGCTTCGCCGTCGATGTTCTCCTTCAGCAGGCCTTCCTTCAGCATCAGGCCCAGATTCTTGCGGGCCCGGCGCCAGGGCGCGTCGGCGTTCTTGTAGACGACGTGGCGCAGATCGTTGAGGCGGCCAGGGGTCGCCGGCTTGCCGTTCGCCAGCCACTTCTCGCGCGACTGGCCGCCCTTCCAGGCGCGGGTGGTGAAGCCGAGAATCTCGACCTTCACGTGGCAACGCTCGAGCGTGCGGGCGAGGATGTCGGCGCAGATCGCGGCGATGGTGATCGGCCGGCCGCGCATCGACCCCGAATTGTCCAGCAGCAGGGTCACGACCGTGTCGCGGAAGTCGGTGTCCTTCTCGCGCTTGAACGACAGGGGATAATAGGGGTCGATGATGATGCGGGGCAGGCGGGCCGGATCCAGCATGCCTTCCTCGATATCGAACTCCCACGACCGGTTCTGCTGCGCCATCAGGCGGCGCTGCAGGCGGTTGGCCAGCTTGGCGACGGCGCCCTGCAGCGCATCGAGCTGCCGGTCGAGCTGTGTGCGCAGGCGATGCAGCTCCTCGGGGTCGGCCAGATCTTCAGCCGAGATGATCTCGTCGAACTCTTCGGTGAAGGTGACATAGGCGCGGTCGCGCTTGTCGTTGCGGCCATGCTCCGGGCGATAGGGCGCCTCGCCCTGATTCTCCTGGTCGCCCTGCTCGCCGTCCATCTGCTGTTCGGTCTCGATCGTGACCGTCTCCAGCGACTCGTCGTCGGTCAGCTGCTCGCGCATCTCCACATCGGACACGCTCTTGCCGTCCGGACTGGAATCCTCGGAATTGTCCGCGTCCCCGTCCTTGGCCATCTGCTGGGACTCGGTCTGCTCCTCGCCCTCGGCGTCCTGTTCCCGGTCGTCGCCCAGCTCGTCGGCCAGATCCAGATCGGCGATGATCTGACGGGTGATGCGGGCGAAGCGCTTCTGGTCCTCGACGGTCCCGTCCAGCTGATCCAGGTCGCTGCCCGCCTTGGACTCGATCATGCCTCGCAGAAGATCGACCATTTCCCTCGCCCCTTCGGGCGGGGCCGCGCCGGTCAGGCGCTCGCGCACCATGAAGCCGACCACGTCGGCCAGCGGCACGTCGTCCGTGGTGCGGATCTGGTCATAGCCCTTGATCCGCGACCGCTCGGCCACCGCCGCCGCCAGATTGATGGCGACGCCGTCCATGGTCTTGGTGCCGATCGCCTCGATGCGCGCCTGTTCGGCGGCGTCGAAGATGGCGCGCGCCGTACCGCCCACGGGCAGCAGGGTCGAATGCACGCCCTTGTCATGGTGCTTGATCCGCAGCGCGATGGCGTCGGCGGCGCCGCGCACCAGCGCCGCGTCCCGCGCCGTCAGGTCGCGCGACGGAGTCGGCAGGCGGCCCGGACCGGGCGCGTTCTGAGCACTGAATGTCAGCTCCAGCTCGCGGTCCTCGGACATGGCCCGCGCCGCGCCGACGACGGCCCGCTTGAACGGTTCTACCGGGCTTTCTGGAGCGGCCATGATGCAGGACTCTTAGGCGTTGACGACTTTCTTTGCGGCGCTGGCGGCCTGCGATACCGCCGATTCCGGCAGTTCGTGGCCAAACACGCGCTGGTAGTACTCGGCCACCAGCGGCCGCTCGAGTTCGTCGCATTTGTTGAGGAAGGTGACGCGGAACGAGAAGGCGAGATCCTTGAAGATTTCGTTGTTCTGCGCCCAGGTGATCACGGAACGGGGCGACATGACCGTCGACAGGTCACCGGCCACGAAGCCGGCGCGCGTCAGGTCGGCGATGCGGACCATGCGGTTCACCGTGTCGCGGCCTTCCGGCGTGTTGTAGCTCGGCGACTTGGCGAGCACGATGCGCACTTCCGCGTCATGCTCCAGATAATTCAGGGTGGTGACGATGTTCCACCGGTCCATCTGGCCCTGATTGATCTGCTGCGTGCCGTGATAGAGGCCGGTCGTGTCGCCGAGGCCGATGGTATTGGTGGTCGAGAACAGCCGGAACGACGGGTGCGGATGGATGACCTTGTTCTGATCGAGCAGGGTCAGGCGGCCTTCCACCTCGAGCACGCGCTGGATCACGAACATCACGTCGGGGCGACCGGCATCGTATTCGTCGAACACCAGCGCGACCGGGTTCTGGATCGCCCAAGGCAGGATGCCTTCGCGGAACTCGGTGATCTGCTTGCCGTCCTTCAGGACGATGGCGTCCTTGCCGATCAGGTCGATACGGCTGATGTGGCTGTCCAGATTGACGCGCACGCACGGCCAGTTCAGGCGCGAGGCGACCTGCTCGATGTGGGTCGATTTGCCGGTGCCGTGATAGCCCTGCACCATGACGCGCCTGTTGTGGGCGAATCCGGCCAGGATGACCATGGTCGTGTCATGGTCGAACAGGTAGGCATCATCCTTCGGCGGAACGTACTCGTTGCCGCTCGAGAACGCGGGAACCGTCATGTCGCTGTCGAGGCCGAAAACCTCGCGGACCGAAACCTTGGTATCCGGCAACCCGTTGTGGCCGGGCATGTTATTTTCCGACGTCATCGACCTTCTTCCACATTGTGTCCTTGAACAGGCCGCTCTCCTTGAGCACGGAATAGGCCTGAATCACATTACGAAGACGCTCTTCAATGGCGCGGCTGGGCTTGCTGGCCGGGCCGGTGGCGTCAGGATGGTATCGCTTCACCAATTGCTTAAAGCGTTTCTTGATGTCTTGCAACGACGCTGTCTCCGGCAACTCCAGCGTGGCGAGCGCCTGCCGCTCGCGTCGTCCCAGTCGGGACACGGTCGCGAGAGTCTCGGGAGTTTGCAGCGGTTTCTCGCCCGGATCCGGGTTCTCGGAGAACGCGCCCATCGCCTCCCGCGCGGCCCAGTACGGCCAGGCCGAACGGTCGCTGCTGCGCTTTCCCAGCGGCCAGGTCGGCCGCTCCCAAGTGGCGCTGGAGCGGATCAGGCTTTCATATTCCACGTTGGGCATGCCGGCGAAATAGTCCCATGCCTTGTTGTATTCGCGCGCATGGCCGAGACAGAACCAGTAATAGTCGTCCAGCCGGTCGCGATCCTTGGGCGCCCGGTGCTCGCCATGCCCGTCGCAGCCGGGCCAGTCGCAGGCTCGGTCTTGGGTGGCGGTATGGGCGTGGCTGTGCATCATCCGGGGATTATGGTAACGACCGGGCTGGTTGGAAAGAGCAAGGCTGTAGAATGAGCGTCGCCGAGACAATTAAATCCAAGCTGACCGACGCGCTCGCGCCGTCCGAGTTGCAGGTGATCGATGAATCGCACAAGCACAAGGGGCATCGCGGCGCGCGTCCGGAAGGAGAAACCCATTTCCACGTGGTGATCGTCGCGGAGCGGTTCGCCGGCATGATGCGCGTCGCGCGCCAGCGTCTGGTCTACGGCATCCTTGCCGATGAGCTGGCCGGTCCCGTGCATGCGCTGTCGCTGGAGACCGTCGCCCCCGGCGAGGGAAAACGCGCCGGATAGCGCCGCCGGTGCGCCGATCCCTTGTTGGATGGTCCGTGGTGGTGGTCTCGCTGGGGCTCGCCTTGGTCTTCGGCGTTCTGTACCACGCGATGTACTGGCGCTGGCGCGGATGCTTCGACGATGCGGGCCGCTGTTTCGTCCCCGGGCACGGTGTCGTCTATCACGCCCAGAGCGGCGTCGTTTACCTGTCTCTCACGCTCGTCTGCGCTGGTCTCGCGCTCATCGGCTTCGTGCTGATGGCACGGTCCCGGACCGTGAAGGCGCCACGGCCGGACCTGTGACGAAGATCGCGCGAGGTGTCTAGCGCTTCACCTTGACCGGGGTCAACCGGGGGCCGGTGGGCCCCGCGCGGGAAATACCCAGCCGCGCCATTTCTGCAGGCAGGCGGCCGGTCACCAGCAGGATGCACATATGAACGTCGCCTACTGCGCTCCACAGGGGGTTGAGGGCGATGGTCGGCTGGTTGCCCTCGAGCATGAAGTGGCTCGAGAAAGCGATGGCCAGTGCAAGCAGGATGCCCGCTGGCGCCAGCAGGGGCTCGCCTGTGCCGATGGCGCTGAAGACACCAACGGCACCGACGAGCGATGCCAACAGATGAGCGCGCTGGGTCCATACGCCGCGATGGGCGCCCAGATAGACGGGCCAGAAGTCGCGGTATGGTCCCATGAAGCAGTCCTCCGTTTAATCATGATGGCACGCGGCGCCCCCAAACGCCGGATGAGTCCATGCTACCGGCCCATTGGTCCGGCGGATAGCCTTTCCTGCGACGGTAGTGACTTTGTTGCCGGGGCGCGGCCCCTGATCAGGCGCCCCAGTCCGCGCCGTTGCCGGCTTCAGCGCAGCGCATAGGCCAGCAACAGGGGCATTGTGGCAAAGGAGAGGGCCGTGGAGATGATCACCGTGCCGGCCACTTCCTCGGCGTGATCGCCGTACCGGGCCGCGAACAGATAGTTGAACACCGCTGGCGGCATGGAGCACATGATGAGGACGACGCCAGCCGTCACGCCCGTCAGGTTGAAGGCCCAGACGAGACCGACTCCGGTGGTGAAGCCTATGCCCAGACGCAGCAGCGAGACGATCAGGCTGTTCCGCAGGCTGACGACCTTGAGGCGCGCGAGAGAGACACCCAGTGTGATCAGCATCAGAGGAATCGAGACATCGCCCAACAGCGTTGTCGTGTTGTGCAGCCATTCCGGCACCTGGATGCCCGCGCCCAGGAAGATGATCGAGGCGGTCGAGGCGTAGATGACCGGCGAACGGAGGATCTGTCGTAGGGAAAACCGGCCCGAGGCGATCCACGGCGCCAGCGTGAACTGGGTGGTCGCCGACACGATGAAGAACCCGATGCCCAGCCCGATGCCGACCTCGCCGAACGCGAACAGGCAAAGCGCCAGCCCCATGTTGCCATTGTTCGGGAACATGATGGGGCCTACCGTCGCGGTAACCGGCAGCCTCAGCGCCTTGGCCGCCGCATAACCGGTGGCCGCGAAAATCGTGATCGACAGCATGGCGAGACCGGCCACGCCCCCGAAGGTGGCGAAATCCTCGTCCAGCGACGCGACGCGGCTGAAGATCAGACAGGGTGAGGTGACGTTGGTCAGCAGTGCCGTCACCAGCAGCGTATCGAAAGGCTGCTCCATCTTCGCCCAGGCGTAGCCTAGGGCCGAGATCAGGAATACCGGAGCGATGATGGAGAACAGTTCTCCCATCAGATGGTGTCGGTGTCGACGGGTTCCGGCGGCGTGATGCGCAACAGTACGATCTGGTTGCGGCGCTTCTCCAGCACGTCGAATTTGAACCCGTCGAACTTGAACACCTGCCCGGCGTCGGGAATGGTCTGGGCCTCGTGAATGACGTAACCGGCGATGGTGGTCGCGTGCTCGTCCGACAGGTTCCAGTCCATCTCGCGGTTCAGGTCCCGGATGGTCGTGGTGCCCTCGACGATCAGGCGGCCATCGGCCTGAGGCCGGATGACGCGGCGGGCCACGTCATGTTCGTCGGCGATGTCTCCGACGATCTCCTCGATGATGTCCTCAAGAGTCACCAGTCCCTTGAGCACGCTGTACTCGTCGATCACCAGCGCGAAATGCGAGCGGCGGCTGCGGAACGCGTTGAGCTGCTCGCGCAAGCTCGTCGTGTCCGGGATGAACCAGGGCGGCGTCATCAACGCCTCGATCTGCTCCATGGACAGTTTCGGCGTGTTGCGCACGCTGCGCAGGACGTTCTTGGCATGCAGGATGCCGATGATGTTTTCCGGATTGTCGCGCCACAGCGGAATGCGGGTGTACGGACTGCGCACCACTTCCTCGACGATGGCGTCCGGGCCGATGGACGCGTCGATCATCTGCATGTTGCGCCGGTGGATCATGACCTCCGAGACCTCCAGCTCGTCCAGGTCCAGGACGCTGCCCAGCATGTCGCGGTGTGGCTTGATCATGCCGCCCTCGCGGGCATGCAGGTCGATGGCGCCGCGGATCTCTTCATGGGCCGACAGCACCGGCTGATCGGCGCTGATGCCGACGCCGAGCGCCCCGAGAACGAAGCGGACAACGGCCTGGATCGCCCATGTCAGGGGTGACAGCAGGCGCACCAGGATGCCGATGGTGGGGGCGACCATCATGGCGCCGCGATCCGGATTGCGGATGGCCAGCGTCTTGGGCATGACTTCAGCGAACAGGATGACCAGGACCGTCATGGCGCCAGTGGCGATGGCCACGGCATATTCACCGAACATCTGGGTGAACAGCGCCGTGGTCAGCGCGGTCGCCAGGATGTTGACCACGTTGTTGCCCACCAGGATGGTCCCCAGCAGGCGCTCATTGTCCTTCTTGAGGAGCTCGACGGCCGCAGCCCGGGTGTTGCCGGCCTGTGACAACGAATGCATGCGGGCACGTGATGCGGCTGTCAGCGCGGTCTCCGACGCCGAGAAATAGCCGGAGAGCAGAAGCAGGATGAAAATGCAGCCTATGGTGAGCATTGACCTATGCGGGTTGTAGCGCGTCGTTCAGCATGGCTTCGACGGCTTGAGTTTCGACGTCGCTGGTCATGAATGCCTGGCCGATGCCGCGGGCCAGGACGAAGGTGATGCGGCCGTCCTTGACCTTCTTGTCCTGCGCCATGTGCGCGATCAGCGTCTTGGCGTGCATGCGCGGACCGGCGATATCCGCCGGCGACGAGGGAAGGCCGAGGCGCCGCAGATGCGTGCGCACCAGAACAGGCGCTTGCGGATCGCACAGGCCGAGCCGGGCCGACAATTCGAACGCCAGCACCATGCCGATGGCGACGCCCTCGCCATGCAGCAGCCGGTCGCCGAAACCGGTTTCCGCCTCCAGCGCATGGCCGAAGGTGTGCCCCAGATTGAGCAGCGCGCGGTCACCGGTTTCGAACTCGTCGGCGGCCACCACCTCCGCCTTGGCGCGGCAGCTGGTGGCGATGGCATGGGCGCGGGCGTTCTGGTCGCCGGCCAGGACGGCGGCGCCGTGTTCCTCCAGCCAGTCGAAGAACGCCACGTCGCGGATGAGCCCGTATTTCAGGACCTCGGCGTACCCGGCGCCCAGTTCCCGGCGGGGCAGGGTGTTCAGCACATCCGTGTCGGCCAGCACCAGGCTGGGCTGATGGAAGGTGCCGACCAGGTTCTTGCCCTGACGTGTGTTGATGCCGGTCTTGCCGCCGACGGAGCTGTCGACCTGTGACAGCAAGGTTGTCGGCACCTGGATGAAGTCGATGCCGCGCCGCAGGATGCTGGCGGCGAACCCGGTCAGGTCGCCGATGACCCCCCCGCCCAGCGCGATGACCCGGTCGCGCCGCTCCAGCCTGGCGTCCAGCATGGCCTCCAGCAGCGCTTCCAGATGGCCAAAGCTCTTGGTCTTCTCGCCCGCGGGCAGGACATGGGCGGCGGAGTCGATGCCCGCCGATGCCAGTGCCGCGCGCAGCGGCTCGAGGTGGAGCCCCGCGACGTTGTCGTCGGTCACGATGAAGGTGCGGGGACGCTTCAACATCGGGCCGATCAGGTCGCCGGCCCGGGCGAGCAGGCCGGTGCCGACGAGAATGTCGTAGGACCGGTCGCCCAGACCTACGGTTACGGTATCGTGAATCATGTCAAGCGGCCTGCCGGTTCCTGAGAGCGTCGATCACCGCATCGACCACGTTGTCATGCGGTCCGTCGCGGCTCTCCACATGGATGTCGGCTTCTGCATAGAATGGATCGCGCTTGGCCGCCAGTTCCCGGAGGATCGTTTCCGGATCGCCCTTCGACAGCAGCGGCCGGGTGTCCCGCTTGCCGACCCTGGCGACAAGGGTGGGGATGTCGGCTTTGAGCCAGACGGAAACTCCTGCCTCCTTCACGCGTTTACGGGTTTCATCGTTCATGAACGCCCCGCCGCCTGTTGCCACGATCTGCGGCGGACCCGCCATGAGACGGCAGATCACCCGGCGTTCGCCTTCCCGGAAGGCGGCTTCGCCATAGCACTCGAAGATATCCTTGATGGAACACCCCGCGGCCTTTTCGATCTCCGCATCCGCGTCGACAAACGGCACGCCCAGCCGTTTGGCGAGGCGACGTCCAATGGTCGTCTTGCCGGCGCCCATCAGCCCGACAAGAACGATGGAGCGGTCCAACTCGAAAGGCGGCTGCGTGGTGGTCGCGCCGTCGTCGTCCAGCATGTCCATGTGCTTCAATGCAACTCGTTTCGCCTTATGTTATATGCATTCGCTCTGAAAATCAGCCTTCTGGCAAAAAAGGGAATGAGCCGCTCTTGAACAAGCTCCGTACCATCATCATCGCCCTCGTCATCCTCATCATCGTCGCCGGCGCGGCGCTGGTTTTCCTGACCTTCTGGGATCCGCCCGCGCCCTCGACAGAAGTGGACAAAGACCTGCCCAATGAGACACTCCAGCAATAGCCCGCGCCAGAGGCGCGGTCTTTCTGGAGTCCTGGCCGGTGTGGTGATTGCGGTGGCGTCCACCGCGTCCGCCCAGTTTGACGGGACGGTTGTTCCGGACGGTCCGCCAGCCCGGCCGGCGCCCACTCGCGCGCCAGCCGTCGAGCAGGCGCCGCTTGATGCGCCCTCCGGCCCAATGCGGATCGTTCCCGGCGAACCGGCCGACGCCGCGCCGACACAGGATGGCGCGCTTCCGCCTGGCGGCGTCTACCAGCGCGGTCTCGACAGCCTTGACCCGTCCTCGCCGGGCACGCTGACCGAAGGCGATGGCGGGTTGCCCCGGGCCATGTGGGACGGCAGCGACCGGCGCACCCTGGTGGCGCTTTTGCCCCGTATGCCCATCGGCAAGGGCTCGCCCGCCATGCGCTCCCTGGCCGAGCGGCTGCTGCTGACCGAAGCCCGGATTCCCGAGGCGCGGACGCCGGATCATAACCCGTACGATGTTCTGCAGGCGCGCGTCGATCGTCTCGCCACCGGAGGCTATACCAGCGAACTCGCGGATCTTTTCGGCCGTGTTTCGGAAAGGATCGATAATTCCAGGCTGACTCGCGCCCGTGTCGATTCCCTGTTGCTTGTAGGCAATGCACAGGCCGCGTGCGACGAGGCCATGAGCGCCAACCAGCGCAGCGACGAGACTGTCTGGCTCGATGTTGTCGGCTTCTGCAAGGCTGTCGCGGGCGATGCACCCGGCGCGAGCCTTAGCGCCGACCTGTTGCGCGACACCGGCAGGGACGATCCGGATTACTTCGCCCTGCTGTCCTGGCTGGGACTGCCCGAGGGCGAGCGCGGCGAAAAGCCCGCCTTGGCGAACGACAAGCCGCTGACACCGCTCAAGCTCGCCATGCTCAAAATGTCCGGCAGCGAGGTCGGCGCCGCGACGCTCGAGGCCGCGGACCCGATGGTGCTCGTCGCGGTCGCCGGTGACAATGAACTGCCCGGCGACATCCGCTTGGAAGCGGCCGAGCGCGCGGCATTGGCCGGCGCGATTGGTGCGAACGACCTGGCGTCGGCCTATGCGGGCGCCACGCTCCATGCGCCGGATCTCGCCGATCCGATCACCGCCGCCGCCAGTCAGCCCGGCGCGCGCGGCAATGCCCTTTTGTACCGCGCGGCCATGGACGCTCCCGACGCCGGGACGCGGCTGGCGGTCTTGCAGGCGATCTGGCAGCGCGCCCGCGCCGAAGGCACGTTGCCGCTCGCGGCCCGTGTGAACGCCGAAGCGACCAAAAAGCTTTCGGTCGAAACGCCGCTCCCGACGGACATCGATGGCTCCGCGCCTGCGGATTTGCTCCCGGACGAGCTGGCTCCGCCGGAGCTGGAGACGCCGATGCCCGCCGCCCCTGACATGACGCAAGCCGCCCCGGACATCATCAGGGCGCTGCTGCTGGCCGGTGAACTGGAGGCGGCGCGCGAGTGGTACGCACGGATCGCGTCCAGCGCCCCATCGGATGACGCAGCGTCCGCCGCCCGGGACGCGGTATGGCCCTTCATGCTCGTCGCCGATCCCGACATGCCCTATTCCGAAGAGGCGCTGGAGGCGTGGGCCAGTCGCGCGGCGGACGGTGATCGCCCGCGCGGCGGCGCCCTTTTGCCTGCCATCGTCGAAGCGCTCGGCCACCCCGTGCCCCAGACCTACTGGATCGGTCTCTATGACAGCAGTGAACAGGCCAACGGGTCGATGCCGCCGCTTCCGGTCTGGCGCGGGCTCGTGGCGGCGGGAGATGCTGGCAGGGTCGGCGAGGCTGTTCTCCTCTGCCTCGTCGTTCTTGGCGACGGCGGACCCGGAAAGGTCGGCCCCGCCGTCCTCGCGGATGTCATCAAGACCCTGCGCAAGGTGAAACTGGAGCGGGACGCCCGTGCCCTCGCGCTCGAGGCCCTGATCGCCACCGGCCTCTAGGCGCGGCGCATGGCTGACGATCCGCATCTGATCGAAGCCTTTCTCGAAATGCTCGCCGCCGAACGCGGCGCGGCGCTGAACACGCTCGACGCATACCGCCGCGATCTCGAAGATTTCCAGGCATTCGTCGGCCGCCGCCGGGTATCGCTGCGCGAGGCCGACGCCGAAGCCATCCGGGCCTATCTCGCCCGCCTGGAGGATGCCGGTTTCGCCGTCAGAACCGCTGCCCGCCGGTTGTCGGCGCTCAAGCAGTTCTACCGGTTTCTCTACGCGGACGGCATGCGCGGCGACGATCCCGCCGCGACGCTCGAGGGGCCGAAGCGGGGCAGGGACCTGCCCAAGGTCCTCAGCATCGGCGAGGTCGACCGGCTCCTGGGCGCCGCGCGGGCGCGCCTGGACGGCGACCGCACGCCTCGGCATGTTCGTCTCCTCGCGCTGCTCGAAGTGGTCTACGCCACCGGCCTGCGCGTGTCCGAACTGGTAAAGCTCTCGGTCGCCGCCGCGCGCGGCGATGTGCGGGTGCTGCTCGTCCAGGGCAAGGGCGGACGGGAACGGCTGGTGCCACTGAGCGTCCCGGCCAAGACCGCCATGACGGAATATCTGGCTGTCCGCCCGGTGTTCTTGGCCCAGGCCGGTCCGCGCGGCGCCGCGTTCCTGTTTCCGTCGCGTGGCAAGGACGGCCATCTGACCCGCATCCGCTTCTTCCAGCTGCTGGGTGAACTGGCCGTCGAGGCCGGGGTCGATCCGCGCCGCGTCAGTCCCCACGTTCTGCGCCATGCGTTCGCCAGCCATCTCCTGAACAATGGCGCCGATCTCCGTTCGGTGCAGCAGATGCTGGGCCATGCGGACATCAGCACCACCCAGATCTACACCCATGTGCTGGAAGAGCGTCTCCAGGCCCTTGTGCGAGACGGCCACCCTTTGTCCAAAACCGCCGGACAGGTTTGAGTCTCCTACCTGTCCGCCTCGATTGACTCGGACGGACGCGCTGGATAGCGTGCCACCCATTCATCAGCCCCAGAAAAAAGAGGCGATCCATGGCGTTCCTCCCCGTCGAACAGGCTCCGGCCCGCATCAACCGCAGCGAACTGGCCGTACCCGGTTCCAATTCACGGTTCCTCGAAAAAGCCGCGCAGTCTGATGCCGACGTGGTGTTCCTCGATCTGGAAGACGCGGTTGCGCCCGATGACAAGGACCGCGCCCGCAAGCTCGTGATCGAGGCGATCAACGATCTGGACTGGGGCCGCAAGACCGTGTCCGTGCGCATCAACGCCACCGACACTCACTACATGTACCGCGACGTGGTCGATCTGATGGAGAACGCGGGCGAACGCCTCGATCTCATCATGCTGCCCAAGGTCGACGTGGCCGAGGACGTCTACGCCCTCGACATGCTCTGCACTCAGATCGAGACCGCCAAGAACCGCAAGAAGCGGGTCGGCTTCGAACTCATCATCGAGACCGCGCGCGGCCTGATGAACATCGATGCCATCGCCGGCGCCTCCAAGCGTAACGAATCGCTGCATTTCGGCGTCGCCGACTTCGCCGCCTCCATGAAGATGCGCACCACCCAGATCGGCGGCCCGCACCCGGACTACGTCGTTCTGTCCAACGCCGACGATAATGGCAACCGCGATACCTATTGGGGCGACATGTGGCATTACGCCATCGTGCGCATCGTTGTCGCCGCCCGCTCGCATGGGCTGCGCCCGATCGACGGACCGTTCGGCGATTTCTCCGACCCTGACGGCTACCGTGCCCAGGCCAACCGCGCCGGCGTTCTCGGCTGCGAGGGCAAGTGGGCGATCCATCCGTCGCAGGTGGCGCTGGGCAACGAGCTGTTCAGCCCGTCGGAGGTGGAAGTGACCAAGGCCAAGCGCATCCTCGAGGCCATGGAAGTTGCCCAGAAGGAAGGCCGCGGCGCCGTGGCGCTCGACGGCAAGCTGATCGATCTGGCCTCGATCCGTCAGGCCGAAGTTCTGATCGCGACCGTCGAGAAGCTGAAGGCTCTCTGACAGGCCGACGCTTGACGTCTTTGGGCCCATCCTGCTCCAGCGCAGGATGGGCCCAATTCGTTTCGGAGAATCGGTCGGGCCATGCCCTGAGCGGCGGGCGCAGTGCTACTCGGCGGCCTGCGTCGACTGCGCCACGTGGTCGATGGCGCGCAGCAGCATGTCGGTTTCCTGCGCGCCGACCATCACCAGCTTCTGGTCGATGATGAAGCAGGGCACGCCGGTGACGCCCATCCGGCGGGCGACGGCTTCCTCGCGCAGGATCAGGTCCCTGTCGGCGTCGCCCGACAGCAGACGCGCGACGATCGCCGCGTCCATGCCGGCTTCCTTGGCCACGCCGACCAGCACGGCGGGATCGCCGATGTCCTCGCCGTCGATGAAGTACTTGCGGAACAGGATCTCGACGACCTCGTTCTGCAACCTGGCCGTATGCGCCCAGTGATTCAGGCGGTGCGAGTCCAGCGTGTTCGGCAATCGCTTCTGCTTTTGCAGCGCCAGATCCAGGCCTTCCTCGGCCGCCGTGGACGAGACGATCTTGTAGACGCCATTCGCCTGGTCGCTGTCGCCGAACTTGGCCTTCAGATAGGCCTTGCGGTCATAACCCTCGCGGGGCGTTTCCGGGTTCAGCTGATACGGACGCCAGATCACTTCGAAGGCGATGTCGGGGCGGGCGGCAATGGCCTTTTCCAGGCGCTTCTTGCCGATGTAGCACCACGGGCAGATCGTGTCTGAGATGACGTCTATTTGCATGTGATGCACGATAGTCCCGGCCAGATCGACCAGCGAGTCCAATTTCCTCACATGCCCGGTGCGCTGACGCACGGCATCGCGCGACGTCTATCGTCTTGATCGGCGTTAGCAAGTTGGGCCGGTTTCGGGTACAAGTCTGTCGATCCGGCGCTGAGCGCCACCGTGGAAACAACAGGGTTTCAACCACATCCCATCATGGAAGCAGTCCTGGAATTTGAAAAACCGATCGCGGAGCTGGAAAGCAAGATCCGCGAGCTGAAACGCCTCTCCGACGGCGGCGGTGTCAACGTTGTCGACGAAGTGGCCCGTCTCGAAGGCAAGCTCGAGGCCTTGATGCGTCAGACCTACAAGGATTTGACGCCCTGGCAGAAGACGCAGGTCGCCCGTCATCAGCGCCGTCCTCATTTCGGCGATTACCTGGCCGGGCTCTTCACGGATTACATGCCGCTCGCCGGCGACCGGAACTTCGGCGACGATCAGGCAATTCTCGGCGGTCTGGGCCGCTTTCGCGGCGAAGCGGTCGTGGTCATGGGGCACGAAAAGGGGCGCGATACGGAAACCCGCGTAAAGCACAATTTTGGCATGGCCCGTCCAGAAGGCTACCGCAAGGCGGTTCGGCTGATGGAGCTGGCGGATCGCTTCCGGCTGCCGCTGATCACCCTGGTCGACACGCCCGGCGCCTATCCCGGCGTCGGCGCCGAAGAGCGCGGTCAGGCCGAGGCCATCGCCCGCTCGACCGAAGCGTGCCTCAATCTCGGCGTGCCCGTGGTGTCGGTGATCGTCGGCGAAGGCGGCTCGGGCGGCGCGGTGGCGCTTGCGGCCGGCAACAGGGTGCTCATGTTCGAGCACGCGATCTATTCGGTGATCTCCCCGGAAGGCTGCGCGTCGATCCTGTGGCGCAGCGCCGACCACGCCGAGGAAGCGGCGACCGCCCTGAAGCTGACGGCGCAGGACCTGAAGCGGCTGAAGGTCATTGATGACATCGTTCAGGAACCGCTGGGCGGTGCGCACCGTGACCCGGCCAAGGCCATAGAACGCCTCGGCAACGCCGTCGCCGCGTCGCTGGACCTGCAGTCCGGCAAGTCGCCCGAGACCCTCCGCGACGAGCGCCGCCGCAAGTTCCTCGCGCTGGGGACGGCCGGTGTCGCGTAAAGGCAGGGCGATCGCCATTGCAGTGCTGCTCGCCGTCTCGATGCCCGCCGCGGCGCAGACGGAGGTGCCCGGTGAGTCGCTGACTCCGGGGACCCAGGAAAGGGACGCGGTCACCAAGGCGTTCGATAATTTCTTCATCTCGCTCGTCGCCGCCCGCACCTGCGGCAGCCCGGACCAGACGACCATGGAGCGCTTCTTCGGCAACATGCTGGCCATCCAGCAACTCGCCGTGAACCATTACAGGCAGCTCCTGCCCGACAAATCCGAGCCGGAGATCATCGACCTGCTGAATGCCCGCGCCGAAAAGCTCGATGGAGTCGTGAAGTCTTCGATCGCGGCGCAGGGTTGCACCCACCCGGAGATCGTCAAACTGGTCAACAGCTTCCAGGTCAACGCCAACATGGATTTCAGCAAGAAGCCGTGACCGCGCCCTTCACCATCGTCCGGCTGGATCATGTGGTGCTCCGGACCGCCGATGTGGCGCGGCTCGTCGCCTTCTATCGTGATGTGCTGGGGTGCGCGGTCGAACAGGTACAGGCGGCGTTCGGGCTGACCCAGCTTCGGGCCGGTTCCGCGCTGATCGACCTCGTCGACGTCGCGGGGCCGCTCGGTTGGGCCGGTGGACCGGCTCCTGGCGAGCTGGGACGCAACATGGACCATTTCTGCCTCAGGATCGATCCGTGGGACGAAGCGGCCATCGCGGCCCACCTCGACATCCACGGCGTGCGCGTGACCGACAGCGGCCGGCGCTATGGCGCCGAAGGCCAAGGCCCGTCCATCTACGTGGCCGACCCCGACGGCAATGTGGTCGAACTCAAGGGACCGTCAGAGTAAAGGCCGCCCGTTTCGGGGCGGCTTTTAGGACGGAGAGGCTACTGGGCGTTGGTCAATGCGCCGTGGCAACGCTTGTACTTCTGGCCAGACCCACACGGGCACAGCGCGTTGCGGGGCACGCGGCCCCAGGTCGACGGATCGTTCTTGTCGAACGCCTGGCGGGCGTTGACGAACTCGATCTCGTCCATTTCATTTTCACCGGTCTGCGGATCCAGATGGGTCGCGTGCATGCGCTGTGGCGGGACCCGTTCCTCCATGGGCGGCGGCTCCTCGTCCATGCGCAACTCGACCTGCGAAAGCAGCCCGATCGTGTCCGTGCGGACCCGGCCCATCATGGACTGGAACATCTCGAACGCTTCGCTCTTGTATTCATTGAGCGGGTCGCGCTGACCATACGCGCGCAGCGTCACCGTCTGGCGTAGATGATCGAGCTGCAGCAGGTGCTCCTTCCACTGCTGGTCGATGGTCTGCAGCAGCATGTTCTTTTCCAGCCAGCGCGTCGCATCCGGGCCAAAGCGGTCGGCTCTCTCCTGCGTGCGCTCATCCACCATGCGGGTGAGCCGTTCGCTGATCTCGATTTCGCTGATGCCATCTTCCTGCAGCCACTCGGCCAGCGGCGCCTCTATGCCGAAGATGCGGTGGAATTCCACGCGCAGACCTTCGATGTTCCACTGTTCCGGGAACGAGCGCGGCGGAATATGGGTGCTGACCACGTCCTCGATCACGTCCTGGCGCATGTCGGTGATGTGTTCGGAAACATCCTCGGCTTCCATCAGCTCGCGGCGCTGCTCGTAGATCGCCTTGCGCTGATCGTTCATCACGTCGTCGTATTTGAGAAGGTTCTTGCGGATATCGAAGTTACGCGCCTCGACCTTCATCTGCGCCTTCTCGAGCGCCTTGTTGATCCACGGATGGGTGATGGCCTCGCCTTCTTCCAGGCCCAGGCGGACCAGCATGCTCTCCATGCGCTCGGACCCGAAGATGCGCATCAGGTCATCGTCCAGCGACAGGTAGAATTTGGAGTGGCCCGGGTCGCCCTGACGGCCGGAACGGCCGCGCAGCTGGTTGTCGATGCGGCGGCTTTCGTGACGCTCGGTGCCGATGACGTAAAGACCGCCGGCGGCCTTCACCTTGGCCCGCTCGGCGAGCATCTCTTCGGTGATCGACGCGGCAAGGCGCGCCTTCTCGGCTGGGTCGGCGACGTTCGCCGTCTCGGCGGCGATCCGCATTTCGATATTGCCGCCCAGCTGGATGTCGGTGCCGCGACCGGCCATGTTGGTGGCGATGGTCACGCCGCCGATCCGGCCGGCCTGCGCGATGATGTAGGCTTCCTGCTCGTGATAGCGGGCGTTCAGCACGTTGTGCGTGATCTTGCGCTTCTTCAGCAGTTCGGACAGGTACTCCGACTTCTCGATGCTGACCGTGCCGACCAGAACGGGCTGGTCCCGCTTGGTGCAGACTTCGATCTGGTCGATGATCGCGTCGTACTTTTCCTTGGCGGTCCGATAGACCTCGTCATTCTCGTCGATGCGCGACACCGGCAGATTGGTGGGGATTTCCACTACCCCAAGATTGTAGATGTCGGCGAATTCCGCCGCCTCGGTCGAGGCCGTGCCGGTCATGCCGGAAAGCTTCGGATACAGGCGGAAATAATTCTGGAAGGTGATCGACGCGAGGGTCTGGTTCTCGTTCTGGATCTTGACGCCTTCCTTGGCTTCCAGCGCCTGGTGCAGGCCCTCGGAATAGCGGCGTCCTTCCATCATGCGGCCGGTGAACTCGTCGATGATGACGACCTTGTCGTCCTTCACGATGTAGTCAACGTCGCGGGTGAACATCTTGTGGGCGCGCAGCGCCTGGTTCACGTGATGGACCATCGACACGTTTTCGATGTCGTAGAGATTGCCGCCCTCGATCAGGCCGGCCTGCTTCAGGATCTGCTCCATCCGCTCCGTGCCTTCCTCGGTCAGCAC
Organism: Iodidimonas sp. SYSU 1G8; assembly: GCF_039655775.1. NCBI lineage: Bacteria > Pseudomonadati > Pseudomonadota > Alphaproteobacteria > Iodidimonadales > Iodidimonadaceae > Iodidimonas > Iodidimonas sp. SYSU 1G8. Next base: position 1,229,705 of record NZ_JBBYXJ010000001.1, on the reverse strand, counting down.
GACGGTCTTGGCCTTCTCGTCCTTTTCGATATCCGCGTCGCCCAGTTCGGGGATGTACGCGTTCACGGCGCGATACAGCTCCGAATTGTCCTCGGTGGGGCCGGAAATGATCAGCGGCGTCCGCGCCTCGTCGATCAGGATGCTGTCGACCTCGTCGACGATGGCGAAGTTGAACCGTCGCTGCACCATCGCTTCGAGCGAGAACTTCATGTTGTCACGAAGGTAATCGAAGCCGAATTCGTTGTTGGTGCCGTAGGTGATGTCGCAGGCATAGGCCGCGCGCCGCTCTTCGTCGGTCAGGCCATGAATGATGCAGCCGACGCTCAGGCCGAGGAAGTTGAAAATCTGCCCCATCCACTTGGAGTCGCGGCTGGCCAGGTAATCGTTGACCGTGACGACATGCACGCCCTTGCCGCCGACGGCGTTCAGATAGGCGGCCAGGGTCGATACAAGGGTCTTGCCTTCACCGGTGCGCATTTCGGCGATGCCGCCTTCGTTGAGCACCATGCCGCCGATCAGCTGCACGTCGAAATGCCGTTGACCCAGAACGCGCCATGCGGCTTCACGAACGACCGCGAAGGCCTCCGGAAGCAGCTTGTCGACGGTCTCGCCATTATCGAGACGCTGGCGGAACTCCACCGTCTTGGCGCGCAACTCGTCGTCCGATAGCGCCTTGATCTGCGGCTCCAGCGCATTGATGGCGCCGACACGGCTCTGATACCCCTTGACGGTACGGTCGTTGGCGGAGCCGAAGAGCCGCTTGGCGAGGCTACCTATTCCGAGCATGCAATATCCTGCTTCTGCGCCCAGCGCGCGGGCGTCCCTGACACCGGCACAGATAAGACCGGTGCATGATGATGTCAATGAACGCGCGTCCCCCTAGGTGGTTCGCCGGTACGCAACAGGGTTTGAGACTTGCCGATTTCGCAGGCACAATCAGCGGACCATCATTGAGTGAGCGGAGGCTAGAATGAGCGACAACCAGATCGCACCGCAGTCCGGCGGTACCGACATGACCCTGATTGCGTATATCTGCTATGCTGCCGCGTTCATCACCGGCATTACCGCGATCGTCGGTGTGGTCATTGCCTACATGGATCGCGATGCGACCCGCGGAACCTGGAAGGAAAGCCACAACACCTGGCTGATCAGGACGTTCTGGCTAGGCGTCGCCGGCAGCGTCATCGGCATGTTGCTGATCCCCTTGCTGGGGCTCGGATTTCTGGTCCTCCTCGGTCTCGCCATCTGGTATATCGTCCGCCTCGTGAAGGGCTGGATGGCCTTCGACAAGAAGCAGCCGATCGCCAAGCCGGACGATCTGCTTTTCGGCTGATTGTCGGGCGCCGGCCCCTTCATACGGATCCATATCGAGGAGTTTGACGAGAATGGTCGAGACGACCCTGTCTCCGCTCGCGCCCGAGTCCTTCCCGTCACTGCCGGCGCTTTCCGGTGTGCGGCTGGGGACCATCGCCGCTGGCATCAAGTACAAGGATCGGCCGGACGTCACCTTTGTGACGTTCCCCGAAGGCACTGTCGTGGCGGGCGTCTTCACGCGCTCGCTCACTCCTGGCGCCCCCATCCTGTGGTGCCGCGATGCCCTGCGCGCGGGCGGCGGGCGCAGCCGGGCCCTGGTGGTCAATGCCGGCAACTCCAACGTCTTCACCGGCGAAGAAGGCTACAACGCGTCGGGCGAGACGGCGCGGGCCGCGGCGCGGCTGGTCGGTTGCGCACCCGAGGATGTCATGGTGTCCTCGACCGGGGTGATTGGCGTGCCGTTGCCCTATGAGAAGATCGTCCACGCGCTGCCGGCCGTCGCTCTCTCCGAAGAGAGCTGGGAGGACGCGGCGCGCGGCATCATGACCACCGACACATTTCCCAAGGGTGCGACAGCCACGGCGGTGATCGACGGCAAGACCGTCACCATCAACGGCATCGCCAAGGGCTCGGGCATGATCGAGCCGAACATGGCGACCATGCTGGCCTATGTGGCGACCGACGCGGCCATCGGCCAACACGTCCTCGACGCGCTGCTGCGCGATGTCAACGAGCGCAGCTTCAACGCGATCACCGTCGACAGCGATACCTCGACGTCGGACACCCTGTTGCTGTTCGCCACGGGCACCGCCGGCAACGCGCCGGTCGACGACTCCACCGATCCGCGCCTTGCCGACTTCCGGACGAAGCTGGAGGCGGTGATGGGAGATCTGGCGCGTCAGGTGGTCAGGGATGGCGAAGGCGCCACGAAGTTCATCACGGTGCTGGTCACCGGCGCCGAGACGGACGCCGCCGCCAGGAAGGTCGCCAAGACCATCGCCAATTCGCCTCTGGTGAAGACGGCCATCGCGGGCGAGGACGCCAACTGGGGCCGCATCGTCGCCGCGGTCGGCAAAAGCTACGAGAAGGTGGACCCGAGGCGCCTCAGCGTCAGGTTCGGCGGCCAGCAGGTGACGGATAATGGCCGGGTTCGCGACGGCTATGACGAGGGCCAGCTGACGGCTCATCTGAAAGGCCAGGAAATCGATATCGCCGTCGATCTGGGCGTCGGTGACGGGTGCTCGACCGTGTGGACCTGCGATCTGACCCACGGCTACATCGATATCAACGCCGACTACCGCAGTTGATTCCGATCTACCGGCCGATCGAGACCGTCCGTCTCGTCCTGCGCCCGTACAAGCGGGCCGATCTGCCGTTCATCCCGGCGCTCATCGGCGATTGGGACGTGGCGCGATGGCTCTCGCGCGCACCGTTTCCCTACACGGATCAGGATGCCCGCGACTGGCTGGGCATCTCGCGCCGCATCCGCTGGTGGCGGCGAGGGCTGCCTTACGTCATGACCCGCCGAGACGATGGCGCCGTGCTGGGCGGCATCGGCGTCAGCTTCGACGACAACGAGATCGGCTACTGGATGGGCAAGCCCTATTGGGGCAACGGCTATGCGACGGAAGCGGTGAGGGGCATCACCGAACGTGTGTTCAACCGTTATGGGCTGAAATATCTCTGGGCTGGCGTCATGCCCGGCAATGACAAATCGTGCCGGGTGCTCGAGCGCGCAGGGTTCGGTTGGCAGGGAACCCGCCGTTACCGTTTGCGTGATGGCGAGGGGGACGTCCTGTATTATCGCCTCGAACGCGATGTCTGGAGTGAGTGACGTGACCGCTGAACCGAAACCGATCGTCCTGGTCGCCGCTGTCGCCCTCGTGGATGTCGACGGGCGCGTACTCATCGCCAAGCGGCCGGAGGGAAAATCCCTCGCCGGTCTGTGGGAGTTTCCCGGCGGCAAGGTCGAGCCTGGCGAGACTCCGGAAGCCGCCCTGATCCGGGAACTCGAGGAAGAGCTGGGGATAGAAACCTGGTCCAGCTGCCTGGCGCCCTTCACATTCGCGTCGCATACCTACGAGACGTTCCATCTCCTGATGCCGCTGTTCGTCTGTCGTAAATGGCAGGGCACGCCCATGGCCCGCGAACATGATGCCCTGAAATGGGTCCGCGCCCAGCAGCTTCAGGATTACCCCATGCCGCCCGCCGATATTCCACTGGTGGCCATGCTGCGGGATCTGTTGTGAACTGGCCGCGCTGGCCGATCCGCCTTCTTGGCGCGATCGCCGGCACGGTGCTGCTCTATGGCTTCGTGGCCGCCATCTCGGCCTTCATCCCCGTCAACCGCGATTTCCGCCAGCAGGAATCAGGCATCGACATCTTCGTGCTGTCGAACGGGGTGCATGTGGATCTGGTCCTGCCTGTCGCCAATCATGTGATCGACTGGCGCGCGGCGGGTCTCGCGGCCGGGCCCAACGCCGTGTTTCTCGATTTCGGTTGGGGCGAGGCGGACTTCTACCTGCGCACCCCGACATGGGCGGATTTCGATCCGATCGTCGGCGCCGGCGCGCTGCTCTGGCAGACCGACGTCCTCGTGCACGTCGCGGAAAGGACCACGGCGCCGCGCTCAGGCGCCGTCAGGCTGCGCCTGTCGGATACTCAGTACAGGAAGCTGGCGGACTATGTCCGCGCCAGCTTCGCGCCCCACATCATCCAGGTGCCGGGCGCAAGCTACGGCTATGGCGACGATTTCTATGTGGGAAGAGGGACTTACACCGCGTTTCTCACGTGTAACGAATGGCTGAACCGCGGACTCCGGCATGCCGGAGTCCGCGCAGCCTTATGGTCGCCCCTGCCGCAAGGCGTGATGCGGCAGGTCGGGCGGGCCGGTTAGGCCAGGACGGGTTTGCCGATATCCAGATCCTCCAGATGCTTCGGCAGATCGTGTTCGGGAATGTTGGTCAGGTCCTTGGCCAGTTCGCCTCGGACCTTGTCTGTGATGTGCCCGTTGGCGAGCTTGCGGATTTCCCCCAGCGTGCGCGGCGCGGCGACCAGATAGACGTCGTCGAACTCGTCGCCGAGGGCGGCGGTGTCGAGAATGCTGACCAGATGTTTGACGAATTTATGCTTTTCCACGTCCTGTGGATCGCTGGGCGGCTCCATGCCCGAGCGCCTTGGACTGGCGCTTGAGAACGTGCGGCCCGGCTTGTCGGTGACCAGTTCCTGACTGGAGCGTCGTGCTCCATCGGAGTCTATTTCGCTGACGAGTGCCAGGTCCAGCTTAGGCCCGGTGTTGGAATAAATCCGTGCTTTCGCGCTATCGGCGACCACGATCCACGATCTGATCTTCTTACCATGCATGTCGCACCTAACCCTCTGTCGTTACTCCATAAACGTACATCGGTGCCGTTAGGGACGTTTCCAAGGCCTGGGTGAGGTTTTTTCCCCGGCCGACTTTTCTTCGGCGCCCAGAACCTGGGCGAGACGCATGGTAGCACTTCCCGGTGCCAGAGGCTTCTGCTGACTTTCATGCGGCGACCAGCCCGTCAGGAACAGGATGTCGAACGTGGCCGGGATGCGGCCGTCCGGCCGGCCATAAAGATCGTGATAGGCGTCGATCGTCGCCAGCAGCGTTCGGCGCTTGAGCGGTGCCTTGTGCCGGGCCAGAACAGCGTTGCTCTCGGCCATGCCCTGCAGGTCTCGCATCAACCTGAAGGCATCGGCGTAATCCACTGTTATTCTTTCCTTATCGGCGACCGGAAGCGCGAATCCCGCGCGTTGCAAAAGGCCGCCCGCGTCCCTGATGTCGGCGAAGGGCGAGACGCGCGGCGCCACGCCGGGCTCCACGGCGAGTTCCGCCTCCATCATGGCGTGACGCAGCTCGGTCAGCGTATCGCCCCCGAGCATGGCGCCCAGGAACAAGCCGTCCGGCTTCAGTGCGCGGTTGATCTGGATCAGCGCGCCGGGCAGGTCGTTGACCCAGTGCAGCGACAGGGCGGACACCGCGAGGTTGAAGGAAGCCTCGGCGAAGGGCAGGAACTCCTCGTCCGCGGCGACCCGGCAGCCCGGCGCCTGGGCGGCCATCCGGGGCGACAGGTCGGCCGAGACCAGCAGCTCCACATCCTCGCGCGCGGCCAGCAACCGGCCCACGCCGCCATCGTGGCAGCCAAGGTCGAGGACGGAGGGGAAGCGGCGGCTGATGTCCAGCAGGCGGTCCGCCAGCCGCTCGGCCACTTCCGCCTTCAGGAAACCGTAGGCGCCGAAGCCGGCCGCCTTACGGTCCCGTCTCTCGCGGATCAGCCGCCGGTCGAAAATGTCTGCCGATGAACTCATCCGGGCTATATGGCACGCCTTCCGGCCGCGGCAAAGTCTGATAGAGTTTCCTGATGTTGGGGGCGATTTCCAGTATCGGGCGGCATCTGGTGGACGCGGTCTTTCCGCCCCAGTGCCCATCGTGCGGCGCGACGGTGCAGGAGCATGCCCATCTTTGCGGCGCCTGCTGGTCGCGCATCCGCTTCATCGCCGAGCCGTGCTGCGCGTGTTGCGGCCTGCCCCTGGAAGTCGACAGCGGGCCCGAGACCCTGTGCCTGCCATGTCTCACCGAGCGCCCCGCCTTCGAGCGGGCAAGATCGGTGATGCTCTATGACGAGTTCAGCCGTGGACTGATCCTGAAATTCAAACATGGCGACCGACTGGATCCGGCGGCGGCCTTCGCGAGATGGATGAGGCGAAGTGGGAGTACTCTTCTGCAAGACGTTGATATCATTTGTCCGGTTCCGTTGCATTGGAGTCGGCTTCTCATGCGCCGGTATAACCAGTCCGCCATTCTGGCGCGGCTGATCGCCGCCTCGGATCACCGGGAATTCATCCCCGACCTCCTGGTGCGCACCCGGCGAACCCCGAGCCAGGGTGCGCTGGGCCGGAAGGAGCGGGGCCGCAACGTGCGCGGTGCCTTCGCGGTGGCCGCGCGCCATCTCGACGGTGTGTCCGGCAAGCGTATTCTGCTGGTCGACGACGTCCTCACCACGGGCGCCACGGTCGATCACTGCGCGCGAACCCTGCGCAAGGCTGGCGCGTTACGGGTCGACGTCCTGACGCTGGCGCGTGTTGCGTTACCGGACAGGGCGGCTGTATAGAAAAGTCACCGAACAGGAGATCGATCATGGCCGATGTCGTCATCTACACCTCCGCATTCTGCGGCTACTGTGCCCGCGCGAAGCGACTGCTGAAGGAAAAAGGCGTTGATTTCAATGAGATCGGCGTCGACATGAATCCAGAATTGCGGGAAGAGATGCAGGCCAAGGCGAGCGGACGCTATACGGTGCCGCAGATTTTCATCAACGGCGCGCATGTCGGCGGCTGCGACGATCTGTACGAGTTGGACGCCCGCGGCGATCTCGACAAGATGCTGGCGGCGTGATGGACTCGCCCTTCAACGTCGCCCTGGTTCAGACCAATTCGGGCAACCAGATCAGGCCGAACGTGGTCACGGTCAGCAATCTGATCCGCGCCGCGCACGGCGCCGGTGCGGATCTGGTGATGCTGCCCGAGGTCGTGTCCCTCATGGAAACCCGCTCGGCGCTTGTTTTCGAACAGGTCAAGCCGCAGGAGGACGACGAAGCCCTCAAGGCTTTCAGGGACTTGGCTGCGGAACTTGACATCTGGCTTCATACCGGCTCGCTGCCGATCAGGCTCTCCGACACCAAGATCGCCAACCGGTCGTTCCTCATCGATCCGTCAGGCACGGTGACGGCGACCTACGACAAGATCCACATGTTCGACGTGGATCTGCCCAACGGCGAGACCTACCGGGAATCCAAGAACTATCAGCCCGGCGACCGCGCGGTGGTGGCCGACCTGCCCTGGGGCCGGCTCGGGCTTTCGATCTGCTACGATCTCCGCTTTCCCCATCTCTACCGTGCGCTCGCCAAGGCTGGCGCGGATTTCCTGTGTGTTCCGGCTGCCTTCACCAAGGTCACCGGCGAGGCCCATTGGCACGTGCTGCTTCGTGCCCGTGCGATCGAAAGCGGCTGCTTCGTGTTCGCGGCGGCGCAGACCGGCACGCATCAGAACGGACGCCAGACCTATGGCCATTCCCTGATCATCGATCCTTGGGGCGAGGTGATCGCCGATGGCGGCGAGGAGGTCGGCTTCATCAGCGCGCGGATCGATCCCGCCAAGGTCCGCGAAGCCCGCGGCCGCGTGCCCTCGCTCCTGCACGACAGGGAGTATGGCGCCGCCTAGGCGGGCCTGACGGCACAGATGCGCTGCACCACCGCCGGTTTGGGGCGATCAACGGTGACGTGTTCATAAGCGATGACGTTCCAGTCGCTGAACCAATCAGTTAGCTCGTTTTCCTTGAGCAGAAAATCAGGATTGCTCGGCTTGCCGAAAGCCTCGTTGCCCTCGGCGAAGGTCTCGTAGATCAGCACGCCGCCGGGCGCCACGGCGTCGCGCAGCCGTGGGAACAGCAGCCGCCACAGATAATTGGTCACCACCACCGCGCCGAAGCTGGCATTGCCCAGCGGCCAGGGCCCGTTTTCCAGATCGGCCTCCAGGGTCGCCAGACCGGGATGGCCGATCAGATCGTCGAGGCCGGATATGTTGATGTCCACCGCCATGACCCGGAAGCCCTGCTCGAGCAGGAACCGCGCGTGCCGTCCGGCGCCGCAGGCAAGATCCAGCACGTCCGCGCCCGGCGTGATCCGGCCGGCATGGGCCATGACCCAGGGGCTGGGTGTCGTCGGACGTGAAAACTGGCCGTCGCTCATGAAGGTCTCCGCAGGTCGCTTGCGCTGGTGTGCTACCGCGTCTATGCCGGTTGCCGTCCGAAGGCAACGGTCTTCGCGGGTATCGCCGCCGCCCGGGCGCGTCACCGGCGTGAAACAATTCATTGAAATCCGGCGCGTGGGCCAACATGTTGCTGCGGGCAATCCGTCCGACAGGCCAGACAGCGTTTCATGATCAAGTACGAACTCAAGTGCCGTGGCTGCGACCACCAGTTCGAAGGCTGGTTCGCCGACAGTGCCGCCTATGACGATCAGGCCGCCGCCGGTGTGATCGAATGTCCGTTCTGCATGGGCAGCGATGTGGGCAAGGCGATCATGGCGCCGAATATCGCCGTGCGCCGCCGCGACGCCGCCGCGCCCATGAGCGAGGCGCGGATGAAGGCCGAGATCCGGCGCATGGTTCTTGAGGTACGCCGCCACGTGGAGTCGAATTGCGACTATGTGGGCGACGCGTTCGCCGCCGAGGCGCGCAAGATGCACTACGGAGAGACGGACAAGCGCGGCATCTACGGCGAAACCACGCCGGACGAAGCGCATGAGCTGCAGGAGGAGGGGATCGACGTGGTGGCGATCCCGTGGGTTCGCGACGACGCCTGAGTCTTACCCGGCCGGCTTGACCGCCACCACCATGTAGTTCACGTCCGTGTCCCGGCTCAGCGACCAGGAATCCCGCAAGGGCGCGTAGGTCACGCCCTGCAGCGCGGTGACCGACAGCCCGGCGCGGCGCAGCGAGCCGACCAGTTCGGACGGCGTGAGGAACTTGCGCCAGTCATGGGTGCCGCGCGGCAGCCAGCGCAGGATGTATTCGGCGCCGATCTTGGCCATGGCCAGGCTCTTGATCGTCCGGTTGAGGGTGGCGCAGATCATGAGGCCGCCCGGCTTCAGCAGCATGCCCGACGCGGCCAGGAAGCCGTCGACGTCGGCGACGTGCTCGACCACTTCCAGATTGAGCACGATGTCGAAGCGCGCGCCCGACGCGGCAAGGTCCTCGGCCGTCATCGCGCGGTAGTCGATCTGAGTGCCGGTTTGCGAGGCGTGAAGACGCGCCGTGCCGATGTTCTTCTCGGACGGGTCGATGCCCGTGACCGAGGCGCCCATGCGCGCCAGGGGTTCGCTGATCAGACCGCCGCCGCAGCCGATGTCGACGGCCGACAATCCGCTCAGCGGCCGGAGCGATCCGCCCGTCCGGCCCCAATGGGCGAGCGCGGTGTCGCGCACGAATTCAAGTCGCACCGGGTTGAACCGGTGCAGCGGTTTGAACGGGCCGGTCGGGTCCCACCACAGATCCGCCATGGCCTCGAAACGGGCGACTTCTTCGGCGTCGATGCTGGTGGTGATGCTGTCCGACAAGGGATTGTGCCTTCCCGCGCTGCTTGCGCTGCCGTTGGTGACCGAGTATGTAAGGGCCGCTTTTGTGAGGGCAAGCGGCATTCCTGTAAAGCCGCATGTGGGCCTTCACCTCACTATCACTTCTAACGCGAGGGACGATGGCGCGGATCGTCAAAAAATTCGGCGGAACCTCCGTGGCGGATATGGATCGCATCCGCAACGTGGCGACCAAGGTCAAGCGGGCGGTCGACGCCGGCGACCAGGTCGTGGTGGTGGTTTCGGCCATGTCCGGCGTCACCAACCAGCTGGTGGCGTGGGTTTCCGAAGCATCCAACATATACGACGCCCGGGAATATGACTCGGTCGTGGCGACGGGCGAACAGGTCACCAGCGGCTTGCTGGCGCTCACCCTTCAGGGAATGGGCGTCGATGCGCGCTCCTGGTTGGGCTGGCAGGTACCGGTACGCACATCGTCCGCCCACGGCTCGGCGCGCATCCTCGAGATCGAGACGGCCGAACTGGAGAAGCGTCTGAGCGCCGGGCAGGTGGCCGTCATCGCCGGCTTCCAGGGCATCGCCCAGGATGGTCGCATCACGACATTGGGCCGCGGCGGCTCGGATACGACCGCGGTGGCGTTCGCGGCGGCGCTGAACGCCGATCGCTGCGACATCTACACCGATGTGGACGGCGTCTACACCACCGATCCCCGGATCGTTGCCAAGGCCCGCAAGCTCGATAAAATCACTTACGAAGAAATGCTGGAGATGGCGTCTCTGGGCGCGAAGGTGTTGCAGACCCGTTCGGTCGAGCTCGCCATGCGCTTCAAGGTGCCCGTTCAGGTGCGCTCCAGCTTTTCGGATGAACCCGGCACGATGGTTGTCGACGAGGATCAGATCGTGGAACAAGCAGATATCAGCGGCATTGCCTACACCAGCGACGAAGCCAAGATCACGGTAAGGGGCGTGGCCGACAGGCCCGGCGTCTCCGCCTCGATCTTCGGACCGCTGGCCGAAGCCAGCATCAACGTCGACATGATCGTCCAGAACGTGGCGGCCGACGGCAAGACCACCGACCTGACCTTCACCGTGCCGCGCGCCGACCTCGCCCGCTCGGTCAAGGTGATCGAGGGTCTGCAGGGTGAGCTCGACTACCGGGCCATCAGCACCGACAGCGATGTGGTCAAGGTGTCGGTCATCGGCGTCGGCATGCGCAGTCATGCGGGTATCGCCAGCCGCATGTTCACCGCCCTGGCGGATGAAGGCATCAACATCCAGGTCATCTCCACCTCGGAGATCAAGATCAGTGTGCTGATCGCCTCCAAATACACCGAACTGGCGCTGCGGGCCCTGCATTCCGCTTACCAGCTCGACGCGACCTGATCGCATGACAGACCAGCGGGGGAGGGCACGTCTCGACGAGCTGTGGCGCCGGGGGTGCGAATTCCTCGGCACGCGCCACGCCATTCTTGGCGGCGCGATGACCTGGGTGTCCGAGCGCAATCTTGTCTCGTCCATTTCCAATGCCGGTGGCTTCGGCGTCATCGCCTGCGGGTCGATGAGTCCTGATCTGCTCGACATGGAGATCCGCGCGACACGCGCTTTGACGGACCAGCCGTTCGGTGTGAACCTGATCACGATGCATCCGGATCTGGAGGATCTGATCGCCGTCTGCCGGGAGCGAGAGGTTGGGCACGTGGTGCTGGCCGGCGGCCTGCCGCCGGGCAAGGCGATCGATGCCGTCAAGGCCTATGGCGCCAGGCTGATCTGCTTCACCCCGGCGCTTGGACTGGCCAAGAAACTGGTGCGCAGCGGCGTCGACGCCCTCGTGATCGAGGGCAGCGAGGCTGGCGGTCATATCGGTCCGGTCAGCACGGCGGTTCTGGCCCAGGAGATCCTGCCTCATATCCGCGATGTCCCGGTCTTCGTGGCGGGCGGCATCGGCCGCGGCGAGGCGATCGCCATGTATCTTGAACTGGGTGCCAGCGGCGTGCAGCTCGGCACGCGATTCGTCTGCGCGACCGAGTCCATCGCTCATCCCGCCTTCAAGAAGGCATTCATCCGCGCCAACGCGCGTGACGCCATGCCTTCGGTGCAGGTCGACAAGCGTTTTCCGGTGATCCCGGTGCGCGCGCTGGCCAACGCGGCGACCGAGGCGTTCATGGACACGCAGCGCGAGCTGGTGGCCCGCTTCCAGGCGGGTCAGATCGACCAGCAGGCGGCGCAGCTGGAGATCGAACATTTCTGGGCCGGCGCGTTGCGCCGGGCCGTTATCGAGGGCGATGTCGAACATGGCTCGCTGATGGCGGGTCAGAGCGTCGGCATGGTGACCGCCGAGCAGCCGACCGCCGACATCATCGCTGAACTGGTTGATCAGGCTGCCGCCGCGCTGGCGGGCAGGTAGCGCGATGGCCCCAACACCCGTCAATCCCGCTGGCCCGAGGCTTCTGCTCAGGCGCATGCGCGAGGTCATGGCCTCGCCGCAGCCGCCGCAGGAAAAGCTGGACCAGATGGTGCGGGTGATCGCCAACAACATGGTCGCCGAGGTGTGCTCCATCTATCTGGTGCGCGCCGGCGATATCCTCGAGCTGTTCGCCACCGTCGGCCTGAAGGCCGAGGCGGTGCACAAGACCAATCTGCGGGTCGGCGAGGGTCTGATCGGCGAAATCGCCGCGCGCGGCGCCCCGCTCAATCTGGCCGATGCGCAATCTCATCCCAATTTCGCTTACCGGCCCGAAACCGGCGAGGACATCTACCATTCGCTGATGGGCGTGCCCGTCATCCGGGGCGGCCGTGTCCTCGGCGTTCTCGCCGTGCAGAACGTCACCCAGCGGCTGTATACCGAGGAAGAGACCGAGGCGCTCCAGACCGTCGCCATGGTGCTGGCCGAACTGGTCGGCTCCGGCGAACTGATCGACCCGAGCGAGGTCCACGAGGGCACCTTTGCCCAGGGCCATCCGCCCAAGATCGATGGCGTCACGATGGCGGAAGGCATCGCCATCGGCCAGGTCGTGCTGCACGAGCCACGCGTTCAGGTGACTCGTCTCATCGCCGAGGACGAGGCGATCGAATTGGTGCGGCTGGATGAAGCGCTCAGCTCGCTACGCTCGTCGCTGGACAATTTGCTCGAACGGGCGGATCTGGGCATCGAGGGCGATCATTTCGACGTGCTCGAGACCTATCGCATGTTCGCCAATGATCGCGGCTGGGTCGAAAAAATTCGCGACGGCATTCGGGGCGGTCTGACGGCCGAGGCCGCCGTTCAGCGCGTCCAGGTCGACAACCGCGTCCGCATGGCCAAGATCAACGACCCGTACCTGCGCGAGCGCCTGAGCGATCTGGACGATCTGGCCAATCGGCTGATCCGTCACCTGATGGGCCTCGATCAGGGCGGTGTCATCGATCTCCCCGAGCAGACGGTCGTCGTCGCCCGCAATCTCGGGCCCACCGAATTGCTGGATTACGACCGCGCCCGGCTGCGCGGCGTCATCCTCGCCGAAGGCACCCCGAGCGCCCATGTGGCGATCATCGCCAAGGCGCTGGGCATTCCGGTGATCGGACAGGTCGAAGGCATCGTCGGCCTCGTCGACCCGGGTGACCAGATCATCGTCGATGCCATGACCGCCCAGGTCTTCCTGCTGCCGACCCAGGACGTCGTGGACCTCTACGAGGAAGCGCTGGCTCTTCGCGAGCGCCGCCGCGCCGCCTATGCCGAACACCGCGATCTCCCGGCCATCACCAAGGATGGCGTCGAGATCGGCCTGCACATGAATGCGGGCCTTCTCGTCGATCTGCCGCACCTGTCGGACACGGGGGCTCATGGGATCGGCCTGTTCCGCACCGAATTCCAGTTCATGGTCGGCTCGACCTTTCCGCGCCACGAGGCGCAGCGTGAACTCTACTCCCGGGTTCTCGACGCCGCTGGCGACAAGCCGGTGGTGTTCAGGACACTCGATATCGGCAGCGACAAGGTCGTTCCCTTTCTGGAACGGCCGAAGGAAGAGAATCCGGCGCTGGGATGGCGGGCGATCCGCATGGGCCTCGATCGTCCGGCTCTGCTGCGCTACCAGTTACGCGCCCTGCTCGCCGCCACCGCGGGGCGGGACCTGCGGGTGATGTTCCCGCTGGTATCGGATGTGTCCGAATTCCTCGCCGCCCGCTCGATCCTGGAAAAGGAGCTGAAGCGTCACGTCAGGGTCGGGCGTGAGCCGCCGGGCCGGCTCTGGGTCGGCACCATGCTGGAGGTGCCCGCGCTCGCGTGGCAACTCGATGCCCTGATCCCGCACGTGGATTTCGTGTCCATCGGCAGCAACGACCTGATGCAGTATCTGTTTGCCGCCGATCGCGGCAACACCATGCTGACGGACCGCTATGACATCCTGTCCCCGGCCGCCCTGTCGTTCCTGCGCATGATCGTCGACACGCTGCAGCGGGGCGGTGTGTCCGTGTCGCTCTGCGGCGAGGCGGCTGGCAAGACGGTCGAGGCGATGGCGCTCATCGGGATCGGGCTGCGCAGCCTGTCCATGACTCCGGCGTCCGTCGGCCCGGTCAAGGAAATGATCCGTACCCTTGATGTTGCCAAATTGCGGTCGTATCTGTTGACGCTGCTGCCTCTCCCTGACCATAGCCTACGGACCAAATTGACGAATTTCGCCCGCGACCACGGCGTCGAATTGTAGGTTTTTGCACTGCAACGCCGTTGAAAGCCCTTCAGTGAATCGTTACCCTCGAAGCAAGCGAATCTCCTTGACTGTGATTTCCCGGATACAGCTCCAGCAAAGTGGGTCGAAACTCGGTGGTAAAGCTGACGCGGTCTGTGCACAAAGCCGACACAGTGCCGGAAATTGAGGTCGAAGAGACGGTGCAGGGACTCCTGATCCTGGATGAGCAGGGGGACGCCCTGCCGCCCGTGCGTCATGCCCGCAGCAATGTGGTTTCCATCAAGGGCCGTCATCATTCCGCCATGGACGCGGCCGTCGAGCTGGGCGAGCGCCTGCGCAAGACGCGCGAGGCGCGGGGCCTGTCCATTGACGATGTCGCCCTGGTCCTGAAATTTCGCGCCGATTATGTCGAAGCGCTCGAACATGGCGAGATCAAGGAACTGCCGGTCACCTATGCGGTAGGTTTCCTCCGCTCCTACGCCGAGTTCCTCGGCGGCTCGGCCCTGGGCATCGATATTCCCGAGGCTGTCGCGCGTGTCAGGCACGGCTATACCCATCCCAATGGCGAACGCCGCCGGATGTGGGGGCTCACGCAGGAAAACGCCATGCCGAAGCTCTCGTTGCTGATCGTCGCCGCCTTGCTCGCGGCCGGCGTCTGCCTCGCCTGGGAATTGTCGCAGGACCCGTCGCTCGGCACGTCCGAGGCGGCCAACTCCTATCAGGGACAGGTCGCCGCCATCATGCAGGAACGGTAGGCCTGCCGCTCGACCCGTCAGGTCTGGACACCCGCCCGCTTCGCCCCAACTGTGGGCTGACACCAAGGGAGCGATGGGGTATAAGCCCGCTCAACTGACACGGGACCGCGAAATCACATGACCGTCCGCGCTTACAGACAGATCGAACGCCGCAAGTCGCGCCAGATTCACGTCGGCAATGTGCCGATCGGTGGCGACGCGCCTATTGCCGTTCAGTCGATGACCAATACCCGCACCACCGATATCCAGGGCACCATCGATCAGGTGCTGGGGCTCGAGAAGGCTGGCGCCGACATCGTGCGCATTTCCTGCCCGGACGAGGAATCGACGGCGGCGCTCAAGCACATCATCAAGGCCGTGAACGTGCCGATCGTCGCGGACATCCATTTCCACTACAAGCGCGCCATTGAAGCGGCCGAGGCGGGCGCATCCTGCCTGCGCATCAATCCAGGCAACATCGGTTCCATGGACCGTGTCCGGGAAGTGGTGCGGGCCGCCAAGGACAACAACTGCTCCATGCGGATCGGCGTCAACGCCGGCTCGCTGGAACGCGAGCTGCTCGAACGCTACGGCGAGCCGTGTCCCGAAGCCATGATCGAAAGCGCCCTGAACCACGCCAAGGTCCTCGAGGACGCCGATTTCCGCGAGTTCAAGATTTCGGTCAAGGCATCGGACGTCTTCCTCGCCGTCGCCGCCTATCAGGGCCTGGCCGAGGCCTGTGATTATCCGCTCCATCTCGGGATCACCGAGGCCGGCGGCCTGATGACCGGGACGGTCAAGTCGTCCATCGGCATGGGCATGCTGCTGTGGTCCGGCATCGGCGACACCATCCGTGTCTCGCTCTCGGCCGAACCGGTCGAGGAAGTGAAGGTCGGTTTCGAGATCCTGAAGGGGCTCGGTCTGCGGCATCGCGGCGTGTCCATCATCTCCTGTCCGTCCTGCGCCCGCCAGGCGTTCCAGGTCATCAAGACGGTCGAGACGCTGGAGAAGCGCCTTGCCCATATCGACACGCCCCTGACCCTGTCCATCATTGGCTGCGTCGTCAACGGTCCCGGCGAGGCGCGCGAGACCGATATCGGCCTGACCGGTGGCGGCAACGGCAATCACATGATCTATCTCTCGGGCGTCACCGATCACAAGATCGACGACGACAACATGGTCGAGCATATCGTCGATCTGGTCGAGAAGAAGGCGGCGCAGCTGAAGGCCGATCGCGCCCGCGCGGCCCTCGCGGAAGCCTCGTAACGATTTAATACCGGAGCCCAAAGTGGCAAAGCTGCAGCCCGTTCGCGGCACCCATGACCTGTTGCCCGAAGAGGCACGCCGTCATCAGTACGTTATCGCCACGTTCCGCGATCTGGCGGAACGGTATGGCTATGGCCAGATCGAGACGCCGATCTTCGAATTCACCGAGGTCTTCGACCGGTCGCTTGGCGAAACCACCGATGTGGTGACCAAGGAGATGTACACCTTCCAGGATCGCGGCGGCGAGAGCCTGTCGCTGCGTCCCGAACCCACGGCCGGCATCGCGCGTGCCTTCATCTCCGGCGGTCTCGCGCAGCATCTACCGCTCAAGTTCTTCGCCTATGGCCCCATGTTTCGCCACGAGCGGCCGCAGAAGGGACGTCTGCGCCAGTTCCACCAGCTCGATATCGAGGTGCTCGGCGTGCCCGAGCCGCAGGCCGATATCGAGGTCATCGCGCTGGGCGCGCATCTGCTGGAAATCCTCGGCGTGCGCGAAAAGGTCACGCTGGAGCTGAACACCCTGGGCGACACGGCAAGCCGTACCGCCTACCGCGACGTGCTGGTCGAGTATTTCTCCGGCCACGAGGCGAGCCTCAGCGAGGACAGCCGCATGCGCCTCAGGCGCAATCCGCTGCGTATCCTGGATTCCAAGGACGAGGGCGATCGCAGGATCGTCGCCAACGCGCCGCAGATGGGCGATTACCTCAACGATGTCTCGAAGGACTTCTTCGCCCGCGTGAAGGACGGCCTCGATGCCTTGGGGCAGGCGTACACCGTCAACGACCGTCTGGTGCGCGGCTTCGACTACTACACCCATACGGCCTTCGAGTTCACGACCACCCTGCTCGGCGCGCAGAGCGCCGTGATTGGCGGCGGCCGCTACGATCATCTGATCGAATACATGGGCGGTCCGTCCACGGCCGGCATCGGCTGGGGCTGCGGCATCGAACGGCTGGTCATGCTGCTCGACGAGCCGCCCGCGGCCGAGCGTCCCGTCGCCGTCATCCCCGTGGGCGCCGACGGCGAGACCGAGGCGCTGGTGCTGACCCAGCAGCTGCGCCGCGCTGGCGTCAAGACCGACATCGCGTTCCGGGGCAATGTGGGCAAGCGGATGAAGCAGGCCAACAAGGTCAACGCCCGCGCCGCCATTCTGGTGGGCGGCGACGAACTGGCGCGCGGTGCCGTGGCGCTGCGTGACCTGGATACCGGCGAGCAGGTCGAGGTGGCGCGGGGCGAGATCGTCGCGCGTCTGGGCGGCAACTGACGTGGCCGGCATCAGCCAGGAACGGGTCAAGCAGCTCATCGATCGTTTCGAGGGGCTGGAAGCCCAGATGGCCAACGCCGGCAGTCTGTCGGGCGATGCCTACGCCAAGCTGTCGCGGGAATATTCCGAACTGACCGAGGTCGTCGTCGGCGCGCGCGAGTTGCGCCGCATCCGCCAGGAGATCGATGCGCTCGGCGACATGGTCAAGGACCCGGGCAGCGACGCCGAGATGCGCGCCCTCGCCGAGGAGGAACTGCGCGAGCTGAACAACCGTCTGCCCGAGGTCGAGCGCGACCTGCAGCTTCGGCTGCTGCCGCGCGATGAAGCGGACAACAAGAACGTCATCCTGGAAATTCGCGCCGGTACCGGCGGCGACGAGGCGGCATTGTTCAGCGGCGACCTTTTCCGCATGTACCAGCGCTACGCCGACCTGCATGGCTGGACCATCGAGGTCATGTCCGCCAGCGAGTCCAGCGTCGGCGGCTACAAGGAGATCATCGTCTCCGTCGCGGGGCGCAACGTCTATTCCCGGCTCAAATATGAATCCGGCGTGCACCGCGTGCAGCGCGTGCCGGTGACGGAGGCCAGCGGCCGTATTCACACCTCCGCGGCCACGGTCGCGGTCCTCCCGGAAGCGGAGGAAGTGGACATAGTCATCGAGGACAAGGACATCCGCATCGACGTGTTCCGCGCCTCGGGCGCCGGCGGCCAGCACGTCAACACGACCGAAAGCGCCGTGCGCATCACCCATCTGCCGACCAATATCGTCGTGTCGCAGCAGGACGAGAAGTCGCAGCACAAGAACAAGGCCAAGGCGCTGAAGATCCTCCGCGCCCGCCTGTACGAGCACGAGCGCGCCCAGCTGGATGCCGAGCGGTCCGAGGCGCGGCGCGGCCAGGTCGGCAGCGGCGATCGCTCCGAACGCATTCGCACCTATAATTTTCCGCAGAACCGGATCACCGACCACCGGATCAACCTGACGCTCTACAAGCTCGATCTGATGATGCAGGGGCAGGGGCTCGATGAACTGATCGATGCCTTGTCGTCGGAGGATCAGGCCGAGCGGCTGGCGGCGATGGAGTCCGCGGGAGATTTCTGAGTGACCCTTGGCGAGCTTCTCAGGTCCGGACGGGAGCAGCTCGTTGCAGCTGGCATCGCTTCGCCGGCGCTGGATGCCGCTGTTTTGCTCTGCCATGCGGCGGGCGTGCGCCGTGAAGTTCTCATGGGCTATCCGGAACGCGAGGTCGAGGCGGCCGCGGCGGGAAATTACCTGTCCTTCATCCGCCGGCGCGTCGCGCGCGAGCCGGTCTCGCGCATCGTGGGCCGGCGGGAATTCTGGGGGCTCGAATTCGGCGTGACCGGCCATGTGCTCGACCCGCGCGCCGACACGGAAACACTGGTCGAGGCGGCATTGGCCTGGCTGCGTGACCGGCCTGCGTGCCGCGTGGTGGATCTGGGCACCGGCAGCGGCTGTATCCTCCTGTCGCTGCTCCATGAAAGGCCGCGGGACGAGGGACTGGGCGTCGATGTGAGCGCCGCCGCGCTCGATGTCGCGCGCGCCAACGCGGCGGCGCTGGGTCTCGAAAGCCGCGCCTCCTTCGTGCTCGGCAACTGGTCGGCCGGCCTGCCCGCGGCCTTCGCCGACCTGGTGGTGTCCAACCCGCCCTATATCCCCCGCGCCGATATCGAAGGGCTGGAGCCCGAGGTCACGCTCTATGACCCCATGGGCGCGCTCGATGGCGGTCGTGACGGGCTCGATGCCTACCGTGCGCTGGCGGCCGATGTGAAGCGCGTGCTGAAGCCGGGCGGAGGTCTTTTTTTCGAGATCGGCATGGGCCAGCAGGAGCCGGTCGCCGCGCTGCTGAAGGATGCCGGAGCGATCCTGGTCCGGCCCTTTACCGATCTGGCCGGGCGCGTGCGTTGCCTGGGCGCTTTTTTTGACGAGCCCGGCGCTCGGGCACCATTTTGATGTTGGAAAATGCCCTTGGGGTGGTTAGGGTCGCGACGGAGAGAAGCACGGTGATCGTTGGTCCGGCGCTCTTGAAGTCATCCAGAACCAAAGCTGCTGGATGCAGTCTGATCGACTGCACCCCTCGGACTCTAGGAGCCGGCAGGCAGCTCGTCGGGATGATCAATCGGTGGCATGGCCGCTAAAACCGAAATGAGAAAACAAATAAGTGAACGCTTCAATGAGACACAGCAACGGTAAGCGCTCTAGGGGGCGCTCTGGCAGACGGCCAGCGCCTCAGCAGAATATCAATCGCGCTTACGACAGCAACGGTCCGGCAGGCAAGCTGCGCGGGACCGCCGCCCAGTTGGTCGAGAAGTATGTCAGCCTGGCGCGCGATGCGCGCGTGGGCCGCGATCGGGTGCTGGTCGAGAACTTCCTGCAGCACGCCGAGCATTATCAGCGCATCATGAACGAGATCATGATCGCCCAGGGCCTCGAGCCGGAAGCGGTCGATGATGACGATCAGGGCAGCTATGACGACCAGCCGGATGAGCGCGCGAACGGCAACGTCCGCCAGAGCAACGGTAATGGCAACGGCAACGGCCAAGGCTCCTACAATGGTGGCGGTAACGGCGGCGGCAATGGCAACGACCATGCCCGGCCGCAGGCTCAGCCGCAGCCGGTCGCCGCGCCTGCGCCGGTTACGCCGCCGCAGCCGCAGCCGGTCATCCTCGGCGTCGAGGACCAGCCCGATATTTCCGCCGATGTCCCGGTGATCGTGCCGCCGACACCGACCGCCACGCCGCGTGCCCCGCGGGCCCGTCGTCCGCGTCGGGTCGCCCCGCGCGCCGAAGCGGCGGCCGATGAAGCGGCTCCGGCGCCGGCCGCTGCCGCCGAAGGCAGCGACGCCGACTGACGAGTTTCCTCTTCCCGGACGGCCCAGCGGGTTGTCCGGGAATGATGTCCCCTTTGTTGCTTCAGGCTCTTGTGTTGCTTATCTGCAACACCATATGGAGCTCGACACTGACAACTGCACCTTCGAAAGGTGGGGGACATAATGGACATCGAAAAATACACCGACCGGCTCAAGGGCTTCATCCAGTCCGCGCAGTTCCTTGCCCAGCGCATGAACCATCAGCAGTTCACGCCTGAGCATCTTCTCAAAATTATCGTCGAGGACGAGGAAGGCCTCGCGGCCAATTTGATCCAGGCCGCCGGCGGCGACGCCAAGCAGGTCCTGCTTCAGGTGGATTCCGAACTCGGCAAGCTGCCCCAGGTCGAGGGCAGCGGCGCGGGCCAGCTTTACATGGCGCCCCAGATGGCCAAGCTGTTCCAGTCGGCCGAGGACATGGCCAAGAAGGCGGGCGACAGCTACGTGACCGTCGAGCGCCTGCTGCAGGCGCTTGCCCTGGCGTCGGGCACCAGATCCGCCGACATCCTGCAGAAGGCGGGCGTGACCGCGCAAGGCCTGAACCAGGTCATCAACGAGGTGCGCAAGGGGCGCACCGCCAATTCCGCCTCCGCCGAGAACGCCTATGACGCCCTCAAGAAATACGCGCAGGACCTGACCCAGGCCGCGCGCGAGGGCAAACTCGATCCGGTCATCGGCCGCGACGAGGAAATCCGCCGGACCATCCAGGTACTGGCGCGGCGCACCAAGAACAATCCCGTACTGATCGGCGAGCCCGGCGTCGGCAAGACCGCCATCGTCGAAGGCCTGGCCCTGCGCATCGCCAATGGCGACGTGCCGGAAGGGCTCAAGACCAAGCGCGTTCTGTCGCTCGACATGGGCAGCATGATCGCCGGCGCCAAGTATCGCGGCGAGTTCGAGGAGCGCCTGAAAGGCGTTCTGGAAGAGGTCGCCTCGTCCGAGGGCGAGATCATCCTTTTCATCGACGAGATGCACACAATCGTCGGCGCGGGCGCGGCGGAAGGCTCCATGGACGCCTCCAATCTGCTCAAGCCGGCGCTGGCGCGCGGCAAGCTGCACTGCATCGGCGCGACCACGCTCAACGAGTATCGCAAGTATGTGGAAAAGGACGCCGCGCTCGAGCGCCGTTTCCAGCCCGTCTTCGTCGACGAGCCGACCTTGGAGGATACCATCTCCATCCTGCGCGGCCTGAAGGAGAAGTACGAGCTGCATCACGGCGTGCGCATTACCGACAGCGCCCTCGTCGCCTCGGCGACCCTGTCCAACCGCTACATCACCGACCGCTTCCTGCCGGACAAGGCCATCGACCTGATGGACGAAGCCGCCAGCCGGTTGCGCATGGAGGTGGAATCCAAGCCCGAGGAGATCGAACAGCTCGACCGGCGCATCATCCAGCTCAAGATCGAGCGCGAGGCGCTGAAGAAGGAAACCGACGATGCGTCGCGTGACCGGCTGAAGAAGATCGAGACCGAGTTGGCCGGGCTGGAGGAGAACTCCGATGCCCTGACCGCCCAGTGGCGCTCGGAAAAGGACATGCTCAATGCCGAGCAACGCCTGAAGGAAGAGCTCGACAACGCGCGCATCGAGCTGGAACGCGCCCAGCGGGACGGCAATCTGGCCCGCGCCGGCGAACTGGCCTATGGCGTGATCCCCGAGCTGGAGCGCAAGCTGCGCGAGGCGGCGTCTTCGAGCCACGAGCGCATGCTCAAGGAAGAGGTGACCGATCAGGACATCGCCTATGTGGTGTCGCGCTGGACCGGCATCCCGGTCGACAAGCTGATGGCGGGCGAGCGCGAGAAGCTGCTGCAGATGGAGCAGGAACTCGGCCGCCGCGTCGTCGGCCAGCGCGAGGCCGTCGAGGCCGTCTCCAAGGCCGTGCGGCGCGCCCGTGCCGGTCTGCAGGACGCGGCGCGGCCGATCGGCTCGTTCCTGTTCCTCGGCCCCACCGGCGTCGGCAAGACCGAGCTGACCAAGGCGCTCGCCGGCTATCTGTTCGACGACGAGCACGCCATGGTGCGTCTCGACATGTCCGAGTTCATGGAAAAGCACTCCGTGGCCCGGCTGATCGGCGCGCCGCCTGGCTATGTGGGCTACGAGGAAGGCGGCGTTCTCACCGAGGCCGTCCGCCGGCGCCCGTATCAGATCGTCCTGTTCGACGAGATCGAGAAGGCGCATCCCGACGTCTTCAACGTGCTGCTGCAGGTGCTCGACGATGGCCGTCTGACCGATGGCCAGGGCCGCACCGTGGACTTCACCAACACCATGATCATCCTGACATCCAACCTCGGCAGCGACATCCTCGCCGCCCAGCCGGACGGGGCCGATGTGGAACTGGTGCGCGACGCGGTGATGGAGGTCGTGCGCGCGTCGTTCCGGCCCGAATTCCTCAACCGGCTGGACGAGATCACCCTGTTCCACCGGCTGGGCCGGGCGGACATGGTCGGCATCGTCGACATCCAGCTCAAGCGGCTGGAGAAACTGCTGGCCGATCGCAAGATGACCATCGTGCTCGACGAGGCAGCCCGGACCTGGCTGGCCAACACCGGCTACGATCCGGTCTATGGCGCCCGGCCGCTCAAGCGGGTGATCCAGCGCTTCCTGCAGGACCCGCTGGCCGAGCTGCTGTTGCAGGGCGAGGTGATGGATGGCGACGAGATCCGCGTGACGGTGGCGGATGGCAAGCTGGTCATCAACGGCCATGCCACGGCGGAAACCGGCGGCATGGCGGGCCACCGTGCCCGTCAGGCCGGCATCGCGCCGGGCAGCGCCGCGATCAACTGATCCGGCGCCGGAAATGAGAAGGGCGGCGCCGCGCGGCGCCGCCCTTCTTCATGTTCGGAAAGGGCTGGTTACTGGTTGCTCGCCAGGGTGGTGGCCATGGGAATGGCGGCGATCTGCACGCTCAGGTCCTGCACGGACTTCTTGAACGCCATCAGCTGCGGGCCGTCCAGCTGCCGGCCGGTCGGCATCTTCAGGCCGCGCGGATCGACCTGCTTGCCCTTGTTGAGCACTTCGTAATGCAGGTGCGGGCCGGTGGAGCGGCCGGTGGTGCCCACATAGCCGATGACATCGCCCTGGCGCACGCGGGCACCGGCCTTGATGCCCTTGCCATAACCGCTCATATGCGCGTAGGCGGTGGAAAACTGGCCATTGTGCTTGACGCGGACATAGTTGCCATAGGCGCCGTTCATGCCGGCTTTCTCGATGACGCCGTCACCGGCCGCATGGATCGGCGTGCCCTTGGACGCGCCGAAATCCAGGCCCTTGTGCATCTTGGTATAGCCGAGGATCGGATGATGCCGCTTGCCGAAGCCCGAGGTCAGGCGCGCGCCGTCGATCGGCGTCTTCAGCAGCGCCTTGCGCACGCTGTGTCCCTTCTCGTCGAAATAGTCCGGATTCTTGTCGTCGCTCGGCGTGTAGAGGTACAGGCTGTGCGGCTTGCCGCTGAGGGTGAGGCCGGCATAGAGCAGCGGGCCGGTCTTGACCATCTGCCCGGCATCGTCCTCGAAGCGCTCGAAGAAGATCTCGAACGTGTCGCCCGGCTGGATTTCGCGCTGGAAATCCACGTCCCAGCTATAGACCCGGATGAACTCCGAGATCACGTTGTGCGGCACGCCGGCCTTCTGCATGGCCATGTAGAGGCTGTCGGAAATCCGGCCGCCGGCGCGGGTGCTGTGCGGCGCCAGCTCGATGGCCTGGACGGTGCTGGCGAACGAGCCGTCATTCTGGCGCTCGACGGTCACGGCGCGTTCCACGTCCGGCTGCAGGCGGATCGTCTGCAGCGTCGGCTCGCTCTCCGGGCTGAAGGTCAGCTCGATTTCCTGGCCCTCGCGCAGGCGGCGCATGTTGAAGTGTTCGGACAGTGCCGTGATGGCGCTGTGCGCGTCGGCCAGCTCGACGCCGGCCTTCACCAGCACGCCGGCCAGCGTGTCGCCACGCATCACCTTGGCCTGCTTCACCGGCGAGGTTTCTTCCTCGTCCTCGGCGGCGCTGACCTGCGGCGCGTCACGATCGAAAATGGGCGCCGTGAGGCTGAGCCCGGGCTGCCCGCTGCTGGAGTCCGGTCCCAGCGACGCCACGAGCGAATAGGGCGAGGGAACTTTCTCGCCCATGGCCGCGTTGTACGAATCGCTGGCCGTGCTGTTGATGTAGGCGGCGAGACCGAGAGCGCTGCCGAGCAGCGTGACGATGGCGGTGGTCTTGAACAACCAGCCCGGCGAGCCCATGCGCTGGCCCAAACTCATGCGCCGACGCGGTTTCATGTTGTCTACCGGGTTGTTTTCGTTGGTCATTCAGCTATCGAGCTATCGCCCATCTCTCCACGGAAAAAACAGAGTCACCGCGCTGCCTCCCGTTGGAGATCAGTGTGACGCCCTCAAGATGCAGGGGCGGGGAATCCCTGTCAACGCAGAATGTCCGGTTTTCCGCTGCTTTCTTGTGCACAAGCGAAACCATGCCCCCAAACGGGACGTTGACGGACCACGCCGCTGCCGATATAGGTGCGCGTCCGTGGGGCCATAGCTCAGTTGGGAGAGCGCTAGCTTTGCAAGCTTGAGGTCGTCGGTTCGATCCCGTCTGGCTCCACCATTCCTCCCCATCTCGCCATGGTCTTCCCGCGTCAGGAAGTGGACGCGCGCCGCGCCTGATACCGGCCCCTGGTCCGGTTGGCGAAGGCGACCAGCGAGAGCATGACGGGCACTTCAACCAGCACCCCCACCACCGTCGCGAGCGCCGCGCCCGACTGCAGGCCGAACAGGCTGATCGCCACGGCGACGGCGAGTTCGAAGAAATTCGACGTGCCAATCAGGGCGCAGGGCGCCGCGATGTTGAACGGCACCCGCCACGCATAGGCCGCCGCGTAGGTCAGCGCGAAAATGCCATAGGACTGGATCAGCAGGGGAACGGCGATCAGCGCGATCACCAGCGGCCGGTCGATGATCACCTGTCCCTGAAAGCCGAACAGCAGCACCACCGTGGCCAGCAGCCCGATGACCGAGAACGGCTTCACCGCCGCCGTGAAGCGGCCGACCGCGGTTTCTTCGTCGCTCGCCGGGGCATGGCCGAGCAGCCAGCGACGCGTCAGGGCTCCTGCGGCGAGCGGCACGATGATGTAAAGCCCGACCGAAAGCAGCAGGGTTTCCCACGGCACGATCAGGTCGGTGACGCCGAGCAGCAACGCGACGATCGGCGCGAAGGCGAAGATCATCACCACGTCGTTCACCGAGACCTGCACGAGCGTGTAGGTCGGATCGCCCCGCGTCAGCTGCGACCATACGAACACCATCGCCGTGCACGGCGCGGCGCCCAGCAGGATCAGCCCCGCCAGATATTGCTGGGCATCGGCGGGCGCGATCAGATCGGCGAAGACATACTCGAAGAACAGCACGCCAAGCGCCGCCATGGTGAACGGCTTGATCAGCCAGTTCACCGCCAGGGTGAGAATCAGGCCCTTGGGCCTGTCGCCGATATGACGCAGGCTGGAGAAGTCGACCGCCACCATCATCGGGTACACCATCGCCCAGATCAGCACCGCCACCACGAAGTTGACGGACGCGTATTCGAGGCCGGCGAGAACACCGAAGAGGCCCGGCAACAGAGTGCCGAGCGTCAGCCCGGCGACGATGCAGATCGCCACCCACAGGCTGAGATAGCGCTCGAACAGGCCCAGCACGGGTTCGGCCTCGGAGGGCGCCGCGATATCATCGGTCATCTGTTTTCCCGATAAGGCTGGGTGGTGACGGATCGGTCGGACACCGCTTTGGCGCCGGGATCTGTCACGACGCCGCGGACAGCGGGCGGCCGATCTCGTCGAGCCGTTTCTGCAGCGCGATCTTGTCGAGCGAGCGTATGGGCAGGCTGACGAAGATCGAAATCCGGTTGCTCAGTTGCCGG
Source organism: Iodidimonas sp. SYSU 1G8 (assembly GCF_039655775.1). Classification (NCBI taxonomy): domain Bacteria; kingdom Pseudomonadati; phylum Pseudomonadota; class Alphaproteobacteria; order Iodidimonadales; family Iodidimonadaceae; genus Iodidimonas; species Iodidimonas sp. SYSU 1G8. The sequence continues at coordinate 1,203,576 of NZ_JBBYXJ010000001.1, read as the reverse complement.
TACGTGTCGGCGAAGGCCAGGTGCTTCTGTGCGTCGGTTCCTCCGACGGCCGTCGGGTCGGGTATTCCCCAATGGGCGCTCATCGGCTGTCCCGGCCAGACCGGGCACACTTCCGCAGCCGCGCTGTCGCATACCGTGAAAACGAAATCCATCTTCGGCGCGTCCGGGGCGGCGAACTCGTCCCACGACTTCGACCGCAACCCGTCGGTCGGATGATTCAGCGATTTCAGCAGCGATAGGGTCAAGGGATGGACCTGGTCTCTCGGCTGGCTGCCGGCGCTATAGGCGCGAAAGCGCTCCTGGCCAAGGCGGTTCATGATCGCCTCCGCCATGATGGAACGGGCGGAATTGCCGGTACACAGGAACAGCACGTTGTAGGGGATGGTCTCGGCGTGCATGGACAGGCTCCTCAGCAACAGGCCGATGGGACGGGTTTGGCGGCGGCCGGTGACGGAGAGCAGCAGGCGCCCGGCGCCGCCAGGCTCGCGGTGTCGACATCCTCGCCATAGACCGGGCTCTCTCCGGTGGTCAGAAATGTCTCCCAGGCGACGCCATCGGGGTCGTGTACCCAGGTTTTCTCCGATCTGGCGTAGCAGCAGGTGGTTTCACCCTGCTCCAGCAGCGGTCGCCCGGCATTCTTCAGGCGGCCGTACACGTCGCGCAGTTCGTCGGGGTTCTCCGCCTGGATGCCGAGATGATCGATGCCCTTGCGCTCGCCACGGGTGGTGATCGCGAAGTTGACCCTCGGGTCCTCGAGCATCCATTTGGCGTAGTCATGCTTGATCACCGCCGGTTCGGCGGCGAACAGCGCCGAGTAGAACCTGACCGACTGGTCCAGGTCGCCGACGGCGAGATTGATGTGCAGGCGCTTCATTGAACGGTTCCTTTGACGGGCGGGACGGAACAATTGGACGTGGTCGGTTCACAGCAGGACGACAGCAGATTGTCGAGCAGCGGCGCGCAGATCTCCGGCTGCCCCCGGCAGCAATCCTCCAGCAGAAAGGCGAGGAGTCGACGGGTGGCCTCCACATCGATCATGTAGACGATCGATCGGCTATGCCGGGTCGAAGAAACCAGCCCGGCATTGCTGAGCACGGACAGGTGGGTCGACAGCGTGCTCGGCGGAATATCGAGCTCCCGCGCGATGTCGCCCGCCGCCATGCCGTCCGGCCCCTGCGTGATCAGCAGTCTGAAAACCCTGAGCCGGCTCTCCTGGGCCAGGGCGGCGAGTGTCTGGACGGCGTCTTTCATTTCCATGATTCGATATTTGCAGAAATATAATAGTTAGTCAATGGCAGGAAATTCGAGTGTCGCACGTCCGGGATCTCCCTATGCGCAGCCTTGGGCCAACTCCCAGCCTGGGCACCGTGCCCCTTGCCCAACGCGCGCCGATGGTGTGATGTAACGTTCGTCACATCTTGAGGAGCCGGACATGCTGCTGCCGCACGGAACCCTTGTCGCGCTGGTCGATGGGCGCGCATCACAAGGGCGCCGGCACGGGCCACCATGCCAGCGCCGCCAATCCCGACGGCCATATCCATGACGAGGACGCCCATGTGGCCGCGGTCGCGGGCTGGCTGAACCGCGAGGCGCGGGCGGGCAGGATCGCCAGCCTCGTCGTCATCGCGCCGCCCCGGGCGCTGGGCGAAATGCGCCGCCATTACAGCGGGCCACTGGACGCCGTGCTGCTCAAGGAACTGCCGAAGGATCTCGTCGGCCAGAAGGGCTCGGCGCTCCTCGCGGCGCTGCGGGCGTAGTCCGGAGCCGCTGGCGCCGCCGGCCGGCCGTCACGCCGACGCGGCGGCCACGCGGCCCTGCCACCAGGCGAGCACCGGCACCAGCACCAACTCGAATCCCAGGCCGATCAGGTGCTCCGTCACCGGCGGGCCGGCCAGCACCAGCGACAGGCCGCGCCCCAGGCCGCCGGTGAAGATCAGCAGGCACAGCATGCGGAACGCCGCCGTTCTGCGCTCGATGGCGGGTACGCACCACCAGAACGTCAGCCCGATGGCGAGGAAAATGCCGGACAGGAACCGGTAATGGCTGTCCAGATTGACCGGCCAGTCCTCGCCCGGCATCACCTCGCCGGGACCCTGCACGACGCCCATCAGCCCGACCGTCACCGGAATGCAGGCAAGGACGCCGACGGCGGCCTGCAGCCCCCGCCGGCTCATGCGCCTATCCCATCGGATAGAGGATCTCCTTCGACACCTGATCGATGGCCTTCATCACGTCATCGGCCAGCACCATGTCCGCGGCGGCCAGGATCTCATCCATCTGGTCCTCGCGGGTCACGCCGACGATGGTCGAGGCGACGAAGTCGTGCTGCTTGCTCCAGGCCACCGCCATGGTCACCGGCGACAGGCCGGCCTCTGCGGCGATTTCCATGTAGCGCTTGGTGCTCTCGATGGTCTTGTCGTTGACGAAACGGCGCGCCATCGCGGCCTGCCGGCCGCCCATGGCCAGATATTTGGTGAAGCGGGCATTGTCCGGCCGCGCGCCATCATTGTACTTGCCCGCCAGCACGCCGGCGCCGATGGGCGAATAGGGGATCAGGCTGACGCCTTCGTGCCGGCACGCGGCGGCCAGCTCGTCCTCGAACCGGCGGTTGTTCAGGCTGAAATTGTTCTGGATGGTCTGGTGGCGCACCGTGCCGTGCCGTTCCGAGGCGGCGAGGCTCTTCATCAGGCCCCAGGTCGTCTCGTTGCTGCAGCCGACGATGCGGACCTTGCCCGCCTTCACCAGCTCGTCGAGCACCTGCATGGTCTCGTCATAGGGCGTGCCATGATCCGGCCAGTGGGTCTGGTACAGATCGACATAATCCGTATCCAGCCGCTTCAGGCTCGCGTCGATCGCGCGGGTGATGTTGTGGCGGTCCAGCGCCGTCATGCCGGCGCGCATCGCGCCCTTGATCCAGCCATGGCTGGGGCCGCACACCTTGGTCGCCAGGATGATCGCGTCGCGGTTCTTGGTCTTCATCCAGCGGCCGAAGATTTCCTCGGTCTGCCCGGCCCATTTGGGATCGGGCGGCACGGGATAGTTCTCGGCCGTGTCGAAGAAGTTGATCCCCGCGTCCAGCGACATGTCGAGCGCGCGGAAGGCGGTCTTTTCATCGGCCTGCGAGCCGAAGGTCATGGTCCCCATGCAGATATCGGAAACATAGATGGCGCTGCGGCCAAGGCGTCGGTACTGCATCCGTCATTCTCCCCCGTTTATCGGTGCTGCGGCGCAGCTTACGGATGGATGCGGTCGATGGCCAGTGTCCGTGCTCGAGTGTCCCGCGCTCCCAGTGTCCCGCGCTTCTGGCCTTCCGTGCTCAGAGCGTCGGGACGCGCTCGCGGGCCACGCGCTCGAAGCGGTCGATGGCGGCGGCGAGGCGGCGCGCCTGCGCGTTCATCTTGCGGATGCCGGCCTTCGTCGGCTCGGTCACGGCGCGCAGGCTGTCGGCCTCGGTCTTCGGCGTGCCGATCCGGCTGTTGCCGTCCGCCGGATGGATGCGGTCGGCGATCAGCGCCGTGAACTTGCCGTTGGCGTCCAGCACCCGGGCGAAGGCGCCCTGCAGCATCCGGTCGCTGAACTCGAACTCCGCGCCCTTCCAGTCCGCCGCGATTTCCTCCAGCGGGTGGAGAAGGTCGCGGTGGAACGGATCGGCGAAATCATGCTTGCGCAGGAAGATGCGCAGATAGGACGGCACCTGCCGGCGGAAATGGTGCACCAGCTTCTCGTCCTGCGGATGGGGTTGACGGGTCCAGGCGGCAAAGCGTTCGGCGCAGATCCACAGGGCGAGCCCCGCCGCGAAGAAGATCGCGGGGACCCACCGCCAGTGCCATTCGCCGCCGGGCGACGCGGCAAGCCAGACCAGCAGCGCCATGGCCAGCACGCCGGTCAACAGCCGTCCAGCCAACGAGCCAAGCACCAATCGAAACGCCATCGCGGACCCTTTCGCTCACGGCCGCACACCATACAGATCGGCGGCGCCGGCGCAACGGCCAGCCCCATGCCGCTTCCCGCGCGGCGGACCCGGTCCCATGGTGCGCGATCCCGGGAGCCAGGCTGTACCCAAACTACGTTTTCGGCGGCGGCGGCGTTCCCCCGCGCTGGCCGCGCCGCCGCCAGGCCAGCACCGTCGCCAGGCGCCACGTGCCGGAAATGAGAGCATAGCTCAGGACGCTTCCCGTCACCGACATGACCGCGAGCCCGACGATGAGCGGCTTGCCCAGGCCGCGAACATGCTGCCACCACGCGCCGAGCCATGCCAGCACGCCGTCGACCTCGGGCAGAGGCGGCAGGGCCCCGTCGGGCACGGGCGGATGACCGGTCAGGGCGGCGCCGATCCGGTAGGCGAGATAATAGAACGGGGCGAAGGTCAGCGGATTGCTGACCAACGTCGCGGCCACGGCCGCGGGCAGGTTCGCCCGCAGCGCCAGCGCCAGGACCGCCGCCGCCGCGATCTGCCCGAACGGAATCAACAGGCCGAAGAACATCCCGATGGCTACGCCCAGGGCCACCCCGCGCCGCGACAGGTGCCACAGCCGGCGATGGTGCAGCGCCGGCCCGAGCCAGCGCAACCAGCGGCTGGAGCGAAGCCGCTCGGCATCCGGGAGATAGCGCTGGATCCGCTTCTTCATCGCCGTGCGATCTGTTTGCCGGGGTGGACGCGACGCGCGCGCCGGGGAAGACGCATCACACTAATGTGGTACATCGCACGCCCGTTTCCAACGCCTTAAGCGCCATGGTACAGCTTGCCGGGACAGATGCGACCGAAGGGACCGCGCCATGCCACCGGATGCTCCAGTTTCCCCCGTCGGCCCCGGCGCGCCGGCGCATGAGAGATCCCGCAAGGCGCGCCGGCGCCTGCGCCGGGACCGCCGCCGCTCGCTTGGCCAGCCCGCCGGCACCGTCATCGCCGATCCCGCCGCCGCGCCGACCCACATCCAGGCCATCTGGTACGACGAGCGCCAGTTCCACGAACAGTCTCATCTGGATGTGCCGGCGCTGCGCCAGCTTCAGAAGCACAGCGACGTGCTCTGGATCGATGTCGCCGGTCTGGCCGATACCGCCGCGATCAAGGCGATCGGCGAAAGCTTCGGCCTGCACCGCCTCACGCTCGAGGATATCGTCAATTTGCACCAGCGGCCGAAGGTGGAAGTCTTCGACCATTACGTGTTCATCGTCATGAAGATGCTCGACGCCACCGAAACCGGTCTGACCGAGCAGATGTCCATCATCGTCGGCCAGGATTTCCTGATCACCTTCCAGGAACGCCCCGGAGACTGCTTCGATCCCACCCGCGCCCGGCTTCGCCGCGACGGCGGCCAGTTGCGCGGGCAGGGGCCGGACGCGCTGGCCCATGCGCTGATCGACGCGGTGATCGACAATTTCTTTCCGCTGCTCGAGCGCTATGGCGAGGCGATCGAGGATCTGGAGGACGCGGTGGTCAGCGCGCCCGCCCCGGCGCTGATCGAACGCCTGCACGGCATCAAGCGGGATCTGCTGGAGGTGCGCCGCTCGGTCTGGCCGACGCGCGAGCTGCTCAACGCCCTGATCCGCGACGAAAATCCGCTGATCCGCGACGCCACCAAGGTCTATCTGCGCGACTGCTACGATCATGCGATCCAGCTCATGGACATCGTCGAGACCTATCGCGAGATCGCCTCGGGTCTGCTGGACGTCTACCTGTCCAGCATGAGCGCCAAGCTGAACGAGGTCATGAAGATCCTGACCATCATCGCGACCATCTTCATTCCGCTCAGCTTCTTCGCCGGCGTCTGGGGCATGAACTTCGAGCTCATGCCCGAGTTGAAATGGCGCTACGGCTATCCCGCCGCGCTCGGCTTCATGGCCATCGTGGCCGGCCTGCTGGTGTGGTTCTTCAAGCGCCGCGGCTGGCTGGAATGGGAACGGCCCGCAAATCGGCCGGATCCCTGATCAGCGCGGCGCGACCGGCCAGTGGTTCGGGCTGAGAATGACGCCCGTCAGGGCGCGGGCAAGATCCTTCAGGCCGGCGGCATGCGCCTCGCGTACCAGATATTCCAGGCCGCCCAGAATGGCGTCGGCGGCTTCCTCTTGTGTCTCATGGGCCAGGATGAAGTCTCGGTCGATGCTGAGTCCGCTGCGATCCGTCAAAGGGACAGTCTCCGGTAGGGCCGGCCCCCCGGCACGGCGATTTTTGCGACCATGCCATTCAACCGTGAAACCGCGTCCGGCGAAACCTAGCAACCTCAGTAGGGTTTCGCCGGCCCGTCAGGGCACGATCAGGCCCAGGCGGATCGCCTTCACCACGGCCGCCACCCGGGAATTGACGTTCAGCTTGCGGCACACGTTCTGCACGTGGAATTTCACGCTGTGTTCGGTCACGCCCATGCGGGCGGCGGCTTCGGCGTTGTTCAGGCCTTCTGTCAGCCGCAGCAGGACGTCGCGCTCGCGCGCCGTCAGCGCCGACACGGGCGCTTCCGTCAGCTCTTCCAGCGCCGTATAGGCCTGATGAAACTGGATCGACAGCACCCGCGCGATATGCACGGCTTCGCTCGTCACGCCCACGGCCGCGCCGCGCGCTAAGGCGACGCCGGCGACCTGGCCGAACGGACCGTGCACCGGTACCGTGATTCCATCCCACAGACCGGCATCCCTGATATCGTCCATCAGCGCCTTCTGGCGGCGCGACAGGTCTAGACTGGCGATGGCTTCCGCCCAGGTGAACGGCGCCCTCGTATGCACGACCCGGTCGCCGAGCGGATCGATCTCTTCATATTTCTCGGCGTCGTAATGGGCGATCCAGTCGGTCGGCAGCATGCTGAACTGCACGAGGTCGGCGAGAGGGCCGCGGGTCGATGGGCTGGGATAACAGAAATAATGCAGTGTTTCGTAGCCGATATGCGCCATCGCGCCGCGAAACGCCGTCAGCAGATCCTCGCGGTTGCGCGTCTGGGCCGACGCGGCGAAGAAATCGCCGACGATCATCATGCCGGCCGCCTCGGCGCGCCGCGCCCGATCAGGCCCAGCCGCACGGCCGCCACCACCGCCTCGCAGGCCGACGCCACGCGCAGCTTCAGCGCGGCGCGGTCCAGCGATTCGCGGAACGCCAGTCTGGTCAGGTCGTGACGGTACAGGACGGCGTCGCCGGCATCGCCCAGCCACGCCAGCCGCAGGCATAAATATTCGCGCTCTGTCAGCCTCTCGGCCCGATTGCTCATCCTGAAACGTCAGCCCTGCCCATCCGGACCGATGGTCCGGCCGCCCTGCCGGCTGGCCTCGTCTATAAATTCGCCAAAATCCGCCAGGACGTGTTGTCCCCGGCGGTATTTAGCCGCGAAACGCCCGATGCGCGCAACAGAAAAGCACAACCATTAAGTGTGCAGGTTTTCGGTACCCTGGACCGCCGCCGCCGGTTGATTTTCTTGGCGCCGGATGGAAGCCTTGCTGTGCGCGGCGGCGCCGCGTTCTGTATAAGCAGCTCATCCACAGGCTCAGTCGACACGGGGAAAAGACATATGTTTGGACAGATGCAGGACGTTCCCCTGCTGGTATCGTCGCTGATCGACTATGCCGAGAAATTCCACGGCGAACGCGAGATCGTCAGCCGCACGGTCGAAGGGCCGATCCACCGCTATACCTATGCCGACGCCGGCAAGCGGTCGCGGCAGCTGGCGAAGGCCCTGCTGGCGCTCGGCGTGAAGGAAGGCGACCGCGTCGGCACCCTCGCCTGGAACACCTACCGCCATTTCGAGGCGTGGTACGGCATCACCGGCATGGGCGCAGTCACCCACACGCTGAACCCGCGCCTGTTCGCCGACCAGCTCGCCTACATCATCGACCATGCCGAGAACCGGTTCATCCTGCTCGACGCCATGTTCACCGGCATGCTGGAAGGCATCCTCGACCGCATTCCCACCGTCGAAGGCTTCATCATCATGACCGAGCGGGCGAACATGCCCGCCACGACCCTGCCCAACGTCCTCTGCTACGAGGACCTGATCGCCGGCCATGATGGCGAGTATCAGTGGCCCGTGCTGGACGAGAAGGCCGCCGCCGCCATGTGCTACACTTCCGGCACCACGGGTAATCCCAAGGGCGTGCTCTACACCAACCGCTCCTGCGTGCTGCATGCCCTGTCGGCGGCGCTGCCGGACGTGATGGGCGCCGGCTCCAACACCACCATCATGGCGGTCGTGCCCATGTTCCACGCCAATGGCTGGGGCATTCCGCATTTCGCGCCCATGACCGGCGCCAAGATGGTGCTGCCCGGCAAGGAAATGGACGGCGCCAGCATCTATCAGCTGCTGACCGAGGAAAAGGTGACGCTGACCGCCGCGGTGCCGACCGTCTGGCTGATGCTGCTGGCCTATCTGCAGGAAAACAACCTCGACCTGCCGCATCTCGAGCGCGTGGTGATCGGCGGCTCGGCCGCGCCGCGCTCCATGATCGAAACCTTCGAGACCAAGTACGCCACCTCGGTCAACCACATCTGGGGCATGACCGAGATCAACCCCATCGGCTCCCTCGGCTCGCCCAAGGCCGTCATGCGGGGCATGGACTACCAGTCCCAGCTCGATCTGAAGATGAAGCAGGGCCGCGCCATGTGGGGCGTCGACCTGAAGATCACCGACGACGAGGGCAACAAACTGCCCTGGGACGGCAAGGCCGCCGGCCACCTGATGGTGCGGGGCCCCTGGACCGTCAGCGAATATTACCGGGGCGAGGGCGGCCAGATCCTCGACGAGGAAGGCTATTTCGACACCGGCGATGTAGCCAACATCGACCAGTATGGCTACGTCCAGCTGACCGACCGGGCCAAGGACGTCATCAAGTCGGGCGGCGAATGGATCAGCTCCATCGACCTGGAAAACACCGCCGTTGGCCACCCCGAAATCGCCGAGGCCGCCGTCATCGGCGTCGTCCACCCGAAATGGGACGAACGCCCGCTGCTGGTCTGCGTCCGCGCCAAGGGCAGCGCCGTCACCAAGCAGGACGTGCTCGACTACATGACCGGCAAGGTCGCCAAATGGTGGATGCCCGACGACGTCGTCTTCGTCGACGAACTCCCGCACACGGCCACCGGCAAGCTGCTGAAAACGAGGCTGCGCGAGGATTTCAAGGACTACAAGCTGCCGACGGTTTAACGGCTGCCGCGCGTTTGAGGGCCAATACGCCGTCCGCGGCGATTTGGTCATCCGGTGGGACGGTTGTGCTTGCCCCTCGTGTCGGTATCCGTTCACATGACTGCATTGTTTCGGGGGAACGATGCATGCATATCCGCGCTCTGGTTTTTCTCATCCTCGCCATTTTCTGTGGGGCCTGCCCGGCAAGCGCCGCGCCGCCCGGCGTCAGGCCCATTCTCGACGACCCCATGGTAAAGCCGCCCACTCAGGATCCGGCCTACCCCATCACCCAGCCGCCTTATCCTCTGATGTCGGTAATGGCGGCGGAGCAAGGCGCGGTGATCCTGCGGTTCATTGTCCGGGACGATGGTTCGGTGGATCCCGCCACGGTGACCGTCGAGGAAGGGAGTGGCTCCGCCGTCCTTGATGGCGCCGCCGTGGCCGAGGCCGCGAATTGGCGATTCAGGCCCGCGACGTCCGCAGGGGTACCTGTCGCCAGTCCCCATTTGTTCCGGGTGGTATTCGAGCTGAGTTCTGTTCAGGGGATGCAAGCAGGCGGAAATAACCCGCAGGAAAAGACGCCGTTGCCACGACAGTCACGGCCGATCACGCAGCCGCCCTATCCACGCAGCGCGGTCGAGGCGGGCGCCGAGGGCGATGTGCTTCTGCGGTTCATCGTGAAGGAGGATGGATATGTCGACCCCTCAAGCATCGTCGTCAAGAAGAGCAGCGGATTCGCTGATCTCGATAAGGCGGCGGTGGACGAAGCGGCCCGGAACTGGCGGTTTCAGCCTGCGACTCTCTATGGCACCCCGGTGGCGTCGCCTCACGAGTTCCGTGTGGTTTTTGCGCTGAAAAAGAAACAACGCCCGGACTGAAAGCCCGGATGTCAGGACGGCGCGACCCTACTGCGATGCAGGGCCGCGCCGGTCCGAATTACATCTTGGATTTCTTCGCGGCCTTCGCGGCATCGGCTTCCGCCTGCGACAGGCTGCCATTGCCATCTGTGTCGGCCTTGGTAAACCAGGCCGCCTTCTTGGCGGTGTATTCGTCGGGAGACAGGCTGCCGTCGCCGTCCTTGTCCGCTGCCGTCCAGTCGGCGCCAGGTGTCATGCCGGCTTCCTCGGCGGACAGCTTGCCGTCACCATTCTTGTCCTTCTTGGTCCACGACGCCTTTACGCTGGCATCGTGTTCCGCCTTGCTGATCTGGCCGTTGCCATCCGTATCCTTGTCCTTCCAGTCGCCGCCGGCGAGCGCCGCGGAGCTGAGGGCAAAGGTGGCTGCGATGGTGATGATGGTACGTTTCATGACGATCTCCCGTTTTAATGCCGTGTGTGTCGGTGACACAGAGGCAACTGCCCGGGTGGCATCTGGTTCCTTGCAAATGTCCGGTATGGTCGCTGTCGCTTCCATCCTTTGTCCTTCCGCGCCAGTCTGGCAGTATGGCCGGCGTGAAAAAGCCGTCTGAAAGCAAGGGCGAGGTCGCCCTGTTCGTTACCTGCCTCGTGGACCTGATGCGTCCCGAAGTGGGATTCGCCAGCGCGTCGCTGATCGAGGCGGCGGGCTTCGAGGTCGTCGTGCCGAAGGGACAGAGCTGCTGCGGCCAGCCCAACTACAATGGCGGCGACCGCAACGCGGCCCGGCGCATGGCCGAGCGGACCATCGCGCTGCTCCAGCGCTACGAGCGCGTCGTGGTACCCTCCGGCTCCTGCGCCGCCATGATCAAGCTGCATTACCCGTCGCTCTTCGACGAGGCCGACGCGCTGTTCGGCAAGGCGAGGGCGCTCGCCGACAAAACCCAGGAACTCACCACTTTCCTGGCCGCGAACGGCTATGTTCCCGCCGTGAAGCTGGCGGCGACGCGCGTCACCTACCATGATTCCTGTTCCGGCCTACGCGAGCTCGGCATCCATGACCAGCCCCGGGCGCTGCTGCGCCGGATCGACGGGCTGCGGCTGGTCGAGCTGTCCGAGCCCGAGGTCTGCTGCGGCTTCGGCGGCACCTTCTGCATCAAATATCCGGACATCTCCAACCGGATGGTCTCCAACAAGACCGCCGACATCGCCGCGACCGGCGCGTCGGTGGTCGCCATGGGCGATGTGGGCTGCCTGATGAACATCGAGGGGCGGCTGCGGCGCGAAGGCTCCTCGGTGCGTGCCTGTCACGTGGCCGAATTGCTGGCCGGCACGCTGGAGACCCCCGGTGGAAATTGACAGCGGCGCGTTCGTCGAAAAGGCGCGGGTGGCGCTGGCCGACCCGACGCTTCAGCACGCCCTGAAGCACATCAAGCATGGCTTCGTCGAGGCGCGGGCGCGGGCGGCCGAAAACCTGCCCGGCTTCGAGTCCATGCGCGATCACGCCCGCGACATCAAGGCGCGCACCATCGCCAATCTGGCCGATTATCTGGAGCAGTTCGAAGCCAACGTCACCAGTGTCGGCGGCCATGTCCACTGGGCGCGGGACGCCGAGGAAGCGCGCCGCATCGTTGGCGACATCTGCAGGCAGGCGGGCGCGCGCACGGTCACCAAGAGCAAGAGCATGGTGACCGAGGAGATCGAGCTGAACGCCTATCTGGAGGCGCAGGGCATCGTGCCGGTCGAAACCGATCTGGGCGAGTACATCATCCAGCTGCGCAAGGAAAAGCCCAGCCACATCATCGCCCCGGTCATCCACCTGTCCAAGGCGCAGGTCGCGGACACCTTCCACGAACATCATGCCCAGTATGGCTTCCACGAGCGCCTCACAGAGCGCGGCGACATGGTGCGCGAGGCCCGCTCCATCCTGCGCGAGCGGTTCGTGGCGGCCGATGTGGGCATCACCGGCGCCAATTTCCTGATCGCGGAAACCGGCTCGGCCGTGGTCGTCACCAACGAGGGCAACGCCGACCTCACCGCCTCGCTGCCGGACACGCACATCGTCGTGACCGGCATCGAGAAGCTGGTGCCCACCCTGGACGACTGCCACACCCTGCTGCGCCTGCTGACCCGCTCGGCGACCGGTCAGGACATCACCACCTATATGAGCTTCTTCACCGGCCCGCGCCGCGGCGGCGACCTGTCGGGGCCGTCCGCCTTTCATGTGGTGCTGGTCGACAATGGCCGGTCGGACATGATCGGCACCGAGTTCGAGGAGATGCTGCGCTGTATCCGCTGCGGCGCCTGTCTCAACCATTGCCCGGTTTACGCCAACATCGGCGGCCATGCCTATGGCTCGGTCTATCCGGGTCCCATGGGCGCGGTGCTGACGCCCAGCCTGTCGGGCATCGAGAAGGCGGGCCATCTGCCGAACGCCTCCACGGTCTGCGGCCGCTGCGAGGAGGTCTGCCCGGTTCGGATCCCGCTGCCCCGCATGATGCGCCACTGGCGCGAGCGCGAGTTCGAGCGGCATCTGTCGCCGCGCGGCATGCGCTGGGGCATGGGCTTTTGGGCCGTGCTGACCGACCATCCGCGAACCTACCGCATCGGTCTCTGGATCGCGTCCCGCGCGCTGCGGCTGATCGCCTGGCGCGGCTGGATATCGCGGCTGCCGCTGGCCGGCGGCGGCTGGACCGCGTTCCGCGACATGCGCGCGCCCTCCGGCGGTACCTTTCAGAGGCAGTGGAGGAAACGCGGTGGCCGCCGATAGCCGGGCCGACATCCTCGCGCGCCTGCGCCGGGGCGCCGCGCCCTTCGTGGCGCGCGCGACGCCGTCGCCGCCGCCGGCCTCGCCCCTGTCGCCCCGGGCGCGCTTCATCGAGCGCCTGACGGCGGCGCGGACCACCACCGAGGCGATCCCCTCGCTGGCGGACGCGCCGGCGGCGGTCGCGCGCTATCTGGCGGCGCAGAATCTGCCGGCGCGGATTTGCCTGGCGCCGGGCCTCGCGGGCAGGATGGCGTTCGACACCGTGACCGTCGAGGACGCGCTGCCCGTGGCCGACGGCATCGCCGTGCTCACCGACTGCGTCGCCGCCGTCGCCGAAACCGGTACCTTCGTCGCAGCCAGCGGCCCGGGCCGGGACCAGCGCCTCAACTATCTGGCGGAAACGCTCATCGTCATCGTCGGCGACGACCAGATCGTCCATGCCTATGAAGAGGTCTGGACGCGGCTGCGGGTGCGCACGGGACGGGAAGCGCCCCGGCTGGTCAGCTTCATCACCGGCCCGTCGCGCACCGCCGACATCGAACAGACCATCGAATGGGGCGCGCATGGGCCGCGCCGGCTGCACGTCCTCGTGTCGGACGAAACGCCGTGAGCAAGGAAACGACCCGATGAAGAAACTCCCCGCACTGGTCCTCGTCGTCGCCGCGGCCGGGCTGCTGCTCGCCCCCGTCGCCTGGGGCGAAATGGTCATCCGCCTGAAGAACGGCGTCGAGATCAAGGTGCCGGTTGCCCAGGAGGACATTGCCTCCATCGGCTTCGAGGGCGGCGGCAAGTCGCCGGCCCCGCAGCCGCAATCCGCGCCCGCACCGGCGCCCGCCGCGCCCGCGCCGGTCAAGGTCACGGGCGCGTCTCCCGCCTACGCCCAGCCGCCGATCCCGCCGTCCGAGGCCGCCGCCGCCAGCGGGCCGGCATTGCCCGGCGCCTCCACCTTCAAGGCAGGCGCTTTCGCGCCGCCCGGCGCCGCGACCGGCTCCGGCGAGTCCGGCCGCGTGATCCAGATCGGCAAGGGCAAGCAGTACGAACGCTTCGGCGACGTGGTCTCGACCCTGCAAAACGGCGACAGCGTGGAGATTGAAGGCGGCCTCTACATCAACGACTTCGCCGAGATCACCGCCAGCAACATCAGGATCAAGGGCATCAATGGCCGCCCGCATTTCCGCGCCTCGGTCTCGCCGCCCAACAACAAGGCGATCTGGGTCGTCTCCGGCGACAACGTCACCATCGACAACATCGAGTTCTCCGGCGCGGATGTGGGCGACGACAATGGCGCGGGCATCCGGGCCGAAGGCGGCAAGATCATCATCCGCAACAGCTATTTCCACCACAACGAGTTCGGTTTCCTGTCGGCGAACATTCCCGAGCAGGAGGTCTACATCGCCAATTCCGAATTCGCCTACAATCTGCGCAAGGACAATTACGCGCACGGCATCTACATCGGCGCGATCCGCAAGTTCACTCTGGTCAATTCCTACGTGCACCACAACCATCGCGGCCATCAGGTGAAGACCCGCGCGGCTGAATCCTTCATTCTCTACAATCGGTTGACTGACGAAGACGGAGTCGGCAGCTACCTCGTCGACGCCTCAAACTGCGGCAAGCTCGTGGTCATGGGCAACGTGCTGCAGAAGGGCTCGAACGCCGAGAATCACACCGCCATCGCCTTTGGCGCCGAAGGCTGCAAGGGCGCCGGCCACAAGTTGCAGGTGGTCAGCAACACCTATGTGAACGGGCTCGGCAGCGGGCCGTTCATCAAGAACCATTCGGGCGATATCGGCGTGATGATGAACAATCTCGTGGTCGGCGGCGCCATGTACGAAGGCTCCATGACCTCGAAGAACAACGTGGCCAGCTCGATCTCCAGCTTCGTCAATCCCGCCGCCTTCGACTATCGGCTGAAGCCCGGCGCCGATGCCATCGACAAGGGCGCGGACGCGGGCAAGCTGGACGGCCTCAGCCTCACGCCGTCGCAGGAATACGTCCACCCCATGAAGGCGCGTAAACGCGTGGTGAACGGCAAGCTGGACGCCGGCGCCTACGAGTTCACCGGCAAGTAGGGCGCGTTGGCGCGCTGGCACAGATATTCGATGGTCAGCATGCGGTTTAGCGCTTCGGGGGCCTTCATCCGCCCCGTCCGGAACAGCGCCCGCATATAGGGCAGCTCCATGTCCAGCACGGTGCCCAGCCACGGCCGGGTCAGCCAGGGCGGCGGCGGCGCGTGACGGGCGAAACGGTAAGTGCGCCGCCGGATCGCCGCCGGACGATGGATCGAGGCCAGCTGTTTCAGCTTGAACGACAGCGGCGGCTCGCCCTCCAGACTCATGCCGTATGCGGTCCGATAGCGCGCCAGCTCGGGTGACAGATGCCGGATCATGGCCGCTTCCAGCCGGCCGAACTGCTTCACGCCATAGGGAATGGTGTTGGTCCCCGCGATGATCTCCGGCTCCAGGAACGGATACAGCATCCAGCCGAAGCGCTGGTTCACCGACACGTCCCGCGCCGACCAGTATCGGCCCCGGAACAGCGGATAGAGCGCCTCGATCATGGGACGGCTCACCTTGACCTTGTCGGTGCGCAGCGCGGCCATCATGTCGGC
Source organism: Iodidimonas sp. SYSU 1G8 (assembly GCF_039655775.1). Lineage (NCBI taxonomy): Bacteria > Pseudomonadati > Pseudomonadota > Alphaproteobacteria > Iodidimonadales > Iodidimonadaceae > Iodidimonas > Iodidimonas sp. SYSU 1G8. The sequence goes on along the minus strand of NZ_JBBYXJ010000001.1, from coordinate 1,188,246 downwards.
GGCGAGCGTGTCGCGGTATGCGTCCTCCGAGAAGGCGGATGTCATCGCCGCGGGATCATAGCGGCTGAAGAAGGCCGAGATCAGGTCATCGAGCGCCAGCGGCTTGTCCGGCAGGTAGAAGAAGTTGCGGTAGATCTCGCCGGCCGAGCCGTTCAGCACCACGGCGTCGCCCGCCTGCCGGTCCATCCGGTCGCGGTAATCGGCGCCCGAATCGAACAGGCCGTCATATTTCAGCCCGTCGAATGCGACCAGGTCGCGTTCCACCTGCGCCGGGAACGCGTCCGGCGCCGACGGCGCGGCGCGGCCCTTGTCCAGATGGCGCAGCGCCAGTCCTTCGCCGGCGGCGATCCGTTTCGCCGTGGTGACGTCCGGGTCGGCCTCGCCGCCGAAAACGAACAGCTCCGGCGTGATCCCGGCGTCCCGCAGCGCGGCCAGGATCAGCCGCGAATCATAGCCGCCGGACAGCGCCGAGCGGACCGGCCTCGGCGCCAGCGCGCCATAGGTCGCGAACAGCGACCGCAGCGCGTCCGAACGCTCCCGCGCATGCGCCGCGACCGTCGCCGCGCGCGTCTCCTCGAACAGGTCGATGGCCGGCCCGGCGACGCCGATGCGCACCGTCTCGCCGAAGCGGACGACAGCGGGCGCGGGCAGAAGGCGGACGGCGTCGAACACCGTGCGGTCGCCGAAGGTCGAGCCGTTCCAGACATACTGGAAGATGCCGGTCGGATCGGGCACCGGCGCGTCGATGCTGTCCAGCACGGCCATAAAGCTGCTGGAGAACACCGCCTCGTCGCGCCGGTGATAGACGTGATAGCTCCCCAGCCGGTCGGTGACCAGGTACAGCGCCCCGTCCTTGCGCAGGATCAGGGCGTAATGGCCCCGGCACCTGTCCCACGGCATTGTCTTCTCGGTGAAGGCGGCGTGCACCCCCCGCAGCGCCGCCGCGCCGATCTCGCCGTCGAAGAAGAACGAGCCGGTATGCGCCGCGAAATCGCCGTTCTCCAGGGTCACGGCGTTGCAGGCCGAGCCGTTCAGGCGCCGGTGCAGCATGACCCGGAAGCCATCCACCGACGCGGTGAAGCCGGCCCGAAAGCCATGGCCCGCCAGCCGCGCGTCCAGCGCATCGGCATAGGCGCCCATGCTGTCGGGGCAAATCAGGAACTGGCCCATCCGGACTCCCAGTGAAGGTCGCCGGTCAGGCTATCGGATTTCCGGCGCCGGCACAGGTGTTTGTAGGCGCACCCGTGCCGGCCGGCGATCAGAATCCCACTTGGAGCGACACCCGCACATCGCGGCCCGCCAGCGGGGCGACCTCCTTCAGGAACGAGGTGTGCGCCCGGGCAATGGCATTGGTCAGGTTCTTGCCGCGAATGAGCAGGGTCACGTTCCGGCGGTCGGTGAAGGGCCGGAACGCCAGGCTGGCATTCAGGAAGGTATAGCCATCGGTTTCTTCCTCGAACGCGGCCACCCGGTTCTGCTTGCCGACGCGCTGCACCTCGACCCGGCCGGTCACCCAGTCCCGCTCGTACTCGGCGCCCACCATGAAGCGGAAGGCCGGGATGCGGGGCAGGGGCGTACCCGTCGCCCGGTCGGTGGCGCGGACATAGTCGGCCGTGCCGTCGAATTTCAGCGACCAGCTATCGGTGCGGATGGCCTCGACGCCCAGCTCCAGTTCCACGCCCTGAAAACGGGCGTCGGTCTGGCCGCGCACCAGCACCGGCAGGCCGTCCTCCTCGGCCCCGTTGAACGACTGGCTGATGAAATCGTCGTACCAGGTCATGTAGCCGGTCAGCGCGCCGGTCACCGGGCCGGACCGCTTGCGCACGAACGCCTCCAGATTGACCGAGGTCTCGGATTTCAGGGTCGGGTCGCCGATCTCGAAGGCGCCGATGGCCAGATGTGGCCCGTCGGCGAACAGCTCCTCCGCCGTCGGCGCGCGCTTCGAGCGGCCCAGCGTCACGCCGACCAGCCAGTCGTCGTTCGGGCTCCAGGCCAGGCCGCTGGACGCGCTGACATTGTCGAAATCCCGCTTCACCCCCAGCGCCTCGACCGACTGGCTCTCGAACCGCATGCCCAGCTCCAGTGTCAGCTGGCCCAGCACCCATTCCTGAAAGGTGAAGGCGCCCCAGTTGAAGGTCTCGCTCGGCGGCACGAACGCCTCGTCGCCGATCGCCTCGAAGTCGCGCGACGTCAGCTGGATTCCGGACGCGCCGGTCCAGTTGCCCTCCATCAGCGGCTTCTGCACCAGTTCGAGCCGGCCTTCCCAGCCCTTGTTGTTGAAGATCGTGCCGACCTCGCCGTTCTCCAGCTCCGTATGGGTGTAGTCGGCGTACCCGAAACGCACCCGCGCCGCCTCGAAGATCAGCATGTCGCCGCGCACTTCGCCCGCCACGTCGATGCGGTCCTGCACCAGGTCGATTCCCACGGATTCTTCTTCCTCACCGTGGTCGTGATCATGATCATGATCATGATCATGATCCTCTTCCTCCTCGCCGGCATGGACGTGCCCGCCGGAAGGAATGCCGTACCGCGTATCGAGCCGTGAATACGCGGCGCCAAGGAAGCCGTTCTCCCAGACGTAGGAAAGACCGACCGTACCGCCAACGCTCTCGGTGGCGCTGTTGCCAACCCGGCGCAGCGGTGTCTCGCCGTGGTGATCCTCCTCGCCTTCCTCGTGCGCGTGCTCATGGTCGTCATGGTCTTCCAGCAGCGCGCCGCGCGGCACCCGGTAGTCGCCGGTGTCGCGGTAGAAGCCCTTGAGGTGGAGGACGAAATTGCCCATGGCCGCATCCACATGCGCGGCCCCGCCGACTTCATTGGCCGCGCTGCCATACAGCAGGTCGATCTGACCGCTGACGGGCTCTTCCGGCAGGCGCTCGGCGATGCGGCCGTCGATCACGTTCACCACGCCGCCCACCGCGTTGCTGCCATACATCAGGTTGGCAGGACCCCGGACGACCTCGATTCGCTGCGCGCCGAGCGGGTCGGTGGCGACAGCGTGATCCGGGCTGACCGACGAGGCGTCGATGGAGCCCAGGCCGTTGACCAGCACCCGGATGCGGTCGCCGTCCAGGCCGCGAACGATCGGTCGTGACGCGCCGGGGCCGAAGAAGGTCGAGCTGAAGCCGGGCAGGCTCGCCAGCGTTTCGCCGATGGAGCTTTCCATGCGCAGCTGCAGGCTGTCCGACGACAGCGCCGTGGTGCTCTGAAGCAGGCTGAACCGGTCGGTCGCCGTGGGGCGCGCCGTCACGACGATCTCTTCGCCAGGGCGCACCGGCGTCGCCGTCTCGGCCGCCATCGCGCCGGTGGAAACGGTGAGCAGGGCGGTGCCGAGGGCCAGGTATCGCACGGTGATCTCCTATCGGTGAATTCAGAGGATGTAATAACATAACATTCTATCCGGTCAACGCCGGTTATCGGACAAGCCGGGCCGCCGATAGCCGCACTTGCTTTTCCGCGCCGGGTTGCCTAGTTGGGGCTATGGCAGGAGAATCGAGGGTCTACCTGGTCGGCGCCGGTCCCGGCGATCCCGACCTCATCACGGTCAAGGCGCTGCGCGTGCTGCGCGCCGCCGACGCCGTCGTCTACGACCGTCTGGTATCGGACGAGATTCTGTCCGAAATTCCGGCCCATGCCGTGCGCGTCTATGTAGGCAAGGAAGGCGGCACCCATTCGCTGCCCCAGTCCGAAATCAGCCAGTTGCTGGTGACGCTCGCGCGGCAAGGCAAGACGGTCGTGCGCCTGAAGGGCGGCGATCCCTACATTTTCGGCCGGGGCGGCGAGGAGGCTCTCGTGCTCGCCGAGGCGAGCGTGCCGTTCGAGGTGGTGCCCGGGATTACCGCGGCCTCCGGCGTTCTGGCCGGCCTGGGCGTGCCGCTGACCCATCGCGGCCTTGCCAATGGCGTGCGCTTCGTCACGGGCCAGTGCGGCAAGAACGTACCCCTCGATCTCAATTGGGCCAGTCTGGCCGATCCGGACACCACGCTCGTCGTCTATATGGGCCTCGCCAAGCTGCCCGAGATCAGCGCCAATCTGATCGCCGCCGGCATGCCGGCGGACCAGCCCGCCATGGCCGTATCCAAAGGCACGCTCGAGGACGAAACGGTCGTTCTGGGCACCATCGAAAGCCTTCCCGCCCGGGTCCGGGAGGTGCATCTGGCGCCGCCGGTGCTGATCCTCATCGGCCGCGTCGTGTCGCTCAGGGAGACACTGGGCCGCGATCCGGCGCCCCGAACCTAAGGAAAATCATGTGAGCGAAGGCCCCATCTATCTGGAAAAGGATGGCGAGCTGGCATGGCTTACCATCGACCGGCCCGACAAGCACAACGCCCTCAGCCAGGCCATGTGGGAAGCGATTCCCCATCTGACCGCCCAGGCCGAGGCCGATCCGGCGATCAAGGTGCTGGTGGTGCGCGGCGCGGCGCCGAAAGCATTCAGCGCCGGGGCCGACATCTCGGAATTCGAGGTCCTCAATACCGATGCCGCCCTGCGCGACGCCAACCGCGCCGCCATCACCCAGGGCTTGCGCGCGTTGACGGCCATGACCAAGCCCACCATCGCCATGGTGCGGGGAATCTGCATGGGCGGCGGCTGCGCCATCGCCCTGACCTGCGACATCCGCTTCGCGTCGCCCGAGGCCCGGTTCGGCATTCCACCGGCCCGGCTTGGTCTGGCGTATACGCTCGAGGACATGAAGCAACTCGTGGATGTCGTCGGGCCGTCTCATGCCAAGAGCATGATGTTCACCGGCCGCGCCGTGGCGGCGGACGAGGCACTGGCGATCGGTCTGGCGACCGCGCTCTATCCGCTGGATGAAATCGAGGCGCAGACGCGTGCCTTCGCCGCGCAGATCTGCCGCAACTCGCAATATTCCGTTCGGGCTCTGAAACGCGTGATTGGCCTGATCGCGGATGGCGCGCTGGCCGAGACCGAGGAAAGCTGGGCGCTCGCCATGGGCGCGTATGAAGGCGAGGATTACCGGGAGGGAGTGGCGGCGTTCCTCGGCAAGCGGCCGCCGCGGTTCACCTTCTCCTGACCTCAGGACTTGGCCGGCGGAGGTATATCCACCTTCACGGTCGGCAGACGGGCATTGATGCGCTTGATGGCCTCGCTGGTCACGTCGTAACCGGACCCCTCGCGCACATACAGGACAGCCGCGCCATCGAGGAAACGGCTGGCGCCGTGCTCCTTGAGCAATTGCTGGCCGACCTCGTTGGCCGCGGCGTTGAATTCGGCGATGGCCTTTTCGCCCGCCGCCATCAGCCGGTCCTGCGCCTGCTTGAGCACGCCGTCGATCTCCGCCTTGATCTCGTTGAAGCGCGTGACCGCTTTCTCGTACTCGGCCGCGTCCATCGTCGCGCTCTGGGCGCGGACGGGATCGAACTCGCTCTCGAGCTTGTCGAGCGCCATGTTGTAGGCGGCGGCTTCGATGGTCTTCTGCCGCTCGATCTGGTCATAGATCGCCTGCATCGCCGTGGCTTCGGCGGCGACGCGATCCGTGTCCAGCACCAGAAAAGCGCTGGAGGCGCTCGCCGTCTCGGCCGGAGCGGCCTGGGCCATGGCCGCGGCGGGCATCAGGACGAGGGCGGCGATGGCGAGGAAGCGTTTCATGGCGCGGCTCCTTCGGGGGCCAGCTCGACCGTCGGAATCTGGTCGTTGAGGAAGACGAGGACGAGGCCGGTGATGTCGTTGGCCCCGGCCGCCAGCAGCTTGTCCTTAACCAGAGCGTCGTAGGACGTCTTCTCCAGCACCAGATCGACGGTCAGGCCGTCGGCGATCTCCTTGATGATCCCGGTAAGCTTGCCCTGCAGCGCGGCCATCGTCGCCTCGCCGCGCGAATCGATCGCCGCCATCGCGGTTTTTTCTTCCTCGGCCAATCCGGCGATGCGCTGTTCCAGCGACGATTGCCGCTCGGCCCGCTCCGCTTGTGGGATAGCCGCGGACTCGACGCGGAAGTCGCGCAATTCTTCCTGGATTTTCTCGTACTTGAATTTGGCGTTCTCGCGGAACGCCTGCTTGGCCGCGTTGACCTTGCGGTCCAGATCCGCCGTCGCCTTCGACATACGACTCAATTCCTGCAGATCGACGGTCGCGATGCGCGGTGGTGGAAGAGGGGCTGACCAGGCCGGCGAGACGCCGGCGAGGCAGGCAAGCAGCAGGGCGCTACGGAGCAATATTCTCATGGCGACCGTCTATAGGAGGGCGCGTTGACTGGGTAAAGCCGGTCATGCGGCTGTCACGGAAAATTCACGAAGCGGCGGCGAGATAGGCTCTCGTGCGTTCCTCCGCGTTGCGGCGGATGTTCATGTAGAACAGATTGTAGTCATAGATGTGGTAGTTGCCGCCCGGCAGCACCAGGCCGCTGAAACCGTTCTCCTGCGGCGGCGAGATGTAGAGGACACCGTCCCGGCACCGCGCGCCGGTCACACCGGCTTCAGGCTTGCTCATCGCGCCATCGGTCGTCGGGATCGCGCCGAGGTTTTCATTGGCGGGCGCGACGTCACCGGTCTGCGTCCATCGCAGGGGATTGACGCAGAGCAGCGTCTTGCCGGTGTTGCTCTCGTAGGCGCCGTCGAACTGGAAGCCGATATTGTCGAAGAGACTGCTGGGATCGGAATCCTGCGCGGAAAAACTGTTCCAGCTGACCACGCACCCGGTCTGGGTGGGTGCCGCGCAGGGTTGGATCGTCTTGTATACCCGAGTGAACAGGTCGGTCGGCAGGGCAAAGCCCACGGCGTAGGCCGCGATCATGCGCTGGGCCAGCGGCGTGCCGTCGATTTCGTCGCGCAGCAGGTTGACCAGATGGCGGCTGCCCTGGCTGTGCGCCGCGAGAATGAACGGACGGCCCTTGTTGTCGGTGTCCATGTAGTGGCGGAAGGCGCGTCTGACATCTTCATACGCAACCTCCAGCGCCTTGTCGCCGTCCTCCCTGTTCTTGGGGAAGAAGGCACCCAGCGTGGCCTGGCGATAGAGCGGGGCGTAGATGCGGCCAGCGCCGTTGAAGGCGCTCGCCTGATACTTGAGCACGAATTCGTCCATGCGCTCGCGTGCGTCGGCGTCGTCGATGGCGCCGTTCCAGCTCTTCCGGTTGTAATAAGTCGTCGGCGCGATGAAGAACACGTCGACCTCGGCGTCCGCCTGGTTGTTGCGGGCGCGCGAGGCCGCGGGAATCTGGTCGGCGGCGTCCCGGGTTTCCGGACGGGCGGCCCAGGCCGACGGCTGCGCGTAATCCGGCGCCGGCGGCACGGCGGCCGCGTCGAACGGATCGCCCGGCGTCATCGACAGATAGGCCAGCTCGTCCTTGAACGCCGCGATGACCAGCAGCGCCACGATGATGAAGATGACGATGCCGCCGACGATCAGCAGAAAGATCCGCGCCATGCTCAACGGCTCCGTGTGACAGGGGAAGACGGGGCTTCCGGGTTCATCGGTCGCTCCAGATCGGCTTGCCGCTGCCCGGAAGACCGAGGCGCGCCCATTTTTCCGTGACCGACCGGATCACCTCGTCCGACATGCGGATTTCGCGGCCCCATTCGCGCTTGGTCTCGGGCGGCCACTTGTTGGTCGCGTCCAGCCCGATCTTGCTGCCCAGGCTCTCCTCGGGCGAGGCGAAGTCCAGATAGTCGATGGGGGTGTTCTCGATCAGGGTGATGTCGCGCGCGGGGTCCATGCGGGTGGCGATCGCCCACATGACATCTTTCCAGTTCCGGGCGTCGATGTCGTCATCCACCACGATCACCCACTTGGTGTACATGAACTGCCGCAGATAGGACCAGACGCCGAGCATGACACGCTTGGCGTGGCCGGGGTAGGCCTTGCGCATGGACACCACCGCGATGCGGTAGGAGCAGCCTTCCGGCGGCAGCCAGAAATCGGTGATCTCGGGGAACTGCTGGCGCAGCAGTGGAATGAACACCTCGTTGAGCGCCTCGCCCAGCACGCTGGGTTCGTCGGGCGGACGGCCCGTGAAGGTGGACAGGTAGATCGGGTCGCGGCGCATGGTGATCGCCGAGATGGTGAACACCGGAAATTTCTCGACCGAATTGTAGTAGCCCGTGTGATCGCCATACGGGCCTTCATCGGCGTAGTCGGTCAGCGAAACGTGGCCCTCCAGGACGATCTCGGCCTCGGCCGGAACCTTGAGCGGCACCGTCTTGCAATCGACAAGCTCGACCTTGCGGCCACGCAGCAGGCCGGCGAACTGGTATTCGGACAGCGTATCGGGGACCGGGGTCACCGCCGCGAGGATGGTGCCCGGATCGGCGCCGATGACCACGGCGGCGGGCAGCGGTTCGGACTTTTCCTGCGCCCAGCGCTGGTGATGCTGCGCGCCGCCACGGTGCTTGAGCCAGCGCATGATGGCCGTGTTTCGGCCCGTCACCTGCATGCGGTAGATGCCCAGGTTGAAATCGTCCTCCTTGCGCTTGCCCGGACCCTTGGTCACCACCAGCGGCCACGTGATCAGCGGCGCGGGCTCGCCCGGCCAGCAGGTCTGGACGGGCAGGGCCGACAGATCGATGTCGTCGCCCTTGAGCACGACCTGATGCACCGGCGCCGAGGACACCGTCTTCGGCTTCATCGCCATCACCGTGCGCAGCAGCGGCAGCATGTCCAGCGCCTCGCGCCAGCCGCCGGGCGGCTCGGGTTGGCGCAGGAACGCCAGCGTCTCGCCGACCTCGCGCAGTTCTTCCGGCCTGCGGTCCATGCCCAGCGCCACCCGTTCCACCGTACCGAACAGGTTGACCAGCACCGGTACGTCGCTCCGCGTGCCGTCCGGTTTCAGGGCGTTCTCGAACAGTACGGCGGGGCCGCCCTCGGCCAGCAGGCGGGTCTGGATTTCGGTCATCTCCAGCACCGTGGACACCGGCTCGCTGACCCGTGCCAGCAGGCCGCGAGCCTCGAGGGTCGCCATGAAATCGCGCAGGGAAGAATAGGGCATCTGTCGGTCTTACCCCAGTTGGCCAGCCATGATGGCAGCAAAGACGATCCAGCCAAAGCGTATGTTGGACCGGAACAGACCCAGGCAGTTGGCCGGGTCATCGATGTCGAGCCTGCGGATCTGCCAGGCGAAATGCGCGGCGGCTAGCGCGAGGCCAGCGTAGAACACCGGCCCGGCGCCGGTCAGCCAGCCGGCGGATCCCCACGACAGCACGGCAAGGCCATAGAAGACCGCCAGAGCCGGGGCGGTGTTGCAGCCCAGCGCCAGGGCCGACGACCGTACGCCGGCCTTGATGTCGTCCTCCCGGTCCTGGTGCGCGTAGATGGTGTCGTAGCCCAGCGTCCAGAAGAAGCAGCCGGCATAAAGCGCGGCGGCAGGCCAACCCGGGTAGTCGCCCGTGACCGCCGTCCAGCCGAGCAGGGCACCCCAGTTGAAGACGATCCCGAGCACCGCCTGCGGCCAGTGAGTGACGCGCTTCGCGAGAGGATAGAGCACGACCAGTGGCAACGAGGCGATGGCGACCACGATGGTCGGCGCATTGAACGACAGCAAGATCGCGAGACCCAGCAGCCCCAGCGCGGCCACCAGGGTCAGCGCGCCCGTGACGCTGATGGCGCCGCTGGCGATCGGGCGTCCTGCGGTACGCGCCACCTTGCCGTCGATGTCACGGTCCCAGATGTCGTTGACGGCGCAGCCGGCCGCCCGCATCACCAGCGCGCCGGCGGCGAAGGCCGCCAGCGGCGCCAGCACGCGCATGTCCCAGGGCCTAACCTCGGCCGCGCCGGCGGCCAGCACGGTGCTCCACCAGCATGGCCACAGCAGCAGCCACGCACCGACCGGCCGGTCGAGCCGCATGAGCCGCGCCCATGGTCGCAGGTCGGCGGGGAGCCACCGGTCGACCCAGCCATCGGGCACGGCGTCGGCGGGGCGGGCGGTTGCGGGCTCCATCAGGCTGGCTTTCGCTTCGTCATCGAAGTGTGTTAGCGCTATCGGGGTTCTGGAGCAACACACCGTCATGGCCTACGACCCCTCGAAAATCCGTCTGTTCATCGACCAGCCGCTGACTCCCGGCGCGGATATCGCGCTGACCGGCGACCAGGTCCATTATCTGCGCGCGGTCATGCGCCAGCGCGAAGGCGACAGGTTGCATGCGTTCAATGGCCGCGACGGCGAATGGACCATCGCGTTGACGGCGCTGGGCAAGAAGAGTGGCGCCGCGCGTGCCGAAGCGTCCGTCCGGATGCAGAGTTCCGTGCCGGATCTCTGGCTCGTCTTCGCGCCGATCAAGGGCGCGCGACTTGACTTCATTGTTCAGAAGGCGACCGAACTGGGCGCCGCGGCGCTGGTGCCGGCACTGACCGACCGCACCATCGTGCGCAACATCAACGAGGACCGGCTGCGCGCCAACGCGGTCGAAGCCGCCGAGCAATGCGAATGTCTCGGCGTACCCGAGGTGCAGGCCGCGCGCCCGCTGCGCAACATCCTCGGCGATTGGCCCGAGGGACGCGGCCTGATCTTCTGCGACGAGGGCGGCGACAGACCGGCGCTGGAGACGCTGCAGGGGCTGCGCGGGCAGGGCGACTCGTGGGCCGTGCTGACCGGACCGGAAGGCGGATTCACCGACGCCGAGCGGGACATGATTCGGCGATTGCCGCGCGCCGTCCCCATCAGTCTGGGGCCGCGAATCATGCGCGCCGATACGGCGGCGGTGGCGGCGCTCAGCCTGTTCCAGGCAACGCTGGGAGATTGGGCCACACCGCCGCGAAGCGGTCAGGTGTGATTGCTCTTGAAAGGCGCTGCGCCAGTCGTTACTTGGCGATACTCAAACGGGTAGGAGCCCATAGCCATGGCCGGAGTACCGGGCCAAGCCAACCAGACGCGCGTCGAATCGAAGACGCAGCTCGTCGAGTACATCGAGAGCGGCAACAAGCCGAAGGAACAGTGGCGCGTCGGCACCGAACACGAAAAGTTCGGCTTCCGCCTTTCCGACAAGCAGGCGCTGCCCTATGACGGGCCGTCCGGGATTCAGGCCGTGCTCAATGGCATGTGCCGTTTCGGCTGGGAAGCCGTCGCCGAGGGCGACAACATCATCGCCCTCAAGCAGGACGGCGCCTCCATCACCCTGGAGCCCGGCGGCCAGTTCGAGTTGTCGGGCGCCCCGCTCGATACCATCTGGCAGACCTGCGACGAGGTGAACACCCATCTCGATCAGGTGCAGCAGGTTTCGCGCGAGCTGAACGTGGGCTTCATCGGCCTGGGCTTCACGCCCAACATGCGGCGCGAGGACGTGCCCATGATGCCCAAGGGCCGCTATCAGATCATGCGCAACTACATGCCGAAGGTCGGCACCATGGGCCTCGACATGATGTTCCGCACCTGCACCGTGCAGGCCAATCTCGACTACCGGTCGGAAGCCGACATGGTGAAGAAGTTCCGCGTGTCGCTGGCGCTTCAGCCGGTCGCCACGGCGCTTTTCGCCAATTCGCCCTTCATCGAAGGCAAACCCAACGGCTACTTGTCCTATCGCAGCCATGTGTGGGAGGACACCGATCCGGACCGCTGCGGCGTGCTGCCCTTCGTGTTCGAGGACGGCATGAGCTTCGAGCGCTATGTGGACTACGTGCTCGACGTGCCCATGTACTTCATCTATCGCGACGGTCGGTACATCGACGTCGCCGGCCAGTCGTTTCGCGCGTTCATGGAGGGCCGTCTGCCGGGTCGGCCGGGCGAGCTGCCGACCATGGACGACTGGGAACAGCACATGACCACCGTGTTCCCGGAAGTGCGGCTCAAGAAATTCCTGGAAATGCGCGGCGCCGATGGCGGCCCGTGGAAGCGCCTGTGCGCGCTGCCCGCCTTGTGGGTCGGCCTGCTCTATGACGATGCCGTGCTGGATGCCGCCTGGGATCTGGTGAAGGACTGGAGCATCGAGGATCACGAGCGGCTGCGCGCCGACGTGCCGCGTCTCGCGCTCAAGGCCCGCATCGGCGATGGCACCATTCAGGACGTGGCCCGGAAGGTACTGGATCTGTCGGCCGAAGGACTGCGCCGCCGCGCCCGGCTCGACTACAAAGGCGACGACGAAACCGGTTTCCTCTCGTCCCTGCGCCATATCGCGGAAACCGGCCGCACCCAGGCCGACGATCTGCTCGCGGCCTACAACACCCGCTGGAATGGCAGTGTGCTGCCGGTGTTCGACGAATACGCCTATTAGGCGTCAGAGAACGGTGGCGATCAGCAGGCCGGCGATGAAGCCCAGGCTTCCGAAGGCGAAGGGATAGCGTGGGCTGGCCTGCCGCGCGGCCCACAGGACGAGCGAGACGAGAAAGATCGCGCTAAAGCCGATGGCCGACGTGTTGAGCACCAGGCCGAGGAAGTGGCGCCAGACCGGCACGACGCTGGGATCGGCCGATTCCCGGAATCCCACATTGCTCACCCAGTAGAGCGACCACGTGATCAACCCGTAGAAGGTCAACGCGGCCAGCCCCGCCGCCCAGCGCAGCGGCGTGCTGACGATGAGGTGCGCCTCGGGCACGTCGTGCCGTTCCGACAGGATGTCGTGATAGACCTTGTCGCGCTTGAAGCTCATGCGCTGCCCGGCATACATATTCATCTGCGTCCTGGACGGAATATTTCGGACGATGCCGCGACCCATCCGCCCTACTTAAATGGCTAGCCAAATCCGGAACCGAGCGGCCCGCTCCCTGCGCTGGACCCATTTCTCCAGCGCCGGGGAACGGCCAGTTCCCTTCACCGCGCGACAATAGCACGGCTTTTCCAGCGGCGTTCGGGCCGCTTGGTTAAGTTTTGTTAAGGGATTATGCAGGCCTGAAGGTTTTTTTAGTCCTCAGGATGCCGTGCCGCCGATGGTCAGGCCGTCGATCAGCATGGTCGGTTGACCGACGCCGACGGGAACGCCCTGACCGCTCTTGCCGCAGGTACCGATGCCCGAATCCAGCTTCATGTCGTTGCCGATCATGCGGATCCGCTTCAGCGCCTCCGGCCCGACGCCGATCAGGGTCGCGCCCTTGACGGGGGCGCCGATCTTGCCGTTCTGCACCCTGTAGGCTTCCGTGCAGGTGAAGACGAACTTGCCGCTGGTGATATCCACCTGTCCGCCGCCGAAATTGACCGCGTAGATGCCATCCTTCACCGCGGCGATGATCTCGCCCGGATCCCGGTCCCCGCCCAGCATGTAGGTGTTGGTCATGCGCGGCATGGGCATGTGGCCATAGCTCTGGCGGCGTCCATTGCCGGTCGGGGCCATGCCCATCAGCCGGGCGTTGAGCCGGTCCTGCATGTAGCCGCGCAAGATGCCGTCCTCGATCAGCAGGGTGGACTGGGTCGGCGTGCCCTCGTCATCCACCGTCAGCGATCCGCGGCGGCCTTCCAGCGTGCCGTCATCGACCACGGTGACGCCCGGCGCGGCGACGCGTTCGCCCATCAGCCCGGCGAACGCCGACGTCTTCTTCCTGTTGAAGTCGCCTTCCAGGCCGTGGCCGATCGCCTCGTGCAGCATGACGCCGGGCCAGCCGGCGCCCAGCACCACTTCCATCTCGCCCGCCGGCGCATCGACCGAGTCGAGATTCACCAGCGCCTGGCGCAGCGCCTCGTCGACCTGGCCGCGCCAATTGGTCGGATCGAGCAGTTCGGCATAGCCCCAACGGCCGCCGGCGCCCATGTGGCCGCTCTCTTGGCGGTCGCCCTGTCCCGCGATCACCGAGACGTCGAGACGGACCAGCGGACGGATGTCGCGCACGCGCTTGCCGTCGGCCCGGACGATTTCCACCACCGACCATTCGCCCGACAACGAGGCCGACACCTGCCGGACGCGTGAGTCGAGCGAGCGGGCATAGGCATCCATGCTTTCGAGAATGCCGACCTTGGCGTCGAACGCGACCTGATCGAGCGGGTTGTCCGGCGCGTAGAGCTTCTGGTTGGTGCCGTTCGGGGCAGGTGTCATGATGCCGGACCGGCCGCGCCGCACGGCGCTGACGGTGTCGCTGGCACGTTTCAGCGCCTGTTCCGAAAGTTCCGAGGCATGGGCATAGCCCGTCGACTCTCCGGACACGCCGCGCAGGCCGAATCCGCGCGCCGTGTCGAAGCTGGCCTTCTTCAGCCGCCCGTCATCGAAAACGAAATTCTCGGACTGGGTGTACTCAAGGTACAGCTCGCCGTCGTCGCACCCGTGCAGCGCGTTTTCCGTGATCGCCAGCGCCGCCGCCTCGTCAAGGCCGGTCTGCGTATAGAAGAGATCTCTGGCGATTGATTCGTCCGACATGGGGGATTTCCGATCATTCAAGCGTCTGTGATCCCTAATATGGACCGGCACCATGCGCATTTCGACCATCAATTATGCGCCTTCCGCACAGAGCCAGAGACGCCATTCCGATGTACACCCATTGCCCGTGAATTGTGCTTGCCAACGGGCCTTGCGAGGCTCGATAACCGGTTGTGAAGGCAAAACACTGGGTGTAGTGTCGCGCCGACTTTTCAGGCCCCCCGGCCGGGACCTTTGCGAACCGAAGGACGAGAATGTCTAAAGTAAAAACAATGGCGGCCGCTCTGAGCTCGCTCCTCTCCCTTGCCGCGCCCGGCGCGGCTTTCGCCGACATCGTGACGAAAGGCGAGCCCAAACCCTGGCAGCTCGGTTTCCAGGTCGCCGCGACCGATGTGAAGGTGGAAATCGAATGGTTCCACAACGACATCCTCATGCCGTTGATCGTCGTCATCTCGGTGATCGTCGCCGCGCTGATGGCCTACACGCTCTTCAGGTTCCGCGCGAAGGCCAACCCGGTTCCCAGCCGCACCTCGCACAACACCATGATCGAGGTGGTCTGGACGGTGGTGCCCACCATCATCGTCGCGATCATCGGCATCATCAGCGTGCGCGCCGTGTATTTCCAGGATGCGCCGCCGGCGGATCTCGCGGCCTATTCGGGCGTCGCTCCCGAAGCCGAGGAGATCGTGCTGAAGGTCACCGGCAACCGCTGGTACTGGGAATATGAGTATCCGGAAGAAGAAGTGTCCTTCTCCTCCATCCTGGTCGAGGAAGCGGACCTGAAACCGGGCCAGCCCCGCCTGCTGACCGTCGACAACCATATCGTCATCCCGGTCAACACCGTGATCCGGCTCCAGGTGACGGCCAACCCGCAGGACGTGATCCATTCGTGGACCATCCCGTCCTTCGGCGTGAAGGTCGACGCCGTTCCCGGCCGTCTGAACGAGCGCTGGTTCCGCGTACTGCCGGGCATGGAAGGGCGCTACTATGGCCAGTGCTCCGAATTGTGCGGCCAGCGCCATGCCTACATGCCGATTACCGTCGATGTCGTGTCGAAGGCGGAGTACGAGGCCTGGCTGGCGACGACGAAGGCCGCCGACAGTGGCGCGGCCGAGACCAAGACTCTTGCCCTCAACACGGGGCACGCGGAGTAATCCGCGCCGGAATTAGAAGGACGCTCTAAAGATGGCTTACGGTGAAACCGCCCACGCCGGTCACGACGACCACCACTTGCCGACGGGCTTCCGTCGCTGGGTGATGTCGACCAACCACAAGGACATCGGCACGCTCTACCTGATCTTCGCGATCATCGCGGGTCTGGTCGGTGGCGGCCTGTCCGTCCTCATGCGCATGGAATTGCAGGAGCCGGGCCTCCAGATCTTCACCCATCTGGCCGCCGATCCCGACCAGGCCAAGCAGCTCTTCAACGTGTTCGTGTCCGCGCACGGCCTGATCATGATCTTCTTCATGGTCATGCCCGCCCTGATCGGCGGTTTCGGCAACTGGTTCGTGCCGCTGATGATCGGCGCGCCGGACATGGCGTTCCCGCGCATGAACAACATCAGCTTCTGGCTGCTGATTCCCGCTTTCACCCTTCTGGTCCTGTCGCTGTTCATCGGTGAAGGCCCGGGCGGCGGCTGGACCATCTACCCGCCGCTTTCGGTGATCGGTAACGGTTCCAGCGCCATGGGCAACCCGTCCGTCGATCTCGCGATCCTCGCCCTTCACGTGGCGGGCGTGTCCTCGATCCTGGGTGCCATCAACTTCATCACCACCATCCTGAACATGCGCGCCCCGGGCATGACCTTGCACAAGATGCCGCTGTTCGTGTGGTCGGTGCTGGTGACCGTGTTCCTGCTGCTGCTGGCCCTGCCGGTTCTCGCCGGCGCCATCACCATGCTGCTGACCGATCGGAACTTCGGCACGCACTTCTTCGACGCCCAGGGCGGCGGCGACCCGATCCTGTTCCAGCATCTGTTCTGGTTCTTCGGCCACCCCGAAGTGTACATCCTGATCCTGCCCGGCTTCGGCATCATCAGCCAGATCATCTCGACCTTCTCGAAGAAGCCGGTGTTCGGCTATCTCGGCATGGCCTACGCCATGGTCGCCATCGGCGTGATCGGCTTCGTCGTGTGGGCGCACCACATGTTCACCGTCGGCATGAACGTCGACACCCAGGCCTATTTCGTCGCGGCGACCCTGGTCATCGCGGTGCCGACCGGCATCAAGATCTTCTCGTGGATCGCCACCATGTGGGGCGGCTCCATCGAGTTCAAGACGCCGATGCTGTTCGCGCTGGGCATGATCTTCCTGTTCACCATCGGCGGCGTGACCGGCGTGGTGCTGGCCAACGCGGCCGTCGATCAGGCGCTGCACGACACCTACTACGTGGTCGCGCACTTCCACTACACCATGTCCATGGGCGCGCTGTTCTCCATCTTCGCCGGCTTCTACTACTGGTTCGGCAAGATGAGCGGCGTTCAGTACAACGAGGTCCTCGGGCAGATTCACTTCTGGATCACCTTTATCGGCGTGAACCTGATCTTCTTCCCGCAGCACTTCCTGGGCATGGCCGGCATGCCGCGCCGCTACATCGACTATCCTGACGCCTTCGCCGGCTTCAATCACATCTCGTCGATGGGCGCCTATCTGTCCTATGCCGGTGCCATCCTGTTCCTTGTGGTCATCGCCGAGGCGTTCGCCCGCAAGCGCAAGGTCGCCGACAATCCGTGGGGCGAAGGTGCCACGACGCTGGAATGGACCCTGTCGTCGCCGCCGCCGTTCCACCAGTTCAACGACCTGCCGCGGATTAAGTAATCGGGAGAAACGACGTGTCCGACGCGGCAATCGCATCGGTCCAGTCCAACGACGCTCCGGGGATCGTCACCGACATGCATCCGCGTGTCGGTGACTACCTCGCGCTGCTGAAGCCCAGGGTGATGTCTCTCGTCGTCTTCACCGGCCTCGTCGGGCTGGTCGCGGCGCCCGGCGACATCCACCCGGTCCTGGCGATCCTGGCGATCCTGTGCATCGCCGTGGGTGCCGGCGCCTCGGGCGCGCTCAACATGTGGTACGATTCCGACATCGATGCCGTCATGTCGCGCACCAAGGGCAGGCCTATTCCGGCCG
This sequence comes from Iodidimonas sp. SYSU 1G8, assembly GCF_039655775.1. Classification (NCBI taxonomy): domain Bacteria; kingdom Pseudomonadati; phylum Pseudomonadota; class Alphaproteobacteria; order Iodidimonadales; family Iodidimonadaceae; genus Iodidimonas; species Iodidimonas sp. SYSU 1G8. The sequence goes on along the minus strand of NZ_JBBYXJ010000001.1, from coordinate 1,170,898 downwards.
GTCGGCTCACCGATGGCGACGCGCTCGGTTTCGGCGTCGCTCTGTCGGTCGGCTCCGTGGTCGTGCTCGGCCTGTTCATCAACGTGCTCTCGGCCGCGCTGCTGGCGTTCACGATCCTGTTCTACGTGGTCGTCTACACCATGTGGCTCAAGCGCCGGACGGCGCAGAACATCGTCATCGGCGGCGCCTCCGGGGCGTTGCCGCCGGTGATCGGCTGGGCCGCCGTGACCGGAACGGTCAGTTGGGAGCCGCTGCTGCTCTTCGCCATCATCTTCATGTGGACCCCGCCGCATTTCTGGGCGCTCTCGCTGTTCGCCAAGGGCGATTACGAAAAGGTCGGCGTTCCCATGCTGCCGGTCGTCTCCGGTCAGCGCGAGACGCGCAAGCAGATCCTCATCTACAGCGTCCTGCTGGTGCCGCTCGCCATCAGCCCGAGCCTGCTCGGCATGGCCGGCACCCTCTATGGCGCCGTCTCGTCGGTCCTCGGCGCGGGGTTCCTCGTCCTGGCATGGCGCGTGTGGCGCGGCGAGGACATGACCCAGCCGCGCCGGCTGTTCCTGTTCTCGATCCTCTACCTGTTCGCGCTCTTCGCGGCGCTCTTGGTCGAGAAACTGGTGGGGTTGAGCTGATGCCATTGTCCGAAGAGCACAAGAAGCGCCGCGCCCGCAACTGGGCGATCGCCGGCGTGCTGTTTGTGCTGGTGGTTCTGTTCTATCTCGCATCCATCGCGAAAATGGCGGGAGGCGGCAATATCTGGGGGCAGTAATCGTAACCGCCGGACGGTCATCGTCCTGTCGAGCGTCGTGGTGGGCATGCTTGGCCTCGCCTACGCCTCGGTGCCGCTCTATGAGATCTTCTGCCGGGTGACCGGTTATGGCGGCACCCCCATGCGCGCCGATGCCACGCCGGACCAGATTTTCGACCGCGAGGTGAAGGTGCGCTTCAACGCCGACACCGCGTCGAATCTGCCATGGACCTTCAAGCCCGAGCAGTACTCCATGGATCTCAAGGTCGGCGAGAACAAGCTGGCCTTCTACAGGGCCGAGAATCGCTCCGACAAGCCGGTGACGGGCATGGCCGTGTTCAATGTCACGCCGCCCAAGGCTGGTGCCTACTTCACCAAGGTGGAATGCTTCTGTTTCACCGAACAGACGCTGCAGCCGGGACAGAAGGTTGACATGCCTGTGAGCTTCTTTATTGATCCCGCCTTCATGGCCGACAGCAACATGCAGGACGTCACCTCCATCACGCTGTCGTACACCTTCTACAACCAAACTCAGGAGGCCGCGGACAAGACCGCGGCCGTGCAATAAGCGAGCAGGGGATAACCATGGCCGACGCGCACGCCAAACCCAATCACGACTACCATCTCGTCGACCCCAGCCTCTGGCCGTTCATGGGCTCGGTCAGCGTCTTCGTCCTCGCTCTCGGCGGCGCGCTCGACTGGCACAATATCGTCGGTCCCTGGCTGTGGGCGATCGGCGGTCTGGGCGTGCTCTACACCATGTTTGTCTGGTGGAGCGACGTGATCAACGAGGCGCATGCCGGCCATCACACGCCGGTCGTCGCGCTGCATCAGCGCTACGGCATGATCCTGTTCATCGCCTCCGAGGTGATGTTCTTCGTCGCCTGGTTCTGGGCCTATTTCAACGCCGCGATCTATCCGACTCACTTCATCGGCGGCACCTGGCCGCCGGAAGGCATCCAGACCTTCGATCCGTGGCATCTGCCCTTCATCAATACCCTCATCCTGCTGCTGTCCGGCACGACCGTGACCTGGGCGCATCACGCGCTGATCGAAGGTGATCGCAAGGGCCTGAAGCAGGGCCTGTGGTGCACGATCCTGCTCGGGGCGCTGTTCAGTGTCGTTCAGGCCTATGAATACAGCCATGCCGCGTTCGGCTTCACCGATGGCATCTACGCCTCGACCTTCTTCCTGGCGACCGGCTTCCACGGTTTCCACGTGCTCGTCGGCACCATCATGCTGGCGGTCTGCCTGATCCGCGCCTACCGGGGCCACTTCACCCCCGAGCGGCACTTCGGCTTCGAGGCCTCGGCCTGGTATTGGCACTTCGTCGACGTGGTGTGGCTCTTCCTCTTCCTGGTCATCTACATCGGTGGTCAGGGCGCTGGCGGTCCGGCCCATTAATCGCCGTCACACACCAGTTTTCTGTTTGCAGTCGGTCCCGCCTTCGGCGGGACCGAAACTGTTTTAGGGATCATGACAGCACTCTTTCTGCAGAAGCCAAAATTCATCCCGACCCTGATCACGGTGGCGGCGGTCCTCGTGTGTGCCGCCTGCGGTATCTGGCAGCTCCAGCGCATGGTCTGGAAGCATGATCTGGTCGACAAGATCGAGCAGCGGGTCGAGTTGCCGGCGACGCCGCTGCCATCGGCCATCGAGGTGCCTGACGACTGGGAGTACCGCCACGTCACCGTGACGGGCGAGTTCCTCCACGACAAGGAGAGCTATCTCCAGGCCCAGTCCGGCAACGGCAATTTCGGCTGGCAGGTCATCACGCCCCTGCGCCGCGACGACGGCACGGTCGTTCTGGTCAATCGCGGCTGGGTGCCCTACGAGCAGCGCGCGCCCGAGGCGCGGCCCGATGGCCTCGTATCCGGCACGGTGACGGTCACCGGCCTCGTCCGCCTGCCCTGGCAGCAGAAATGGCTGGCCCGCCACTTCATTCCGCCCGCCGATCTGGAAAAGAAACTGTTCTTCGAGGGCGATCTCGCCCACATGGCGCGGGCTCATGGCCTCAAGACCCTGCCGGTCTTCGTCGAGGCCGACGAGACCCTCAACCCGGGCGGCTGGCCCAAGGGCGGGCAGACGGTCCTGAAGCTTCAGGATCCCCATCTGTCCTATGCGCTCCAATGGTTCGCCTTCGCCATCACGGCGCTGGTGATCTTCGTTCTCTATCACCGGCGGAAAGACTGATCGATGCGTTATGTCAGCACGCGCGGCGCGGCGGCCGCGCTGGGCTTCGAGGATGTGGTATTGGCCGGTCTGGCGCGCGATGGCGGCCTGTACGTGCCCGAATCCTGGCCGGCGATCGCGCCGGATGAACTGCGCCGCTGGGAATCTCTGTCCTACGCGGATGTCGCCGTCGAGGTGATGCGTCCCTTCGTCGATGGCATCTCCGAGGATGACTTTGCGGCCATCGTTCACGAAACCTATGCCGTCCCGGGCGTATTCCATCAGGCGGCGGTCACGCCCCTGCGCCAGCTCGACGCCGGTGAATGGCTTCTTGAGCTTTTCCATGGCCCGACCCTGGCCTTCAAGGACGTGGCGCTCCAGCTGCTTGGCCGCCTGTTCGAGCATATCCTGAAGAAGCGGGGCGAGCGGATCACCGTTGTCGGCGCCACTTCGGGTGATACCGGCTCCGCGGCCATCGAGGCTTGCCGCGACCGCGAGAACGTCACCATCTTCATGCTCCATCCGCACGGCCGCGTGTCCGAGGTGCAGCGCCGGCAGATGACCTCGGTGCCATCCGCCAACGTCTACAACATCGCCGTGCAGGGCACGTTCGACGATTGTCAGGCGTTGGTGAAGGCCATGTTCAACGACCACGCCTTCCGCGACCGGCTGAATCTCGCCGCGGTCAATTCCATCAACTGGGCGCGGGTTCTGGCGCAGGTGGTCTACTATTTCCAGGCGTCGCTCGCGCTGGGCGGTCACGACGGACGCCGGATCGACTTCTCGGTTCCCACCGGGAATTTCGGCGACGTCTTCGCCGGCTACGTGGCGTCCCGCATGGGCGCTCCCGTCAACAAGCTCATCGTCGCCACCAATGTGAACGACATCCTCTCGCGCGCGCTGCGCAGCGGCGACTACAGCCGCGGCACGGTGCAGCCGACCATCAGCCCTAGCATGGATATCCAGGTCTCCAGCAATTTCGAGCGTCTGCTGTTCGATCTCTATGGCGGCGATGGCGCACGCATCGCGGCGCTGATGGATGATTTCGCGGCCACAGGCAGGCTGGCCATCGGCAACGGCCAGGTGACGGATGCCTCGCGCCTGTTCGCGGCCACGCGTATCGACGAGGACGAGACACGGGCGACCATTGCCCATGTCCTGCGGCACAACGCCACGCTGATCGATCCGCACACCGCCGTTGGCGTTGCCGCGGGGCGCAAGCTGCGGACCGGTCCCGAGGTTCCGCTGGTTTCCCTCGCCACGGCCCATCCGGCGAAATTCCCCGATGCGGTCCAGGCCGCCAGCGGAATCTATCCCGGCCTGCCGCCGCATCTTGCCGATCTCCTGACCCGGCCCGAACGCTACGAAATTTTACCGAACGACTTGAAGTCGGTTCAGGATCACATAGGTGCACTGACGCAATGAGCGTTGAAATCACCACACTCCCCAATGGCCTGCGCGTCGTCACCGAGGCGATGGACCGGCTGCAGACAACCTCCATCGGCGTCTGGGTCGGCGTCGGCGCGCGCGCCGAATCCGCCGAGCAGAACGGCGTCTCGCATATGCTCGAACATATGGCCTTCAAGGGCACCACCACCCGCTCGGCCCGCGATATCGCCGAGGCGATCGAGGATGTGGGCGGGCATCTGAACGCCTATACGTCGCGCGAGCAGACCGCCTATTACGCCCGCGTGCTGGGCGACGACGTGCCGCTGGCCGTCGATCTGCTGGGCGACATCCTGCAGCGCTCGACCTTCGATCCCGTCGAGCTGGAGCGCGAGCGCGGTGTCGTGATCCAGGAAATCGGCGAAGTCCAGGACACGCCCGACGATCTGGTCTTCGACCTGTTGCAGGAAGCCGCGTATCCCGATCAGGCCGTCGGCCGCCCCATCCTCGGCACGGTTGAAACCGTCTCCGCTTTTTCGCGCGATGGTCTGGCCGGTTACATGGGACAGCACTACGCCGCCGATTCCATGGTCGTCGCCGCCGCGGGCCGCATTGATCATGCCGAACTGGTGGACCTCGCGACCCGTCAGTTCGGCGATTTGAAGCCCAACAAGCGCGACGAGGTGCCGCTGGCCGAATATCGCGGCGGCGAGGCGCGCTGCGACCGCAAATTCGAACAGGTCCATCTGACCTTCGGTTTTCCGGGCGTCGCCTTCACCGACGACCGCTTCTTCGCGCTTCAGATCATGTCGACCATTCTGGGCGATGGCATGTCCTCGCGCCTGTTCCAGGAAGTGCGCGAAAATCGAGGTCTGGCCTACTCGGTCTATTCCTTCACCGCCGCGTTGATGGATGGCGGCCTGTTCGGCATCTATGCGGGCACCAGCCCGGACCAGATCGACGAACTGGTCACCGTCATCGCCGACGAAGTCCGCAAGATGGGTGATCATGTGGAACCGCGCGAGTTCGCCCGCGCCCGCGCCCAGCTGAAAGCCAGCACGCTGATGGCGTTGGAGAGCTCGTCGGGACGGGTCGAGCAGATGGCGCGTCAGTTGCTGATGTTCGGCCGGGTGATCCCGCTGGAGGAAATCGTCTCGCGCATCGACAGCGTCACCATGGATGCGGTGACGGACTCTGCGCGTCTCATCCTCAGCGAGGGCAAGGCGACCATGGCGGCAGTCGGGCCGCTCAAGAAGCTGCCCGACTACGACGCGATCACGCGGCGCTTCGCCGCCTGATCCACACGCCGTCTCAGGCGTGGCCAGCGACCGGCGACAGCATGGACAGGTCGATTCCCAGCTTCGCCATGCCCAGCGGCCACTTCAGCGCCGCCTCGGTGGCGAACAGCAGGTCTGTGTCGATTTCCGTGTGGAGCCAGGCATTGTCCTGGATTTCCGCCTCGAGCTGACCCGGCCCCCATCCCGCGTATCCCAGGGCCAGCAGGCTGTGCCGCGGGCCTTCGCCCGCCGCCAGCGCCTTCAGGATGTCCACCGTGGCGCTCAGGGCGACCAGCTCCGAGATGATCAGGCTGGTCTCGTGCAGATAGTCCGTCGAATGCAGCACGAAGCCGCGGTTCGGCTCGACTGGACCGCCGGTGAAGATGCCGACTGGCGCGCAGGTTTCCGGCGTGGGAATATTCAGCTGCTCCATCAGATCCGGGAAGGCGATGTGATCCGCCGGCTGGTTGACGATGATGCCCATGGCGCCTTCCGGGGAATGCTCGCACAGGCAGATCACGCTCCGTTCGAAGCGTGGATCGCCCATGTTGGGCATGGCGAGCAGCAGCTTGCCACGAAGATAGTCGGGTTTGGCGGCGCGGTCGGCGGCGAAGGGATACTGGGGCATGGTCTTTTAAGTGTGCCTTCTCGCGTTGGGCTCAAGGGGCAGGCGGGAAAGAATCCCTCGTCCGGGGGTACTATACCGTGTTTTCCGAAACGTTTCCGGGAGCCATCCCGTGCCATCCGTTTCGGCGCGATTCCGTCATACATTTACGCCCATGCTGCTGCTATGATCCCGGCCGCTGCCGCCATTCCGGCGGCGCCGATATTCGAGATTCCGAAGGAATAGGGAGATTCCCATGACGATCAAAGTTGGTGACAAGATCCCCGAAGGCACGCTGACCCAGATGACCGAGAAGGGTCCGGCCCCGATCACCACGGCCGAACTGTTCGGCGGCAAGAAAGTTGTCCTTTTCGCCGTTCCCGGCGCGTTCACGCCGACCTGCTCGGCCAAGCACCTGCCTGGCTTCGTCCAGAACGCCGACGCCATCAAGGCGAAGGGCGCCGACGTCATCGCCTGCATGGCCGTGAACGACGTGTTCGTGATGAACGCCTGGGGCAAGGACCAGAACGTGGGCGAGAAGGTCGTGATGCTGGCTGACGGCAGCGGCAACTTCACCAAGGCGCTCGGCCTCGAGCTCGACCTCAGCGGCCTCGGCCTCGGCCACCGCTCGCAGCGTTTCTCGCTGATCGCCGAAGACGGCGTGGTGACGCACCTCAACACGGAAGAGGGCGGCGCCTTCCAGAATTCCAGCGCCGAAGTGGCCCTGGGCCAGCTCTAAGGGTTTTTCGCTCTCGGGCGATGGGAAAGGGGCGCTCCGGCGCCCCTTTTTTCATTTAATGAGTTAGGGTTGGCCCGAACTTCGAACCTCTTCCACACCGCGCCGCGCCAGTTCGTCGGCCCGGTCGTTCTCGGCGTGCCCTGAATGGCCTTTTACCCAGTGCCAGGCGACGTCATGCTGCTGGATCGCGGCATCGAGCGCCTGCCACAGTTCGGCGTTCTTCACCGGCTTTTTGTCGGCCGTGCGCCAGCCGTTCCGCTTCCAGTTGTGGATCCATTTGGTGATGCCGTCGCGCACATATGTGCTGTCGGTGTAGAGATCGACCTCGCTGCGCTTTTTCAGCGCCTCCAGCGCCTTGATCGCGCCCATCAGTTCCATGCGGTTGTTGGTGGTCGGTTTCTCGCCGCCCCAGATTTCCTTCTCCGCGCCGTTGTACTGCAGCAGCGCGCCCCAGCCGCCGGGACCCGGATTGCCCGAGCAGGCGCCGTCGGTGTGAATCGTGACCCGTCCCATCAGTTCAGCCCGTATTCGCCGGGGTTCTTGATCCGGCGGTGGAACAGCAGCTTCTCGACATACTCGCCCGGGTCCTTGGGCCGCACCAGCGCGCCCTCGACCTGGTTCACCCAGTCGTACAGCCGGGTCAGCAGGAAGCGCAGCGCCGCGCCGCGCGCCAGGGCGGGCAGGGCGGCGGTTTCGTCTCTCTCCAGCGGCCGGACGGCCTGATAGCCGGCCAGCAGGCGGCGCGCCTTGGTGGCGTTGAACGCCCGGTCCGGCTCGAAGCACCAGGCGTTCATGACGATGGCCAGGTCATAGGCCAGGAAATCGTTGCAGGCGAAATAGAAGTCGATCAGGCCGGTCAGCCGCTCGCCCATGAAAAAGACATTGTCGGGGAACAGGTCGGCATGGATGACGCCGGATGGCAGATGGCTTGGCCACGCCTTGTCCAGATACGCCAGCTCGTCGTCGATCAGTCCCATCAGTCCCGGGCGCACGGCTTCCGCCTGGTCGCGGCAGGCATCGGCCAGCTGGTGCCAGCCGGCAAGGCCCAGCGCATTGGGGCGCGGCATGGTGAAGTCGGCGACGGCCCGGTGCATCTCGGCCATGCCGCGGCCGATGCCGGCGCAGTGGGCGATGGTGGGCCGCACGACCGAAAGCCCGCGCAGGAACGAGATCAGCGCCGCCGGACGCCCGCAGAGCTCGCGCAGCGCCTCCCCGTCATCGCCCACGATCGGCGTCGGGCAGGCGATGCCCTTGGCGGCCAGATGGCTCATCAGGCCGAGGAAGAAGGGCAGGTCGCCCGGCTTCACCCGCTTTTCGTACAGGGTCAGGATGTAGCTGCCGTTTTCCGTCTGCAGCAGGAAGTTGGAATTCTCGACGCCTTCGGCGATGCCCTTGAACGCGACGACCGCGCCGGTATCGTAATGGCTGAGGAAGTCAGCGAGGGCTTCTTCGTCGACGTGCGTATATACGGCCATGCTGCTTCGGAATCGTGCTACTGAGGGCGTGCGGCGGGATATTGCGGGCGCCGGGCCGGGCGTGCTTGTCCTGACCCATGGCGTTCTCTAATATGCCGCTGCGACGCGTCGTTTGTATAGAAGTGCAAGGGACATACCATCATGACTGAGCCGGTCATAGCCCAGAAAGAGCCCTACGCCATCGACGTGAAGGCGGGCAAGAGCTATTGGTGGTGCGCATGCGGCCAAAGCGCCAAGCAGCCCTTCTGCGATGGCAGGCACAAGGGTTCGGGGCTGGAGCCGCTGGAATACAAGGCGTCCAAGGACATGACGGTGTGGTTCTGCGGCTGCAAGCAGACGGGCGCATCGCCCCTGTGCGACGGCGCGCATAACAAGCTTTAGCTCGGTAAAAAGGCGGATTGATGAAGCGTACTATCGGCGCGCTGCGGGTTGCCGCGGTTCTGGGCGGTGCTTTGGTGCTGTCAGGGTGCAGCCTGTTCGGCGGCAAGGTCGACCAGGGAATGTCGGAGGAGATGAAGCAGAAATGCCCGCCCGTCGGCATCGTCGCCTATACGGGTCAGGTCACCCGCTTCGCCGGCCTCGGCCGCCTGGCGCAGGATGTCGCCCTGCGGGCCGAAATCACCAACCTCAAGGTGGTTTGCGTCAACAGCGAGGACAAGGGCGCGGTGAACGCGCGCATCACCTTCGACGTGGTCGCCGAACGCGGACCGGCCTCGACCGACTCCGGCGCCTCGCTGCAATATTTCGTCGCCATCACGCCCGACAGCAAGACCGTCGCCAAGAAGGACGTCTACGACAGCAGCCACAGCTTCGGCAGCAACGGCATCAGCACCTCGAGCGAGACCATTGATGCCGTGGTGCCGCTCAAGGGCGAGGATATCCCCTACGAGGAAATCCTGATCGGCCTGCAGCTGACCCGCGAGGAACTCGGCTACAACATCGCCCGCGCCGGCGTCCGGTAGGCGATTGCCTGCTTGAGCCGACGCGCCGGCTGGCGGAAAATGGCGCCGGCCAGAGGGGGAGTGTCCAATGCCGTCGCCGACCTTGCTCGCGTCCGAGCCGTGTTTTCCATCGCCGGTCTTCACCTTCAAGGTGGAGGACGCCGAGGCGCTCAACCAGGCGCTGATCGCCGACGTGCTGGCCTATCGCCGGACAGCGCCCGGCATGCAGCGCAGCAACCAGCATGGCTGGCATTCCGACACGGATTTCTTCCGCCGTCCCGAGGCGTCCTTCCGGACCCTGGCGCAGCAGATTTACGTCGCGCTGGGCGCCGCGACCCGTCAGGTCGCGCCGGGGCTCGACCTCACCAACAAGGCGTATGCGCTCCAGGGCTGGATCAACGTCAACGAGCGCGGCGCCTACAACACGCCCCACACCCATCCGCACCACGAGTGGTCGGGCAGCTACTATGTCACCGTCCCGCCGGCCCCGAGCGGCCGCAGCGGCTCCATCGAATTCCTCGATCCGCGCGGCACCGTCTCCCAGATGGACGGTCTGCAATCCATCCACTTCGCGCCGAAGATCCGCAAGATGCCCGTCGCCGGAACCATGCTGATCTTCCCGTCCTATCTGCGCCACTGGGTCTATCCCAACGAGCAGGACGACATCCGCATTTCCATCGCCTTCAACGGCAAGCTGGTCAACAAGCCGGCTCCCGCGCCCACCCCGCAGGCTTGACGCCCGCGCTGCGCGGCCTATCTTCCAGCCTGTCGCGAGAAGGAGGACCCTGCCGATGAAACTGATGACGACCGCCGCTGTCACCCGCGTCGTCACTGCTGCATCGGTATGCCATGTTTCCTCTCATCGACCTGAAATCCGTCTCCTGGACCACGCCTGACGGGCATCGCCTCCTCTCCGATCTCACCATCGCCTTTGGTCCCGGACGCACCGGGCTTGTCGGCCGCAACGGCAGCGGCAAGAGCACGCTGCTGGGTCTGATGGCCGGCACGCTGTCGCCGTCCTCGGGCAGCATCGCGCGCCACGGCCGTCTCTCCATGCTGTCCCAGCAGACGGGCGCGGCGGCGGACGCGCTGGTCGCCGACGCCCTCGGCGTGCGCGCTGGCCTTGAGCGTCTCGAGCGCATCGTGGCGGGGCAGGGCGACGAGCGCGATCTGGCCGACGCGGACTGGACCTTGCCGGCCCGGATCGAGTCCGCGCTGGGCCGCATGGGCCTGACGGACCTCGACCCGCTGCGTCCCTTGTCCACGCTCTCGGGCGGGCAGGCCGTCCGCGCCGCGCTCGCCGCGCTCCTCCTCGACGCGCCGGACATGATCCTGCTCGATGAACCCACCAACAATCTTGACGCGCGGGGCCGCGACGCCGTGATGGAACTGTTGTCCGGCTGGAAGGGCGGCGCCGTCGTCGCCAGCCACGACCGCGCCCTGCTCGCCGGCATGGACCGCATCGTCGAGCTGTCCTCGCTTGGCGCGCGCGCCTATGGCGGCAACTGGGACGTCTATGCCGCCCGCCGCGACGAGGAACGGGCCGCCGCCGCGCGTGACGCCGCCGCCGCCGAACGGGCGATCCGCCAGGCCGAGGGCGAAATCCAGGACACGCGCGAGCGGCAGGCGCGCCGCGACGGCGCGGGCCTGCGCAAGCGGGCAAAGGGCGACGCCCCGAAAATCCTTCTCGATGCCCGCAGGCAGCGGGCCGAGACGACGGCGGGCAGGGGCAGCGCGCTGGCCGGCCGGAAACGCCGCGAGGCGGCGGATGCGCTGGACGAGGCGCGCCGGCGCGTCGAAATCCTCACCCCGCTGCGGGTCGCCCTCCCGCAGGCGCATGCGTCAGCGGAACGGCACGTCCTCGTGATGGACGACGCCGGATGGCAGGCGCCCGATGGGCGCTGGATCCTGCGCCACGTCTCCTTGACCCTAAAGGGTGCCGCGCGCCTCGCGGTCCGCGGCGCGAACGGCGCGGGCAAGACGACCCTGCTGCGCCTTGCCGCCGGCCGGATCGCGCCGTCGGAAGGCACGGTCTCGTGCGCCGGCCGCGTCGCCATGCTCGATCAGCACGTCACCCTGCTGCGCCCCGGCGACAGCGTGCTCGCCAATTGCCGCCGGCTCAATCCGGCCTTGTCCGACAATGACGCCCGGGCGCTGCTCGCCCGCTTCCTGTTCCGCAACGAGGCGGCGCTGAAACCGGTCCACGCCCTGTCCGGCGGCGAAAGGCTGCGCGCCGGCCTCGCCTGCGTGCTCGGCGGCCCGGCGCCGTCCCTGCTGATCCTCGACGAGCCGACCAACCACCTCGACCTCGCCTCCATCGAGGTGATCGAGGCGGCGCTCGCCGGCTATGGCGGCGCGCTGCTCCTCGCCAGCCATGACGAGGCGTCCCTCGACGCTCTCGGCGCCGAGCGCGTTCCGCTGCCCTAGCCGCCGTCGCGCCAGTTGATCTTGTACAGGTCGAACCGCCGGTCCCGCAGGTTGCGCACCGTGCCCTGCGCCCGTGCCCAGGCCAGGTCGGTCATGTCCAGGTCGGCGATGGTCACCGTCTCCACGTTCTCCGTCGCCTCGGCGGCGATGCCGTCGCGCGCGAACGGGAAGTCGCAGGGCGTCAGGATGCAGGACTGGGCGTACTGGATGTCCATGTTGTCCACATTGGGCAGATTGCCCACATTGCCCGACATCACCACATAGCACTGGTTCTCGATCGCCCGCGCCTGCGCGCAGTAGCGCACCCGCAGATAGCCCTGCCGGTTGTCGGTGCAGAACGGCACGAACAGCAGCTTGGCGCCTTCGTCGACCAGCCGGCGCGCCAGTTCCGGGAACTCGGAATCATAGCAGACCATCACGCCGATCGGCCCGCAATCGGTCTGGATCGCCGCCGTGTGGTCGCCGCCCTTGATGTTCCACCAGTGGCGCTCGTTGGGCGTCGGGTGCATCTTCTCCTGCGCATGCACCGAGCCGTCGCGCAGGAACACATAGGCCACGTTCTGGATGTCGCCATCCTCGGTCCGCGTCGGGTGCGAGCCGCCGATGATGTTGATGTTGTAGCCGATGGCCAGCTCGCGCATGGCCGCGATGAAGCGCGGCGTGAACTCGGTCAGCGTCTCGATGGCCTCGGCCGGCGTCAGCTTGCGCTTCTCGAACGCCAGCAGCTGCAGGGTGAACAGCTCCGGGAACACCACGAAGTCGCAGCGATAATCGGCCGTGACGTCGACGAAATACTCCACGTTGGACACGAACTCGTCGAAACTGCCGATCATCCGCTGCTGGAACTGCACCGTGGCGACGCGCACCGCTTCCTTCTCGCCCTGCGGCGGTGAATGCGGGCTCGGTTCTTCCAGCGCATAGGGATTGCGCCAGACCATGTGCGTGGCATAGCCGCCCGACGCCCGGTCGCCGCGCAGATAGTTCTTAAGCACGCCGATGGGCTCGAACCCGGCGCGGATGTGGAAGCTCACCACCGGATCGTCGATCTTGCGCGCGGCCACCGCCTGCACGTACTCCCACGGGTCCGGCCAGGCCTTGCGCCGCCGCGCCCAGCCGGGCATGCGCCCGCCGAACACGATGCCCTTCAGCTCCTGCACCTCGCACAGCCGCTGGCGCGCGTCGTACAGCCGCTGGCCGATGCGCAGCCGCCGCCGGCTCGGGTCGACGCACACTTCCATGCCATAGAGCCATTCGCCGTTCGGATCGTGGCGCGAGCCATAGCCCGAGCCGGTGATCTCGCTCCAGCGGTGCTGGCTCATGCCGGTCGCCTCGTCGATCAGGAAGCTGGCGGCATAGCCCACCACCTCGCCTTCATAGACGACGACGAACTGGCCCTCGGGAAATGTGACGATCTGGCCGCGCACCATGCCCTGCGTATAAGGCTGGTCGTCCGGATAGACCCGCTGCACCAGGGCGATGATCGCTTCCACGTCGTCCGGCGTGGCGTTGCGGATCACCAGGCTGGCGGCCTCTCCCTTGCGCGCGGGTTCCTTCTTGGCCGCGACCTTGCGGGGCGGTGCCTTTTTCGCGGCGGGTTTCTTGGGGGCGGGAACGCGGGCCATCGGGCCTCCTTGGCATTGCGGGCGTCGGTGTCAGTATATGGGCCGCTCATGAACGGTGGAAAGCGCGCGCGGTGCCGGGGCACCTGCCATGCATGCGCGGCTTTCGCAAACGCGTGACACACCGGCGCGTCTGCGCATAATACCGGGCACCTTTTCACCGACGACGGAGCCTGTCATGACCGAAACCCACGAGGATGCCGTCGAGGACGTGATCAAGCTGCTCGATCTCGAGCCGCTCGAGGTGAACCTATTCCGCGGCCTCAGCCCGGATGTCAGCTGGCAGCGCGTGTTCGGCGGCCAGGTGATCGGCCAGGCGCTGGTCGCCGCCTATCGCACGGTCGAGAACCGCATCTGCCATTCCCTGCACGCCTATTTCATCCGCCCGGGCGACCCCAAGGTGCCGATCATCTACGAGGTCGACCGCTCGCGCGACGGCAAGAGCTTCACCACCCGCCGCGTCGTGGCGATCCAGCACGGCAAGCAGATCTTCAACCTGGCCGCCTCGTTCCAGATTCCCGAGGACGGCTTCGAGCACCAGGCCAGCATGCCCGACGTGCCGCCGCCCGAATCCCTGCCCAGCGACGAGGAACTGCGCCTCGCCGTGATCGACAAGGTGCCCGAGCACATCGCCAAGCACTTCTCGCGCCCGCGCCCCATCGAGATGCGCCACGTGAACCGCCAGGATTTCATCAACCCGCAGCCGACCGAGCCGGTGCAGCACGTCTGGTTCCGCCCGCGCGCCTCGGTGGGCGACGATCTGCCGCTCAACCAGTGCATGCTCGCCTATGCCTCGGACATGACCCTGCTCGACACCTGTTTCCGCCCGCACGGCATCACCTGGTTGTCGGGCAAGCTGCAATCCGCCAGCCTCGATCACGCCATGTGGTTCCATCATCCCTTCAAGATGGACGACGACTGGATGCTCTACACCATGGACAGCCCCAGCGCCTCCGGCGCCCGCGGCTTCAACCGCGGCAGCATCTACACCCGCGACGGCCTGCTCGTCGCCTCCGTCGCCCAGGAAGGCCTGTTCCGCTACCGGGGATAGGGCGGTCTTTCGCCGCCTCGGTTAAGCAGGGCCATTCAGATTGGCTCTGGCGGGCGCGTTCGCGGCGCGCCTCGCCTCGCCGATGCGCCGGGCGAACGGGCCGTATGAGTCGAGGTCCATGCTGTCGAACGCGTGATTGTTCACGTCGCAGGCCAAGGACCTGGCCAGTTCCCTCAGTTCGGAATCATTCGGAAGCAACTCGGGGCCGGACCCGACATTCTGATCCAACCAGGTCTCAATATAACTATCAAGGCGCGTATACATCGGGCGATCCTTGTCATGTTTTATTATATCAGCGTACTTGGTGATCAAGGGTATTGTTTACAAGTTGTTAAATTAATATTTGTATATTTGGTTCATTTATCCGCTGAATTCACACGAATATTTATGGCTCGGACGCGACGGCCAGCACCCAATGTCGGCGCCAAATTTCGGTGACAGTGTACTTAATTTCCGCTCGCCGCCGATCCGGCGGCAAGGGGTATGGCACGTTCGAAAGCGCCAGATGCCGAATGCGCCAGATGCCCGCTCAGCGCTGCTTCTTGGCCGTGCTCGCGGTGAAATCCGGGTCCTTCTTCGCCACCCAATCCACGAATTTGCGCACGTTGGGGTTGGCCAGCAGGCCCTCCACGTCCAGCCCGTGGCGCTGCAGTTCGGAATTGGTGAAATTGGCCATCAGCGTCTGCTGGCAGATGGGATGCATCGGCACCACGTCACGCCCGCCCCGGCTCTTGGGCACGGGATGGTGCCAGACGATGGTCTCGCCCGTGGGCCGCCCGCAGAGCCAGCAATGCACCACCGGGGCGGGCGCCTCGTCGTCGGGCAGGTCTTCAACGGGATCGGGTTTCGAGCGTTTGCGGGCCATGCTGATCTGAACTGCCTGAACGTGCGGTGTGCACCTGTGCAGTCACCTTACCACACGGCCCGCGACCGGGGTATCAGTCCGCTCGAAGCGCACGCTCACGCCCGACTAGCGGGGCCTGAAGTCTAAGGATGGTTGAGTGCACTGGCACCGAATTCGCAGGGTGCAGGCGCGGCCGCCCTTGAGCGCCTCTCCGGTCATCGCTCCTGGCGGCTCGCCCTACCTGAACAAATCAGGGTAGCTGGCGATCATCTCCATCGGCAACGCTTTCGCCTTCACGTGCATCTCGCCGGCGCCGGTTTCCATGCGGCGCGCGGATGAACAGCATGAACAGGGCGAGCGGCCTCTTGAAGAGAAGCAGATACAGGACATGGAACGCGACGACGACCACGAGCGCGTTGGCGAGCGTCTCATGCACCTCGCCGACCATCCCTCCATCCCCATGCTCCTCTTCGCCACCATCCGCAGCCTCAGCAATATAGGCAGTGGGCCGCGCCTGGCCGAAACCGATGGTCTTGCCCTGGTCCATCCAGATACCCGTGGCCGCCGCACCCACGACCAGCAAGGCAATGCCTGCCAGAAGAGTTCGACTGATCGCAGGATGGGTGGCCGCATTGCCGAGCTTTAGACCCACGAAATTCGGGTAGAACTTGCTGAGTCCGAGTTGCGTTACGCCGGTGGTCGCCCAGATCAGGCGCACGACGATCAGGCACGCAACCCCGTAACCGAACCACGCATGGATACTGCCCGCCTCACCGGTCGCGTAAGCAGTTACGGCGACGATCGCCAGGCAGGCGTGAAAAATCCGAAGCCGCGATAGGGTTTTCATGAAACGCTCCTGAAAGGGAACGAGCATTCTGCCCACCCAAGTGCGAGTGCGCATTGACCGGGCTCAATCAAATTTCGGTGACAGTGCATTTAATTGACGCCCGCCGCCGATCCGGCGAGAGTGCGTCATGGCCCGTCTCGCCCGCGTCGTCATTCCCGGTCTGCCGCACCATGTCACCCAGCGTGGCAACGGGCGGGCGCGGACGTTCTTCAGCGACGCGGACTACGCGCTCTACCGCGACCTGCTGGCCGCCTCGTGCCGCGCGGCGGGCGTCGAGGTCTGGAGTTGGGTGCTGATGCCCAATCACGTCCACCTGATCCTGGTGCCATCCGACGCGGACGGGCTGCGGCGCGCGCTGGCGCCGGTGCACCGGCGCTATGCCGGCGCGGTGCACGCGCGCGAGCGGCGGAGCGGGCATTTCTGGCAGGGCCGGTTCGGCGCCGCCGCCATGGACGAGGCGCATCTGGGCGCGGCGGTGCGCTATATCGCCCTCAACCCCGTCCGGGCGCGGCTGGCGGCGCGGGCCCAGGATTGGCCGTGGTCCAGCGTGCATGCCCACCTGTCCGGCCGCGACGACGGCATCACCACGCTGGCGCCGGTGCTGGAGCGGTTCGCGCCCTTCGCCGACTTCATCGCCACCGAGGGCGACCCGGCGCTGCTCGACGGCCTGCGCCGCGCCGAAACCATCGGCCGCCCCCTCGGCGACGACGCGTTTATCGTCGGCCTGGAACACGCGACAAACCGTACGCTCAAGCCCGGCAAGCGGGGCCCGAAGCCGAAGGACAGTTAAGTGCACTGTCACCGAAATCTGTCACCGAAATCAGTGATCAACCAGTCCGCCGGGGAACGATGGTTCTTTTCGGAGGGCGAGGCAGATCAGGCGGGGTGGACGCCGGCGGAAATGTATCGGTGATGGTGTGGAGGAGGGTGACCAGCTTGGCATCGGCATGCCTCGATTACGCTGTGTCACCGGATTTGGTAGGTATTGATGCTTGGGTATGTGCTGAAGATGGCCTGTGTATTGTACGCGATAGCCTTATCAGGTTGTTCCGATTCGGTGGATCGAGCGTCAGTCATCGGGTTGTACGTTGCGACTCATGATCAGGGTGATGAGCGACTAGTGCTATACGAAGATGGCACGTATAGTTTGGAATACAGGGTTCAGGGCAGGCTTGTAGTCGAAAATTCTAATACGTGGTATCATTATTTGACTTATGATTCGACTGTACGTTTGGGTTTTAATGATTATGTGTTTGGGTATGATGGTCATCTCCGACCCAAAAGAACCCAGGGGTTCTGGAGTCCTGAATTAGAAAGAACTCTGTTGGGGGATGTTTTGTTAAGAGTAAATCCTGATTTTGCGATTTCGTACGTAAAAGTACGCTAGAATTACGAGTTACGCTGACAATGGGGCGTGGCCCGCCGCGCCCGTGCCGTCATTCCCGGCCTGCTGCACCATATTACCTTTAGCGTGGCAATGGGCGGGTGCGTACGTTCTTCGGCGATGCGGGTGGGTTATTTCTGCAAGGGCCGTCGACACTATCACTAATAACAGTCGCTCGACGAGCCTGTCAGTTTAGCATGAAAATGAGACCGGAGAGATAGAATGTTCTGATCTGGATTTCTTGATTATAGTATATTTTCCATCAATAACATAACCGGCTCTTCCATCTACTTCAATTTCCAAAATTCTATCTGATTTGGTGTAGTCGCATGCGATAATGGGAGCGAGCTCACCGGATCTAATAAGCGCCGTTACGGTCGAACCCTCTGGGCTTGAGTAGACTTCTACATCTTCTATCGCGAACAACTCAAGTCTTTCGCCATCAACAAGAAGGGGTAGGCTGACTATCAGAACGAAAGATATTGCGAGACCTGCCATCCAGATCCAATGAGCTATAAAATTCTCTCCGGTACTCAATGGTCCACCTGTATCGATAATGACGCCCGTTCCAGCGTTGTTTGGAGGATGGAGCGCAAGAGTCCGATTCGGGCACGTTCTTCAGAACCGTGAATCGTCATTCCGCCCCCCGACCGAAAATCGGCGCCTAACGCTTCAGCCTGTCCGCGTCGAAAACGTCGATGCTGCCCTCCTTGGCGCCGGGTTGCCAATGGACCACCGCCAGCGGCTTTTCTTCACCGCTCAGCACGCCGGCCACGGTCTGCTTGAGCGTCTCGTAGGGTGGCAATCCGTCGAACATGGCATAGTAGAAAATCTGGCCGCCGCGCATTTCCGCGACATAGAACAGATGGACCTTCGTGAGGACGGACGATAAGGGGTCGAACAGCACGACCACATCGCGCGCGCCATCGGCTTCACCGCCCGAGAAGCGGTAGATCAGCCTGTCCTCAAGATCCTTGCCGTCCTTCAGGAATGTTGCGTGCACCGCATTGATCGGCATGCCCCCCGCATCCAGTGTCTCCACCAGGCACTGCGACAGGGGCGGCGACCACGCCAACCGAAACCCGGCCTCCCCGCGTTCCTCCACCTTGGTGAGCACGGACATCAGCGGCACCGACTTCCATAACGGCTTCGGCTTCCTGCTGGGCGTTCCCGGCATTTCGGCGCAAGGTTTCGGTGCTGAATCTGCCAATGCCTGGTAAGGAACCGTCAGCGCGACCCAGACGAGTAAGGCGGCCGATATCGGGCGGACCATGAATATTCCTTCAAATGAGCAACGCCTTTGGACGGCAAGCTTACCCTTGCCTGACGATCCGTCAAGCCGCGGCGGTAGCCGGCAAGGGGCGGGAGGTTTGCACCTGTTACCGTAACCGCCAAGGTCACATCTCATAGTTGCGGTAGTAAAGTGGGTTTCGGTGACAGTGTACTTAATTGACGCCCGCCGCTGATCCTGCAAATTGTGGGGCATGGCCCGTCTCGCTAGTGTCGTGATTCTCGGTCTGCCGCGCCATGCCACCCATCGTGGTAACAGGCTCCTCTCGGCAACGACGCGTTCATCGCAGGCCCGGAGAACGCGACAAACCTCACGCTTAAGCCGGGCAAGGGGGGCAAAGTCGAGGGTTCGACGAGTGAATGTTGTGCGAAGCCAGGAGGACTCGTAAAACTATTCGTTAATTCGGTTAAAAAGTCACGTTACTTGGGGAAAGGGTTGTTAGTGAAACTCCGAAAAGCATCGATGGTTTGTAAATTTCTGTTTCTGATGGGAGCGTTGGTCTTTTACAGTCCCGTAAAGGCCGAAGAAGCGTCGGTGGATCAGCGTCTTAAGCAGATAATTGGCGATATAATCGTTAGGTATGATGCCGAGTATGTTGAGTTCGGAGATATTTACGCTTTCGGATCGGGGCCTATATCGAGCGTTTATCACGATTATTATTACAAAGAGGTGGCGAAGATGCCTCAACCACAACGATTTTCATATTTCTGGTTTGGGTTATGGCATCTCGGTCTTCAAGGGGGCGGCATGAACCTGCTTGCGGATCTTGTAATGGATGATCCTGCGGTGGAAATTTACAAACTGGAGTTGCGCGACTTTATTAGGAAGGGTGTTGAAGGTGGCAGGCAGGAGCGCCGCACCGCCTATGCGAAAGCATTGCTTCACTTTCTTGAGGTGCGGTAGCGGGCGCGCCATCAACTTAACCGATGGTGTAGGCCCGGAGGTGGTCTCATCAACGACATTGCGGACCAGATGTGTGAATGAAATTAACCCACAGGAAAAGAACGTGATGGGCCGTGTCACGCGCTTTGGTCTGCTGGTAACCGCTGGTATAATTTCGATACAGATGAGTTCTGCGCTGTCTTGGGAGCCGGTAGATGAGATGTGCGATCCCAAATTCGAGTTCGTCTCCGGTCCCTGGCCCGAAGGAAAGCGTCGGGTCATTTGCGAAAAGGATGATCCCGAAAACTGGCCCTACGAGTTTCCGTCGGCTGGTGTCGAGTGTGTGCCCGCCGAACACTCGAACTGTCCTGTCGTGCATGTCGGTGGTGCCGTCTACAGCCTGACCGGCCGCGCCCTGGCGTGCGGGGCGATGAATGGCTGGGACTGGAAAAAGCTGGACGTAGAATCAAGCGCCGGGATCTGGCGCTTTGAAACAGTGCGTAACGACAAGGGCGAGGTCGTGCGCCTCCCTCATGGGGCAACCATGATAGAGTATTTTTCCGAAGCGCCGGTGAGAGCGGTCGCAGGGGAGCTCGGCTGCGCGTCGGTGGAGATATGGTGAGTTAGTTGCAGTGATTGTTTGCTAAATTTTCCTTTTAATCTTTCTAATTCAGCAGAACAGAAATTTTATTGCTATATAGAGCTCAGAAATAGATTGAGATGGATCGAGGCATGCCCCGCTCTTCATTGGATACCTTGAGAGAATTGTCAAAGAGGTCAGGGGTGACCCATGATATGGGGTTCCATACAGTGATAATGCTGGATTTTTACGATGGGCCGGAGAATGGACTGATAGTCTTCCCTTCAGGGGCGGCCATGAGATTTTCTCCCCTAGCTGAATCGCGCATCGTCATTCTCAGGGCCTACGAATTTGTCCCTTTGAACGGAAATTGGATGCCGGATGTGCTCACCATAAGGGCGGCATCCAGAACCAGCCCGCCTGGATCGCGATTTTACTTCCCGGAGGGTGCAGATGAGTTTAGGGAAAATTTTGAAGAAAGAATGATGGCGGCGAGAGGTTGTGGCTATTTTGTTGGAGTTGGAACTACCTGGTTGGAGAAAATGCTGATAGCAGAGGTAAGTCCCGAGGAAGTGGTTACTCTTCAGAATGCGGATGCTAATGGGAGGAGTTTTAATTTGATTCATAGATTTATTAAAAATAAGAAATTATCAATAAATCGATAATTTTTTGTGAATTAATTAATATCTTTGCTAATAAATTCCATCGTCGCCTGCTAATCCTTTAGACTGCTCAGCCACTTTGTCATCCTGAAGTTCGTGAGGGACACGCCGCGTTTCACGACCCGCTGCTCCCGCTCCACGGTCCAGCCCTGCCGCTCGAAAAACGGCCTGGCCTTCCTACTTGCCTCCGTGGTGAGACAGGCCACACCAAGCTGCTCCGCACGCGCCTCGATGGCCCGATACAGCAGCCAGCCCACGCCCATCCCCAGTGCACCTGGTCTGACGAAAGCAAGATCGATATAGCCCGACGCATCGATCGTCATGAAGCCTGCCGGAGTGCCATTCAGCTCCGCCATGAACCCATCAACATCGACGAGCCTGTTTCGCCACCCGGACGGGTTCGGCGACGCCCCGGCCCAGGCTGTTCGCTGTTCGTGCGTGTAATGCTCCCCGGTCCCATGGTGGACCGCGTCGAAAAAGATCTCTCCGGCAATTTCGCCGTCTTCTGCCCGCAAGGGCCTGATGGTAACGGCTTCCACGTTGTTCTCTATCGTCACGGGCAATTCTCACCCCTTATCCTCTGCCCTCAATAGCGAATGATCACGGTGGGTCAGGTCAGGTTCACGGTCAACGATATCGGCGACGGGGGCTTTACCGTGATCCTACTGCGGTCCAAGACACGAATTTCGGTGATAGTGCACTTAATTGACGCCCGCGCCCGATCCGTCGCGATTTCATCATGGCACGTTTCGCCCGCGTATCATTCGCCGTATGCCCCACCATGTTACTCAGCGTGGCAACGGTGGTCTCTTTGTCGACGCCAAGTTCACCGGGATCTGGAAGACACCGCAAACCGTACGCTCAAGCCCGGGGAGCGGAATCCGAAGCAGAAGGACAGGTCGAGTGCCCTGTCGCAGAACTTCCTTGGGACGGAGGTAGGTCCGGTATGGTGGCAGTTACGCAGAGCTCCGACCGACTGGAGGCGAGCGGCGCGCCTGCCGTGCTGCCTGCGCTAGGACCCTATCTGGCTTGCTCGGCCAATAATCCCGTTTATTGATCTGACCGCTGCGGGGATACCGTGGGCGGCCGCCACACGCCACCACCGGATTGCGGCCTCGCGATCGCGAGGACCTCCCAAGCCTTTCTCCAGCAACTCCGCCAAGTTGTTCATTGCCGGCGCATAGCCGAGAGTGGCGGCGCTTTCCCAAAGCTCCCGGGCTTTTGCATAATCCACCGGCACCTCGATGCCGTGATAGTAAAAGAGACCGATGTTGTTCATCGCTGCTGGGCTGCCGGCGGCGATAGCGAGCCCATACCAGCGGATCGCCTCTCTTCGGTCGGCCGGCACGCCGGCACCATAATCATAGGCGACTGCTATGGCATTCAGCGCCGCCGCCTCGCCACTCATAGCCGCTCGCCGGTAGAGCGATAGGGCATGAGCGGGGTCGGCTTTCACGCCGCGCCCCTCGGTGTACATGTTTCCCAACTCCACCTGCGCCACGGGGTCCCCCGCCGCCGCCAGCGTCCTAAATACCGGACGCGCCCAGCCGGGATAGCCTCGCTCGTTGCGACTGATCGCCAGAGCCAGTTCTTCACTGACAGGACTGGAATAAGGCTGCGCGGCTCCTGGGCGGCGCGGAACCTGCCGGACAACCCACTCTTCACATGCAGGAGGCACGTGATCGTCTTCAAACTTGAATGGGACGAACCGAAGGGCGTTGCTCAGTGAGCCGTAATGCGTTCCCTCCAGGTCAGCTTCCATGAAGGAAATCTCACTGTCTCCCAGCGTGACATGGAGTCTGCCGCTATATCCAGACCGCCGCCCCTTTCTACAGTCGACCTGCACCCGTGTGGCGTCCTGCCACTGATAATGTTTGGCGGCCGTCCACGGCCACTGGGCGACGATTACGCCACCCGACATAGCGCAATAACCTCTGAATCCGAATACAGCGAACAAACAAAGGAGAAGGACAGCCGACAGGATCAGGTGGGTCAGTATCTGCCTCGCTCGCCGGATGAATATCGAACGGAGCCCTGGTCGTGCGAAAGCCTCATCACGGATCTTCATGCCCCAGATCAGCAGGTAAAGAATCCAGGACAGGGCGAGCAGCCCAACCAACAGTTCAAGGCTATTGAGGCTATTCGCCGCGAACGTGCCGGAAGGACAGCTCCTGCGCCAGTAGTCCTTGCCGATCCACATTAATCTGAAGGCGAGAAGCGCGCACAGGCCGCCAATAGCCAGCACAAGCAGTAACGCTGCCTGCCTGGTGCTGACCAGACGCCATAAAGCTCGCATCGACCTCCCCACGGTACCGATATCACTCGCATTCCCGCTCCAGACAATAACCCTGTGGTTGCGGTGCCAGGGCCTTTAATTGCGCCAGCTGGTGGCCCGACGATAGTATGGTATTGCTCGTTTCGCTCATGTCATCACCGCCGGTCGGCATTTCGATGACAATTTGCTGATCTTTGATGTCGATCACTAGCTGCTATTCCATGGCGCCCAGCCGCTTTGCCATCTTGAAATTCGTGAGGGCCGCGACGTGGAAATCGTCATCCGCAAGCCGCGCGCTCGGCGGCCCGGTCGCATGAGCGTCGAGACGGCGGAGTGAGTGCTGCCGCGCCGCACACCATGCATGCCGAACCCGCGTAGCCCCGCCTTGACTCCCGCCGGGCGCCTGCTACCTTCCTCCTCAGCCTCACGCCCGTGCGGGAGAGTCCGGTCCTTGCCGGCGCCGAAGAAGCAACCGCCCCGGAAACTTTCAGGCAAAAGGACCGCACGGGTACAGGCACTCTGGAAAGCAGACGCATCGGTTACCCGGTGCTGCTCACCGAAGGAGTAAGCCGATGGCGGCCCAGCGCGGGCCGCTGCCGGGCAAATCTCTCAGGTTCCGAAGACAGAGGGGGCAGCCTTCGTCCATCCGGGCGCGGGTGGCTTGCCCACATGTCAGGAACCTTATGTCCGCTCCGGAAACGCTCGAGACCACCCCGCTGCATGGCCTGCACCGCGAACTGGGCGCCGAATTCGGCGCCTTCGCGGGCTACGACATGCCGATTCGCTATCCGGCCGGAATCATGGCCGAGCATCTGCACTGCCGTGCCTCGGCGGCGCTGTTCGACGTATCCCACATGGGGCAGGTGGTGCTGAAGGGCGAGGGCGTCATCGCCGCGCTGGAGCGGCTCGTGCCTGGCGATATCGCGGCGCTCAAGCCGGGCCGCCAGCGCTATTCCATGTTCACCAACGCGCGCGGCGGCATCCTCGACGATCTGATGATCACGCGGCGCGAGGATGATCTCTACGTGGTCGTCAACGCGGGCTGCAAAGGCGCCGACCTGGCGCATCTCCAGGCGCATATGCCCGCCGGCACCGTCACCTTGTTGGACGACCGCGCGCTGATCGCGCTGCAGGGGCCAAAGGCCATCGATGTCATCGCCCGGCTCGACGCGCGCATCCGCACCGTGCCCTTCATGGCCGCCGCCGCCCTGACCCTGAACGGTATCGACTGCTGGGTCAGCCGCTCGGGCTACACGGGCGAGGATGGGGTGGAAATCTCGGTGCCCTCGGACCGTGCCGAGGCGCTGGCCCGGCGGCTGCTCGATCAGCCCGAGGTGGAGGCCGCCGGTCTGGGCGCGCGGGATTCGCTGCGGCTCGAATCGGGCCTGTGCCTCTACGGCGCCGACCTGGACGAGACCACCACGCCGGTCGAGGCGGCGCTGACCTGGACCATCGGCAAGCGGCGCAAGATGGAAGGCGGCTTCATCGGCGCCGACATCATCATGCGGCAGCTGTTCGACGGTCCGGCGCGGGTGCGCGTCGGCATCCGCCCGGAAGGCCGCGCCCCGGCGCGGGCGCACACGCCGATCGTCGATGGCGACGGCACCGTGATCGGCGAGATCACCTCCGGCGGGTTCGGCCCCACCATTGGCGGGCCCGTCGCCATGGGGTATGTGACGCCCGCTTTCGCCGCCGACGGCACCGCCCTCGGGCTGGTCATCCGCGGCAAGATTCATCCGGCGCACGTCGCGCCGCTACCCTTCGTCCCCAAAGGCTGGAAATAGGAGCCGTGTCCATGAGCGACGTTCGATACACCAAGGAACATGAATGGATCCGGCTGGAAGGCGAGGTCGGCGTCGTCGGCATCACCGATTATGCCCAGAACGCGCTGGGCGACGTGGTCTATGTGGAAGTGCCCGAGGCCGGCAAGGCGCTCAAGGCGGGCGGCGAGGCGGGCGTGATCGAGTCCGTGAAGGCGGCCAGCGAGATCTATTCCCCGGTCACCGGCGAGGTGGTCGAGGGCAACGGGGCGCTCGAGGCGGACCCGGCGCTGGTCAATTCGTCGCCGCAGGGTGAGGGCTGGATCTTCAAGGTGAAGCTGGCCAATCCGGGCGACGTGGACGCCCTGATGACCGAGGAAGACTACAAGGCCTTCGTCGACGGCCTGGACTGAGGAGAACACCATGCGCTACCTGCCGCTGAACGAGGACGACCGGCGCGACATGCTGTCCAGCATGGGCGTGGCCTCCGTCGACGACCTGTTTCGCGACGTGCCCGAGGCGGCGCGGCTCGACGGACCGCTCGACCTGCCGCGCCATCAGGGCGAACTCGAGGTTCAGCGGCACATGGAAGCGCTCGCCGCGCGCAACGTGGCCGCCGGCAGCGTGCCGTTCTTCGTCGGCGCGGGCGCCTACCGCCACCACATCCCGGCCAGCGTGCAGCACCTGATCCAGCGCGGCGAGTTCCTCACCGCCTACACGCCGTACCAGCCGGAGATCAGCCAGGGCACACTGCAGTACCTGTTCGAGTTCCAGACCCAGGTGGCGCGCCTCACCGGCATGGATGTGGCCAACGCCTCCATGTATGACGGCTCGACCGGCTGCGGCGAGGCGGTGCTGATGGCCCAGCGCATCACCAAGCGGCGCAAGGTCATCCTGTCCGGCAATTTGCATCCCCAATATGCCGACGTGGTCGAGACGGTGACCCGCTTCACCCGCGAGGACGAGCGCGTCCTGCGCCGCGCCCCCGCGCCCCAGGGCGACGAGGATCTGGTCGGCCTGATCGACGAGGACACTTCCTGCGTGGTCGTCCAGAACCCGGACTTCTTCGGCCGCCTCCAGGACCTCTCCGGTCTCGCCGCCGCCGCCCACCAGGCGGGCGCGCTTCTGATCGTCGTCTTCACCGAGGCGGTGTCGCTCGGCGCCATCCGGTCGCCGGGCGAGATGGGCGCCGACATCGTCGTGGGCGAGGGGCAGTCCATCGGCAACGCGCTCAATTTCGGCGGTCCTTATCTGGGGCTTTTCGCCACCCGGCAGAAGTTTGTGAGGCAAATGCCGGGGCGATTGTGTGGCGAAACTGTGGATTCCGAGGGGCGGCGCGGCTTCGTGCTCACCCTGTCGACCCGCGAACAGCACATCCGGCGCGAGAAGGCGACGAGCAACATCTGCACCAATTCGGGCCTGTGCTCGCTGGCGTTCACCATCCACATGACCCTGCTCGGCGAAACCGGCCTGCGCCGGCTGGCCGCGCTGAACCACGCCAAGGCCGTGAAAACCGCGGAAACCCTGGCTCGCGTCCCCGGCGTCGAGGTGCTGAACGACAGTTTCTTCAACGAATTCACCATCCGCGTGCCCGGCTCGGCCGCGCAGGCGATCGAACGCATGGCGGCCCAGGGCGTGCTCGCCGGCGTCCCGGTCTCCCGCTTCCATCCCGACCATGACGACCTCATCGTCCTCGCGGTCACCGAAACGAACACGGACCAAGACATCGCCGCGCTCGCCCGCGCGCTGACGGAGGTGCTGCAATGAACAGACAGGGCCGTCCTACGGGGCCGACGACATCCACGGGCGAGGGCGCGGGCCCGACCTGGACCGGTAACCGGGCGCTGGCGCTCGACGAGCCGCTGCTGTTCGAGCTGAATGGCTGGGGGCGCACGGGCGTCGATCTGCCGGACGCCGAACCGGTGACCGACCGTCTCGGCGGCCTCGGGCGCGGCAGGCCCATCGGCCTGCCCGGCCTGTCCGAGCCGCAGGCGGTGCGCCACTACACCCGCCTCAGCCGCAAGAACTACGCCATCGACATGGGCCTGTTCCCGCTGGGCTCGTGCACCATGAAGCACAACCCGCGGCTGAACGAGAAGGTGGTCTCGCTGCCGGGCTTCGCCGACATCCATCCGCTGCAGCCGGTCTCGACGGTGCAGGGCGCGCTGGAGGTCATGGATGAGCTGACAAACTGGCTGTCGGTGCTGACCGGCATGCCCGGCGTGGCGCTGTCCCCCAAGGCCGGCGCCCATGGCGAGCTGTGCGGCCTGATGGTCATTCGAGCGGCGCTGGAAGCCCGCGGCGATGCGCGCACCCGCGTGCTGGTGCCGGAATCGGCCCATGGCACCAACCCGGCGACGGCGGCGCTGTGCGCCTATGACGTCGACCCGATCCCGGCCACGGCCGACGGCCGCGTCGACGTGGACGCCATGATCGCCAAGCTGGGGCCCGACGTGGCGGCGATCATGCTGACCAATCCCAACACCTGCGGCCTGTTCGAGCGCGACATCATCCGGATCGCGGAAAAGGTGCACGAGGCGGGCGGCTTCTTTTACTGCGACGGCGCCAATTTCAACGCGATCGTCGGCAAGGTGCGTCCCGGCGATCTGGGTATCGACGCCATGCACATCAACCTGCACAAGACGTTCTCGACGCCGCATGGCGGCGGTGGTCCGGGCGCCGGACCGGTCGTGTTCTCCGAGGCGCTGGCGCCTTTCATTCCGCCGGCCATCGTGGTGCGCGGCCCGGACGGCCTGAGCATCCAGGAAAGCGTGCCGCACGCCCAGGTGGGCCGGATGACCGCGTTCCACGGCCAGATGGGCATGTTCGTGCGCGCGCTGACCTACATGCTCAGCCACGGCGGCGACGGCCTCAAGCAGGTGGCCGAGGACGCGGTGCTGAACGCCAACTACATCCGCGAGAGCCTCAAGGACGTCATGACGCCGTCCTTCGACGGGCCCTGCATGCATGAGGTGCTGTTCGACGACCGCTTCCTGAAGGATACGGGCGTTTCCACCCTCGACTTCGCCAAGGCGCTGATCGACGAGGGCTATCACCCCATGACCATGTATTTCCCGCTGGTCGTCCACGGCGCCATGCTGGTCGAGCCGACGGAAACCGAGAGCAAGGACAGCCTGGACGAGTTCATCGGCGCCATGCGGGCGCTGGCCGTGGCGGCGAAATCGGGCGACACGGAACGCTTCGCGTCGGCGCCGCGCTTTGCACCGGTCAGCCGTCTGGACGAGACCCGCGCGGCCCGTTCGCCGATCCTGACGTGGCAGGAGCCGGAGCCGAAGGTCGCGGCGGAATAGGCGTCTCAAAGAGCCGGACCAGCGTCCTTGGGGCGCAGGATCACATAATCGCGGTCCATCCGGGCCGCCATGAAATCCCGGAACCCGGTCGCGCATTCGTGCGCTGCGCGCGGATTGTCGGGCAGCGGATGCGGCGGCAACGTGAATTCCAGCTGGATCCTGCCGTCTTTGCCCGGATGGGACGCCATGAACAGCAGCGGGACGCGGTTCAAGGCGGCCCAGGCGAAGGCATTGGGCGAGATGGCCATCGGCCCGCCTTTGCCGGCACGGCCCTCTTCCGGGTCGTAATCCACATAGGCGATGACCACGGCGCCGGCGTCGATCCGCCGCCTGGCCTGGAGGAGAACATCGGGCCGGTCTGAATCCAGCAACTCGACCGGCTTGGGCGTTCCCCAGTTCCACCCGGATGTATCGCGCGCACCCTCCAAGCCGGAACCAACGAAGACGGGTTCGATACTCAGGTCCAGAAGCGCCTTGTGAGCGGCCAGCGTCAGTCCGAAATGCCCCGTGCAGATCAGAACGCCGCCATGCCGCCGACGGGCGTCGTCCAGATAATGGATCCCGCTCATGTCCACATGGAGTTTGAACGCCGGATCAATACGGGCGAACACGCTGAGAAACCGGTTGAGCATGGACCCGCGCCAATCCTTGCGAAGCCGCCTGGACACACCGGTCCGATAGATCAGGGAAAGCATCGGGTGGGAGACGACGATCACGCGCCATGCCGCCAGTTGCGCGTGTCGCGGAGAACTGCAGTGCCAGACAAGCCAGGCGAGTAGTCCAAGTGACCGGTTCGCGAATGCCCGCCACATGATGAACCTGGCTCTGCGCTACAAGGGCACTCAGTTTACACCATCCGGAAATTTCCCATCAACATCGGATGGTTAATGCGATTACGACAACAGCTGCCAGGCGATCATGCCCATGCCGGTAACCGCGACGCCCCAGAACACGGGGCGGATCCAGGGGACGCCGAAGGCATAGACCAGGGCATGCACGATGCGTCCACCGAGGAAGAGCTGCGCGCCCAGCACCGTCCACTCGTTGGAGATACCGGCGACGGCGGCCGCCAGCACCAGCGGCGTGAACAGGACCATGTTCTCGATCATGTTGCCGGCCAGGCGGCGCAGCCGCTTGTTGACCGTGCCTGGCTCGGGCAGGTTGTCGCGCGCGCCCGTCATGGTCTTCATGCCATTGACCATCACCGACTGGGTTGCCGGTATCAGGATCAGGACAAAGGTCAGGATGACGCTCCAGACCAGAATGACGAGTTCCTGGCTCGGTGTTTCGCTCATGGTTTCCCTCCCGAAATGAACCGCCGGGTAACATACTCCGATTTGTCGGTGGCTGATATCGTCGTGACGGAACGGTCGGGGTGGGAACGAGAATTTTTTGAGCGACCGCTAGAACTTAACCGGTTTACGCGCGTACAATCGCGCCCGGCCGGCCAACGGCGCCAACGTTTTTCAAGTGGCCGGATGCCTGGAGGCAGGGACATGACGCGGAATTGGAAAGCTCGCATTTCCGGGTTGGGGTTCGCGCTGGTGACGGCGTTGACAACCGTCATGGCCCCCACGGCCGCCAACGCGGTTTCCGTCGAGGTGTTCACGCCGACCGGGACCGTCAAGGACGTGCGGCAGGTCGCGGTTCGCTTCTCCTCCAACATGGTCGCGCTCGGCGATCCCCGTCTCGACGATCCGTTCGACGTCCAGTGTCCGGCCAAGGGCAAGGGTCGCTGGGCCGATACGCGCAACTGGGTCTATGACTTCGAGGCCGATGTGCCCGGCGGCGTCACCTGTAGTTTCACCGCCAAGGAGACGGCGCGGGCGCTCGATGGCAGCGGTATTTCGGGCACCCCTTCTTACAGTTTCAACACCGGCGGGCCTTCGATCCGGGCCCAGCTTCCCTATCAGGGCTCCGAAAGCATCGACGAGCGTCAGGTCTTCGTCCTGGCGCTGGACGCGCCGGCCGATCCCGCGTCCATCGAGAAAAACGCCTACTGCGCCGTCGAGGGCGTGGGCGAGCGTATTCCCCTGCAGGTCCTGCGTGGCGACGAGCGCGAGGCGATCCTGAAAGCCAGCCGCCGGACCGGATATTCCTATTACTATCTCCTCTGGAAGGATGGCGGCGAATCCTATGCCCGCGTGCGTGACCGCGCGGTGGAAAAGGCCGAGCAGCTGGTCTCGGTGGTCCGCTGCCAGCGCGACCTGGCACCGGCAACGCGGGTCGAACTGGTTTGGGGCGAGGGCGTGGCGACCCCTCAGGGCGTCGGCAACGGCCAGGAGCAGCGCCTGTCCTACCGCGTGCGTCCGGCCTTCACCGCGCGCGTCGAATGCGAGAGGACCAACGCACAGGCGGGTTGTCTGCCCATGCGGCCGATCCGGGTCAATTTTTCCTCGCCGGTGCCGCGCGAGAAGGCCCTCGGCGTGACACTGACGGCCCCAGGCGGCAAGGTCTACAAGC
This sequence comes from Iodidimonas sp. SYSU 1G8, assembly GCF_039655775.1. NCBI lineage: Bacteria > Pseudomonadati > Pseudomonadota > Alphaproteobacteria > Iodidimonadales > Iodidimonadaceae > Iodidimonas > Iodidimonas sp. SYSU 1G8. The sequence continues at coordinate 1,140,163 of NZ_JBBYXJ010000001.1, read as the reverse complement.
CGAAGCTGGAAGGCGCGGAAGCGGCGCTGAGCAACCTGGAATTCACCGGGCCGTTCCCCGAGAAAACGTCGATGATTGTCAACCTGCCGGCCGGACTGACGGATGATGCCGGCCGCACGCTCGAGAATGCGCAGCGCTTTCCACTGCAGATGGCCGTCGATGTATATCCGCCGCTTGCCAAGTTCTCCGGCGAGTTCGGCATCATCGAGGCGCATGAGGGCGGCGTGCTCCCGGTCACCCTTCGCAACGTGGAACCGCTTGTTCCCGGCAAGGCGGCGCTGACGTCACCGATCGCCGGCAATGCGCTGGTCCTCTCCCAGGACGACAAGCAGATCGCCGAATGGCTGCGCCGCGTTTCAACCGGGATGGAGAATCGCGGTAGCTACGAGACCACCGAAGCGGGCAAGCCGGCCCGCTGGATCGAACGGACCGGCGACAATTCGGTGTTCGGCGCCAGGGCAAAAACCATGGCGTTCAAACTGCCCAAGGCCGAGGGCGCCAAGGCGTTCGAGGTGGTCGGCATTCCGCTGCAGAATCCGGGCTTCTATGTCATCGAGCTGGCCAGCCCGATCCTGGGCGAAGCGCTGATGGCCAAGGGAAAGGTGCGCCATGTGGCCACCACCGCGCTGGTCACGGACATGACAGTCCATTTCAAATGGGGCCGCGAGCGCTCGGCCGTCTGGGTCACAAGCCTGCACGACGCCAAGCCGGTGGCGAATGCCCGGATCAGCATCAGTGACTTCTGTACCGGGAACGTGCTGTGGACGGGCGCGACCGGCAAGAAGGGAACGGCCACGGTGGAGGCGGGCAAGCTGCCGCCGCCGACCTACACGTCCGAGCGCTGTGTCGATTGGTCGTCGCCGGCCTTGATGATCAGCGCGCGCACCGATGACGACATGAGTTTCACGCTGACGTCGTGGAACAATGGTATCGGCCCCTACGACTTCAACCTGCCGGCCTATGGCGCCGATCCCAGCCTGGTGCGCACCGTGTTCGACCGCAGCCTGTTCCGCGCGGGCGAGACCGTTTCGATGAAGTTCTTCCTGCGCCGTCATACGTCCGACGGCATCGTCCGGATGGATGACAAGCCGCGAGCGGCCAAGCTGGTCATCACCCACCGCGGCAGCGATCAGTCCTATGAGCTGGCCGCGTCGTTCGATGCGGGCGGCATCGCCGAGCAAACATGGCAGATACCGGCCGAAGCCAAGCTGGGCGAGTACACCGTGTCGCTGGATTTCAGCCCGACCGAAACATTCAGCGCCGGCACGTTCAAGGTCGAACAGTTCCGCGTGCCGACCATGTCGGCGGTCGTCCAGGGGCCGGACAAGCCGCAGGTAAAGCCCAAGGACGTCCAGTTCGACCTCTACGTCAAATATCTCTCCGGCGGCGGCGCGGGCGATGCGCCGGTCAAGTTACGTACCGTGGTTACACCGCAACAGGTCTCGTTCGCCGACTACGACAATTACGGCTTCGGCGGAAAGCCGGTGAAGGAAGGCCTGCAGCAGAGCGAAGGGACGCCGTATGATATCGATCCGGAGCAGAACGGCGATACGTCCCAGCCGAGGACCCAGGTCATTCCGCTGACGCTCGACGCGCAGGGTGCGCGGCGGGTCAGCGTGCCGGTGCCGAAAACCCTGGACGAACCGGCGCAACTGGTCGCCGAGCTGGAATACAGCGACGCCAATGGCGAGATCCAGACCGTGGCTGGGCGGGTTTCCCTTCGTCCTTCCGCGATTCACGTGGGCATCAAACGCGACCAGTGGACGGGCAGCGGCGACAATCTGCGCTTCTCGGTGGTTGTTCTCGATCTGGACGGCAAGCCCGTCAGCGGCCGTGAGGTCCGGGTCTCGCTCTACCAGCGCACGACCTATTCATACCGGAAGCGTCTGATCGGCGGCTTCTATGATTATGAAAGCAGCACGAAGGTCAGCCGCATTCCGGCGTCGTGCGAAGGCGACACCGACCGCAACGGGCTGATGCACTGCGATGTCGCGCCCGGCGTCTCCGGCGAAATCCTGTTGCGTGCCGAGGCCAAGGACAAGGAGGGTCGTGTCTCCGGCGCGACCCAGTCCGCCTGGGTCGCGGGCAGTGACAGCTGGTTCGACCAGGCCGCCAGCGACCGCATGGACGTGCTGCCCGAGGAACCGGAGTATCAGGCCGGCGACACCGCGCGCTTCCAGGTGCGCTCGCCATTCCGCCATGCCACCGCGCTGGTGACCGTGGAGCGCGAAGGCGTGATCGACAGCTTCGTCACGGAGATCTCCGGCAGCAACCCGGTCATCGAGGTGCCGATCAAGGACAATTACGCGCCGAACATCTTTGTGTCCGTGCTGGCCGTGCGCGGCCGGGTCGGGGACTGGCGCAGTTGGATGTCCGACATGGCACGGGAATACGACCTGCCGCGCTGGCTGGTTGCCCGTGATGGCGGCAAGGCATCGGCGCTGGTCGACCTCAGCAAGCCCGCCTACCGGCTCGGCGTGGGCAAGATCCGCGTTGGCTGGAAGCCGCATCGGCTCGATGTCACGGTCAAGCCGAAGGGAGATACGTTCCGCGTCCGGGACAAGGTCGAGGTCGCGATCCATGTCGAACGCGCGAACGGCAAGAAGCTGCCCGCCGGCGCCGAGATCGCGATCGCGGCGGTCGATGAAGGACTGCTGGCCTTGTCGCCGAATCCGTCGTGGAACCTGCTGGACAGCATGATGGGCGAGCGTGCCATCGAGGTCTGGAGTTCCACCGCGCAGATGCAGGTCGTCGGCAAACGGCATTATGGCCGCAAGGCCGTGCCGACCGGCGGCGGCGGTGGACGGGAAGGCGCGCGCGAGCTGTTCGACACACTGCTTCTCTGGCAGGGACGCGCCAAGCTGGACGCCGATGGCAATGCCGTGGTGACCATTCCGCTGAACGACTCGCTGACCAGCTTCCGGATCGTCGCGGTTGCCAACGCGGCGGCGGACCTGTTCGGCACGGGCAGCGCCACCATCGCCACCAGCCAGGATCTGATGGTGCATTCGGGGCTGCCTCAAATGGTGCGCGAAGGCGACCGATTCACGGCCATGTTCACTGTCCGCAACACCACGAAGAAGAACATGAAGGTCGCGGTCGAGGCGGTGGTAACGCCCGCTTTGCCCGCGCCGCTGGACGTCCGTGAGATCGACGTACCGGCGGGCGCCGCGCGGGATGTGAACTGGATGGTGACGGTGCCGAACGGGCCCAAGGAGCTGGGCTGGGATATTTCGGTGCGCAAGAAGGGCACCGCGACCGGTGACCAGCTCCGCGTGAAGCAGGCGGTCCGCGAGGCCGTGCCTGTCCGGACCTACATGGCGACGCTGGAGCAGGTCGATGGCAGCCTCAGCATTCCGGCGGAGCGGCCGGCGGACGCCATTCCGGGGCGCGGCGGTCTTGACGTCACCCTGCGCGCCAGGCTGGGTGACGGACTGGATGGGGTGCGCGATTACATGTCGCTGTACCCGTACACCTGCTTCGAGCAGAACGTCTCCCGCTCGATTGCCCTGCGCGACGAGGCGCTGTGGCAAAGGATGGTCAGCCTGATGCCCGAATATCGGGACCGCGACGGTCTGCTGCGCTATTTCCCCAGCCAGTTGCTGCAGGGCGAGGACACGCTGACCACCTATGTGCTGGCGGTGTCGCACGAGGCGGGCTGGGACATTCCCGAGAACGAGCGGAACATTCTTCTCCAGGGTCTCGCCGGCTTCGTCGAAGGCCGGATCGTCCGGGGCTCGGCGTTGCCCACGGCGGATCTGGCGATCCGCAAGATCGCGGCGATCGAAGCGCTTTCGCGGTATGGCGCGGCGATGCCGGAGATGCTGACCAGCATCGCCATCGAGCCGAATCTGTGGCCGACGTCGGCGGTGATCGACTGGCGCAACATCTTGCAGCGCATGGACACCATTCCGGGCCGCGACCAGAAGCTGGCCCAGGCCGAGAACATTCTGCGGTCGCGGCTCAACTTCCAGGGCACGACCATGGGCTTTTCCACCGAACGCAGCGACGCGCTGTGGTGGCTGATGATCTCGCCCGATTCCAACGCCAACCGCATCCTGCTGTCGGTCATGGAGTCGCCGCAGTGGCAGGCGGACATCCCGCGCATGGTTCGGGGCGCGCTGGGCCGCATGCAGCAGGGTCACTGGAACACGACCGTCGCGAACGCGTGGGGCGTGCTTGCCATGGAGAAGTTCAGCGCGCGATTCGAGGCGACGCCGGTGACCGGCGCGACCGCTCTGACTTACGGTGCCGCCTCGGATTCCGTGACCTGGGACACCGGCGCTCCGGTCCATGAAAAATCGTTTCCGTGGCAGGACGGCCGGCAGGATCTCGTGCTGACACAGCAGGGGGCCGGAAAGCCCTGGACGATCGTACAGGCCAAGGCGGCCTTGCCGCTGAAGCAGCCTCTGACGACCGGCTTCACGGCGGTGCGGACGGTGACGCCGGTCGAGCAGGCGGTAAAGGGTGTCTGGACCCGCGGCGACGTGGCCCGTATCCGCCTCGACCTGGAAGCGCAGTCCGATATGAGCTGGGTCGTCGTCGACGATCCCATCCCCGCCGGCGCGACGATCCTGGGCAGCGGCCTCGCCAACCAGTCCCGGACCCTGACCCAGGGAGAACGGGATGAAGGCTGGGTCGCGAAGGCGTTCGAGGAGCGGCGTTTCGACGGCTTCATCGCCTACTACCGGTTCGTGCCGAAGGGAAAGTGGACGGTGGAATACACCGTGCGTTTCAATAATCCCGGAACGTTCCAGTTGCCGACCACGCGCATCGAGGCGATGTATGCGCCCGAGATGTTCGGCGAGTATCCCAACGCCGCGCTGGAGGTGAAGGCGAAGTGACACGCCGCCGGCTGTTCCTGCTGCTGCCACCAGTGGTGCTGGTGGCAGCGTTGGCGGCAGTCCTGTTCTGGCCGGTCTCCATGCCGTCCTATAAGGAGGTGCGCGAGGCCTATCGCCCCTCCGAAGCCTATCTGCTCGACCGGGAGGGCCGGGTCATCGCCGTCAAGCGCGTCGATTTCGGCATCAGGCGGCTCGACTGGGTGCCGCTCGATGGCATGTCGCCGGCGCTCAAGGACGCCATCGTGGCGGGCGAGGACAGGCGTTTCCAACGCCATGGCGGCGTCGACTGGACGGCGGCGGCCGGCGCGGTGTGGAGCCAGCTGAGCGGCGGCGCCCGTCGCGGCGGCAGCACCATCACCATGCAGGTCGCCGGGCTGATCGATCCCGGTCTGAAGGCGGGCGGCCGGCGGGGCTGGAGACAGAAGCTGGCGCAAATGCGGGCGGCGAACAGCCTCGAGCGTCATTGGAGCAAACCGCAGATTCTGGAGGCCTATCTCAACCTTCTGGACTTCAGGGGCGAGCTGCAGGGGATCGGGGCGACGGCTCGTTTTCTGTCCGGCAAGCACCCGTCCGGCCTTGGTACCAGCGAGAGCCTGGTGCTCGCGGCCCTACTGCCCAGCCCGGGTGCGTCGTCGGAGCGCGTCGCGGCCCGGGCCTGCGCGCGGGCACGTCTGTCCGATTGCGCTGAGATCAGAGCCGTGGCCGCGCGGCTTCTGGATAACGCCCGGGCTCGAATGGCCGAGGAAAACCTGGCGCCGCAGCTTGGCAATGCGCTGCTGCGTCAGGCGGGTGAGCGGCGCCGTACCACCCTGGACCTCGATATCCAGCGCGTCGCCGTCGAGGCGCTGGACCGGCATCTGGGCGGGCTTACCCAGGCCAATGTGCGGGACGGCGCCGTGCTGGTCGTCGACAACCTGACCGGTCAGGTGCTGGCCTATGTGGCCTCGGGCGGCGGTCTGTCCCGCTCGGCGCAGGTTGATGGCATCCGCGCGCCGCGGCAGGCGGGCTCCACGCTCAAGCCGTTCCTTTACGGGCTGGCGCTCGAGCGCCGATACCTGACGCCAGCGTCGCTGCTGGATGATTCACCGCTCAATCTCCAGACAGCGCTCGGCATGTATATTCCCCAGAATTACGACCGGGATTTCAAGGGCATGGTCAGCGTGCGCACCGCGCTGGCCAGTTCCCTCAACGTGCCGGCCGTGCGCACGCTGGTCCTCGTGGGTGTCGAGGCGTTCCGCGACCGCCTGCACAGCGCCGGATATGCGGGGATCGACCGCGACGGTGAGTATTATGGCTACTCGCTGGCGCTGGGGTCGGCCGAGGTGACCTTGTGGGAGCAGGTGACGGCGTATCGCGCGCTGGCGCGCGGCGGCCTGCTGTCGTCGCTCACGGTCAGTCCGGACGCCGCCGTCGCGGCGGACAGCCGCGTGATGTCGGAGGCCTCGGCGTTCCTCGTCTCCAATATCCTGAGCGACCGGGCGGCGCGCATCACCACCTTCGGCCTCGCCAACACGCTCAACACCCGCTTCTGGAGCGCCGTGAAGACGGGGACCAGCAAGGACATGCGCGACAATTGGTGCATCGGGTATTCCCGCCGCTACACGGTGGGGGTCTGGGTCGGCAATTTCGAGGGCGACTCCATGCATAATGTCTCGGGCGTCAGCGGCGCCGCGCCGATCTGGCAGGATGTGATCAGTCAGCTTGCACGCGACGAGACGGAAGCGCCGCCGGTGCCCCCGGGGGATGTCGTCGCGTCACAGGTGCGCTTTTCGCCTGCCGTGGAAACGCCTCGGGAGGACTGGTTCCTGAAGGGAACCGAGATCGCGGTCATGGAGGCGGTTCCCGCAGGGCCATTCGCACGGATCGTCAGCCCGGCGGATGGCGTGGTGGTGGCCCTCGATCCCGATATTCCGGCCAGCCACACGCGTGTCCCGATCCGGGCGGAAGGCGGCGATCCATCGCTCGTGCTCAAGATCGGCGACCGGGTCCTGGGGCCGGCGACCCGCGACTATCTGTGGGCGCCGCGCCCGGGAACGCATCTTGTCGTGCTGCAACGCGCCGATGGCAGCGTGGCCGACAAGGCGCGCATTACGGTTCGGGATGTCAAGGCGCAACAAAAATAGGTTATGTTATAATTTTATAATGTTTGGTAATGATGTGCGTGGCTGGATGGGGAGAGAGCCATGGCGAACGGGACCGAAACGCGCAAGACCTATTGCCGCGTCTGCCAGGGCTTCTGCGGCCTGGAGGCGACCATTGAGGACGGCCGGGTCACGCGGGTCGTGGGTGACAAGAGCAACCCGCTGACGCGCGGTTACGCCTGCTACAAGGGGCTGCGCAATCCCGAATTTCATCACGGGCCCGAACGCCTGACCAACAGCCTGAAGCGGTCGGGCGACGATTTCCTGCCGATCGCGTCGGAAGATGCGTTCGATGAAATCGCCGAACGGTTGCGGATCATCATCGCCGAGGATGGGCCACGGTCCGTGGCCGTGTTCATCGGCACCCAGGGCCTGTTCGCCGCGCCCAATCCCGGTTTCGCGGGCGGCTTCGCGGCGGCCATCGGCTCGCCCAGCCTGTTCGGGACCATGACCATCGATCAGTCGGCCAAGTGGATCGCCGCGGGCCGGATCGGCGAGTTCGGCGGCGGCTTCCAGGCGTTCGACGGCGCCGATGTCTGGATGTTCGTCGGCACCAATCCGCTGGTGTCCGTCACCGGCGGTCCCGGTCTCTCCGGCTTCGACAATTTCAATCCGGTCAAGAGCCTGGCCGAGGCGCGGGCGCGCGGCATGAAGCTCATCGTCATCGACCCGCGCCGGAGCGAGACGGCGCGTCACGCGGACATCTTCATCCAGCCGAAGCCGGGCGAGGACGCGGCGATCCTGGGCGCCTTGCTGCATGTGATCCTGCAGGAAGGGCTGGAGGACAAGGCATTCTGCGCCCGCCATGTGGAGGGCGTCGAGGCGTTGCGCGTGGCCCTGCGCGACGTGACGCCGGCGCGCGCGGGCGAGCGCGCCGGGATTCCGGCGGATCAGATCGTCGCGGCCGCACGGCTGTTCGCGGGCTCCCGCAGCGGCATGGCAGGCAGCGGCACCGGCCCGGACATGGCCCGCCGTTCCAACCTGTCCGAACATCTGGTGCAATGCCTCAACGTGGTGTGCGGGCGATATCTGCGCGCGGGCGATGCGGTGGCGAACCCGGGCGTGCTGTCGCCGCGGGTGGAGCGGGCGGAAGCGGCGGCGGCGCCGACCCGCGAATGGGAACGTGACGGCGCCAGGAGCCGGCGTCACGGCCTCGGGACCATCAAGGGGCAGATGATGTCGGCGATCCTGCCCGACGAAATCCTGCATCCGGGCAAGGGGCGGATCAGGGCGCTGATCTGCATGGGCGCCAATCCGGCCGTGGCCTTGCCGGACCAGCGCAAGGCGCTGGAGGCGCTTGGCCATCTCGACCTGCTGGTGAGCATCGACCCGCGCCTGTCGGCGACGGCGCGGCTGGCGCATTATGTCATCGCGCCGACCCTGGCCTTCGAGCGGCCCGACCATACCGGCTTCTTCGACAAGTATTTTCCCAAACCTTATGCCCAGTACACGCCCGCGCTGATCGAACGCCCGGGGGATGTGGTGGACGAGTGGTACGTGTTCTGGAGTCTGGCCAAGCGCCTCGGGGTGACCCTGAATTTCGCGGGCACGCCGCTGCCCATGGACGAGGCGCCGACGACCGACGAGATCCTGGCGCTGATGGCGCGGGCCGCGCAGGTGCCCTATGACGAGATCCGCCGCCATGATGGCGGACGCTTTCACGACGTGCCGCCACAGACCGTCGCGCCGGCGCCGGGCGATGCGGGCAGGCTGGATGTCGCCGCGCCGGATGTGCTCGCGGAACTGGCGGGCCTGTGCGCCGAGCTGCGCGCGCCGGCGCCTGACGACGCGGCCTATCCGCTGCGGCTGGTGTCGCGGCGGTTCCGCGAGGTGATGAATTCCACCGGGACCGATCTGCCGCTCGTGCGCGAGCGCATGCCGTTCAACCCGGCCTTCATGAATCCGGCGGACATGGCGCAGGCGGGCCTCGCCGACGGAGACCGGGTGCGCATCGTCTCGCCGCATGACAGCCTGCTCGCCAGGGTCAGGGCGGACGAGACCGTGCGCGGCGGCGTGATTTCCATGAGTCATTGCTGGGGCGGGCTGCCCGGCGACGCCGATGAAACGGACGGTCGCTACGCGCCGACCAGCCGCCTTGTCAGCGCCGATTGGGCAGCCGAGGACATCAACCGGATGCCGGTGATGTCCGCCATTCCAGTCCGCATCGAACCTACCAATCACTAAGGGGAAACAGCATGAGTAAAACGAGCCGGGTCTTCCAGCTGGCGAGGCGTCCCGATGGCGCGCCGGTCGCCGACGATTTCAAGCTGGCCGAGGTGCCGCTGCCGCCGCTGGAGGCGGGACAGGTCAAGGTGCGCAACCGCTGGCTGTCGGTCGATCCTTACATGCGGCTGTCGCTGACCACGCTGAAGGGCGTGCATGCGCCGACCGAGATCGGCGGCGAACTGGATGGCGGCGCGGTGGGCGAGGTGGTCGAGTCAAGGTCCGACCGGCTGCCCGTGGGCGCGCATGTGTTCTCGCCGCTCAAGGGCTGGCGTGACCTTTATGTCGCCGATGCCGGCCAGGTCGCGCCGGTCGATGCGGATCTGGGGCCGCTCAGCGCCTATCTGGGCGTGCTCGGCCTGTCGGGGATGACGGCCTATGCCGGGCTGGAGTTCGTCCTGCAGCCGAAGGCGGGCGAGACGATCTTCGTCTCCGGCGCGGCGGGCGCCGTCGGGATGGTGGTGTGCCAGCTGGCGAAGCGGCGCGGCTGCCGGGTGATCGGCAGCACGGGCGATCCGGCCAAGGCACGGCTGCTCGGCGAACTGGGCGTCGAGGCGACGATCAATTACCGCACCGACGATCTTCGCGCACGGTTGAGGGCGTTCGCGCCGGACGGAATCGACATGTATTTCGACAATGTGGGGGGCTCGCATCTAGAGGCGGCCATCGATTCCATGAAGATTTTCGGCCGGCTCGCGCTGTGCGGCGCCGTGGAACTCTACAATTCCGGCAACTACCGTCAGGGTCCGGGCAATCTGTTCGCGGCCATCGAGAAGGGGCTGACGCTGACCGGCTTCAACATCGGCCTGTTCGCGGCGCGGCGCGGCGAGATGATGGCCGACCTCGCCGGGATGCTGAAAAGCGGCGAGCTTCGGGTCGAGGAGACGATCGTCGATGGGCTGGAAAATACCGCGAAGGCGTTCATCGACCTGCTGGCGGGCGCCAATACCGGCAAGATGGTGATCCGGGTCTGAGCGACCCGGGCAAACCCTCTCTGGAACCCGCCGGTCGATCTTGTATGCTGTTCCTTCGGCAATGGGCATCGGGAGGCGACGACGGGATGAAGGGTCTACGCGCGGCAGGATGGTTGGCGGTCGGCGTGCTGGCGGCCTGGGGAACGCCAGGCTGGGCGCAACAGCTGGCCGGCGGCGCCGGGTGCGTGCCGGCGGACAGTCAGCAGGGCGTTCTGCTCCAGAGCCTCATCCAGCAACTGGACAGGGATCTGGAGGTGGCACGCAAGGCGGGCAACCAGTCCCGCATGGTCGAGATCGCCCGCGAGGCTCAGGCCACCATGCTGTGCGGGCTGCCGACCTCGTTCTATCTGGTCGAGGCGGAGGCGCTGGCCTCGATGGATCGTGTCTGTGAAGCGCAGCAGCCGCTGGACCGGTATTTCAACGCCTCGGTTCCCGGCGACGCAGGTTATGGCACCGCCGAAGCGCTGTTCGAGCGCGTGCGCCAGACCCGCGGCGCGGGACTGTGCGACGCGCCTGTGGGCGGTGTCGCTCTCGCCGAGCCGCAGCCGGAATTCGAGGAACCGACGCCGGAAGGACAGGCGGTGCCCGAGGATGGCAGCCACCGCGACGAGTATCGCGGCGGTGAACTGCTCGAAGGGCGCCAGGCGTTCGACAGCGGCAATTACGGCCGGGCCGTTGACCTGTTCACCATCGTCATCCAGCAGGCGCCGGAGTCGTTCGAGGGTTATCTGCGCCGGGCGCAGGCCCATGCCAGGCTGGGCAACGTTCCGGCGGCACAGGCCGATTTCACCCGCGCCGTGGAACTGGGCGCCGGGCGCGGCTACATCGTTATCGACTTTGCCCGCTACATGCAGTCGCTAGACCGTTTCGAGGACGCCAACGCGCTTTATAACCAGTACCTTGAACGGTATCCCAACGACGTGCAGGTGCTGCGCGAGCGGGCGATGGCGCGTCAGAAGGCCGGTCTGGTCGAGCTGGCGATCGAGGATTTGAGCCGGGCCATCGACCTCGCGCCGGGCGACATGAGCTACCGGCTGGCGCGCGCCTATGTCTACCACGACAATGCCCGCTTCGAGGATGCGGTCCGTGACTACACGGCGGCCATCGAGGGCGGCCGCGCCGATGCCGATACGCTTTACCGGCGCGCGCTCGCCTATTACGCGTTGAACCGGGTCGACGAGGCCATCGCCGATTATACCGCTGCCCTGGAGAAGAATTCGAAGCTGGCCGAAGCCTATCGGGGCAGGGGACTGCTTTATCAATACCGGGGCGACAGCCGCGGCGCGCTGGCCGATTTCAGCACGCTGGTCGATCTGCGACCGGACGATGTGGACGCCTACATCGCGCGAGCCCGCGTGTATCAGCGGCAACTGGATGTGGCGTCCGCCCTGGCCGATTACACCGAGGCGCTGCGGATCGTGCCGGGCAATCTGGAGGCCCGAAAGGGCCGGGCCATGCTGTTCCAGCAGCAGGGCGAGTACAACAAGGCGGTCGAGGATCTGACCCAGCTGATCAACCGCGACTATATCGACGCCGATGCCTATACCCGTCGAGGCTGGGTCTACCATGCATGGAAGAGCTACGATCGCGCCCTGGCCGATTTCGACAAGGCTCTGGTGATCGATCCGAACAGCACCCAGGCGGGGCTGGGCCGCCGCGCCACGCTGGAAGCCATCGCCGCCGCGCAGGCCGCGGCAGAGGCGGCCGGCAAGCGGCGCTGATGGCCCATGCTCGATCTGTATGTGGATGGTGACGCCTGCCCCGTGAAGGAAGAGGTGCTGCGGGTCGCGGACCGTCATGGATTGCAGGTCTATTTTGTCAGCAATCGGTGGAGCCGCCGCGCCAACGCGCCCAATGTTCGCCAGGTCGTGGTGCCGGAAAGCTTCGACGCGGCCGATGACTGGATCGCCGAGCATATCGGGCCGGGGGACATCGCCATCACGGCGGACATTCCGCTGGCGGCGCGCTGCCTGAAACAGGAAGCGCTGGTGCTGGGGCCGTCCGGCAAGCCGTTTACCGAGCACGGCATCGGCATGGCGCTCGCCATGCGCGACCTGAACACCCATCTGCGCGAGACGGGCGAGATCAAGGGCTATGTGCCAGGTTACACCAAGCAGGATCGCTCCCGGTTCCTGGGTGAACTCGAACGCATGATCCAGAGCCTGCTGCCACGAGGCTGAGAGTGTCCGGTATCGTGGACGCGTCCCGAAAGCCTGCTATCATCGGCGGTGAGGGAGCTGCCAACGCCATGATGAAAACCGTCCAGGTGCCGATCGACCAGATTTACATCCCCGTCAAGCATCGCAAGGGGCTCGATCAGGGGAAGGTGGAGAAGCTTGCCAAGGACATCCTCGAAAACGGCCTCAGGATCCCGATCCATGTCCGGCGCGACAAGGACCGCTATGTTCTCGTGGAAGGCCTGCATCGTCTGGAAGCGGCCCGTTCCCTGGGCGAGCCGGCCATCACGTCGCTGATCGTCCAGGCGCACCGGGCCTGACGCGGCCACTGCAAACGAAAACGGCCACCGTCGAGGACGGTGGCCGCAAGATCGTCAGACGTCGGAGCTGATTATTTGACCTTCTGGTCCAGGGCCTTCTTGGCGTCGCCGAAGCCCTTCAGGTCGAACACGACTGGCACAGGCTTGTTCTGCGGCGACATCAGCGTCACGCTCGCCTTCGCGCCGCTCTGAAGTGCCTTCATGGTCGCGTCGGAACCTTCGAAGCCAATGCGGCAGCCGGCGGCCAGGCACTGGACATAGGCGCCGGGAACCGGGGCTCCATTGTCGATGCGCAGTTCCGGATTGTTCTGCAGGCGGAAGCCAAGCGGCACGACCGCCATGAGAATGTTCTGCCCGTTGGCCTTGCTGTGAACCAGCGCGGCCACGAACTTCTTGTCCTTGTTCCCGAGCGTCTGCTGGATCTGGCAGGCATTCGGCTGGGCGCAGGTCATGCCCCAGCTGCCGAACGTCTCCGTCTTTGATGCCTGGGCTGCAGGCTGTGCGTTCTGTGCCTGTGCGCCCGACGCCGCCGCGGCGAGGGTCAGCGCACCAAAAGCCAAGGCAAGCGCGTTGGACCGTAGGTTGTTTCCGAACAAGTTGTCCTCCATGGGACTGAAAGATTGACTAGGATATGGGTGCCGCGACCCCCTCGGCCACCCACAGGCCGCCGATCGCGCGGCCGAATGGGTAACATTGTTCGGCCGTCCCCGTCCATTCCCGTTTACAAGGCTCATCTTTGCCGGTGGACGCGGACTTTGACGACAAGAGAAGGATTTTTCAGCGACGGAGTTGGCTGGATCGCGCTAAAACGGGCTCCCAATGAAAAATGCCGGGAGAAACCTGATGTCCAACAGCTTCCGTTCGCTTCACCCTGATCAGCGCGTGCTGATGGGGCCGGGTCCGTCCAACGTGCATCCCCGGGTGCTGTCGGCGATGGCAAGGCCCACCGTCGGACATCTCGACCCCTGGTTCTCCGGGTTCATGGAGGATCTCAAGGAACTCCTGCGCATGGCCTTGCGGACTCGAAACGCCCTGACGTTTCCGGTTTCGGCGCCAGGTTCGGCCGGCATGGAGACTTGCATCGTCAATCTGGTGGAGCCGGGCGACAAGGTGCTGGTCGCCGTCAATGGCGTGTTCGGCAAGCGGATGGTCGAGAATGTGGTGAATGCGGGAGGGGTGCCCATCACGCTCGATTTCGCCTGGGGGACGACGATCGACCCGCAGCAGGTCGAAGATGCGCTGAAGGCGAATCCGGACGTCAAGATCCTGGCTTTCGTTCACGCGGAAACATCGACGGGTGTGCGCGCGGACGCCGCCACGCTGGCCGAGATCGGCCGGCGTCATGACTGCCTCGTGCTGATGGACGCGGTGACCAGCGTCGCGGGCATCCCGGTCGAGGTCGATGGGTGGGGCATCGACGCCGTCTATTCGGGCACGCAGAAATGTCTATCCTGTCCGCCCGGCCTGTCGCCGGTCTCCTTCTCCGACCGGGCCGTGGCAGCGGTCAAGGCGCGCAAGACCCCGGTACAGAGCTGGTTCCTCGACCTGACCAAGGTCATGGCCTACTGGGATGGCAGCGGCGGCCGTTCCTATCACCATACCGCGCCGGTCAACGCGCTTTATGGCCTGCATGAGTCGCTGGTCATGCTGGCCGAGGAAGGGCTCGAGAATTCCTGGGCGCGCCATGCGGCGATGCACGAGGAATTGAAGGCCGGCCTCGCCGGGCTGGGGATAGAGTTCCTCGTAGCCCCTGAGAGCCGGCTGCCCCAGCTCAATGCCATCAAGGTGCCCGAGGGCATTGATGAAGCCGCGGTGCGGGCGCACGTGCTGGATCGCTTCAGTCTTGAAATCGGTGCCGGCCTGGGTGCGCTGGCAGGCAAGATCTGGCGTGTTGGCCTGATGGGACAGACCGCCCAGCGTTCGTCAGTCACCTTGTGCGTGGAAGCCATGCGCGACGCGTTGGCGGCGCAAGGGCGCTAGTCCGCTCCGCATACGGCGCGCGGTCAGCGCGCCGTCTTGCGCCGCTGGCGAAGGAAAGCGAGAGAAAACGCGCCCACGGCCAACAGCCCAAGCGCCGCCGGCTCGGGAACCGGCACACCGCCGCCCCCGCTCTGAGACGACACGACCGTGCCATAGAAATCCAGATGGGAAAGGCCCGGATTGCCGCCGCCGCCGTTGAACAGGTCGTAGGTGTTCCACAGGCCGACCAGTGAATAGTCGATGACCTCGTACAGCTTGCTGGCACCGCCACCGCTGATTTCGATGAAAGCGATCAGAAAATCCGACGAGCCCGCGTCGAACGTCCAGGTACCCGCCTTGCAGTCGGAAGGGCTGCCGTTGGTGCACGTCGCCGACAGGCTGTCATCGAACACAGGGTCGGAGCCGGTCGCGGACTGGGTGGCAATCCCGTCCAGGCGTCCGACGAATGACACGTCGATTCCCGGCGCCAAGGTTGATTCAATCGCGGCCTCTACGTTGTTGCGGTGGCTGGAACCGAAAGGCGGCGAGAAGCTGAGGCCGGTATATTGCAGGCCTGGTATGGAACCCGCGTCGTACGTGGCTTCGGCATTACCGCCGCCGAAAGCAAACAGTCCAAGAGCGGCAACCGCCGACAGAATACAGGCCTTGGCGCTCATGCCGTTGGTCTCCACGAGAGCGAGGGACAGATGCAGCAACCCCACGTTACACCCCAATAAAGCCATAAATTTGAAATAACCTCAAGCGGCGCTGGCTGCGGTGCGGACGCGCTTGTAGACTGGTCTCGATGAAGATCGTCACCTCGGTCAACGAACCCTATCTCGGCCTGCTCGACGTGTGGCGGCGCCAATCTTCCCGTCATGTTCCCGGTAGCACCACGGTCGTGTGCATGGATGAGGGCGCGTTTGCACGTTGCGCTCTCCTGGACGGCGTGGACGCCGTGCGTGCGTCTTCCGGACCCGCGACCGCGGCGCGGCATGACTTCTGGTTGCGCCGCTTCGATGCTCTGGCCACGGCTCATGAGGCGGATGACCTGCTCCACACGGATGCCGATGCGTTCTGGCTGCGTCCGGTATCGCCCCTGTTGGGCGGATTGCCTGACGATATGATTTTCTCCCGGGAATACGGCATTCCCCGGACAGTCGCCGCGAAATGGGGGTTCGTCCTGTGTTGCGGTTTCTTTCTTGCCCGCTCGACCCCGGCCACCCGTGCCTTTTTCGCCCGTTGGCGCGATGCGACCAGGCGACGGATGGACGATCAACTCGCATTGAACGAGTTATTGGTCGAGATGGGCGCGACCTGGGCCTCCGTCGATGTCGAGGGCCGGCAGGCGGAGAGGTGCGTGATCCGGGTTGGTGGTGCCAGTTTTTCCATTCTGGCGCTTCCCCATTCAACCGTATCGCGGGAGCCGCCTTATGGCGCGCCCGACGCCTTCGTGGCCCATCCGTATTTCGAGCGCCAGTTCTTCCGGAGTTATGTCGACCTGATGGATGGGCTGCTCGACGAAACCGGCTCGGTCACCGGTGCCGGATCGTTCCCCATCGCCGCGTCGCCCGAGGGTATCAAGCCGCGTGATTTCGCGACGGGCGAAGCCCTCCGCTGGCTCCTGGAGCGCCGTCCGGACAACCCCGCCCATTGGGCGCATCTGGGGCAGCTTTCCCTGCGGATGTCCCGTCCCGTGGAAGCGGGCAAAGCTTTGGATGCGGCCCAATCGCTGCGCCCCCACGATAGTGCGACCCTGTTCAATCTGGGCATGGGTCTGGCGGCGCTGGGCCGCCATCGCGAGGCAGTGGGGCATCTTCGCGGCCTCGTGGGCCGCGCCGATCTGGAATTTGACCTGGCGCGCAAGGCGTCGGCGCGGCTGGCGCGTCTCGGCGCATGGCCAGCGGCAACCGAGCTCGCCATTCATGCGGCCAGGACGGTCAGCATGGCTGGCGGCATGACGCTGGCCGCACGCCTACTGCGGCGTGCGGTCGCACGCGGCTGAGCAGCCTCAGCGGGCCTGCTTCATCAGCGCCTGTTCCGCGTCGGCGAACCCGGTCAGGTTGAAGTCGATCGGAATGGTGCGAGAGGCGTCGACCGACACGGTCAATTTGGCCTTGCCGCCCTTGCGCAGAGAGTCGAGGAACGGCTCGGTGGCGAGCATCTGCGCGATGCAGCCGCTCATGTCGCAGCGGAGGTAGGACAAGGCGTCCGTTCCGATGCCGCCTTCGAGCTGCAGCATGGGATTGCGCGCCAGCAGTACACCGAGCGGGACCCGAACCATCAGGACCGACGATGTACCGCGGCGTGTCAGGTACATGCCGGCAACCAGCTTGCCTTCCTTGTTTTTCAGCAGCTGGTGGGTCTCGCAGTCGGCCGGCGTGCCGGCTTTCGGCGCCGCGCAGTATAGTTGCCACTGGCCAAAGTCCTCGCGGACTTCGCCCGCCGGCGTCTGGGCGGCGGCGCCATGCCCCATCAATGTCGCCCCGAGAAAAACGCCGATCGCCCCGGTACGGCGCAGGGCGCCGATCGCCTTCGTCAAGTTCATCCAAGCCCCCATAGCTGGCCCGGCCACTGCCAGGATATTGCCCTCGACCAAGGGGGTATCATGGCTCGTGACGGACATCCACCAGATGTTGGCGCAGGATTGCCGGTTATGACAGCCAGGTCTTGAGAATATCGGTCAGACGCGTTTCCGTGGCCTGGGTCAGCCGCTTCAACTCGTACTCGTCCAGCACGGCCCGGAAGAGCTCCTCGCGCGAAATCAGGTCGTGGTTGACCCGGATTTCCATCATCACCTCGGCCAGTTCGGACGCCGGCACTTCATGCAGGGTACGGCTGCCGCGCGAGCGCACGATCACGGACGGCTGGCTGGGCAGTCTGACAACCTTCTCTTCCTGGCCGCCGAAGACTTCCTTCTCGACCACCAGAAGCTCCTCGCTGACGGCATGGGCGAGGGCGGTGGTGAAGCGGCGGCGCGTGTGGTCATAAATTCGCCCGAGATCGCCAGCCCTCGCATACAGCGCATAGAGCCTTTCCTCCAGGATCGGGCCTTCCGCCGCGGCGATGCGGGACATGCCGTGGACGAGTTGGGGCACCGTCGCGGCGCGCGGATCGGCCACGGCGGCGGTCTCCCATTCCGTATAGGGTGTCTTGGCGATTCCCATGGCGGCTTCTCCTTGTCCCGGTCGGACCCGGCATTCTGCCGACCGGGCGCGCAATATCAAGGGGCCTGCGGTTGATTGCGGTTCGGTTATGACCATAATCGCCGGACTTATTATCGAGAGGAGGGACGTTTTGAAAATCCTGAAGCAGGCCGTGCTCGCACTACCGCTCGCGGCGGTTTCCATGACGGCGCATGCGGGAGTCGTGCTGGAGATGGAGTATCGCGATCTCGCGGAAAAGACATCGACGACGTCACAGACCTTCGTCGAGGGCAAGTTCATCAAGATGAAGACGGTCCACGCCGGCGGCGCGGCCGATGCGGATATGATCTATCGCCCCGGCGGCGCGGGCCGCACGGCGGAAATGCTCATGATCGACCATGGCGAGAAGTCGTATGCGGTCATGGACGAGTCTTCCATGAAGCGCGTGGGCAGCATGATGGACGAGGCGCTGAAGAGCGTTCCCCCGGAGCAGCGCGCCATGGTCATGGAAATGATGAAGCAGCAGGGGCAGGTACCTGGCGCACCGCAGGAGCCCAAACGCGAGCTGCGTGCCACCGGCCGCGGCGACACGGTGGCCGGGATCGGTTGCAAGGTCTGGGAGGCGCTGGAAAATGGCGTGAAGACCCAGGAAATCTGCGCCGCCGGCAGCAGTGCCTTCCCGGGCGGGGCCGAGGCCATGCCCGCCTTCATCGACCTGTCGCGTTTCATGCAGAAAATGCTGGCCAGCATGCCTTCGATCGGCGCGGCGATGGACCAGTCGCTCGCCGACTATGAAAAGCTGAACGGCTTTCCGCTGCGGGTGAGGGACTATGAGGGCGGCAAGGTCACGTCCGAGGTCCTGTTCAAGAGCTCCAAGACGCAGACGCTCGCGCCCTCGTTCTTCCAGGCGCCGGCAGGGTACAAGCGGCAAGACATGTTCGGCGGCAACTGACCGCCCGTTCTTGTAATCGCGCCATGCCGCCCGATCTTATCGGACGGCATGGCACCGCGGGAGTGGCCCGCAAGGCAGGAGAAAAGCATGACCCAACTCGAGACGGCGACCCTTGCAGGCGGATGCTTCTGGTGCACCGAGGCGGTTTTCCTGCCCGTCCGCGGCGTCGAATCCGTAGTGTCCGGATACACCGACGGTCAGACGGCGAACCCGACCTACCAGCAAATCTGCACGGGGACGACCGGTCACGCGGAAGCGGTTCAGGTGCGGTTCGATCCGTCGGTGGTGTCCTACGACACGCTGCTCGACATGTTCTTCGCCACCCATGACCCGACCCAGTTGAATCGGCAGGGCAACGACGTCGGCACCCAGTATCGTTCGGCGGTCTACTATCACGACGACGCCCAGAAAGCGGCGGCCGAGGCGGCCGCCGCCCGCGCGGCCGAGATCTGGGACGGCGAGATCGTGACCCAGATCCGCCCGGCCGTGACCTTCTGGCCGGCCGAGGACTATCATCAGGATTTCTATGCCAACAATCCGCGCCAGCCCTATTGCATGGCGGTCGTCGCGCCCAAGGTGCTGAAGGCGCGCAAGCTGTTCGCGCCGCTGCTGCGGGGCGATTGAGCGGTCACCGCCGCAGATCGTATTCGCGCCAGCGCGGCCGGCGCATGGCCAGCGCGTACTGAAACGCAAAGCGCGGCCAGTTGTTGGTGATCCTGCCGGCCGCGTTCTTGTACCAGCTGCCGCAGCCGGAATCCCACACCATGCCCTTCAGCTGGCGTTGCAGGCGCCGGTTGTAGCGTTCCATCGCCCACGGCTTGACGTCCATGAAGCTCAGTCCCTTGCGGCGCATGCGCCGCAGGCAGCGCAGGATGTAGCGGACCTGGGCTTCGATCATGAAGATGATCGAGGCGTGGCCCAGATTGGTATTGGGGCCATACAGCATGAAGAAATTGGGAAAGCCGGCGACGGTGACGCCGCGATGGGCGTGCGCGCCCTCGCGCCAGGCCTCGTTCAGGGTGGTTCCGTCGGTGCCGGTGATCTCGACCGGCGTCAGGAACTCCGTGCTGCGGAACCCGGTGCCATAGATGATGGTATCGACGCGGTGGTGCGCGCCGCCTCGCGTGACGAGTCCATCGGCGACGATCCGCTCAATGGGGTCGGACACGACCCGGACGTTTGGCAGCGTGAGGGCTGGATAGTAATCGCTGGCCAGCAGTACCCGTTTGCAGCCGGCCGGATAGTCCGGCGACAGCGCCGCGCGCAGGGCCGGGTCCTTGACATGGTGCTTCATGAAGACGCCGAGCTGCTTCTCGAAGGCGGGACGGAGCAGGCTTTTCTTGAAGAAACTGGCGAAGCGCAGCTCGAACCGCAGGAAGATCGCGAGCCGGTGGAGCTTGCGGCGCCAGGGCGACGCCGCGAAGAGGGTCTTTTGCGCGCGGGTATAGGGCGCATCTGGCTTGGGCGCGACCCAGTTGGCGCTGCGCTGGAAGATGGTGAGGCTTTTCACGCGGGGGGCGATGCGCGGGATGAACTGGGTCGCGCTGGCGCCGTTGCCGATCACCGCGACATCGAGGCCGGTCATGTCATGATCCTCGCGCCAGCGGGCCGAGTGGAATGCGGTGCCGCCGAAGTCCTCGCGGCCCTCGATTTCCGGCCAGGCCGGGACGTTGAGCTGTCCCAGGCCGCTGATCAGGATGTCGGCTTCTGCCTCCTCGCCATTCGCCAGCAAGATCGACCAGCGGTGATTGCGGCTGTCGAACCGGGCTGCCGCGACCGCGGTGTTGAAGCGCGTGTGCGGTCCCAGGCCATGGGTTTCGGCGCAGCGTTCCAGATAGGCGAGGATCTCGGGTTGCTCCGCCCAGATGCGGCTCCAGTCCGGGTTGGGCGCGAACGAGAAGGAATAGAGGTGGGACGGCGTGTCGCAGGCGCAGCCGGGGTAGATGTTATCCCGCCACGTGCCGCCGACTCCCGCCGATTTTTCATAGATCGTGAAGCTGTCGATGCCGGCGCGCTTGAGGCGCATGGCCATGCACAGGCCCGCGACCCCCGCGCCGATGATGGCGATCCGAAGCATGGACGTTCCTCCCCGGTAACAGCATAGCACGGCCCCGCGGCCGTGCCATCCGCCGGGTGGGGAGGGCGCGATGGCGGGGATCAGGCAAACGGTCTTACAATCACGGATGAATGGAGCGTTGCCTTGGGGCCCGACCTCGCGATAGGTATGCCGTCAGGTTAAGGGAGAAGACACCGATGAAAGTTCTCGTGGATCTGGAAAAGTGCAAGGCGCACGGCCGTTGCTATACCTTCGCGCCGGGCGTGTTCGAACGGGGTCCGAAGGGCCGCGCGGTCGTGAAGGTCGCTGAAATCGCCGACGACAATGACGATCTGCGCGGCGAGGCCGAGACCGGCTTCATGATGTGCCCCGAAGGCGCCATCCGGCTTGACGACGAATAGGCCGCCTCTCGCCGGCAATCTCTTCGCGGATGTGCCGTCCGCGCTGGCCGAGGAACAGTTTCGCGATCTCGCCGCCGGCCGCGGCGCGCGCGTGACCCGGATCGTGTCCACCGGCCAGACCACCGACTGGCAGGATTCGGTGGAGGACGAGTTCGTCCTGTTGGTGACCGGCTCGGCGGTATTGCGGTTCGCGGCGGACGACCGGCGGCTGGCGCTCGTGCCGGGCGACTGGTGTCATATTCCCGCCGGCGCGCGCCACCGGGTGGAAGAGACCGATGCCGGCCAGCCGACGGTGTGGCTGGCCGTGCATTTCCCGCCGTTCGCCTAGCCGCCGATCACGGCGCGGGCGGTCCAGTAGGTCACGCCCGCGAACACATAGGCGAGCGCCGTCAGGTAGAGGAACATGAAGATCGGCCAGCGCCAGGAGTTGGTCTCCCGCTTGGTCACCGCCAGGGTCGACAGGCACTGAGGCGCGAAGACGTACCAGGCGAGGAAGGACAGCGCCGTCGGCAGGCTCCAGGCCGAGCGCAGGGTCTCGACCAGGCTGGTGACGATCGCGTCTTCCGAACCGCTCAGCGCATAGACCGTCCCCAGCGCCGCCACCGCGACTTCGCGCGCGGCGAGGCCCGGAATGAGGGCGATGGCGATTTCCTTGTTGAAGCCGATGGGCGCGAACAGAACCTGCATGTGCTCGCCGATCCACGACGCCGCGCTGTAGTGGAAGGGCGGATAGGCGGCGTCGGGCGGCGGCGCGGGGAAGGACGAGAGCGCCCACAGCACGATCATGGCGATGAGGATGATGCCGCCGGCGCGGCGCATGAAGATCTTCACGCGCTCCCACAGGCCGATCAGCAGGTCGCGCCAGACCGGCATCTGGTACTTCGGCAACTCCATCAGCAGCGGCTGCGCGGCGCCCTTCATCAGGGTGC
Organism: Iodidimonas sp. SYSU 1G8; assembly: GCF_039655775.1. Classification (NCBI taxonomy): domain Bacteria; kingdom Pseudomonadati; phylum Pseudomonadota; class Alphaproteobacteria; order Iodidimonadales; family Iodidimonadaceae; genus Iodidimonas; species Iodidimonas sp. SYSU 1G8. Next base: position 1,118,041 of record NZ_JBBYXJ010000001.1, on the reverse strand, counting down.
GCTTCAGCACGGCGGCGATGATCAGCGCGCTGAGAATGCCGAACAGGTAGAGCGCGAACATCACGACGCCCTGCAGGCCGAACGCGCCGAGCACCGGCTGATTGGGAATGAAGGCGGCGATGATCAGGGTGTAGACGGGCAGGCGGGCCGAGCAGGTCATCAGCGGCGCCACCAGGATGGTGGTCAGCCGGTCGCGCGGGTTGTCGATGGTGCGCGCGGCCATGATGCCGGGAATGGCGCAGGCGAAGCTGGAGAGCAGGGGGATGAACGCGCGGCCGTTCAGGCCGACGCCGGCCATCAGCCGGTCCATCAGGAAGGCCGCGCGCGCCATGTAGCCCGATGCCTCGAGCACCAGGATAAACGCGAACAGGATCAGGATCTGGGGCAGGAAGATCACCACGCTGCCGACACCGGCCAGGATGCCGTCGACCACGAGGCTTTGCAAGGCCGGGTTGTCGATCTGGGCCGTGCCGAACTCCTGCAGCCAGAGCACGCCGGCATCGATCCAGTTCATGGGCGCTTCCGCCCACGAGAAGACCGCCTGGAACATGACGAACAGCAGGGCAAAGAGAATGATCGGGCCGGCGATGCGGTCGAGGAAGACGCGGTCGAGCAGGCGGGTGACCCGGTGTTCGGTCCCTTCGGACAGCAGGACTGCAGAGGCGATCCGCCGGGCTTCGCGCCGCAGCGCGCGGGTGTCGCGGGGCATGTCGGCGGTGGCGGCGCCAGCCTGTTGCCGCATGGCCTCGATCCCGCTCGAGAGCGCATCGACCAGCGGCCTGGTGCCGGCGCGGCGGACGGCGACGGTCTCGACCACCGGAATGCCCAACTCCGCCGACAGCCTGTCGGCGTCGATCCTGATGCCGTCGCGGGCGGCCAGATCCATCATGTTCAGCGCCAGCAGCATGGGGCGCCTCAGCTGCTTCAGCTCCAGCACCAGCGGCAGGTGGAACGCCAGATTTGTGGCGTCGACGACGCAGACGATGGCGTCGGGCGGCACCTCGCCGTCCAGTTGCCCGGTGATCACGTTGCGGGTGACTTCCTCGTCGGCGCTGCGCGGCGTCAGGCTGTAGCTGCCGGGCAGGTCGATGATGTCGATGGCCGTGCCCGAGGGCGTGTCCATGCGGCCGGCGCGCCGCTCGACGGTGACGCCGGGATAGTTGCCGACCTTCTGGCGGCCGCCGGTCAGGGCATTGAACAGGGCGGACTTGCCGCAATTGGGGTTGCCGACAAGGGCGAGGCGGTAGGTGGCGGAAGAACTCATGGAGTGGTGTCGACCTCGATCATGATCGTCTCCGCTTCGCGGCGGCGCAGCGCGACGATGATGCCGTCGACCATGACCGCCATGGGATCGCGGCCCACGGGACCTTCATGCCGCACCTGGATGCGCGCGTCCTCGGCGAAGCCCATGCGGAGCAGGCGCTCTTCCAGCTCCGGCTCGCGGCCCGTCACGGTCAACGCGACGATCCGGCCGCCTTCTCCAGGGCGCAGGCTTCCGAGAGGGCGTATGCTGGCCAGCGCGTCCATCACATCTCCATGCAACTGCAAGTCATTCCTAATTTGGCGCGAAATGTAGCAGATTCCGGGCATTTGTTAAGCGAATGTTCGGAACAGTCGCGGACCCGATCCGTTAAGGCTGCATTCAGGCACCTGCTGGCATGGTGAACACGATCCCGTGCGCGAAGGCAGGCGAACGGGTGCGAGGCCCTTGGTAAATATCGTTACGCTCCTACATCCAAGTGATCGGGGCATTAGGGGAAGATCAGATGAACAACTTACGTATGGGACTTCTCGCGGCGGCCGGTGCCGTTGCGAGCATGATGATCGCCGGTGGCGCCGTCGCCGCCGAGGACAAGCTGTCGCAGTGGCAGCCAACCGGCGAGAAGCGCCAGTGCATCGCCACCTACATGATCCGCGAGACGGATATTCTGGACAACCAGACGATCCTGTTCCGGCTGAACGGCGGCGACTATTACGTCAACCGGTTGCCGCACCGCTGCTCGGGTCTGAAGATTCAGGACGGTTTCGGCTACACGCTGCGCGGACTGAACGAGCTGTGCAACGTGGATACGATCACGCCCGTGGGCGGCGCGGCGGTGAACACGCCTTGTCCGCTGGGCGATTTCGAGAAGGTGGTCAAGCGGGACGCGCCGGCGCAGTAACGCCGGCTATTCCGGCAAAGGCGTGAATTCGGTTTCGCCCGGGACTGGAGGGAAGCGATCTTCCTTCCAGTCCGCCTTTGCCTGCTCGATCCGTTCGGGACGGGTCGAGACCAGATTCCACCAGATGTGACGCGGCCCGATATTGGCGCCGCCCAGCAGCATCAGCCGCGAGTCCGCCGTCGCCTCGATGGTTACCGCGGCGCCGTTCGCGATCACCAGCAACCGGCCATCGCCATATTTCTCGCCGTCGACGATCACCGCGCCCTCCGCGATGTAGATCGCGCGCTCCTCGTGCTCGTCCGTCAGCGGCAACGACGTTCCGGCGGGCATGCGCGCGTCCAGGTAGAAGGTGGGCGAATAGGTCGTGACCGGCGACCGCGCGCCATAGGCGCTGCCCGCGATGAGCCGCAGCGTGACGCCATCCCGCTGGATCAGCGGCAGGCTGGCCGCGCCGTGATGGTGGAAGCTCGGCGCCACTTCCTCGTATTCCGCCGGCAGGGCGACCCAGGCCTGGATGCCGTGCATGGCGAAACCGCGCGCCCGCGCCTCGGGCGCGGTGCGTTCCGAATGGACGATGCCGCGTCCTGCGGTCATCCAGTTCACGTCGCCCGGCATGATGTTCTGCACCGCGCCGACACTGTCGCGGTGCATCATCTCGCCCTCGAACAGATAGGTCACCGTGGCGAGCCCGATATGCGGATGCGGCCGCACGTCGATGCCGGTTCCCGGCGCGAAGACCGCCGGGCCGATATGGTCGAGGAACACGAACGGGCCGACCATGCGGCGCTTGGCGAACGGCAGAATGCGCCGCACCTCGAACCCGCCCAGATCGCGGCCGCGCGGTTCGATCACCAGTTCGATGGCTGAGGACATGGGAGGCTCCCTTGGAGTGTTGGAGTCCCAGCGTAGCCGGGTTCCGTGAACAATATCCAGCATGCACAAAGCCGTTTTCGCGCTCGACAGCACCGAACCAACGGGCGTAGAGAAGCGGCCATGAGGCCCGTCACGTCCATCAAGAGCATGATCCCGCGCGTCTTCGTGGCGCTAAGCCTGCTCGCCCTCGCGGTGCGCTTCGCCATTCCCGCCGGCACCATGATGCAGGCGCCCCTGGAAGCAGGCGGGCTTCCCACGCTGGTGATCTGCACCTCCACGGGCACCGCGATCATCGACGCCGGGAAATACGGCGTGCCGGGCGAGGGATCCCAGAACCATACGGATGGCCTCAAGGCGGGGGATCATTGCGTGTTCGCCGCCATGGCCGCGACCGCGCCGCCTCCCGCGCCGTCCGTGATCGACCGGCCGCTGTCGTTCAGCGCGACCGCGCCATCATGGGCCAGTGTTCTCCAGCGGCCGGGGCGGGGACTTGCCGCGCCGCCGCCGCCCGCGACCGGGCCACCCTCTCTCGTCTGACATCACCCGCCGATGCCGGCCGCTGACGCGGGCCGGCCTGCCTTTGTCCGACGACTGGAGTTCCTTCCGTGAAATTTTTCCCTGCCGCCGCGTCCGCGCGTGCCCTGTTTTGTGTTCTCGCCGCGCCCGCGCTGGCGCATGCCGCCGACCGGGACAATGCGCCCGATCCCCGTTCCGATATGGAAAGCATGGTCGTGATCGGCACGCCCACCGCCGCCGAAGCCGCTGCCGTCATCCAGCGCACGCCCGGCGCGGTCGAGGTCATTCCCGATACCGCGTTCAAGAATACGCCGGTCCAGAACATCAAGGACATTCTCGGCTATGTCCCCGGCGTCATCACGCAGCCTCGCATGGGAGATGACGCCCGCGTCTCGATCCGTGGCTCGGGCCTCTCGCGCGCCTATGGCAGTCGCGGCCTGTCGCTGTACATCGACGGTATCCCCATGAACACGTCGGACGGACTGCTCGATTTCTTCGAAGTGGACCCCAGCGCCTATCGCTATGTCGAGGTCTACAAGGGCGCCAACGCACTGCGCTACGGCTCGAACGCACTGGGCGGCGCCATCAACATGGTGACGCCGACGGGCCGTGACGCCGCGGCCTTCGATGGCCGCGTCGACGGTGGCAGCTTCGGCTATGTGAAAGGGCAGGTCAGCACGGGCGGCACCGCCGGCGCGTTCGACTACTTCGCCACCGTCTCGGCACAGCGGATCGACGGCTATCGCGAGCACAGCAACGGCAACGCGTTCCGTGGCAACCTCAATCTCGGCTATCAGATCACGCCGGACGTGGAGACGCGTTTCCACCTTTACGCCACCTCCACCGAGCAGCGGATTCCCGGCGAGGTCAGCAAGGCCCAGGCGCTTAACTCGCCGCGTTCGGCGAACCCGTTCTGGGTGCTGCAGGACCAGCAGCGTAACGTGGATTCCATCCGGCTCGCGAACAGGACGACCTTCCGCCTCGCCGAGACGGTGATCGACGTCGGCGTCTTCTACAATTACCGCCACGTCAAACACCCGATCTTCCAGTGGCTCGATTTCACGGTGGATGATTATGGCGGGTTCGTCCGCGCGGTCGATGACCGTACGCTGGGCGGTTTCCGCAACCGTCTGATCGTCGGGGCGAACGTGCAGAACGGCAAGATTGACACCGAGCAGTTCGTCAATCTGCCGGGCGCGGTCAAGGGTCCGCTCGCTTCATCCACGGTCGATACGTCCAAGAACATCTCGTTCTATGCCGAGAATTCGTTCTATCTGCGATCCGACGTGGCGCTGGTCGCCGGCATTCAGTACCTGCATGCAAGCCGCGACCGGCTGGACCGGTTCCTGTCCAATGGCGACCAGTCGGGCGCCAAGAGCTATGATCTGTGGAGCCCGAAGATCGGCGTTCTGTGGGATGTGGACGATGACTGGCAGGTGTTCGCCAATGTGTCCCGCAGCGCCGAGGTTCCGACTTACGACGCCAACTCCTTCGCCACGCCGGCGAACGCCGATCTGGACGCCCAGCGCGCGACCACCTACGAAATCGGCACCCGTGGCCGCCGGGGCGGCATCGACTGGGACATCGCGCTCTACCGGTCCGAGATCAGGGACGAACTGCAGTGCCTGACCACTGGCCCGTTCAGCGCCTGCAGCATCATCAATGCCGGCCGGACCGTGCATCAGGGCATCGAAGCCGGGCTTGGCGCGGCCATTCCGCTGTCGGCCTTCGCCTTGGGCGACAGCCTCGCGCTGAATGCCGCCTATACCTACAGCGACTTCTTCTTCAGCGGTGACCCGATCTATGGCGACAATCGCCTGCCGGGCGTGCCCAGGCACTACCTGCGCGCAGAAGTCCTCTACAAGCATCCGAGCGGGTTCCATGCCGGCCCGAACGTGGAATGGGCGCCGGGCCATTATTTCGCCGACAATGCCAACACGCTCACCGTCGATCCCTACGCGCTGCTCAATTTCAGGATCGGTTTCGATGTGGGCGCGCACTGGTCGGCCTACGTGGAAGGCCGCAACCTGACGGACAAGCACTACATTTCCACCGTCGCCGTCGCGGGCGTCGCCGACGCGACCTCGGAAATCTTCAATCCTGGAACCGGCCGGTCCGTGTATGGCGGCCTTCGCTACAAGTGGTAGCATTTCCCTATCCCGGCCCCGGCGACGGGGCCGTCTAAACCGCAGTCTCGGCCAGACTCACCGGCACGCCGTCGATGACCTGGTCGAGGAACTCGGACAGACCGTAGCCGCGCGGTTCGATCACCAGTGCGATGGCTGAGGACATTGAGGTTCCTTCGGATGCTTTGGGTCGAAGGTAGAAGCGGTTCAGCGGCGGTCTCCACCGCATTAAATGTCCTTAGCCGCTATAGGGGGCTGGTTTAAGCTGGCGGCTCGAGGATGTGATCGCGGGGCCGGAACGTTGTTTGGTTTCAAGCGCAGGAAAGAAATGGACGGGCGCTCTCTCGCTGTCGAGCAGACGGGGGCAAGCACAGGTCATTGCGACTGCTGCGGCTCTACTACGCGCCGTGTCTGGGGGGAGGTCCATGCCGCCGATGGGATCGTCGCGGTCTACTATGTGGGCTGGTCGGAAGGCCGGCCCGATCACGGTGCCGCTTTCGACCTGATTATCGGAAAATGGGGCGATGGGGCGACCAGCGAAGACCGGGCGGCTGTCTCGCTCGACTTCCGGGTTAGCGAAGCCAGAGGTGCGTTCATGGTTGTCGATGCCCCGGGCCGCAGGATTGCGGTGAGCGAACTGGCGGGATCGGCGCTGACCCGTTCCGAAGTCATCGGTACGCCGTTGGCGTCACAGGTCTTTGCCCTTATCGACGCGGTCTACATGAAAGACGCGCGTCTGGATGAAGTGCGCGCCTGGAACGCGTGACCACTCACGCGGCAGTTAGGCTCACCGGCACGCCGTCGATGACCTGGTCGAGGAACTCGGACAGGCCGTAGCCGACGCGGCCTTTGCAGGTGAACTCGGTCATGCCCTCGGTGATGCGGGTGTTCAGCAGCGTGCCATCCGGCGCGGTGCGGCGGTTGCGCAGGGGGATGAGCGACAGCACCTTGCCGTCGATGCGGTACTCGCCCCGTTCCGTGCGGCACCAGGCGCGGATGGCGGTCTGGTAGAAATCGCCGTCGAAGTCGGCGTCGATGCCGGCGTCCTCGATCGCCCAGTAGCGGCCGTCCTCGAACACCATGCCGCTGGCGCGCGTCGCGCCGCCGTCGCCGCCGGACACGGTGACGACCATGCCGAAATCCGGGCCGAAGCTCATGGGCATCCATTTGTACCAGCGGATCGCCTGCCAGTGGCGCGGCCCCCACGACTTGTCGCGCACGCCATAGCCGGCGACGCGCCATTCCCGGCCGTTCACCGCGATGGTGCCGCTGGCCGCCATGTGCTGTTCGTAATGGCCGCGCAGAAAGCTCTTCTCCGGGTCGAGATCGAGCGGCGAGCCGTCCTCGTTGACCACTTCGCCGCCCTCCATGGGCGACAGGCCGGTGTAGTCCAAGCTCATGCTGACCGGCACCATGGGATTGGAGGCAAAGGCCTGCTTGGGGTTGGCCATCTGGCGCGGGTCGGCCAGCAGGCACGCCTCGCCTTCGAAGGTAACCTTCAGCCGCCGGAACGGCTCGATCACGTCGATGCGCATGCCGCCCGCATCCATGGCGTCGTTGTTGGCGATGTCGGCGCGCTTGAAGATGAACGCCACCGAGCCGTCGGGCAGATAGAGGCAGCACGACATCTCGGCATAGTGCTCGTTCGGCCGATTGCCGATGCGGAACCACCCGCCGATCTTCTGCTGCGGGTCGAACATGTTGAAATACATGCTCTCGTTGTAGTTCTTCGCCGCTTCGGGAGGATGCGTGTACTCGTCCCGAGGATCGAGACGCAGCTTCAGACCGGGCGCCAGCTTGGCCATGATATCCCTCCGTTTGGCACCAGCATAGCGCGGGTGTTACTGGATAGGAACGGGGTGTGGGGCGGAGTGGTGTTTCAATCATAGATGTCCGCTCAAGGTGGGATTGGGTAACTTGAGATATTGGACCGAATGTCTGCTTCTAGCCGCCAGCTGACTGGCGGCTTTCAAGCGTATATGGTGGAACAACTGCCATTCGCTAAGCTGCAGCGTTACAAGGATCGGACGCAAATGGCGTATGACGATGGCGAGCACGTCAAGGAGGTCTTCGCCTATTTTGGTCTGGCCTATTACGAAGCGGGAGTGCTGGAAGCGGGACTAGCGATTGCGCTCATGCAGATCAGTTTCCTCAGTCACGTTCGCGATCAATATTTGGCTGACGGGGGAAAGTCATTTGACCGGACACAGTACGAAGCTGAATTCGATCGCTTCATGGAGAGCCAACACGCGCAGACACTTGGCAATCTTATCAAGCGCGTTTCGGCAATGCCCGAGCTTAGTGACTATATAAAAGAAAGGCTCCGAGACGCTAAGAGGCGGAGAGACTTTCTGAGCCATCACTACTTTAGGGAAAGGGCAGTCGAATTCAGCAATCGTACCGGCCGCGACAAGATGATAGCGGAACTGCACAATGACGGCGATATCTTTCTAGAGATCGAGCGCGACCTTTATGTCGAACTAGCGCCAATCCGTGAGAAGCTTGGAATGGATGGCGAGAAGTTCCAAAAATATCTCGCGCAGTTTTATGCTGCACACGGTGTCGAATATTTAACGGACTAGCCATTGCAGGCAATGTGTGCACAAGAATTTTTGGGGGTGGAAATGCCTTGGTTTGAAGGGTTAGAGATAGGAAGTCCTGCCTATCAGATTGCAGCATCAACGAGTCTCCGCGTGCGCGTCGTGGCAGGTCCCGGCACGGGTAAATCGTTCGCGATGAAACGTCGGGTGGCACGACTCTTGGAAGAAGAAATCGCGCCAGCGTCGATTCTGCCGGTCACGTTTACTCGGGTCGCCGCAGAAGACCTCCATCGTGAGCTAGTCAACATGGACGTGGCAGGAAGCGACGGATTGACGGGTGTTACGCTCCATAGTCTCGCCATGCGTATGCTGCTGCGAAATCACGTGCTTGGCGCAACCGGCCGAGTACCAAGGCCGCTTAACGAATTTGAACTGGAACCCCTCATTTGCGACTTAATGGGCGCACATGGAGGAAAGACGACGGTAAAGAAGCTCAAGCAAGCGTATGAGGCAGCTTGGGCTCGACTGCAATACGAACAGCCGGGATATGTCCTTGATCCCGCAGACGCGGCGTTTCAACAGGACCTAATAAATTGGCTCCGCTTTCATCGCGCCATGCTAATCGGCGAGGTGATCCCTCAGCTCTACCAGTACCTCCGTAACAACCCGGCAGCGCAGGAACGCCGTGAGTTCCAGCACATATTGGTCGACGAGTATCAGGACCTCAACAGGGCGGAACAATCGGTCATCGAGCTTCTTTCCGATCACGCACACGTCTGCATTGTCGGTGACGATGACCAGTCGATCTATAGCTTCAAGCACGCTCATCCAGACGGAATTCGGGAATGGCTTGTTGCAAACGCAGGCGCGGATGATCTTGGGCTAGATGATTGTCGCCGCTGCCCGACGCGCGTCGTTCAGATGGCCAATAGCCTAATCAGCCACAACCATATCAGACCAGTTCCTCGTGCGCTGGTCCCGCTGCCCGCCAATGGACCGGGCGATGTCCGGATTATCCAATATCAGGCGCTCCCAAATGAGGTGAACGGCGTTGCGAACATCATCGCAGCGATGGTTGCGAACGGCACGCCACCCGGGGACATATTGGTGCTTGCTCAGCGTGGCATCATCGGAACGCCGATATACGAGGCGCTTGTCGCCCGACAGATTGCAGTGCGGTCCTACTATGCGGAAGCGGAACTTGATGCATTGGAAGCTCGCCGCGCGTTCGCGAAGCTTAAACTTCTTATCGACCGTGACGACCGTGTCGCCCTGCGATGGCTGGTCGGCATTGATGGCAATAATTGGCACGCGGCAGGCTACCGCCGTGTGCGTGACCATTGCGAGGCTTCCGGTCTGACGCCGTGGCAAGCACTAGAGCAGATTGCGGCCGGAAATCTGTCTTTGCCTCATACTGGCGGGGTCATCGTCGCCTTCAATGACCTCGTGGCGGAGCTTAATGCGTTGGAGGCGCTCGCGGATTTAGTGTCTCTCGTCGATGAGCTATTTCCAGACGGGCAGATTTCGACACGCGACATCCGGCAACTGTCGCTCGACATTCTTGCCGAACTGACCATTGAAGACGCCCTTGCAGATGAAGACATCAACGGAGAGTTCCTGTCGCGGCTTCAAGAAGCGATCAACCAGCCCGACATTCCTTCGGAAATCCAAGACGTGAGGATCATGAGTCTTCACAAGAGCAAGGGGCTCAGCGCGCCTGTCACAATCATTGCGGGCTGCATCCAAGGCTTGCTCCCAAAGCAGCCCGACACCAAACTCCCCGCTACGCAGCAAGCCCTAGAAATGGAAGAGCAACGGCGGCTGTTCTATGTCGGCATTACGCGGGTAAAAGCAATGCCAAATCCTGGCAAGCCGGGCACGTTGATTCTGACCTACTCACAGGCGATGCCGGTGGCATCCGCCCTTGGCGCTGGCATCGCACCAGCGCAGACGCAATATGGCATCGCGTCTCTTCATGCGAGCCAATTTATCGCAGAGCTAGGTCCGGCAGCGCCACAACCAGTCGCGGGCTAAGATAACATTGACGTCACGCGATCAACTCTACGCAAAGTTCGGAATGCTGCTCACCTGGAACGGACAGAATGGGCGCATGGCCGCCGAACAACCAATGTCCGCATTAGGGCGTGTTTACAGACCCCAAAACCCTACCCCCGCGCTAAACGCCCTGCCCGGAATTCATGCTAATGGCGAAGTCCGACACGAACGGGTTCCACTTGCGCTCGTTGCCGAAGGTCGAGGTGCCGCCGTGGCCGGGGACGAAGGTGATGTCGTCGCCGAAGGGCCACAGCTTGCCGGTGATGGCGTCGATCAGGTGCTGGTAGTTGCCCTGGGGCAGGTCGGTGCGGCCGATGGAGCCCTGGAACAGCACGTCGCCGACGATGGCGATGCGGCCGGTCTCGCTGATGAACACCACATGGCCGGGGGTGTGGCCGGGGCAGTGCACCACCTTCAGTACTTCCTCGCCCACGGTCACGGTGTCGCCGTCGTCCAGCCAGCGGGTCGGCACGAAGGTGCGGGCCTTGGGGAATTTGTAGCGTTCGGCCGACTGGGGCAGCTGGTCGATCAGGAACTGGTCCTTGCGGTGCGGGCCCTCGATCGGGATGTCCAGTTTCTCGGCCAGGTCGGCCGTGGCGCCGGCGTGATCCAGATGGGCATGGGTGATCAGGATCTTCTCGATGGTGACGCCATTTTCCTCGGCCACCGCCAGGATGCGGTCCAGGTCGCCGCCCGGATCGCTGACGGCGCCGCGCATGGTCTTCTCGCACCACAACACGGTGCTGTTCTGCGCGAACGGGGTGACGGGTACGATGGCGGCTTTCATGTCATTGTCCTGACGGCATCCAAGGGGTACGAACACAGATAGCGCCGATGGGGGCGCAAGACCAGAGGAAGCGATGCGGGCACTGCTGCAACGGGTGACGGAAGCCGCCGTGTCGGTGGAGGGCGAGGAGGTCGGCGCCATCGGCGCGGGCCTTGTGATCCTGCTGTGCGCCGAACACGGCGATACCGAGGCGGATGCCCGCTACATCGCCGGCAAGATCGCGCGCATGCGCCTGTTCGCCGACGACGCGGGCAAGACCAATCTGTCGGTGCTGGACGTGAAGGGCGCGGCGCTGGTGGTCAGCCAGTTCACCCTGGCGGCGGACTGGCGCAAGGGCAACCGGCCCGGTTTCTCGCGCGCCGCGGCGCCCGAGGCGGCGAAGGCGCTCTATGAGGGATTCTGCGTGCTGCTGGAAGGCGAGGGCGTGCCGGTCCGAACCGGGCGCTTCGCCGCGTCCATGAAGGTCAGCCTGGTCAATGACGGCCCGTTCACCATCTGGATGGACTCGCGCGAGCGCTAGCGGGCTGTGCTAGGGTCCGCGCCGATGATCCGGCAGCGAAGGGAACCGCGATGAAAGTGTATGGCATTCAGATCCTAGTCGACGACTACGCGGCGGCCCGCGCGTTCTACGTGGACACGCTCGGCCTCGAGCTGGCGTGGGAGATGGCCGAGGTGGGCGCGTTCGGCGTGGTGGTCGAGCCGGTGCAGTTCATCGTCACGACGGCGGGCGAGGAAGCGCTGCTGGGCGGCACGCCCGGCCGGTTCGTCGGCGTCTCCATCGCGGTCGAGGACATGGACGCGGTGTATGGCGACCTGACGGCGCGGGGCGTGCCCTTCAACGGCCCGCCCGAGCCGCAGCCCTGGGGCGGCACGCTGGCCTATTTCCGAGATCCGTCCGGCAATGTCCTGACATTGATGGCGTAGAGGCCGCGCGGAGGTTGCGAAATCCCCGGTAACGTGTAGTACCTCTCCGACCATTTCCCGCCGACGACCGACAACGAGATGACCGCCAGCGACCGCCATTCCATCGGCCAATCCGTCATCGACGCGTGCCTTGCCATGACGGCGCTCGGCGTCAATCACGGCACGTCGGGCAATGGCTCGGCGCGCTGGCTGGACGGCTTCCTGGTGACGCCGACGGGCCTGCGCTACGAGACGCTGACGCCGGCCGACATGGTCTATGTGACGCTGGACGGGCAGGCGCACGGCACCCTAGCGCCGTCGAGCGAATGGCGCATGCATTGCGACATCTACCGCGCGCGGCCGGACATGAACGCGGTGCTGCATGCTCATCCGCCCTACGCGACGGCGCTGGCCTGCCTGCGCGAGGGCATTCCGTGCTTTCACTACATGGTGGCCGCCGCGGGCGGGCCGGACATCCGCTGCGCCGGTTACGCGGTCTATGGCAGCGCCGCGCTGTCCGCCGCCATGCTGGTCGCGCTGGAGGGCCGCAAGGCGTGCCTGCTGGCCAATCACGGCATGATCGTGTGCGAGACCACCATGGCGCGCGCCTTGTCGCTGGCCGTCGAGGTCGAGGCGCTGGCGCGGCAATATTGCATCGCCCGCCAGACCGGCACGCCCGTGCTGCTGAGCGAGGCGGAAATGGACGAAGCGCTGGCCCGCTATGCGGGATACGGCAGACAGGCTGGGGGAACGTCATGAAGGTGGGCGGAGAAGCGCAGCGCCCGATCTGGGTCAATCCGGACGGCTGGAGCGTGGGCATCATCGACCAGACGCGGCTGCCGCACCGGTATGAGGCGGTGACTTTGCGCACGGTCGAGGAAGCCGCGCGGGCCATCGAAAACATGCTGGTGCGCGGCGCGCCGCTGATCGGCGCGACGGCGGCCTATGGCGTGTGCCTCGCCATGCGCATGGACCCCAGCGACGTGGCGCTGGGCCATGCCTGCGACCGGCTGCTGGGCACGCGGCCGACGGCGGTGAACCTGCGCTGGGCGGTCGAGGAGATGCTGGGCGCGCTGTACACCCAGCCGCGCGGCCAGCGGATCGAGGCGGCCTATGCCCGCGCCGCCGAAATCTGCGAGGCCGACGTGGAAATCTGCCGGTCCATCGGCGTCCACGGCCTGAAGCTGATCGAGGAGGCCGCCGCCCGCAAACCGGGCGAGCCGGTCAACGTGCTGACCCATTGCAACGCCGGCTGGCTGGCCTGCGTCGACTGGGGCACGGCGACCGCGCCGATCTACATGGCGCACGAGGCCGGCATTCCCGTGCATGTGTGGGTCGACGAGACGCGGCCGCGCAACCAGGGCGCGGCGCTCACCGCGTGGGAGCTGGGCCAGCACGGCGTGCCGCACACGCTGATCGCCGACAACGCGGGCGGCCATCTGATGCAGCACGGCCTGGTGGATCTGTGCTTGGTCGGCACCGACCGCACGACCGCGACCGGCGACGTGGCCAACAAGATCGGCACCTATCTGAAGGCGCTGGCCGCGCGGGACAATGGCGTGCCGTTCTACGTGGCGCTGCCGTCGACCACCATCGACTGGACGCTGGCGGACGGGTTCGCCATTCCCATCGAGCAGCGCGGCGCCCACGAATTGTCGCAGATCACCGGCCGGACGAAGTGGGGCGAGATCGTCACCGTGTCCATCGCGCCGGGCGACACGCCGATCCGCAACGACGCCTTCGACGTGACGCCGGCCCGGCTGGTCACCGGCCTGATCACCGAGCGGGGCATCGCCGCCGCCAGCCGGGAAGGGCTTGCCGCCCTGTTCCCGGAGAAGGCCTGATCACACCGTGCTCGAGGCCGCGTCGCGGCTGAGCACGCGTTCGCTCAGGGCATCACGCGGAATATTTCCAGCTTGTCATCCGGAACGCGGGATAGCCAGGACGGCGCGGCGCCGGCCACAAGGCTGCCGGCGAAGCTGTCCGCATTCGGCGCCTTCAGGCCATACGGTCCTTTGCCCAGGCAGACGACCACATAATCCGCCTTTTTCCGGCGGATCTCGGCCAGCGCGACGTCGGGCGACGCCGCTTCGAACACACGCTGGGCCGCGAGCAAGCCGTCCACGTCCCGGTGGTAGTGGGCGGCAAAGACCGCGTGCCGGGTGTGAGCGAGAATGATGGCGCCCAGATTGGCCGGCGCCATCACCGCGCCGGGCGGTAATGTGTCGAGGACGGCGAGGGATTGCGGCAGGCCGCAGGCGACGGCCCTGCGTTCTGTCTGGGCGGCTCGCTCGCTCAGCCCACCGGTGGCGGCAAAGATGGACAGAGGCAGCAGCGCGATGACGACGGCGCTCGCAGCCAAATGGGGCAACGCGCGCGCGCGCCGCCTGACGCCGTCATAAAGCGCGGCATAGGCATGGACCGCGCCGATGATCGCGATGGCGTTCGCGGCGGTCGTCGCCCGGATCTGCAGGATCGCGATCGCCAGCGTCACGCCGGTGAACACCAGCAGCGGCAGCCAGACCGGATTGTCGCGGTGCCGCCATGCGCCCAGGGAGAGGCCGACAAGCGCGATGACCGGCAGGAGTAAATGGATGTTGAGTCGGGTCATGTCCTTGCGCGCCAGATGCAGCGCGCTTTGCGCCTCGTCGACACTGGCCAGCCAGGACTCCTTCAACTCCTGCGGCAGCGCGCCATAAGGCCCGCCCGCGCAGGCCGGATAGGCGGCGAGCAGAATGGCGAGCGCGCCAGCCGCCAGCACCGCCGCCACCAGCGCTCTGGCCGCCGCGGTCGTCAGGAACCGGTCGAGCGCCCACAGGATGGCCCAGACCGCCGCCGCCAGCCCGGTCGCGACCACATAGACCAGCGACAGGCTGTCACAGGCGGCGGCGAAATATGAATTGCGCGCGACGGCGAGGACGAGGATGCCCGAGGCAGTCGCGGCCAGGGTCGTCGACATCAGCAGTCCGGCCCTCAGCATGGCCGGCCGGCCCAGGATCCATCCCAGCCCCAGCGCCGCATAGCAGGCCAGGATCTGGGGCAAGGCCTCGGCGCCGATGGCGATGGCAAGACCGCCAGCCGCGCCCATGACGATCGCCCAGCGCCGGCCTTGCCCGGCGTAGAGCCGCGTCGCGGCGTCCAGCATGACCAGGGCGAGTAGGACCTGGATATTGTGATGGTCGATGCGGCCCGGCATGAAGGCGCCGATGGCGGGCACGGCGAAGATGGCCAGCAGCGGCGCCAGCAGCGCGGGTCCCGGCCCGAACAGACGGGCGGAGATCGCCGTCACCAGCAGCAGGAAACCGAGCATGTACAGGGCAGGGACCACCAGCAGGGCGGCGGTCACGGCGGTCTGCCGGTCGCTGAACGGCTCGACGGCCAGGATCACTGCGGCGATCGGCAGGTCCGGCAGCCTCGACCAGTGCATGACCACGCCGGCGGGCGGATCAAGGCGCGGCAGGCCGACATCCCGGAAGCCGCCGCCGTCCAGCCACTGCTCGACCTGCACCAGGCGGACATAATCGTCGGCGTCGGGCAGAACCAGCTGCGAGACCGGCCCGGCTTTCCCCGCCAGCAGGAACGCGCTGAAGGCGAGCCAGAACAGGACCGCGACCGGCCATGGCCACCGACGTGTCGCTTGTGCCGATGCGGTCATCCTCGCCCCCTTGTTGCCCTGATCCCCTTTCTACAATGCGCGGGCGCGGAAAGGTAAGAGCCAACACCCGGTTGACGCATGAGGCCGCCTTAACCCATAGTGGGCGCTCCAGGGGTGCCCATAGGGCTGAGAGGACGCGGGGCGGATCCGCGCAAACCCTTTGAACCTGATCCGGGTCATGCCGGCGAAGGGAAGGAGCGTTCCGGATACTCCATTTCCCGCCACATGACCCACATCGAGCGCGGAGTCCGATCATGAACGACATTAGCGAAGCCCCGAAAATCTCCGTCACGACGGGACCCATACCCGGTTCGCGGAAGATCTACGTGCCTGGCGGCGCCGACGGCAGCCTGCGCGTTCCGATGCGCGAAGTGGCGCTGCACGAGACGGCGAAGGAGCCGCCGGTGAAGCTGTACGACACGTCCGGCCCGTATTCGGACCCGGCGGTCAATATCAACATCTATGAAGGCCTGGAGCGGCTGCGCACGCCGTGGGTGCTCGAGCGCGGCGGCGTCGAGGAATATGAGGGCCGCCATGTGCGTCCCGAGGACAATGGCGGCGCGACGGGCAAGAACCTGGTGTCCGAGTTCCCGAACCTGCGCCGGCCGCTGCGCGCGGTGGGCAATGCCATGGTGACCCAGCTGGAATTCGCCCGCGCCGGCATCATCACCAAGGAGATGGAATACGTCGCCATCCGCGAGAACCTCGGCCGCGAACAGGCGCGCGAGGCCATGCTGCGCGACGGCGAATCCTTCGGCGCTGAAATCCCTGACTACATCACGCCGGAGTTCGTGCGCAGCGAGATCGCGCGCGGCCGGGCGATCATTCCGGCGAACATCAACCATCCGGAAGCCGAGCCGATGATCATCGGGCGCAACTTCCTGGTGAAGATCAACGCCAACATCGGCAACTCGGCGGTGACGTCGTCGGTGGCCGACGAGGTGGACAAGATGGTGTGGTCGATCCGCTGGGGCGGCGACACGGTCATGGACCTATCGACGGGGCGCAACATCCACAATATCCGCGAATGGATCATCCGCAACGCGCCGATCCCGATCGGCACCGTGCCGATCTACCAGGCGCTGGAGAAGGTCAATGGCGTCGCCGAGGACCTGACCTGGGAGGTGTTCCGCGACACGCTGATCGAGCAGGCCGAGCAGGGCGTCGACTATTTCACCATCCACGCCGGCGTCCGGCTTCACTATGTGCCCCTGACCGCCAAGCGCGTCACCGGC
This sequence comes from Iodidimonas sp. SYSU 1G8, assembly GCF_039655775.1. Lineage (NCBI taxonomy): Bacteria > Pseudomonadati > Pseudomonadota > Alphaproteobacteria > Iodidimonadales > Iodidimonadaceae > Iodidimonas > Iodidimonas sp. SYSU 1G8. Next base: position 1,101,189 of record NZ_JBBYXJ010000001.1, on the reverse strand, counting down.
ATCGTCAGCCGCGGCGGCTCGATCATGGCCAAATGGTGCCTGTCGCACCACAAGGAGAGTTTCCTCTACGAGCATTTCGAGGAAATCTGCGAGATCATGCGCGCCTATGACGTCAGCTTCTCGCTGGGCGACGGCCTGCGCCCCGGCTCCATCGCCGACGCCAACGACGCCGCCCAGTTCGCCGAGCTGGAGACGCTGGGCGAGCTGACTCAGATCGCCTGGAAGCATGGCTGCCAGGTGATGATCGAAGGCCCCGGCCACGTTCCGATGCACAAGATCAAGATCAACATGGACAAGCAGCTGAAGGAATGCGGCGAAGCGCCGTTCTACACCCTCGGGCCGCTGACCACGGACGTGGCACCGGGCTACGACCACATCACCAGCGGCATCGGCGCCGCCATGATCGGCTGGTTCGGCACCGCCATGCTCTGCTACGTGACGCCGAAGGAGCATCTGGGCCTGCCCGACCGCAACGACGTGAAGGTGGGCGTGATCACCTACAAGATCGCCGCCCACGCGGCCGATCTGGCGAAGGGCCATCCGGCCGCGCAGGCGCATGACGACGCGCTCAGCCGCGCCCGCTTCGAGTTCCGCTGGGAGGACCAGTTCAACCTGTCGCTGGATCCGGAGACGGCGCGCCTGTTCCACGACCAGACGCTGCCCAAGGAAGCGCACAAGGTGGCGCATTTCTGCTCCATGTGCGGGCCGAAATTCTGCTCCATGAAGATCACGCAGGAAGTGCGCGATTATGCCGCCAAGGGCATGGACGACATGGCCACCGTGTTCCGCAACTCGGGCGGCGACGTCTATCAGCAGCAGGAAGAGCTGAAGGCCGTGGTCGAGAGCAACAAGGCGCTGCTCGCGGGCGAATAATCCTCTGTAAAGTATGAAAACCTCATCCCTCCATCTGGCGGGATGGGGTTTTTCTTTTCTCACGCCGTCATGGTTCGCGGTGGGAGAGGACCTGCAATTCCAGCCCGTGAGTGGCGGGGTCCTGGCTGAAGATCACCCCGCCGACGCGCTTTGAGCGCGTCGGGAGAAAATCGAAGCTGATCTCGCGTCTTTCGATCACGTCCTCGCCGCGTTTCAGCGTGGCGTCGATCTTTACATCCGCCGCGGCCTGGCCCCCATGATTTAGTGCCTCGACCCGAACCAGATAGCCGCCGCTGGTCGGTCGGATATCGACGGCCTTCAGGGTAATGTCAGGCGGTGTGTCCTTGTCGGTCAGGGCTATGGTGACCAGATAGGCGATGACGCCGATCACCATGGTCAGCCCCAGTAGCGCCACCGCCCATTCCGATCTGGGAATTCTCCTGGCCTCGTTCGCCGTGGAGGACTTGTCCGGCTTCGCCATGGTGGCCTCTCGCTTAGAGGATCAGGCGGGCGGCGGCCGCGCCCATGGCCGCCGGGAAGCCCAGGACCACGGTCGCCATCAGCACGGCTTCCGGCCCGACCCCATCGGTACGCCCGAATATCCACAACGCATACAGGCTGACCAGCAGCGCGACGGCGTATCCCGCCGCCGTGAACCGGATGAACAGGCTCCAGAACGGCGTGTCCGATGGCCGCCGCGCCTGTTGTCCGCTGAAGCCGAGCGCGTAGGCGAAGGCGTGCATCAGCGCCAGCGACAGGATGGCCAGGGCGACGGCATGCCATTTCGACATCTGGTAGCTGATGAGCACCATCTCTTCCGTCGGCGCGATGTTGAAGGCGAGAAACAGGCTACCCAGCATCATGATGAACAGGTGGCCGGCATAGCTCTTGTCGCGGGTCTCGATCTGTTCGTCCTCGCCCTCGCCGGCGAAAAAATTTTGCGCGAGCAGCGCGCCGATGGCGCCGGGCAAGGCCTGTACCGAGATCTTGCCCACGATTTCGCTCAGCGACATTCCCGGCTCGATGACCGAGAAGAAGACCATCATGATCGCGGCTCCGACGAAGCCGACGGCATAGGCGACGAACGCATCGACGAGATCATCGACCCAGCCAAATGTATCCTCGAAGCCGATATAGTGCGACAGGCCCACGAGCAAGGGGATGCCGGCAATCAGGAAGATCGCGAGCCTTTCCCGGTCCATGTGGAAGCCGAGCCACCACATCTCCATGGTCATGAACATGGGCAGCGAGAACAGGATCGCGCCGCCGAAGGCGCGCCCCAGACCGATCCAGAAGCGTCGTTCCGGATGGCGGCGCCGGTCCTCCAGCGTGCCCGCGTTCATTCAGGCCGTTTTCTTGCCGCGCCGGCCGCCGATCTGACCGATGACGATGCCGCCGATGATCAGCCCCAGCGCGATGATGGCGTTCATGGTCAGCGGCTCGTGCAGGAAGACGATGCCCAAAGCGACGCCGATCACGGGCACCAGATAGTTGGTGAATGACGCGAAGGTCGGCCCGGCGCTGCGCACCAGATAGATCACCAGCAGGGTCGGGATCGCCGTGCAGAAGATGCCCAGCGCGACCACCGCGCCGATGGCCTGCAACGAAGGTGACTGCGGCACGGCGCCATCGGTGACGAACCAGATGGGCACGGCGACGAGGGTCGCGATCCACATCACGCCGAAGCCGATCGCCAGCGAATGATAGTCGCTGACCTTTTCCGCAAGGATGTTGCCGCAGGCATAGCCGAGCGCTGCGATCAGGATCGCGCCCGCGCCCAGCATCATCTCGCGGCCGCCGGAGATCTGCGGCCCGCCGAACAGCACCACGACGCCGGCGAAGCCGATGGCGATGCCGATCCCCTTCCAGAGGTGAAAGCGCTCGCCGCGGACCAGCACTTGGGCAAGGACGGCGGTCACGAGCGGCACGACGCCCATCAGGATCGCGGCCGTGCCGGTTTCCACCGACTGCTGGCCCCAGTTGATCAGGAAAAAGGGGATCAGGTTGCCCAGCAGTGCCATGCCGATCATCAGCCCCCAGGCGCGTTTCTTCTTCTCCACCTGCCGGCGGCGGATGAAGAGGGCGATGGTGAAGAAACCCGCCGCGATGGCCAGCCGGCCCGCGGTGGTGGCGAGCGGGGTGAAATCCTTCAGCGCGGCATCCACCATCAGAAAGGACGAGCCCCACATGGACGCCAGCCCGAGCAATAGCGCCGCATGCCACAAGTGCCGGCGCCAGGGACGGCGTTGGGGCTTACCGGATTTGATGAACGTATCGATGGTGGCTGCTTCCGTCGTCATGCTGGACCCTCCGCTCGCCTGAACGCCCGGCATTCGATCTGGTGCCCGGCGTCATGGAGAATTGGGGCATGGCTGACTCCGGAGTCCGCGTGTAGGCTTTCGGTGGGGAAGTCAGGGGAGATCAGTCATGCGGTTTGGCGTTTTCTACGAATTACAGCTGCCGAAACCCTGGACCGAGGATGACGAGCACCGGCTGGTGCATGAGGCGCTCGACCAGATCGAATTGGCCGACCGTCTGGGGATCGACTACGCCTGGGCGGTCGAGCATCACTTTCTCGACGAGTATTCCCACTGCTCGGCGCCGGAGACTTTCCTGGCGGCGGCTGCGGCGCGGACGCGGCGGATCCGGCTGGGGCACGGCATCCGCCAGGTGATCCCCAACTACAATCATCCGGCGCGCACCGCTGAAGTGGTGTCCATGCTCGACCTGATCTCCAATGGCCGGGCTCAGCTGGGCTTCGGCGAGGGCGCGACGCGGATGGAGCTGCACGGCTACAACATTCCGGCCAAGGAAAAGCGCGCCATGGCCATCGACGCCATCGAACAGGTGGCCAACATGATGACCATGAATCCCTATCCCGGCTACGAGGGAAAATACTTCTCCATGCCGTGCCGGAACGTCATTCCCAAGCCGCTGCAGAAGCCGCACCCGCCGATCTGGATGGCCTGCTCCAACCGCGACACCATCCGGGTCGCGGCCAGCCTGGGCGTCGGCGCGCTGGCTTTCGCCTTCGTCGATCCCGAAGAGGCCAGGCACTGGGCCGACATCTATTACGGCACCATCATGAGCGAGGCCTGCGTGCCGGTGGGCCATGTGGTCAACGCGAACATCGCCATGGTCTCCAGCTTCTCCGTGCATCCCGACCGGTCGGAGGCGATCCGGCGCGGCCAGGACGGGTTCGAATTCTTCAGCTATGCGCTGGGCTCGCTGGTGACCAAGGACACGGTGCCCGGCCGCACGCAGCTGTGGCGCGATTTCCATGCGGCGCGCGGGGACAAGACCGAGCAGATCGTGCGCACGGCGGCGCTCGATCCGCAATATTCCTCGGGCATCGGCACGCCGGACGACGTCCGCCGGCACCTGAAGGAATTCGAGAAGGCGGGCGTCGACCAGGTCGTGCTGCTGCAGCAGGCCGGCCGCAATCCCCATGGCGAGATCGTCGACTCAATGGAGCTGTTCGCCCGCGAGATCCTGCCGGAGTTCAAGGACAAGGCCGACGCGCGGGAGAAGGCCAAGGACGAGCGGCTCGCGCCCTATATCGAGGCGGCGCTGCGGCGCAAGCGCTGGATGGCGCCGCTGGCCGACGCGGACATTCCGGTGATCCGCGCGTCCATCGACCGCGGCAAGTTCGCCGCCAGCCGGTCGGGCAAGGTGAAACAGGACTGAGCCGCAGACTACTCTGGCGGCGGCTCGACGGCCTGCGGTCCCTCGGGCAGGCGCGGCTCCAGGTCGGACGACTCCGCCTCGTTGGTGGTGTCGGGCGGTGCCGGGTCTTCGATCACCTCGAAGGGCAGCACGGATTTACGGCGTGTCGGCGGTATCCGGGATTCCGGCTGGATCATGGGCACCACGACCGGTGATGGCGCTGGCGTTGCTGCCGGGGGCGGGGCCGCTGCCGGTTTCGGCTCGGCTTCGGGCGTAGGTGCCGCCGGTGCCGGGCGCTCCGGCTGGGACGCCGCTGGTGGCGGCGCGGCCGGTTCGGCCGCCGGCGTTGCGGCAGGCGCCGGCGCCGTGTTCTGAGCGCGGCGCAGCGATTCCGGCTGGATCATCGGCACCTTGATCGGGGCAGGCGCGATCGCCGAGGGCGCGGCCTCCGGTTCCGGCGTGGATTTGGGTGTAGGGACCTGGGCCTCGGGCTGTGCCGCCGGTGCCGCCGGTTCGGTGGGCGGCGCGACTTCAGGCGCGGGTGCCGGTTCGGGCTTTGGTTCCGGCTTTGCCGGGGCTGTGGGCGCTTTCTCGGCGGCGGGCGTGGTCGGCGGCTGCCGGACGATGACCGGCTCCGGTTCCGACGGCCGGACCGTCGCGGGCGCCGGCTCGGGGGCTGTCCTCGCGGGCGGCGAGGCGGCCTCGGGTTTTGTTTCCGGCGATACCGGCGGCGCTTCCTTTACTGGCTCCGGCGCGGGCTCTGGCGCCGGCTGCCGCGCGGGAGCGGGTGCCGCCTGCGGCGGCGGCGCGCGGCGGGGCAGGGGCGGGCCGATCACCTCGCGTTCGATGATCTCCGGCGCCTCGACCGGCAGATCGGGCTCGCGCACGCCGGCGGCGGGGTCGGGTTCCGGCTCGGGCGGCGGCGGATTGTCCTTGGCCTCGTTGGCGATCCTCAGCATGGATGACTGGATCGCCCGGGCGTTCTCGGCCACCTGATCGTCGTCGCGCGCTTCCCACATCACCGAGAAGTCATAGACCAGCTCGCCCGCCAGATAGACCTGGCCATAGGGCATCACGGGCTTGCCGCCGATGGTGCCGCCATACTCGCCCAGCGTGTTGCTGGCGTAATATTTGAACAGTTCCTTGTCGTAGACCGGCCGGCCATCGGCCGAGGCGACCATCACCTCGAGCAGCCGCACCTCGTAGGTCTTCAACTGGCTGGACAGGTAGAACAGGATGCGGCGCAGCAGCGCCTGCTGATAGTTCGAATAGCGGCCGCCATCATAATAGAAGCTGACCACCAGCAGCGCCCGCCGGGAATCCTCGATGGCGGTCTGCACCGTCAGCTCGGGCATCTCCATCTGGGTCGAGCGGTCCATGCGGAAGAAGAAATAGGGCGAGCGCCACTGCCCGAAATCCTCGATCTTGGCGCTGCCCACGGGCGGCACGTCGGGCATCTGCGCCTGCGCCGCGCCGAACGCCAACAGGCCGGCCACAAGCGATGTAGCGGTTCCTGTCAGCAAGCGTTTCATGGATCGGCCCGGTATGGTTGCCCCCGGGACAGTTCTCTTACGCCCGTGCCCCTGTTGCAAGGGTTGAGTGGGATCAGGCGCTTGCGCGTGCGGGAAAACCACCCGCATGGCTGACGGCGCTGGGCGCGCGGCGGCCCAGGATACCTTCCAGCCAGGCCGCGCCGCCGATCAGCGCGTCCAGATCCATGCCGGTCGCGACTCCGGCGCGCGTCAGCATGTAGACCACGTCCTCGGTCGCCACGTTGCCGGTGGCGTTGGGCGCGAACGGACAGCCGCCCAGTCCCGCCATGCTGGCGTCGATGACGTCGGCGCCGCCCTGGTAGGCGGCCCACGCGTTGGCGACGCCGGTATGGCGCGTGTCGTGGAAGTGCACCCGCGTGGGAATGTGCGGCACCGCCTCCTTCAGCCGGCCTAGCAGGTCGGTGACCTGCGGCGGTATGGCGACGCCGATGGTGTCGGCCAGCGCGATCTCGGCCGGTTCGGCCTCGGCCAGGCGGCGCGCCATGTCGATCACCCGGCCCATGTCCACCTCGCCCTCGAACGGGCAGCCGAAGGCGACCGAGATGGTGACCTGGGCGCTGATCCCGTCGCGCCGCGCCAGCCGCAGGATGTCCAGCCCCTCGGCCACGGTCTCGTCGGCCGTCTGGCCCTGGTTGCGGGTGCCGAAAATGTCGGAGGCGGCCGTGACGAAGCCCACCTGATCGACGCCGCGCGCGTCGCCGGCCCGCGTCGCCAGCGCCCTCAGGTAGCCGCGCTTGTTGAGGATCAGGCCGATATACTGCACGTCCTTGCGGTCCGGCAGGCCGGCGACCACGGCTTCCGCATCCGCCATTTGCGGCACCTTGCCCGGGTGCACGAAGCTGGCCACCTCGATGCGCCGCGCGCCCGCCGCGATGGCCCGGTCGATCAGCTCCAGTTTCTGTCCGGTGGAGAAGGCGACCTTCTCGTTCTGGAGCCCGTCGCGCGGGCTGACCTCGAGGATGGTGACGGGACGCATGATCCGGTTTCCTGCTGGGCGCGGCCGGCATCGCCGCCGCTTTTATCGGGACATGTTCTTATGTATATCGGCCTGACCCACCCGGCGAAAGAAGAGGATCGAGCCCGTGACCGAGAGCCAGCCGACCGGCGCCCTGAAGGGCCTGCGCGTCATCGAACTGGGACAGCTGATCGCCGGCCCGTTCTGCGGCCAGCTGATGGCCGATCATGGCGCGGACGTCATCAAGGTCGAGCAGCCCGGCGTGGGCGACCCCATGCGCGAATGGGGCCGCAACAAGCCGGTCTGGTGGTCGGTGATCGCCCGCAACAAGAAGTCGGTGACGCTCAACCTGCGCACGACGGACGGACAGGACATCCTGCGCGAGCTGGTCGCCAAGGCCGATTTCCTGATCGAGAATTTCCGCGCCGGCACGCTGGAGAAATGGGGCCTGGGCTATGACGAGCTGTCGCGCATCAATCCGGGCCTGATCATGATCCGGGTCTCGGGCTATGGCCAGACCGGCCCCTATTCCAGCCGCGCCGGCTACGGCTCCATCGGCGAGGCCATGGGCGGCATGCGCAATCTGGCGGGCGACCCCAGCACGCCGCCGTCGCGCGTCGGCCTGTCGATCGGCGATTCCCTGGCCGCCACCATGGCCTGCCTGGGCGCCATGATGGCGCTGCACCAGCGGCATGTCACCGGGCGCGGGCAGGTGATCGACAGCGCCATCTACGAGGCGGTGCTGGCCATGATGGAATCCACCGTGCCCGAATACACAGAGGCGAACTTCATCCGCGAGCGCACCGGCGCGGTGCTGCCCAACGTGTCGCCCTCCAACGTCTATCCCACCAGCGACGGCGACATCCTGATCGCGGCCAACCAGGACAGCGTGTTCGGCCGCCTGTGCGAGGCGATGGGCCGGCCCGAGCTGGCCAGCGATCCGCGCTATGCCACTCACACGGCGCGCGGCCAGCACCAGGAGGAGCTGGACACGCTGATCGGCGAGTGGACGCGGAATTTCCCGGCGCGGCACCTGGAAGAGCTGATGGAGGCGAACGGCGTGCCGGCGGGCAAGATCTACAAGGCGCCCGACATGATGGCGGACCCGCACTTCAAGGCGCGCGAGGCGCTGGTGCACATGCCCCATCCGGACTTCGCCAACATCTGGATGCAGAACGTGTTCCCGAAACTGTCCGCGACGCCTGGCAAGGTCGCCTGGGTCGGCGAGCCGCTTGGCGCGCACAATGACGAGGTCTATGGCGAGCTGCTGGGCAAGAGCGAGGGCGAGATCGCGGCGCTCAAGGCGCGGGGGACGATCTAGCCGCCGCTAGCGCAGCTGGCTGTCCTTGCTGCCGCGCCGGTTGAAGCCGGCCGACGGCTTGCGGTCGCGCGACGACTGGCACGGCACGCAGGTCTTCACCCCGGGCAGCGCCTGGCGCCGTCCTTCGGGAATCTCGTCGCCGCACAGGGTGCAGTGAGTCTCGCTCTCGCCCGCGGGCATGCGCGCCCGGGCGTTGAGGACCGCGTCCTTCACCGTGTCGTCGATCTGGTCCTGAACCGCGCCATCTCGCGCCCAGCCGTTCGCCATGTGGAATGATCCCGTGCGTTGCGTTGCCGGAGTCTGATTTAGGCGGTCGCGGCCGTTTTTCCACCCCCGGTTGCATCATCGCCGGGCCGCCGCGCGGCGGTTTGCCCTTCCGGCGACCGCCTTCCGTTCCTAGAATGCCGCCATGACCGATCGCGGGAGACACCGACCATGACCGACGCGCGCGCCGCCCTGCGCCGCATGCTGGACGAGGCGCGCCGCGTCGTCGTGTTCACCGGCGCGGGCATCAGCACCGAATCCGGCATTCCCGACTTCCGCAGCCCCGGCGGCTATTGGACGAAGAACAAGCCGATCCAGTTCGAGGATTACATGCGCAGCGCCGAGGTGCGGCGCGAGGCGTGGCGGCGCAAGTTCGACAGCGACGGCACGTTCGAGACTGCCCGCCCCAACAAGGGCCACATGGCCATCGCCAAGCTGGTGCGCACCGGCAAGATCAGCCGCGTCATCACCCAGAACGTGGACAATCTGCACCAGCACTCGGGCATTCCGGCCGACCGCATCGTCGAGCTGCATGGCAACGCCACCTATGCCACCTGCCTGATGTGCCGCACCCGATATGAGATCGACGCCTTGCGCCAGGCTTGGCACGAGGACGGTCAGATGCCCGAATGCGACTGCGGCGGCGTGGTGAAGACCGCCACCATCTCGTTCGGCCAGTCCATGCCGCAGGACGAGATGATGCGCGCGCGCGACGCCACGCTGGACTGCGACCTGTTCCTCGCCATCGGCTCGTCGCTGGTGGTCTATCCCGCCGCCGGCTTCCCCATCATGGCCCACCAGAACGGCGCCGGCCTCGTCATCCTGAACCGCGACCCCACCGAACTGGACGGCCTCGCCGACCTGGTCATCAACGACGAGATCGGGCCGGTGATGGCGGATGTGGTGGGGCTGACGAATGCGGATATGGAGTGAGGAATTCCCATTCAAAATTCATCGCCGTAATCGGATATTGAGGGAGGCGACTGCAAATGCTCAAGCCATGCGATGAAAATCGCACGACTTATCAACACACCTCATGCCGTGGTGGTTCACTGTTCCCGAGAGTGCGGGGCGGCCTATCCGTAAGCTCGGTGATGTATACCTAACTTAGAAGAAGGCGGCGACGAACTGTATGTTCGTTATCGAAGCTCGCAGCTTGCCGAGCATACATCTCAGCAATATTCTCCAGCAGGCGCGCGCTCGTTGGATACTCTGCCTGTAGCTTCCGGCCGAACTCCTTGTATCGTTCTGCCAGCGAACGCTCTTGCATGCTCCCTGCGACACGCCACGTTGCCCCGCGACTGTTGAAAACACCGATTTGCATGCCTACCAGAAGCGCATCGCTCCCATGAACCTCAAGGGCTTCTCGCACGGCTTCGTTCGGCCAGATGTCATCGGCACCGGGCATGCAGCGGCCTAGCAGCTCACCGATTTGACCATCTCCGGCCTCAGCCCGGCCCACTTGTTTCAAACGATCTCGCACGTTGCTAAGCCACACCATCAGCGCTGTGGGGTCGACCGTGCCGTCAAGACGCGTACCCGGGATGCGCTTGAGCATCGAGAGTACCCGGTAAGTTTGGTTGACCAACGCGGGTTTGTCGACATTCTCCGGGATTCTCAGTTCAGGCGGATCCGCTCCATCGTCCTCGCGACGGTATCGCGCGCAAATGAGATGGATGAAGTCGGCAGGGGACGCTTCGATTTGCTTTTCTAGGTTCGGAATGCGGTGGCGGGAGTTCGATAGGGCGCTGATAAATACGTACTCGAATCTAGCAAGTTCGGCCTGCGACCAATGTCCACCCGCTTCCAACACATCCAGCGCATCCGAAACGCGAACCGCATTTAACTTCTCTGCTTCATTCAGCTCTGGCGACGGTCGCAACAGTGCTTTCATCAACCTAGAGAGGATCGTGCCGTCAAGGCGCCCAAAAGCAAACGATACTGCATTGAACGCCGAAATCGCACGTTCGGCGTCTAGCAATCGTTCCACCATGAAGTTGATTTCCGCCTCGCTGTGCTGCCACGCGGCCGCCTGAATCTCACGCCAATATATCGGCTCGAGATCCGAGCGGAGTTCGCCGAGGAGTTGCCAAGTCTGGTTGTTGAAAGGTGCAGATTTGAACAAAACTAACGTTTCGCCATCGCTCAAATTTGCAATCATAGTACGTAAAATCGCATCTCGCTCCGTTTGGTCTAGCGCTTGCAATGCTCCTTCCAAACAAGCGCCCCAGGAGCGCTCGGCTGAACTTCTCCCCCGGGCGAAGATCGACTGAATAAGATCAGGACGCTCCGCAGGAGGTGTCGTCTCGCAAAGCATTCCCCCAACAAGCCACCAAGCTTCTACGCTTTCCAGCAACCGGCCAATTGCATCCAGCCCCCCGGCCTCCTTGATTTCGACCATTGCCGAGCGGCGCATTGTTTGGATGTGTGCGGTGTGCTTCTCATAATCGAAGCCATCGTCCCAGAGGTCGTCGCCGGATTCTGCGACCCATTGCTGGGCGAACAGCCACCGATGTCGATCAACAGGATCAGCCGGGGCCAGGTTGTCGAAGACCGCCTTGCGAAGCTTTTCTACTTTACTGAGTTTTGTCTTGGGCCGGTTTCGCCGTGACAAGACTGAGCGACGCATGCGCTCCCGCAGAGAAGCACGCTCGTAATCGCTTACACCGCTATCTATCCACGCCTGAACCCGCTCCCAAATCTTTCGCTGATCATTCGTGGGCAGATCAGCCGAAGCTTCGATAAGATCGCCCAGCTGAATCATGTCGATGCTCGGCCAGCCAAGCATCAGATCCAATGCATGGCGGCGCATACGGAATTCTTCACCATCTTGAAGTTCTGGAGATGTGCGGAAGGCCCCGAATTCGAGCGTTCTCCAGCGCGGTCGGTGGTTAAGAGATGCGAAGTCTTGCCCCGTATCGATCTGGGCTTTACAGATTTTCCACGCAGCGGTCGGAAATTCTCGGGCAAGTAAATCGAGTAGTTTAATACGTTGTTCGATATCTGCTCCAGTCTGTGGCCACCAAGCGCGAACGAAAGAGCCCAGACTTTCGTCGGGTCTATTGGCCCAGTTGTCGTCAATCGTTACCTCACTCAGGCGGCCTAGGATCCTGGCCACCGAGAAGAGGTAGTCTGGGTCCCAAGCCAGCAGTTCGAGAGCCCAAAGCAGTCCACTGCGGGATGGGCTATCGAACGGTCCGGATCCCGCCGGACGGAGCATGTCCAGCAGTTGAGGTTTCTGGGAAGAGAGATCGGCTTGAATTGCCTCCAGGAAGGCGCGCGGTGAAGCTTCGGCGAGCAGCGGCAGGTCGGCCTCTTGCGAGAGCCAGTTCCGCGCTGGTCGATTCCGCAACAATCTCGAAACCAGCGTGTTTACGCGAATTGTCACGGAATTGATCTGTGGCCCCAGCACTTGGTCTCCATAGACTGAGAGAAGCACCAACATTTCGCCGACAGCATCCCGCATCGGACCAGATATCTCCCGTTTTTTACCGAAGATATTTGATTTCCAGCGGTCCTCCGGCGGCAAATCGAGAGCTGGATCGTCTTCTGACAGAATAAACTCGGCCACCTCGAAGAAGCGGTCCAAATCTGCTTGGGTAAGAGAGGTGCCGGCAGTAAATAGGGCGTCCTTCCGCGAAATTACGCCGCGGTAGTTGTCGGTGGCCCATATAGGTGTGTCGTCGAGCGTAATGAGTTCGACGAGGTCCTGCTCGACATCGTCAACCGACTTACCGCCGGCGAGCTCTTGGAGGAGCATGCGATCGGCCTCAACGCTGCGGTTCCAGGCGCCAGCCAGCAGCATGGGCATGAGCTTACGTTGCAATGCTTTGTTCTGCGCCCAGTCCGGTCGACGGAGCGCGGGCGCTTCGGCTAGTCGGCGGCGCATGATTGTCAGCGACAATCCTGACTCGTACCGTAGACGATCGCGTGAGACTTCATCCAAGGACATCTCGATGAGCGCTTTATCAAAAGTCTCCCTGCTGGGACCTTCGAGTGCGATATCGACGCGATCCCCGCTCGCACGAGGGCGGACAATTATCAGGTGATGCCGATGGATAAAACTACCTATCGCCATCTCCGTTTCGTGATCGGCGACGACGAGGAGCGCATCGGTCATTACATTGCAAATCTTTTGCACGGCGTCAGGTGACGTGATGAGGATTGCCCTGTCAGAGTCGGCAGTCTCATTGCCGTCATGGTCTCGAAGGGCCAAAGAAAGGAAGGCAAGCGCCTCGGCTGTTGAGTCGGCAACGACGATCAGGGGCTGACTAATAGGCTGTTCGACCCAATCGACTACGCTCGCGCGGTGAACGCTCAGCATGTCGTCAAAAAGCATAGGGGACAGCCGCGGGGATGTCGCCTCACACCAGGACCGCCAGCTCTCGCTAAGGGGTTGAAGGCCCTGGGTGTCACGTCCCAATTCGCGCATGAACCAAATCTGCGCCGAAGCAGACTCTTCGAGCCATTGCTCAATATCGTCCGCGTCATAGGCGCGAACCTCACGCCAAGCTTGCTGAGCACGTTGGCGCTTTGCCCAGTCGGTCTTACCAGGCCATCTCTGTCCGGTGACGAAAATGAAATTGGTGTTTGACCGTTCCCTTCTGGGAAGCGTTAAGCGGGCTTGGATGTCGCGATTGGGTTTAGCGGGCAAGTCGTTTGAGTTGGAAAGCTCCCATCCTGTCTTCCCAGCTGGCACTCGGCGGCCGGCCTTCACTGTCTCGGTAAAGCCGTCCCACCCTTGACGCTCACCAGAATCATAACCTAGAAACTCGACTTTCGCGGTGTTCTCCACGTCCAGGCAGATCAGGCGGCGTATCAGCACAGGCAACGTGGTCCGCGCCGAAATCGATTCAGCCCAAGCCTCTATCTCCAGCGAAGTGATCCTGAAAAATCCTGAGTTTCGAGAATTATTCGACGTCGAGGGTGCTGAAACCAGGCCTCCTCCACCAACGAGTTCGGATTGGAGATGGAGGAGCGCTTCTACGTTCGCGCCAAATGCCCGCTCCAGCTTGAGCGCCATATCTCGAGAGAGCTTCGCTCTGCCGTTAAGCAAGTTTGAGAGCGCTGGACGCCCCACGCCAAGCTTATGTGCTGCATCGGTTACGCTCATTCCTTCCGGAATGACCTGTTCCCGAATGTAGGAGCCGATTGTATTCATGGAGATATGCCGTAGTGTGTTGCAGGATACGCAATACACGCTACACGATACGGGTGTACGCCGTCCAGAGGTTCGTGCCAGCTGAGAACACCAAGCGGCATCAAGCGCCATAGCGTCGAAAGTGAGAGAGGGTACGCCCTAGACGTAAACTAGCTCCTCCTTCAAACCATCTCCGGCATCCCCGCCAACAGCTTGTCCAGCGTCACCGGATAATCCCGCACCCGCACCCCCGTGGCGTTGTAGACCGCGTTGGCCACCGCCGCGCCGACGCCGCAGATTCCCAGCTCGCCGACGCCCTTGGCCTTCATGGGTGAGGAGATCGGGTCGGTCTCTTCGAGGAAGATCACTTCCTGGTGCGGGATGTCGGCGTGCACGGGCACTTCGTATCCGGCCAGGTCGTGGTTGACGAAAAAGCCGTGGCGGGTGTCGACCTCCAGCTTCTCCATCAGCGCCGCGCCGACGGCCATGGTCATGCCGCCGATCACCTGGCTGCGGGCGGATTTGGGGTTGAGGATGCGCCCGGCGGCGCACACGGCCAGCATGCGGCGCACGCGGATCTCGGCGGTGGCGGCGTCGACGGCCACTTCCACGAAATGGCCGGCGAAGGTCTGCTGCTCGTACTTGTCCTCCAGTTCGGCGAATTCGATGGCGTCCTCGCCGGTCAGGTCGCCGTCGCGGGCGGCGTCGGCCAGCGGGGCGCTGCGGTTGCCCGATCGCACCTGGCCGCCGGTGAACTCGGCGTCGGCGGAATTGAAGCCCAGCTTCTGGGTCACCGCCTCGCGCAGCTTGACGCAGGCGGCGTAGACGCCGGAGGTGGAGCAGTTGGCGCCGAACTGGCCGCCCGAGCCGGCCGAGACCGGGAAGTCTGAATCGCCCAGCTTCACCACCACCTTGTCGAGCGGCAGGCCCATCATCTCGGCGGCGGTCTGGGCGATGATGGTGTAGCTGCCGGTGCCGATGTCGGTCATGTCGGTTTCCACCGTCACCACGCCGTCCTTGCCCAGCCGCACGCGCGCGGCGGATTTCATCAGCGGGTTGCCGCGGATCGCCGCCGCCATGCCGAGGCCGACGAGCCAGCGTCCGTCGCGCACGGAACCGGGCTTGGGGTTGCGCTTGTCCCAGCCGAACCGGGCGGCGCCGTCGCGCAGGCACTTGACCAGCTGGCGCTGGGAGAAGGGGCGCTCGGGCTTTTCCGGGTCCACCTGGGTGTCGTTCAGCACCCGGAACGCGACCGGGTCCATGCCCAGCTTTTCGGCCATCTCGTCCATGGCGATCTCCAGCGCCATCAGGCCGGGTGCCTCGCCGGGCGCGCGCATGGCGTTGCCTTCGGGCAAATCGAGCCGGGCGACGCGGGTGCGGGTCATGCGGTCGGGGCCGGCATAGAGCAGGCGGGTCTGCTGGGTCGCCACTTCCGGGCCGCCGCCGGGCAGATTGCCCGACCAGCTTTCATGGCCGATGGCCCTGATCCTGCCGTCGCGCCCCGCGCCGATGCGGATGCGCTGGATGGTGGCGGGGCGGTGGGTGCTGTTGTTGAAGATCATGGGACGGGCGAGGGCGACCTTCACCGGCTTGCCCACGGCGCGCGCGCCCAGCGCGGCCAGCAGCGCGTCGGCGCGCAGGAACAGCTTGCCGCCAAAACCGCCGCCGATATAGGGCGAGTCGATGCGCACCTTTTCCTTGGGGATGCCCAGGGTCGCGGCCACGTCGCCGCGCGTCCAGTCGATCATCTGGTTGGAGGTCCAGATGGTGACCTCGTCGCCGTTCCAGGCGGCAATGGAGGCGAACGGCTCCATCATGGCGTGCGACTGGTCGGGGGTGGTGTAGGTCTGGTCTAGCTTGACCTCGGCGGCGGCGAACCCGCCGTCGAAATTGCCGGCGCCGCTGTCGGGCGTGCCTTCGTCGGGCTTCACGCCGGTGTCGCGCACGGCGGCGAGGTCATAGCTGCCCTCGGCCTTGGAGTACTCCACCTTGACCAGCTCGGCGGCGGCGCGCGCCTGCTCGAAGGTCTCGGCGACCACCAGCGCGATGGCCTGATGGTAATGCTCGATCTCGGGCCCGCCCAACAGCGTGGCGGTGTTCATCCGGCCCTTGCCCAGCGTACCCGCGTTCGCGGCGGTGACGATGGCCAGCACGCCGCGCGCGGCCTTGGCCTTGGTCAGATCCATGGAGACGATGCGGCCCTTGGCGATGCCGGCGGGGACCACGTGGCCATAGACCTGGCCGGCGATGACATCGTGCCGCTCATAGGCGTAAGGCGCGGTCCCAGTGGTTTTCAGCGGACCGTCGATGCGGTCGGTGGCCTTGCCTATCACCTGCAGGCGGTCGATGGGATTCTGCGTCGCGGGAGTGTCGAACTTCATGGCTCAGCCCTTCGCTTCGGCCAGCACGGAGGCGAGCGTGCGCTCGACCAGCGGCTGCTTGAACGCGTTGTGTTCGGTGGTGCGCGCGCCGGCCAGCAGTGCGCCGGCGACGGCTTTTGCGCCGCGCGGCATTTCCTGCTCGGCGGACTCGACGCGCCACGGCTTGTGCGCCACGCCGCCGACGGCGACGCGGCCGCTGCCGTCCCGCTGGACGATGGCGGCCACTGAGACCAGCGCGAAGGCATAGGACGCCCGGTCGCGGACCTTGCGGTAGATGTGCGTGCCGCCGGCCGGTTTCGGCAGGGTCACGGCGGTGATCAGCTCGCCCTGCGCCAGCGTCGTCTCCACATGGGGCGTGTCGCCCGGCAGACGGTGGAAGTCGGCGATGGGGATGCTGCGCGCCGTGCCGTCCGCCTGCATGGTCTCGACGGTGGCGTCCAGCGCCCGCATGGCCACGGCCATGTCGCTGGGATGGGTGGCGATGCACGCCTCGCTGGTGCCCATGATGGCGTGCTGGCGGCTGATCCCGCCCAGCGCGGCGCAGCCGCTGCCCGGCGCGCGCTTGTTGCAGGCCTGGGCGGTGTCGTAGAAATAGGGGCAGCGGGTCCGCTGCAGCAGATTGCCCGCCGTGGTCGCCTTGTTGCGCAGCTGGCCCGACGCGCCGGCCAGCAGGGCGCGCGCCAGCACGCCATAGTCGCGGCGCACCCGACTGTCGGCGGCCAGATCGGTGTTGCGCACCCGCGCGCCGACGCGCAGGCCACCCTCTTCGGTCGGCTCGATGCTGTCGAACCCCATGCCGTTGACATCGATCAAATGCACCGGCGTCTCGATCTGCAGCTTCATCAGGTCGAGCAGATTGGTGCCGCCGGCGATGAAGCGGGCGCCGGGCATGCGGGCGGCCGACGCGGCGGCTTCCTCGGCGGATTGGGCGCGCTGATAGCTGAAGGGCTTCATGCCGCGCCTCCCGACACTTCGGTGATCGCCTCGACGATGTTGGAATAGGCGCCGCAGCGGCAGATGTTGCCGCTCATGCGCTCGCGCAGCTCGTCGCCGGTCACGGACGGCGCGGCGCCGAGGTCGGCGGTGACATGGCTGGGAATGCCGGCCTTGATCTCGTCCAGCACGGCGACGGCGGAGCAGATCTGACCCGGCGTGCAATAGCCGCACTGGTACCCGTCATGCTTCACGAACGCCGCCTGCATGGGATGCAGCGCGTCCGGCGTGCCCAGACCCTCGATGGTGGTGATGCTGTCGCCCTCGTGCATCACGGCGAGGCTGAGGCAGGAATTGATCCGCCGGCCCTCGACGATCACCGTGCAGGCACCGCACTGGCCGTGATCGCAGCCCTTCTTGGTGCCGGTCAGGCGCAAATGCTCGCGCAGGGCGTCCAGCAGGACGGTGCGCGTGTCCAGCTTCAAGGTTTCGGCCTTGCCGTTCACGGTGAACGATACGCTGGCCATGGATGGCTGGGCGTTATTGGCCGATGCCGCGGCGTTCGCGGCCAGCGGGACGGCGCTCATCGCCACGGAAACCGCTGCGCCTTGCAGCACGGTTCGCCGCGACAGATCGTAATTGAAGGGGTTGTCCATGGCGGCGCTCCTCACCTTGGGCTGATGTTCGGTAACAGGTGAAGGCTGCCCGGCGGCGAAAGTTCCGCCGGGCAGCCATTTGTAACCTTCCTGACAGCCGGCCTTACGGGCCGGTATCCTCCACATCGGTGCGGAACCGGTTGCGGCTGACCGGCGTGAAGCCCAGGGCTTTCTCCACCGCGTCGTCCCAGCCATAGGGGTCGGTGCGGTACTGGATCTCGCCGTCCTCGCCGACCTGCACGGTCTGATAGATCAGCCGGGCGGGGATCTCGCGGGGCAGGGCGACGAAGCTCTGCTTGCCGGAGTCGCGGGCCTTGGCCCATTCCTTCTCGACGCCTTCGGCGGCGGCGATCATGCCGGCGAAGCCGAGCGCGTCATGCACGCGCACGCAGCCATGGCTCAGCTGGCGCTGCTGCCGGTCGAACAGCTGCTTGGCGTTGGTGTCGTGCAGGTAGATGGCGTGCTCGTTGCGCATGTCGAACTTCACCAGGCCGAGCGAGTTCTCGGGACCGGATTCCTGCACCAGCCAGCCATCCGCGTTGCGGCTGATGTTGTTGCGCCGGAAATACTCTTCGTCCCGGCTGGCCATCTCCTTCTGCTCGATGGAGCGGGGAATGGTCCAGGTCGGGTTGGCGACGAGGCGGTAGATCGGCGATTCCAGCTGCGGCGTCTCGTTGCCCGGCTTGCCGGTGATCACCTTGCGCTTGTCGGCGACCTTGCCGCCCTTGAAATAGCGCAGCTCGCCGGCGGCCGTGTTCACGTCGATCCGGTCGGCGGCAGGCGTGCGCGTCAGCCAGCGCATCCGTTCCATGGACACGGCAAGCGCCCGCGCCCGCTCCTGCGGCCCGGTGTTCAGCACGGCCAGCGTATCGGGGCCGATTACCCCGTCGGCGGTGACGCCGAAATCGGTCTGCAGCGCCTCGACCGCCTTGGCGATCTCGGGCGTGTAGGTATTGCCGGTACCCGACGCGGACGCCAGGTAGCCATTACCGGCCAGGGCCGCGCGGATCGCCGGTACGCGCGCATCCTCGGCGCCCGGCTTCAGCGCCTCGCCGGGCGCGATGTCCTGGGTGCGGGCGCCCTGTGCTTCCTCGCGCTGCGTCAGATAGGCCTGCGACAAGGCCTTGTATTCCGGCGTCCGGGGCGCGAGCCCGTTCAGCCAGTCCGCCAGTTTCCCGTCGGTCAGCGCCTGCTGCAGGCCGGCGGCGACATTGGTGTCGGGACCCTTGAGCGTATAGACCTCGTACAGGCTTGCCGGGTCGGCTGCGCCATTGGCGAGCGCGCCTGCGTAGCGGAGCGCGGCTCCGGTCAGCAGCGCCTCGCGCTCGGCCGGCGAGCGGCCGTTCAGGTCCGGCCAGAGCGCCATCTGGTCGAGGCCATGCGCCGCGCGGGCGTCGATGGCGGCCTTCAGCGTCTCCTCGGCCTTGCGCGACCAGGCCGGCGCCCATTGCCGCTGGCCATAGAACGCCTTGACGCCGGCATCGGGCGCGGCGGCCGTCAGATCGGCCGCGGTGACCGGCGGTGGCTCGTTCCCGCCGCCCGGCATGGACATGTCGCCGCATCCGGTCAAAAGCGCAGTGCCCACGATCAGGCAAAGATGGAATCGCGTGGTTTTCATGGGGTCCCCTCCAGTCATGAATGCCGACAGAGACCTGACGTCCACTGCGTCTGTCCAACGTCCTGATCCGGCGGGAGTTCCCCGACCACTCCTTGGTATCGCCCGATTTCCGCCGCAAAATCGCCGTTCAGAAAACCTTCAGCCACCGCGCGGCATATTTTCCTCAAGGATGAGGAGAGCCATGCACCGACGTGCCGAAAAGTTCCTGACCGACTGGGCCCTGCAGCATGTAGGCAGCGGCGCCCCGCTCGGGCCAACCGATCCGGAAACCGCCGAAATCGTCACCCGGCTGCTGCGCGCCGCCCGTGCCGCGGGTGTGCCCGAGGCAGCCCTGCGCGACGCCGCGGCGCTCAATACCCTGGTCGTCGGCGTGCGGGCCCTGGCCAATGGCCAGAGCGACGCGGCTCTGCGCCTCGGTACCAGAAGGACATCGTCATGATGCACAGCAATTGTATCGCCGCCTTTCGCGCCCCGACCGGCCGGCGGTTGTCGCCCGGCCGCCGCAGGGCCGCGCCGCGCCTGACCGCGATGGCCGACGGCCACATCCATCAATGCATCCAGCGGCAGGCCAGCCCGTCGGCCATTCCCGCCTTCTACACGCTCTGCGGCAGCCTCGTCCCGGCCGGAAACGTCGCCTGCACCGACGCGCGGGTGACCTGTCCGGAATGCCGTCGCCGGGTCAGTTGACCGGCTTCAGCGCGGCCTGGTTCCGTCAGTCGCCGCGCTCCATGAGCAGGCGCGGGCCGGGGCCTTCGCCGGCCAGGGTGTCGTCCGGATTGCGCAGCGGGCAGTCGCCCAGCGACAGGCAGCCGCAGCCGATGCACTGGTCGATCTGGTCGCGCAGGCGGCCCAGTTCGGCGATGCGCTGGTCGAGCTCGTTGCGCCAGGTGGTGGAGAAGGCCTGCCAGTCGGCCATGTCCGGGGCGCGGCCCTGGGGCAGGGTGTCGAAGGTGGCGCGGATCGCGGCCAGCGGGACGCCGGCACGCTGGGCGACGCGGATCACCGCGACCCGCCGCAGCACGCCGCGCTCGTAGCGGCGCTGGTTGCCGCCGCTGCGCAGGCTGTGCAGCAGGCCCTTGCTCTCCCAGAAATGCAGGGTCGAGACGGGCACGCCGCTGCGCGCGGCGACTTCCCCGACGGTCAGCAACCGGGTCTGTGTCACCTTCGGTGTCGGAGCCATGCAAAAACCTTGACCTAAACCATACTTGAGGTCTTATAGACGGTGTCGGCTTGCGCGGGCAAGCTTGCGGCGGTATGCCGCGCCAGTTGCAAGGAAAGCCGACAATGCTCCAGACGACCGATCCCGATCAATCTCGCTCCAATGCCCGGAATCCGCAGGCTTCCAGCACCTCGGGGCCGCGCGCCTGGAAGCCGGTCGCGGTCACGGCGGTCGTCCTCGTGCTGCTACTCGCCGGCATTTTCGGCTGGCGGATGATTCGCACCGCGCCGTCCGCCCCGCCCGCGGCGCCGCCATTGCCGGTCTCGGCCATGCAGGTGATGCCGCGCGCCATGCCCGCGACCCTCGAGGCGATCGGCACCCTGGAAGCGGTGCGGCAGCTGATGGTATCGCCGGAAGTGGCGGGACGAGTCGTCGCCATCCATTTCGAAGCGGGCGACACGGTGCGCGCCGGGCAACCCCTGATCCAGCTTTACGACGCGCCCGAGCAGGCCGACCGGGCCGCCGCCCAGGCCGACGCGGCCCTGGCCCGCAACCAGTTCTCGCGCGCCGAGGCGCTGGCGCCCGGCGGCGCGGTTTCCAAGTCGCTGCTCGACCAGCGCCGGGCCGAGCGCGACCGGGCCGAGGCGGCGATCCGCCAGCTGGACGCGCGCATCGCCCAGAAGACCATCCGCGCGCCCTTCGCGGGCGAGATCGGTCTGCGCCGGGTCAATCTGGGCCAGTACCTTTCGCCGGGCGAGACGGTGGTGACCCTGACCAGCCTGGGCGAGCTGCACGCCAACTTCACCGTGCCGCAACAAAGCCTCGGTCTGCTGCGGCCGGGCGCGGATGTGACCGTGCTGTCCGACGCGTGGCCGGGCCGCAGTTTCACGGCCAAGGTCAGCGCGGTCGAGCCGCGTATCAGCGACAATACCCGCAACGTTACGGTGCAAGCGGTGCTGCCCAACGCGGACGGCGCGCTGCGCCCCGGCATGTATGTGAAGGTGGCTGTCGCCCTGCCGCCGGAGCCGGACCGGCTGGTGGTGCCGGCGACGGCGATCATGACCTCGGCCATGGGCGACAGTGTGGTCGTGGTCCGGGACATCGACGCGCGTAAGGTCGGCACCGCGACCGTCGCCAGCGTGACCGCCGGCCGGCGCGTCGGCGACGACGTCGTCATCGATGCCGGCCTGCAGCCGGGCGACACGGTGGTGACCACCGGCCAGATCCGCATCATGCCGGGCCAGAAGGTGCGTCTCTCCGGCGCGCCGGGCGAGGGCTGAGCCCATGCGGTTCACCGATCTGTTCATCCGCCGCCCGGTGTTGTCCATCGTGGTCAGCCTGAGCATCCTGCTCGCGGGCGTCAGCGCGTTCCTGTCGCTGCCGCTGCGGGAGTACCCCAATCTGGAGAGCGCCACCATCGTGGTGGACACGTCCTATCCGGGCGCGAACCAGACGGTCATGCAGGGTTTCGTGACCACGCCGATCGCCCAGGCCATCGCCACGGCCAACGGCATCGACTACCTCACGTCGGTCTCGTCGGCCGGCCGCAGCCAAGTGAAAGCCAAGCTGGTGCTCAACGCCGACGCCGACCGGGCCATGACCGAGGTGCTGGCCAAGGTGCAGCAGGTCAGCTACCGGCTGCCCGAGGGCGCCAACGATCCGGTCATCACCAAAGTGACCGATGGCGCGTCGGCGATCCAGTACATCGCCTTCGTCAGCGAGACCTTGCCGGTGCCGCGCATCACCGATTTCGCCAGCCGTGTCGCGCAGCCCATGCTGACGGCCATTCCCGGCGTCGCCTCGGCGGAAATCTCGGGCGGCCAGACGCTGGCGATCCGCGTCTGGCTCGATCCCGCACGCATGGCGGCGCGCGGCCTTTCGGCCGGCGACGTGGCGGGCGCGTTGCGCGCCAACAATGTGCAGGCCGCGCCGGGCACGCTGAAGGGCCAGGATTCGGTGGTCAACATCAGCGCGGCCACGGACGTGACCGATGTCAGCCAGTTCGGCGACATGGTCATCAAGACCAGCGCCGACGGCCTCGTGCATCTGAGAGACGTGGCCACCGTGGAAATCGGCGGCCAGAACTACGATGCCAGCGCCTTCACGGATGGCAAGCGGTCGATCACCATCTCCGTTCAGCCGACGCCGGACGGCAATCCGCTGGATATCGTTCGTGAAGCAAAGGCGCGCATCGCCGACATGCAGCGCGTGGCGCCCCCGGGTCTGACCGTGGTCAACCAGTTCGACGTGGCCCACTTCGTCAACGCGGCCATCGACGAGGTGATCTGGACGCTGGTCGAGGCGGTGTTCATCGTCATCGTCGTGATCTTCCTGTTCATGGGCTCGCTTCGGGCTGTGCTGATCCCGGTGGTCACCATTCCGCTGTCGCTCGTGGGCACGGCGGCGCTGATGCTCGCGCTTGGCCTGTCCATCAACCTGCTGACCCTGCTGGCCATGGTGCTGGCCATCGGCCTCGTCGTCGACGACGCGATCGTGGTGGTCGAGAACATCCACCGGCATATCGAAGAGGGCATGAAGCCGTTTGACGCGGCGCTGGTGGGCGCGCGGGAGATCGTCTCGCCGGTCATCGCCATGACCATTACCCTGGCGGCCGTCTATGCGCCCATTGGCCTGATGGGCGGCCTGACCGGCGCGCTGTTCCGCGAGTTTGCCTTCACCCTGGCGGGGGCGGTGATCGTCTCGGGCATCATCGCGCTGACGCTGTCGCCCATGATGAGCGCGCGGCTGCTGTCCTCGGCGACCGGCGAGGGGCGGCTCGCGCGCAAGGTGGAACACACCATGTCGTCGCTGACCCGCTCCTATGAACGGCTTCTGGGACATACCCTGGCAGCGCCGGCGGCGGTACTTTTGGTGGGCATCGCCGTGCTGCCGGCGATCGTGGTGTTCTTCCAGGGCGCCCAGCGCGAACTGGCGCCCGGCGAGGACCAGGGCTACGTGTTCACCCAGATCAAGGCGCCGCAATATGCGGGCATCGGCTACACGGAGCGCTACAGCAAACAGGTCGAAACCCTGTTCCGCAGTCTGCCTGAGTATACCGGAAGCTGGTTCGATAACGGGACCGACGGCGTCAATAACGGCTTCGGCGGCGTGATCCTCAGCGAATGGCAGGACCGCGAGCGCAGCGCCGACGACGTGCAGGCCGAGCTGAACACGCGCGCCGCGTCCATCGACGGCGTCTTCACGGCCGCCTTCCAGCCTGCGGCATTGCCCGCGTCGACCGGCGGCCTGCCGGTGCAGATGGCGCTGCGCTCCACCGAGGACTTTCATGCCATCCATGCGGCCATGGAGCGGATCAAGGGCGAGGCCTGGAAGAGTGGTCTGTTCGCCTTCGTCGACAGCGACCTGGCGTTCGACAGTCCCGAGGCGCGGATCGAGATCGACCGCGCGAAGGCGGCCGAAATGGGCGTGTCCATGGACGAGATCGCCCAGACGCTCGCGGTGCTGGTGGGCGAGAACTACATCAACCGCTTCAACTATTTCGACCGGTCCTATGACGTCATCACCCAGGTGCCGCAGGCCGACCGCGTGACGCCCGACCGTCTGGGCCACTACTACGTTCGCACCGGCTCGGGCGAGCTGGCGCCGCTGTCCACCGTCACGCGGATCGAGATGCGGCCTCAGGCGAACCGGCTGCCCCAGTTCAACCAGATGAACAGTGCGACCCTTTCGGGCGTGCTGGCGCCGGGCGTGACCATGGGACAGGCGGTGGATTTCCTGAAGGCGCAGGAGCTGCCGCGCGGCAGTTCCATCGACTGGATGGGCGACGCGCGTCAGTACGTGGAGGAGGGCAACCGGCTGACCGTGTCCTTCCTGTTCGCGCTGGTGGTGATCTTCCTGGTGCTCGCGGCCCAGTTCGAATCCTTCCGCGATCCGCTGGTCATCCTGGTGACCGTGCCGCTGGCGGTGTGCGGGGCGCTGGCGCCGCTCTATCTGGGGTTCGTCACGCTGAACATCTACACGCAGATCGGTCTGGTGACCCTGATCGGCCTGATCTCCAAGCATGGCATCCTGATGGTGACCTTCGCCAACGAACTGCAGGCGCGCGAGGGGCTGGGCCGGCTTGAGGCCATCCAGCGGGCGGCGGCGGTACGCATGCGTCCGGTGCTGATGACGACGGCGGCCATGGTTGCCGGTCTGCTGCCGCTGCTGTCGGCGGCGGGTGCCGGCGAGTCCAGCCGCTTCGCCATCGGTCTGGTGGTGGTGACGGGCATGCTGGTCGGCACGCTGTTCACCCTGTTCGTGCTGCCGACGGCCTACAGCCTGATCGCGCGGGACCATCGGCCGAAGCCTTCGGAGGCACCGCCGGTCACGGCGGTCACGCCATGATTACAGATAGCCGCAGGATTTCCACGAGAACGCGGTTTGCAACATGAGCATGACGAGGAGATTGAGCGCGGTCGAAACGGCCCCGAGCAAGAAACGCGAGGACAGCTTGCGCTCCGGCCCTCCGACCGCGCCGACCGCCGCGAGAGCGGGCGCGGCCAGAAGGCCGATGCCGGGCACCGGGCCGCAGGCATAAGTCATACCCACGCCCAGCGCGACGAGCGCCGAGCCGCAGACCGGTAGTATCAGGCCGCGCAGTGCGAGACTGCCCGGCTTCACGGGTTCCTGGTCGATCTGCATCGGTGCTCCCTTGATTGACGCCCGAGGATAACACACTCGCGCGTCAAAGGGTCCGGATGGCTCAGATCAATGTGGTGAGCCAGTAGAACAGGGCGCCTACCGCGGCCGACGCGGGGATGGTGACGAGCCACGCGACCACGATGTTGCCGGCCACGCTCCAGCGCACCGCCGAGGCGCGCCGGGCCGCGCCCACGCCGACGACGCAGCCGGTGATGGTGTGGGTCGTCGAGACAGGAATGCCGAACGCCGTGGCGGCGAACAGCATGACCGAGCCGCCCGCCGAGGCGCAGAAGCCCTGATGGTGCGAAAGCTTGGTGATCCTCGTGCCCATGGTCTCGATGATCTTCCAGCCACCCGAGAGCGTGCCGAGCGAGATGGCGACATAGCAGCTCAGGACAACCCAGCCCGGCACGTGAAACTCACCCTGGAGCATGCCCTGCGAGTAGAGCAGCACGGTGATGATGCCCATGGTCTTCTGCGCGTCATTGGCGCCGTGGCCCAGCGAATAGGCCGCGGATGAGAGCAGGTGCACCTTGCGGAAAATTCCCTCGGCGGATTTCGCCGTGGCGCGCATGAACAGCCATGACGTCATCAGGATCAGAAACATGGAGAGGAACAGGCCCATCATGGGCGACAGCACGATGGCCGACGCGGTCTTGATGACGCCCGGCCACATGATTCCGTCCAGCCCGGCCCGCAACAGGCCGGCGCCGATCAGACCGCCTATCAGCGCGTGGCTGGACGATGACGGGATACCGCGCCACCAGGTGACCAGATTCCAGAACATGGCGCCGACGAGCGCCCCGAAGATCACCTGCGGATCGACGATGTCCTTGTCGATGATGCCTTTACCCACGGTCTCGGCAACCTTCAGGCCGAACACCCAGTAGGCGGCGAAATTGAAGAAGGCGGCGAACACCACCGCATGAACCGGCGACAGCAGCCGGGTCGACACGACGGTGGCGATGGAGTTGGCCGCGTCATGCAGGCCGTTGAGGAAGTCGAACGCCAGGGCGAGCGCAATGAGCGCGATCAGCCAGGGCAGCGCAATCTGGGTCGTGGTCATGGAGGGCGATCGTCAGGCGTGATCGATGACGAGACCGTCGATCTCGTTGGCCACGTCCTCGAAGCGGTCGACGACCCTTTCGAGATGGCTGTAGATTTCACGGGAGACGATAAAGCGCAGCGTGTTGCTCTCGCCATGGGCCTTGAACAGCGCCTTCAGTCCGGCCGCGTGGATCTGGTCGGCCTGACCCTCCATGCGTACCAGCCGTTCGGTCAACTCGTGCAGGCGCGGCGCATTGGCGCTGATATTGCGCAGCAGGGGCAGGGCTTCGGCGGTGACGCGCGCGGCATCGACGATGATCGCCGCCATGTCCTTCATCTCCTGGTCGAATTCCTTCACCTCGTAGAGATCGATGGCGCTGGCGGTCTGGTACATCTGGTCGATAGCGTCGTCCATCGAGCCGATCAGGCTGATGATGGCGCTGCGGTCGAAAGGCGTCAGGAAGGTCCGGCGGACCGTGTGCAGGACCTCGCGGATGATGTCGTCGGCTTCGTTCTCGCGTTCGGTGATCTCGCGGATGTGGTCGGCCATTCCCGCGCCGCCCTGCAACAGGCGCACGAGGGCATCGCTGCCCGCGGTCAACGTGACCGCGTGGGCCTCGAACAGGCCGAAGAAATTGCCCTGTTTGGGCAGCAATTCCTGAAACCAGTGGAACATCCTGAATCCTTTTTTTTGTTTCCAGGCATTGCCCAGCGAGAAGCCGGATTGCATTTCCCGCTCAATGTCGCTGGCCCTGAAATTACGGATGAGAAGCTTGAGATCCGGCTCGTCCACTGCGTCTGCGGCAGCGGACAGTGAGAACCAGCGCCGCTCGCGCCAGTCCTGTTCTTTCCACTCGTCAAGTTCGTTGGTGACCGCGATGGGAAACACGGCGACATCCACCATGAGCGATGCGCCGTTGCGCCGCTTCTTGCGGTAGCGGTACGTGCCGATCGGTGTCGGACAGGCCGCGCCGCGCACGCCGGCTTCTTCCTCGGCCTCGTGAGCCGCCGAGGCATGATCGGACAGACCAGTGACCAGATTGCCCTTGGGCAGGACCCAGCGCTTGGTCTCGCGGGATGTTACCAACAGAATGTTGACCGGTGCATCCAGTGCGCCGCCAACAGTCCGATAGGGCAATGCCGCGATCTGACGAATGGTCCGTCCCCAAATGTTACAGATTTATGACACCTGTAGTGCCATGCGGGCAGCGGTGTCAAACGAGTTGGAGAGTATCCGATGCGATCATGTCACGCACGCGGGATGAGGCCTGTCAGAGCGGCTCTCCGCCCTAGAGCCGGGCAATGATCTCGGCCCGGAATGCTTCGGTAAACCGCCGCGTTCCCGCGTTGCCGCCAAGGTCCGCCGTGCGGGTCTCGGACTGCGCCACGAGCGAGTCCGTGACGGACTCGATCAAGGCGCCTGCGTGGCTGAGATGCTGGTGGCCATGCCGCCGTCCCAGCCAGTCCAGCAACAGTCCAGCCGAGAGGATCAGTGACACCGGGTTGGCCAGGTCCTGTCCGGCGATGTCCGGCGCGGACCCGTGCTGTGCCTGTGCCATGCAATGGCGTTCGCCGGTATTAATCGACCCGGCCAGACCGAGGCTACCGGACAGTTCGGCCGCCTCGTCGGAGAGGATGTCGCCGTACATGTTGGTGGTCACCACCACATCGAAACGCTGGGCGTCGCGCACCAGCATGGCGGTCATGGAATCGACCAGCTGCTCGTCGTAAACAACGTCGGGGTAGTCGGCGGCGACGGCCCGGACCTCGCGCAGGAACAGCCCGTCCGAAACACGCAGGACATTGGCCTTGTGGACCGCCGTCACGTGGCGGCGGCGGGCCATGGCCATGTCGAAGGCGGCGCGGGCGATGCGGTTGCAGGCCTGGGCGGTGATCTTGCGCACGGCCAGCGCCATGTCCGGCGTGGGCATGAACTCGCCCGGGCCCATGTGCATGCTGCGGTCCGCGTAGAAGCCTTCCGTATTTTCGCGGACGATCACCAGGTCCATGGGCGTGCGGCCCCAGAAGGGCAGGCCATCGCGCGACCGGCTCGGGCGGATATTGGCGTAGAGATCGAGCGATAGGCGCAAGTCGCCGGACACGTTGATGCCGCATTCCGTCTTCGGC
The DNA here is from genome assembly GCF_039655775.1 of Iodidimonas sp. SYSU 1G8. NCBI lineage: Bacteria > Pseudomonadati > Pseudomonadota > Alphaproteobacteria > Iodidimonadales > Iodidimonadaceae > Iodidimonas > Iodidimonas sp. SYSU 1G8. The sequence goes on along the minus strand of NZ_JBBYXJ010000001.1, from coordinate 1,072,852 downwards.
GGATAATCCGCGTGGGAGATGGGGCCGAGCACGATGCCGTCCGCCGCCATGGCCGCGTTCCGCGCGGTCTTCGGAAAGGTGGTTCCGTCGCGCGCGAGCGTGACCAGGCCGATCTCATGGGTCTCGAAAGTGAGACCCAGCGCCAGCTTTTCATTGAGCAGGTCCAGGACGGAGCGGGTCGCCGCGCAGATTTCGGGACCGATCCCGTCGCCGGGGAGCACGACCAGATGCATGGAAACTCCTACAGCGGCGGAAGAATTTTCAGGGCGCGCAGCCTGTCGAACCAGTAGGCGAACATATCCTCGGTGTCGATGCAGTCATGAAAGCCCATCTGGCGGGCCTTGATGGTGCTGACGATGGCCGGCGGCGGCGCCCTTTCGCGGCCGGTGCCGCCGATGCCGTCCACGTAATGGAACGAGTCGCCGACCAGTTCGCGGATGGTATGACGCCGCAGGCCGTGGCGCGCCACCAGGTCCTGCCAGACGGCTTCGTATTTGGGCATCTCCTCGGCGAGGAACATGGGTTCGGGCCTGCCCGTGTCCATGTCGAAACAGCGGGCGATGGCGGGCCAGACATAGGGCCACACAAACACGTCGCCATTGGCCACGTTGAATATCTGATTGCCGCAGGCGGGCTCGGTCGCCGCCCAGGCGAGCATGCGCGCGACGATGCGCGAGTCGGCGGCCTCCATCACCACCGGTGGCCCGCCCGGATAGGACAGCGGCAGGCCCAATTCGCGGCGGATGGCGGCGTAGACGCCAACGGCGGCGATGGGGTTCATGGGCGCGCCGACCGCGTGGCCGAAGACGATCTGGGGGCGGACCACGGTCCAGCTCCAGGCCTTGCCGAGCTGACGCTCGCGCAGGAAATCCTCCTGCAGCCAGTAGAAGTTCTCGTGCGCGTCGCGCGGCCAGCGCTCACGGGCGGGCACCCCGATGGGTTTGAAATGGGCGCCATAGGCCTTGGTGCCCTGCAGAAGCGAGACGTGCCGCAGGCCGGCGGCGGCGTGCTCGAGCGGCTCGAACAGATTGGCCAGCATGGCCAAATTGGTGTCCATCTGGTCGCGCTCGCGCCAACCGGCGAACAGGCCCGGCTTTTCATACAGGGCGGCATAGGCCAGATGAGTGACGTCGTGCATGGCGCCGAATGCGCGCTCGCACGCGTCCCGGTCCATCAGATCGACCGAGATCAGTTGGGCGTCGCCATCGAGATCGTCGGGCAGCCGGCGCGATACGCCGACCACGTCCCAGCCCAGCGCGCTGAAATGCTCGATGGCCGCGCGTCCCACCAGCCCGCTCGCCCCAGCGACCAGAACCTTGTTTGCCATGTCGTCTCTCCCTTTTGGATCGACTATAGTCATGCCGCATCCAAGAAGGGGAGATCGGAATGGACGGCAAGATGCAGCGCGTGATCGACGACTATGAAATCCGCCAGCTTCTGTACCGCTATACGCGCGGTGTGGACCGGGGCGATGCCGAGCTCGTCAGCTCGGTCTATGACGTGGAATCCACCGATGACCACGGCGGCTACAAGGGACCGGGCAAGGACTTCGGTCCCTATGTCGTCAAGGCGCTGGCCGAGCATACCGATGCGACCATGCACACGCTGAACCAGTCGATCATCGACATTCATCACGAAACGGCCAAGGCCGAGACCTATTTCGTCGCCTATCATGTGCGCACCGATGGCGACGCGCAGTATCTGGATCGTTTCGGCGGCCGGTATCTGGACAAGCTGAAGAAGCGCAATGGCGAGTGGTCGATCATCAAGCGCGTCGTCGTGCGTGACTGGAGCACGACCGACAAGATCGAAGGGTCCTATTACAAGGCCGAGAGCTTCGAGAACGGCAAGCGCTCGAAGGACGATCTCGCCTACACGCTTTGATGCGGCTGCGGCGGCGCATCGGATTCGCGCTGGTCATGGCGCTGGTCGCCGGCGCCGCCTATCTGGCGTACCGCGCGCCGCAGATCGGCCAGCTCGCGGTCGATATCAGCGGCAAGTGGGCCTGTCAGTGCCGATACATCGATGGCGGCAGCGAGCAGTCCTGCATGGACGAGGATCCGGTGGGTTTCACGCCGATGGATTTCACCTTCGATGCGGCGGCCCGCTCGGTGACCACCTCGATCTGGGGACTGGTGGATGCCTCCGCCCGCTATGAGCCGGGCATCGGCTGCGTCGTCCGATGATCCGGCGCCTACTATACGCCGTTACCCTGCTTTGGTTTGCGCCGGGCGCGGCGGTTGCACTGACGCCGCCGCCGCTGCCGGAGGGCCCGGCTTGGCCGACAGTGACCTGGGGTTTCGGGCCTTCGCTGGATGGAGCGGACAGGAAGGCTCTCAAGGATCTGGTGGAAGAGGCGTTCGCCAATCCCGATCCTGACGCGCTACCAGGGACGCGCGCGTTGATCGTCGTTCATCGCGGCCGGATCGTCGCTGAACACTACGCGCCGGGGTTTGACGCGGACCGCAAGTTCCTGACCCAGTCCGTGGCCAAGACGGTCACCGGCGTTCTCGCTGGCATCGCGGTCCGGGATGGCTTGCTGGCGCTCGACAATCCGGCGCCGGTCGCACGGTGGCGCGGCGAGGGCGATCCGCGCCGCGCGATTACCGTGCGACACCTGCTGCAGATGAGCGACGGGCTGGATTTCACCGAAGCCTATTTCAACCCGTTCACCTCGGACGTGCTGCCCATGCTGTTCGGCCATGCCCGTGATGACATGGCGGAATGGGCGGCGGACCGTCCGCTGGCGCACGCGCCGGGGACGCACTGGTCCTATTCCAGCGGGACGACCAACATTCTCTCGGGCATCATCCGCGACGCGGTGGGCGGCACGCGGGCGCAGTACCTGTCGTTCATGCGGCGCGAATTGTTCGAGCCCATCGGCATGACCAGCGCCGAGCCGGAGTTCGATGCGTCCGGCACGTTTGTCGGTTCGTCCTGGCTGCATGCCACCGCGCGCGACTGGGCGCGCTTCGGCTTGCTGCTGCTGCGCGGCGGGGTCTGGGATGGGCGCCGCATCCTGCCGGAAGGCTGGGTGGATTTCATGCGCACGCCGCTGGCCCACGAGCCGGACAAGATTTACGGGGCCCATCTCTGGCTGAACGGCGGCGGCCGCATTCCCGGCGCGCCGGACCTGTTCATGGCGACCGGCAATGGCGGGCAGGTGATCGCCATGGTGCCGTCGCGCGATCTGGTGATCGTGCGGCTTGGGCGTACGGGCTATTCGCACTATGCGGCCGTCTATCGCTGGATCGGCGATATCGTCGCGCTGTTTCCCGAGGAGTAGCGCTTATTCGGCCGGCATGGCCGCGCCGGCGGGCATCGCCCTCTCAGGCTTGCGCCGGGACAGGAGGGTGTAGAACGCCGGGACGATGAACAGGGTGAACACGGTCCCGAAGGTCAGACCGCCGACCAGAACCCAGCCGATCTCGTGCCGGCTTTCCGCGCCCGCGCCCGTGGCGATGGCCAGCGGCACGGCGCCGAGCACCATGGCGCCGGTGGTCATCAGGATCGGGCGCAGCCGGAGCACGGCGGCCTCGATCACCGCGTCGGTCTTGCTCTTGCCGTCCTCGACCATGCGGTTGGCGAAATCGACGATCAGGATGCCGTGCTTGGTAATCAGGCCGATCAGCGCGATCAGGCCGATCTGGCTGTAGACGTTCATGGTGCCGCCGGTCAGATGCATGGTCGCGAGCGCGCCGCCCATGGCGAGCGGCACGGTCAGCATGACGATCATGGGGTCCATGAAGCTCTCGAACTGGGCCGAGAGGAACAGGTAGATGAAGCCCAGCGCCAGGATGAAGGTGATGACCATGGTGCTGCCCGACTGCTTGAATTCGCGGGCATTGCCCTTGTAGTCGACCTGCATGGACTGGGGCGCGACCTCGCGGGTCGCCTGTTCCAGCGTCTCGATGGCCTCGCCCAGGCTGTAGCCGGGGGCCAGGTTCACGGTGATGGTGGCCGAGCGCAGCTTGTTGAAGTGGTTGAGCTCGCGCGGCGTGACCGATTCCGTCATGTCGACCAGATTGTCGAGCGGGATCATCTGGCCGTCCTGGTTGCGCACGAAGATGGTCCGCAGATGTTCCGGATTGCGCCGGTCCACGTCCTCGATCTTCAGGATGACATCATACTGCTTGCTGCCACGCTTGAAGTGGGTGACCTCGCGGCTGCCCAGCATGGTCTCCAGCGTCCGTCCCACATCGTCGATGCGCACGCCGGTGGCGGCGGCCTTGTTGCGGTTCACGTCGATCTTCAGCTCGGGCTTGTTCAGCTTGAGATCGTTGCGCACGGCGGCGAAGCCGGGCACCTTGCTGACCTTGTCGACTACCTTGCCGAGGACGTCGTTGAGTTCTTCGTAGGTGCCGTTGGTCTGCAGCACGAAGTCGATGGCCGCGTCGCTGGGCGCCATGCCGAAGGCGCCGGGATTGTTGGGGATGGCCATGACGCCGGGAACGGCGGCCATTTTCGGCCCCAGTTCCTTGATGATGTCGAGGGCGCCGCGATCCCGCTCGTTCCAGGGCTTCAGGATGACGAAGGCATAACCCTGATTGACCGTCGGCCTGCCGACCGCCGTGTAGAATTTGTCCTCCACGTCCTTGGTGCCGACATAGAGCTTGTCCAGTTCGGCGGCGTATCTCTCCATGTATTCGGGCGTGGCGCCTTCCGGGCCGAGGAAGTAGCCAACGAAGAAGCCGCGATCCTCCTGCGGCGACAGTTCATGGCGCAGGGTCGTGTAGAGCGCGCCGGTGGCGGCGGCGATGGCGAGCGCCACGAGGAAAACGGCATTGCGCCGCCGCATCACCCGGCCAAGCAGCCGGCGATAGCCGCCGCTGAGGCGGTGGAAGGCGGCCTCGATGCGGCGGGATAGCCAGCCGGATTCGCGCTCGCTCAGGCTCAGCATCTTGGAGCACATCATCGGCGTCAGCGTCAGGGCGACGAAGCCGGAGATCAGCACCGCGCCCGCCAGCGTCAGCGCGAATTCGGTGAACAGTTTGCCGGTCCGTCCCGGCGTGAACGCGACGGGCGCGAACACCGCGACGAGGGTCAGCGTCATGGCGATGATGGCGAAGCCAATCTCGGCGCTGCCCTTGATAGCGGCCTGGACGCGGTCCAGCCCGTCCTCCATGTGGCGGTAGACGTTCTCCAGCATGATGATGGCGTCATCGACGACGAGGCCGATGGCGACCACCATGGCGAGCAGGGTCAGCGAATTGAGGCTGAAGCCGAAGGCGAGGATCAGGAAGAAGGCGCCGATCAGCGAGATGGGAATGGTGACGAGCGGGATCAGCGTCGCGCGCCATGAACCCAGGAACAGGAAGATGACGGCGAGCACCAGCACGAAGGCCTCGGCGATGGTCACGAAGACCGCGTCGATGGAGGCCTTCACATAGACCGAGCGGTCCCAGTTGATGTCGCCATTGATGCCTTCGGGCAGGGCCTCGATCAGGTCGGGCAGGATCGCGTGGACTTCCTCGACGACGGCGAGCGGGTTGGCTTTGCCCTGCTTCACGACGCCCAGCGCGATGGCCGCGCGGCCGTCATAGCGGGCGATCTCGCGGTTCTCCTCGGCGCCCAGTTCGACGCGCGCCACGTCCCTGACGCGGACCAGATAGCCATCGGCGTTCTTGAGGATGATCTGGCCGAATTCCTCGGGCGTGTTGAGGTCTGTTTCGGTCAGTACGGTGAATTCGCGCGACTTGCTCTCGACGCGGCCGGCGGGGATTTCCACGTTCTGCTGGCGCAGCGCGTCCTCGACATCGGCGGGCGTGAGGCCGAAGGCGGCAAGCCGTTCCCGGTCCAGCCAGATGCGCATGGCGTAATAGCGGGGCGCGAAATAGATCACCTTGGCGACGCCGGGCAGCACCTGCAGGCGGTCCTTGATGAGCCGGTCGATGGTCTCGGTGACTTCCAGCTGGTTGTACTTGTCGCTGAAGAAGACGACCCAGAGCAGGGCGCTGGCGTCGGCCTCCACCTTGCCGATCACCGGCTCGTCGACGTCGCTGGGCAGGATGCCGCGCACGCGGGCGACGCGGTCGCGCACGTCGCTGGCGGCGTCGTCCTCGTCGCGGTCCAGCTTGAAGCGGATGGTGATCTCGCTCTTTTCGGCGCGACTGACCGAGCTGACATAGTCGATGCCGTCGATGCCGGCCAGTTCCTCTTCCAGCGGCACGGTCACCTGGGATTCGATCACCTTGGCGCTGGCGCCGGGATAGCGCGTCTCGACGCTGACGACGGGCACGTCGATATCGGGATATTCGCGTACTGACAGCCGGTCATAGGCGATCAGGCCCAGCAGCACGATGACCAGATTGACCACGGTCGCGAAGACCGGCCGCCGGATGCTGAGTTCGGAAATACGCATGTTCAGGGTGCCGGCGGCGTGCGGATGCTGACCGCCGCGCCGTCATGCAGCTTCAGCTGTCCGGCGGTCACGACCTTGTCCCCCGGGGTCAGGCCGGAAAGCACCTCCACCATGTTGTCGCGCCGGATGCCCGTGCCGATCTGGGTCATGGCGGCCTTGCCGTCGAGGATCCTGTAGACGAAATGGTCGGTGCCCTGGGGTACGATGGCTTCCTCGGGGATCAGCATCGCCTCGTCGTGCCGGGCGAGAGTCAGAGAGACGCGGGCGAAGAGGCCTGGCCGCAACAGTCGGTCCTGGTTATCGGCTCGCGCTCTTATGGCGAGACTGCGCCCGTCCACGTCCACCTGCGGATCGACGGCGTAGACGATGCCCTCGAAGCCGCGGCCGGGCAGCGCGTCCATGTCGAACCGGACGGCCTGTCCGACCTTCACCTGCGCCATGTAGAGTTCCGGCACCCGGAACTCGAGCTTGATGGGGTCGATGACGTCCAGCGCCACCAGATCCTGTCCAGGGCTGACGTAATCGCCGACCGCGATCTTGCGCAGGCCCGCGACGCCGTCGAAGGGCGCGAGGATGCGGGTCTTGGACAGGCGGGCGCGGGCGAGCGCCACGCTGGCCTCGTCCATCTGCATCTTGGCCAGGGTTTCGTCGCCGGTCCGCTTCGACGCCGCGCCGCGCGCCAGCAGTTCGGCGGCGCGGGCATTGTTGGCCCGGCTCAGGGTCAGGCTGGCCTCGGCCTGCGCCAGTTCGGCCTGATGAATCGAAGCGTCCAGGGTGACCAGCACCTGCCCCTTGCGAACGGGCTGACCTTCCTTGAAGCCGAGCGCCACCACACGGCCGGATATCTCTGGCCGGAGGACGATGGAATCCTCGGACCGCAAGGTGCCGATCGCCTTGACCTCATCGATTATGGAGTCGATCCGGACAGGCGACGCTTCCACCACGACGGCAACGCCGGCAGGCGGCACATGGGCGTTGGCGGGTTCGTCGCCCCGGAAGAACAGCCACCAGGCAGCCGCGCCGCACAGGACGATGGCGAGAAGGACAAAGCCAACCTTCCTGTTTTCTTTCGCCTTGGACCCAGTCGTTTGCTGCATGCCGGTACTCGAAAATCCTGACCTGCCGATAGTAACCAGCACGGACGCATAATTGTTGATGAACTGTAAGCGGCGGGCCGCCGCTTGTCACCTTTCAGTGCCGTCCCAATGCCGTTTGAAATAAAAAAACGGAGGGAGCCAGGAAAGCTCCCTCCGAACCATGTTCCGACCATCGCCTCAGAGGTCGAAGGTCAACTCAAGTCCCCAGTGGCGCCGTTGGTTCGGCACCCGAATCTCGAACAGGCCGCCTACATTGGTGGTCGCCTGATTGTAGAGTTCGTTGGTGATGTTCTTGACGAAGAAAGACAGGCGGTAGCGATCCTCGACCTCCCGCCATGTCACCGACCCGTTCAGCACCAGTGACGATCCCCTGTAATGGCTGAGGAAACTGCCGTTGAACTGGGTAACGCCGTCCAGCTCGGCGGCCGTGGACGAGGAAATGTACTGCTTCGTGCGGTAAAGGCCATCGGCGGCGAAGGTGAGGCTGCCCAGATTGCCGACCGGCAGCTCATAGGCGAAGCCGAATGACAACGTCCATTTCGACGTCCGGGGACCGGGCACCAGGTTGGAGTTATCGGTGGGAACGAGCCAGCCAAGAAACTGGCCGATTTCGTTGTAGACCTGTTCGGCCTCGGCGCATTGTTCGAGGAAGTCGAAGGGCGGCGGTGGCGGATTGTTCGGATCGGTGCCACTGAAGCCATCGCCATCCGAGCAGAAGCCCTTCTGGTTGGTGTCGATGTAGCCGAGAGAGCCGAACAGGCTGAGGCCCTCGACCGGGACGGCGGACCATTCGAGTTCGACGCCCTTGTTGGTGACCGAGCCGATGTTGGCGACGACGGTTTCCTGGCCGCCGGCACCCTGCGACGGACGGATGTAGGCCTGCTGCAGGTTGTGGGTGATGGTCCAGAAGCCGTTGATGTTGAGCTGCATGCGATTGTCGAACCATTCCGATTTCACGCCGACCTCGAAATTGTCGGCGCGTTCCGGGTCGAATGGCCCGATGGTGGTGGGCGAGGTGGCGCGGCCGTTGAACCCGCCGGACCGGAAGCCGCGGCTCCAGGTGCCGAACACCATGGCATCATCGCTGATCTCGTATTTCAGGCCGACGCGCGGGCTGAAATTGCTCCACTTCGCGCTGCCCAGCAGACGGTTGTTGCAGAAGATCTGACCGTCCGCCGGATTGCCGGTCATGACCGGGCGGCAGCCGCCCTCGACGCCGCCGCTGGCGTCGAAGCCATAGGCTGGCGCCAGCTGGAAGCGCGGCGTGTTGGTGCCGGGTGGCAGATAGGGGGCGAGGCCGAGATCCGGCGTCCAGGTGGGCACGTCGTTGCAGCCCGAGGCGTCGCCCGCGAACTCGGCGGTGGGGTCGCCCGCGCCGACGCCGCAGTGCTGGAAGTCCTTTGTCTCGTGCGTATAGCGGATACCCGCCGAGAGGGTCAGGCGGCTGCTGATGTGCCAGTTGGCGGCCGCGTAGGCAGCATAGGATTCGTTGATCTGGTTGGTCCAGCCGCCCTGGCTGTTGGTCTCGGGGCTGGTGAAGGTGGTGCCGCTGAAGGGGCCGAACAGGATGTTGGGCTCGAACAAGGTCCCGTAGGACTGCTGGAGCATGGTATATTCCTGCTTGAAGTAATACAGCCCCGTGACGAAGTCGAACCGGTCGGAGAAGCTCGAGGCGAAGCGGAGCTCGTGTGTCGTCTGGAAATGCTCCTGGTCCCGCTGCCCGGCGAAGAGGTCCATGGACGAGGTCTCGATCATGAACCGGATGCTCTCCGAGACCTTCCGGTAGTTGCCGACATAGGTGAGCGTGCCGATATCCGGCAGGTCATAGCTTATCTCGCCGGTGATGCCCCAGATGTCGTTGTTGGCGAAATTGCCGCGTTCCTCCTCGTTGTAGAATGTGTACTCCTCCTTGACGGTGACATCCTCGATCGGCTTGCCGCACAAGGCGTCGGCCTGGGCGGCGGCGGTCAGGGCGTCCTTGCCCTGAACCACGTTGGCGAACAGGAATTCCGCCAGGATACCGAGGTCGTTCGCGGCGCCGGGACCGAAGCCGCCGCCGCCCGGCCCGAGGGCCTGCAGCGTGCTCTGCCGGCAGTAATTGTGCGACTGTCCGGGATAGGTGTCGTCCCGCGTCCTGCTGTATTCGCCCCGGATGACGACGTCGAGATTGTCGTTGGGCGTGAAGCGGATGGACGGGTTGAGGGTCAGGCGCTCGTTGGCGCCGCGTTTTTCGTTATTGTAGGAGTTGAACCAGAAGCCGTCGAAGTTGGTCGACTTGGCGGCGATGCGCAGCGCCGCCTTGTCCTCGACCAGCGGCACGTTGACGATGCCCTTCACGTCGAGGCGTCCGAACTGTCCCACGAGCACGCCGCCGGACAGGCTGGCATCCGACGGGTCCGGCTTGTTGTGTTCGACCACCACGGCGCCGGCCACGGTGTTGTGGCCGAACTCGGTGCCTTGCGGGCCGCGCAGAATTTGTACCGCGGAGACGTCGAGAAAGTCGGCGAGGGCGGTGGAGACGCGGGCCTGATAGACGCCGTCGATGAAGATGGACACCTTGGGATCGGTCGCGGATTCGATGTCCGCTGTTCCCTGGCCGCGGATGTAGAACGAGGCCGAGTTCTGGAAGATGCCAACAGGCTCCAGTGACACGTTCGGGGCGTACTGGGTCACGTCGCGCAGGTCTTGGGCGAAGGTTCGCTCAAGCTGTTCCGTGGTGACGGCGGTCATCGAGACCGGGATGCTCTGAACGTCCTGCTGCCCCTGCTTGGTGCTGACGACCACCTGTTCAATGACGCGGCGACCTATCGTGTTGTCAGGTGGTTTCGAGTCCTGGGCCATGGCCGTGCCGGCGGTGAGAGCGATGCCGGACACGGTGAGAATCCGGATGGGTGGTCCAAATGCGGTGCACAAGTCAAATCGCCTGGTCATCGTGTAATCCTCCCTATTACAAGACACAAATCCACTGTCTCCCGGCGTGACCGGAAGTCGATTAACCCCCTTGAAAAACCGAAGCCTTCCCCGTTTCGGTTTCGCTATTTACCACTGCGTAACATCACCCAAAAGCATAGCGCTGTGAATGCATAAAATTTAGGCAGTAATGCTGACGTTTACTCTGTCAAATATGTCAGTTGTCTGCCAGCGACCGGGCCTTAGATCAAAAAAAGGGGGACCCGAAGGTCCCCCAAAGGGTCTGCCTCTTGAAACGAGGTCTACATGTCGAACGAGATCTTAACGCCCCAGGTGCGCGGATTGTTATCCTGGATGAAGTTGAACAGCGTCGCCACCGCGGTCAGCGACTGCAGGTAGCGTTCGTTGGTCAGGTTCCGGACGAAGAACGAGACCTTGTAGCGGTCGTCGATCTCGCGGAACGTCATGCTGGCGTTGAAGATGTGCGCGGCATCGCGAACCGGGGTCACGGTGAAGCCGTTGAAGTTCGGAATACCGGCGATCGAACCCGCCGGAACGCCGTTGGAAGCCTGGTTCGACTTGGACTGATAGCGCCAGTCACCGGCGAATTCCAGGAAGCCGAGGCTGCCGACCGGGATTTCATAAGACAGGCCGGCCGAGAAGGTCCACTTGGGCGCGCGCACCAGCGGCAGGTTGGAATTGTCGGTCGGGAAGATGAAGAAGGTGCTGCCACCCGACACGAAGCTGAACGCATTGTCCGGGTCGCACGAGCCGCTTGCCGGGCCGGGATTGACGGTCGACGGACCATCGATATCGACGCAGAAATCGGTCCGCTTGGCATCGAGATAACCGCCGGTCATCCACAGCTTCAGGCCATCGGCCGGAACAGCGGTGATTTCCAGTTCGATGCCGCGCGACACGGCGTCGGCGGCGTTGTCGGTAACCGTCTCCTGGCCACCGCCCGAACCGGCGGACGAACGGATGATGCCGACCTGCTGGTCCGCATACTCCATCCAGAAACCGGTGAGGTTGACGCGCAGGCGGTTGTCGAGGCCATCCCACTTCATGCCGACTTCATAGGAATCGGCCCGCTCCTGATCGTAGGGCTGGCAGGTCTGGGTCGAACCGCAACGGCCGTTGAAGCCGCCGCCACGGAAACCGCGGGTCCAGCTGGCGTAGAGGAACAGATCGTCCGTGGCCTGCCAGTTCAGGCCGACCTTGGGGCCGATATCGTTCCACTTGTTCTTGTTGCCGGCCAGGATGTCGGTGTCGCTGTCGAAGTAGTTGAAACCAGGTGCGTTGGGATTGGTGTTGCATTCGCGCAGGACGAAGCTGTTGACCGTCGCCGGGGCGCAGGTTTCGATATCCTTGCTTTCCTGATTGTAGCGGACACCCGCAACGAAGGTCAGGCTGTCGGTGATGTGGTAATTGACCTGAGCGAATACCGACCAGGCTTCGTGATCGTGGATGGTTTCACCGAAGCCCGCGGAGTTCGGGTTCAGCGCGTCGAGGTACTGGCCCGGATTGGCACCGCCGGTCAGGCGGGCGCCGATGGCCTGGCCAAGGGCTGCGCCGAAATTCGGGTCGAACAGCCAGCCGAAGGTGTCCTGTTCCATGCGGTAGTGCTGCTTGAAGTAGAACACGCCGCCGACGAACTCGATCGTGTCGGAGAAGTCGGACGAGAAGCGCAGTTCGTGGGTGGTCTGCCAGTGCCACTGCTGGCGGCGGGTCATGAAGATCGGCAGGGGCGTGGTGTCGAAGTCGTTATAGACGTCCTCGTAGACGTCGCGATAGTTGCCGACATAGGTGATCGTGCCGACATCCGGGATCGAATAGTTGATTTCGCCGGTGAGGCCCTTGACGTCGAAGTCGGAGCCGCGGCCGCTGGTGTTGTCGTGTTCGACCACGAAATCCTGCTTGCCGCGTTCCTGGCCGCAGAACCGGGTGATGCTGTTGCCTTCATACGCCCAGCCGATCAGGGGGACGGTCTGTGAGGTCAGCGGGCTGAAATTGCCGTTGGCGTCGGAGCGGCACACACTGTAGGGCGTGTTGGCCCAGGAATCGTTCCGTTCGCGGACGTATTCGCCGCGAATGATGACTTCCAGATTGTCGTTGGGCGTGAAGATGAGTGACGGCATGAGCGTGATGCGGTCCGCACCGCCATAATTGCTGCCGTCAGTCAGATTTTTGTAGAAGCCGTCATTGTTTGACGACTTGGCCGCCAGACGGATGGCGAACTTGTCCTCGACGACGGGCACGTTGACCACGCCTTCGATGTTCAGCGTACCGTAATTGCCAGCCTCGACGCTGCCGCTGACCGAGAAATCGGATGTGTCCGGCTTGTTGTGACGCACCAGCACCGCGCCGGCGATGGTGTTGCGGCCGAACAGGGTGCCCTGCGGACCGCGCAGGATTTCGACGGCGGAGATGTCCAGCAAATCCGACAGCGAAGTCGAATTGCGGGCCATGTAGACGCCGTCGATGAAGACCGGGACCGACGGATCGGCCGAGGATTCGATGTCGGCGGTGCCGAAGCCGCGGATCGAGAAGGCGGCGGCATTCTGGAAGGCGCCGACCGGCTCGAGCATGACGTTCGGCGCCTGGTTGGTAAGGTCGCGAAGATCGACCACGAAGGCGCGGCGCAGTTCGTCGCCTTCGACCGTGGTCGTGGCGATCGGGGTGGTCTGCGCCGAGGATTCGACCTTTTGGGCCTGGGTGATGACGGTTTCCAGCCTGGTGCGGACGCCGCGGCTCTGGGATTCCTCCTGAGCGGCATCTTGCGCCAGTGCCACTCCCGACGACAGGGCGATGGCGGAAACGGCCATAACCCCGAGTGGTTTACGCAAAGTTCTGAAACGGTTGTATGCTTCCATGAGTTACTCCCCCTGGACGACGTGACTGGTGCATTTTGCGACCCGCTTGTAACTGCGGGGTTGTACAGAGCCGACGGCAACAGGAATGACTGTTTGTTTTTCCCCGAAACCGCCCCATCAACTTGTATTCGCTGATATGCAAGGGCTTAGGGGGTATGGCCCCCGCGGAAATCTTAACGCCATCGAGAACGGGCAGCGCAATCGAAAAAAACGACAGTGCTGACTTGTTTTGAATTTGGCGGAGTTTCTGTTGCCGAAAGGCAACAAAATCGGATTTTTGCCCGGTTCAGGCGTTCATGCGTGACTTTCAGGCAACAAAAAAGGGGGACCCGAAGGTCCCCCAAGTACGTCGTTCCGAATGGTGAGCTCAAAGATCGAAGGAAATCTCCACGCCCCAGTGACGGGGTTCGTTCGGCTGGCGGAAGTTGAACAGGCCGGCCACGTTGGTGGTCGTGCTGACATAGAGCTCGTTGGTCAGGTTCTTCACGAAGAACGAGACCTTGTAGCGGTCCTCGACCTCGCGCCAGGTGATGTTGGCATTGAAGATGTGAGCGGCGTCGCGGCGGGCGACGACGCGATCACCGTTGAACTGAACCTCGCCATCCATGGTGCCCGGCGGGAAGCCGGCGGCGACGAGGGCCAGCGAGCTCCGGTACTGCCAGTCACCGGCGAAGGTGAGGAAGCCTGCGTTGCCCACGGGGATCTCGTAAGAGATCGCGAAGCGCGTGGTCCATTTTGGGGCCTGCGTCACTTCAAGACCCGCGTTCTCGAAGGGCTGGAGGACGCCGGCGGCGCCGAGATTGACGGCGGTGCCGCAATTGTCCTTGCCCGCGGGCGTTCCGACCAGCGGACCGTTGAGGTCGGCGCACCAGGACAGCGTGTCGGCGTCGAGGTAGCCGAGCGACCCATTCAGCGTCAGGCCTTCGACTGGAATCGCGGTCATTTCCAGTTCGATACCGCGCGAACGGGCGTCGGCCGCGTTCTCGGTAACTGTTTCCTGGCCGCCGCTGCCGCTGGCCGCCGGGCGGATGATGGTCCGCTGCAGATCGGAGAACTCGGTCCAGAAGGCCGCGACGTTCAGGCGCAGCCGGCGGTCGAACAGGTCCATCTTCACGCCGACTTCATAGTTGTCGGCCTTTTCCTCGTTGAACGGACCGGCCGTGGAGGAGAAGTTGGCGCGGCCATTGAAGCCGCCCGAGCGGAAGCCCCGCGACCAGCTGGCGAACGCAAACAGGTCGTCGGTGAACTGATAGTTCAGGCTGACCTTGGGGCTGATGTTGGACCACTTGTTGGTGCCGTCGGCGAAACCGACACCGTCGCCGATATCCACCTTGCTGTCGAAGGTGGCATCGGTGATGCCCGGTACGTTGACCGGGCACAGCCGGGTGACCGGATCGGCCGCGCCGACGCCGCAATGGTAGAAGTCCTTGCGTTCGCTGTCATAGCGCACGCCGGTGACCAGGGTGAGGGAGTCGGTGATGTGCCAGTCGGCCTGACCGAAGATCGACCACTGGTCGTGCCATTGCTCGCTGCGGCCCACATTCGAGCGGCCGCTGTTCGGCACGCCGACATTGAAGATGCCGTAGCCGTCCTGCTCCATCATGTAGTGCTGCTTGAAGTAGTAGCCGCCCAGGACGAGGTCGACGAAGTCGGAGAATTCCGAGGCAAAGCGGAATTCGTGCGAGGTCTGCCAGTGCCACTGCTGGCGGCGGGTATTGAAGATGTCGAACGGCGTGGTGTCGAAGTCGTTGTACACGTCCTCCTTCACGTCGCGATAATTGCCCAGATAGGTGAAGGTGCCCATGTCCGGCACGTTGTAGTTCACCTCGCCGGTCAGGCCCCAGACGTCGAAATTGGCGCCGAAGCCGTTGAAGTGGTCGTGGTTGATGGTGAAGTCGTCCTTGCCGACCTCGGTGGCGCAGAACTGGCGCGCCACGTCCGGGCCGGCGAGGGCCGTCACCGTGGTGATCACCAGGTCGTTGCCGGCCGTGCCCAGCGCCGGATCGGTTTCGCAGACGTTGTGCGGCACGTTGGGGAAGCTGTCGTCGCGGGTGCGGTTGTATTCGCCGCGCAGGGTGACATCCAGGTTCTCGCCCTCGAAACGGAAGCTGGGCAGGATCGTCAGGCGTTCCTGACCGCCGATTTTCTCGTTGTCGTAGGTGTTGTAGTAGAAGCCGTCGAAATTGGTCGACTTGACCGCGAGACGGAAGGCGGCGACGCCCTCGACGATCGGCACGTTGACCGTGCCCTTCATGTCGAGACGGCCACGTTTGCCCGCCAGTACCGATCCCGAAACGCCAAACTCATTCACGTCGGGCGCGTTGTGACGCAGCAGCACCGCGCCGCCGATGGCGTTGCGGCCGAACAGCGTGCCCTGCGGGCCCCGAAGCACCTCTACGGCGGACACGTCGAGGAAATCGACCAGGGCGGTGGATGTGCGCGCCATGTAGATGCCGTCGACCAACACCGCGATGCCCGGATCGGCGGCGGATTCGATGTCGGCCGAGCCGGCGCCGCGAATGAAGAAGGCCGAGGCGTTCTGGAAGGCGCCCACAGGCTGCAGCAGGACGTTCGGCGCGGTACCGGCCACGTCGCGGAAGTCCTGGGCGAAGGTGCGCTCCAGCTCCGCGCCGCTTACCGTCGTCAAGGCGACGGGCGTCGACTGGACGTCCGATTCAACCTTCTGGGCCTCCGTGATGACGGTCTCGATCTGTGTGCGCGGTCCGCTATAGGCGGGCGGCGCCGGCGGCGGCTCCTGGGCCCAGCCCGCGCTCGCGCCGAGCGCGACGGCGGACACCGACAGCAGGGCGGCCGGCCTGCGCAATCGTCTGAAAATATTCGGTTGTTCCATGATACTCCCCTAGTAGGCGTTGAACCCCAAACCAGCAGCAGCCGTTTCAAATGACGGCCCTTCTCCATCGTCCCGTCCGGGGCGCCCTATCGGTGCCCGCACAGGATGCGACCGCCGCTGCTGGCGGTCGCGACGCCACCCTTGGGGCGCGCCGATCGCATGAGGCTGGTGCAGGGTCGGAATGGCCGCAACTAAAAAATCATCAAGGCGGATTGTTTAAATCCGGCTGTGATTAATATGCCACATAGATTGTTTGTTTCCGGCGGGACGGTAAGTGATCCGGCGCGGGGGAAAAAAAATCGGGGGACCCGAAGGTCCCCCGAAATCCGTTCAGCCATGTGGCCTGGGATCAGAGATCGAAGGAGATCTCGACGCCCCAGTGACGCGGCTCGTTCGGCTGCATGAAGTTGAACAGCGCGGCGACCGCCGTGATCGACTGCACGTAACGGACATTGGTGATGTTCTTCACGAAGAACGACACGCGGTAGCGGTCGTCGGCTTCGTTGAAAGTCACGCTGCCGTTGAACACGTGCGCGTTGTCGCGCCACGGGGTGATCAGCACGCCATTGTAGTTCTGGATGCCGGCGGTGCTTCCCGGAGGAATGCCCGCTGCGGCCTGGAGCGAGCGGGACTGATAGCGCCAGTCGGCCGCGAACTCGACGAAGCCCAGGTCGCCGACTGGAACTTCATAGGACAGACCGGCCGACAGCGTCCACTTGGGAGCGCGGGTCAGCGGCAGACCCGAGGCGTCGACCGGGAAATAGCCGTAGCCATTCGGGTTGGCGATCGGGTTCGGGTTGGTCAGCAGGATTTCGTCATCCGGATTGCACGACGAACCCGGCGCGCCCGGGAAGGCGCCAACGCCATCGACGTCCGCGCAGAAGCTGGTCCGCTTGGCGTCGAGGAAGCCGAGAGCACCCCACATCTTCAGGCCTTCGGTCGGAACCGCGGTCACTTCCAGTTCGACACCCTTGGCGCGGGCCGAACCGGCATTGGCCGTGACGGTCTCGTTGCCGCCGCCCGAACCGCCGGGAGACTGACGGATCAGCGGAACCTGCTGGTTCTTGTACTCCAGCCAGAAGCCGGTCAGGTTGATGCGCAGTTCCTGCATCGGATCCCACTTGAAGCCCAATTCATAGGAATCGGCCACTTCGGGGTCGAACGGAGTGCACGAGAACGGCGTGCCGCAACGGCCGTTGAAGCCGCCCGAACGGAAACCACGGGTCCAGCTGCCGTAGACGAACAGGTCGTCGGTGGCCTGCCAGTTCACGCCCGCCTTGGGGCTCACGTTGCTCCAGTTGCTGTCGCCCGGCGCCAGCTGCAGAAGGCTGTTGTAGTAGGTGGAACCGACGAGGCCCGGGGTGGTGTTGCACAGCCGGTTGATCCGGTCGTTCACCGCCGACGGCGCGCAGGTTTCGAAGTCCTTGCTCTCTTCCGTGTACCGCAGACCGCCGAACAGGGTGATGGTGTCGGTGATGTGGTAGTTCACGTTGAGGAACGCGGCCCAGGATTCGTTGGTCTGGGTGGTGGCGCCGAAACCGCCCGCGTTCGGGTTCAGATCGTCGAACGTGGTGGTGGTGCCGGTGTTCACGCCCAGGGCGTTACGCAGCGCATTGCCGAAGCCGGCATCGAACAGCCACCCGAAAGTGTCCTGTTCCATGTAGTACCGCTGCTTGAAGTAGTACAGGCCGGCGACGAAATCGACCGTGTCCGAGAACTCGGACGCGAAGCGCAACTCGTGGCTGGTCTGCCAGTGATCCTGCTGACGGCGGGTCATGTAGACCGGCAGGTCGGTGGCGTCGAAGTCGTTATACACGTCTTCTTCGGTGTTCCGGTAGTTGCCGACGTAGCTGAGCGTGCCGACGTCCGGAATGTTGTAGTTCAGCTCGCCGGTGATGCCCCACACGTCGAAGTCGGAACCGCGGCCGCTGGTGTTGTCGTGCGAGACCGTGAACGATTCCTTGCTCGGCGCAATGCCGCAGGCGTCGAGACCGGCGTTACCCTTGTAGAGCACGCTGATCAGCGGGACGGTCTGGAACGCGCCGACATTCGGCACGCCATTGGTACCCGGGCACTGGCTGTACTGCACGTTGGCGTAGGAATCGTCGCGGATGCGGGCGAATTCGCCGCGGATCGTCAGATCCCAGTTTTCGCCGACCACACCCAGGCTCGGGTTGAAGGTCAGGCGCTCGTTGCCGCCATAGGGCTTGTTGTCGACGGTGTTGGTGTAGAAGCCGTCGAAATTGGTCGACTTCATCGCCAGACGGACGGCGGCGACGCCTTCGACGATCGGCACGTTGACCACGCCCTTGATGTCGATACGGCCGTAATTGCCGGCCAGAACCGAGCCGGAGACGCCGAATTCATCGACGTCGGGCTTCTTGTGGTTCAGCAGGACGGCGCCGACGATGGTGTTGCGGCCGAACAGGGTGCCCTGCGGACCGCGCAGGACTTCGACCGCTTCCACGTCGAGCATGTCCGACAGGCCGGTCGAGGAACGGGCCTGATAGACACCGTCGACGAAGATGCCGACGCCGGGGTCGCCGGCGGACTCGATGTCCGTGCTGCCGAAGCCGCGGATGAAGAAGGCCGAGGCGTTCTGGAACGCGCCGACCGGCTCAAGCATGACGTTCGGCGTGTTCTTGCTCAGATCGCGAAGATCCTGGGCGAACGAACGCTGCAGCGTGTCACCGGAGATCGCCGTGACGGCAACCGGGGTCGACTGGATGTTCGTCTCGACCTTCTGGGCCTGGGTCGTGACGGTTTCGATCGACGTACGGGGCGCGCCCGCGTTCGCCGCGGCCGCATCCTCGGCCTGCGCCAGTGCTACGCTCGTCGAGAGAGCGAAGCCGGAGACGGAGACGGCCAAGACGGCAGCCGGACCCCAAAAGCGTGACCTGAAGTCAGCTTTGTCCATGGAGAGAGTTCCCTTCGGATAGACCCCGCTTTGACCGGCCAAGTCGTCATCGGGAAAGGCACCCATGCCAATCCCGGCGGCGCGAGGCCGGCAGCCAGGTCATATTGTTTCAATCGGACGTTGCAAGTACCTGATTAGTAAGAGGCTTTTATCCTCTTACAGCGGCGGCAATAAACCGTCCGGTAACGTCTTTGCAACCTTAAAAAGTCGGCGCTGCTGACGACCTGTGCGTTTGATCAAAGGGTGTGGCGATCCTGCAACAGGCTTGTGGCGGGCACCGTCCCAGGAGCCGGTTCCGCCGCGGCATCCGGCATTCCGGGCTTGACGCGCGGGCCGCGCATGCGCCGAACTAGCCCGCATCGGAACCAACAGGAGTTTTCATGTCGTTCTGCGAGGATGTATGGCGCCGTGTCGCGCCGCTGCGCGCCGCCATTGCCGAAATGCCCTTCAACAAGGCGCTGTCGGACGGTTCGTTGCCGCGCGAGACCTTCCAGTTCTACATGCTGCAAGACAGTCTGTATCTCGAAGGCTATTCGCGGACCCTGTCGTTGCTGTCGGCCAAGGCGCCGGAGACACCGATGATGCTGGAATTCGCCCAGGCGGCGCAGGTGGCGCTTGTGGTGGAACGGTCGCTGCACGAGGGCGTCTTCCGTGCGAACGGACTCGACGACGCCGCGGTCAAGGCGGCGGAGCCGTCACCGACCTGCCTGAACTACGTCAACTTTCTCGTCGCCACGGCGCATCAGGCCAGCATCGAGGAGGCGGTCGCGGCCGTCCTGCCGTGCTTCTGGGTCTATGAGGAAGTAGGCAACGCGATCCATGCGCGCGCCGCCGCGGACAATCCCTACCGGGCCTGGATCGACACCTATGCGAGCGAGGATTTCGCGGCGGCGGTGCGCAGGGTGATCGCCATCGCCGATGCGCTCGCCGCTGAGGCTTCGCCGTCGCGTGTCGACCGCATGGCGGCGGCCTTTGTCAGGTCGGTGCAGTTCGAATGGATGTTCTGGGACAGCGCCTGGCGCCGGGAAAGCTGGCCGGTGTGATGTTACCGCCGGGGTAGCACTGCCTCGACATCCTCCTTCACGCCTGCTTTAATTACCGTCAAACGCGGGGAGAGCAGACATGAGCTACGATATCAAGATTGTCGGCGGCACGATCATCGACGGCACCGGCGCGCCTGGCTATCGGGGCGATGTCGGAATCAAGGACGGTCGGATCGTCGCGCTGGGCGATGCGCCCGAGCCCGCCGCGCGGACCATCGATGCCGGAGGACGCGTGGTCTGTCCGGGTTTCGTGGATATTCATACCCATTACGACGCCCAGATCATGTGGGACCGGATGCTGACGATCTCGCCCTGGCATGGCGTGACGACGGCGGTGGTCGGCAATTGCGGCTTTGGCGTCGCGCCCACCCGGCCGGATCATCGCCGGCTGATCCTGCAAACGCTGGAGAACGTCGAGGGCATGTCCTTGGAGGCGCTCGAGGCGGGACTGGGCGACGATTGGGGCTTCGAGACCTTTCCGGAATATCTGGACGCCATCGAACGCAAGGGCATGGCGATCAACCTGGGCGTGCTGATCGGGCATACGCCGCTGCGCATGTACGTGATGGGCGAGGACGCCGTCGAGCGTGCCGCGACGCCGGACGAGGTCGCCCGCATGCGCGACATCGTGCGCGAAGCGCTGCAGGCAGGCGCCGTCGGTTTCGCGACGTCGAAGGCGATCACCCATTGGGGTTATGCCGGCAAGCCGGTGCCGAGCCGTCTGGCCGAGCTCGACGAGATCGAGGAACTGGCCAGCCCGGTCGGCGAGGTCGGCGGCATGGTACAGGTGAATGTCGGACCCGGCTTCTATCTGAAGGAGCTGTCGGCCATCGCCCGCCGCACCGGCAAATGGATCAGCTGGACCGCCATGCTCACCGGCCTCTTCGGGCCGGGCGGGCACCGCAAGCAGCTGGACCGTACCGCCGATCTGGTGGAGCAGGGGCTGAACATCATCCCGCAGGTCGCCTGCCGGCCGCTGAACTTCGAGTTCCAGTTCGAGACGCCATTCCCGTTCGAGGCCATGCCCATGTTCGCGGAACTGGGCGCGGGCACGCGCGAGGCGCGGATCGCCCGGTTCTCGGACCCGGCATGGCGCCAGCAGATGCGCGAGAGCCTGATCCCGGTGCTGGAAGGCTGGGACGAACGCACGACCATCGCGGTCTATCCGCCGGAGCCTGCGCTCGAGGAGCGCAATCTGGTGGATGTCGCGCGCGAGCGCGGCGTCGATGCGACCGACCTGGCGCTCGACATGGCGCTGGCGACCGACCTGAAAGCCCGTTTCCGTACCGCCGTCCTCAATACCGACGAGGCGGCCATCGGCGAGATGTTGCACGACCCGAACACGGTGCTCGGTCTCTCCGATGCCGGCGCGCATGCCAGCCAGCTTTGCGATGCGTGCTTCTCCACGCATCTTCTCGGTCATTGGGTGCGTGACAAGGGCGCTCTCACTCTCGAACAGGGTGTGCGCGCGCTGACATCGCGGCCCGCCGAAGTCTTCGGCATCACGGACCGGGGGCGCCTCGCCGTCGGCGTCGCCGCCGACGTTGTCGTGTTCGATCCCGCGACCGTCGGCCCGGCGCCCATCCGCCGCGTCTATGATTTGCCGGGAGGCGCCGACCGGCTGCAGTCGGACGCCATCGGCATTGATGCCGTTATCGTCAATGGCACCCTGCTGCGCTATCACGGAACGGACCACGTCGATCCCGCTGGCGCGCTACCCGGACGCCTGCTGCGCAATGGCCATGCCTCGTCAGCGGCCCGGCTCGCCGCCGAATAGAGATCGGCGCCGGGACCGCGCGGTACTCAAGCACCCGCATTGATTGTTCGGGAGCCGGAATCGGAGTACCCTAGCGGCATTTGGTGAGGCCATTGAAGGTAGCGAGACCTGGCCAGCGATCATGAGGGTAAAGAATTCCCCATGGCAGGGATCGCTGAAAACGATCATGGGTTCTTGGGGTGGATTGTTCGGCGTCGCCGGCGGTAATGGCCGCCAGTGCCGGAGTTATGGTTTCGCCCGCGTTGGCGCGGAGTGTCCGGCATGACGCTTGTCACCAGACTGACGGGCGCCATGGTTGGCTTGGCCGCGCTTACAGCCGGTCTCATTGGTATCTTCGTCTACCGGGATCTGGAGGAGACGGTCCTGCCGGTGGAGATGCGCCGGCTCGAAGGCGACACGCGGCTGCTGGCCGATCATCTCGCCGATCATGCGGAAGGGGCCCGCGCCGACGTTCTCTCCCTGCGAGGCTCCGCGTCGGTCGATGGCCTCGTCCGGGCGCGGCGCTCTGGCGGACGGGATCCCGTCACCGGCTTGACCGACAAGCAGTACGAGGATCAGTTCGCCCAGCTTCTGTCGGCGGTGCTCGCGGCCAAGCCTGCTTATGTCAAGGCGCGGCTGATCGGCCTTGATGATGGTGGCCGCGAGATCGTCCGGGTTGATCGCCTGACCGGGGACGGATCGGTCCGGCGTGTCGCCCGTGACAAGTTGCAGCGCAAGGGCGTGCGGGACTTCGTCGGGGAAACCGTACGGCTCATGCCGGGCGAGGTCTATGTCTCGGACATCGACCTGAATGTCGAGCAGGGCAGGGTCGTGCTGCCAGCCATGCCGGTCCTCCGCACGGCAACGCCGGTGCATGCCGCCGACGGCACGCCCTTCGGACTCGTGATCCTCAATATCGACATGCGCCCGGCATTCCGCGAACTGCGGCAGCGCCGCCTTCCTCAGACCCAACTCTTCGTCGTCAATGGACGCGGCGACTATCTTCTTCACCCGGCCCCGCAGAACGAATTCGCGTTCGAGTTCGGTCGGCCGCGGCGTGTTCAGGAGGACATTCCTGATCTGAACATTGATCCGGAAGGGGGCGCCGCGACCTCCATCACGACCCTTGGCGACCGACGGATCGGGCTCGCCATCGCATCGGTGCCGCTGGCGGAAGGGCCGCGTATCTCGGTCATCCAGGCGCAGCGCTATGCGCACATCGTCGGCGCCGTCCGGGCGATCCGGGATTCCGCATTGCTGGCGGGGGTCGTCGCGGCGCTGATCGCGGGGATCGCCGGCGTCATACTGGCCCGTTCGCTGGCCCGTCCCATCATTCAGATGACGAACGCCGTTACTGCCCTGCAATCGGGACGTGCCGTCACGCTGCCCGTCGACACAGCTGGCGAAGTGGGCGTGCTGGCGCGGGCCTTTCAGCATTATGCCCTGCGGGAGCGCATGTTCGGCGCGGCCCTCGACTCTTCGGAAGATGCCGTCATTGCCACCACGCTCGACGGTGTCATCACGGGATGGAACCCCGCGGCGGAGAGGCTGTACGGCTACACGGCCGAAGAAGCGATCGGCGCCCCCGCGCGCATGCTCATCGAGCCTGGCAACGAGACATCGCTGGAGCGGAATCTGAAACGCATCCGCGACGGCCACGGCTTCCAGGACATGGATGTGGTGCATGTGGCCAAGGATGGCACCCGCCTGCTGCTCGAGGCGCGCGTCTCCGCCATCAGAGGGCCGGCCGGAGAACTCATCGGCTCGCTCGGCATTCTGAGCGACGTCGCGGAGAAGCGACAGTTGGAGGCCAAGTTCAGGCTGGCGTTCGAGGCCTCGCCCAGCGGCATGATCATGGTGGATGCCGGCGGCGTGATCGCACTGGTGAACCACCAGGTCGAGCGCATGTTCGGCTATCGCGCCGACGAACTGGTCGGACGCCCGGTCCACGGTCTCGTGCCGGTCCGGTTTCGCGAAACACACCCGCTCGACCTTCAGGCATTCACCGCGGCGCCGTCGGCACGCGCCATGGGCGAAGGGCGTGATCTCTTCGGGCTGCGCCGGGATGGCAGCGAGTTTCCCATCGAGATCACGTTGCAGCCGGTCGAGACGGCGGCCGGCCTGCTGGTGCTGGGCGTGATCCTCGACATCACGGAGCGGCGGAAGGCGGCGGCGGCTCTTGCCGCCAAGACGAGGGAGCTGGAGCGCTCGAACGCCGAGCTGGAGCAGTTCGCCTATGTCGCGTCCCATGACCTGCGCGAGCCGCTGCGCATGGTCGCGAGCTACACGGAACTGCTGGCAGAACGGTATCGCGGCTCGCTCGACGAGCGCGCCGACAAGTACATCGGCTACATCGTCGATGGCGCCAAGCGCATGCAGCGGCTTGTCAGCGACCTGTTGACCCTGTCCCGTGTCGGCACGCAGGGCAAGGCGTTCGAGCCCACGGACACGGCAGCGGTGGTCCGGCGCGTCTGCCGCTCGCTGGGTGACGCGATCAGGCGTCAGCACGCCCAGATCGAGCACGGAGATCTGCCCGTCGTGCAGGCGGACGAGGGTCAGTTGGGGCAACTTCTCCAGAATTTGATCGGCAACGCCCTGAAATTTCATGCGCCGGATCGCGCGCCGAGGATTACCATAGGCGCCGTCCGCGATGGTGCGACATGGATATTTTCAGTAGGCGATAATGGCATCGGTATCGACGCGCAGTATTCCGAACGAATTTTTCAGATGTTTCAGCGGCTGCACGCGCGCGATGAGTATGAGGGAAACGGCATCGGGCTTGCCATCGCCAAGAAAATCGTCGAGCGACATGGCGGAACCATCCGCTTTGATTCTAGAGTAGGCGAAGGGACGACATTCTATTTTACCCTGCTTGCGCACGGCACAGGAGATCGGTCATGAAACCTGTCAAGGTTCTGCTGGTTGAAGACAACGACGCTGATGTGGATCTGACCCGGGAGACATTCGAGGCCAGCCGGCTCAATGTGGATCTGACAGTCGCTTCGGACGGGGTCGAGGCCATCGAGATACTGACGCGTCGCGGTGTCGGCGGGGGCGATGGGCGGCCGGATCTCATTCTGCTCGATCTCAACCTGCCGAAGGTGGACGGACGCCAGGTGCTGGTCGCCATCAAGGACGATTTCGACCTGAAAAAGATTCCGGTGGTGGTTCTGACCTCGTCGGACGCCGAAAGCGACGTACTCGCCAGTTATCAGCTTGGCGCCAACTGTTTCATTACCAAGCCGGGCGACCTAAAGGCCTTTCAGAATGTGGTGCAGGCGCTCGAAGGATTCTGGTTCGCCGTGGCGACGTTGCCGACCGGCGCCGCCGAAATGACGTGATGACCGGCAATCCGTGTGCGCCCAGGGACGCCGGGAGGGGGGCGATAAATGAGCAAGATTGACCAGTTCCGACTGCTTCTCGTCGAGGATAATCCCGGCGACGCGGATCTGGCCGCCGAGCGTCTGGCGGAGGTTCCCGACCACCAGATCACCGTGGTCGATCGGCTGAAGCATGCGATCGAGGTGCTGGAGCAGACCCGCATCGACGCCGTTATCCTCGATCTCAATCTGCCGGATTCATCCGGCATCGAGACCTTCCGCCAACTCCGGCGGGTCAGCGAAAACGTCGCCATCGTCGTCTACTCCGGCGACAGCGATCCGGAGCTGCGCTTGCAGGCGATGCGCGAGGGCGCGCTGGATTTCGTCGAGAAGAATGCGACCAGTTATGGCGTGCAGGTAAGGGGGCTGCTGTATTCCATCGAGCGCTACAAGGCGCAGACGATGCAGCGGCAGATCGAGGCGATCATCGCGGCCAACCCCGATGCCGTCATCGTGACCGATTCCGCGCATGCGGTGCATTTCGTGAACAGAGCCGCCGTCGACCTGTTCGGGATTTCCGAGAATGAGTTGCTGGGAAGGACATTGGATTTCCCGTTGCGTGAAGACGAGGTCACCGGCATTGAAGTGGTGCGCGACGGCGAAAAGCGCCGGGCCGAGGTCCGCGTCGCCCGCATCGAATGGCATGGCCGCCCCGCGCTGCTGGCCTCCATCCGCGACATGACCGATCGGTATCTGATGGAGGAGAAGCTCTTCCAGTCCCAGAAAATGGAGGCGGTCGGACAACTCACCGGCGGTGTCGCCCACGATATCAACAACCTGCTGCAGGTCATTCTCGGCAACGCCGAGGCTTTGGTAAACAGCGACCGGGACGAGGAACTGCGCAACCATGCCCGCTACATCCTGCTGGCGGCGGAACGGGGGGCGGACCTGACCCGCCGTCTGCTGATCTTCGCGCGGCGGCAGACCCTGACGACGAAGGCGGTCGACGTGACCTCTCTGGTCAAACGCGTGGAGGCTTTGGCGCGGCGAACGCTGGGGGAGACGATCCGGGTGCGGAGCCGGGTCTCCTCCGATCTTCCCGCGGCCACCGCCGACGAGGCCCAACTGGAGACCTCGCTGATCAATTTGTGCCTGAATGCCCGCGACGCCATGGCGGAAGGCGGCAATCTGACCATCGCCGCGCAATCGATCCAGATCGACGCGGCCCGCACCAGCAATTGCGATGGTGTCGCCCCCGGCCATTATGTGCAGATCGCGGTGACGGATGACGGCACCGGCATGACACCCGATGTCGTCCAGCGGGCCTTCGAGCCGTTCTTCACCACCAAGGCACAGGGCAAGGGAACCGGTCTCGGCCTCAGCATGGTGTACGGCCTGATGAAGCAGCTCGGCGGCGGCGCGGTAATCGAGTCCATCCCGGGCCAAGGGACGTCGGTCATCCTGTATCTGCCGGCGAGCGTGCAGCGCGCGTTGTCCCCGGATGCCGCGCCCGCCGCGCGGAAGGCCCGGGGCGGCAGCGAGAGGATTCTGTTTGTCGAGGACAATGACCTGGTGCGTTCCTCGGTACAGGTTCTGCTCAGGCGGCTCGGCTACGAGGTGGTGCCGATGCCTGACGCGCATCAGGCTCTTGAGTTGCTGGAACAGGACAGCCGGTTCGACCTGCTGTTCACCGACATGATCCTGCCGGGTGGCTTGAATGGCCGGACGCTGGCGAACCGGGTGCATGCCCGCTGGCCAGGGATCCGCACCCTGTTCAGCTCAGGCTATACGGACCTCCACGTGCTGGAGGTCGAAGCGGGCGAGGAACCGCTGGACCTGCTGCAAAAGCCCTACAAGCAGGAAGAACTCGCCGAACGCATCCGCGCGGTGCTGGACCGACGCGCCCGCCGGTAGGCGCGTCTGGCCGATGCGTACGGAGCGACCAAATGGCTGCTGTTCGTCAGTTCTGTGTCGCCCCGGATTCGTCCTGGGGAACGGCTGTCTCGGGTGCCGCCGTCTCTGGCGGGGCAGGCCGGCCGATGGCGGGCGCGCGGGCCGCCTCGAGGACGATCAGGACGTTGCCCGCCATGCGGCCGCCATACAGGAAGCCGGAGTTCACGAACAGGCGGCCATTGGCGATGACGGGGCCGGCGGAATCCATCGATCCGCCATGGGCGGTGACGCCGTTCACGGTCTCGAAGTTCGCGCTGGTGTCGAAGGACCAGATGACCTGTCCGGTCGCGCGGTCATAGGCGCGTAGCCAGCCGTCGAAAGCGCCGACGAAGACCGCATCGGCGGTGACGGTCGGCGCCGCGGACAAGCCGGGATCGCAGCGCGGGCGGAGCTCGTCGGGACAGATATCCTCGTTGGGCGTGAACCAGATCTGCTCGCCCGTTACCGCATCGCTGGCGGAAAGACCGGGCCGACGCGGGTCCTTGGCGCGGCCGAAGAAGTCGGTGCCGTTGATCGGCGCGTAGACCGTTTCGTCGGCTGCCGCCATGCCCGACTGGATGCCGCCCGAGGCGCCAGCCGCGCCGGCCTTCTGGCGCCATATCAGATGGCCCGTATCGGGATCGATCGCGTGCAGATAGCCCGATTTCTGTCCTGCGAGCAGAATATCCTTCTTGCCGTCGAGCGACAGCAGGATGGGCGGCGCACCGAAATCAAAGTCCGGACCGTTTTCCGCCGGACAGTTGATCTTGTCCTTCAGGGCGCAGGCCATGTTCCAGGCGTCGCCTGCCGTCGCCTGATAGTGCCAGACGATTTTCCCGTTCTCCAGATCGAGAGCGAGGATCGCGTCGCTGGTACTCGCGGCGGGCGAGGTATAGCTCTCGCCGGTGCCGACATAGAGCCGGTTCCGCTTTGCGTCGATTGTCGGACTGTTCCAGATCGGTGCTCCCGCCGGATGCCATGTGGGCGTGCCGGCCGGGTTGGTGGCACCGGTCAGCCGCGGATCCGCGGGGATCGAGAAGGTCTTCCAGATGCGTTGGCCGGTGTCCGCGTCCAGCGCCGTGACGCTGCCCCGGAAGGTGCAGCATTCATAGGCTGGATCGGCGGCCGAGGCCCATTCGGTGGACGACATGGGCACGTATAGCCGGCCGTCATAGAGCGTCGGCGTGCCGCTGATGCGCGCGTTGGGGTGTTCCTCGACCTGTACCGCCCAGATCAGTTCTCCGGTCTGGGCGTCGAGGCGATAGGCCTTGGCGGTGGTGTCGCCGAAGAATACCGAGGGGGTCGCGGTCTTGTCACCGGCCTGCCACGGGCTGATGGAGATGGACGTCCGGACTTCCCCGTCGGCACGAAAGGTCCAGCGGGCGCAGCCGCTGTCCTCGTCGAGCGCATAGACATGGCCGTCCTGGCTTCCCACGAAAACCGCGCCGCCAGCCAGCGCGGGCTGTCCGCGCACCCGCGTGGCGTTGGGATAGGCGAAGACCCATTTCACCTGCATCCTCGGCAGGTCGGTCGCCGTCAGGCGCGCGGTGGCCGGCGGGATGACACGGGTGTTGCCTCGCGTCAGGCCCCAGCCGGGGAAGGCGGGCGGTCGGTCGAAATCAAAGCGCTTCTGCCATTCGGCGCACATCTGGACGGGCGCGGCGCCGCCGGTACGGGACAGGGTCTGGCCGGTGAGGAATTCGGCGAGGAGCACGCGCTCCTCCTGGGTCAATCCCTCGGATTGCCGGGCCATCACGCCTGCCATGGCATCCAGAATGGCTTCGGGACGACCGTTCTGGAAGGTGACCGCGTGCGCGGCGCCCGCGACGCCGCCCTCATGGCACGAGGCGCAGCGCGCACGGTAAAGTTCGGGGCCCGCGCCGGTGGCGCCGGCGTGAACGTCGAGGGGGTCGTGTTCCGCGTTCGTCGTCGACGGGACGGGCGCAGGCGGTGCTTCCTCCGGTCCGCAGGCCGAAAGCCCCGAGACCAGCAGCAGCGCCAGCCAGAGCCCGCGTCCTGAAACCGTCATTCTTTGCCTCCCAACAAAGACGA
Organism: Iodidimonas sp. SYSU 1G8; assembly: GCF_039655775.1. Taxonomy (NCBI): domain Bacteria; kingdom Pseudomonadati; phylum Pseudomonadota; class Alphaproteobacteria; order Iodidimonadales; family Iodidimonadaceae; genus Iodidimonas; species Iodidimonas sp. SYSU 1G8. Next base: position 1,043,740 of record NZ_JBBYXJ010000001.1, on the reverse strand, counting down.
AGGGGGATGCTGGCATCCCCCTTCCGCGATTTCAATGTTTTGTGTCCCGAGGACGCGGTCTAGTAGTCGAGCAGTTCCCGGACGACCAGCTCGATCTTGGCCGGCGTTGGGAGGTAGAGAGCCTCGAGCGTGGGGGAAGCGGGGACCGGCGTGTGCGGCGCCGTGACCTTCTTGATCGGGGCGTCGAGATAGTCGAACGCGTCCGACGCGACGATGCTGGAGATCTCGGAGGCCACCGAACACATCGGATTGGCTTCGTCCACGACCACCAGCCGTCCCGTCTTCTTCACGCTCTCCAGGATGGTGGCGGCATCGAGCGGCGAGGTGGTACGGATATCGATGACCTCGATGTCGATGCCATCCTTCTTCATCCGGTCGGCGACCTCGTTGCAATGCTTCACCATGCGCGACATGCCGACCAAGGTGAGCGCATCGCCCTTGCGGGTGATGGCCGCCTTGCCGAACGGGATCGTGTAGGGCTCGTCGGGAACCTCGCAGCTGTCGCCAAGGAGGCCCTTGTGTTCGCAGAAGATCACCGGATCGTCGTCGCGGATCGCCTGGATCAGCAGGCCCTTGGCATCATACGCGTTGGACGGCACGATCACCTTGAGGCCCGGGATCATGGTCAGGATCGGGTAGATGGCCTGGCTGTGCTGCGGCCCGGCGCCCATGCCCGCGCCAATCATGGTGCGGACAACAAGCGGCGTGCGTGCCTTGCCGCCGAACATGTAGCGGAACTTGGCGGCCTGGTTGTAGATCTGGTCGAGGCAGACGCCGATGAAGTCGGCGAACATCAGCTCGGCCACAGGCCGCATGCCGGTCAGCGCGGCGCCCGCCGCCATGCCGATGATGGCGGATTCGGTGATCGGCGTGTCGATGACGCGGTCGCGGCCGAATTTGGTGGCGAGGCCGGCGGTGATGCCCATGACGCCGCCTGCGGCTTCCGCGCCGCCAGCCGAGCCGCCGGCGCCGCCCGCAACGTCCTCGCCGATGACGATGACGCGGTCATTGGCTTCCATTTCCTGACGCAGCGCTTCGTTGATCGCCTCGCGATAGGTCTTGAGTGACATGATCTATCTCCGATCGATCAGTTGTACGAGACGTAGACGTCGTTGTAGAGCGACTGCGGGTCGGGCTGGTCGTCGGCCTTGGCCTCGATCACCGCGTCCTCGATCAGCTGCATCACTTCCACGTCGATGGCGTCCATCTCCGCCTGGTCGAGCAGCGCCGCCTGCGTGACGCGCGCGGCGAAATGCTTGAGGCAGTCGTGATTTTCGCGCAGTTCCTTGGTCTCGTTCGGCGCGCGGTACCGCTGCGGATCGCCGGCGAAGTGACCCCAGAAGCGATAGGCCTTGGCTTCGATGGCGCTCGGGCCGCCGCCATTGCGGGCGCGCTCGATCGCCTCGCGTGACGCTTCGTAGACGGCGAAGAAATCGGCGCCATCCACGGTCACCGCCGGGATGTCGTAGGCTTTCGCGCGCGCCTCGATGCTGCCCGCCGTCGCATAGGATGCGGCCGTGAACTCGGCGTAGCCATTGTTCTCGAACATGAACACCATGGGCAGCTTCAGCACGGCGGCCATGTTCATGGATTCGGCGACCGTGCCCTGATTGGCGGCGCCATCGCCGATGAACGGCACGGCGACGCCGCCCGTCTTCAGTGTCTTGGCGGTCAGCGCCGCGCCCAGCGCCAGCGGCGGCGCGCCGCCGACGATGGCATTGGCGCCGAGCATGCCCTTGTCCAGGTCGGCGATGTGCATGGAACCGCCCTTGCCGCCGCAGACGCCGTTCTTCTTGCAGTAGATCTCCTTCATCATCGCCTTCACGTCGACGCCCTTGGCGATGCAGTGGCCATGGCCGCGATGGGTCGAGCCGATATAGTCGCGGTGATCCTCAAGCTGCTCGCAGATGCCGACGGCGATGGCTTCCTGGCCCGAATACAGGTGGAGAAACCCCGGTACGGTGCCGGACTGGAACTCCTGGTGCAGGCGTTCCTCGAACTCCCGGATGGTGCGCATCCGGCGATAGGCGCTCAACAGCTGCTCGCGGCTCAACTGCAATGTCGGTCTCCCCAGTGAATAATAGAGTGTGTTCTTTACTGTGGGGCGCACTGTAAAGGCAGCTTTTCGCAGCGGCAAGGGGACAAGTTGCCCGCCCGGACACCAAGCCGGTTGTTTTCCGCGCCGAGCCTGTTACCGTCCGGTACGAAAACGGGGAGAGCAACCATGAAATTGGGTATCGTCTTCATCAATACCGGCGCCAAATCCGGCGATTCCATCATCGAACTGGCGCGCCGCGCCGAGGCGTTGGGTATCGAGTCCGTGTGGACCGGCGAGCATGTGATCATCCCGCTCGAGTACAGCTCACCCTATCCGTACAACGAGAATGGCAAGATGGGCGTGCCGCCCGAGACCAATCTGGTCGATCCGCTGATCACGCTCGCGGCCATCGCCGGCGCGACGAGCACGATCCGTCTCGGAACGGGCGTGAACATCCTGCCGCAGGTCAACCCGCTGCTGCTGGCCAAGCAGGCGGCCGGTCTCGACTTCATGTCCAATGGCCGCCTGATGCTGGGCCTGGGCATTGGCTGGCTGAAGGAAGAGTACGACGCCATGGGCGTGCCGTTCGAGCGGCGGGGCGCGCGGTTCGACGACTATCTGCAGGCCATGCGCAAGGTGTGGTCCGGCGACGTGGTCGAGCATGAAAGCGAGTTCCTGAGCTGGCACAATTTCAAGTCGTATCCGCTGCCAGTCCAGTCCCCGTTGCCGGTGGTCATCGGCGGCGACAAGGGCAAGGCGTTCGAGCGCATCGCCAAATACGGCAATGGCTGGTACACGCCGCGCGGAAAGCTGGAGGATGTGATGCACGGACGCGACGAGATCGCCAGCGCCTGCCGCGCCGTGGGCCGCGATCCCGCCGAGATCGAGATCACCGCCATGTGGCACATGCAGACCGGGTTGGACACGGTCCGGCGCTACCGCGACGCGGGTATCCACCGCATGCTGGTGCCCGTGGTCGGCAAGCCGGCGGAAGTCATCGAGGCCGTCGGCGAGGCGATCGCGGCGCTGTAGATCACTTCCCGTCGTAATATTGGGCGAAGAAGTTCAGCTTGAGCTGATCGATCACCTTGTCGTCCTCGTCGAGGATGTCGAGCATCACGTCGCTGTCGCCCTGAAAGCTGCCATAGAGGAACATGCCGTCGGCGGTGGAATAGGGCGTGTGAATGCTGCCCGGCGGCTCGTAGGAAAAGGTGCCGGGAAAATGCAGCTCGGCGCCTTCGCGGTAGCCCCAGAGTCCGCCCAGCGTGTAGGCGATGGCGAGGCAGCGGTGATTGTGCTTGGCGAATTCGGCGTGCGGGTCCTGGCGGAACAGAAAGTCCACCCGGTGACGCGACGTATCGAGCGCCAGCACCTTGATGTAGTTGCCCTTCTGGCCCTCGACTTCGCGCCAGTCGACCAGGTTGGAATTGACGTTCTCGATGGCGCCGTACCGCGTGCGGGCGATCTTGTCCAGAATACCCCGATCCATGCTCGTTCTCCTCCCCAGGAACGGGGAAGTCTGAGCGCGGTCCGGCATCAAGTCAACGCGCGCTCGTCGACCGGCTCGATGGCGGGATAATCGGCTTTCCAGCGGCACGCCTCGATCCGTGACCGCAATTCCGCCTCGGTGCGGCGCGGGGCCACGCCGTCCAACTGCGCCTGCTGCGCGACGGCCACGGCGATCTCCACGCTGGTGCGGGGCAGGTCACCCAGTGGCGGCAGGAGATCGGCGCCGGCATTGGATAGGGCAGGGCATTGTGCGGCGAGCGCGCGCGATGCCGCCATCAGCATGCCGTCGGTGACACGGGTCGCCTCCGTCGCGGCAACGCCCAGGCCCAGGCCCGGAAAGATATAGGCGTTGTTGCACTGGGCGATCCGCAGGGTCCGGCCCTCGAACACCACGTCGGGAAACGGGCTGCCCGTGGCGACGAGAGCCCGGCCCATGGTCCAATGGATCAGTTCCTCCGGCCGTGCCTCGGCGCGCGATGTGGGGTTGGACAGGGGCAGGATGATCGGACGGGCCGTGTGGGCCGCCATTTCGCGGACGATGTCCTCGGTGAACAGGCCGGGCTGACCGGACACGCCGATCAGCGCCGTGGGCCGTGCGGTTCGCACCACGTCGAACAGGCTGATACGCTCGGGTGACTCGACAGCCCAGTCCGCGAGCCGCTCCGCGGGCTGCGCCAGCCGCTGCTGAAAATCCAGCAAGCCGTCCAGTCCGTCGTGCAGCAGTCCGGGCCTGTCCACCATGAACATGCGGGCACGGGCCTCGGTTTCGGTGAGGCCGTCCGCGACCATGCCCGCGACGATCTGCTCGGCGATGCCGCAGCCGGCCGAACCCGCGCCCAGAACTACGACCGTCTGCTCGCGCAGGTTCAGCCCCAGCACGTTGCTGGCCGCCATGAGCGTGCCGAGGGCGACCGCCGCCGTGCCCTGGATGTCGTCGTTGAAGGTGCAAAGCTGGTCGCGGTAGCGGCTGAGCAGCGGACCGGCATTGACCTGCGCGAAATCCTCGAACTGCAGCAGGACATTCGGCCAGCGTCCGCGCACGGCGGCGACGAAGGCGTCGACGAAATCCAGATAATCCTGGCCGCGCACGCGCTCGTGCTGCCAGCCCAGATAAAGCGGGTCCTTCAGGTGTTCCTGATTGTCGGTTCCGGCATCGAGGAAGATCGGCAGCGTGGCGTTGGGATCGATGCCGCCGCAAGCGGTGTAGAGCGACAGCTTGCCGATGGGAATGCCCATGCCGCCCACGCCCTGGTCACCGACGCCGAGCACACGCTCGCCATCGGTGACGACGATCACCTCGACCTGGTCGGCGCCCCAGTTCCTCAGGATCTCGTCGATCCGGCCGCGATCCGGATAGGCGATGAAGAGCCCTCGCGGCCGGCGGTAGATCTCGCTGAAGCGCTGGCATGCATCGGCGACCACCGGCGTGTAGATGATCGGCATCATCTCCTCGAGATGATCGGTCAGCAGGCGATAGAACAGGGTCTCGTTCCGGTCCTGAAGGGACCTCAGGTAGATATGCCGGGCAATGTCGGAACTTGCCGCGCGGAACGCCTCGTATGTTCGCGTCAGCTGTTCGCCAAGGGTCGCCACATGTGGGGGCAGGAGACCCAGCAATCCCAGTTTTTCGCGCTCCTCGATGCTGAAGGCGGTGCCCTTGTTCAGCAGCGGTTGGCTGAGCAGCTCGGTGCCGCGCAGGCTGGTCTGGTAGAGGTCGCCGCGATGTCGGGTGTGCATGATAGGCCTTCGGGAACGATGTGCGCGTCACACTAGAAGATAGGTGTTACAGCGCGGAGATGGCGGAGTGGGGAGGTCGGTCACTCAGGCTAACCGCTCGCGCACCCAGTTACCCCCGCAATGTCCGCAGGACAGGACAGCTAGGTCGACGGACATGCCTGTGTTTTCGCGCCGGCTGTGACGGTTACCAATAGGGCTCGCGCAACAGCCGTTTGACCACCTTGCCCAGCGCGTTGCGGGGAAACTCGTCACGCAACTCCAGCACGGAGACACGCTGTGGCTTGGCGAGCCGTTCATTGGCCCAGTTTCGGATGCTTCCCGCGTCGGCGGCGGCGCCCGGTCTGGGAATGACCAGTGCCAGCGGCGTCTCGCCCCACTTTTCGTGCGGGATGCCGATGACGGTGACGTCGGAGACGTCCGGGTGGGTCCCGATCACCTGCTCGATATCGGCGGGGAACACGTTGAATCCGCCCGAGATGATCATGTCCTTCTTACGGTCGAGAATATAAAGGAAACCGTCTTCGTCGAAGCGCCCGATATCGCCCGATCTGATCCAGACCCGGCCCGCCTCATCTTTCCAGACGAGCGCCGCCGTGGCGTCGGGCCGCTTGTGATATCCGGTCATGACGCCGCCGCCGCGCGCCACGATCTCGCCCGTTTCGCCGAACGGCAGTTCGTTGCCGCTCTCGTCGATGATCGAGATGTCGAACCCGATGACCGGGGTGCCGACCGATCCCCATTTCGCCTCGGCGTCCTCGGGCTTGATCATGGTCGCTGCCCCTTCCGAGTAACCATATAGCTCGTGGATGCCTCGTCCGATGCGGGCGATGAGCTGTCTCTTTGTCTCGACCCTCAGCGGCGATCCGGCCGACAGCATGACTTCGAGGCTCGACAGGTCGGCGGTCTCGAGCGCCGGATGTTCGAGGGTCACGATGTACTGGGTCGGCACCATGAAGGTGTGGGTGATCCGCTCGCGCTGCACCGCCGCCAGAAATGCGTCGGGCGAGAACGAGGGCAGGATGTGGAGCGTTCCGCCCGTGAACAGCACCGGCAGCGCCATCAGCCAGGTGCCGTTGGAATAGAGCGCGGTGGTGACCAGCGCGCGGCTTCGCCGCGAGAAGCGCATCTCGATCGCGTTGGACCAGGCGAAATGCAGCCGCGCGGCGTGACTCATGACGATGCCCTTGGGCAGGCCTGTCGTGCCGGACGAATAGATGATGTTCACCTCGTCATCGGACGCGTAGGCCACGTCCGGCTCCACGGTGTCCTGTTTGGCAAGCCAGTCCGTCAGGTCGCGCCAGCCATCCGCCGCGAAGCCTTGGGCGAAGAAGCCGTTGCGCCGGACGCGCGCCATGCGGTCGCGCACCGGCTCGATCAATGCGTGGGTGAGGGCATCGGCGAACAGCACTTGCGCGCCGGCGTCCTCGACCATGCCCAGGATTTGTTCCGGCGACAGCAGCGCCGAGACCGGTACCGCGCAGGCGCCGGACTTCAGGACGCCGTAGAGCACGGCCGCCGTTTCCGCGGCGTTCGACATGATGACGGCGACCTTGTCACCCTGGCCGATTCCCAGCGAAGCCAGTCCGTTCGCCACCCGGTTCATGGTCTCGTTGAACTGGCGCCAGCTCCAGCGCGTGTCGCCGCAGACGATGGCATCGCGGTTCGGAAAGTGGCGTGCGTGACTGGCCCAGATGTGGGGCAGGAAGACGCTGGGTGCGTCGAGAATTTGCCGCATGGTCGCTCCCCGAAACCGCATTATGATGCCGAGGCAATCACAACGGGACCCGCCGGACAAGCATGTCGAACCGCCAGCAACGCAGGATGCAGGAAAAGTCGCTCCGCAAGCAGCCCTCGGCCGCCGCCGCGCCGCCGATGGTGTCACGCGAGAACGCGGTTTCGGCCTTCCAGGCGGCCGTGCGCTATCACCAGGCGAACAGGTTTCGCGAGGCGGAGTCCCTTTACCGGCAGCTGCTGGCGCTGGATGACCGGCATGTGGGGGCGATCAGCGGTCTTGGCATGATCGAGTTCCACGCGGGTCGCTATGACGCGGCGCTGGAGATGATCCGGCGCGCCATCGCGCTGGGGGCATCCGAGCCCGGCTATTTCATGAATCTGGGCGCCGCTTCCGTCAAGGCGGGCCTGCCGGAAGAGGCCGAGGCGGCCTTCCGGGAGGCCATCGCCCGCGACCCGCGCTATGGCGACCCCTATTACGATCTGGGCAATCTCTATCTGGCGCAGGGGCGCGCCGACGAGGCCGTCGCCGTTTTCGATGCGTGCATGGTGGCGCGCGGCCGCGACTTTCACGCGCTGGCCTATCAGGCGCACGCGCTGGCCGCCGCGGGCCGGACGGACGAGGCCGGGCGCCTGCTCGACTTCGATACACTGGTGAAAAGCTACGCGTTCGCGCCGCCGGACGGTTATGCCGACATGGCGTCCTTCAATAAGGCGCTGTCACGCTACATCCGAACTCACCCGACTTTGCAGGGCGGCGTGATGTCGACTGAAAACGGGCGGCATACGGGCGAGCTGATCAAGCCGCCTCTCGGGCCCATGGAAGGGATGATCGCCCGGATCGACGAGGCTGTCCGCTGGTACAAGGCGCAATTGCCCGATGATCCGTCACATCCGGCGGTTCGCTGGGCGCCGGACAAATGGCGCCTGACCGCCTGGGGCGTGGTGATGCACAATCGCGGCCACGAGCGTCCGCACATCCACCCCAATGGTTGGCTGAGCGGCGTGTTCTATCCGCAGTTGCCCGCCGTCATCGACGACCCTGCGCACCGTCCGGAAGGATGGCTGGAGTTCGGCAAGCCCACCGGACAACTGAACGTCGCCGGCGGCTTCGATATCCGTCAGTACAGACCCGTCCTCGGCCAGATGTTTCTTTTCCCTTCGTACCTGTATCACGGTACCGTTCCTTTCCGGAGCGAAGAGCGACGGGTCTGCGTGGCGTTCGATGTGGAGCCGATTTACTGAAGCGCAGGGTCAAATCCGGTTTGTATCCGGGATTGTTCAGGCGTTAATGTTGCGGCGCAGCGAGATTTGACGATCCGGACCGTTGGACCGTTTCGCTGTCCTCGACCGGTTGCACCGCCCCGTTTCTGACAGCGATTGTAGAGCCAGGCTTGATCAACACGCTTCTCGTGATGAATGACGCGGCACGGCGCCACGCGATCCTCAGGGTCCTCGGTGAGGCCATGCCGAACATGTCCGTGACCGAGACAGCGGATGGTCATCTGGCATTCGTCCTGCTCACCGAGGAGAGATTTGACTGCGTCCTGCTCGAGGAAGGCCTGTTCGGCGGCGACGGGATCGACTTTCTGAAGCGGGTACGGTCCTATTGGGGCGGACGCGGTCCGGCTGTCGTGCTGATCGCCGAGCGGGACGATGAGAGCGTGCTGGCCGAGGCCATCCGATCCGGCGCGCAGGCCTGCATGTTCAGCGATGATCTTCGCGGCCCTGCTTTCCGCAGCGCCATCGCCGCGGCGATGGTTCGCCTGCGACAGGAAACCGAGCGGCATGAAATCCTTGCGGAACTGGAACGGACGAACGCGCAATTGTCCCGCTCCAATCTCGCGCTGCTGGAAAGCGAGCAGAGATTCCGCGGTGTCTTCGAGACCGCGCCCCACGGCATGGCGCTGGTGTCGCCGTGCGGCCGGCTGCTGATGGTGAACGCCGCGCTGGCCACCATGCTGGATTATACGCAGGACGAGCTTTGCGCCCTCGACTTTCAGGCCATCACCCATCCCGATGACCTGGATGCCGATCTCCATCAGGTCCAGCAGATGCTGGCTGGCAATATCACGTCCTTCCAGATGGAGAAGCGGTACCTCCGGAAAGGCGGCGAGGCGGTATGGGCGCTGCTGAGCGTCTCCATGGTCCGCGACGGCTCGGGAGAACCACTGCACTTCGTCTCCGAGATTCTGGATCTGACGGAGATCAAGCGAGCCCAGGCCGATCTGCAGCAGGCGCACCGGCTGGAGGCGATCGGACAATTGACCGGCGGCGTCGCGCACGACTTCAACAACCTTTTGATGGCGATGCAGCTCAGCCTCGAAGTGCTGCACGATCAGCCGTATGCTGACCCGATGGCGGCCGATTCACTGCGGATGCTGGCTGGCGCGGTGGAGCGCGGGACACAGTTGACCCAGCGGCTTCTCGCGTTCGCCCGCCGCCAGCCGCTCGAGCCCCGGGTGGTGGACGTCAACGAGATCATGGGCGATGCCTTGGTCTTCCTGCGCCGTACCCTACGCGAGGATATCCAGATCCTCGCCAATTTCGCCGACACGGTGTGGCCCTGCGAAATCGATCCCGGTCAGTTTCAGAATGCGCTGCTGAACCTGGCGGTCAATGCCGGCGACGCCATGCCGCAGGGCGGGACGCTGACGCTCCGGACACGGTGCGGGTGGCTCGGCGACGATGAACTGGGTGGCAAGGGCGGCGGGATCAAATCGGGCGAGTATGTCACGATCGAGATCAGCGACACGGGCACCGGCATGCCGAGCGACGTCATAGACCGCGCTTTCGAGCCCTTCTTCACCACCAAGGACGTGGGTAAGGGGACCGGCCTGGGGCTCAGCATGGTCTACGGCTTCGTGCGGCAGTCGGGCGGCCATATCGCTATCGTCAGTGAACTGGGTCGCGGCACCACGATCCTGATCCATCTGCCTCGTACATCGTCGTCCCTGGTCGTGACGGCACCTGTCCAGCCGGAAACGCGTGTCGCGCCGAAGGGCCTGGAAACGATTCTGGTGGTCGAGGACAATGACGATGTCCGCCGCACCTTGCGCGTCATGCTGCGCAAGGAAGGCTATACCGTCGAGGTGGCGGCGACAGGGCGGGAGGCGATCGATCTGATCGATACCGGGCGCTTCCGTCCGCAGATGCTGGTCGCCGACGTGGTGCTGCCGGACCGGATTACCGGCCGCGAAGTGGCTGAGGCCGTGTTGCTGCGCGTGCCGGAATGCCGCGTGCTGTTCATGTCAGGCTATGCCGAGAACGTGCTTGTCCATGGCGGTCGAGTCGATGCTGGCATGGTCCTGTTGCAGAAGCCTTTTTCCAAGAAGGACCTGCTGGCGAAGATCGACGAGCTTTTGTCGCGTCCCGCCGATCTTTGATCAGTGCAGGGTCGCCGGCACCTGGACCATGTCGAGCGTGGTCACGCCGGCCAGCGGATAGGTTCCCGAGCGTACGGTGAGCCGCAGGCCGCTGTCGCGCAGCGCCGCCGCCAGATCCCGCAACGGCGCTGCGGCCGCGCGCGCCCCGGCCGGTGTCAGGAAACGCCGAAGCAGAAATGCCACGTCGACCTTCACTTCCGCCTGGGCAAGGGCGATGGCGTCGAGCACCAGCAATTCATCGCCGCTGACCGCCGTACAGCAGGGCGCATGGACCGCGATGCGCCGAGACGCGCCGGCCGTGATCGCCTGCATCAGGCCATTCAGATGCTGAACCGCGTCGGGGGCGCTCGTGCGGTCGAAGGCGTTCTGCAACAGGGCGAGGGCCGCTGGCGCGCCCTTATGGCCGATCACCCATTTTCGCATCGCCCAGAGCACGAATTGATCAGCAAAACTGCGGGTGTCGCTATCGAAAGTGTGCACCTCGGTGGTCATGAGAGCGTCGTTCTGCATGGGATCATGTCCATTCATTGGTTCAGTCGTATCAGCTTATTTAATAATGACTCGCAATAGCAAGATAAAACGAGCCCTCCTGCCATATCCGCTAGCACCTTTCAGAGGGCGCGTTCCTCAGGTACCATCATCTTTGGAAGCGCACTCACCTCAGGGGAAATCATATGAAGATCTTTGCTCGTGCCACGGTAGCCGGCGGTTTGCTGGCCGCTGCGTTCCTGGTCCCGGCCCACGCCCAGGACGCCAAGCCCGAAGACGCGGTGAAATATCGCGAGGGGGTGATGTCGGTGATCGGCGGCCATACGGGGAACTTCTTCAGCATTCTCCAGGGCAAGGTGCCGCACAAGGATGCGCTGGCCTATAATGCGGACGCCCTGGCCGCCGCCTCCAAGCAGGTGAAGGCCGCGTTCGCCCAGAACACGTCGGGTTCCGGCGTCAAGACGGAAGCCAAGGATGCAATCTGGGCCGCCGGTTCCGACTTCAGCAAGCAGGCCGATGATTTCGAGAAGGCCGCCGTCGCGTTGGCCTCCGCCGTGCAGGCAGGCGATCAGGCAGCCATCGGCGCCGCCGCCAAGGGCGTCGGTGCGTCATGCAAGGGCTGTCACGACAAGTTCAAGGACTGATCACGCCAGGGTCGTGATGGCGGCCACCACGGCGCCGCCAGTCACGGCGAGGATCAGCACAGCAAGCCACAGGGGCCGGAACCGCAGGGTTTCGGCCCCTTCCACATTGGCGCGCCCGGTGATCATGGCGCCGATCAGGTTCTGGCGCTTCACGACCAGATAGAACAGGGCGGCCGCGATGTGGACGCCAAGCACGATCATCAGGATCTCCCACAGATCCTCGTGCCAGTGGGCCAGATTGTCGGCCGTGTCTTCCTGCACGAGGCTGCTCAGCGGCCCGCTTGGCCCGGCGCCCCACAGATCGGCGTCGGCGGCGAACAATCCCATCAGCGGCATGGCCAGCAGCATGGCCAGCATCAGAACGACCGACCAGCCGCCCAGAGGATTGTGCCCGGCTTCCTGCCGCGACTGGCGGGAGACCATGCCGCGCAGATAGCGCGCGACGGCGACGGGGCCTTTGACGAAGTGGCTGAACCGGGCGGTGGTGCTGCCGACAAAGCCCCAGAGAATGCGGAACAGGACCAGCGCCAGAATGGTGCACCCGCTCCAGATGTGGATGTCCAGCGGGTCGAGGCCGGCCAGTTCCGTGCGATCCAGCCGCTCGCCGCTCCACCATGAGATACCGACAAGCACGATGATACCGATGTGGAACAGCCGGATCGGCAGATCCCAGACCTTGGTTTTCATGACATGGGCTCCTGTCCAAAATCACTAACCGAACGGCGAACGGCCTGCGTCCATCCATCGACCAGCCGCTTGCGTTCCCCCGCCGACATAGCCGGCGCGAAGCGCGCCGCGCGTTGCCAGAGCAGGGCGGCTTCGTCAGGCGACTCCCAAAGGCCGTGACCCAGTCCGGCCAGCAACGCGGCGCCGAGCGCGGTGATCTCGGTGGTGTGCGGGCGCTCGACCGGCGCGTCGGTGATGTCACTGAGGAACTGCAGCAGCCAGTCGTTCGCGGCCATGCCGCCATCGACGCGGATCTCGGCAACGTCGCCCTGATAGTCGGCGCGCATGGCCCTGAGCAGGTCGTCGGTCTGGTAGCAGGCGGCTTCCAGCGCGGCCCGCGCCAGATGCGCCGGCCCTGTGTTGCGGGTCAGTCCGGTGATCAGTCCGCGGGCGTCCGGGTCCCACCAGGGCGCGCCCAGTCCGGTAAAGGCGGGGACCATGTAGACGCCTTCATTGTCCGGCAGCGACTGGGCCAGCGCCGCGCTTTCCGACGACGTGCCGATGATGCCGAGCCCGTCGCGCAGCCACTGGATGGCCGCGCCGGCGATGAAGATGCTGCCTTCCAGCGCATAGGTCGGCACCCCATCAAGGCGGTAGGCCACGGTGGTGAGCAGCCGGTTGCGCGAGGCGATGGGCGTGTGCCCGGTGTTCAGCAGGGCGAAGCAACCGGTGCCATAGGTGCTCTTGAGCATGCCCGGCTTCAGGCAGGCCTGGCCCACGGTGGCGGCCTGCTGGTCGCCGGCCATCCCCGTGACCGGCAGCAGGTCGCCGAACAGGCTGGTTTCACCGAGCGGACCAGCGCAGTCGGTCACCTCGGGCAGCAGGGAACGGGGGATGCCGAGCAGGGCCAGCAGATCGTCGTCCCAGTCCTGGGTGTGAATGTTGAACAGGAGGGTGCGCGAGGCGTTGGTCGCGTCCGTGGCGTGGCGGCCTCCGGTCAGGCGCCACAGCAGGAAACTGTCCACCGTGCCGAAGGCCAGCTCACCGCGCTCGGCACGGTCGCGGGCGCCGGGCACGTTGTCGAGCAGCCAGGCGATCTTGGTGCCGGAAAAATACGGGTCCAGCAGAAGTCCCGTCCGTTCGGCGACCATGGTTTCGTGGCCGGCGTCTCGCAGCGTCCGGCACAGCGGCGCGGTTCTGCGGTCCTGCCAGACGATGGCGTTGTGGATCGGATCTCCGGTGCGCCGGTCCCAGACGATGGTCGTCTCGCGCTGGTTGGTGATGCCGATGCAGACGGTGCCGAAGCCTTTTTCCGCAGCCTGCGTCAGCACGCTCCGGCACGCCGCCAGCGTGTCGCGCCAGATCTGCTCCGGATCGTGCTCGACCCAGCCATCGCCTGGATAGTGCTGGGTGAGATCGGTCTGTGCCAGGGCGACGGTGTTTCCGGCCATGTCGAAAACCAGCGCGCGGCTGCTGGTGGTTCCCTGATCAATAGCCAGTATGGCGCGTCGGTCGGTCATGCTACGACTATGCAATGGAAGACGTGCAAAGCCAATCGGTTGACCTGCTCGTCGTCGGCGGCGGCATCAACGGGACAGGGATCGCGCGGGATGCCGCGGGACGCGGCCTCAGCGTCATGCTCTGCGAGCGCGACGATCTCGCCGGGGCGACGTCCTCGGCCAGTTCCAAGCTGATCCATGGCGGCCTGCGCTATCTGGAACATTATGAATTCGCGCTGGTGCGCAAGGCGCTCAAGGAGCGGGAGGTGCTGCTGCGGGCGGCGCCGCATCTGGTATGGCCGCTGGAATTCGTCCTGCCGCAAGGGCTGGCCTCGCGCCCGGGATGGATGCTGCGCATCGGCCTTCTGCTCTATGACCGCCTTGGCGGCCGTCAGAAACTGCCCCGGTCGCGCTCGGTCAATCTGCGCGGCGATCCGGCGGGCGGCGTTCTCAAGGACGAATTCCGCCGCGGCTTCGTCTACGCGGACTGCTGGGCGGATGACGCTCGGCTGGTCGTCGCCAACGCCATGGACGCCGCGGCGAGGGGCGCGACGATTCTGACCCGCACCGAGCTGGTCTCCGCCGCGCGCGAGGCGGGACAGTGGCGGGCTGTATTGCGCGACAGGCGAAACGGACGGACGACAACCGTCGCGACGCGTGTTCTGGTAAACGCGGCCGGGCCCTGGGCGGCGGATCTCATGACGGACCGGATTCAGACCACGGAGCGGGACCGGCTGCGGCTGGTCAAGGGCAGCCACATCGTGTTGCCCCGCCTGACCCGGGGCGACGAAGCCTATCTGCTGCAGAACACCGATGGCCGGGTCGTTTTCGTGCTGCCGTTCCAGGAGCGCTACTCGCTGGTCGGCACCACCGAAGTCGAGTTGCCCGAGATGCCGGACACGGTCACCATTTCGCCGGAGGAAGTGGACTATCTGTGCGGCGCGGTGAATCGCTACTTCCGCAAGTCCGTGGCGCCGTCGGACGTGGTCTGGTCCTTCGCCGGCGTCAGGCCGCTCGTCGACGATGCCGAGAATGATCCGTCCTCCGTCACCCGCGACTTCCTGATGGATCTGGACGCACCCCACGGCGAGGCGCCACTGCTGTCGGTCCTGGGCGGCAAGCTCACCACCTACCGGGTTTTGTCCGAGCAGGCGCTGGCGCTGCTCGGGCCGCACCTGCCTAATGCGTCAGGCCCCTGGACCGCTCAGGCGGTGCTGCCCGGCGGCGATCTGCCGGAGGGAGATTTCGAGCGCCTTCTGGCCGATATCCTGAACGAATATCCGTGGCTGCCGTCCGGTCTGGCGCGCCGTCTGAGCCGCTCCTACGGGAGCCGGACACGCATGATCCTCGGCAAGGCGGGTTCGCTGGACGATCTCGGCGCGCATTACGGTGATGGTGTCTACGAAGCTGAAATCGGCTATCTCTTGCGACATGAGTGGCTCGAGACGGTGGATGATTTTCTGTGGCGGCGCTCCAAGCTGGGGCTGGTCGCGGCAGCGGACACCGTCGCGCGCCTTAGGGCACGACTGACGAGCGGAACCGGATGAGGCCAACCCAGATTCTTTCCATCACGGCACTGGCCTTCGCATGGGTGCCCGCATCGCATGCGCAGGATACTGTTCCCGCCGGGCAGACCATCCCTGTTCAGCAGGCGCCGCAAATCAGTCCGCCGGTGCGTGTCAACGCGCCCCCACCGCCTGTGGCGGCGGCTGACCGGACGGTCCGCCTTCAGGGCGTGGCTCAGGATCCGGCGTATGGTTTTTCGCCGGACAAGCCGATCCTGATCGGCGGGATGGCGGCACGCGACTTCGACCGCCGGGTCGAGACCTATTTCCGGCTTCTTCGCAGCGGTGACGGCCAGCCGCTCAATGTCCTGATGGGCGAGGCATGCTGTGCGTTCCGGCTGCCCGGGGCGCCGGACACGGTAAGCTTGCGGGTCGTTCAGGCCGGGCCGGACGGTGCCCGACTGTTCCGCTTCTACGTCAATGGCTTCGTCGAGGGGCCGTTGCAGGCGCCGCGCGGGCTGCTGGCGGCGCGGGACGAAGCATCCATCGAGACGATCGAAGGCGCGCTGGACAATCTGCGCGTCGGTTTCGTCGATGGCGCCATTCAGCAATTGCGACCTCTCGCCGAGGGCGGGGACACGCTCGCCCAGTATCATCTGGGCCGCATCCTGGCCGACCGACGCGACATGCCGGGCGCCTATGGTTGGTTCCGCAAGGCCGCCGAAGGCGGTCATTCGGTGTCGCAGGCCGCGGTGGCGGGCATGCTGGAAAAAGGCACGGGTGTCGCCGCCGACCGCGCCGCGGCCGATCGCTGGCGCCGCGAGGCGGCGGCCAATGGCCATGCCGGATCGCTGATGACACTGGCGCTGGCCGCGCTTTCCGGAAAACCCGATGCCGCGGCCACGACGCGCGCCGCCAGCATGCTGCAGCGGGCGGCGGATCTCGGCGACGCCGGCGCGCAGGCGGCTTATGGGCTGATGCTGGTGCAGGGAAGGGGCGTGCCGCGTGACACGTTTCAGGGCATGGTCTGGCTGAACCTCGCCAAGGAAGCCGGGGACAGGAACGCCGCCGACATCTATCCCAAATTGGCGGTGACGCAGACCTCGCAGACCATGGGCCGCGTCGAACAGGCGGCCCGGACATGGCGCCAGCGCGACGCCCCGCAGCCAGCGGTTAGGCTCGCAAGGTAGCCGAGGGAGACGGCGTAACTAAAACCGATATTCAACCGATGTTATCTCCAGAGTGTATTGATGCATATTGGACTTATTGGCGGAATTGGGCCGGCGGCCACCGACTACTATTATCGTAGGCTGATCCAGCTTTACGCTGGGTCAACTCATTCACTGGATATTACAATCGCTCACGCTGACGTCGCTACGTTGAGCGCGAACGCCGCCCGGGGGGCAGCCAGCGAACAGGCTGGAATTTTCCTCTCTCTCATCGGCAGGCTCCGCGACGCGGGCGCCCAGGTCGCTGCGATTACCTCAATGACGGGCCATTTCTGCGTTCGCGAGGTTGAGGCTCGGTCGCCTCTTCCGATCATCAGCGCCCTTCCGGCGCTTGAAGCGACTATAGCCGGGCGAGGACTGCATCGGGTGGGCTTGCTTGGCACCCGTGTCGTCATGCAGACTGGATGCTATGGCGCGCTAAGGTCCTCAGACTTAGTCATTCCTGCCGATTCATTCGACGACGTACATCAAGCGTATTTGGGTATTGCGACGAATGGGCGATCAACTGGAGAACAGCGTCGAACCTTGTTTGAAGCTGGCCGCGCATTGTGCGAGAAAGGGGCTCAGGCTGTGGTTTTAGGTGGAACCGATATGTTCTTGGCGTTTGCTGATCAAGATGTCGGTTTCGAGACCATTGATTGCGCCGACGTTCACGCTGAGGCGATATACCGAGCGTCGACGGCAGCCTAGTTGTCGCTTCAGGACTTGAACACGACCGTCTTGTTGCCGTTGTCCAGGATGCGGTGTTCCGCGTGCCAGCGGACGGCGCGGTTGAGCACCACGCTTTCGATGTCGCGGCCGATGCGCACCATGTCGTCGGGCGTCTGCACATGGTCGATGCGTTCCACCGACTGTTCGATGATCGGGCCTTCGTCCAGCGCCTGGGTGACGTAATGGGCGGTTGCCCCGATGATCTTCACGCCGCGCGCATGGGCCTGATGATAGGGCTTGGCGCCCTTGAAGCTGGGCAGGAAGGAATGGTGGATGTTGATCGCCTTCCATTCCAGCGCCCGGCACATGTCGTCGGACAGGATCTGCATGTAGCGCGCGAGCACGACCAGATCGATCTCCAGCGAGCCCACCAGTTCCTTGATCCGTTCTTCCTGTCTCGCCTTGGTCTCTGCCGTCACCGGCAGGTACTGGTAGGGAATGCCGTGCCATTCGACCAGCGAGCGCATGTCCTCGTGGTTCGAGACGACGGCGCGGATGTCGATGGGCAGGCTGCCATTGCGCCAGTCGTGCAGCAAATTGTTGAGGCAGTGGCCGAACTTGCTGACCAGCACCATGACGCGGCATTTCTGCGCGGCGGGTACGATGCGGAAATCCATGGAGAACCGGTCGGAAACGGCGAGGAATTCCTGCTGCAGCTTCTCGCGGGTCGGCAGTTTGGGGCTGCCGGCGTGGAAGACAGTGCGCAGGAACGAGCGTTTCGACACCGGATCGGCGTAGTGGGACAGCTCGGTCAGGAAGCCGTCCCGCTCGGCGAGGAATCCGGTGACGGCGGCAACGATGCCGGTGCGGTCGGGGCAGGTGAGGGTCAGGACGTAGCTGTCTTCAGGGCCGTTCATGGGTCTTCTCGTTGGGACTCGCCGGGTGCGCGGGGGCTCCCCTTACTCGGTGAGTTCCTTCGCCCTGTCCTTTAGCCACATCCAGAGGTCCGCCGCAAGCGAGCGATCCACCAGAACCTCGTAGGAGTCGGCGTGGACCCGCAAATGGATCAGCACGTCGATGGCCGCGATCTGGGTGGCCGCGAAGCGTCCCTTGCCGAAGGCACGCTGGTGCAGGTCCAGCTCACAGCCGCGCACCAGCAGCGCGTAGGCGAGGGGACCGGCGATATCGATGGACAGCCAGCCGTCGCTGACATCGTTGACCGAGGCCTGCAGCGCGGCGGTGGTGCGGATCAGCCGTTCGCCGAGGCCATGCGAGCGCTCGTAGCAGATCAGCCACCGGTTGGGCGCCAGCCGAATGCAGCAGGGATCGTCGCCCGTGATGTCCTTGGCCGTGGCCGGCAACGGCGCGCCCAGCGAGGTGGTGACGGCCCGCAGCACATCGCTGGTTCCGTCGGTCGCCAGCAGATATTTCAGGCGTCCGGGATTTTCGCGCACATCGAGGCCGGTGCGCTGAATGCGCGCCGGATAATTGTCCGCCCAATGGTCCTGCAGCGGTGACTGGGCGACGAGATCAACCATAACGGCGCCTTCCGCTGGGGTCGAAGATGAACGGCTTCACGATCCGGGCCGGCGCGCTGGCGCCGCGCGCGGTGACGCGGACAGTGTCGCCCAGGCGCTGATGCCCGTTGACGATCAGCGCCAGGGTCACAGGCTGTCCAACCGCGTCGCTGTCGAAACTGAGGACGATCCGGCCCTGCCTGTTGTCCTGATTGCCGTCGAGCGAGACGACCATGCCGCTCTGGGGCAACACGATGGCCGCGTCCTCGCTGCGTAGCGCCACCAGTTGCAGGCGTTCCTGCGGTCCGCTGCGGGCCCGGGCCAAAGCGCTCTTGCCGACGAATTCCTCGTCCTTCGGGCGGTATTTACCCGCCGGATCAAGGTCGAAGGGCGTCAGGCTGCGGCTCGCCACGCCCGGAATATCGATCCGGCCTTTCTCCGCCGCCAGCCGGTGAAGCGCGATTTCGCCGACCGGCTTGAGGCCGAAGCGCGAGCCGGCCATCATCAGCATGTCCCACAGCGACTTGCCGTAGCTGGCGGGGACGCTGACCTCGAAGCAGACCTCGCCGATATTGCCTGTCCGGATCATCCGGACGGGCGCGCCGCACAAGGTGCCTTCGCGCACGGCGAGGAAAGGGAAGCCCGCCGTGGAGATATCGATATCCCGCTCGAGCTCGAGCAGAACCTGACGGGCGCGGGGTCCGGCGACGGCGAAGGTTGCCCAGGAGGAGCCCAGCGGCGCGATCACCACGGACATTCTGGCCAGGTCCGTGCTCAGCCAGCTCTCGAACCATTCACGCACAGGCCCCTCGTTGCCTGGCGAGGTGTGGATCAGAAAGCGTGTCTCGTCGAGCCGCGCGACGATGCCGTGATCGACCACCGCGCCTGCCTCGTCCAGCATACGGCCATAGCGGGCGGTGCCGATCGGCAGGTTGGCCATGGGGGTGCAATAGAGCCGCTCGAGGAAGTCGGGGGCGTTGTCGCCGGCAATCTCGATGCGGCCCAGGAAGGAAAAGTCGATCAGACCGCCGCCATTGCGGGCGGCATGCATCTCGGCGGTGACGGCCTGTTCCGCCGTCGCGTCCTGAACGGGATAGTAGGCCGGGCTGAGCCATCCGCCGGTGCGCCGGAACGCCGCGTCGCGCGCGGCATAGGATGGATGCGCGGGCAGAAGGCGCAAGGGCGGCTCCGGCTTGCGTTCCACGTTCATGGTGACGAAGTCGAAGCTCACGGCCGGACGCGGCGGCGTCAGGGCCGCGTCGGCGATCCCGCCCAGCCAGGTATCCTCGGCGGCGCGGCCCGATGGCGAATAGTCGCTGGTCGTCATGTCCCGCCGCAGGTCGACCCACTGCCGGGCCCGGTTGCTCAGGCCCGACTGCGGCACCTGCCACAAGGGCATGGTGGTCGTGGGTCCGGGCTGGGCATCGGTCTCCGGGACGGTGATTTCCTCGCCGCCCTTCAGGCCGATGGCGCGTGCGGCGGCGACGCCGGCGTCGCGGCCCGATTGCAGGGCGAAATTGAGCGATCCGTTTCCGGCGACGCTGCCCGCGGCGAACGAGATCGACCCCAGGCTGGTGGGGACGAGGGCCGCGGAGCCCGCATCGTAGGCGACCGTGCCGCCGGCCTGGCGCAACAGGTCGATGCGGGGATTCCAGCCGCCCGACGTGGCGACGAACCGGCAGGCGAAATGCTTACGGTCTCCATCCACGCGGCCTTCGCTCAGATGGTTCACCTCGATGCCATCAACATGCGTTTCACCGGAGATCCTGGTGATGACATGGCCGCCAAACAGATTGATGCCCCGGTCGCACATGGCGGTAATCATTTCGGCGCGGATTTCGCGCCGGGCATCGATTACCGTCTCGATCCGCAATCCCTCGTCGAACAGGCGCGCCGCCAGTTCGAGGGTACGGTCATTGTTGCTGACCACGGCCACCGCGCCATCGACGGGTTGCAGGGCGAATTGGCGGGAATAACCCAGCACAGCGCTCGACAGCATGACGCCCGGCGTGTCGTTGTCCGGAAAGACCATCTGGCGTTCCACGGTGCCCGAGGCCAGGACGATCTGCTTGGCGATGATCTTCCAGACCTGCCACTGGCCGCCCGTCGATGACCCCGCGGTCTCAGGCCCGGCGCATTCGCGCAGAATCACCACATGACCGCGTCCGTCGATGCCGGTCACGGTGCTGCGGGTGAAGATCTGAACGTCGGGCAGGCTGCGCAGCGCCTGTTCCGCATCCTGCAGCCAGGTATCGCTGTCCATGCCGTCGATGGTCGCGGGGCACCAGAGCAGGCTGCCTCCTATGGAGAATCCATCATCCGCCACGATGACGCGCGCGCCGGCGTAGCCGGCGGTCAGGGCGGTCATGAGACCGGCGGGGCCGCCGCCGACCACCAGCACGTCGCAATGGGCGAAGCCGGATTCGGCGGCGAAATCGGGCCGCATGGCGGTGTGGACCGGATCGGTCGTCGGCGCTTTCGGCTGGTCCCGGCGCAGCCGTTCGATCAGGGTCGGTGGCGGCCAGGGCAACAGGCTTTCGGCCGTGAGGCCGTCGTAAAGTTCCACCTGAGTCGCCTGCACGATGCGCATGCCGCCGTTCTCGTGCAGCTTCAGGTAGGAGGTCTGGTCGGAATATCCGGCCCCCATGATGCTGCGCGGCCGGTTATGCCGCAGGCTGCGGCCGATGATGGAAATGTCGTTGGCGAGCAGGGCGGACGCGAGTGTATCTCCCGCGAAGCCGACGCAGGGCCGTCCATTGAAGCTGAACGAAAGCGGACGAGACCGATCAATCCGGCCCCCCGTTTCACGTCGGCGCATTAACGCTGGCATCTATAGGTCTTGCCTGTGAAATCGCTGGTCTGGCACATTGTCGGCGGCTCGTCCGACCTGTTCTAACAGGAATTCCGCGCGGGTGGCCACCCGTCGTGCGAGCTTTCCAACCAGAAAAGAACCAACTCAGGGAATCCAGTCATGTCAGTAGCCGCAAGGTGGGAGAAACAGGGTGATATCGGCATCATTACAGTCGATAGCCCGCCGGTAAATGCCCTTTCGGCGCCGGTGCGCCAAGGTATTTTCGACGGGGTGAAGGCCTTGGACGCCGACCCGGAGGTCAAGGCCATCGTCCTGATCTGCGACGGACGGACCTTCATTGCCGGCGCCGACATCACCGAATTCGGCAAGCCGCCGAAAGGGCCGGACCTGCGGTCGGTGCAGGAAACCATGGAGAACGCCTCCAAGCCCATCGTCGCCGCGATTCACGGCACCGCGCTGGGCGGCGGCCTGGAAACCGCGCTGGCGGCGCATTACCGGGTTGCCGTGCCGTCGGCCAAGGTTGGCCTGCCAGAAGTGAAGCTGGGCCTGTTGCCCGGCGCGGGCGGCACCCAGCGCCTGCCGAGGCTGATCGGCCCGGAGCGCGCCCTGAAGGTAATCGTCGACGGTAACCCCATTCCGGCGCCCGAGGCGAAGGACCTGGACATCCTCGACG
This sequence comes from Iodidimonas sp. SYSU 1G8, assembly GCF_039655775.1. Taxonomy (NCBI): domain Bacteria; kingdom Pseudomonadati; phylum Pseudomonadota; class Alphaproteobacteria; order Iodidimonadales; family Iodidimonadaceae; genus Iodidimonas; species Iodidimonas sp. SYSU 1G8. The sequence continues at coordinate 1,021,654 of NZ_JBBYXJ010000001.1, read as the reverse complement.
CGATCATTGACGGCGACCTGAAGCAGGGCGCCATCGCCTTTGCCCAGGATCTGGTGGCCAAGGGCGCCCCCGCGCGCCGCGTGCGCGACATCCCGATCGATGCCTCCAGCCTGCCGGCCAATTTCTTCGCCGACTTCCGCAAGGGCCTGGCGAAGATGCGCGGCTTCCCGGCGCCCGAGAAGATCGTGCAGTGCATCGAGGCGGCGGTTGCCCTGCCGTTCGACGAAGGCATGCGGATCGAGCGCGAGGGCATCACCGAGCTGATGGCCAGCACCGAATCGAAGGCCATGCGCTACATGTTCTTCGCCGAACGTGAAGTGGCCAAGATTCCCGATGTGCCCAAGGACATCGCGCTGCGGCCGATCAATACGGCGGCTGTTCTCGGCGCGGGCACCATGGGCGGCGGCATCGCCATGAATTTCGCCAATGCGGGTATTCCGGTCACGGTGATCGAAGCGACGCAGGAGGCGCTGGATCGCGGTCTGGGCATCATCGAAAAGAACTACCGCAACACCCAGGCGAAAGGCCGCCTGACCGCCGAGGAGGTGGACAAGCGCCTGGGCCTCATCACCGGCAGCCTCAGCTATGACGATATCGCCGGTGTCGACATCGTCATCGAGGCGATCTTCGAGAACATGGAGGTCAAGAAGGAGGTGTTCCGCAAGCTGGATGCCATCCTGAAGCCCGGCGCGATCCTCGCGTCGAACACGTCCTATCTCGACCTGAACGAGATCGCGGACGTGACGAAGCGGCCGGAGGACGTCATCGGCCTGCACTTCTTCAGCCCGGCGAACGTGATGCGGCTGCTGGAAATCGTGCGCGGCGCCAAGACCGCCAAGGACGTTCTCGCCACCTGCATGGCGCTGGCCAAGACCATCGGCAAGATCGGCGTGGTCGCCGGTGTTTGCCATGGCTTCATCGGCAATCGCATGTTGTCGCGCTACAGCGCCGAAGCCAACAAGATGCTGCTGGAAGGCGCGACGCCGCATCAGATCGACACCGTGCTGTACAATTTCGGCATGCCGATGGGGCCGTTCCAGATGACTGATCTGGCCGGTCTCGACGTGGGTGCCCGCGCCCGCAGCGAATTCCCCGACCTGTTCCCCATCGATCCGGCGTTTCCTGTCTTCGCCGATATCCTGGTGGCGCAGGGCCGCTACGGCCAGAAGACCAAGGCCGGCTTCTACAAGTATGGCGACGACCGCAAGGCCCAGCCTGATCCGGACGTCGAGGCGATCATCGCCGCCGAATCCGAGAAGCGGGGCGTGGAGCGGCGGGTGATTTCCGACGAGGAGATCATCGAACGCTGCATCTACGCCGCGATCAATGAAGGCGCGCGCGAACTGGAAGAGGGCATTGCCCTGCGTCCCTGCGACATCGACATCATCTGGATCAATGGCTACGGCTTCCCGTCCTACCGCGGCGGGCCGATGTTCTATGCCGACACGATCGGCGTCGACAAGGTCCATGCGGCGGTCGAGAAGTACCGGCAGAAGTATGGCGAGCGGGGCTGGAAATACTCGTCCCTGCTCGAGAAGCTGGCCCGCGCCGGCAAGGGCTTCGCCGACTGGAAAGACGTGGTCTGACCCGAATTGGGTGCCTTGGCGAGCGGGCGGGTTTCTCTTTGCCCCCTCGGTGAGGCACCCTACATCACAGCCTCCGGCGCCGCGACTTCGCTGATCGAGCGGGGCCGCGGCGCTACTTCCACATCATGACGCGAAGGGTTTCATGGACCACGCCAGCCCCCAGACCATCCGCCTGCAGGATTACCGCTCGCCGTCCTTCGCCATCGAGAAGGTCGATCTGCGCTTCGATCTGGCCGAGGAATCCACCCTCGTCACATCGACCATGTCGGTGCGGCGGACGCGGTCCGAGGACCCGCTGACCCTGGATGGCGAGGACCTCGAGCTGATCTCCGTGAAGGTCGATGGCCATGCGCTGGGGCGCGATGATTACACGGTTACGCCCGCCAGCCTGATCATTCCCCTGATCGGGCATGAGGCCGAAATCCAGATCGTCACGCGCCTCAAGCCGCAGGAAAACACCCAGCTTTCCGGCCTGTACCAGTCGAGCGGCAATTTCTGTACCCAGTGCGAGGCGGAAGGCTTCCGCCGTATCACCTATTTCCTCGACCGTCCCGACGTGCTGTCCCGCTTCACCACCAGGATCACCGCCGACAAGACGAAGTATCCGGTGCTGCTGTCGAACGGCAATCTGGTGGAAACCGACGATCTCGACGGCGGCCGGCATCAGGCGGTCTGGGAAGACCCGTTTCTGAAGCCGAGTTACCTGTTCGCCCTGGTGGCCGGCGATCTGGCCCATGTGGAAGACCATTTCATCACATCGTCCGGTCGCGACGTGACCTTGCGGATCTATACCGTGGCCGAGGACAGCGACAAGTGCGCGCACGCCATGGAATCGCTGAAGAAATCCATGAAATGGGATGAGGACGTCTTCGGTCTGGAATACGACCTGGACATCTACAACATCGTCGCCGTCCGCGACTTCAACATGGGCGCGATGGAGAACAAGAGCCTCAACGTCTTCAACAGCGCCTATGTGCTGGCGACGCCCGAAACCGCGACCGACGCCAACTTCAACGCCATCGAAAGCGTCATCGCGCACGAATATTTCCATAACTGGACCGGCAACCGCGTGACCTGCCGGGACTGGTTCCAGCTGAGCCTGAAGGAAGGCCTGACCGTCTTCCGCGACCAGCAGTTCTCCGCCGACATGCAGTCGGCCGCCGAGCAGCGCATCGACGACGTCAAGATGCTGCGCGCCCGCCAGTTCCCCGAGGATGCCGGGCCGCAGGCGCACCCAGTGCGTCCCGAATCCTATATTGAAATCAACAATTTCTATACGGCGACCGTGTATGAGAAGGGCGCCGAGATCATCCGGATGATGCAGACCATCATCGGCAAGGACAACTTCCGAAAGGGCATGGACCTCTACTTCAAGCGCCATGACGGCACCGCCGCCACGGTCGAGGATTTCGTCGCCGCCATGCAGGATGCCTCCGGCGTCGACCTCACCCAGTTCACCCGCTGGTACGGCCAGGCCGGCACGCCGCATCTGGAAGTCCGCGGCGCCTGGAACGAGGGCGAGCAGACCTACACGCTGAGGGTCAGGCAGTCGGCCAAGCCGACTCCGGGCCAGCCGGAAAAGCGTCCGCTTCATATCCCGCTGGCGGTTGGTCTGCTGGGCGCGGGCGGCCGCCAGATGCCGCTCACCTTCGAGGGCGACAATGACGACGGCCCGCTCAGCCGCGTGCTCGACGTCAAGGAGCCCGAGCAGAGCTTTACCTTCACCGGTATCGGCGAGCGGCCGGTGCCGTCGCTGCTGCGCGGGTTCTCGGCGCCCGTCACGCTGGATGCAGGCTACAGCCGCGAGGATCTGGCGTTCCTGCTGAGCAATGATCCCGACGAGTTTGCCCGGTGGGAAGCCGGCCAGACCCTGGCGACCGGCCTGATGCTCGATCTGGTGACGGCCTATCGCCAACGCCAGCCCATGGTGCTGGACCCGACCTTCCTCACCGCGTTCGAGGCGGTGCTGACCAGCGCCAGCCTCGATCCCGCGTTCATCGCGCTCGCCATCACCTTGCCCAGCCAGTCCTATCTGGCGCAGCAGATGGCCGAGATCGACGTGGAGGCCATCGAGCATGTGCACCAGTTCGTGCGCGCCGAGCTGTCGCGTCGGCTGGGTGACAGGTTCCTGGCGATCTACCATCGCCTGAACGATCGCCAGCCCTATCGCTTCGCATCCGACGCGGTGGGCCGCCGCAGCCTCAAGAATGCCTGCCTGTTCTATCTCATGGCCAATCCGTCGCGGGAGACCGTGGCACTGTGCCGCGACCAGTTCTTCTGGGCCGACAACATGACCGATTCGCTGGCCGCGCTGACCGCGCTCGCCAATACGGATGTGCCGGAGCGCGAGGAAGCCGTGCAGGCGTTCTACGAAAAATGGTCGAAGAATCCGCTGGTGATCGACAAGTGGCTGTCGGTGCAGGCCATGTCCGAATTGCCCGATACGCTGGAACGGGTCCGGTCGCTGATGGGGCACGAGTCATTCTCCATCAGGAATCCGAACCGGGTCCGCTCGCTGATCGGCGCGTTCACCCAATCCAACATGCCCCGTTTCCATGACGCCCATGGCGGCGGCTACGAACTGCTCGCCGACACGGTGCTGGAGCTGGACCGGATCAATCCGCAGGTCGCGGCGCGCATGGTGGGTGGCTTCAACCAGTGGCGCCGCTACGACGAGAAGCGGCGTGGCCTGATGCGGGCCGAGATTGACCGGATCCTGCGCCAGCCCGGTCTGTCGAAGGACGTGTACGAGATCGCGTCCAAGAGCGTCGCCGGCGGCTGACATTTCGTCGCTGTGAGGGAGTCAAGATGGAGGCCAAAGCTCTGTCTTGACTCTGATTGTAACATGTTTGAAATTGATACGGCTTACGACGGTTCACCAGCTTCGGGGAGGAAGCCATGGATACCGCGACAGTCGATCTTCTACGTGTGGAAATCCAGCGCGAGCGGTCTCGCAACGCGCCGCCGGACGGGTTTCCGGACCTGCCGCCCATTCCGCGCGAGCGCTATATCGATGCGGCGTTCCACCGGCTGGAACAGGAGCATGTCTTCGACAAGGCGTGGCTCTACGCCGGCTCGGCATGGGAGCTTCCGGAGCCCGGCGACTACAAGTCATTCGATAATTTCGGCAGGGCGCCGATCCTGCTCGTGCGCGGGCGCGACGGCGTCATCCGCGCCTTCTACAATACCTGCCAGCATCGGGGCGCGACCATTACCCGCGAGCCATGCGGCAAGGCCGGCAGCCGTCTCAAGTGCCAGTTCCACAGCTGGACCTACGACCTGGAAGGAAAGCTGGTCGGCATCCCCGGTCCCTGGGACTTCTCCCCGGACATGGACCGCAGCAAGCACAACCTCAAATCGGTGCGCTGCGAGCTGTGGGGCGATCACATCTTCATCAATGTCCATGCCGATGCGCCCGATCTCGCGGCGTGGCTGGGTCCTGTAGCGACGGATTTCGCCTGGGCGGCGCACAAGCGGCCCTCGAACCGCCGCGAGCGCGTGATCGCCTGCAACTGGCGCGTCGCGATCGAGGCCTTCATCGAGGTCTACCACATCACGACCATCCATCCGGAAACGGTCTCGGGCACCATCGACTACCGGGGAACGGTGTCGACCTTCTTCGAGAATGGCCACTCGCGCATGATCGTGCCGGCGACGCCGCAGAACTACAAGGCGCCGCCGGATGTGATTCCCGATGACTGGGACGAGGGCCGGGTGCTGCGCCGCGAGGCCAACGTGTCCTATCACATCTTTCCCAACCTCCTGACCCCGGCCAGCGAGACCGGCTACATCCTCATGGAGTTCTGGCCGCTGGGTCACGAACACACGCGGATCGTCACCTCGGTGGTCGAGGAGGATTGGGGGCAGGGCGATCCGCCGCCGGACCACGCGCAGCGCGCCGCCTATTTCGACATCGTGCTCGACGAAGACACCTGGAACATGGAGCACATCCAGCACTCGCTGCGCTCTCCCGTCTTCGCCGGGCCGAAATGCAGCTATCACGAAAAGCGCATCTATCACCTGGAGGAGCATGTGGACCGCATGCTCGGCGACCACGTGCCCGAGCGTCTGCGGGTAGAGCCCTTGCTGGCCGGCCGCATCGTCAGGACCGCTGCCGCGGTCTGACCCTTCACCTCATCTGAAATCGGGGAGACCATCATGTCCGACTACGACATTCTCATTCGCGGCGGCACCGTCATCGACGGCACGACCCTTCCGCGCTTTCGCGCCGATGTGGGCATCAAGAACGGCAAGGTGGCCAAGATCGGCGGCATCCGGAAGACGGCGAGCGCCGACCGCGTGATCGATGCCGGCGGCAACATCGTCGCGCCGGGATACATCGACATCCACACCCATTACGACGCGCAGATCCTCTGGGACCCGTATTGCACGATCTCCGGCTGGCACGGCGTCACCTCGGTGCTGCTGGGCAATTGCGGCTTCGGTTTCGCACCAATTCCGCCGCATATGCGCGAGCGGGCGCAGATGATGATGACCCGCAACGAGGCGATTTCCTTCGAGACCATGAAGGAAGGCATGGAATGGGACAAATATGGCTGGGAAACGCTGCCGCAGTGGATCGAGCATCTGAAGCGCATCCCCAAGGGCGTGAACTGCCAGACACTGGTGCCGCTCAACCCGCTCTATGCCTATGTGATGGGCAGCGTCGAGGAGGCCAAGAGCCGCCGGCCGACGGAAGCGGAAAAGCAGCAGATGTTCGCGCTGATGAACGAGGCCATGGATCACGGCGCCTGCGGCTTCTCCTACCAGCGCTGCGGCGTGCCCTCGGTCCAGCCGGACTGGGACGGCTCGCCCATGCCCACGGACGTGATCCCCGACTACGAATTGATCGAGTTCGGCCGCGAGCTGGGCAAGCGGGGCGAGGGATTCATCGAGATGTTCGATGGCGCGCCGTCGGACCACGACACGGTCGAGGATTTCATGACCTCGCTGGCCGAGGCATCGGGCCGGCCGATCGTGCGCAATATCCTGCTGGCGAACGACAAGGACCCGGCGCGGCACGAGGCCTTCATCGACTGGCTCAACGAATCCCACGAAAAGGGCCTTCAGGTCTATGGCATGGGGTTCACGGTGCGCTCGCCGACCCTGCTGACCTTCGAGGACTGGAGCCTTTGGGATAATGCACCGCACTGGCACGGCGTCATGAACGGTCCGTATGAGCAGCGCGTCGCCATGATGAAGGACGAAAGCATCCGCCGTGGTCTGCGCGAGGATATCGACAAGCGGCTGGTCGGCGGGCTGGGTACGTCCGGCGTGGCGCAGGAGCTGCGGGTGCATGGCTCGGCGGGATATGCGCAACTCGACAAATATGTCGACCGGGGCGTGGCCGAAATCGCCGCCACCGAAGGCCGGCATATCGCCGACGTCATCCTCGACATCGCGATCGAGTCGGAGTTCAAGGCCGAGTTTGTCGGCAACGCCTATGACACCTCCGCCGCGACCACGGCCAAGGTGCTGGCCAACCCCTATGTCGTGCCGGGTATTTCGGATGGCGGCGCGCACTGCCATTTCGTGGTGCAGGGCGCCTATCCGACGGACCTGCTGGAGTGGATGGTGCGCGAGGAAGGGCTGATCACCGCCGAACAGGCCCATTACGGCCTCAGCCGCCTGCCGGCTCATGTGCTCGGGTTGCCGGATCGCGGCATCCTGCGCGAGGGCGCGCCGGCCGACGTGGTGGTCTACGATCCGCAGACCATCCGCCGCACGCCGTCATGGGACAAGATGGAGAAGCTGTACGATCAGCCCGCCGGCGGCTGGCGGCGGTCCCAGCGGGCCGAGGGGCTCAACTTCACCATCGTCAACGGCCAGATCACCTTCGAGGGCCTGGAGTGCACCGGCGCCACACCGGGCGAGGTGCTGCTCCACAATCGCTGAGCCGGCAGGCGGGGCGGCGCCTCGCCGTCCCGCCTATCGCAGCGATTCCCTCTCGGCGGCGCAATCTGCCAGTGCCGGTTTTCCGGCTACGCGCGCGGCGGCGAACTCGGCCTTGGCGGCCTGCAGGTCGGCCATGAAGCCGGGATCGGCATGCAGCCGGGCGACGGCGGCGGAGGCGACCAGACGGCCGGCCTCCACGTCGCTCTGCCAGTGGACATTGCACACGAGGCGGCTTTGTCCGAAGTCCCGTCCCCGTTGCAGGATGGCGTCCGCGTTGTCGGGGTCGATCTCGGCCATCAGCAGCGCCCAGCCCCAGCCCACGGCGGCGTGACCCGACGGATAGGAACCGTCGCCGCGCAGCATGGCCTCGTCGCCCGGCGAGCAGCTGGCCGTGCCCATGGCGACAAAGGGTCTGACCCGCTTGTAATGGTTCTTGGCCTTGTATGTCGACAGACCGATATCGAGGAGCGATCGCTGCAAAAGCCTGTAAAGCGCCGGCGTGGTGTCCTTGTCGGGCGCCACGCCCGTGGTACAGGCGAAGACCTGCCCGCCGTGCGGGAAATGCAGGTCGGCATCACTCGTGGCCTGTTTCCACCGAGGTGAGTCCGGTGCTCGCGTCATCGCCTTACGCGCGTCTTCGTCCCGCGCGGCGGCGGCGGAACCGGCCTCGGGCGGCGGCGGCAGCAGCGCCAGGCTGTCCGGCAGGCTCGACGTGCCCAGATAGCCCGCTGGCATGCCGGGTGGCAGCTTGGGGAAGCCGTGTTCATCCTGTTCGGCGGCGTCCGCGCCGGCGGTGGCAAGGAGCACAAGCATGGCGACGATGACGCCGGTCGTTCTGTTCATCTGATTTGCTTCCCCTGACTGACGCTTGCCGGATGCCCGTCCGCGTGTGCCGTCGATCAGGCGCGAAAGCCGGCGGCGATGAACGCCACCAGTTCTTCCATGGACACGTCATCGTGGTTCCACTGGAGGTGGGCGTCCTGATTGTGGACGTGGTTCATGATGGCGCCGATGGCGAAGCCGAAGCGCTGCCTGATCTGTTGGGCGCTCAGATGGGGGCAGGCGCGGATGAGCGCCGCGCGCATCCGGTTGTAGACCTCCGACATCTGGGACACGTTCAGGCGCTCGGCCGTTTCCGGACTGAAGAACACCATGCTGCGCAGGGCGCGCAGGACCTTGTCGTTGACCCAGATCTGAAACGCGGTTTCGACCAGCGGATGGAAGATTTCCGCGACGCTCGGAGGGGAGTGCCTGTCCTCGAGACTCTGGAGGTTCTGCAGGACACGGGCGTTCGCCTCGTGCATGTGACGGCCACAGATGGCGATGAAGAGGCCATCGCGCGAGCCGAAGTGGTAGTTGACCGCGGCCATGTTGACGCCGGCCCGCGCGGTGATGGCCCGCACGGTTGCCGCCGCCGCGCCCTGCTCGGCGAGGATTTCGTCCGCCGCCGCGATCAGTTCTTCCTTGGGGTCGGCCTTCGCCGCTGACGCCGTCCTAGCCATGGGCAACATAGTCAAACATGTTTAGAAAAAGTCAAGGTTTCGGCTGCGGCGTCGGCGCTGACGCGTCGGGATACCGATAATCCGCCGGCTTGAAGACCTGAAGAATTTTCAGCATGGCCATGAGGTTATGCTGGACGTTGTCGATCCGGATGACGTTGTCGTATTCGGTCGTCCGGATGCCGCCCCTGACGTAACGGCGAAAGCCGGGCGGCACATAGAACATGTCCGTATCATCGGAAAACTGCAATTGCAACACGCTGCGCAGTCCGCGCAGGATGGCGATCCGGTAGGCTTCGGCACGCTTGGTGTCGCCGGTCTCCCGCGCGAGCGCGAACGCATCGACGAGCCCTTCGAGGTAGATACCGTTGGACGAGGCATGGGGCGGGCCATATCCGGCGCCCGGTGCGTAAAAACGGCCCATCAGATCGCGATATTCGGTCGGGACGGCCCATTGCTGGAGGCTGATCAGCCAGTCGTTCATCTCGAACACGAAGTCCCGCAGCTCCGGTGCCCGCGTCACCTGCCACATCGTGTAGTCGGCCTGGCTGTGCCAGCCGATGAAGGCCGGGTTCCGTTTCGCCCGGTACCGGTCGCGGTAATGGCGAAACGACTGCATGAAACGCTCGAGCCGCTGGGGGTCAGGCTGTTTTGCTTCCAGCGAGGCCCAGTACAGCAGCGCTTCGCCGGGATAGAAGTTCTGGTTGTCGTTTCGTGTCGCGGGCCGAAGGAACGTCCGGAAGGCGCCATTCTCGCCATGCAGACTGTCTATCGTGGCACCGAGGGCGGCCTGCTCGGCCGCATGGCGACCGCCGACATGGCTCTCGTGGATCGCGAGGGCGGCAAGCGCCACGCTGCCGAGGCTGACCTGGTTGTTTTCGGTGGTAATGACGCCCAGCGCGCCTTCCTGGCGGTAGGTCGTCGCGATGTTGTAGGCGAGGTTGCGCTCGGCCAGTTCCCAGATTTCGGGATCGAGACGAGGCTGTGCCGCACGCTGCAAGGCGATGGTCGCCATCCATTGCCGGATACGGTTGCTGCCCTCGAGCGGTTTCAGGTCGCTTGGCCGGTAGCCGTAGGGCAAGGCGCCATCGATCGCCACGTTGGCGGCCAGCCAGTCGGTCGCCAGCGCGGCGGCGCGGCGCACGGCGGCCGCGTCGATGTCGGTGACCTTGACGTAGACATTGCCGCGCTCCATCAGCACGGCCGAGGGATTGCTGCCCAGGGTGACCCGGATCTGCTCGCCGTCGAAGATCTTGAACACGCCGTGACGCAGCAGCGAGGCCCGGTCGATCTTGCTGTCGGCGGCGAACTCGTCGGCCAGCCGGCTCGCCGAGCGGTTGCGGCGCAGCAGCATCAGGGGCGAATAGAGCGCGGTTCGGTCCTCGTAGGAAATCTCCAGGCCGCGAATGCCGCGATGATGCTGGGCGAAGACCTGTTCATCATAATCTTCCAGATCGACCGTACGGAACGAGTGGCCGAGAAAAAGCTCGACGCCGTCAATGCCGGCCTTCTGCTCGGCGGACAGCTGGCTGCGGAACTGGGTGAGGGCGGCGGTCAGCGCATCCATCACCGTGCCTTCGCGCAGCCATACTTGCTGAACCACGCGTCCCTGCGAGATCAGCGACACGTTCACGGCCTGTGCCGGCGTCGCCAGGCGGGGCGGAAGAGGGATGTCGCGAGCCCGGCCGTCCCGCCAGAGGTCGTTGACCACGTGGGCGAGAACCGGGACCTGGAATTCGGTCAGAACCACATCGGCGCCGCAGCACGAGGCTTCCTTTCCGGGAAACAGGGCCTTCGCCCGCTGCAGCACGGTTTCGCCGATATCGGTTTTCATGGCGACGAAGGCGACAACCGAGGCCGCGAACAGCAGCGTGCTGGCGATCAGGATGCGCCGGGAGGCCGTGCCGGATCTTCTACGTCGTCGCGCCATCGATGAAGGTGCCGGCTCTCTCTTTCGGTTCGGTGGCCGATGTTAGAGCCTATCGCGCGAAACGGAAACCGCTTCGCGCCCCGAACGGTGGATAAAACGGTCACGATGCCGTAGGGCGACCTACAGCGCGCCGCGGGCCCGCCGTCGCCGGTGCAGGTAGACCAACAGGCCGAGCGCCAGCAGGAGCAACAGGCCGATACCCGGTTCGGGAACCGCCGTGCCTTCGCCAATCAGGATCACGATGACCTGATCGATGCTGACCAGCCCGTTCAGCGTCAGGCGCAGAATGCCCTGAAACTCGCCGGTACTGCCGAAGACGCTGCTGTCGATCAGCGCGACCAGATCGTTCGAGATCAGGGTTTCATAGCTGCCGTCGCCATCGAGGTCGAACAGCCATTCGACCAGAAGGTCGGCCGGATTGTCGATGGCGCTGAGGATGAGCTCGCCATTGAAGGTGGACTGGGTACCATCGAGCGTCAGTTCGTCGCCGAAGACGCCGGTGTAGGGGCCAAGGCCTTCCGCCACGAGCTGCGCGGTTCCATCGCCGTCGCCGCCCGTACCATCACCGTCACCGCCCGTACCGTCGCCGTCTCCGTCTCCGCCCGTTCCGTCCCCATCACCGCCGTCCCCATCACCATCTCCGGCGCTGGCTTCGGTCCCTGGAAGGCCGCTGCCGGGCGTGCCGCTCCCACCCGTTCCGCTGCCGCTGCCGCCGGGCGTGCCGGTCGGCAGGGTGGTCGCGGCGAAATTGGTGGCAAGCCCGGGACCTTGACCGCCGGCGCCGACCGCCGGATGCACGGTTTCCAGCACGGCGCTGACCATGGCGGACATCTGGGCGCTGAAGGAATCGTCGATCGCGACGACGATGATGCCGACCACATAGGACGGAATGTAGCCCTGGTTGAAGTCGATGAAGAGCGTGCCGTTCTTGACCTCTTCGCGCAGCGCGTACACCGAGCCAAGACCGCCGGTCTTGTCGCTTCCCAGGGAAACAGTCGACAGTTCAGGCTCGATCTCCGGCGACATGCCCTGGCGGGACATGAGGACCTCGGCGACCGGCAGCACGCCGTCCGGATGGCGCATGCGGCACGAGGCGGCGCCCTCGACCGAAGTATTGGAGACCGCCTGGCCTGCCGTTGCCTGATCGGGACTGAAGACGGGGTTCTCCAGCCGAACCTGATCCCGTGCCCCGCAGCCCCGCCGTTGCCATATCTGCTCCAGGAGCGTCTGGCGTTCGGCCTCGGGCAGGGCGCGCTGTTCGTCCGTCAGGAAGCGCGCCATGTCCGCCGGCCCCGCGCCGCAGCCACACTGCGCGTCCCGCCACTGCTCGAGCGCGTCGTGGCGCTGGCGCAGATCGATGCGCCGGACCGGCTTCTCGCGCTTGAGCGTGTTGTAGTCCCCGAAGGCGACGGACGGATCGACGCCGCCTTCCGAGGAGGTCATCACGAACACCTTGTAGGTGCCGTTCGGGATCGGCGCGGTGAACACGGTCAGGCCCTGGACGCCGTCGCCCCAAAGCAGCTGTGGGCCGCTCTCGATGTCTCGGGCGTCGCCCTCCACATGGCTGCTATCGGCGGGCACCCGGATGAAGTCGTCGTAAACCGGGTTGATCTCGTTGTTGGACAGCATGAGCGGTCCCAGATCGTAGCCGATCGCGCCGGGCGGAACCGCGAAGTCGGGCTGGAAATTCACCGGCATGACATAGCCGGTCCACAAGGCCGTGAAGGCGGCTTCGGAAATATTGGTGGTGGCTTCCTGCAGCGCGGTCAGCGAGCCGGTCACGGCACTGTCGCGCGTGATGGCCTCCAGCAGCACCTGCGCGCGGTACGCGATGATGGTCTCGTTGCCGCCGGCCGCGTCGAAGAACCGCAGCAGCGCGGCGATGCCTTCATCCGTTCCGCTCACCGCGCCATCGGCGGCGGCCTGGAACTCGGGCGAGGTGAGCAGGGCGTTGCCTTCGCTGCCGCCCAGAAAAGTCCCGGTCGAGACCTGCAGCAGGGACAGCGAGCCGCCGGTGCCGGAAAAGCGGGCCGGGGCGTCTTTCGGCATCAGGATGGACCAAAGCTCGTCGCCCAGCGCTTTCGGGGTGTCATAGACCCGGACCGGTGCGGCCTTCGCTTCGGAGTCTGCCTCGCTGGCTTTCTGGTTTTCGAACAGCCAGCCGTAGATCTCGAAATCTTTCTCGGTCTGCGTCGCCGGCGAGATAAAGATGGAGGCCGCGACGAGGATCGCGGCGCCGATCAGGATCACGCTGGCCAGGATGTCCCTGGACTTCATTCCGATACTCCCGGAAACGGCCTGCCCGCTGCGGCGCGCCCTCCGATATTGGCCCTGCGCCGTCCAGCCGGATCCGTCGACATGGATCGGCAGCTACCTGGAGGCGACCCTGAACGATGTCAGGAATCTCATCCCAATACCATCTCGGCATCGCTCATGGGAGAATGTATTACGATTTTTATGTAAATTGGGCCGGAAAACCTCAACTCCGCCCGTAAATGTCGTCGAAACGGACGATGTCATCCTCGCCGAGATAGCCGCCGGACTGCACCTCGATGATCTGAAGCTCTGAGTCGCCCGCGTTGCCAAGGCGGTGGGTCGTGCCGGCTGGAATGTAGGTGGACTGGTTGGCCTCGAGCCGGGTCACTTCCTCGCCCCGCGTGACCTCGGCCACGCCATTGACGACCACCCAATGCTCGGCCCGGTGCTTGTGGCTTTGCAGGGAAAGCCTCTGACCGGGTTTGACGGCGATGCGCTTGACCTTGAAGCCGGGCCCCAGATCCATGGTCTCGAACCAGCCCCACGGCCGGAAGACCCGCGCATGGGACTCGGTTTCCTCGCGCTTCAGCGCTTCCAGGCGGGACACGACGGTCTTCAGGTCCTGCGCGGCATCGGCCGTGGATACCAGGACCGCGTCCTTGGTCGCGACGACGACGAGATTGTCGAGACCGTAGGTAACGACCAGTGGCCCCTCGCTGCGGACGAGGCTGTTTCGCGTATCGATGGCGAGGACGTCGCCCCACACCGCGTTGCCAGCAGCATCCTGCTCCGCGACGTCCCGCAGGGCGCTCCATGAACCTACGTCGCTCCAGCCCATCGACACGGGCACGACGGCTGCCCGTTCGGTGCGTTCCATCACGGCGTAATCGATGGAATTGGATGGGGACCGCCCAAAGCTTTCCTCGTCGAGACGGACAAAATCCAGATCGGTGCGGGCCTTCTCGAACGCTTCCTCGCATGCGGCCAGCATGTCCGGCTCGAGCCGGGCCAACTCGGACAGGAAGTCCGTGGCGCGAAACAGAAACAGGCCGCTGTTCCAGAGATGGCGGCCTCCGTCCACATAGGCGCGTGCCGTCGCAAGGTCGGGTTTTTCGACGAATCGTGTCACGGCAAGGGCAGTGGTCCCGTCGATCGGCTCGCCAGCCTCGATGTAGCCATAGCCCGTCTCGGGCCGGTCCGGCTTGATACCGAAGGTGACCAGGGCGCCGGTTCGGACGGCGATCTCGGCGGCGGCGTCGATCGCCGTTCGAAACGCCGCGAGGTCGCCGATGACATGATCCGATGGGGACAGCAGCACGAGTGCCTCGGGATCCTGCCGGCGCGCCCATAGCGCGGCGACCGCCGCCGCCGGCGCCGTGTTCCGGCCAGCCGGCTCCAGGATAACGGCGCCCGGCGCCATGCCGGCGGCGTGCATCTGTTCGGCGATGATGAACCGGTAGGCCTCGCTGCACAGGGCGATGGGCGGTGCGAACAGCCCGGTATCGGCGAAGCGGCGAGCGGTGACCTGCAACAGGCTCAGCGGATCGACAAGGGAAAGCAGCTGCTTGGGGTGACTGCGGCGCGACAACGGCCATAGGCGCGTCCCCGACCCGCCACACAGGATGGCGGGGTGGATTTTATGAGACATCCGCTTACTCGATATTAGGGCCCGCTTGAAGTGTGCGGCCATGCGATGGAGAGGGTCAACCCCCGAGAAATAGGAACGCATGCGCGCCACCGCCATGTTGCTGTTTGGGTTCCGGCCGGGGGCGGTTATGCTGATGGCGGGATTGGGGGATTCCAGGTGACGCTTCAAAAGCTGCCCCACCGACGCAAGAAAGGCCCGGCTTCATGATCAGAGTGTTCGGGCACTATTTCTCTCGGGCGGTACTGGGGCTCGCGCTGCTTGAGACGATCGTGCTGCTGGGCGCCATCTATGGCGCGCAGTATCTGCGCCTGTCATTCGCCGGCTTGTCGGATCACAGTCTCGAAGACCCCACGATCGAATACCTGGTCTTTATCGTCACCATCCAGTCCGTGATGCTGGTGCTGGGGCTCTACCAGCGCGACACCTGCCGCAACCTGCGCCGGACCATGGTCACCTTGACGGCGGCGTTTGCCCTCAGCGCCCTGATTCTCGCGCTGATCTTTTTTCTTTATCCGCGGGTGGCCATCTGGCGCAGCATCTTCGTCTCCGGCGTCGTTCTGGGATTCTCGGCGATCGTGCTGCTGCGCGCCGTCTTCCTTGGTATTCTGGACCTCGACGTGTTCAAGCGCCGGCTCCTGGTTCTCGGTGCCGGCAAGCTTGCGTCCCGGATACTGGAGATTCAGGAAGCCGAGCGCTCGCGGGGGTTCCACAGCGTGGTGTTCGTGCGCATGGCCCAGGAACAGGTCGCCGTCGGGCCCGATCAGATGCGGTATCGCGACGAGATCGGCTCGCTCAGGGATTTCGCCGTCAGCCAGCAGATCGACGAGATCGTCACCGCCATGGAGGAGCGCCGTGGCAGCCTCCCGGTGCGTGACCTGCTCGACTGCCGTCTGGCCGGCATCCGGATCACCGACTACGCCGCCTTCATGGAGCGGGAGACGGGCAAGGTGGATCTGCACGGCTTCCTGCCCAGCTGGCTGATCTATTCCGAAGGATCCACCGGTGGACAGCTCCGGCTGTTCATCAAGCGCGGTATCGATCTGCTGGCCAGTGCCGTGCTGGTCACACTGACCATGCCGGTGACTATTGTCGCGGCGCTGCTGATCCGCCTGACCAGCCCGGGCCCGGTCTTTTTTCGCCAGGACCGGGTCGGCCAGCATGGACGTGTCTTCCGCCTCTACAAGTTTCGGAGCATGCGCACCGACGCCGAAGCCGGCGGGCCAAAATGGGCGTCGACGAACGATCCCCGCATCACCGGTGTCGGGCGTGTCATCCGCAAGCTGAGGATCGACGAGCTGCCCCAGATATTCAACGTGCTCAAGGGCGACATGAGCTTTGTCGGTCCGAGGCCGGAATTGCCCTATTTTGTCGAGGAATTGTCGCGCGAGCTGCCCTATTTCGCCGAACGGCATACGGTACGGCCAGGTATCACGGGATGGGCCCAGGTCAACTATCCTTACGGTGCGTCGGTCGAGGACGCCCGGCAGAAGCTTCAGTACGACCTGTACTACATCAAGAACTTCTCGGTCGTTCTGGATATCCTGATCCTGATCAAGACCGTCCGCGTCATCCTGTTTCCCAGCGGCGCGCGTTGAGCGAGGGTTGGGCTTTGATCGCATGAGGGCGGGGGCTATAGTGCGCACCACAGCGAAGCGAGGGGTTCAGCGCATGTTTCCAGTCGGATCTGCACGACACTTAGTCCGGACAGGATCGGTACTGCTGTCTCTCTGCATCCTACCGACGGTCGTGTATGGCGCGCCGGAGCCCGCCTCGCGAAAGCCGCTCCTGATCGAGGCCCAGGCGCATCTCGACAAGGGCGAGGCGCAGAAAGCCGTCGACCTGCTGAAGAACGCCCTGAAGGACAACCCCAAGGACGCCGACGCGCGTTTCATGCTCGGCCAGATGTACATGATGGCCCAGCAGGGGCCGTCGGCTGAAAAGGAGTTCCGCGCCGCGCTCGCCTATGGCCGCGACACAGACGAGGTGCGCAACCAGATCGGCGAGGCCATGCTGGCGCAGGGCAAGTTCCAGGACGTCCTCAAGGAGATCCAGCCGCAGGGCGTCGATGCGGTGCAGCGGTCGGCCGCCATGGCGCTGCGGGGGCGCGCCTATCTGGGCCTCGAGCGTTTCGACGAGGCACAGGCGGCCTTCGAGGCGGCGACCGAACTGGCGCCGCGATCGACCTCGGCCAAGATCGGCCACGCGCGGGTGCTGATCCAGCGCAAGGAGAACGAGCGGGCCATCGCCCTGATCGATGAAGCGCTGGTGATCGATCCCTCTTTCGCGGGCGCCAAGGTGCTGAAGGGCGAGATGCAGCGCATGCAGCGCCAGCTTCCCGCCGCGCTGGCAACCTTTGACGGGCTGTTGAAGGCCAACCCGCGCCATGTCGAAGCCCTGCTCGGCCGTGCCGCCGCGCTCATCGACATGGACCGGGACGCCGAAGCGCAGAAAAATATCGATACGGCCCTGGAACTGGCGGCCAAGCATCCGCTAGCCCTTTATCTCAATGCGCTGATCCTGACCAAGAAGCAGGATTACGCCGGCGCCCAGTCGGTCCTGCAGCGCGCGGGCACCGCGCTCGATTCCTATCTTCCGGCCCAGTATCTCAGGGGCGCGATCGCGTACGCCCAGGGCAATCTCGAGCAGGCTTTTACCAGTCTCAATGCGTTCGTCGCGGCGGTGCCCGACAATGTCAACGGCCGGCGTCTTCTGGGCTCCACGCTGGTGCGCCAGGGCCGCTTCGACGACGCGGTGAAGATTTTCGATCCGCTTACCACCCTGCCTCAGCCCGATGCGCGCCTTCTGGCGCTGGCGGGCGCCGCCCATATGGGGGCTGGCAACTATCCCAGGGCGATCGAGCTGTTTCAGAAGGCCTCGTCGCTGGCACCGGGCGAAAGCACCTACAAGACGCAGCTTGCCGTGGCCCGCATGGCCGCGGGGCAGGGCGGCGACGCGGTGCGCGACCTGCAGACCGCCGTGCGCGAGGACCCGGAAGCCAAGCGGCCGCAGCTCCTGCTGATCCGTTACCACCTGTTCAACCGCGACTATGATTCGGCGCTCAAGCAGATCAACGACATGCTGCGCACCGCGCCGAAGGATCCGGTCGCGCTCAATCTCAAGGGCGTGGTGTTTCGGGGCAAGAACAACCCCGCCGAGGCGCGCGCGGCGTTCCAGGCCGCGTTGACCGCCGACCCCAACTATCTGCCCGCGGCCCAGAATCTCGCCCGGCTCGACGTTCAGGGCAAGGATTACGCGGCCGCCGAGGGGCGCTTTCAGGAAGTCCTGAAGCGCGACCCCAAGAACGAGGGGGCGATGATCGAACTGGCTCGCGTCGCGCTGAGCCGCAACAAGCGGGCCGACGCGGTGAAGTGGCTGGAAAAGGCCGCGGCGGAGAACCCTAAGTCGCCCGTCGCCGGTCTCAGGCTCATCGAGCTTTACCTGCAGGCAGGCGACGTGGTGAAGGCGCTGGCGACGGCGAGCGCGCTCGACCGGCGCATTCCCGACCGACCCGACGTCATCGAGGCGCTGGGGCGCACGCAGATGCTGGCGGGCGATTCCGTCAGCGCGGTGGCCACCTATACGCGGCTGTCCGGTCTCGCCAAGGACAACGCCAACGTGATGTATGCGCTGGGCCGGGCTCAGCTGCTCTCCGGCGACGCTCTGGGCGCCCGCGCGTCCTATCAGCAGGCCTTGAAGCTGGATCCCAAGCTGGTGCCGGCGGTGATGGACCTGATCAATCTGGAAGTCGACAGCCAGCGCTACCAGACCGCCATGGAAATCGCGACGGCGCTACGGGCGGCCCAGCCGCAGATGCCCATGGGCGATCTGCTGGTCGGCCATGTGAACGCCAAAATGGGCAAGATGGAGCAGGCGCTCGAGGCATACCGCGCGGCGGAGAAGAAAATCGATTCAGCGGAATCGGCGCTGCGGCTCTACTACGGCTATACCGAGGCCAAGAGGCAGGCAGACGGTTTCAAGGTGCTCGAGGACTGGCTGTCCCGCACGCCGGGCGATCAACAGATCCGCCGTATCCTGGCCAGCGCCTATCTGACGGCGGATGATCCGCAGAAGTCGATCCTGCACCATCAGAAGTTGAAGGAGCAGGATGGCAACAATCCCATGGTGCTCAACAATCTGGCGTGGCTGTACCAGACCGTCCGAGATCCCCGTGCGCTGCCCGAGGCCAAGCGCGCCTATGAACTGGCGCCCAACGCGGCGGTCGTGAAGGACACGTATGGCTGGGTGCTGATCGAGCAGGGGAGCGTGGACCAGGGCGCCGCCCTGCTCGAGGAGGCATCGGCATTGGCGCCCGATGAGCCTGAAATCCAGTATCATCTGGCGCTCGCGCGCGTGAAGCAGGGCCGCAAGGACGAGGCTTGTGGCCTCCTGGGCACCGTGATGCAAAGCGGCACGGACTTTGCCCAGCGCGACGCCGTACGCAAGCTCAGGGAAGCGCAATCCTGCAAGTGACCGCTCGACCCGGCACGCGCCACCACGCCGGCGCTGGACCGTGACGCGGCATCTTGTTCATGTTTTCCCGGCGTTCGAACTGGGCGGCGTCCAGACCCGGACGGCCACCTGGATCAATGCGCTGGGCAAAGGCTTCCGGCATTCGATCATTTCGCTCAACGGCAATTTGGAGTGCCGCGACCGGCTGGCCCCCGATCTGGAGATCGATTTCGTCGACGCGCCGGCGGCGCGCGGCGGGCCGCCGGGGCACTTGCTGGCCTGTCGGCGTCTGCTGCGCCGGCTGCGACCCGATGTGCTGCTCACCAATAACTGGGGCAGCATCGAATGGGTGCTGGCCGCATGCGGACTGCCGGGCTGCCGGCGGCTGCATGTGGAAAGCGGGTTCGGGTCCGAGGAAGCGGACAGGGACTACCGCCGCCGCGCCCTGATCCGCCGACTGGTCCTGAGCGGCGACGTACGGGTGATCGTGCCCTCGCGCCGGTTGCGCGATCGTGCCGTGTCCGGCTGGCGGCTGAACCCGGCGCGGCTGGTGCTGGTGCCGGACGGCATCGACTGCGCGCTCTTCGCCGCCGCCGCCGAGGCATCCCCTGCCGGCCCACGACCGTTCACCATCGGAACTGTCGCGGTGCTGCGCGAGGAGAAGCGACTGGATCTACTGCTGGACGCGTTCGCCATCGTCCGCGCCACGGTCCCTGCGCGGCTGGTCATCGCGGGAGATGGCCTCGAGCGGCAGGCCCTCGAAGCGCGCGCCACGGCGCTTGGTCTGACGGCGGATACTGAATTCACCGGCTTTGTCACGGATGTGGAGAACGTCTATCCGAAACTGGACGTGTTCGTCCTGTCGTCGGAGACCGAGCAGACGCCAAACAGCGTGCTGCAGGCGATGGCGGCCGGATTACCGGTCGTATCGACGGATGTGGGCGATGTCAGGCTGATGATCGCCCCCGACAGCGCACCGTACCTGACGCCCGCTGGCGACGTGGATGGTCTGGCGCGGCACATTCTCGCGCTGTCCCGGGACCCGTCCTTGCGCCGCCGCCTGGGCGAGGCCAACAGGCGCCGCGCCTTCGAGGCGTTCGATCTCGGCGGCATGGTCGCGGCCTACCGCGCGCTGGTCTCGGCCTAACGGGGCTTGCGGAAATCCCGCGCGCCGCCGGCTGGCGGCTTGAACGCCTTGAGCCGTGGCTTCAGGAAGAAGGCGAGGATCGGGTCGCCGGGCGGAATCACCTCCGGTACTTCCGTCTTCGCCGCCTTGGCCACCAGCAGTTCGGTGATCACGATCAGGGCCAGCAGATGATAGTAGAGGTCGAAGGTCGCCTTGGTCAGGAACGCGCCGCCGACCGCGAACCCGATCAGACTGTATTGGATCATCCGCGCCAGATCCGACGCCCATTTCGTGTCGGGCCGCCGCCGGCCGCGCGCGGCCAGGCGCTCGGCGGCGAAGAAAGCCCAGACGCCGGTCAGCAGGTAGAGTCCGAGGCCGACATAGCCGTGCTCGCCCAGGACTTCGAAATAGATGCTGTGGGCGGCGCGGCCCTGTTCCTGCTCGCCTTTTTCGTTGCGCGGCAGCAGGCGGGCGCGGGTCGGGTTGTCATAGAAGACGTTGAAGCCGCCGCCGACGATCGGACGGTCGTTCGCCACGTCGATGGCGAAATTCCACATGGTGATCCGACCCATGGCCGAGGCGTCTTCCTGGTAGTCGAGGGTCGTGCCCTGACGCTCCTTCATCTCCTCCGGCATGAAGTTGTACGCCAGTAGCCCGGCGACGCCGATGACGATCATGGTGCCGATCCGGCGCGACCGGATCAGCAGATAGATCGTCATGGCGAGCAATGCGACCAGCGCGCCGCGAGACTGGGTGCCGAACACCGCGAACAGGGTCAGAATCTGCGCGCCGAGAAAGCAGAACCAGGCGAAGCGGTTTTCGGTCTGCAGTTGCAGATAGCGGATCAGCGGCAGGATCATCAGGAAGGTGACCGCGATGCCGTTGTTGTCGCCGTGGAAGGTGCCCGGCGGGCCGAAAACCCGGTAGGCGCCCAGGGTCAGCGCGGTGAACAGTCCGCCGCGCATGGCGAAATACCCGCAGGAGATCACCATCACCCAGATGATCGCGTGCAGCCGCTCGCGGGTGTTGATCAGCGGGATGGTGATCAGCGTGAACAGGATCACCTTGACGAAGACCTCCCACTTCTCCCACGCCAGCGGCGGGTTCAGCGACGTGGCGGACGTGATCGTCGTGAAGATCGTATAGACGAGGATCAGCACCACGAGCGGACGCATGGGCAGTTCCTTGCGCTCGCGCGAGAACACCCAGGCCAGAAGCGTGGCGATGGCGACGATTTCGGCGACGGGAAAGTCGTACGCCATGCCATCGGTGAGGCGGTGCGGGTTCATGTAGGAAATCCACATCCACACCACGATGCCCAGATAGGGCCACATAGCGATGGCGGGAACCCAGGCAAAAACCAGTGCCATGACAAACAGGCTGCGCATCGGCTGGTAATCGTCTCCGTTTTCGCGCCGGTGCGTCTGTGGTATCAGGCGTCAGGCCGACGCACAAGCGCGCGGCCGTTCCGGCGTCCCGACGAAAGCCCGCCTGTGTTCGACACGGCCATGTTCATCCTCTTCTGCGCGGCCGTTCCGGTCGTCGCCTATGTGCTTGTCCGGCTTGAAAAAAGCGGGCCAGGCGCGAAGAAGGGGCCCTGGCGGCCGACACCACCCAAGCGGCCCGATGGCGACGGTCCGCAGGGTTCCTAGGAGCCGCTCTCCGTTTCCAGCCACGCCGTGATGCAGCCGGCCAGCAGTGCCTTCTGCTTGCGCGAACTGAAGGTATGATCGGCGTCCCGGATATGGGCCACCTCCGCGCGGGTGGACCGCATCAGCACCGGCCAGCTCAGCGTCTGGCGGACCACGTCATCGAAGGCGGTCGCGGTAAGGTCCCGGTCACTCAGGATCACGAGGGAGCGGCCCTTGAAGGACACCCAGTTTCCCAGCATGGCGGCGATGAACTCGGGTTGTCCCCCGGGTTTCGCGCTGGTCCTGACCGCATCGACGACCGCGGTGGCAAGGCTGCCCAGGGCGCCGCGCATCCGGGCATAGGAGGTCATGACGGCCAGCCAGCGCCGCCAGCGCAGCAGGCGGGGCAGGTAATAGGCCTGCAGCACCGCTCTGGCTTCCCCGCCGTCCGTTCGCGCCCAGGGATTGATCAGGATGAGTTCGTCGACGCCGGGAATTACCGTGGCATGCAGCAGCGCGGCGCTGGCGCCGTCGCACAGACCCATGACGCACACCGAGCGAATGCCGGGTTGCGCGTTCCGCAGCGCCGCGACGGCGGCGGCGATGTCGGCGCCGGCATTCTCGAACTCGACCTGCGGGCCGCTGCTGTCACCAAACCCGCGGCGGTCCATCCGCATCACGGCGACGCCGTGCGCGGTCAGTTGCCGGGCCAGATCGACGAACAGCCGGTGCGGCCCGACCCGGGTTTGCGGCGCCCCCGGCACGATCAGGACCGCGCGCGCGGTGTCTTCTTCGGGCAGGTGGAGCACGCCGACGAGAAGCGTCCCGTCGGCCATGAAGACGAGACTGCGTTCCTCAGACTGGGCCATGGGTATCCGCGACCGCGCTGAGTGTCGTCTCGATCAGCGACGGGCTGGCTGCGGCGTTCTGGACCGCCCAGAAGGGCTGACCGCGGACTTCCCGGTAATCGATGCTCACGCCCGCCGCGCCGCAGACACGCATGATCTCGTCGATGGCATCGCGGCGGTCGGGGCCGGGAGGCGAGACGTCGAGCCAGGTGAGCGGCACCCGCAATGCCTCGGCCAGCAGGATCATGTCCGACCTGTCGATGGCGTGAGTCAGAATTCGTGAGACCACATAGCCGGCGACTTCCACGGGTTCCGTGCGGCTCAGCTTCAAGCGTAATTCGTTGAGCGTGATGCTGCGGCCACCGGCTTCGAGCCCTTCGGCGATACCGATCCGCAGGAACTGGTCCATGAACGCCTTTCCGGACAGGACGGGCTCCCACAGCAGGATGAAGTCGAAGGAATCCGGCGCATCGAAAACCGTGTCCACCGCCAGCAGGGCACCCAATCGCAAACCCCAGAGACCGACCTGGCCATGCCCGGCATCGCGCAGCCACTGGCCGGCGACCCGCACGTCCTCGCGCCAGGTTTCCCAGCGGGCGTCGGCGAAGGCGCCTTCGCTGTCACCCGTGCCGTAGAGATCCAGCACGAGAACGGCGACGCCGACCGACGCGAAGGCCCGCGCCTGCGCGGTGACCGTGGCGCGCGCCCGATTCATTTCCTCGGCGAAGGGTGGGACGAACACCATGGCGCCGCGTGGCGTCACGCCAGGCGCAGTCGGAAAGTACAGGGTGAAGAGTTCGCCCCTTGGACCGGCAATGAACTCGGCCTTCACTGGCGCTGGCCCCGTCGCGGCTAGAGTTTTCCCTCGATGAAGCCAGTCAGGCTGCCGAGCGTCGCGAAGGTCTCGGCGCTGATCTCGTCATCGTGGATCCTGATCTGAAAATCCGCTTCGAGACGGGTGACGATTTCCACCACCGCCATGGAGTCGAGCTCCGGCAGATTTCCCAGAAGCGGCGTGGAGGCGAGCATGGAGGCTGTCCGGTCACCCAGCCCCAGTGTCTCTCCCAGCACGTCGCGAACTTTGTCGATGGTGGCCATGGTCGCCCTGTCGAAATTTTCGGGTTTATACACCGTTCCGTCCGCCTGATAAGCTGAAAAGGCGCCCGGCGCGGTGTCTTGCCGCCTGCAGCAGTCCGGTGACGGTCGATGGATTGAAGGCGAGCCAGCCGAGCCCGTCCGCGCGGCACGGCGTCCAGTCGCTCTTGAACGGCTCGTCGCCGAGGCCGAAGTCGATCCGCGCGGGGCTGTCGCGGTCGAGGACTTCTTGGAACATGCGCAGGGTCAGCGCCGACCCGACGGACAGGTCGTCATAGTCCGGGTCATGCGCCAGCTTGTAGATGGTGGCCTGACGTTCGTGAACGATCCAGAGCTGCGCCGCCGCGGGCCGGCCGTCGATCTCCCACACGCCCAGCCGGAGCGCGCCGCGGCGGGCCAGCATGGCGGCGAATGCCGGCATGAAGGCGGGAAACGGCTCGGCGCCCTTCCAGCTTCGGGCGTAGACGGCTTCAAAAAGACCGATGCCTCGCGCGGTGTCCTCCTGCGCGGTGAACAGCGAGAAGCCATCGGACGGTTCACGGACCTTCATGTTGCGCCGGATGCTGTTTCGCAGGCGCGAGCCGAGCTGCGCGGCAAAGTCCGACCCGCTCAACCCGGCCGTGTCGCGATAGCGCATCGGTGATCCGGCGTGGCTGTCCACCAGGAAACCGGCGCGGCGAAACGCCTCGTTCATCAAGGGCAGGGATGGGTCGTCGCCCGCCATGGGTTTCAGGTGGACCAGGGTGCAGCGCCGCTTCAGGTCGGCGCCGATGGCGGCGAGGGCCTCGATCCTGAGCCCCGGTGATGCATCCTCGTTCAGCAGCGGCGCGAAGCGAAGGGAATAGAAATTGGCCAGCGAGGAAGCGCCTGCTCCGGAAAAAGCCAGAGGCAGGACGGCGAGCGGTTCGCCCGACGGCGCGCTGGCCGCCATGAAGGCCAGCGCGCTGTTCCTCTCGAATCCGCAGGCCGGAAGCAGGGCGAACCAGTCGCGGGTCAGGAAGATGCTGCGCGCTTCGTGACGGGCAAACAGCGGGCCGAAGCGCGCCGGCATGCGCGCAACATCGCGAAACTCTTCCACTATGACGGTCATTCGTCTAACAAGCTGCCGGGTATGGACACTGGTTACCCTACTGCGTGAAGGCACCCGCTTCATCATGCTATTTGGCGACCTCATCGAGCGCGGTCTGACGCTCAATCCGCTGGGCGAGGCGCTGCGCCTCGGACCGGAGTCGCTGACCTATGTGGCGGCAGCCCGCGAAATCCGGCGTGCATCCGGGGCGTTTCTCGCCCACGGGTTGCGGGCGGGCGAGCGCGTCGCCGTCTACCTGCCCAAATCGTTCGAGACCGTCATATCGCTGTTCGCCGCGGCGCGCGCGGGCGGCGTTTTCGTGCCGGTCAATCCGGTGCTCAAGGCCCGGCAGGTCAATCATATCCTGTCCGACTCAGGGGCCGCCATCCTCGTGACCTCGGCGGACCGCTTGGCCGCGCTCCGCGCCGACGCGGGCGGCCTGCCCGAGACGATCAGGCACGTCGTGACCGTCGAGACCGGTTGGGATGCGTTCCTGGCCAAGACATCCGACGCCATCGGACACCCGGCGCCCGACGATCTCGCCGCGCTCCTCTACACCTCCGGCAGCACCGGCCTGCCCAAGGGCGTGATGCTGTCTCACCGCAACCTCGTCACCGGTGCCCGCAGCGTCGCGTCCTATCTCGGCAACCATGCCGAGGACAGGATCCTGTGCGCGTTGCCGCTAAGTTTCGACTATGGCCTCTCGCAGGTCTCGACGGCGTTCCTGAGCGGCGCGACCGCTGTTCTGATCAACCACCTGTTCCCGCAGGATATCATCAATGTGCTGGTCCGCGAGCGCATCACGGGCCTTGCCTGTGTGCCGCCACTCTGGCTGCAGGTGTTGGGTCTGGACTGGCCGCCGGAGATCGCCGCGACCCTGCGCTACGTCACCAATTCGGGTGGCCGGATGCCGCGGCATGCCATCGACGCGATCCGCGCCCGCGCGCCATCGACGCGGATCTACCTGATGTACGGTCTCACCGAGGCGTTCCGGTCGACCTATCTGGACCCGGACCAGGTCGATACACGTCCCGACTCCATCGGCATGGCGATCCCTTATGCCCGTATCGATGTCGTCGATGCCCACGGACGGCCGGCGGCGCCGGGCGAGCCGGGCGAACTGGTCCATAGCGGCCCGCTTGTGGCGCAAGGGTACTGGAACGATCCGGAGCGCACCTCACGCCGCTTCCGGCCGCTGCCGGAGACGTTCGGCGTGACGGCTCCCGCCGTCTGGTCCGGCGATACGGTCATCCGCGACGAGGAGGGATATCTCTACTTCGTCGAGCGGCAGGACAACATGATCAAGACCTCCGGTTACCGGGTGAGCCCGACCGAGATCGAGGATGTGCTCTTCGAGGCCGAAGGCGTCGCCGAGGCCATCGCGCTGGGCCTGCCGCATCCGTCGCTGGGGCAGGCCATCGTGGGTCTGATCACGCTGCGTGACGAGGACGCCGTCTCCGCGGATGACGTGCTGGCGTACTGCCGGGCGCAGCTGCCGTCCTACATGGTGCCCAAGGCGATCATCCTGCGCGAGGCGCTGCCGAGAAATCCGAATGGCAAGATCGACCGCGTGGGATTGACGGCTGAGATGGCGGGCATGTTCGGGAGGACGCCGTGACCGGTATGCCACCCGGCGATTTCGAGGTCCGCGATCACGCGCTGCTGGTGGCCGGCACGCGGCTGGCGGAGATCGCTGCCGCGCGGGGCACGCCGCTGTTCGCCTATGACGGACGCCTGATGGCAAGGCGTGTGGCGGCGCTGCGCGCCGTCATGCCGGACGGCTTGCATCTCCACTATGCGATCAAGGCCAATCCCATGCCGGAAGTGATCGCTCATCTCGCCCGCCTCGTGGATGGCCTGGATGTGGCGTCCGGCGGCGAACTGGACCGGGCGCTGGCGAGCCAGACTGCCCCGGCGCGGATCAGCTTCGCCGGACCGGGCAAGACCGATGCCGAACTGACCGCGGCGGCCAGCGCCGGCGTGACGGTCAATCTGGAATCGGCCGGCGAGATGCGCCGGCTGGCGGCTATCGGCGCCGCGCTGGGCCGCCGTCCACGGGTCGCCGTGCGCGTCAACCCGCTGTTCGAGACGCGGCAATCGGGCATGCGCATGGGCGGCGGCGCCAAACCCTTCGGCGTGGACGAGGAACAAGTGCCCGCGCTGCTGGCCGAGCTTGCCGGACTGCCGCTGGATTTCGCCGGATTCCATATCTTCGCGGGCTCCCAGGTGCTCGGCGGGGACATCCTGATTGATTGCTTGCGCAGCACGGTCGAGCTTGCGCTCCGGCTCGCCGAGGCCGCGCCATCTCCGGTCCGCTACGTCAATCTGGGCGGCGGCTTCGGCATACCGTATTTCCCCGGCGAGACGCCGCTGGATCTTGCCCGCGTCGGCGCGGCGCTGACCGAGATGCTGATCCCGGCGCGGCAGGCATTGCCGCAGGCCGTCTTCGCGATTGAACTGGGCCGCTACCTGGTGGGCGAGGCCGGCGTCTATGTTTCCCGGATCGTCGACCGGAAGGTCTCGCGCGGCAAGACTTTCCTGGTGACCGATGGCGGCCTGCACCATCACCTGGCGCTCTCGGGCAATTTCGGTCAGGTGATCCGCAAGAATTATCCCGTCGCGATCGATGGCGGGATCGGCCGTGCGCCGGAGGAGACGGTGGATGTCGTGGGCTGCTTGTGCACGCCCCTCGACCGTCTTGGGGACAATGTGGGGCTGCCGAGGGCTGACGTGGGAGATCTTTTTATCGTGTTCCAGTCCGGCGCCTATGGCCCGTCGGCCAGTCCAGGCGCGTTTCTGGGCCACGCGGCGCCGGTGGAGGTCTTCCTGGATTGACCGGCAGGGTCGAATCCGCCACGGCCTGCGTCGCTCCGGAGCATACCCGGAATACACAATTTGCTAGTGAAACAAAGGAATTGTCAGTATATCCTCGGATCAAGTGTTCCGAGAAGTGCTGGCATCTTGGTGGGCTACACATCCGCTGCTCGGAATGACGTCGTCTTGGGGCGGTGTCTTGGTAACCAGGTTACTAGGCGAGGGAAGTCGGCTTGACGGTCGGAATTGTGAAGAACGTGACGCGGTCAATCATTCTGGGGGTCATGGTCCTGTTGGTCGCCGCCTGCGGTGCCCGCCATGGTTCGCTGCCCTCCGCCGAATTCGTCTCCCCCAATGAAGGGCCCGGGCCGGATTACATCATCGGTCCCCTCGACACCATCAACGTCTTCGTCTGGCGCAACCAGGAAGTCACGACGACCGTGACCGTGCGCCCCGATGGCCGTATTTCGGTCCCCCTGATCGAGGATCTGGCCGCCACCGGCAAAACGCCGACGCAGCTGGCGCGCGATATCGAACAGGCGCTCTCCAAGTATATTCGCAACCCGATCGTGACCGTGATCGTCTCGGGATTCACCGGCCCGTTCGCGCAGCAGGTGCGCGTCGTCGGCGAGGCAACCGAGCCGCAGGCGATCCCGTTCCGCTCCAACATGACATTGCTCGATGTGATGATCAGCGTGGGCGGACTGACGGAATATGCCGCCGGCAACAGGTCCACGCTCGTGCGTTACAACGTACAGGAGAACAAGCAGGAGGAGTACACTGTACGGATCAGCGACCTGATCCGTGATGGTGACACCTCCGCCAATGTGAAAATCAATCCCGGCGATGTGATCATCATCCCGGAAAGCTTTTTCTGAGCGGCTGGGCAGCCACACATAGTCGAGGAATTGTTCGTTAGGAAGTTGGCGGTTGTCGCCCTGGAGAACACGAGGGGAAGGCGTCCGGTTCGGATGTTTTCCGGCGTGAGGGAACTCTCCAAAGGCCCTACTGTCGGTTCCGCCGCTTTCGCGGTATACTGGCCTATCAACGGGTTCGCGAATGGGAGCGCGATAAACCTAACGAGGAAGGGGCTTTAGAAGCTCAACGGCTCCGAAGACGAATCATGAACGATAACTATGTACAACTGCTTCTCCTGCTCAGGTCGCTCTGGCTTAGGCGCTGGTATGCGTTAGGCGTCGCCTGGCTGGTGACGCTGGGCGGATGGATGTACGTCACCTCCATTCCCGACAAATATGAATCCTCGGCCCAGATCTACATCGACACCGACACCATGCTGAAGGACCTGCTCGAGGGCGTGACCGTCGCCGTCGATGTCAACCGGCAGGTTCAGGTGATGCAGCAGACGCTGCTCAGCCGTCCCAACATGGAACGCGTGCTGCGCATGTCCGATCTGGATCTCGGCGCCACCAGCGACGCTCAGGTCGCCGCCATGGCCAACCAGATCCGCAGCAAGGTGCAGCTGACGCCCGTGGCCCCCAACCTGTTCCGCCTGTCCTATGAGGATCACGATCGTCAGAAGGCCCAGCGTGTGGTCCAGTCGCTGTTGACCATCTTCGTCGAGAGCAATCTCGGTCTGAGCCGCCAGGACATTTCCCAGGCGCGTCGCTTCCTGGACGAACAGATCCGGGATTACGAGCAGCAGCTGTCCGAGGCCGAACAGCGCCGCGCCACGTTCCGCCGCGATAACATCGGCATGCTTCCCGGTGACGACAACTACTATGCGCGCATGCAGCGCGAGAAGAGCGAACTGGTCGATCGCCGGCGTCAGTACAACGACGCGGTGCTGACCCGCACCGAATTGGGCAAGCAGGCGGTGAACGTGCCAAAGTTCATCGCCATCCGAACCGCGGGCGGGACCAACAAGGATTCCTTCACGTCAGGAGACCAGGTCGCCGAGATGCGTCGGAAGCTGGCCGAACTGGACGCGATGGGATACACGCCTGTTCATCCCGACGTGATCGCCGCGCAGGAGTCACTGGACAAGGCCATCGAGACGTTCAATCAGGAGAAGGCGACGGCGGCGGCCTCCAATGATGGCGGCGAGGAAAGCCCGCTCAATCCGAACGCGACCATGGTCAATCCCGTATGGGAGCAGATTCAGGTCAAGCTGGTGGAAACCGACACGGCGATCGCCAGCTTGCGTGCGCGCATGGCCGAGCAGGAGCAGATGATCGCCCAATTGGACGAGCTCGCCAAGACGGTCCCGAATGTCGAGGCCGAGTTGCTTCGCTTGGATCGTGACTATGATATCGTGAAGAAGAAGTACGAAGATCTGTTGCAGCGCCGCGAGTCCGCGCGGATCACACAGGATCTGGAAGGCAAGACCGACAAGGTGCAGTTCCGCGTCATCGAGCCGCCGGATCTGCCGCGTGGCCCCAGCAGCCCCAACCGCGCCGCCTTGCTGTCCGCGTCCCTGCTGGTCGGGCTCGGCGCCGGTCTGGGCGTGGCATTCCTGCTCAGCCAGGTCCATCACACCTTCTCCACCGCGAACCGCCTGCGCGCCAGTTTCGATCTTCCGGTGCTCGGCACCATTTCGGCAGTGTCGTTCGATAGTTACAGTCGGCGGAAAAGGGTCGAGATCGCGTCTTTCTCTGTCGTCCTGGTCGGTCTTATTGTGGCATATGTATTCGTCATGACCTACCGGATCGGACCAGTGGCGCTGTGGGGAACGGGTTGATGGGTGCGCAGGAGTCGAGCAGAAGCCTGATCGAACGCGCAGCCCAACGGATTTCTTCGGCCTTTTCTCTGGAACCTGAGCGTCCGGAGGAGAGGCAGCCCGAAAAATCCCCGGAAGATGGGGAGTCGATCAACGCGGACGCAGCGGCCGTCCCCGCGGCGCCGGCGCCGCAGAGCCAGCAGCCCCACACCGAGCTTCCGGCTGAGCCATCTCCGGTCGAGCCGCCGTTGGCGCAGTCGCCGGACGCCGGTCCAGTGACGATTCCGTCGGCGCCTGAAACGGAAGCGGTCCGGCCGCCGTTCCGGCCCGAAATCATCGCCTCGGTTCCCCGCGGCGCTCCGTCCACGGATCAGGCGGCTCCCCCTGTCGTCGAGCAGCCTGCGCCGCAGGCGGTGCCGTTCCGCCAGCTCCAGCCCCACGCTCAGCCAACGGCGACCGAAGGCCGGACCCCGCGGGAGCGCCGCCGGTCCCAATCGGCGATGATTGATCTGGACCGGTTGCGCCAGGGTGGTTTCATCGTGCCGGATGATGCGCCGACCCGCGTCGCGGAAGAGTTCCGCATCGTGAAGCGGCAATTGCTGCGCAAGGCGCTGCCAAGCAGCCCGGACCTGATTCCCAACGGCAATCTGCTGATGGTGACCAGTACCCAGCCGGGCGAGGGCAAGACCTTCTGTTCCATCAATCTGGCGCTCAGCATCGCGTCCGAGCGGGATCTGACGGTCATGCTCGTCGATGCCGACGTGGCGCGGCCCCAGTTGCTCAGCGCCCTTGATATCGAGGCGGACAAGGGCCTCATCGACGTGCTGGTCGACGACCGCCTCGATGTGGCGGACTGCCTGTTGCGCACCAATATCGACAATCTGACCGTGCTGCCGGCCGGCCGGCCCCATCCCGGCGCGACCGAGTTGCTGTCCAGCGACAAGATGGCGGCCCTGCTCCAGGAAATGGCGCGGCGCTATCATGACCGTATCGTGATCTTCGACAGCTCGCCCGTGCTCGCCAGCAGCGCGCCCGGCGTGCTCGCGGCCCGCATGGGCCAGATCCTTTTCGTGGTCGAGGCCGACCGGACAAGGGAGACCCAGGTGATGGAAGCGCTGTCGCTGATCAGCGACTGCCGCAACATCAGCATGCTGTTGAATAAGTCCCGCTTCATGGGCGGCAAGGTCAGATTCGGGTCCTATTACGAGTACTATAGGAGCTAGCCTTGGCGTTCTTGGGGGGAGGGCGCTGGGTGTGACTCGCCGCCGGGTCAGAGACCCGAAACGTCTTATTGTAATATCCGTCGTCGCGGGGTCGGCGCTGGCCGCCGCGCATGCCGCCACCGCCGCGAAATGGCGCGTGACGCCGCGCATGGACGCCCAGGTCAGCTATACCGACAATGTGGACCTGGACAATCCGGGCAAGGAATCCGACGTGGTGTTCCGGGTCAATCCCGGGCTTGCCGTCGAGGTCGACGGCAAAAGGCTGAAGTTCCAGGCCGACTACGAGGGCAGCTTCCTCCAGTTCTCGCGCGATGGCCGGACCGAGTGGCGCAATCATCTCACGTCGAAACTGCGCATCGAGCCGATCGAGGATCATTTCTACATCGACGCGACAGGCATCATCGCCGAACCCTTCGTCGACAACACGCAGTCCGTGACCTTCTCGTCCGACAATTATTCCATCAATCGGCGTCAGACGCAGTCCTATACGGTCGAGCCCTATTTCGTGCACCGGCTCTTCGATATCGCCGATATGCGCTGGATGTACCGGCTGCGCTACGTCACCGTGTCGCAGCCCAAGGCGAACGATCCGACGCCGCGCTTCATCGACAATTATCTCAGCCATACGGGCGAAGTCCGCGCGGATAGCGGCGATCGCCTCGGCCGGCTGCGCTGGAACCTGCTTGGACGCTATGACGATCGCAGCCGCGGCGATGGACGGCAGTCCCGGGAAATCCTCGCCCGCGCCGAGGCCGAGTACCGCTTCGTGCGCTGGCTCGGGCTCGTCGGTTCGGCCGGCTGGGAGAAGATCGAGGATCCCGATCTCAGCGAGAACATCGACGATTTTGTCTGGGATGCGGGCCTGCGGTTCAATCCGACCCGTAATACCGACGTCACCGTGCGTTACGGCAAGATGGACGGCGATACCTCCTTCAGTGCCGAGGCGATGTATCGCCGCAAGCGCTTCAAGGTGGGGCTCAGCTACAAGCACGAGATCACCACGACCCAGCGGCGCTTCGCCGATATCAACGAGGACGGGCAGTTCAACGACTTCGATTTCTTCGTCAGCGATTTCGGCAGCATTCTCGATCCCGACGACATCGTGTTCGGCGTCGAGAACGACACGTTCCGCAGCAATCGTCTGGAAGTGAATTTCCAGTACGATCACCGCCGCACGACCTTCGACACGCGAGCCTATTACGAAGAGCGGGTGTTCGACACGACCGGCCGGGAAGTGCATGAATACGACATCAAGAGTCGTCTTTCACGCCGTCTGAACGAACGCCTGCGCGCGGTGCTGCAGTTGCGCCACCGTCATACCGATTTCGATCTGGGCCCAAGCCGGGTCGATAATTTCTACGGTGTACGCGCCGAAATCCATTACGACTTCTCGAAATATGCCCAGGCCGAGTTGGCCTATATCTTTTCGACCCTCGATTCGAACGTCAATGTTCGCGACCAGACGGAAAATGTGGTGCAGCTTTCTCTGCGCGCCAACTTCTGACCGAGTCTAGATATGGTCCGGGCGAGGCCCCCGAATGCTAAGATTTGCGTTCAAGTCGATTCATATATGCGTTTGATTTCATTCAAATGAATCCATTTGCCTCCCGTCGTGAATCTCACTACCTCATTAGGCACGTGGAACGAGTGCCTGGTTTGGCAAGGGATGGTGGGGGCTATCCGGGCCGGGCTTGACCGCATGACGAGGTGTGCCTGTGTACAGCAGTTTCTACAAGCTAACCGGAATACCCTTTCAGCTGACGCCTGATCCGCGCTTCTATTACGGCAGCCGGACCCACAGTAAGGCGATGGCCTATCTGACCTACGGGCTCAGCCAGGGCGAAGGCTTCATTGTCATCACCGGCGAGATCGGGGCGGGCAAGACCACCGTCGTTGGGAACTTGCTCAATACCATCGATCGCGACCGCTACTTCATCGCCAAGGTCGTGACCACCCAACTCGAGCCGGATACCATCCTGCGCATGGTCGCGGGCGGTCTCGGTATCCAGCACGAAGGGCTGGACAAGGCCGCCGTCCTGGGCCGGATGCAGGCGTTCCTGCAGGACGCCCATCAGGCGGGCAAGCGGGTGCTGGTCATCGTCGACGAGGCGCAGAACCTCAGCAACGCCACGCTCGAGGAACTGCGGATGCTGTCCAACTACCAGGTGGGCGGCGCGGCGCTGATCCAGCTGGTGCTCGTGGGACAGCCTGAATTCCGCCGGCGCCTCGCCAAGGATCCGGCGCTCGAGCAGGTGCGCCAGCGGGTGATCGCCGCCTATCACCTGTTGCCCATGGCCGACTGGGACGAGACGCGGGAGTACATCCACCATCGTCTGCGGCTTGTGGGATGGGACCAGGACCCGGCATTCACGGATGACGCGATCCAGGCCATTCACGACTTCTGCGGCGGCATGCCGCGCCGGCTGAACCAGCTGTGCTCGCGCCTGCTGCTGTTCGGATATCTCGAGGAACTGCATCAAATTGACGAGGCCATCGTGAAGCAGGTGATTTCGGAATTCATCGTCGAGCGCAATTCGGAAGGTTTGGGTGCGCCCGACCAGACGGCATCGGTCGTCCATCGTGCCCCTTCGGTCGGTTTCACGGCCGATGCGGTCGAGACCGGCCTCGAGCCGGAGGTCGATACGGTGACGCCGCCGTCCGCTACCGGCCCGCTGACGCCGTCCCGCCTCGACGATCTGGGAACCCAGGTGTTGATGTACGGCTTCCTGCAGCAGATGCGCCGGCTTGACCCCGGGGTGCTGAACCTGTTGGCCACGGCGCTTTCCGGCTCGGGCAGCACGCCCGTCACCCCGTCGTCTTCGGCGGGAGGCTCCATGGATGCCTACTGCGCGCAGCTTTTGATGTATGGTTTCCTCAAGGAAGCGCGCCTGCGCGACCCGGACGAGATTGCCCGTGTGCTGGCCGAAGTGGTCCGGAACGGGACGTCCGCGTCTCCTGCGCCGGCAGCCGCCCCGAAGGACGAGTTGCTCGAGCGTCTGGAGCGTCTGGAGGAATCGGCCCGGGCTCATGACCGGCTGCTCGACAAGACGGTGCGGGCGCTGGATGAACTGCTGTCGGATTCGGCACGCGACAGCTAGAAAAGGACATCGGCCGAACGATGCGCAACGCACTGACGGTCGACGTCGAAGACTACTTCCAGGTCCAGGCCTTCGCCGGCCAGATCGGCGAGGGCGACTGGGATAGCCTGCCGCACCGCGTCGAGCGCAACACTCATCTGGTCATGGACGTGTTCGCCGATCACGGCGTGAAGGCGACCTTCTTCACCCTCGGCTGGGTGGCGGAGCGCTATCCGGCGCTTGTCCGCCGCATGGCCGCGGAAGGACACGAGGTCGCCAGCCACGGTTTTCGCCACCGCCGGGTCGGCGACATGACCCCGGTCGAATTTCGCGAGGATACCCGCCGCACGAAGGCCTTGCTGGAGGATCTGTCCGGGACCGCCGTCAACGGCTACCGGGCGGCCAGCTTTTCCATCGATGCCCGCACCTTGTGGGCGCATGAGGCGTTGGCCGAGGAAGGGCACCGCTATAGCTCCAGCATCTATCCCATCGCGCACGACATTTATGGCATGCCCGGCGGCAACCGCTTCGCCTACGCGACCGAAGGCCTGACCGAGGTGCCGGTGAGCACGGTCGAGGTGGCCGGCCGGCGTCTGCCGTGCGGCGGCGGCGGTTATTTCCGGCTTCTTCCCTATGCGTGGTCGCGCTGGGCATGGCATCGTGTGAACCATGCAGATCGCCAGCCCGCCATGCTCTATTTCCATCCGTGGGAGATCGACCCGGATCAGCCCCGCCAGCATGGCGCGCCGCTGCGGTCGCGCCTGCGGCATTACACGCGGTTGTCCGCCATGGAAGGCAAGATCCGCCGCGCGCTGCGCGATTTCGAATGGGACCGGATGGACCGGGTCTTTCTTGGCGCTGCCTGACGCCGCGATCCCGCCGGGTGCCGCGTGAGCCTTATCGTTACACGTCTTTCAGCCGACCGGCATGAACAATGGGACGCCTATGTCCAGCGTGCCCCGTCGGCCACCTTCTTCCATCTTTCGGGCTGGAAGGTCGCCATCGAGAACGCGTTCGGCCATGACTGTCCCTATCTGCTGGCCGAGTCCGCGGGCGAGATCGTCGGCGTGCTGCCTCTGGTCCGGATCAAGAGCCTGTTGTTCGGCCACATGATCAGCTCGAGCGCCTTCGCCGTCTATGGCGGCCCGGTCGCCGACACCCCGGCGGCGCTGCGTGCCCTCGTCGAAGCGGCTAGCGCCCTGACCGATTCCGTCGGCGCCGACTATCTCGAACTGCGGGGCCGCGCGCCGACCGGCCTGGGCTGGCCGGCGAAGGATCAGACCTACGCCACGTTCCGCCGCGCCATCAGCGCTGATCCGGATGCGAACCTGAAGGCCATCCCCCGCAAGCAGCGCGCCGTCGTGCGCAAGGCGATCGACCGCGGCCTGACCGGGACGGTCGATGCCGGCCTCGACCGGTTTTTCCTCCAGTACGCCACCAGCGTCCGCAATCTGGGCACGCCGGTGTTTCCCAGGCGCTGGTTCGCCGAACTGCTGCGCGTCTTCCATGGCTCCAGCGATATCCTGACCATCGAACATGACGGACGCCCGGTCTCCTCCGTGCTCAATTTCTACTTCCGCGACGAGGTCCTGCCTTATTATGGCGGCGGCGGACGGGAGGCGCGGGCTCTGGGTGCGAACGATTTCATGTACTACGACCTGATGTGCCGGGCCGGCGCGCGCGGCGCGACCCTGTTCGATTTCGGGCGCAGCAAGGTCGGCTCGGGCGCCTTCGCGTTCAAGCGCAATTTCGGTTTTGAGGCGGCGCCGCTGCATTACGAATACTACCTGCCGCAGGGCGGCCCGCTACCGGATGCCAGCCCGAACAATCCGAAATACCGCCTGATGATCCAGGTCTGGTCGCGGCTGCCGCTGGGCGTCGCCAATGCGCTTGGCCCGCGCGTCTCCCGCTATCTGGGGTAATCCGTGGACGATCTCATCTTCCTCGCGCACCGGATTCCCTATCCGCCCAACAAGGGCGACAAGATCCGCTCGTGGCACATCCTGCGGCACCTCGCGCAGCACTATCGTGTCCATCTCGGTTGTTTCATCGATTACCGCGAGGACTGGCAGCATGTGGGCGTACTCGAGGCGCTGTGCGCGAGCACCCATTTCACGGCCCTGCCAAAATCTCTGGCGCGGATGCGTAGCCTGACCGGGCTGCTGCGCAGCGAGCCGCTCAGCGTTGCGTGCTACAGGGATTCGGGCATGCGCGCCTGGGTCGGCGAGACCGTCGCCCGCCATGCGCCCAAGGCCGCCTTCCTCTACTCCTCGCAGACCGGGCTCTATCTCGACCAGCTTGATGGCATGCGCCGGGTCATGGACTTCGTCGACGTGGACTCGGACAAGTGGGCGCAATATGCCGACGCCCGCCAGGGCCCGTTGCAATGGCTCTACCGCCGCGAGGCCCGAACGCTGGGCCGTTTCGAGGCGGCGGTCGCGGGCCGGGTCGATGCCTGCCTGCTGGTGTCCGAACCGGAAGCGGCCCTGTTCCGTCAACGGGTCCCCGCCGCCGCGCGCAGGACCTTTGCGCTCACCTCCAGCGTCGATACCGATCGGTTCTCGCCGGAGCGTGCCTATCCCGATCCCTACCAAGGGGATGACGCGGCCATCGTCTTCACCGGCGCCATGGATTACTGGCCCAATATCGATGCCGTCGGCTGGTTCGCGGCCGATGTCCTGCCATTGGTGCGCGAGCGCGTGCCGCGGGCCTCGTTTCATGTCGTCGGTTTCAATCCCTCCTCGGAAGTCATGGCCCTCGCGGCGTTGCCCGGCGTCACCGTCACCGGCGCGGTGCCGGATACCCGCGACTATCTGGCCCATGCCGCGTGTGTCGTCGCGCCCCTGCGGGTGGCGCGCGGAATCCAGAACAAGGTGCTCGAGGCCATGGCCATGGCCCGGCCGGTCGTGACCTCCGGTGCGGCGGCGCAGGGCCTGCGCGGCATCCAGCCTGGCGAGGTGGCCGTCGCCGACTCAGCCAACGACATGGCCAGGGCCGTCATCACCGTGCTGACCGGGGGCGAGGGGGCTCCCGATGGCGCCGCCGCGCGGCGGCGGGTGCTGAGCGATTATGGCTGGGACGCCAATCTGAGAACCCTGGACCGGGTGATGGCTCCGTGACGGCGGCGCCTGCGGCGCTGGCCGGCATGTCGCGGTGGCAGTGGTCGGCGCTCGCCTTCGGCGCCGTATTGCTCGTGCTGCTGGCGGTTTTCTGGGAGACCGCCGCCTCCATGGAGCGAACATGGCGCGGCTCGGACAGTTTCCAGCACACCTATCTGGTACCGTTCATCCTTGCCTATCTGGTCTGGGAGGACAGGGATCGTCTCGCGGCTCTGGTGCCGCGCGTGGACTGGCGCGGTCTGGCTCTCGTGCTGGGCGCGTCGCTTGGCTGGCTCGCCGGCTGGGCCGCCCAGGTTCAGGCGGTCCAGCAGCTGGCGCTGGTGGGCATGGTGCAAGGCGCGGTCTTGGCGCTGTTCGGCTGGCCGGTGGTGCGCGTGCTCCTGTTCCCGCTGGGGTTCATGGTGTTTCTCGTCCCCATGGGCGATTTCCTGGTGCCGACCCTGCAGCGCTGGACCGCCGATTTCCTCGTCTGGTCCGTGCGTCTGCTCGGCATACCCATCACCACGGACGGCTTTCTCATCACCCTCGAGGATGGATCGCAGCCCTATCACCTCTATCACGTGGCCAAGGAATGCTCGGGCATCCGGTATCTGACCGCCATGTTCCAGATCGGCTTGCTGACCGCATACCTGCTGTTCCGGACCTGGCCGCGCCGCGTCGCGGCCATCGCCTTCGCCGTGATCATCCCCATCGTCGCCAACTGGCTGCGCGCCCTCGGCATCGTCCTTCTCGGCTATTACAGCGAGGGCGAGCGCGGCATGGACGTCGACCACCTGATCTACGGCTTCTGGTTCTTCCTGTTCGTCCTAGCGCTCTATATCGGGACCTGCTGGCTCTTCGCCGAATCGCCGCCGAAGCGGCTGGCGCACGCGTTCGCCCATGACGGGACGTCTTCCCGCGTCCGACGGACCATGGTCGCCGCCGCCGCCGCGGTCCTGCTGGTGGCGGGCGTAGGGCCGGCCTACGCCATGATCGTCGAGGCGCGGGAAGCACCGGCCGGCGGCGCCATGTCGGCGCCCGAGGAGGCGCACGGCTGGCGACGGACCGCCTATCAGGGGCTGGACTGGAAGCCGCTCTATCGTGGCGCCGACGCCAGCCTGATCGCCCGCTACATCTCGGGAGGGCAGGCGGTCGACATGTACGTCGCCCGCTACGACCGCCAGCGGCAAGGCGCAGAATTGATCAATGCCGGCAATGATCTGGCGGGACCGGGCTGGGACGATGCCGGCGAACGCCAACGGGCCACGCTGGAGGTTGACGGCGAGACCGTAAGCGTTCGATATGTCCGCCTCATTCGGCCGGGACGTCAGCGGCTGGTGTTCTACTGGTACCGCGTGAACGGAAAGAATGTGAGCAGCGATATCGCCGCCAAGCTGGAAACGACCAGGGCGCGCCTGTTGGGCGGCCCTCAGCCATCGGCCGTGTTCGCCATTGCCACCGATTTCGACGGCGATCTTGACGCGGCCCTGACCCTGACGCGCGACTTCGTGCGCGCGTTTTCGCCGACATCCCTTCTGACTTCGGAGACCTATTGATGCGCGCCTTGTTTCTCGCCGCCGCCCTGGCCTTGTCCGCGACCGTGCCGTCGGCGCATGCCGATCCGGTTGTCGAACTGATCGCGGCCGTGAAGCCCAGCGTCGTCGCCATCGGTACGCATGACCCGGCCCGGCAGCCGCAGGACGTGATTCTCGGCACAGGTTTCGCCGTCGGTGACGGCACGCATATCATGACAGCGCTGCATGTGGTGCGCGGCGCCAATACCGGCAGCCTCTCGATCTTCGTCGGCGAGGGCGACAACGCGACCATCCACCGGGTGACCCAAGTCGCCGCGGATGCCGATCATGACATCGCGCTGCTCAAGATCGAGGGCAAGACACTGCCGGCGCTCCGTCTGTTCCTGGGCCAGCCGCTGATGGAGGGCGAGGAAATCGCCTTCACCGGCTTCCCGGTTGGCGCGGTTTACGGGCTTTATCCCGCGACCCACAGGGGAATCATCTCGGCGATCACGCCGATCGCCCGCTCGCAGGCCAATCCGGCCGACCTCACGCCGGAGATGATCCGGGCGCTGGACAAGAAGACCATGGCGTACCAGCTCGACGCGACCAGCTATCCCGGCAACAGCGGCGGTCCCATGGTCGATCCGGGCGATGGCTCGGTGGTGGGCATCATCAATTCCACCTTCGTCCAGGAAACCAAGGAGCGCGCTCTCGACCGCCCCTCGGGCATTACCTTCGCGATCCCGATCCCGCCCGCCATCGAGATGCTGAAGAAAGCGGGACTGCAGCCCTGACCGTCAGTCCCCCTCGGGCCTGACGTCGCCGTCGGGTGAGACGACGATTCGGGTCTGCCGACCGTCTTTCATCGCGACGCCGTGCCAGAAATTGTCGCAGCCCTTGCGCTCCATGGTGACGTCGCTGTAGCCCGCCGCGGCGGCTTTCTCCTTGGCCCAGTCGGCGGTCGTGCCGTCGATCCGGTCACCGGACGCACAGGCGGCCTGAGCCGGCGCGACGAAACCGGCGGCGGGGGCCGCCAGCAGCGCGGCGAGCGCGAGACCCGGGATGGCGATCATCTTCAGCATCTGCTTCATGACATTTCCCTCGGTATTGCGGCGGCGATCGGGCCGCTGGTGGATAGAGATGACAGTGACAAACGCCGCGACCGGACCGGATGATCCCGCCCGCAAAAATTCATCGCACTGCAACAACCGTCACTCGGGATGGCGACATTCCTGTGGTACGGTCTCGCTCCCAACCGGTAGCGGAAGACCATGAGCACCACCGACTCCTATACGTTGCCCGACGCCTTCATTCCCGAGCTGCCGAGTCACTACAGC
This sequence comes from Iodidimonas sp. SYSU 1G8, assembly GCF_039655775.1. Classification (NCBI taxonomy): domain Bacteria; kingdom Pseudomonadati; phylum Pseudomonadota; class Alphaproteobacteria; order Iodidimonadales; family Iodidimonadaceae; genus Iodidimonas; species Iodidimonas sp. SYSU 1G8. Next base: position 980,879 of record NZ_JBBYXJ010000001.1, on the reverse strand, counting down.
GGCAAGGTACGCGAGAACTATGATCTGCCGGACGGCCGCAGGATCATCATCGCCACCGACCGCATCAGCGCGTTCGACCGTGTGCTCGCGTCCATCCCGTTCAAGGGGCAGGTGCTGACCCAGACGGCGCGCTACTGGTTCGAGGAGACGGCTGATATCTGCCCGAACCACGTGATCGAATATCCCGATCCCAACGTCGTCGTCGGCCGCCGCCTCGACATTCTCCCGGTGGAGATCGTCGTGCGCGGCTATCTGGCGGGCACGACGGCCACATCGGTTCTCACCATGTACAAGCAAGGTGCGCGCGAGATGTACGGGGTGCGCTTTCCCGACGATCTGCGCGACAACCAGGTGCTGCCGCGCGCCATCATCACCCCGACCAGCAAGGCGTTCGACGGCGGCCATGACGAGCCGCTGACGCCGGCGGATATCGTCGGGCAGGGGCTGCTGACCCAGGAGCAGTGGGACACGGTATCCCGCTATGCGTTGGCGCTGTTCGCCCGCGGGCAGGCGTTGGCCAAACCTCGCGGCCTCATCCTGGTGGACACCAAATATGAGTTCGGCACCGATGCCGAAGGCCGGATCGTTCTGGCGGACGAGATTCACACGCCCGACAGCAGCCGCTACTGGATCGCCGATACCTATCGCGAGCGCTTCGAGGCCGGCCAGCGCCCGGACAGTTTCGACAAGGATTTCGTCCGCAGCTGGGTGACGGCGCGGTGCGACCCCTACACGGACCCGATTCCCGAAATTCCCGCCGAACTGATCGATCAGACGTCGCGCGTCTACATGAAGGCCTATGAGGCGATAACCGGCAAGCCATTCGAGCCGGATACCAGTTGCGGTACCCCGCTGGAGCGGGTGCGGCGGAATCTGGCGCGGTACTTCTAGGCCGCGCCCCGCCGCGTTTTCTTGACCCGTTCACGGGCCGACGTTACGGTGCGCCCGCCGTCCACAGGGGTTCCGCCACGCATGTCTTCCGCGCCGTCCTTTCAGGAACTGATACTGACTCTGCAGGCCTATTGGGCCCGTCAGGGTTGCGTCATTCTCCAGCCCTATGACGTGGAAATGGGCGCGGGCACATTTCATCCGGCGACCACCCTGCGCGCGCTGGGTCCCAAGCCCTGGAAGGCCGCCTACGTCCAGCCGTCGCGCCGTCCCAAGGATGGCCGCTACGGCGAGAATCCCAACCGCCTGCAGCACTACTACCAGTTTCAGGTCATCCTGAAGCCGTCGCCGCCTGACATCCAGGCGCTCTATCTGGGCTCGCTCAAGGAGCTGGGTCTCGACCCGGCCATCCACGACATGCGCTTCGTCGAGGACGACTGGGAAAGCCCGACGCTGGGCGCGTGGGGCCTGGGCTGGGAAGTCTGGTGCGATGGGATGGAGGTCAGCCAATTCACGTATTTTCAACAGGTTGGCGGCATTGATTGCAGCCCTGTCTCAGGTGAGCTGACCTACGGCCTCGAGCGTCTGGCCATGTACATCCAGGGCGTCGACAACGTCTACAACCTGCATTACGGCAACGGCGTCAGCTATGGCGACGTGTTCCTGCAGAACGAGCGCGAGCAGTCGACCTACAATTTCGAATATTCCAACGCCGACATCCTGTTCCAGCACTTCCGCGATGCCGAAGGCGAGTGCCAGTCGCTGCTGGCCGCCGGTCTGGCGCTGCCGGCCTATGACCAGTGCATCAAGGCCAGCCACAACTTCAATCTGCTGGACGCGCGCGGCGTGATCTCGGTCACCGAGCGCCAAGCCTATATCGGCCGTGTCCGCGCGCTGGCCAAGGCCTGCTGCGAAGCCTGGCTGAAAAGCCAGACGGAGGCCGCATAATGGCCGAATTCCTGCTCGAACTCCTGTCCGAGGAGATTCCCGCCCGCATGCAGGCGCGGGCCGCCGAGGATCTGAAGCGCCTCGTGACCGAAAAGCTCAAGGCCGCCGGCCTGAGCTGGACCCGCGCCGACGCCTTCGTGACGCCGCGTCGCCTGGCGCTGGTCATCGATGGCCTGCCCGTCGCCCAGCCCGACGTCCGCGAGGAACGCAAGGGCCCGCGCACCGACGCGCCGCAGCAAGCCATCGACGGCTTCCTGCGCTCGACCGGCCTCAGCCGCGATCAGCTCACCGAGGTCGAGGACAAGAAGGGCACCTTCCTCGTCGCCATCATCGAGAAGCAGGGCGGGGCGACCGCCGATGTCATCGCCCAGATCGTCCCCGAGGTGATCCGCGGCTTCCCGTGGCCCAAATCCATGCGCTGGGGCAGCGGCGGCCTGACCTGGGTGCGCCCGCTCCATTCCATCATCGCCCTGTTCGACGGCGCGGTCGTGCCGCTCGAAATCGACGGGATCGCCAGCGGCGACAGCACGGTCGGCCACAGGTTCATGGCGCCGCAGCGCATCGAGGTAAGCGATTTCGCCGACTACAAGTCGAAGCTGCGCGCCGCTTTCGTCATCGTCGACCCGCGCGAGCGCAAGCTGGATATCAGCGAGCACCTCGACCAGTATGGCGAGCAGCACGGCCTGAAGCCCATCGAGGATGACGGCCTGTTCGACGAGGTCGCCGGACTGGTGGAATGGCCGGTGGTTCTGGTGGGCGACATCGACACGGCTTTCATGGACGTGCCGCCCGAGGCGCTGATCTCGGCGATCAAGACCCACCAGAAATACCCCATGTTCCGCGACCCGCGGGGCAATCTGGCGCCGCGTTTCGCCATCGTCTCCAATCTGGCGGCCAGGGATGGCGGCAAGGCCATCGTCGCCGGCAACGAGCGCGTGCTGAGCGCCCGCCTGTCCGACACCAAGTTCTTCTGGGACCAGGACCGCAAGGCCACGTTGGAAAGCCGGCTGCCGGCGCTGGAAGAGGTGGTGTTCCACGAAAAGCTGGGCACGCTGGGCGACAAGGTTCGCCGCGTCGCCGCGCTCGCCGGTGAGCTGGCGGCGTCGATCCCGGGTGCCGATCCAGCGCTGGCCCGGCAGGCCGCCGGTCTCGCCAAGGCCGATCTGCGCACCGAGATGGTGGGCGAGTTCCCCGAGCTTCAGGGCATCATGGGTCGCTACTACGCCCTCGCCGAAGGCAAGCCAGCCGAGCTTGCCGAGGCCATCGCCGATCATTACCGGCCGCAGGGCCCCAACGACCAGTGCCCGACCGCGCCCGTCAGCGTCGCCGTCGCCATGGCCGACAAGGTCGACACGCTGGTGGGCTTCTTCGGCGTCGACGAAAAGCCTACCGGCTCCAAGGACCCGTTCGCCCTGCGCCGTGCCGCGCTGGGCGTCATCCGGCTGGTGCTGGAGAACGGGCTGCGTTTACGCCTGCTCGACACCTTTCAGGCGGCTGGAGCTTCTTCCGATACGGCCTTGCAATTGCTCGATTTCTTTGCCGACCGCTTGAAGGTCTATCTGAAGGAACAGGGTGTCCGGCACGACCTGATTACCGCCGTCTTCGCGCTCAGCGGTGAGGACGATCTGGTGCGTCTGCTGGACCGGGTGAAGGCGTTGCAGGGTTTCCTCGACACCGAGGACGGCGCCAATCTGCTGGCCGCCTACAAGCGCGCCACCAACATCGTGCGCATTGAGGAAAAGAAGGACTCGGTCTCCTATGACGGCGCCGCCGAATACGAGCGGCTGGCCCAGGAGGAGGAGAAGCTTCTCCACGCCCGTCTCGCCGACGCCATGGCCCAGGCTGAGACGGCGGTGCGCGAGGAACGCTTCACCGACGCCATGGCCGCCCTGGCCGGTCTGCGCCGTCCGGTCGATGCCTTCTTCGATCACGTCACGGTGAATGCGGAGGATCCGGACCTGCGCCGAAACCGTCTGTTGCTGCTGTCGCAAATCCGGGCGACGCTGCACAGGGTGGCCGACTTCTCGAAGATCGAAGGATGACGCGGACGTTGCCAATTCCGCGCAGCCTCTTAACATTCGTCATCCCCGCCCTGGCGGGGACCCAGCCCTTCACTGGGCGGCTTTCTTTCCCAGACCGCTTTCCCGCATGCGCGGGTGAGGCGGCGCGGGGTAGTGACTATCGAGGGTTTGTGCATGACTAAGTGGGTCTACAGTTTCGGTGGCGGCGCGTCGGATGGCGATGCCGGCTTGCGCAATCTGCTGGGCGGCAAGGGCGCCAACCTGGCCGAGATGAGCAATCTGGGCCTGCCGGTGCCGCCGGGCTTTACCATCTCCACCGAGGTCTGCACCGCCTATTACGATAACAACCGCGTCTATCCCGCTGAACTAAAGGCACAAATTGCCGAGGCGCTGGCCAAGGTCGAGGGCATCGTCGGCGCCAATTTCGGCGACAAGGCCAACCCGCTGCTGGTTTCGGTCCGCTCGGGCGCCCGCGCGTCCATGCCGGGCATGATGGATACGGTGCTCAATCTGGGCCTCAATGACGAGACCGTCGAAGGCTTGGCCGCGCTGTCTGGCAACCCCCGTTTCGCCTATGACAGCTACCGCCGGTTCATCCAGATGTACTCGGACGTGGTCCTTGAAGTGGATCATTATCACTTCGAGGAAATCCTGGACATTCACAAGGAGTCACTTGGGGTTACGCTCGATACCGAACTTAACGTGGAAGCGTTGAGGGAGCTGGTCGCGGCCTACAAGGCGAAGGTCCAGGAAGAACTCGGCAGCCCGTTTCCGACCGATCCGCACGAGCAGCTGTGGGGCGCCATCGGCGCCGTGTTCAACTCCTGGCAGAACGACCGGGCCAAGGTCTATCGCCGCCTGCACAACATTCCGGAAGCCTGGGGCACCGCCGTCAACGTCCAGGCCATGGTGTTCGGCAACATGGGCGAGGATTCGGCGACCGGTGTCGCCTTCACCCGTAACCCGGCCACCGGCACCCGCGAGGTCTACGGCGAATATCTGCTGAACGCCCAGGGCGAGGACGTGGTCGCCGGCATTCGCACCCCGCGCTACATCAGCACCGCCGCCAAGCTGGCGGCGGGCGAAACCGATCCGTCGCTGGAAGAATCGCTGCCGCAGACCTTCGCCGAGCTCTCCGCCATCATGGACAAGCTCGAGGCCCATTACCGCGACATGCAGGACATCGAGTTCACGGTCCAGAAGGGCCGCCTGTGGATGCTGCAGACCCGCAGCGGCAAGCGCACCGCCGCCGCCGCTCTGAAGATCGCCGTCGAGATGGCCAGCGAAGGCCTGATCACCGAGCGCGAGGCCATCGGCCGCATGGACCCCGAGGCGCTCGATCAGTTGCTGCATCCGACCCTCGACCCCAAGGCGCACAAGGAAATCCTGACGCGCGGCCTGCCGGCCTCGCCGGGCGCGGCGAGCGGCATCATCGTGTTCGATGCCGACGAGGCCGAACGCTCGGCCGCCGAAGGCCGCGATGTCATCCTGGTCCGCATCGAGACCAGCCCGGAAGACATTCACGGCATGCACGCGGCCAGGGGCATCCTGACCAGCCGCGGTGGCATGACCAGCCACGCCGCCGTCGTGGCGCGCGGCATGGGCCGGCCTTGTGTCTCGGGCGCTGGTTCCCTGCGCATCGACTATGCCGCCGGCACCCTGACCATCGGCACGGAAGTGCTCAAGCGCGGCGACGTGCTGACGCTCGACGGCTCGACCGGCGAGGTCATCAAGGGCGCGGTGCCGACCATCAACCCGGAACTGTCCGGCGATTTCGCCACGCTGATGGGCTGGGCCGACAAGGTGCGCCGCATGAAGGTGCGCACCAACGCGGAAACGCCGCTCGACGCCCGCACCGCCCGCGAGTTCGGCGCCGAGGGCATCGGCCTGTGCCGCACCGAGCACATGTTCTTCGAGGCGGACCGGATCATGGCGGTGCGCGAGATGATCCTGTCGGAAACCGAAGCGGAGCGCCGCGCCGCGCTCGCCAAGCTGCTTCCGGTGCAGCGCCAGGACTTCACCGAGCTGTTCCACATCATGAAGGGCCTGCCGGTCACGATCCGCCTGCTGGATCCGCCGCTGCACGAGTTCCTGCCCAAGACCGACGAGGAACTGAAGGAGATCGCCGATCAGGCCGGCGTCTCGCTCGCCACCATGCGTAAGCGCGCCAACGAGCTGCACGAATTCAACCCCATGCTGGGCCATCGCGGCTGCCGCTTGGGCATTTCCTATCCGGAAATCTACGAGATGCAGGCGCGCGCCATCTTCGAGGCGACGCTGCAGGTCTTCCGTGAAACCGGCGACACGGTTGTTCCCGAGATCATGATCCCGCTGGTCGGAGCCAAGAAGGAACTGGATATCCTGAAGGGCAAGATCGACGCCATCGCGGCCGAACTGGGCTTCAAGGAAAGCGGCTATATCGTTGGAACCATGATCGAATTGCCGCGCGCCGCTCTGCTGGCCGATCAGATCGCGCAGTCCGCCGCGTTCTTCAGCTTCGGCACCAACGACCTGACCCAGACCACCTATGGCCTGAGCCGCGACGACAGCGCCAACTTCCTCGACGATTATCTGCGCAGCGGCATCTACGAGAAGGACCCCTTCGTGACCTTGGACCGCGAGGGCGTCGGCCAACTGATCCGCATCGCCGCGGAAAAAGGCCGTGCGACCCGTCCAGGCATCAAGCTGGGTATCTGCGGCGAGCATGGCGGCGACCCGGCCTCCATCGCCTTCTGCGAGGAAGTCAGCCTCGACTACGTGTCCTGTTCGCCGTATCGCGTGCCGATCGCGCGTCTGGCCGCCGCGCAGGCCGTGCTGAACAACGCGCCCGCCAAGGACTGAGGATTGCGGACCCGGGTCCCGGATTTCCAGACCCTCGAGGCCGGCGGCAAGCCGGCGATGGCGGCGGCGCTGGCCGCCATCGAGGCCGACCCGGCCCATCCCGATGTCGTTGCGCTCCTCGACCGTGCCTGGGCGTTGCCCCGGGCCCATGTGATCGGCCTGACCGGCCCGCCCGGCGTCGGCAAGTCGACCTTGACCGGCGCGTTGATCCGTTCCTGGCGGGCCTCCGGCCGGACGGTCGGAATCATCGCCGTCGATCCCTCGTCCCGGCGCACGGGCGGCGCCTTGCTGGGCGACCGCACCCGCCTTGCCACCGATCCGGAAGACCAGGGCATTTTCGTCCGGTCCATGGCCGCGCGCGACCGGCTCGGCGGGCTGGCGTCGCTGACCTTCGCCGCCATGGTGCTGATGCGGGCCGTCTATGACGTCGTCCTGGTGGAAACCGTCGGGGTCGGCCAGTCCGAGACCGACGTGGTGACAGTGGCGGACAGCGTCGTGTTCTGCATCCAGCCGGGATCGGGTGACAGCCTCCAGTTCATGAAGTCCGGCATCATGGAGGTGCCGCATATCATCCTCGTCACCAAGGCCGACATCGGGCCGGCGGCCGTCCGCGCGCGCGCCGACGTGAAGGGCGCGCTCTCTCTCAATGGCGCGCCCGAGGGCTGGTCGGTGCCGGTCCTGCTGGCGTCCGCCTCGTCCGGTGTGGGCATGGACAAGCTTTTCGACGCGCTGGAAGCCCGCTGGTCGTGGCTGAGCGAGGCGGGTCGGCTCGTCGCCGCGCGCCGCCAACAGGATCGTCACTGGCTGGAGGAAACGCTCCGGGATGGCTTCGGCCGCGACGGGCTTGGCTTCCTCGGTCCGGCCATCGACGAAAACCCCGACGCGTCGCCTTTCGCCCGGGACGCATCGCTTTCGGCGCGCCTGCGGAACCGCGCTACGCCGCCAGGCTGATCAGCAGGATCGCCAAGCCAAGGCCCGCGCCCAGCACGATCCAGAGCCATAATTCGTTCTTGTTGCGCTTGCGCCTGCGTGAGCTCATCCGTTGGGCCGCCTGTTCCGGTTCAAACTGTCAGGGCGTTACCTGGAAGCATCCACTGTAGCCGTTTGCGGCGGCGGACCCAACAAACTGTTGCGGATCAGCGTCTCCATCCGGCCCAGCGCGTCACGCGTGCCCTCCGGGTCATAGATCGCCTGCGCCTTGGGATCGGGCTCGCTGCACAAGCTGAGGGCATAGCGTAGCGACTGAGCCGTCACACCGAGCCGCGAGGATTGCTCCACATAGACATTGGGGGCGGTCTCCGTGAAGAAGCACCGGCTCGGGATGTTGCCGCGCACCGGCAGTTTCTCGACGAAACGGAAATAGGGATGCGGGTAATCGAAGGCGTGGCCGCCCCTTGGATAGATGGCGATGTCGAGCGGCAGCGCCGGATTATCCTGCTTCAGCCGGGCCGCGAGGTCGTTGCAGAGCCCGGCGGGCGTGACCCGGTCCAGCCCGCCGCTCAGGATCAGCACCGGCGCGCCGGTCGCCGCCTCGTCGAGGAATGAAAAACCGCACCAGGGATAGAACGCGACATGCACCGCGAAGCGGTTGTCTCCTGCCGCCAAGCCGCTACGAAAGCGCTTGAGAGATGCGAGAAGTGCAGGAGCCGCACCCTTTGAAAATCCAATGATGCCAATCCGTTGTGAATCGATTCTCGGATCCGAACTGAGCTGGTTCAAGGCCGCGTAGGCGTCGGCCATGATCGACGCCTCGGAAACGGCGGACTGGTCGAAGATCGTGTTCTCGACGCCGCGTTCCCCGAAGCTGTCCACGGCCAGCACGGCGATCCCCCAGCTGTTGAACAGTTTGGCGTAGTACCAGTCCTGCGCGCCCTGGCCCGTGCCGCCATGTAGCATCACCATGGCCGGCACCTTGGCTCCGGTTGGCACGCCGGCCGGCATCATCAGGGCGCCGGCCACCATTTGCGGCGTGCCTTCGCCAGATCGTCCGATCTGGTCGATGAATCCCAAGGTGCGACTGTGCAGCATCACGGCTTCCCGGTCCGCCGGCGCCCGCGCGCCGCAGGCGGCGAGCATCAACGCCAGTACGAGGGGCCCCAAAGGAACTCGTCGATGTCTTGGTCGGGTGAACATGAGTCTTGATAGTCACGGCGGACAGGCCTGTCACCCCGGCCTTTAGGCAAGGGAGGTAGCAGAAATCGCGGGAGTCTTGATGCAACCAGATTCTTAGGAAAGCATCCTAATACGCTGATATTAAATTAATTCGCCGTGCCTATAGCAGTGGCTCATGTGATCGTTCACCATGCCGACGGCCTGCATGAAGGCGTAGCAGATGGTCGGGCCGCAGAACTTGAAGCCATTCTGCTTCAGGCTTTTCGACATGGCCCGGCTCTCGGGTGTTTCAGTCGGCACCTGCTTCATGTCGCTCCAGCTGTTCTGGATTACCCGGCCACCGGTGAACTGCCAAAGATAGTCGGAAAAGCTCTCGCCCCGTTCCTCCATGGCCAGATACGCTTTGGCGCTGGCGATGGCGCCCTCGATCTTGCCCCGATGGCGGATGATGCCCGCATCGCCCAGCAGACGATCCACGTCGGCCGGACCGAAGGTGGCGACAATTTCGGGCTGGAATCCCTGGAACGCGGCACGGAAGTTCTCCCGCTTGCGCAGGATGGTGATCCACGACAGTCCGGCCTGGAAGCCATCGAGCATCAGTTTCTCATACAGGGCGCGGCTGTCACGCTCCGGCACGCCCCATTCCTCGTCGTGATAGGCGACATAAAGCGGGTCGGTGCCCGGCCAGGCGCAGCGGGTCAGGTCGGTCATGGAACGGGAGTCTCCACCTGGATCGTGGTGCCGCCGGCCATCAGGGGCGTGCCGCTTTCGCGCGCCTTGTCCACGTCCTCGATGCGCAGCAGGGCAATGGCGCGGTCACCGGCCACCGATCGGAGCGCGCCGGCCTCCCGGTCGCCCAGCATCACCTCGGTGCCCGGCGCCGCGACGCCGTCCAGCACCACCGGATAAAGCTTGCGCCGGACATTGCCGCGATATTTTGTCCTGGCGGTCAGTTCCTGCCCGACATAGCAGCCCTTGTTAAAGGAGACGCCGTTGAGCTGGTCGAAATTGGCCTCCAGCAGCAGCGTCTTGTCGGCTTCCAGGTCGCGGCGCGTATCCGGAATACCGAGCGACACGCGCCGCGCCTCGTAGGTCTCGAACGGCGCCGTCCTGTAACCGAGTGTCTCCAGCGCGATCGAGCGGGGCAGCAGCGCGCGGGCGCCCAGCCGGGCCGATCGCGGATCGATGAAGGCAACGCCATCCGACAGAGCGGCGGCCGTCCCAAGGGTATCTCCGAAATTCTCCGGCGGATCGAGCAGGGAGGCGACATACCAGTCCGCCGACTGGTCGCTCAGACTGACATCCGAGCGCAGCTTGTACATGGTCAGCCGCTTGAGCAGATCGGGCAGGCGCTCCCGGTCGACGTCGAGCAGCAGGGTCTCGCCCTGCTCGGCGATGAAGAAGTCGAAGAGAAATTTACCCTGCGGCGTCAGCAGCGCGGCATAAATGGCTTGCGACGGAGCGATCCGCTCGACATCGTTGGAGATCAATCCCTGCAGGAACGAGCGCCGCTGGGAGCCGCCGATGGCGAGAACGCCCCGTTCCTCGAGAATCACAGCGGTTTTCAATGGTGCCTCCCTGGTGGACATGACTGGCGCTTCGAGGGCGCAGCCATAAATCATGGTGATGGCCGGTTACGGGCTTTTGCAACCGGATTATGTGACATATAACGCGGAAGCCAACAGGACCATGGATCTTATGGGTACATCCTTCGACCTGCTCATACGCAACGCAACCTGCGTTTCCCACCGCGGCATCGGGCCGGCGGATGTGGGGATCAGGGACGGCAAGACTGCGGCGATCGGCGATCTGTCGCAGGCCTCGGCTCACCAGGTGATCGACGCGACGGGGCTGCACCTGCTGCCCGGCGTCATCGACAGCCAGGTGCATTTCCGCGAACCCGGCCTGGAATACAAGGAAGACCTTGAATCGGGCAGCCGCGGCGCCGTGCTGGGCGGTGTGACCGCCGTGTTCGAAATGCCCAACACCAAACCATCGACCACGACCGCCGAAGCGCTGCAATACAAGCTGGATCGCGCGGCCGAAACCATGTGGTGCGATCACGCCTTCTATGTCGGCGCGGCCGCCGAGAACATCGACCTCCTGCCCGAGCTGGAGAAGTTGCCCGGCTGCTGCGGCGTGAAGCTGTTTATGGGCGCCTCGACCGGCGACCTGCTCGTGCATGAGGATGAGGTGATCCTGCGCGTGCTGCGCAGTGGCTCCCGACGTGTCTCCATCCATTCGGAAGACGAATACCGGATGCGCGAGCGCAAGGGTCTCGCGGAAGAAGGCAACGTGCTGACCCATCCCGTGGTGCGCGACGATCAGTCGGCCATCATCGCGACCCAGCGGCTTCTCGCCCTGGCGCGTCAGGCCGGGCGCCGCATCCATGTGCTGCATATCACCACCGCCGACGAGATCGAACTCCTGTCCCGTCACAAGGATATCGCCACGGTCGAGGTCACGCCGCAGCACCTCACGCTGGCGGCGCCGGAATGCTACGAGCAACTGGGCACCCGGGCGCAGATGAATCCGCCGATCCGCACCGCCGCGCACCGCGACGGTCTCTGGCGCGGCATCGCCGACGGCATCGTCGATGTGCTCGGTTCCGACCATGCGCCGCACACCTTGGAAGAGAAGGCGAAGGCCTATCCCAACAGCCCGTCGGGCATGACCGGCGTCCAGACCCTGGTGCCGCTGATGCTCGATCATATCAATGCCGGACGGCTTAACCTGCAGCAGTTCGTCGATCTCACCAGCGCCGGGCCGGCGCGCATCTGGGGGCTTGCCGGCAAGGGCAGGCTCGCGGTGGGATGGGACGCGGATTACACATTGGTGGACATGAAAGCCTCGAGAACCATCGAAGACAGCTGGATCGCCAGCAAATCCGGCTGGACCCCGTTCCATGGCCGCACCGTGACGGGCTGGCCGGTCGGCACGATCATCCGGGGGCAAAAGGTGATGTGGGAAGGCCAGCTGGCCAGCGCCCCCGCCGGCGCGCCCGTTCGGTTCAACGACACACTGCGAGCTCATGGATAGCCTGCCGCTATTCATCAAGGGCCTGCTGATCGGGATTATCGTCGCCGCCCCCATGGGGCCGGTCAACATCCTCTGCATTCACCGGACGATCACCTGCGGCCGTGTGGCCGGGCTGACCACGGGACTGGGCGCGGCCTTGGGCGATGCGGCGTTCGCCCTCGTGGCGGCGGCGGGGATCACCGCGGTATCGGCCTTCGTCGAGGCGCACGAAGCCTGGTTCAGGATACCCGGCGGCATCCTGCTGCTGATTCTGGGCCTCAAGCTTTGGCTTTCCCACCCCCATTACGAGCAGCGCGAGATCAACGGCCACGGCATGGCGCGGTCCATGGCGGCGACCTTCATCCTTACCGTCAGCAATCCGATCACTATCGCGGCCTTCGTCGCGCTGTTCGTCGCGTGGGGGATGAGTTCCGGACTGGACGTCCCGCAATCCGCCGAGGTGGTTTCCGGTGTCTTCGTCGGATCCATGGTCTGGTGGGTCGCGCTCGTCGTGTTGATCGGCCTGCTGCACAGCAAGATCGAGGACCGCCACATGCTGCTGCTCAACCGCATCACAGCCGCCGCCGTGATCGCGTTCGGGCTCTACGCCATCGACTCAGTCACGCTGAAGATATTCAGCTAACCACGCCTATCTGAATTCCAGGGACCCGTCTCGCCCAAGCGCGGATGGGAGGCGGTGTCGCAGCCAGTCACGCGCCTGCGGGCTGTTCTTCAGGTAAGCGTCCCAGAACGCCAGCGAGGCGCATCGGATGAACTGGTGGCACAGTTCTTCCCGCCGGTTCGCCAACAGCTGGTCGGCGCGTTGCCCGCCGAAGGTCTGGTGGTCCGCGCCGCGCAGGATCAGGGCGTACTGATCGCCGCTCGGGGCCATGTGATAGGCCAGCAGCTTTTCCCGCCATCCTTCGCGGCCATCGATGCTCCTGTCCCGGGTGCCGGTCATGTGCAGGCACGGAACCGAGAGGCCCGACATCATGGTCTTGCTCGCCAGGCTCCGTTGCAAGGCGTTGCTGTAGAGGATCGCGGCCTTGATTCCGGGATGCCGGTAGCTCTCGAAAGCGGGCGGCCAGCGCAACCCGCCCAGCGACAGCGCGGTCAGCGCGCCCAGTGAATGGCCGCCGATTCCGATACGGCTCATGTCCATCGGGCCCTTCAGGGCGCCACCCGAACTCAAGTCGGCGAGCCGCTCGATCAGCATGGCGATATCGAGGAAGCGGTGGTGGTGACTGGTGATGTCGGCGATGCGCGTGCGCAGATAGTCACCCTTGCCGCGGGCTTCTCCGGCCAGTACGGGAAACAGGCGCTTGTCGCCGCTGCGGTGGTAGACGTCCACGACAGCGTACCCTGCCGCGGCGAGATAGCGCGTGACATGACTCATGGAGACGCTGGGCTCGGTCGCCCGCCACGGCGCCGGCAGGGAGTTGATGACGACGGGCAGCGCTGCCGTGGCGGCCGACGCCGGGCGGCGGATGATACAGTCGATGGACGCGTTCCGGCTCTCGTCCATGAGCGTCCGCCGTTCCGTCACGATGGCCTCGATACGGGCCGGGTAGGGCTCGACCGCGCGCGGCCCGTTGCAGGTGATGTTGTCAGGATGAAGGGTGTCGCGCAGCATTGTCTTCAGGCGAGCTGTCCGCCGCCTGATGGTTTGCCACAGGATCATTTTCCGGACGCGAGAAAATCGGCCAGCGCGTTGATGCTGGGATAGATGTCGAGATGGCCGCTGCTGATAAGGATACCGAACTCGCACTCGAAGTGGATGCAAAGCTCCATACGGGCCAGCGAGTCCATCGCCAGCGCCTCGAAGGTATGATCGGCACCGGGCTCCGCGTGCTGGCTCAGCATCGCCGCGCTCTCGGCAGAAAGCGCGGGGTTTGCCAGGATCGCGGCGATGATCCGCTCGCGCATCAGAGAAAATTCCGGTGACATCAAAGCTGCCTCTGCGCTGCCAGCGCCGACAGCTCATGGCGGACAATCTTGCCCGCGTCGTTTCGTGGAAGATCCCGTGCGCGGAAAATCTTGCGTGGCGCGCGCACGCCGAGCTGCCGCGTGCAATGAGCGGCAAGCTGCTTCAGATCGCACGTGTCGGTCGTGACCACCGCGAGCATGGGAATGTCGCCATGCACCATCGAGCGGAGCGGGAAGGCCGCGCACTCGATGACGCCCGGAAACGTCTCGGCCACCCGTTCGATCTCGGCCGGATGAATGTTGATGGAATTGAGGATCATCATGTCGTCGGCACGGCCCTCGAAAACCAGCAGACCGTCCTCGTTCAGATGGCCACGATCGCTGCTGTAATACCATCCGTCACGGAAGGTCTTCGCGGTCAGGGCGGGATCGCCCACATATCCCGCGACCATGCCAGGCGTGCGTATCCGGATCAGGCCATCGACGCCTGCGGGCAAGGGCCTATCCGCGCTGTCGACGATTTCCACCATAACGCCGTCCAGCGGGCGGCCGACACTATCAGGATGGCGCGCATGCAATTCCGGGCCAGCGACCGCGATATTGCCGCACTCGGTCGCGCCATATTCGACGTGGAGCGAATGGACCTGCTGCTGCTGGAAGTCCGCTCGCATCGCGCCGGATATGCGCGCGCCGCCCACATATACGTGCAGCTCTTCCGGCAGCCGGCACCCGGGCATGGCCGCGATATCGATCAGCGAACGGGCCTGGGGCGGGGAAAGCCTGAGCACGTCGACACCGTATGCGCGGCAGATACCAGGAATTTCGGCGGGCGCGGCGATATGGAACACCCCCGTGTAACCGTTCATCGCGCTGCGCAGGCGGTGCTTCTTCGCATAGAGAAACTGGATCGACGAGGGAATGTATTCGGATCTGGCCGCTGGCGGCATATGGCGCGTCAATCCCTGCTGCGCCATCTGACGGTACGTGTATGCGATGATCTTGGCTGCGCCCGTCGTGCCCGACGTCGCCATGTAAACCGCGATGGCGTCGTCTCGCGGGTGAGGCAGGTCCAATGCGGCGTCCGCCGCGCCGCCCCGTGGCAAAACGCCCGGGATGGTAATGGTGCGGACGCCATCATCCAGTGGGTTTTCGCCGATCACGGCGACCACGCCGCAACGGCGGATCAGGTCCTGACGCAGCGGTGCTGGATCATGGGTGGCGAGCGATATATGCGGACACCCCATGCGCAACAGCGCCAGGCTGACCATCAGGTGCAGGGGCTCGTCGGCGATGGAGACACCGACGACATCGCTTGTCCCGATGCCTTCCGAGGCGATCCATCCGGCCAGCGCGCGGACACGTCGATCCATCTCACCAAATGTGATGGTGTCTGTCTGGGAAACGATGGCTAGGCGTTCAGGGGTGGCCGCCGACCCCAAAAGATTGCTCGACATAGGTCAAGAATGCCCGTCATCCCTCGGACGATGCAAATGCTTTACAGGTCGCGCTTCAGCGTTTGCCCCAGGCGACGAAGAACGGGTTTTCGAAGCCCGGTTTGCCGTAGAGGAACGGCGCTCCGTCCACCGTGGTCACGCTGCCGCCTGCCGCGCGCAGGACGGCGTGACCGGCGGCGATGTCCCATTCCATTGTCCGGCCGAGGCGCGGGTACATGTCCGCTTCCGCCGCCGCGATCAGGCACAGCTTCAGCGAACTGCCGGCCGACTTCAGTTCCCTGACGTCGAAGCCCTTCAGGAATTCCTCGGTCTTGTAATCCTTGTGCGACCGGCTGGCGACGACGGTGAGTCCGTCCTGCGGCGCCGGGCGCGCGGCGATGGGCGCGGCGGCCGGGAAGCTGCCGTCGGCGGCACGGGTAGACGTCGTCGCGCCGGCGTCCGAGCCACAGAACATGCGGCCGATGGCGGGCGCGTAGACCACGCCGAGCACGGGCACGCCGTGCTCGATCAGCGCGATGTTGACCGTGAACTCGCCGTTCCGGTTGATGAATTCCTTGGTGCCGTCCAATGGATCGACCAGCCAGAATCGGCCGCCCGACACGTCCGGAATATGTCCGGCGGCGGCGCTTTCCTCGGCGATCACGGGAATGTCGGGCGACACTTTCGCCAGCCCGGCCAGGATCACGGCCTCGGCGGCTTCGTCCGCTTCGGTCACGGGCGAGGCATCGTCCTTGCGGCGCACCTCGAACTCCGTGTTGTAAATGGCGAGAATGGCCTCGCCGGCGTCGCGGGCGATGGCTTCGATCTGGGCGCAAAGGGCGGCATGATTTGTCATGGGGCAGGGTTTTAATCGGCTGTCCGCCGCGAGTCACGCGGCAAGCGAGGGCAGGGATGAATATGCCATCCTTGCTCCCGGGCCCGCTCCCGCTATATAGGCTGCCCATGGCACTGGCAGCGGCGCAGCGGGCGGCCCCCGCGATCGATCTGGGTCTGGGAAAGCCTCCGGCATCCTCGCGCGTCGTCGTGGCCATGTCCGGCGGCGTCGACAGTTCGGTGACGGCGGCGCTGCTGGCGGAAGCCGGTTATGACGTGGTCGGCATCACTCTGCAGCTCTACGATCATGGCGCGGCCGTGTCGCGCAAGGGCGCCTGCTGCGCCGGGTCCGACATCCACGACGCACGCCGCGTCGCCGAGGCGCTGGGCATTCCCCATTACGTTCTGGATTACGAAAGCCGCTTCCGAGAATCCGTCATGGACGATTTTGCCGACAGCTATCTGCGCGGCGAAACACCGATTCCGTGCGTGCGCTGCAACCAGACGGTGAAGTTCCGCGATCTGCTCGAAACCGCGCGCGATCTGGGCGCGGAATGCCTGGCGACGGGCCACTATGTGCAGCGCGTCGATGGCGCGGCCGGTCCCGAGTTGCATCGCGGCGCGGATCCGGCCAAGGACCAGAGCTATTTTCTGTTCGCGACCACGGCCGAGCAGCTCGACTATCTGCGCTTTCCGCTCGGCGGCCTGTCCAAGGACGAGACTCGCGCCCATGCCGCGCGCTTCGGCCTCTCGGTCGCCGACAAGCCCGACAGCCAGGACATCTGTTTCGTCCCGTCAGGCAATTACGGCGCGGTGATCGAGAAGCTGCGCCCCGGCGCCGGCGCGCCCGGCGACATCGTTCATCTGGATGGACGTGTTCTTGGTCGGCACGATGGCATCATTCACTACACCATCGGCCAGCGTCGCGGCCTCGGCATCGGCGGCGGCATGACCGACGGCAACGCGCCGCTCTATGTGGTACGGATCGAGCCCGATGCCCGCCAGGTCGTGGTCGGACCGCGCGAGGCGCTGGCTGTCACCGACGTCTATGTGAAGGATCTGAATTGGCTGGGTGCGCCGCTGCCCGCCGAAGGCGTCGAGGTCGCGGTCAAGGTGCGCTCGACCCGCCCGCCGCTTCCGGCCCTCATTCGCCCGCTGTCCGGCGGACGCGCGATCGTGTCGCTGCTGCGTCCGGAAGAGGGCGTGTCGGCGGGCCAGGCGTGTGTGATCTATTCGTGCGACAGGGTCCTCGGCGGCGGCTGGATCATGGGCGCCGAGCGCGTCAGGCCCTGACACGAAAACGGCGCGGAACCGGAATTCCGCGCCGTCCTGTTCCTGCGGCCGCGATCAGTCGGCCTTCTGGGCATCCTTAAGGCGCTCGCGCTGCGCTTCGTCGGCGTTCTCCAGCGCCTTGCGCTCGGACTTCTGCACGGCTTTCTGCGCCTCGCGCTCGTCTTCCTGGACTTCCTTCACCGCGTCATCATTGGTGACCGGATCGACGATCTTGCGCTCGACCTTCTGAGCGTCCTTCGTCGCTTCCCGCTCCAGTTCCTGCTCGTTCTTCAGCGACTTTTCGCGGGCCTTCTGGCCATCTTTCAGCAACTCGCGCTGAATTTCTTCCTGTCGCTTGTCCGCGGACTGGGCCGGGCTGTCGGCATAGGCGGCGGTGGCGCCAAGGGCGATGGAGACGGCGATAATGGCTGCTGGCATTTTCATCTGAAAATTCGCTTTCGGTTGTTGCGATCCGCTGAGCGGCGAACCTTCTCGCGTCCTCTCAGCAGCCCGCTAACGACACGCCGATGCACCGGTTCCGTTCCGGCCCGGCAATAGTCGCTTCAGAATGCGTCCTCCCACTTTTGGCTGAGCAGCATGGCCGAGTTGATCAGGCCGACCATGGAATAGGTCTGCGGGAAGTTGCCCCACAATTCGCCGGTGCGGGTGTCGATGTCTTCCGACAGCAGGCCGAGACGGGTGCGCGAGCGCAGCATCTCCTCGAAGATCTCCCGCGCTTCCTCGCGCCGGCCCATCCCGGCCAGCGCGTCGATGTACCAGAACGAGCAGATGTTGAAGGCGGTCTCCGGCGCGCCGAAATCATCCTCGGCGATGTACCGGTAGAGGTGGCGGCCCGAGCGCAGGTCCGCCTCGATGCGGTGGAACGTCGCGACATACCGCGGATCGTCATAGGCGAGGAAGCCCACCTCGGCGAGCAAGAGCAGGCTGGCGTCCAGTTCGCTGCCGCCGAACGAGGCCGTGATGATGCCCAGTTCCTCGTTCCAGGCGCGGGCGAGGATGCCGTCGCGTATCGTCCGGGCATGCTCCTGCCAGTACGCGGCGCGCTCGGAGAGCGACAGTCGCCGGGCGATCCTGGCGAGCCGATCGCACGCGGCCCAGCAGGACACCGCCGAATGGGTGTGGACCGCCGCGCGCGAGCGGAACTCCCACAACCCCGCATCCGGCTTGTCCCATTTGCGCACGGCCTTTTCGCCCAGCGCCTCCAGCTGCTCGAACAGGTCCTGGCCGCCCGGCTGACGGAGCCGGCTGTCGAAGAAGCTCTGTGTCGCCGCGAGCACGATGTGGCCATAGCTGTCGTTCTGGACCTGGTCATAGGCCTGATTGCCGATGCGCACGGGACCCATGCCGCGATAGCCGTCCAGGCTCTCGACGATGCTCTCGTCCAGCCGCCGTTCCTGGGTGATGCCGAACAGCGGCTGCAGGTCGTCCACGTCCTCCAGCGTCGCCACGTTGATCAGGAACCGCAGATAGCCTTCCATGGTACGGGTCACGCCCAGGCGGTTCAGCGCATGGACCACGAAGTAGGAATCCCTCATCCAGCAATACCGGTAATCCCAGTTTCGTACCGTATTGGGCGCCTCGGGAATCGAGGTGGTGATGGCGGCCACGATGGCGCCGGTTTCCTCGTAGTTGGACAGCTTGAGGGTGATGGCGGCGCGGATCACCGCGTCCTGCCATTCGAAAGGCAGCGACAGATAGCGGCACCATTCGAACCAGTATTCTTCCGTGTGTTCGAAGAAATCGCGGCCGGTGTCGTGGATGCCGGTCTGCAGGCTTTCGTCCGGCCCCAGGATCATGGTTGTCGTGCGGTCGAGATTGAAGGTCCGCTCCTCCATCAGATAGGCGATGGGCATGTCGGTGGTCAGACGCAGGGTCACCGACGGCGTGATGAAGCGGATATGGTTGCTGCCATAGGTCGTCTCCGGCCGCGCCGCGCCGTGCGCGCAGAGCGGCCGCGCCCGAACCGTGATCCGCGGCCGCCCGGCGACCGGCTCGACCCGCCGCACCAGCATCATCGGCCTGAAGGTGCGGCCGGCCCGTTTGAAGCGCGGGGCGAAATCGGTGACCCTGACGGCGCTGCCGTCATGTGCATGCAGCGTGGTCTCGACGATGGCCGTGTTGCGCCGGTAGCTCTGTTCGGCATGGCTGAAGTCATGCAGGCCGATATCGAAGGAACCGGTGCCGTCCTCGTCGCTTTTCAGCAGGGCGCAGAACAGCGGATCGCCGTCCAGCCGGGGGAAGCACCCCCAGACGATACTGGCCTTCTCGTCGATCAGCGCGGCGATGTTGCAGTTGCCGATCATTGCCACTTCCAGACTGCGCATGGGCGATGGCTCCTTGACGTGTTGGGAAATGCCGCGTCATGCCCGGACAGGCGGACGGACTTCTGCGTCGGTATTTGGTAAACATCTTGCCAGAACGCGAGGTTCCATGTCGCCCGATGCGGAACAGGAACCGGAATCAGGGCGTTCGCCGGGCAAGCAGCCTGCGGCGCATATGGGGTGGGAGAGTCCGTGAACGGCATGATCCTCGCTGGTGATATCGGCGGCACGAGAACCCGGCTTGGCCTGGTTGAAATCTCTGGCGGCCCGCCGGTGCTCCGCTGGAAACAGACCCTGCTCAATGCCGACTATCCGTCCATGGAGCTGTTGCTGGCCGGTTGCGACGGGCTACGCGGCGCGCCAATCCGCGCGGCCTGCTTTGGCGTCGCCGGCCCGGTGGAGGATGGCGTCTGCCGCCTGACCAATTTGGATTGGATTCTGGATGCCCGTACTCTGGCCGGTGTGCTCGGGACGCCTCGGACGTCGCTGATCAACGATCTCGCGGCCATCGCGCTCGGCGTGCTGTGCCTGCCCGACAACGGTTTCGCCGTCCTCCAGCAGGGCACCCGGCCATGGGCGGCGGGCAGCATGGCGGTGGTCGCGCCGGGGACCGGACTGGGCGAGGCGGGGCTGCTGTTCGACGGCGGGCGCCATCATGTAGTGCCGTCCGAGGCGGGCCATGCGGATTTCGCGGCGGCGACGGAGACGGAAGTGGCGCTGCGCTGGTTCCTCGCGGCGCGGCATGGACATGTCAGCAGCGAGCATGTCATCAGCGGCCTCGGGCTGACCAATATCGCCCGGTTTCTCGCCGAGACCGGTGTGCACGCGCTGCCGCCCGCGCTGGCCGATGTCCCGCCCGTGCGATGGCCGGCGATGATCGCCGAGCTGGGTCTGAACGGCGGCGACCCCTTGGCCGTCGAGGCGCTGGATCTCTTCGCCGCCGCCCTGGCGCGGGAATGCGGCAACGCCGCGCTGCGCTATCTGGCGACCGGCGGCGTCTGCATCGCCGGCGGCGTCGCGGGCGCGCTGCTGCCGCTGCTGCGCCGGCCGGAGTTCATCGCCGCGCTGAACGCCAAGGGCAGGATGCAGGCCCTGCTGGAGACCGTCCCGGTCCGGGTCTCGACCGATCCGGACGTGGGCTTGCTGGGCGCCGCGCGCTGGGCCGGCGGACATCTCGACCCGACCCCCTAGACGCTCGCCATATTTCGTCGGGGCCCGGGGACCAACGGCCTTCCCGTGCGTTAACGGTCGCCTTTCATGGGGGACACATGACGCAGCCTCAGGTTCTTGCTTTCGCGATTCTCGGCGGAATGATGCTCCTCTTCATCTGGGGCAAGCTCCGCTACGACGTCACCGCCACGCTGGCGCTGCTGGCGGCGATCATCGTCGGCGTGGTGCCGGCCGAACGGGCATTCTCCGGATTCAGCGACGACATCGTCATCATCGTCGGCAACGCGCTGGTGGTCAGCGGCGCCATCGCCCGGTCCGGCATCATCGAGACGGCGCTGGCGCGGCTCGGCACCCGGCTGACGCGGGTGCGCTCGCAGCTCCTGCTGCTGGTGACCAGCGTCACCCTGCTGTCGTCCCTGGTCAAGAACATCGGCGCGCTCGCCATGCTCATGCCCGCCGCCTTCCAGATGTCGAAGAAATCCTCGGCCTCGCCCTCGGTCTTCCTCATGCCCATGGCGTTCGGCTCGCTCCTCGGCGGCCTCATCACCCTGGTGGGCACCTCGCCCAACATCATCGTGTCGCGGGTGCGCGAGGAGATGACCGGCCAGCCCTTCGGCATGTTCGACTACGCGCCGGTGGGGCTGGGGCTTTCCGTGGTTGGCATCACCTTCCTCTGGCTCTTCTACAAGCTGCTGCCGGCCGAAAGGCGGGCGGCGGCCACCATGGCCGAAGCGCTCGACATCAAGGGCTACGTGACCGAGGCGCGCATCGACGAGGATGCCGATGCCATCGACATGACCGTGTCCGAATTCGTTGGACTGGCGAGCGGCGAGGTGAAGATCACCGGCCTCTTGCGCGGCGACACCAAGCGCACCACGCCGCTGCCGGACGCGGTCTTGCGCGAAGGCGACGTCCTGATGCTGGAAGGCGATCCGGAGGCGCTGGAGCGGGTGATCGCGCGCGGCGGGCTGACCCTGACAGGGCAGGACCGCGCCACCGTCACCGAGAGCGCGGCGGGATCGCTGGGCGTGATCGAGGCGGTGGTGACGGCGCAGTCCCAGCTGGTCGGCCGCGGCGCCGGCCGCATGCTGCTGCACGATCGGCACGGCATCAACCTGCTGGCCATATCGCGCGCGGGCCAGCGTTTCACCGAACGCCTGCGCGATATCGCCCTGTCGGCCGGCGACGTGGTCGTGCTGCAGGGACCGCTGGACAGCATGCCGGAGATTCTTCGCGAGCTCGGTTGCCTGCCGCTCGCCGTCCGGCCGCTGCGTCTCGGCAGCGTCCGGCACGGTCTCATCCCCGTCGGCATCCTCGCCGTGGCCATGGGCCTGACCGCCGCCGGACTGGTGCCCGTCGCCGTCGCCTTCTTTGGCGCGGCGGTCGCGGTGATCCTGTCCGGCGCGCTCACCGCCCGCGAGGCCTATGACCATATCGAATGGCCCATCCTGATCATGCTCGGCGCGCTGATCCCGGTCAGCGATGCCCTGCGCACCACCGGCGGCACCGACCTGCTGGCGGCGTGGCTGTCGCAGACGGCGGCGGTCTTGCCGCCCTGGGGCGCCGTGGCGCTGATCCTGGTCGCGGCCATGGCGGTGACGCCGTTCCTCAACAACGCGGCGACCGTGCTGGTCATGGCGCCCATCGCCGTCACCTTCGGCACGGAACTGGGATACCGGCCCGAGGCGTTCCTGATGGCGGTGGCGGTCGGCGCGGGCTGCGATTTCCTCACGCCAATCGGCCACCAGTGCAACACGCTGGTGATGGGACCGGGCGGGTACCGCTTCAGTGACTATGCAAGGCTGGGCGCGCCGCTCTCTGTGCTCGTGGTGCTGGTCGGCGTGCCGCTGATCATGTGGTTCTGGCCGGTCGGCTGACGGAGAGGGCGGCCATGAAGATCGCGACCTTCAACGTCAACGGCATCAATGGCCGCCTGCCGCGCCTGCTCGAATGGCTGGCCGAGGCGAAACCTGACGCCGTTTGCCTGCAAGAGCTGAAGGCGCCGGGCGACCGGTTTCCCGAAGCGGCGATTCGCGACGCGGGATACGGCGCCATCTGGCAGGGGCAGGCGCGCTGGAACGGCGTCGCCATCCTGGCGCGCGGCGCCGACCCGGTCGAGACGCGGCGCGGCTTGCCCGGCGATCCGGAAGACGCCCAGGCCCGCTATATCGAGGCGGCGGTCGGCGGCGTGCTGATCGGCGGCCTCTATCTGCCCAACGGCAACCCGCGCCCGGGGCCGAAATTCGACTACAAGCTGGCCTGGACCGAGCGGCTGCTGGCCCATGCGGCCGGGCTGATCGAGGCGGGCGTGCCCGCCGTGCTGGCCGGCGACTTCAACATCATTCCCACCGACCAGGACGTCTACAAGCCCGAGCGCTGGCGCGACGACGCCCTGTTCGCGCCCGAGGCCAAGGCGGCGTTCCAGCGTCTGCTCGATCAGGGCTGGACCGACGCGATCAGGGCGCTCCATCCGGACGCCATCATCTACACCTTCTGGGATTACTGGCGGAACGCGTTCGGCCGCGACGCCGGGCTGCGCATCGACCATCTGCTGCTCAGCCCCTCCGTCGCCGGCCGGCTGGCGAAGGCGGGCGTCGACCGCGCGGTGCGCGGCCGCGACAAGGCCAGCGACCACGCCCCGGCCTGGCTGACCCTGCGCAAGGCCTGAGCTTAGGTTAGCGGACCCGCCCGATTCTCCATGGCCGGCGGCGGGCAGGCGTGTATGGTCCCGCCGCACTTCTGTCGATTCGCCGGAGCCCCGCGACGTGATTCCCTGGATCAAGCTGGCCTCCGCCGCCATGCCCGGCGGCGGCCCCGATCTCCGGCTGATGCGCCGGGGCGACGAGTTCTCCATCATGACCGGCCCGGTCGAGCTGATGAACAGCCGGCTCGGCGGCTCGGAAGAGGCGCTGGCCACCATGACCTGCGCCCGCCTCGGGGGTCGCGCCGCGCCGCATCTGCTGATCGGCGGCCTCGGCATGGGCTTCACCCTGCGCGCGGCGCTCGCCGTGGTCCCGCCCGGCGCCATCCTCACCGTCGCCGAACTGGTGCCCGAGGTGATCGCCTGGGCGCGGGCCGAGATGGCGCCCGTCTTCGGCGACTGCCTCGACGCGCCGGGCGTACGCATCCATGAAGGCGACGTGGGCGGGCTGATCCGGGGGCAGGCGGCGCGGTACGACGCGATCCTGCTCGACGTGGACAACGGCCCCACCGGGCTCAGCCGCAAATCCAACGACAGCCTCTATGATGACACCGGCCTCGCCGCCGCCCACCGCGCCCTGCGCCCCGGCGGCGTGCTGTCGGTGTGGTCCTCGGGCCCCGACACACGGTTCACCCAGCGCCTGCGCCGCGCCGGTTTCGCCGTCGACGAGGTCACCGTGCGCGCCCGCAAGTCCGGCAGTGGCTCGCGCCACGTGATCTGGTTCGCCACGAAGACGTCGCCCGGCCGGTCGTGATCGCTTGACAGAGGGCAGGGCGCCGCCTTATATCCGCGCCTCGACGCCTCACGGCGAGTCCTTCGGGGCGGAGTAGCTCAGCTGGTTAGAGCAGCGGAATCATAATCCGCGTGTCGGGGGTTCGAGTCCCTCCTCCGCTACCAAAATCCCCTTGTTTAGACTGAAGACCTGGATACCGTTGGTCCCGGAGACATCGGTAACAACCTAGCTCGCTTATTGTAGCGCGGCGATTGCTTTGGCACTAATCGGCGGTTCCTTTGGCACTAAGGCCTATGGCCGTTACGGGTGGAAAACTGCCGTTCCGTGTCTCATGATTGTGTACAGAACAGTTGGGACGTTGCCCCCAAAGTAGATAAGGTTTTTTTATGGACCGCGCTGAGGTAGCTGTCACAATTGCGCTGGAATATCTGGCAGATCGTCTTTCGCCTCTTGAAGCCGCGTCGAGAATGGGAAGTTTGGACATTGCCTGGCTTCCATGTTGGGAACGAACTGGCGGCGCCCAGGGCCCGCTATTGGCCTTTTACGAAGCTGCGGATGCCGCCGAGAAATGCCACTTTCTGGGTGAAGACGTCGAACGGTGGGCTCCCCAGGTCCGCGAACAGAAGCGGTCCGAACTATTGTCGGCCGAAGATCAATGGCGCGAGCCGATAGCACACGCCTGCCGCGCGTTACTCGCTTCCTCCAAGTCGCGTGGTTACGGTGCCAGTGCATTCAATTAGCGGCCAACGCTGATCCGGCGATAGTGGGGAATGGCCCGCCTCGCCGCATCTTCATTCCTGACCTGCCGCATCACGTCATCCAGCGTGTGTTCCGGCGATACTGCGCTAAACTCCTCTGATTAGGCGCTTGCACATGGCGATCGAGGGCGCCATTGACGGAATGATTAAAGCGCAGCGTCACCGCAATGCCTTCCTTTGCTAATATGCTCACCATTATTCGACGATAGCTCGTTGGGATGCCGTTAAAGACTTTTCGGCCATCGCCGGCAGGATCGTTCTCGCTCGTGATCTGAATGCGGAAAATACTTTCAAGAAAGCAGCGGAACATGCGGTTCTATGAACCGTGAGGTGCTATGGTCCGCTAACTTATTTTAGGGGAGGAAGATTATGCGTTTTTTGGTTGTGTGTCTGGCGGCGTCCCTACTGGCCGCGTGTACGTACGACGCCAAGCCGGTGGCAGTGACCTCTGCGGCGTCCGAAATCCAGACTAACCGTATTTCCCGAGAAAGGGTCAGCCTCTATCTAGCGCCGGACCTTATGGACCTCGAGACCGAAGCCGACACTGGCTATACCTGTTCCGCGCACAAATTTCCGGTGAAAGCCGGATCTGCGGTGGCTACATCGGTGCGCAAGGTGGTGGAAGAGGCGTTCGCTGGCTATGAACTGCGGGAGACACCCACTTACAGCGGCCCGGATCTCGACATGCGAGTGGGTCTAGAGTCTTTCAAAGTCGATTTAGCTTTCGATTCCGGATTCTGGTCTGCCAAAGCGAATGCTCAGGCCGAACTCGTTCTGAAGGTCGATGTATCCAGAAACGGCGAGGCGATTGTCGGCCGAACGACCATCGCGGGGGAAGGCACAGGACGACGTGACGGTGGTTGTGGCGATGGGGCCGAAGCATCGGCCGAAGCCACGGAGAAGGCCATCAAGCGCACGATGGAGAATATGGTCTATAAATTGGTTAACTCTGGTGCGTTGACCGACCAAGGCCGTTAGGTCTTCATAGTATTTCTGTGCACATGGGATCCAGCCACCCAGACGACGCTGGGTGGCTGGATCCCACCCCTCACAACCCTCCCGCCTGCGCTTCCAGCTGGTCGAGGCACGTGCCCCAGCCGTCATGAAAGCCCATTTCCTCGTGCTTGCGGCGGTCGGCGTCCGATTTGTGGCGCACCAGCGCGCGATAGGCGGTGCCGCCGTCCACCGCCTGCATGGTGATCTCAGCGGACATGAAGCTCTCGGCGTTCGGCCGGAACTCGGGGCCCAGCGCGTCGGTCCATACCAGCCGCTTGTGCGGCTCTGCCAGCAGGATGCAGCCGGGCGGGCCGTCCATTTCCTCGCCCTCGGGCGAGGCCATCACCACCGAGAAGATGCCGCCCGCGCGCGGCTCGATCACAACCCGCGCCACCCTCCAGGGTTTGGGCGCGAACCATTGCTTCAAAAGGTCAGGCTCGGTCCAGGCGCGCCACAGCTTGGCGGGGCTGGCGCTCACCGTGCGCTCCAGCACCAGGTCGAGAGTAGGATCATAATTCATCGTCTTCTCCTTCATCGTTCATGACCGCGAGAAACGCGTCCAGCCGGTCGAGGCGGGCGGTCCACAGTGCCCGCTGTTCGCCCAGCCAGCCTTCCGCCGCCGCCACCGCCTCGGGCCGCAGCCGGCAGGTGCGGACGCGGCCGTCTTTGCGCGAGTCGATCCAGCCGCCGATCTCCAGCACCTTCAGATGCTTGAGGAAGCTGGGCAGCGCCATGTCGTGCGGCGCGGCCAGTTCGGAAACGGGCGCCGGTCCCGCCGCCAGCCGGGCGATCACCGCGCGGCGGGTCGGGTCGGCGAGGCCGTGGAAGATCGAATCAAGGTTAGCCATATGGATAACTATATGCACGCCGAATGCTGCGTCAAGACACTTCGCTGAATGGCTAAGTGTTACGAGGCGCCGCGCGTCCGGTCGCCCGACGCGAAATGCGCCAGCTGATCGGAATGCGCCTTCTTGAACGCGGGGCGGGCGGTCAGGCGGGCGACATAGGCCTCGGTCGCCGGCCGGTCGCCACGGGCGCGAATGTCGCGCACCCGCAGCACGTCCGCCATCAGCAGATCGGCGGCGGTGAACCGCCCGGCGGCCAGCCACTCCCGGCCGCGCAGCACCTGCTCGATCTGGTCGAGGCGGCTGTCCATCCATCCGGCAAGGCCGTTCTCCGCCTGGCCGGACAGCTTCAGGAACCACCACGGCACGCTCACCATCTCGATGCTGTTGAGCGCGGCGATGATCCACTGTTCCGTGTCCGCTTCGCCGGCGGGATCGCGCGGCATCAGCGCCTCGCTCTTGCGCGCCAGATGCAGCAGGCACGCGCCGCTCTCGAAGATCTCCAACTCGCCGTCGTTCAGGAACGGCACCTGGCCGAAAGGTTGGCGCGCCAGGTGGTTGGTCTGGCGGCCGTCGAACGCCACGGTCCGCACCGAATAGGCCAGTCCGGCTTCCTCGCACGCCCATCGCAGCCTCAGATCGCGCACGAAACCACGCGGTCCTTCGGGCACCCAGTCATAGGTCCAGATGATCAGATCGCTCATGCCATGGCCTGCCTTGTGGGTCAGAACGGGATCGGCCGCGGGAACCGGTCGAAGATCAGGTCGCGCCAGTGCGACAGCGTCTGCTCCGCCGGCCGGAAGGGCGACTTGAAGTTCTGGTCATAGTGATGGAACGGCTTCAGGTACTTTGCCGTCCATTCCCTGTCGCGGGCGTTCATCAGCCGCGCCTCTCGCCGGAAATGGATGCTGTGATAGCGCAGCAGCCAGGCGATATGCTCGGGCACGTGATCGCGAAAGCGGTCATAGCCGAACTCGTCATGGTTCCACTGGAAGGTAACGGTGTCGAGGCCGGCGCCATCTTCATACACGCCGATGGGATCGTTCATGCAGACCACGTTCTCGGGCGCCTCGCCGGCGAGCATCAGCAGCTTGCCCGTGTCGTGGATCAGCGCCGCGACCAGCATGTCTTCGTCCGTCACCCCGTCGCGCTCCATGGCGGCGGCGACGTTGATGGTGTGCACCAGTTGGCTGGTGCTGCCCAGCCCGGTATCGGTGGGATCGTGGATCTCGCCCAGCCGGTTGATGAGGTCCCAGACCAGCACGTCGCCGAAGATAGGCTCGGCATGGCGTGCCCTCAGCGCCGCCACATCGGCCAGGGTCTGCCGCTGGTGCCGCGCCACGATGCGATTGGCCTCGGCCTCGAACGCGTCGAGATGGCGGGGCGCGCGCACGATGCCGTGCCGCTTCAGCCTCTGGCCGATGAATCTGCGAAATGCGCCCATGACACCGATAGTCCGATCCTGCAACCGGAGCGTAAGCCCGCGATCGGCCTCCGACAAGTAGCGGCCGCTATCGCAGCGTGTGGTACGGACGCGCCTCGTCGATCAGGTCGAGCACGCGGGAATCCACGCTGGCGTCGAACTTGCGCGCGAACATGCGGTTGGCGCCCAGCAGCAGATCCAGATCGCCGGCGCGCAGGATGCGCGGCGACGCGCCCCGCCAGTCGACGAACCACAAATAATCGCCCAGCGCGTTCTCCCGGTACTCGCCGCGCACGCGGGCAGGGTCCATGCCCGAATTCATCAGCAGCGTCTGGAAGTACATCTCCTCGGGGTGCAGCGTATACCGGTAGAAGCGCGCGAGCGCCGGGTTCGCGTCGGCCAGCGCCAGCAGCCGGCGCGCCGTCGCCCCGGTCAGGCACCACCAGGCCGAGCCGCCATAGGGCGTGACGCCGGCCGGCGGCGACCGACGCGGCAGCAGCCAGTGGGCCAGCTTGTGCGCCGCGCGAAGCCGCCAAGGCAGCCGCCGCGAAATCGCGCCATTGGTGTTGGACGGCCAAACCAGCGGCTCGCAATCATAGAACTGATAGCGCTCGATCCGCTGCATCTGCACCGGTCCCCAGAATGCCGGCGGCATGGCGCCGTAACTGATGAACTCCATGTCCGCATGGCGGGCGAAATAGGCGGCGATGGCCGCGTTGGAGATCAGCGGGTAATCCTGCCCGCTCATATTGACGACCCGGTCCGGCGCGCCGTCCTCATAGGACGCGAGCAATTCACGCAGGCAGTGCAGCGTGGCCCGCACCATGCTGTAGCCGCCCCAGTTCATCCGCGTGCGCCGGACGATGAACCGGACGTCGGGCGCCGCGAGCGCCGCGCGGAACGGCGCTTCATCCACCTTCGCGTCGATGTGGACGAAGAACTGCGCGCCCTCGTGACGCAATGCGCCGATCAGACGCGCCACCTGGGCCGGTGCCCTGTGGGCACGGATCAGATAGGCGATCTTCACGCGTGCCGCCGCGCGAAAGGCGCGGCACTTCCGTTAGGGGCGGTGACCATGGCGGTGACGATCTGCTCAAGAAGATTTCAATGAATACGCCGCCTGACGACTGGCCTGTCACCTCGGCCGTGGATCAGACGCTTGCGGCGCGATGCCATCGGGGAGGGCGGCGGCTTCCTCGAAAATAGCAGACGTGGCCCTGATGGAACAGGGGGCGCCTCATACCAGCTTACCGTCAGCGTCGACTCTGTTTTCCGTCACTGGCCCTCAAGGAGACTACTCCGCCGTGGCAGTGTGGCGGCGCCCGCGAAGTCCGCTTGATCTCCGCCGGGCCGGGCTTCAGGGTGGCGCGCGAGTCGCCATCAATGGAGCATACCGATGCAGAATACCGTCATTCCCCCGGGTAGCGAGAAGGTCACCGAGGCGTTTCACTTCGTCGCCGGCCGCATTTCCGGCGATTTCCTCTTTATTTCGGGCCAGCTCGGCACCCATGACCGGGTCCTCGCCGACGGTCTCGAGGCCCAGATCGACGCCGCGCTCGCCAATGTCGCCCGGGTGCTCAAGGAAGCGGGCCGGGACTTCACGGCCATCGCCGAAATCTCGTCGTTCCATGTGGGCGATATCGGGCAGCACGTGCCGCTGTTCGTCGCCGCCATGAAGAAGCACTTCCCCGGCCATCCGCCGGCATGGACCGCCGTCGGCGTGACCGGCCTCGCCATGGCGGGCGCGCTGGTCGAGGTCAAGGCGGTCGCGTCGCTGGCCTGATCTCCCGGTTTCGGCGGGTGTCTCAACGGTCATCCACATAGACCGTGAGCACCTGCCGTCCATCGGTCTCGCCGTCATGGGTCATCTCGTCCGCCCAGTGCCGCATCAGCGCGACCTGCAGGCTGCCATCGTCCGCGTCAGGGTTGGGCGCGGCGTCGATGGCCAGCGGCGCGCCCTGCCATGACAATGCGATCTGTAGCCCCACCTCGTCATAGCGCAAGCGCGCTTCCGCCTCGCTGCCGGCTTCGGCAAGGCGTGGCAACAGGGCGCCGAACTCCTCCAGAAAATTTCCGGCGCGCGCCATCAGCGCCACCCGCGCGCCCCACGCGCGCCCCTGCGCGTCGGTGAACGCCTGCAGCGCGGCCGCGCCGTTTTCCGGCGTCCAGCGGAGCGTCGCCGTCCGGGGAATACCGAGGCGCAGCACGGCGTTCAGAGCCAGCGCGGCCAGCATGGCGGCCGCGAGCGGCGAGTTCATCACCTGCTGGCCGAGCAGCGGCAGTTCCAGAACGCCGCGCAGCTCCGGCGCGAGCGTGGCGATGACGATGGCCGAGCCGATGATCAGCGTGCGCCGGCTGTCGACCAGCCGCTGCGCCAGCATGGCGATGCCCGTCCTGACCGTGAAGGTGGCCGAATAGAAGCAGGCCGCGCCGAGAATGCCGGCCGGAATGGCATAGAGCACGCTCGCGGCGCCGGGCGTGAGGCCAAGGATGATCCAGCCCACCCCGGCCGCGATGCCGACCCGCCGCGCCAGGACGCCATTGGCGGCGGCGAGGCCGACGCTGCCCGAATAGGTGTTGGTGCCCAGCACGCCGATCACGCCAGCCACCACGCAGCCCAGCCCGTCCGCCAGCGTGCCCGCGCGGATCGCCTTGAAGTCCGGCGCTTTCCAGTTCGGGTCGGCCAGTTGCTGGCAGGCGGTCAGGTCGGCGATGGCGCGGATGAAGCAGGCCAGCGCCCCGATCAGGAAACCCGGCACGAATTCGGCGGGAAAGGACGGCATGGCCAGCGGCCAGACGGGACCGACCAGCGCGATCTCCCCGGTGGCCGCGCCGATGTCGCCCACGACGATTTCAAGGGTGACATAGGCCGCGCAGCCGGTCGCGACCCCCACCAGAACCGCCAGCGAGCGCAAACCGGGTCTGGCCCACAGGGCGACGGCGATGATCGTGACCAGAGTGATGGCCGACGCGGCCATCTCCAGCGGCCCAGCCGCGCCGCCGGGGCCAGCGCCGATCATCAGCTTGATCCCGAAGACGCCGAGCATGATCCCGAGCAACAGGATCACCACGCCGATGATTTCCGGCGGCACATAGGCCCGCAGCGCCCGGAGGCAGCGGGACAGCAGCATTTCGGTGCATCCGGCGATGATCGTCAGGCCCGCGACCGCGCCCAGTCCGCCCACGCGTGCCGCCTCGACGGCGAAGGGGACATAGAGGATGGTGCAATGACCCAGCAGCAGATGGCCCGAGCCGATACCGCGGCGCCCAAACGCCTGAATCAGCGTGCCGATGCCCATCGCCACCATGGCCAGGCTGACATAGGCGGTGATGGTTCCCGGATCCGCGCCCGCGGCTTCGGCGACGATGCGCGGGAAGACCAGCGTCACCGCGCTCAGGGAAATATGCTGCAGGGCGTTGAGCCAGGTGATCCTCGGCGGTGGCACCGCGTCCACGGCGTAAGTGATCGATGACATGCCCGCGCCCCCAGTTGGCCTGCGGGGATGCTAGATCACCGCCGCCGGCGCGCCAATCCTCCACGCGATCGCCGGGCCGGTATAATTCAGCGGCCGTGCCAACTTGTTTACCGGCCGTGCGCTGGGTACTCTCTGGGTTCCGTGCCGCAGCGGAACACAAGGGGAGAGTTGAGCCGTGAATATCGAAAGCCCGAAGGCGCTGAAGCCGGGTGAAGCCCGGACACCGGGACAGAGCACCAAGGACGTCATCCTGCGCGATCCCAATCCCGCGCCCTGGCCGCTGGTCGCCGAGCAGTACCAGTTCATCGGCGACGCCGACATCCCATTCGACCGCTATACCTCGCGTGAGTTCTTCGACCTGGAGATGAAGAAGCTCTGGCCGAAGGTCTGGCAGTGGGTGTGCCGCGAGGAGCACATCCCCGAGCCCGGCGACCACATGGTGTACGAGATCGGCGATTATTCCTTCATCATCACCCGGACCGACAGCGGCGAGGTGAAGGCCTACTACAATTCCTGCCTGCACCGCGGCACCCAGCTTCGCCCCGGCGCTGAGGAGGAAGGCTATGCCCTGTCCGGCAATGATTTCCGCTGCCCGTTCCACGCCTGGACGTGGAACATGGACGGCACGCTGAAGGACCTGCCCTGCGACTGGGATTTCCCGCACCTCGACAAGGAAAAGCTCTGCCTGCCCGAGGCCAAGGTCGGTCTGTGGGGCGGCTTCGTGTTCATCAACATGGACCACGACGCCAAACCGCTGGAGGAGTATCTCGAAGTCCTGCCCGAGCACTTCAAGCACTTCTTCCCGCTGGACCGGCGCTACATCGAGGTCCATCTTCGCCGCACCCTGCCGTGCAACTGGAAGGCGGGCATGGAAGCCTTCCTAGAAGCCTATCACTCGCGCGAGACCCATATGGGCGGCACGCCCATCGGCAATGCCTGCACCAACGCCCAGTACGACATCTTCGGCGACAATGTGAACCGGTTCATCCACACCATCGGCTATCCCACGCCGACCTGGCCCGAGCCGGAAACCGAGGAGGATATCGCCAACGCCATGGCCGAGCGGATCATGGCGGCGCAGGCCAACCGCGACAAGCTCGAGCCGAAATACGGCATCGACATGAGCCAGTTCTCGGAAAGCGAGATGCTCGATTCCATCGAGTATTTCGTGTTCCCGAACATGTTCATCTTCCCCGGAATCACCCTGCCGATGATCTACCGCTTCCGGCCCGCCGGCACCGACGTCGATACCTGCTGGTTCGACCTGATGTTCCTGCGTCCGCTGAAGGAGGGCGAGGAGCATCCCGAGCCGCCGCGCGTGGTGAAGCTGGGGCTGACCGAGACCTATGACACCGTGCCCAACATGGACAAGCCGCTCGCCGCCATCTACGAGCAGGACACGTCCAACCTGGAGCGCCAGCAGCGCGGATTCAAGGCGTCGGGCAAACGGGCCCAGTCGCTGGCCAACTACCAGGAAGCCCGCATCCGTCAGGTGCACATTACCCTGGACAAGTACCTGAAGGCCTGACCGGCGCGCGGTAACCCCGAACAGGAGATCTGGCATGCTGACCGTGCATCATCTCGGTATTTCCCAGTCCGACCGGATCGTCTGGCTGTGCGAGGAACTGGAGATTCCTTACGAACTGGTGCGGTACGACCGTGATCCGGTCACGCGGCTGGCGCCCGCCGAATACAAGGCGATCCACCCGTTCGGCACCGCGCCGGTCATCACCGACGGCGATCTGGTTCTCGGCGAATCCGGCGCGATCATCGAGTACATCATCGCCCGCCATGGCGGTGGTCGGCTCGCGGTGACGCCCGATCAGGCCAACTATCCCGACTACCTGTTCTGGTTCCATTTCGCCAACGCCTCCATGATGCCGGCCGGCATGACGGGGCTCATCCTCAACATGCTGGGCGGCGGCTCGGACTCGACGGTGGCGAAGTCGCTCACCGCGCGCGGCGACCGCGCCTTCGCCATGGTCGAGCACCGGCTGGGCGAGGCGGCCTATTTCGCGGGCGACGCGTTCACCGCGGCGGACATCATCATGCTGTTTCCGCTCACCACCATGCGCCTGTTCGCGCCGAGGGATATCTCGCCCTATCCCAATCTCCTCGCCTACCTCCAGCGGATCGGCGCGCGTCCCGCCTACCAGCGGGCCATGCACAAGGCCGATCCTGACCTGCCGCCCCAACTCACCTGACCCTCTTGCCCGGGCGGGTTTGATTTCGGTCAATGCCCGCCTGGCCCGTATGCGCGATTCATCGCCTGACGCCGGCATTCACGGATGCTGGTTTTCGGGAAGCAGATGAGGAGCAGCGAGATGGTCGCGATCGTACGGGTA
Source organism: Iodidimonas sp. SYSU 1G8 (assembly GCF_039655775.1). Taxonomy (NCBI): domain Bacteria; kingdom Pseudomonadati; phylum Pseudomonadota; class Alphaproteobacteria; order Iodidimonadales; family Iodidimonadaceae; genus Iodidimonas; species Iodidimonas sp. SYSU 1G8. The sequence goes on along the minus strand of NZ_JBBYXJ010000001.1, from coordinate 946,797 downwards.
AAGGAAAGCATCAAGACACCGGCCGGCAAGTCGTCCGAACCGGCGATGGGCAACGAGTTGATTCCGCACGAGCGGTATATCTCGAAGGACTTCATGAGGCTCGAATGGGAGCGCATGTGGTCCAAGGTGTGGCTGATCGGTTGCCGCGAGGAGGAAATTCCCGAAATCGGCGATTACATCACCACCGAAATCGGCCAGGAATCACTGCTGATCGTGCGCGGCGACGACGGTGTGCCCCGGACTCTCTACAATATCTGCAATCACCGCGGTAACCGGGTGAAGTTCGACGAGTGCGGCAATTCCCAGACTCTCGTCTGTGCCTACCATTTCTGGGAATACGACCTGACCGGCAAGCTGATCAACGTCCCCGACGTCGAGGATTTCCACCAGGGCTGCCCCTCGGAAAAGCTGTCCATGAAGCCCGTCCGCACCGAAACCTGGGGCGGCTTCGTCTGGTTCAACCTCAATCCTGACGCCGAGCCGCTGGCCGAGTATCTGGGCGTGCTGCCCCAGCATCTCGATCCCTATCATTTCGAGAATCTCGCCATGACCATGGACGTCACGGTGGAGTGGGACTGCAACTGGAAGACGTCCGTCGACGCGTTCAACGAGGTCTATCACGTTCAGGGCATTCATCCAGAGCTGTTCTACACCATCGACGACGTCGACGTGCAGATCGACCTCTACGAGCGCCACAATCGTTACCTGGTGCCGTTCAAGACCTACAGCCCGCGCCTCGGCGAGGTGCTGGAGGAGGTGCCGGAAGTGCTGGCCGGTGAACTGCGCGCCCTGGGCATGAACCCCGACGAGTTCACCGGGCGCGTGTCTGAAATCCGCCGCGCGGTGCAGCTCTTCAAGCGCGAGAACGAGTCCGTGCTCGGTCATGACTATTCGGAAATGAACGACGATCAGCTCTCGGACGACTACCACTACTACATCTTCCCCAACATCACGATGAACGTGCATGCGGAATCCATGCTGTTCTTCCGCCAGCGGCCGCACGAGACCAACCCGGACAAGATGTATTTCGATGTCCGCATGTTCCAGGCGATCCCCAAGGGCAAATCCCGCCCGCCGCTGCCCGATCACGAACGGGTCAAGCACGGTGAACGCTCGCTGGGTCTGGTGCTCGATCAGGACTCGGTCAACCTGCCGCATGTGCAGAAGGGCCTGCATTCGGAAGCCTTCCAGGGTCTCTGGATCTCGCATCAGGAGCGCCGCATCCGGCACATGCACAAGACGCTGATGGACTACATCAACGGTCACTACGCCAACGACGCCTGATCCGTCCTCGTTAACTCTTCCCGAGGCTGGGCCGCTCGCGGTCCAGCCTCTTTCGTCGTGCCGGCGCGGCTGGCGCCGTGGAAACCGGCTGTGCTAGCGTATCCCCGGGGAGCGGCGGCGCCTGCCTTGGCGCCGCGCCACAGTCTGTCGGGGAGATATCGCCATGAGCACCACTTTCGATCCAGTCCGTCCGTCATCGCCCGAGCAGGTCGATCTGCTGCACCGGGACGTGCTCGATTGCCCGCACCACGCCAACAAGGTGCTGCGTGAGCAGGCGCCGGTCTGGTGGAGCGACAAGCTCGGCGGCTTCGCCGTCTCCGGCTACGACGTGATCCGGCAGGTGATCATGGATCCGGCGAACTTCAGCAACAGCAAGAGCCAGGAGGACATGCCGATCCAGCAGGAAAAGATGCGCCGCATGATCCAGGTCTTCGACGATAAGGGCTGGGTGCCCGCGCGCACGCTGGCCGGGCGCGACGATCCCAACCACAAGCAGATGCGCGGCCTGTTCGAGCAGGCATTCCGCGCCAGCCGCATCAAGGCCATGGACCCGTTCGTCGAGGAAACCGCCTACAAGCTGGCCGACGACATGATCGCCGCCGGCAACGAGGCTGATTTCGTCAAGGCCTATGCGGTACCGCTGCCGCTGATCGTCATCATCAAGCAGATGGGCGGCCGCATCGAGGACATGTGGGACATCAAGCGCTGGACCGATGCCTGGATCAAGCGCATCGGCCGGATGCAGACCGAGGAAGAGGATCTGCGCAGCGTCGAACTGGAAGTGGAGATGCAGCATTATTTCCAGCCCATCTTCGAGCGCCTGCGCCGCGAGCCCGACGACACCCTCCTGTCCGATCTGGTCAATGTGGTGATCCCCGAATGGGGCCGGCCGCTGAACGATAACGAACTGCATGCCGAGATCATGTCCGACGGTTTCGGCGGCGGTTCGGAGACCACCACCAACGCCCTGTCCGCCGGCGTGAAGCTGCTCATCGAGAACCCGGAGGCTTGGGCGCTGCTGAAGGCCGAGCCGGAAAAATACATGCGTACCTTCATCGAGGAAGTGCTGCGACTGGAATCGCCGGCCCACACCATGGTCCGGATCGCCCAGAAGGATTGCGAACTGGCGGGAACCCACGTGCCCAAGGGCTCGGTCCTCTATGTGCGCTATACCGCCGGCAACCGCGACGAGACCCGGTTCGAGAACCCCGACAAGCTGGATCTGGAGCGCGCCAACGCCGCCAGTCATCTGGCCTTTGGCGGCGGCGTGCATCACTGCATGGGCGCGCCGTTGGCCCGGCGGGAGCTTTACTGGGGCTTCAAGGCTCTGGTCGACCGGATCGACGACATGTGGTTCATTCCCGGCCGGAACGATTTCCGCCACCAGCCGAACTTCGTCGTTCACGCGCTTGAGGAACTGCATATCGGCTTCAGGGCGAAATAGGTGGGACAGTCTTCCGGAAAGATCGCCCTTGTGACCGGGGCGGGCAGCGGTATCGGCCGCGCGGCGGCCTGGGCGCTGCTCGACGCCGGCTACAGCGTCGTCTTCAACGGCCGCCGGCGCGCGCGCCTGGAAGACGCGGCCTCGACGCGGGATCCAGACGGCATGCGTTCCATGGTCTTCGATACGGACGTATCCGATCCCGGCGGCGTCGCCGCCATGTTCGCGGCCGTGCGGGAGCGCTTCGGCCGGCTCGATCTGCTGTTCAACAACGCGGGCGGCGCGGCGCTGGGCTCGTCCATCGACGAGGTCAGCTACGAGGACTGGATGCGGGTGGTGAACGCCAACCTCACCGGCACCTTCCTGTGTACCAAATATGCCTTCGCGCTGATGCGGGCGCAGGACCCGCAAGGCGGCCGGATCATCAACAACGGGTCGATCTCGGCGCAGGTGCCGCGGCCGCACTCGGCGCCCTATACCGCCACCAAGCATGGTGTCGCCGGGCTGACCAAATCCACCGCGCTCGATGGCCGGCCCTACAACATCGCCTGCTGCGAACTGGACATCGGCAATGCCGCCACCGACATGACCCGGCAGATGGCGGTCGGCATGCTGCAGGCCGACGGCTCCACCCGGGCCGAGCCGCGCATGAGCGTCGATGAGGTCGCCAGGGCCGTGGTGTTCATGGACAGCCTGCCGCTCGATACCAACATCCCGTCGCTGACGATCATGGCCACGCTCATGCCGTTCATCGGCCGGGGCTGAGCGTGTTCCGCTTCGCCGCCAATCTCAGTTTCCTGTTCGGCGACGCGGCCTTTCTCGACCGTTTCGAGCGCGCCGCGCGGGCCGGTTTCACCGGCGTCGAATATCTGTTCCCCTATGATCATGACCCTGCCGAACTGGTGGCGCGGCTCAGGGACAACCGTCTCGAACAGGTGCTGTTCAATGCTCCGCCCGGCGACTGGACGGCGGGCGAGCGCGGTCTGGCGGCGCTTCCCGGCCGCGAAGCCGAGTTCGCGGCCTCGCTGGACACGGCGCTGCGCTACGCCGAGGCCATGGACACCCGGCGTGTCCACATCATGGCCGGGATTGGCGGCGCGCCGCAGGTCTACCGCGGGAACCTGGAGGTCGCGGCCCGTCGTTTCGAGGGAAGTGGCGTCACCGCGCTGATCGAACCCATCAACCGGCGAGACATGCCGGGCTATTTCCTCGCGGATTTCGCACAGGCGGTCGCGGTCATCGACGCGGTCGCCAGTGACAGTCTGCGCCTGCAGTTCGACATCTACCACCGGCAAATCCTTCACGGCGACGTCACCACCGGCCTGAGTCAGACCATGCCGATCATCGGCCACGTCCAGATCGCCGGTGTGCCGAGCCGGCACGAGCCCGATACGGGCGAACTGGCGCTGGATCAGGTGCTGGGGACGCTCCGGTCCCTCGGCTATGATGGCTGGATCGGCTGCGAGTACCGGCCGCGCGGCCTTACCGAGGACGGTTTGGCCTGGAAGGCGCGCTGGGAAACGGCGTCAGCGGCGCGGGACGCTTGAGCGGCGAGGGGTCCCGGAGGGCAAGCGCGCGGCGCTCGCCATTCACCATATAGGCGAGCAGCAGCAGCGAACCGGCGCAGATCGCCATGATGCCGATGTCGAACAGGGTGAGGGGGCCGAAATCCGTGCCGAAGGTCATGATCGGCAGGAAAAACAGCGCCATGTTCACCATGATCAGCATGAAGCGCATTTCAGTCGGGCCGTTGCCGTAGAATGAAATCTGCAGCACGCCGGACACCGACTTCCTGATGAACGCCACGCAGGAAATGGCCAGATAGGTCACCATCAGGGCCAGCGCGATCTCCAGCTGGACATAGGGCGACAGCCCAAGGCCAAGCCCGATGCACAGCTGCGCCGCGATGTCGGTGGTGTGATCGACGAAGAAGCCGTAGGTCGGTCGCTCGATCTGTCGGTATCGGGCCAGGGTGCCGTCGAGTGAGTCACCGAACCAGTTGACCAGCAGACCGAAGCTCGCGAGCCAGAGAAAGCCTTCGTGCCAGGTCGTCAGGAAGTACCCCACGCCCGTCAGTGCCGCGCCCCCTAGTCCGAGCCAAGTTAGCATGTCCGGGGTTACGCCGGCCGGCAGCTTGCGCACGAGCTTTTGCAACAGCACCGCCTCGAAGGGTTGGAGCAGGCCGCGGTTGAGCCGGCTCGGGCCGGTCTTGTTGGTTTGGCGACGGTCGGTCATGAACGGGTTCCGCAGGAGTGTACACGTCTCAGAATGTTGGCGTCGGGAGTCACTTCGCAAGACATCGGCCCGCTACTGGGACACAATTCTAGAATTCATAATTGTCCCGAAATAATGTTCCGTCATTCATTTCCATACGGTATCGAAACGACCTTTAGGATGAGACGATCATTATGACTCCGGAATGGTAATAGGGTAGTCGGACACATTTTTGACGTAGTTGGCGCTTTTTTTGCCATGTGCGCTGCCTACATCTTCGTGGGCATCCCCATGCGCCCTCTGATACCGAACCACCGACCGCGCCGCGCGATCGGACGGTTTCGGTGTGGTGAGGCCATTTCCCGCCCGGATTTTGAGCGACTGGATAGAAGCGACCGCATGCGGAACGTCAAATTTTTGGTGGGAGCGCTCGCCATCGGCATACAAGTCAGCGGGTGCGCCGGCTTGCCCAAATCGGGCCCTTCGATGGACAGCTTCGATACGGCGTCAATCGCGCAGCCTGCCCCATCGACCCGCTATGCGCTTGTCGACGTGGACGAAGCCGTGTGCGGCGCGCTGGCGGTCAGACCTGAAGTCTCACTGCGGGAAAGTTTCCACGCCGCCTCGCCAGCTCCCGTGCCGACGGTGGCCGTCGGCGATGTGCTGGCCGTCACCATGTGGGAGGCTGGCCCGGGGGGCCTTTTCTCGACGCCGGCGATGACACTCGGTGGCGAGGCGCAGATCGGGGCGCGGTCCGCCGTGCTCCCGGATCAGACTGTCGCGCCTGACGGCACGATTTCGGTGCCTTATGCGGGCCGTCTCAAGGTGACGGGACTTCAGCCGGCCCAGATCGAGCAGGCGATCATCGCGGCGCTCAAGGACAGGGCAGTGCAACCGCAGGCCATGGTGGCCGTGCGCAGCAGCAGTGCCAACAGCGTCACCGTCGCGGGCGACGCGGTCGGCGGCGCCCGACTGACCCTCGCCGTCGGCGGAGACCGCGTGCTTGACGTCATCGCCCAGGCAGGCGGATTGCGCGTGGCCGCCCATGACGTTTTCGTTCGCCTGACGCGCGGCGGCGAAACGGCAAGCATGTCCTACAACGCCTTGCTGGCCCAGCCCGAGGAAAACGTCTTTCTGCGCGGCGGCGATATTCTCACCGTCATCCGCAATCCCCAGACGTTCACGGCCCTCGGCGCCACCGGCGCGAACGGCGTGGTGGCGTTCGACGGCGATCGGCTTTCACTGGAAGAGGCCGTGGGCAAGGTCGGCGGGCTGCAGGATCAGCGGGCGAACCCGTCCGCTGTTTTCCTGTTCCGCTTCGAGCGCGCCGAGACGCTCCGATCGATCGCGCCGGGCAAGATCGCGCCGGCGGCGGACGGCGCGGTGCCGGTCATCTACCGGCTCGACCTGAAGAATCCGGCGTCTTATTTCTGCGCCCGCCAGTTCGCGGTCGCCGACAAGGACATCGTCTATGTCGCCAACGCCCAGCTCAACGAGTTGCAGAAGTTCCTCAACATCATCGGGTCCGTGCTCGCGCCTGTCGCGACCGGCGTGACCCTCAGCCGATAGGCGCGCCATGTCCTCATGCATCGCCATCGACCTGACACGGCTGGCCATTGGTCCGGCATGGACCACGCCCCGAGGCATCGATCGGGTGGATCTGGCCTATGCCGATCGGTTCCTGCAGCACTGGCGCGGCGATTGTGTCGCGACGCTCTCACTGCCTTGGGGTGCCCATTTTCTCGACCGCGACAGGGCTGTCCGTATCCTGCGAACGGTCGAGCGGCTGTGGGGCGAGACGACGACGCCCGCCGAAGATCCCTGTTATACCAAGGTCAGGGCGTATCTGAACGGCGAGCCTTCGATCAGCGTGATGCCCGAGCCCTCCCGGTCGAAATATGCGGCGATCTCGGCGGCGGTCGCGAACATTCTGCGCGGCGCGGGCATTCCGTTGGGTGCCTCCGCCATCCGCAAGGTTCCGCCGCATTCGGTTTACGTCAACACGGGGCAGATCGGCATCGCGGACTCCCGCCTGCTGGGCTGGCTGAACCGGCGCGCGGATATCCATCCGGTCTTCATGCTGCACGACACCATTCCGATCGACTATCCCGAGCATGTCCCCGTCGTGTCCCGCGATTATCACCAGAAGATGATCGTCAATGCCGCCCGTTACGCGCAGGGGCTGATCGTCACGACCAGGGCGGCCGAAGGCGACATCCGGCGCGAACTGGCGCTGAATGGCCGATCGGACATGGCTATCGCCGCCGCGCCCTTGCCGCCCTCAGCGGCGTTCGTCGGCAACGAGCTGCCCGCGGAGCGCATCGGGAACACGCCTTATTTCGTCATCTGCGGCGCCATCGAACCGCGCAAGAACCACCTGCTGGTCTTGAACGTCTGGCGTGAGCTGGTGCGCAAGCAGGGTGCCGCGGCACCGAAGCTGGTCATTGTCGGCCGGCGCTGGAACACCGGCAGCGAAGCGGTCAGGTTGCTGGAGCGTTCGCCGCTGCTGGCCGACCACGTCATCGAGATCGCCGGCCTCTCGACGCCCGGCCTGGTGCAATTGCTGGCGGGTGCGCAGGCTCTGCTGATGCCGTCCTTCGCCGAAGGTTTCGGGCTGCCCATCGTGGAGGCCCTCTCGGTCGGCACGCCGGTGATCGCCTCGAACATCCCCGCGCATATGGAAGCCGGCGGCCGTTTCGCCACCTATCTGTCGCCCATCGACGGCATCGGCTGGATGCGGGCGATCCGCGAGCATGTCCGGGATAACCCGGCGCGCCGGGCCGCGCTCGATGGGTACCTGCCCGCGACATGGGATGATTATTTCCGGCGTATCGAGCCCTTTCTCATGGCCCAGGGCGAAGGCAGGGCGGAACGGATAAGGGCGGCTGCCGAATGACTGCGACCATGCGACACGACGCTGATACCGGATTGCCCGAAACGGACAGGAGCAGCCTTCGCCTGCTGGAGCGGCTGCGGGGCGATGCGCCCGGGGACCCGGGCGGCATGAGGGCGCGGCTTGGCGCCCGTGCCTGGAAGCATCGCTGGTTCCTCGGCGTCGCCGTCGTGCCGATCCTTCTCGCGGGTATCTACTATGGCCTGATCGCATCCGACCAGTATGTCTCCGAGGCCCGCTTCATCGTGCGCAAGGCCAATGGCGAGCAGACCTTGCCCCTTGGCGGCTTCCTGCAGACCGCCGGTCTCGCGCCCGCGCAGGATGACAGCCTGGCGATCCAGGACTTCATCATGTCGCGCGATGCGGTGCGCGATCTGGAAAAGGACATCGCCCTGCGCGCCATCCTGTCGCGTCCCGAGGGTGACTTCATCAACCGGTTCCCCGGTCCGTTCGACGGCAAGACCTTCGAGGAACTGCACCAGCGCTACGAGGATTTCGTCGAGGTCACGCTGGATTCCTCCAGCGGCATCACCACGCTCAAGGCCTACGCCTTCCGCGCCGACGATGCCCGCACTCTGGCCGCCGCCCTGCTGGAAGAGAGCGAAAACCTCATCAACCGCCTGAACGACCGCGCCCAGCAGGATACTCTTGATCTGGCCCGCGCCGAGGTACGGCGCGCCGAGCAGGAAGTGATCGCGTCGCAGGCCCGCATCACCGAATATCGGCTGCGCAACAAGATGATCGATCCCGAGACCGGATCGATGCCGCTGCTGGAGCTGATCGGCAAGCTGTCGGCCGAACTGGCGGCCACGCAGGCGCAGCTTGGCGAAATTCAGTCGGCCTCGCCGCGCAGCCCGCAGATCAAGCCGCTCCGCGACCGGGCGGCCGCGCTGCAGAGCCAGATCGCGCAGGAACGGGGCAAGGTCGTGGGCCAGAACAGCTCCATGGTTACCAAGATCTCCGAGTACGAGCGCCTGTTCCTGCAGCGTCAATTCGCCGACAAGGCTCTCGCCTCGGCCACGCTCTCGCTCGAGACCGCGCGGCTGAAGGCACAGCGCGAGCACATCTATCTGGAACGGATCGTCGAGCCCAACCTGGCCGATTACCCGCTTTATCCTCGTCGCTTTTACTCGTTCCTCATCGCCGCCATCAGCGTGCTGATGATCTACGGCATCGGGCGGCTCGTGACATCGAGCGTGAAGGAACATGTCGGCCGATGACCCGGCAGACCGGCACCAGCCCGTCCGCCGACGCCCCGCGTTTCGCGGACGCGCTGCGCATCCAGGTGAGGGTGATCACCGCGCTGGTGATGCGCGAGGTTCATATGCGTTACGGGCGCAAGAACATCGGCTTCCTGTGGCTGATGTTCGAGCCGATCCTGTTCGCCGGCGGCGTGATCGCGCTCCGTTCGGTCCTGCCCTACGGCAAGAGCAACCACGGCATCGACCTCGTCCCCTTCCTGATGACCGGCTACCTGCCGTTCCTGATCTTCCGCAACCTGCTGCAGCGAGGCATGCACTGCGTCCAGGCCAATCACAGCGTGCTCTATCACCGTCAGGTCAACCTGCTGGACCTGTACGCGGCTCGTTTCATCCTGGAAATCGTCGGCGGGATCGCCGCCTTCGTGTTCGGTTGCGGCGCGCTGACCCTGCTCGGCTTCATGGAGCCGCCGAAGGACCTGATCCCGATCTATGCCGGGCTGTTCTTCCTGATCTGGTTCTCGGCCGGCTTCGCCGCCTTGCTCAGCGTGGGCGCGGAGATGCACACCCTGATCGAGAAGATCTCGCATCCGCTGTCCTACCTGTTCATCGTCATCAGCGGCTGCTTCTTCATGGTCGACTGGCTCCCCACCGACTATCAGAAGGTCGCGCTCTGGGTGCCGACGGTTCATTGTTTCGAGCTGATCCGCAGCGGCTATTTCGGCGCGTCCATCCGCGTGCATTTCGACATTCCGTTTCTGGCCGCCGTTTGCCTGGCGCAGACTTTCTTCGCCATCGCGGCGATCCGGGGCCTGCGCAAATGGGTCGCGGTCGAATGATCGAAATCCGCGACATCGTGAAGGAATATCCCACCTCCGCCGGGTCCCAGCGCGTGCTCGACGGCATCAGTTTCACCATCGAGAAGGGGCAGAAACTGGCGGTGCTCGGCGCGAACGGCGCCGGCAAGTCCACCCTGATCAAGCTGATCGGCGGCGTCGAGCATCCCACCTCCGGCGTGATCCGCCGGCATATGTCCCAGTCCTGGCCCATCGCGTTCCAGGGCGCCTTTCACCCCAACCTGACAGGCCGGGACAACGCGCGGTTCATCGCCCGGCTCTACGACCAGAGCTTCGAGGACATCCTCGCCAAGACCGAGGATTTCGCGGAACTGGGTGACAAGCTGGGCGAGCCGGTCAGCACCTATTCCAACGGCATGCGGGCGCGCCTGGCGTTTGGCCTGTCGCTCGCGATCGAGTTCGACTGCTATCTGATCGACGAGGCCATCGTCGTCGGCGACCAGCGGTTTCAGCGCAAATGCTTCGACGAGATTTTCGTCAAGCGCGCCGACCGCGCCCTGATCCTGGCCGTCCATTATGCCGACATCGTCCGCGACTATTGCGACCGCGCCCTGCTGCTCAAGGGCGGGCGAGGCAAGGTCTTCGACGATATCGACCTGGCGCTGGACATTTATGATGGCTTCTGACGGCTTCATTCAGACGGTGCTCGGCGGACGTCGGCGGGATGCGGCGGCGTCGGTTGACTCCAGTCCGCGGGACGTTCTCGATGGACCGACCCGCGCGGCCCAAATCGCTCTGACGTACCAGCGCTGCGCCGTCGATGCCGATTTCGCCGCGCTGATCGCCCAAGGCGACGCGGCGCGTGACCGCGGCGACTGGCAGACGGCGGCGGAACGCTTCGGCCGAGCGCTCGAGCGCTACCCGCTGCATGCCGGCTACAGCGTCCAGCTCGGCCACATGCTCAAGGAGCAGGGCCGCTTCCCTGATGCCGAAATCCAGTATCGCAGCGCCATCGCGCTCGGGGACAAATCCGCCGACACGCGCGAGCATCTCGCCTTTGTCTGCGCCCGACAGGACCACCACGCCCCGGCGCTTCCGTGCCGGATCGATGAGCCGCCGATGGCGGCATCGCCATGCGCCGCCGATCTTCGCACGCTCGTCTGGCTGTTCTGGCACGCGGCCCACGTCCCCGCGGAAGAGACCGTCGGCTTCATGCGGAGCGCGGCGACTTGCGAGGCGCTTGCCATCGCCCTCATCGGCGACGAACGGTTCGTTCGCCGGAACGCCCGTCTGCTTGAAATCATCCACAAGGCATCGTGATGCTGCCGCGCGCCTCCATCATCATCAGCACCTACAATCGGGCGCCGCACCTGGAGAACGCCCTTCAGGCGGTCGAGCGCCTTGATTACCCCGACTTTGAAGTCGTGGTGGTGAACGGTCCGTCGACCGATCATACGGCGCGGAGTCTCGATGCCTGGCGCGGCCGCATCAAAATGGCGGATTGTGCGCAAGCCAACATCTCCATGTCCCGCAATAAGGGGATCGCGGCGGCATCGGGCGAGATCATCTGTTTCATGGACGACGATGCCGCGCCCCATCCCCAGTGGCTCCGCCGGCTCGCCAGCGCCTATGCGGACCCTGCGGTCGGCGGCGTCGGCGGCTTCACCATCGACAATACCGGCGTGCGCTGGCAGGTCCGCAAGACGGTCTGCGACCGCTTCGGCAACGCCTTCAATGTCTCGGACTTCTTTGACGAGCGGCCCCTGAATCGGCCGGGAACGCCATATTATCCCAGCCTGCTGGGGACGAACTCGTCGTTTCGCGCCGAGGCGTTGCACGGCATTGGCGGTTTCGACAACGTCTTTGCCTACCTGCTCGAGGAAACCGATGTGTGCCTGCGCCTCGTCGATGCCGGATGGAAAATCCTCTATGAGCCGACGGCCCTGATCTATCACCAGTTCGCCGCCAGCCACATCCGCTCCACCGATCGCATCGCGCGGACGTTGCTCCCGAGCGCCGTCAGCAAGGGGTATTTCATCATGCGGCACGGCGCGGCCGTCTCCTTGCAGGACGCCGCGACTGAAATCGACCGGTACGCGTCGTGGCTGCGGGAGTCCAATGGCTCGCTGGAGGCGAGGGAACGGATCAGCGGGCGACACCGCTTTCAACTCGACCAGGAACTGGCGGCCGGTCTGGCCGAAGGCCAGCGTCTGGCGGCCTCGAACAGCCAGAGGCGCGGTGGCGATCTGCAAACCGGCGATCCCGTGTCCTTCCTGCCCCTGCCCCTACCGCGCGCCGAACCGCTTCGTGTCGCGATGGTCAGCCAGGGCTGGCCGCCCGAGGCCGAAGCCGGGATCGCCCGCTGGACGGAAATGGTGGCGCGCGGGCTGGCGGTGCGTGGCTACGAAGTCCATGTCCTCACCCGGACAAGTGACGATGAGAGCGTCGTGTTCGACCACGGCGTTTGGGTGCATCGCATGCTGCCCGATGACGGCGGCGCCCCCGCCATGGCAGCGCGATACGATCTGCCGCTCGAAATGGCGGCGTGGTGTGCCCGCGTCTGGCGGGAAGCACAGATGCTCAAGTCATTCGGCGTGCGCCTCGTGTCCTTCCCCGTCTGGGATCTCGAAGGCCTGCCGCTGCTTGATGATCCGGACTTCGCGACCGTGCTCAGTCTCCACACCACCTATGCGCTGACCAAGCCGTTCAAGCCGGAATGGAACGCGCGGCCATTGTTCGAGCATCACACCATCGGCCGCATGATCGCCGCCGAGGGCGCCGCTCTGGCCCGCGCGCCCGTCATCCTGGCCAACAGCCAGGCCATCATCGCCGAGATCGATGCGTCCTACGGCGCCGATATTGCCGCGCGCAGCATCCTGGTGCCGCATGGCACGCCGGACCCGTTGCCCGGCCGCGAACAGGCGGCCCTGGCGCGCCGCGCCGAACTCCGCGCGGGCGCGCCGCTGCGCGTTCTGTTCGCGGGACGCTTCGAACGCCGGAAGGGATTCGATATCGCGGCGGACGTTGCCGACCTGCTCACCAGGGATGGCCGTACCCAGGTCTGGTTCGCGGGGGACGTGCCGCCGGATCGCCTTGCCGGGAACGCCTTGGTCCATTTCCCGGGCGTGATATCGCGCGCGGCGCTCGATGATGCCTATGTCGCGTGCGACCTGCTGCTGGCGCCCAGCCGCTTCGAGTCCTTCGGCCTGATCGGCATCGAGGCGATGGCGGCGGGCAGGCCGGTTCTGGCCTTGCGTGTCGGTGGCCTTGCCGAAGTGATCGAGGATGGCGTCACCGGTCTGTTGTTCGAGGACGGTCCCGACGCCGCGCGGCGGATCGCCGAAGCGATCGCGCGGCTCGACGCCGACCGTGTCGCGCTGGCGGCGATGGGAGAGGCGGCGCGGCGCGCCTACGAGGCGCGCTACCGGGTAGCCGCGATGGTCGACGGGATCGAGGCGCTGTACCGGCATGTGATCGACGCGAACAGCGAGGCGCGTGATGCGGCCTGAAGTTCATCTCTTGCGCCATGGCTTTCATCTCGCAGCGGGCGAGGTGTTGCCGCTCGCGGACGCCGAACGCATGCTCGATCTGCTGGGCGCCCCCGACGAGGCGCTGGCCCATCTGCTGCTGAAGCGGCGGGGATTCGCCGACAACCCGGCGATCAGCGCCGCGCTTGCCGCCGCGGCGTCGCGCATGCCGATGGGGAATATGCCGCCCGCCATGCAGGGCACGCCAGTCGCCGATGCTTTTGCCGTCTCGGATGGCTGGCGCGCGACGGCGGCGGCACTCCGCATGCTTATCGACCGCGACATCGCCGGCACCGGCGAGACCGACGCGGCGGCGTCGCGGCTGCGCGAGACAACGGCTCAGGCGCAGCCTGGCGTCTTCGACGCGCATATGCGCATTTCCGGAACGAACGGCTAGACTGCCCGGACGGGAAAGACGCCATCCGGCATGATGGATGGTCGTGGCCGCAGTAAGAGTGAGGAGGTCCATGTACACGTTTCTCAACCTGGCGGAGATCGGGACATGGGACCGGTTCGAGCTCGAAGCGGTATGCCGCGCGCAGGCGCAATCGGCCTATCTGGGCAACCGGATCGGTTTGTGCCGGGTGCTTGGGCGCTACAAATTCTACGTCGATACCCGCGACATCGGTTTCGGCTCCCATGTCCTGCTCGATGGGTTCTGGGAGATGTGGCTGACGCAGTTCATGGCGCGTCACGTCACGCCCGGCATGGTGGTTGCCGACGTGGGCGCGAACTTCGGTTACTACACTCTGCTGCTCGCCGATCTGGTCGGTCAGGGCGGACATGTCTACGCCGTCGAGCCCAACCCCCACGCGGCGCAGTGGCTGCGCCGCTCCCTCTCCCTGAACGGTCTGGCCGGCAACGTCACGGTCTGCGAGGCCGCGGCGGGCGACAAGGATGGCGGCGAGATATCGCTGTTCGTGCCGGAGGACGAGCCCAAGAACGCGACCGTGGCCCATGGCGAGACCGGCGGCGAGGCGGGCGTCATCCACACCGTGTCGGCACGCACACTTGAATCCCTGACAGCGGCCCACGCGCGGATCGACTTCCTCAAGATCGACGCCGAAGGCGCCGAGGAAGCGATCCTGCGCGGCATGGCGGGCCTCATCGAGCGCTGCAGACCGTCCATCGTGCTGGAATTCAATACGGCGCGGTACGACTCGCCACGGGATTTCCTGGCGGCGCTCGCTCGGCACTATCCAGCCTTCAAGACGATCGATCACGCCGGCGAGGCCGTGCCGGTGACGATGGACCAGATCCTCGAGCGCGAACGCGGCGAGGACTGGCTGTTGTTCCTGCAGGCTTAGCCCAGGCTTTCATACAGGGCGCGCATTTTTTCCCTGTAGATGTCCATCGAGAAGATCTTCGCCCGCTCGAGGCCGCGCGCCCGCAGGTCGTGCCACAGGCCGTCATCCGACCCGATGGTGCGGATCGCGCCGCGGATTTGGTCGGTGCTGTAGGGATCGACCATGAGTGCCGCGTCTCCGGCCACTTCGGGCACCGAGGACTGGGTCGAGGTAATGACCGGCGTGCCCAGCGTCATCGCCTCCAGCACCGGCAGGCCGAAACCTTCGTACAACGAGGGGAACAGCACCGCCCGCGCGCCCTGGATCAGGGTCATCAGCATGGGAAAGGGCATGTAGTCATAGCGGCGGATGCGCTTGTCCTTGCCCTTGGAATCCTTCTCGATCTGGTTCAGCAGCCGCACCTCGTCGTCGCCCAGCCACGACTGGCCGACGATGACCACCAGCGGCAGTTTCGAGTTCGATGCCAGATAGGCCTCGACGACGCGCCCTAGGTTCTTCTTGGGCTCCAGCGAACCGTAGAACAGGAAATAGCCCCGATGCTCCAGGCCGAAGACGCCCGAGACCTCCGCGGCCACCTCGTCCTGCGGGCGGTTGACGATCGCCTCGGGAATGTTCACCGCCTGATAGGTGTTGGTGATGCGCGCCTCGTCGATGCCGAACATGTTGATCACATCCCGTTTCGAGTGTTCCGAGACGGTGACGATGTGATCGGCCTTGTGCAGGATTTTCCGCATGGACCGCAGATAATACGCCTTCCAGTCCAGCGTCGTGTAGGGAAGGCGCAGGGGAATGATGTCGTGGATGGTATAGATGTTGGCCCGGGCGCTGGAGGTCATCGGCACCGGATAGGTGAAGTGGAACAGGTCCACGTCCAGCGGCAGCTTCACCTTCATCAGGTCGTTGAACAGGGTGAAGTATCCGCGGCTTTGGTCGAACACCCGCGGCGCGGCGTAGACATGATCGGTCGGCGCCCAGCGTCCGCCCAGCGGCTGCGTCACCACCGCGCCCGTGACGGGCACTTGCTGCGGCGTCACGCCGCCTAGGCCGCCGAAATAGCCAGCGACATCCGACAGCGCTTGGAGCGGACGGGGCAAACCCCTGCCGACCTGGGCGTCGAAGAACGCGATCTCGCGCGCCAGCGGCGCCTTGGGCAGGCGGTGCCGCGTGCTGTGGAGCACACCGTTCTCGTAACCCATCTGCTTGGTCAGGTGGGTCAGTACCTTGGTGTAGGTGGCGACGCCCGTGCCTTGTCGCAGGGCGAGATTGAGCCCGTCGAAGAAAATCCGCTTGGTCATCAGTTCACACGCAATCTTCTGGTCTGCAGCGGGGTCATCGTGACCTTGCCGATGGCGATCCGGCCCTCGAACGCGGCCTTGCCGTTGAACAGCCTCACCTCGATCAGGGCATCGGAATCGGGGTTCTCGAAGGGCATCTCGATCTCGAAGATACCGGCGTCCTCGATGGTGAAGCGCGCGGTCGCGAGAACGTTGCCCGCGAAAACCTCGGCGATCATCGGCAATCCGACGGTCTCGGCCGAGCACCCGAACAGCAGCGCGCAGGACCAGGAGCCACGCGGCAGCCGGATGTAGGGGCCGTAGACCAGGCATCGGCTCGCGCCGGTGATGTCGACGGCGCCGGTCGCTGGCCGCTGCGGACTGCCGGCGGCCGTGAGCAGGTCGCGGCCCCAGGTCAGCGGTCCGCGCAAGCCGCCGCCATCCAGCGACCCGAACGCATCGAGCGCGCCGCCAGCCAGGGCTGGAAGCGGTAGCCCTCTGTCGCCGCCCGCCAGGCTTTCTTCGATCAGCTCTTTCCAGTCGGGTTCGGCCGCTTGTATGCCGGCCGCGGGAAGGGAGACCTCGCTGTCAGGCTCCGGCGCCTCTTGGGAGGCCATGCCGAAATGGGCGGCGATCGCATCGCGCAAGACCCGGTTGTCGGCGCCGTCCGAAGGGCGAATGACCAGCGCGCCTGGCGTGACGGCGAGGCCGGTGATAGCGGCGCACCCGTTTGCCACCAAGCGGATGGCATCGGCGACGGACATTCCGCGCTCGTTTACCAGCGTGTCGAGGCTGGTCCGCGGTGATTCCAGGACGACGAGGAAGCGTCGCTCGGTCTCGATCAGGGCCTGAAGCAGGCTCGATTCCGGGCGCTCGGCCAGCAGCACCGCCGGGGTCGGCACCGTCAGCAGCCGGTGACCCAGTTCGCCCAGTGAATTGGCCGAGACGACCGGGATGTTGCCGCGGCCGGGCAGGGCGGACAACTCGGACAGCAGGGCGGCGCACCGTTCGGCGAGAGGGCCGGGCAGGCCGACGACACAGGCCACCGTGAGGCGTCCCGCGGTATCGCCGCTCAAATCATTCGCGATCATCGTCAAGGCGGTGGCTCATCCTCGTGGACGGTCAGGTCAATGCACGTCCCCGGGTTTTCGCCGGAACGTCGTTTACGAGGATTTATGATCGGGGCGCCGCCGCGCCAGTGTCACGGTGACAGGAATGTAATCCCGGTGTCAGTACGGCCGGTCGCCATTGACGGTAACCCGGTGCATCACCCGGCGCTGGCCGGCGTAGTCGTTGAGGGCGAAATGCTGGGTGCAGCGATTGTCCCAGAAGGCGACCTCGTTTTCGGTCCAGCGGTGGCGATACACGAACGGGGCGCTGGTCGCGTGCTGGCACAGAAAATCCAGCAGCGGCCGGCTTTCGGCGCGTGTCATTCCCTTGAACTTGGTGGTGAAGGCCTCGTTGACGAACAGCAGCTTCCGCCCGGTTTCCGGGTGCGTTCGCACCACGGGATGCTCCGCACGGCCCGAGGCTTGTTCCGCCGCCTGGGTCCGCATGCTTCGCCGGTCGTCATTGTTGTAGATGCCTTGCGCGCCATAGATGTCTTCGGCCGTGTGGATGGCGGTCAGGCCGGCCAGCATCTGCTTCATGCCGGTACTCAGCGCGTCATAGGCGAGGCACATGTTGGCCCACATGGTATCGCCGCCCGTGCGGGGAATCTCCCGCGCATAGAGGATCGACCCAAGCACCGGCTTGTCGAGAAACGACATGTCCGAGTGCCAGCCGCCGCCGAAATTCAGGCGATCGTCTGGCTCCTTGACGATATTGAGCACTTCCGGATGGCCATCCAGCGGCTTGACGTGGGGATGAATGTTGAGCGTGCCGAAGCGAAGCCCGAATGCCTTGTGCTCGTCGGGTGACAGATGCTGGTCGGGAAAGAAAATGACCAGATGATCCAGCAGGGCCCGGCGGACCCGGGCAAAATCCGCCTCATCGAGCGGCTGCGACAGGTCCACGCCGTGGATGCGGGCGCCAGCGGCGGCGCCGAGCGGTTCTATCTCGATCGACATGACCTCTCCCTCAAGAAACCGGTCCCGATGCGGGAACAGAGATAAGCGCATCGGAACGAATGGTGCAATGCCACCCATAAAGCGTTCTTGAAAAACCAGCATTGACGCATAAACTCAGGCCGCTGCTGCAGCGTTGGCCGAGGAGAGCGAGAATGGTTGCCATCGTACGGGTTAAGGAAAGCGTCAGGACGCCCATCGACAAGGCGCCCGAGCCGGATATGGGCGGTGACTATATTCCCAAGGAACGCTACATCTCCAAGGACTTCGCCAGGCTCGAATGGGAGCGCATGTGGTCCAGGGTCTGGCTCATGGGCTGCCGCGAGGAGGAGATCCCGGATGTGGGCGATTATATCACCACCGAGATCGGCCCTGAATCGCTGCTGATCGTGCGCGGCGAGGATGGCAAGGCGCGGACCTTCTATAATGTCTGCAACCATCGCGGCAATCAGGTGAAGTTCGATCAGTGCGGCAATTCCCGCACCCTGCAGTGCGCCTACCATTTCTGGGAATACGACCTGACCGGCAAGCTCGTGAATGTCCCCGACGAGGAGGATTTCCATCAGGGCTGCCCCAAGGAGCAGCTCAGCCTCAAGGCGATCAGGACCGAAACCTGGGCCGGTTTCGTCTGGTACAACCTCAACCCGGACGCCGAACCCTTGTCCGAGTACCTGGGCATCCTGCCCGAGCATCTTGATCCGTACCATTTCGAGAAGATGGACATGGTGCTCAATGTCACGGTCGAATGGGACTGCAACTGGAAGACGGCCGTCGACGCCTTCAACGAGATCTACCACGTCCAGTGCATCCATCCGGAGCTGTCCTATACGATCGATGACGTGGACATCCAGATCGACCTGTACGAGCGCCACAACCGCTATCTGGTTCCGTTCAAGACCTACAGCCCACGGCTCAACGAGGAACTGGTCGAAGTGCCCGAGCATCTGGCCGAGCAGATCAGTTCCATCGGCATGGACCCGGACGAGTTCACCGGCCGTGTCGCCGACATCCGCCGCGCGGTGCAGGTCTACAAGCGCGGGAACGAGGACAAGCTGGGCATCGACTATTCCGAGCTGAACGACGACCAGTTGTCGGACGATTATCACTACTGCATCTATCCCAACCTGACGCTGAACATCATGGCCGAGAGCTTCGGCCTGTTCCGCCAGCGGCCGCACCCCACGGATCCGAACAAGATGCTGTTCGACGTGCAGCGCTATGTGATGACGCCGAAGGGAAAGGCGAAGCCGCCGCTGCCGGATCACGAACATTGCAAGCACGGCGAGCGCTCGCTCGGTCTGGTGCTGGATCAGGACTCGGTCAATCTGCCTTATGTCCAGAAGGGCATGAATTCGACAGCCTTCCGCGGCCTCTGGATCAGCTCGCAGGAGCGCCGCATTCGTCACACCCACAAGACCCTGATGGACTACATCAACGGCGTTTACAGCAACGACGCCTGAGCATGACGGCGGGATTTCGGCGCGGCCCTCCTTACCGGCGGGCCGCGCCGTTCCTATGTTCAGGGAAAGGGAGGGCGACATGACAATGACTGATCTTGTCAACCACATCTGCGCCAAGGGGCAGATCGTGCTGTTCAGTTCGGGCCGCTATCAGGATGACGTGCCCCGCTTTCTCGGCCGCGCGCTGCGTGATTTCAGCATCGATTCCGCCCGCGCCGAGTTTCTCGACACGAACGAGGCGCTCCCGAAGTGGGAAGCCTTCGTCATCTGGCTTTTGCAGGCCGGATACCTCGAGCCGGTCGATCATGTGGAAGTCCACATGGACGCCCATTGGGGCGAGCGTGACGCCATCGACATGCGAAGCATCTCGACCCAGTCGGAAATCGTCGACATGGCGGCGGGCAAGGCCTGCCCGAAATGCGGGTCTCACCACGTGGTGCCCGCGACCGAAGAGGGGCATGTCGACATGGACCATCGGCTTTGCGCCGATTGCGGCAACCGCTTCTCGGTCGCCTGACCCTACTGGCAGATGCGGTAGCCGCTGTCCCGCTGGATCATGTCCAGATGCAGATGGTCCGCGTGGGCGGCGTTTGTCCCGGGCCCGAGAACGGTCGTGAAATAGGCGCAGGCGCCGCCGCGAATCGCCGCCTGGAAGGCGCGAGCGGCGTCGTCGCCTTCGGCCTGCTCCATGACCGCGATGGGTTCGCGGCCCTCCAGTTCGATGGCGCCGATGTCCACGGCGTTCGCCAGCGCGTGTTCGCTCATCTTGACCTCCCCGTCGCCCCGTCGCTGGCGGCACTGATAGGAATCGCCCGTCGAGATCGCCGTCGGTTTGGCGCCCAGGTGAAGTTCGGCGGAGGGGATCACCACGTGGCGTGTCCACACCGTCAGGGCCTTGGCCACCTCGCACCGCGTGGTGATCGCCGGTTTGAGTGCGATCCCGACGGATAGGAGCTTCATCGGCCGTTCGGCGCCGCACCCGTCCTGCTCGGCGATGGGCTCGAGCGTCTCGAAGGTGGCGCCGAGGGACTTCAGTTCTTCCTCGCACGTCAATGCGGCAGGATCGTTCGCCGGCGCGGTCGCGGCCTTGGCCACCGATAGCATGCCCGTGGCCATCGCCGGCCCGGCAGGGTCGTGGATTCCGGCTTTCTCTCTGCTGGCCACCACCATGATCACGACGGCGATGAAAAGAGCGGCGAGGACGGCGGCGGTCAGCTTCGGCATGGTCTCAGTCCACGAAAGTCACGGTAATGCCAGGCGCGACGAGCGTGGCCAGCTCCTCGGCGTCCCAGTTGGTCAGGCGCGCGCAGCCATGGGAAAAGTGCTTGCCGATGGGCGACGGCTCGGCTGTCCCGTGAATGCCATAGGTCGGCTTGTCGAGACCGATCCAGACAGACCCGACGGGACCATTCGGCCCCGGCGGGATCATCAGGTTCTCCGTCAGCTGGCCCTGCTGGAAGTTCACCTCGGGTCGGTAGGCATAATTCGGCATGGGCACCACGTTCTTGATGGTGTGCGTGCCGGTCGGGCTGGGCACGCTATCGCTGCCGACCGAGACCGGATAGAAGGCCAGCAGCTTTTCCTCGGCGTCGAGGGCGCGAAGCGAGCCGCTCGAGCGGGAAATGACGATGGTGGCGGCCTTGCCCTGCGGCTTCGCGTCGCCGGTCCCGGTGACCGTCAGGGGCACGCCGGGCTGGTCGAAGGCGGCGTCCGGGTTGAGCAGGTCGAAGAGCTTGCGGTCCATGTGAAAGCGCTCGGCGAGCATTTCCGCCGGACCGGTGAAGGACAGGCGCTCCAGCTGCGCCATGGCCGCGTAATCTTCCGGTATCTCGTCGACATAGGGCTCCTTCAGATCCGCGTCCGAAAGCGTGTAGATGGTGATGATGTCGGCATCGCCCGCCGCCGTCAGTTTCGCCCAGACTTCCGAGTCCAGCTGGCCATCGGCCTGCAGCCCGTTCGCCTCCTCATAGGCGGCGATGGCCTTTGCAACGTTCTCGCCCCAGTAGCCGTCGATGACGCCGGGCGAAAAATGCAGGCGGTCGAGCAGCACCTGGGTCTTGATGGCGAGGGCGCTGCGTTCGGCCGTGTCGGGCGCCGTACCGTCGAACACGGCGCCATTGACCGCGGCGGCGCTGAGATCGGGCTCCGCCGCTAGCGTGGGAGAGGCGATGAGGCAGAGCAGGACGCCGTGACGGGCGGTCGCGCGAAGCAGGGACATTGGCCACCATTGATCGTGAATACCGGAGGTGAACCACAATGGCGCGCCGAAGTTCCGCCGCCGGCTTTCTCACAACGTCGTGTTCCCGACCCTGATCTCTCCACAACACCGTATCTTTCTGCTAAACCCGTTGATGGGGCTGCAACTTTTGGGGGAACAGGCCAATTATGCGAGTGCGTTTGCGGGCGGCCGTTGTCGCCCTCGGCGTCATGATCCTGCCTAGCCAGGCGAGCGCCAATACGCTGCAGGACGCGACCACCGCCTATCAGCGCGGCAACTACGCCGTCGCGGCGAACCTTTATCACGGCCTTGCCGAAGCAGGACAGGTGATGGCGTTTTCGATTCTCGGCATCATGTATGCCAATGGCCAGGGTGTCCGGCAGGATTATGTCGAGGCGGCGCGCTGGTACCGTCTGGCGGCCGAACAGGGCGTTGCCGTGTCGCAGTCCAGCCTGGCGGCGCTCTATATGACGGGCCGGGGCGTGCCGCTCGATTATGACGAGGCCGTTCGGCTCTACAAGCTGGCGGCCGGGCAGGGCGACTCATCCGCCCAGTTCACGCTCGGCACCATGTACGAGACGGGACAGGGCGTTCCGCCCGACACGCAGGAGGCGCTCCACTGGTATCGTCTGGCCGCCGCGCGGGGTAACCCGTCGGCGCGCTACAGCCTTGGCAATCTTTACGAGACGGGGCGCGGCGTCGAGCGCGATCCCGTGCGCGCCTATCTGTGGCTCGACCTCGCCGCGTCGAACGGCTGGAAACTGGCCAGCACGGCGCGCCGCCGCGTCGCCAAGCAGATGAGCAAGGATGAAATCACCCAGGCCCAGCAGCTTGCCATGCTGTGCATCCAGAGCAGCTTCGCCCAGTGTGACTGATCCGGCCGCGATGCCGGCGCATCGTCCGGGTTGCCCTTGAAACCGTCCAGCTCAGGCCACAAGTGAGGACCCCGGACCGGCGTCACGGTCCCTCAATCCGCAGGATGTCGTCCTCCCATGATGGATCTTGTCAAGGTACGTGCCTGCATGTCGGTCGCCGATGCCGATCAGCACGCGCTGGTGCTGACGGCGCTGGGGATCCCATCCTTCGTGATCAGCGAGGATGATCGCATAGGGCTCTATACCAGCCCGGAAACAGAGGCCGAGGCACGGCGCCAGCTTGGCGCCTATGATGAGGAAGAACGCCGCCGGCAACGCGCGCGCAGGCCGTTCCGCAGCCGCTTGCCAAGGCTCGAGGGGCTGCTCGCCGTCTGGGCGCTCATGCTCTTCTTCTTCTCAGTGGACACATGGGGCGTGTTCGGCACCGGCTGGACCGCGCACGGCGCCGCGCAGGCGGGCGCGATTGTATCGGGAGAATGGTGGCGGGCGGTGACGGCCCTCTTCCTGCACGCGGACGCCAGCCACATCCTCGGCAACATGGTGCTGGGCAGCGCCGTTGGCGTCCTCGTGACCATGGTGCTCGGCTCCGGCGCCGGATGGTTCGCCATTCTGGTGGCGGGCGCGCTGGGCAATGGCGTCAACGCCCTGATCAACCCGGCCGCGCACGCATCCATCGGCGCATCGACCGCGGTCTTCGCCGCTCTGGGGATTTTGGCCGGCTTCAACCAGGTCTCTTCCGCGCTGGCCTGGCATCGCGGGCTGCGCCGCTGGGGACCCGTCGCGGCCGGCGCGGCCCTGCTGGTCTTCCTCGGCACGGCGGGCGAGCGCACGGACGTCTCGGCCCACGTGGCGGGGTTCTTCGTCGGCGCGCTTGTCGGCTTGATTGCCGGCCGCTACGGCCAGACGCTCATCGCGCGCCGGCGCGTTCAGATCTGGTGCGGCGTGGCGGCGGTCTCGCTGGTCGTCCTGGCATGGACACTGGCCATGACCGCGTAGAAAAGGCGCCGGAACCAGGTTCCGGCGCCTTCATCCCGTGAGCCTGCCGGCCTAACGCGGCAGCGGATGGTAGGTTTCCTTGTAGTACTGCTGCCAGCGCGGGCGCTCCTTATAGAAGGTGCGCGTCTTGTAGTTCGTGTCCCAGTAATCGTCGAAGCTGAAGGTGACGACGCCCACATTCGCCTGCGGCGCCATCTTCACCAGCGCGCCGCGCGTGCTCTGGTACTCCAGCGCGAGGGCGTTGCCCTCGACCCAGCCGCGATCGCCGCCGATGGACACGTCGCACCAGCTCCAGCTTTCCAGGCAGCCATTGACTTCGACCGCGCTGTCGTTCTCGATCACGCCGACGGGCGGGTATTCCGCGCCGGGGCCCGACCGAAGTTCGATGCTCGAGGTGGTGAACCCTTCGGCGGCCTGAGCCGGCAGGGTAGCGACAAGGGCGCCCGCAGCGACGACCGTGCCGGCAAGGATTTTCTTCATCATGGTGCAAACCTCCAAAAGGTGTCTTTGCGAATTCTTGTCCGGCATGTCTCGCGCGCCGGCTGCGGGAGAGATCGACCGCGGCAGACGCCGCTTTATTGTCCGATCTTCTCCCTCCACCGCAGACGAACACTCTGTAAGGACGTGAAGTTCCCTCGAAATACGCCGCTTGTGGTATCTAAATACTTTAAATTGAACTATTTACAGGCGCGTATCGATCCGGACGCGATTGGCGTGATTTTCGGGCCCGCCGATCCGGTTGTTGACGGCTGCGAACCGTCAACCGATGCTGGCTGCAACAGGGGAGAATCTGATGGGACGGGTTGAAGGCAAGATTGCGCTGGTGACCGGCGCGGCTTCGGGTCTGGGCAGGGCCATCGCCGACAGGCTGGCCGAGGAAGGCGCCCATGTGGTGCTGACGGATATCGACACGCAGGCCGGCGAGGCGGCGGCGCGGGAGATCGGCGGCGACGCGATGTTCCTGCACCATGACGTTACCGACGGCGCGCGCTGGGAAGCGGTGATGGCCGCCATCGAGGATCGCCACGGCCGGCTCGACGTGCTGGTCAACAATGCCGGCATCACCCTCATGGGCTCGGTCGAGGATATCGGCTGGGAGCAGTGGCGCCAGACCTTCGCCGTCGATGTCGACAGCGTCTACTGGGGCTGCCGTACCGGCATCGCCCTGATGAAGCGCACGGGCGGCTCCATCGTCAACATCGCCTCGGGCGCCGGCATCAAGGCGAGCGCGGGTCTGTTCGCCTACAACGCGGCCAAGGCGGCGGTGATCGCGGCCACCAAGTCGATCGCCCTGCATTGCGGCCAAAGCCGCTACGGCATCCGCGCCAACGTCGTCGCACCCGGCGCCATCCGCACGCCGATCATCGATAAGGTGCTGGCACAGGTGCCCGATCCCGACGCCATGCTGAAAGGGTTCGAGGCGAGCCACCCCATCGGCTTCATCGGCCAGCCCAGCGACATCGCCAACATCGTGCTGTATCTGGCGTCCGATGAATCCCGCTTCGCCACCGGCGCGGTGTTCTCCGTCGATGGCGGCATGATCCTGTAAGACGCCACGAAAAAGGGCGCCCGCCGGAACGGCAGGCGCCCTTCATTCATGCGGTACGATCAGGCCTTGTCGAAGGTAACGTGCAGTTCCTTCAGCGCCCGCAGCCAGATGCCCGGAACGTGGTCATAGGCGTTCTTGCCCGGAACCGGGCGGATGTTGTGAACCCGCTGGAGCAGGATGTCCCAGGCGCAGTTCTGCTCGAAACGGCTGAGCGAGGCGCCGGGGCAATGGTGCTCGCCCTGGCTGAAGGCCAGGTGACGGCCGGCGTTCTTGCGGTCCAGCTTGGGCACGTTGGGATCGGGGAACTGACGGTGATCGTGGTTGCCCGCGCCGTAGCGGATGCTCAGCGTCGCGCCCTTCGGAATCTTCACGCCGCCGATTTCCACATCCTGGCTGACGAAGCGGTACAGACCCTGCGTCGGCGATTCCAGGCGCAGCACCTCCTCGACGAAGGTCTTGATCTTGCCGCGGTCGGCCTGAAGCTCGGCATAGACCTCCGGGAAGCGGAACAGCAGCCAGAGTCCGTTGGAAATGGCGAAGGTCGTGGTCTCGTTACCGCCGATCAGCAAATGATCGATCATGCCGATCATCTCGTGATCGTGCAGCGGGCGCTTTCGGTCCAGTTCGACATCGAAGATCTCGGTCTGGGTGAGATGCGAGATGATGTCGTCCTTCGGGTTCTTCCGCTTGTCCTTGATGGTGTCGAAAATATAGTGCTGAAGCTCGATATGCTTCTCCACCGCCCACCGCTCGCGCTCCTGGGTCAGGCCGCGCGAGAACGGCAGCACCCACGCGAACGAGCATTCCTTCAGCATGGGCAAGTCCATGCGCGGGAAGCCCAGCAACTCGGCGATGACGATCATCGGCAAGGGCTCGGCGAAGTCCCGCATGAACTCGATTTCGTCCTTGTCGATCCAGCTGTCGATCAGTTCATTGATCGTCTGGCGGATGAACGGCTCGCGGGTGCGCACCGCCGACATGGTCAGCTTCGGGTCCACCAGTTCGCGGTAATGCGCGTGCTTGGGCAGGTTCTCGCCCAGCGGCGTGTAGCGCTTCCAGCCCGTCTTCTCATAGATCGCGCGGTTCTCGGGAAACTTGATCAGCGGTTCGGTGGACTGCACGTCCGGGCCGGTCGTGAACAGCTCGGGGCGCCGCACCACGTACTCGATATCCTCGTAACGGGTCAGCACATACATGCCGATTTCCGGCATGAAATAGACCGGCGCTTCCTCGCGCAGCACGTCATAGGCGGGGAACCAGTTTTCCTGGACCACCGGATCCATGAAATTGATCTCGGCCGCCGACTTGAAGGGGCAACCGGTTGCTTGCTCGTTCATGATACTCTCCCCGTGCGGCGGCACGGAGCCGCCTTAAAGTCACTCGTGAATTGACTTATATATCCGACTTTCGTCGAGATGCAATTCATGGCGGACAGCTTGCCTGAAGCGACTCTCGGCCGGCCGGAAATCCCACCGTTCCACCGAGCAGACGCCCCCGCTGTCATAATGCACGATATTGATCGAATTGCCGACTTCGTTCCGGACTCGCCACGACGTGGCGGTCCCGGCCTGTACCGCCCAGATCTTGCGGGGCAGGCGTACATTGGTCTCGTGCAGCGGGCACACATAGGGCAGGTGAATATGCCCCCCCATGATGATATCGGCGCCCGCCGCCGACCAGCCGGCGATGGCGGCCTTGTGGCCGTGCAGCAGATCGACCTCGTCCTGGGGTCGCTGGACACACACCGGCTGATGCGTGACGACGATCCGCAACTGCGAGTCGCGAGCCTTGCGCAACCGCGCCGCGACGGCCTCGATCTGGGCGCGGGAGACTTCGCCATCCACGTGCCGGTAACGCCGCGTGGTACGCACGGTGATGATGAGCGCGTCGTCGGTGTCGTGGGAAGGCTCGAGCTCCTCGCCGAACACCCGGCTGAAACCGCCATAGGGCGCGAAGAGCCGTGCGGGCAGGTTATACAGCGGGATGTCGTGATTTCCCGGAATGACCATTACCCGTTGCACAGGCAGCCGGTCGACGAAGGCACGCGCCCGGTCGAACTCGTCGCGGCGTGCGCGCTGGGTGATGTCGCCCGACATGACGACCAGATCGGGCGCCGCCTCCGTAACCAGTTCCAGCAAAGCCTCGACGACAGGCGGCTGTTCCGTACCGAAATGCGTGTCCGATATCTGGATCAGCTTCATGCCGGGGCTTCCGCGTCGTCGCTGATCAGCGTGTAGAGCGGCTCGTCCGCCACCTTGAAGACGATTGGCGTGTCCAGCCAGACGATCTCGCCGTCGATCGCCACCTTCATGCGCCGGTTTCGGGACAATCCTTTCGGCGTCACCGTCAGCCGGCGGAAGCTGAAGCTGATGACATTCTCGGCGTCGCCCAGTCGGCCAGCGACCACCCGTAGCATCAGGCCCAGCATGGCCATCGTACCCATGGGCTTTAGCCGAATGGCGGCGAGATGACCCGTCTCGACGCTGGTCGCGAGCGGAATGCCGATCTGTTCCAGTTGCAGCGGATTGTTGCCCACGAACAGGGTTGGCGTCTTGACGTCCTCGGTCACGCCCTGGCTCTCGATCTGAAGGCGCAGCTGCCGGTGATAGCGCATGAGCGTCAGGACGCCCGAACGGAACGCATTGAAGCGGCTGCGGCTGTGGGTTTCCTTGAAGACTTCACGGTCTTCCAGAAGTTGCGGATAGAGCCCCAGGCTCGCATTGACCAGGAACACCCGGTCGTTGACGAAACCGATCTGTACCGGCTTGACCCGCGCGGTCAGGAGCGCGCGCGCGGCGTCTTCGGTTTCCAGCGGAATGCCATTGGTCCGGCAGAAATAGTTGAACGTGCCTTGCGGCAGCACCCCGAACGGGCAGCCGCTGCCCAGAACGGCCTGCGCCACCGCGTTGATCGTGCCGTCGCCGCCCGCGACGACCACGGCGCCATTTTCGGCCTTTGCCTTGGCGATGGTCGCTTTCGCCATCTCCACGATGCGCGATGGTTCCTTCACCAGCACGATCTCGTGGGCGCGCCCAGCCTCGTTGAAAATCTCGGCGATGATCTTCTGCTTGTCGTCGGCGTCCTTCTTGCCGGATGCGGCATTCAGGATGACGAAGAGCTTGGTTTCAGGGGTGTAGGAAACGGCAGTCATGACGCGGCTCGCGGCAACGGCGCGGCGCGGTAGGGCGGCGACTGTCTGGATTTCACGGTGGATCCTTCCGTTGGCTCTTCTGCCTCCGCGCGGCCCTCTTATATAGAAGCGGCGCCGAGGCTCCTGCTATACGCTATGACGGACCCGTTGGTTCCAGTTACCGCCGCACGGCGGCCCGTGGATAATCGAAGGAGACTCCCCATGCGGAAATCCCGTTCCGTTCAGCTTGCCCTCATGGGAACCGCCGCCATGACCATGGCCGCCTGTGGCGATGCGGGACCACCTCCCGATTCGCGCTTCTTCGCCGACGTGAAGGAATGCACCTCGCAGACCGGCGATGCCCAGGCCTGCGAGGCGGCCAAGGCGGAAAGCGAGAAGACGCACGCGCAGGAAGCTCCCAAATTCGCCCGCAAGGAACAATGCGAGGCCGAGTTCGGCGCGGGCAATTGCGAAACCCAGCAGGCGTCCGGCGGCGGCAGCTTCTTCATGCCGCTGCTGATGGGCTACATGATGGGCAACATGATGAGCGGCGGCAACCGGTTCAGCCAGCCGGTCTATCAGGGGCGGGACGGCAAGGCGGTGATGCCGGCCAATGGCCGGATGTACAACGTCGGCAACTTCAACCGCGGCGTCGGCGCCACCGCTTTCCAGCCCGCGTCCCGCGTGTCCGAAGTCTCGCGCGGTGGCTTTGGCGGCACCTCGTCCCGTTACCGTTCTTCGGGCGGCTGAGCGGCATGGAACGGCTGGCGGCCGAGCCGCGTCCTGATTGGCGCGCGCATGTCGAACGCGATCTGGGCTTTGCCTTCCACACCATGGATGGCGCCCTCTACTGGGACGAAAGCGCCTGCTACCGCTTCACCACCGACGAGGTGGATGAGATCGAGGCGGCGACCAACGATCTTGAAGGTCTTTGTCTCGAACTGGTCGACAAGGTGGTCGACAAGGGCGAGGAGGCCCTTGAGCGGCTGCATATCCCTCGTCACGCCTGGGAAGCCATTGCCGGAAGCTGGCATGTGGGGGAAAAGAACCTCTACGGCCGCTTTGATCTGCGCCATGATGGTGCCGGTCCCCCCAAATTGCTCGAATACAATGCCGACACGCCGACCTCCCTGTTCGAGGCCGCGGTGGTCCAGTGGGACTGGCTGGAGACCCAGTGGCCGGACCGGGACCAGTTCAACTCCATCCATGACCGCCTCATCGAGGCATGGCGCGGCTTTGGCCTCGGCCGTGAGCGGGTGTATTTCTCGGCGATCCGCGACAGCATCGAGGACGCGGGCACGGCGGATTATCTGCGTGACACGGCCATCCAGGCCGGCCTCGACACGGCGCCGATCGCCGTCGAGGATATCGGTTGGGATGGCGAGCGCTTCCTCGATCTGGACAATCGTGAAATCGCCATCCTGTTCAAGCTCTATCCCTGGGAGTGGCTGGTCAACGAGGATTTCGGCGCGCACCTGCTGACCGGCGTCACCAAGGTGATCGAGCCGGCCTGGAAGATGGTGCTCTCGAACAAGGCCATGCTGGCGCTGCTCTGGGAGATGGCGCCTGGCCATCCGAACCTGCTGCCTGCATCCCTCGACCCGTCCGCCTTCGCCGGAAAGACCGTCCGCAAGCCGATCTTCGGGCGCGAGGGCGCGAACGTGCAGGTGCGCGACGGCGCCGCTGTGCTCGCGGAATCCGCGGGGGATTATGGCGCGGAAGGTTTTGTCTGGCAGGAATATGCCGAGCTGCCCTGTTTCGGCGGGCAATATCCGGTGATCGGCTCCTGGGTCGTCGCCAGCCAGTCGGCGGGCATGGGTATCCGCGAGGATTCGTCGCCGATCACCCGGGATACGAGCCGTTTCATACCGCATTTTTTCGACTGAACAGGGGGAACACGAACCATGGCTATTTCGACCTCGCTGGAGACGCTGGGAAGCTTCTCGCTCTATTTCGGTGCCGCGCTGGTCGCGCTGGCCATCTTCCTGTCGCTCTACATGGCGGTGACGCCCCATAACGAGGCGGCGCTGATCCGCAAGGGCAACACCGCTGGCGCCATCAGCCTGATGGGCGCGCTGATCGGCTTCACGCTGCCGCTCGGGGCGGTGATCGAATACAGCGTGTCGCTCGCCGACATGGCGGTCTGGAGCGCCATCGCCATCGCCGTCCAGCTCGCGGTCTATCTGGTGGTGAACTTCCTGCTGCGCGCCATTTCCCGGCAGATCGAGGACGGCAATCTTGCCGCCGGCATCACGCTCGCGGGCGCGTCGGTCGCCATCGGCGTGCTGAACGCCGCCTGCATGAGCTACTGACACAAAAAAGGCGCGCACCCGGCAAGGTGCGCGCCCCTGTTTCGAGGCCGATCACTCGGCCATCATGTTATTGCCTTGCCGATGAAGACCGCGATCACCAGGAAGATCACGAAGATCGCGATGGCGATGAAGAACAGGAACTTGGCGATACCGGCCGCAGCGCCGGCAATACCCGTGAAACCGAGCAGTCCCGCGACGACCGCGATGACGGCGAAGATAAGCGCCCATTTGAGCATGATGGTACCTCCGTGATTATGGAGAGCCAACGCGGCCATTAAGCGATTTGTTCCGTGTGTCGCATGTGACACAGTCGCTTTCGCATCATCGAAATCAGGGGAGACGCCGATGACACCGATCATGAACCGAACCAGCATCATCCAGAATTGCTACATCGTGCGCGACCTTGAACAGGCCTGCGCGCGCATGAACAAGCTCTACGGCATCGGCCCGTTTCTCGGCGGTGGCAACGGTGTCTTGAATGAACATTATTACCGGGGACAAAAGGCGGACCCGATCGAGATTCGAGGCGTCTTCGTCCAGTCCGGCGACCTCAACATCGAACTGGTTCAGCTGGTCTCGAAAGGCCCGTGCGCCTTCAGCGACATGTTCCCGAACGGCAAGGAAGGCTTCCACCACGTCGCCTTCTTCTGCGACGATTACGAGGCCGAGCGCGATGCCTTCGTCGCCGCTGGCTATCCCGTGGCCAGCGAGTTCACCGTCGGGTTCGGCGCCAAGATCTGCTACGTCGACGCGCGCGACAGCCTCGGCCACATGCTGGAGCTCTATCCGGAAAGCGACATCATTCGCGGCATGTACGAGCAGACCCGCCGCGCGGCCGAGACCTGGGATGGCAAGGAACTGATCATCCCCTGGGCCTGAGCGGCCGTATAAGGCCCACGATCGCCGCTGCACGAGCGGTGTCAGCCAACAGGAGATCGACATGAAGGCCGAATGGAACGGGGTCGTGGTCGCCGATAGCGACGATACCGTAGTGGTGGAGAACAACCACTACTTCCCGGAAGGCGCGGTGCCGCGCGACATGCTGAGGCCCAGCGCCACCACCTCGTTCTGTCCCTGGAAGGGCACGGCGCACTACTACACGTTGGTGGTGGACGGGCAGGAGAACAAGGACGCGGTCTGGTACTATCCCGACCCCAAGCCGGCGGCGAAGGAGATCAAGGGTCGCGTCGCGTTCTGGAAGGGCGTCAAAGTGAGCTGAGGAGGCGTCCCGGCGCTCAGATCAGCGTGACCCGATTGGACAGCTCGTCCCGATCGCCTGGCTCGACCGGGAAATGGCTTTCAAGGATCGCCGTGCAGCGTTCGACGGCCGTCACGAAGCCGTCCGCCAACTGGCTGGCGCGCATCTGCGTAACGAAACCGTCGACGATCTCGCGCCATGCCGCCTCTGGAATGCGCTCGGCAATGGCGCGGTCCGGCAGGATCTCCACATGGTGCTCCGCCAGCGACACGAACAGCAAAAGGCCGGCGCTGCCCTGCGTGCGCTCCTGCACCAGTGCGGCGAATTGCAGCCGCGCCAGCTTGGCGGCTTCATCGCGCCGTACCGACGCGGGGGCGAGAAACGGGCGCAGGACGGGCAGGTGCAGCAATAGCCCCGCCACGAGGAACACCATGGCCTGCGCGGCGAAGGCCAGCTTCAGGCCCAGTCCCGGCTCCAGCACCGCGATCGCGCCGCCCGTGACCAGCGCGAGCAGGGCGGCCCACAGGATCGGATAGGCGTCGTAGTCGTCGGCGGCATCCGCCACCACCAGCGCGAATTCGGCGCTCGTGCGCTTCTCGGCGGCGATCACCGCCGCCTCGATCCGGTTCTGTTCGTCGGGGCTCAAAGGCATGGCGTCACCATCGGCCCGAGGCGCCGCCGCCGCCGAACGAGCCGCCGCCGCCGGAAAATCCGCCGCCACCGCTGCTCCAGCCGCCGCCGCGGCCCAGACCGCCGAGGGCGATTCCGGCCAGTCCGCCCGCCAGTCCACCGCGCGAGCGCCGGCCCCAGACCCCCGGACGGCGCCGGCCGAACAACCCGCGCAGCACGAAGAACAGAATGATGAAGCCGATATAGAGCAGCGCGCCATAGTCCACATTGTCTGGCTGTGACGGCGCGTCCACTGGCACCGGCGCGGCGCCGTTCCAGCCCAGCGTCTTCAGGATGGCGGCGGTGCCATTGACCACGCCGCCATCATAATCGCCCGCCTTGAACGCCGGCAGGATCTGCTCCTCGATGATGACCCGGCTCAGCGCGTCGGTCAGCTCGCCCTCGAGGCCATAAC
This sequence comes from Iodidimonas sp. SYSU 1G8, assembly GCF_039655775.1. NCBI lineage: Bacteria > Pseudomonadati > Pseudomonadota > Alphaproteobacteria > Iodidimonadales > Iodidimonadaceae > Iodidimonas > Iodidimonas sp. SYSU 1G8. The sequence goes on along the minus strand of NZ_JBBYXJ010000001.1, from coordinate 913,973 downwards.
CGACCTCGATGCGGACCTGCCGGTCATTCGGCGCGACCAGCAGGATCGCGCCATTGTTCTTGTCCTTCTGGCCGATGCCCCAATGCCGGCCAAGCTGATAGCCATAATCCTCGATCGGCCGGTCCTGCAGGCTCTTGACCGTCGCGACGACAACCTGCTTTCCCGTGTCCTTCTCGAAGCCCTGCAGCCAGCTCGTCAGCCGCAGCTCCGCCGCCTGCGACAACACGTCCGCGTCATCGACGACACGGCCGGTCAGCGCGGGAAATTTCGGCTCGGCCGCGAAGCCGGGCAGCGCCGCCACGCACAGCAACAGTGCCAGGAAAAATCCCGGCAACAGCGGATGCCGGACGACGCTTTTCATCACTGGAAATTCACCTTGGGTGCGGTCTGGGCTTCAGAGGTCGCGGCAAAGGTCTCCTTCACCTTGGCGTCGGGATAGAAGATGCCCGCGACCCAGCGGCCCGGAATGGTGCGCAGCTCCGTATTGTATTTCTGCACGGTCAGATTGTAGTCGCGCCGCGCGATGGTGATCCGGTTCTCGGTGCCTTCGAGCTGGGATTGCAGCGCCAGGAAATTCTGGTTCGCCTTCAGGTCGGGATACTGCTCGACGACCACCATCAGCCGGGCGAGGGCGCTCGTCAGCCCGGCCTGGTTCTGCTGGAACTGCTGGAACGCCGCGGGATCTTCCGTGACGCTTTCCGGCAATGTCATCTGGGTGGCCTTGGCGCGCGCCTCGACCACGGCCGTCAGCGTTTCCTGCTCGTGGCTGGCGTAGCCTTTCACCGTCTCCACCAGATTGGGGATCAGGTCGGCGCGGCGCTGATACTGGTTCTGCACCTCGGCCCAGGCGGCCTTCACTTCCTCGTCATAGGTCGGCACGTTGTTGATGCCACAGGCCGACAGGCCAACGGCCAGCGCAGCCGCCATCAGGACGGTCTTGCCGGTGGAAATCCAGGTGCGGAACACGGTTGCTCTCCCTCGCATGTATCTCGCCAGCATAACATGACGGCGCTGTCAGCGATGTGGTGATGGTGACGGGGCGCTGCAAGGAGGCGATGGCAATATGGGCCAGGCGCGCGCCAGCCATTGGCGTGGTATCCTCGCGCTCTCGACAGGGGCGCATCATGGTCCACTCCGTTCACGCGCATCTCCGGCGTCACCTCTGGTTCTATCTCGCGGTACTGGCGGGCATTGCTCTCTGGGCCGCGCTCGATGGCATGCGGCCGTCTCTCAGGCTCGCCCTGTCCGGCGACATGGTATTCGCGACCTATCTTCTCGCCGCTATCGTCCGCCTTCGCGGGTCATCGCCCGGGATGATCCGCAAGCGGGCGGAGCGGGGCGATGAAGGCATCGTCATCATCATGCTCATCACTCTCGCGGCCGTGGCCCTCAGCCTTGAATCGATCTTCGGTCTGGTCAATGCGCCGGAGCGCGAGGCAACGTCCCTGTTCCTGCTGTCGCTGCTCGGTGTTCCGCTCGGATGGACCACGCTCCACACCGTCATGGCCTTCCATTACGCCCACCGCTTCTACGCGGTCGCGCCGGGTGGCGGTGACGCGAGGGGGCTGGAATTCCCGAACACGCCGGAGCCGTCGGCGTGGGATTTCCTTTACCATTCCTTCACCATCGGCATGACCGCCCAGGTATCCGACGTTCAGGTCACCGATGGCGCGACCCGCCGCATGACGTTGCTGCACGGCGTGGTCTCGTTCTTCTTCAACGCCGTCATCGTCGCGCTGGCCGTCAACGTCGCCATCGCCCGTACCAGTTGAGCATTCGCGCTTTATTTCCGCGACCGTGCTGGTTTAGGGTGCCGCTCCATCGAACAATGCTGACGGAGTGACGCGCATGGAGACCATCGGACTCGGCTTCTATTTCGAGGAAATGCCCGTCGGGCGCACCTTCCGTACCCTCGGCCGCTCGATCACCGAGCCGGACATCGCCAACTTCCTCGGCGCCACCGGCATCACCGAGGTGCTGTTCACCAATCTCGATTATCTGCACAACCACACCGATTTCCCCGGCCGTCTCGTCCCCGGCGCGCTGGTGCTGAGTGTCGCCGAAGGCCTGGTCATGACCGCCTCGATCCAGACCACGGGCGTCGCCTTCCTCGACATGGAAATGACCATCAAGGGCCCGGTCTTCGCCGGCGACACCATCCATGTGGACTGCGAAGTGATCGAATCCCGCCGCACCAGCAAGCGTCCCGACCGTGCCCTCGTGCGCACCCGCAACACCGTGGTCAATCAGGACGGCAAGACCGTCATGATCTACACCCCTCTGCGCATGATGAAGTGCAAGACGGAAGGCTGACAGCCTCTCGGCCTCGCTTTTTCTGACAAGCCATGCCGTTCCCGACGGCATGGCTTTTGTTTTGCCGACAGCCTCCCGTCACCGTTTTTCCAGCGCGCCTTTGAGGCGTGCCAGCTTGTCCACCGCCTGCGCCGCGTAGGCGCCGATCCACCGGTCGTGGATCTGTTTGATGGGCACGGCATTCAGATGGTTCCAGCGCTCGCGCCCCTCGCGGCGCGCGATCACCAGCTCGGCGTCTTCCAGCACCTTCAGATGTTGCATGACCGTGCATCGGTCCAGATCGGGGAAGTACGAGCACAGCTCGCCCGTCGTGCGCGGCTGGTCCCTCAGCGCGTCCAGGATCGACCGGCGGCTGGCATTGGCCAGCGCCTTGAAGATGCGGTCGTTTTGCGCCTCGATTGACATGTTATAAATTTATAACATAATGGCGCTGAACCCAAGGAGAATCGCCATGGAGCTGAAGTTCAAGGTCGCCGGCCGCATCGCCCGTCCCGTCGCCGAGGTCTTCGAGGCCGTCGTCAACCCGGACCATTTGTCGCGCTATTTCACCACGGGCGGCGCGAAGGGGCGGCTGGAGACCGGCGTCACCGTCTACTGGGACTTCGCCGACTTTCCCGGCGCGTTTCCGGTCGAAGTCGTGGCGGTCGAGGAGAACAGGCGCATCGTCTTGCGCTGGGAGGCCAATGACGGCGCGCCGTCCGACGGCGAAGCGGCCGTGACCGCCTCGGCCGGCTACAGCACCACGGTCACCATGGAGTTCGAGGCGCTCGAGGATGGCCGCACGCTGGTGACCATCGCCGAGGAAGGCTGGCGCGAGACGCCGACGGGTCTGAGCGCGTCCTATGGCAATTGCCAGGGCTGGTCCCAGATGCTGTGCGCCATGAAGGCCTGGCTCGAGCACGGCATCAATCTGCGCGACGGCATGTACATTTGATCAGCGCGACGGCGTCGGTCCGGACGTCGGCCGCAATCGCCGCCGGAGCGGACCGATCCAGCGCTTGATCGTCTTCTTCATCCGCATGAGCGTCTCGACGGCGGCGGTCTTGACCGGACCGCATCGCACGATGGGGCGCGTCAGGTGGCTGTAATGCGTCGCGAAGAACGCTTCATGCGCCATATCGTCGGCCGCATCCACCATGGTGTAAACCAGGCCATCTTCGCCGTGATTGACCCAGCGCCGGTGCGGCGCGCGGTCGAGCAGCGGCGCGATCGCCAGGCTGTAGGCGATCGGTCCGGTGACCCGCAGCACGCCCTTGCGCGCGACGCCGTGGCGAAGCGGTTCATAGCATTCGATGTTGCGCAGAACCCGCAGGATCACGGCCCGCAGGAACGGGTGGCCCGGCGCGCACGCGATGTACCACTGCTCGAATTCTCCGCCGGGCAACGCCGTCAGCTCCCGATGGGATCCCCAATGACGCCGCGCGCCGTCATCGCGGTCGCCCCAGTGGGACAGCAGGAAACGGTCGCCGGGCCGCAGCACCGTATCGAGCGGCACGTGGCTGCCGCTTTTGATGTCCAGGTACACGCCTCCCATCCTGTACATCAGCAGGTATCGGAACAGATCGGCGCGGGCGGCGCCGTACGACGGATCGAGCCTGTTGAACAGATCCAGCACCGCCGGGCCATAGGCATGGCCGATGAATTCGGCCACGTCCCGGTCGTCGTAAAGACGGTGCTCCCAGCCGGGATTACCGTCACGCAGCGCGTCAACGATGACCCGCAGGGCGGGCGGCAGGGTCTTGTCCGGGAATGTCTGGTGGATGATCCGGGGAACGCGGTCGCCCTCGGGAACGACCGGCAGCGCGCCGGCCCAGTCCGCCTGATTCAATCGGCTCAAGACAGATCGCCCCGCAAATGGTCCGCGAGACGGAGCGAGAGCGCGACGATGGTCAGGGTCGGATTGGCCCAGCCCCCGCTCGGAAACACCGATGATCCGGCGACATGGAGGTTGTCGATCTCGTGGGCGCGCAAATTGCTGTCGACCACGCCGCGGCGCGGAGCGTCGCTCATGCGGGTCGTGCCCATGTGATGACGGGCGGTCGTCGTGCCCTTGAGAATCTGCCTTTCCGATACCGGCATTTCGTGAATGAAGCGGCCGATGCCGGCCCTGGCCAGCTCGGTCGCGAGTACCGCATGGGCCTTGGCGATTCCGTCCCGGTCCTGGGCGCTCAGGCGCCAGTCCAGCGCGGCGAGCTGTTCGCCCTGTGCGTCACGTTGGCGCGAAAGGGTGACCCGGCTCTCTGGATTGGGCACCTGTTCGACATTGTTCATCAGCCACAAACACCAGTGGGACGGCTTCCGCCCGGTCAGGACCCTGAGGGCTTCCAAGGGATGCCGGGCAAGGGTCGCCGCCGCCATCCGCGTCGCTGGCCGCGACCCGAACGCCGGACGCCCGGCCGTGCGCTTGGCCGCCCAGCGCAGGCGCGGCACGCACAGGATCTCGGCGCGGAAACCGGGAATCCGCAATCTCCGCTCCAGCGACTCCGTCGCCGCCAGGTGGAAGCGTACCCTGTGACCGTCCAGCGCCACGCCGGTGTGATAATGGGCCAGCTCGTCTCTGACGTCGCGTGCCTCGTCCAGGCTCACGACGCCGCTGAAATAGACCGGGTGCTCCATGAAATTGCGCCCGACCAGATCCGTTCCGTTGGCCACGCCGGTCTCGCCCGAGGCGAGCAGCAGGCGGGCATTCTCGATGCCGCCAGCCGCCAGCACATAGCGCCTGGCGCGAACGGCGCGCGTCGTTCCGTTCCGGCTCTTGACGGTCAGGCTCGCCACGGCGCGGCCCGAAGGCGCCAGTACGATCCGTGTGACCCGGGCGTGAAGCATGCGCCTGATCTTGCGGTCGGCCGCCAGCGCCGGGCCGAACGCCGCGCCGAATTCCAGCGGCTGGTAGCGCGAGAGGGTGGTCTCGAAATGGTCTCCCGCCAGCGGCAGCAGCTCCCGCCCCAGGCGCCGCGACGCGGCGGCGGCGTCGAAATCCTGTCCGCCCAGGCCGAGCATTCGGCAGGCGCGCTCATAATAGGGTGCCAGGGTTTCGAGGCCGAAGGGCCATTCGCCGCCCGCCACCCAGTCGCGCGCGCCCATGTGAAGGGCGCGAAGCGGGACGCAATGCCCGCCCCAGAGATGGCTCGTGCCGCCAAAGCGCTGGGCGCGGCCGCCATCGGATGGTGGATAGGGGCGGCCGATCACGTCGAGCCGCTCGGGCTCGGCCGCCTCGAGTCCGCCCCTGTCCAGCAGGCAGACCCGGAGGTTGGCGTTCGTCAGCGCGTGCGCCAGCGTGATCCCGGCAGGGCCGGCGCCAACGATGCAGATGTCGGTCTCGATATCGCCGTGATCATCGACGTCCAGGTCGACCGAGCCTCCTCCCATGTATGGTCCCTTGCATGTTGAGGGCGGCATCATGCCACAGCATGCCGAGAGGCGATAACAACGACTCCGATTTTTCTGGCCGGGCCTTGCCCGCGACCTGTCGACCGGCTCCGGACAGCATAAGGCCGGCCCTGAGGCCGGCCTTCGCACGGTATTCGCTTGGTCTTAGAGCGACATCTTCTTGTGCTCGGTGACGTCGGGCTTCTGATCCTTGCGGCGCGCCTTCGCCATCTCCCACATGGTCTTGATCTTGCTGCTTTCGCCATCCCACAGTTCCGCGCTCGACGGCGTGATGGTGATCAGGGCCACCGTGCCGGGGCCACCGGGGAACCATGCTTCGGCGGTGGGATTCCACAGGTCCTTGATGATCGCCTGGTCCTGGCTCACGCCGGCCGTGCCGGACAGCGAAATGAAGTTCTTGTCCTTGGGGGCGATGAAGGCCAGGTTGATGTCCTGATCCGCCTGGATCTGATCGGCCATCGGCGCGCCCGCGTCGGCGAGGAAGTAAATCACGCCCGCGCTCTTGTCCACATAAGGGGACATGGGCCGTGAGCGCATGGTGCCGCCCTGATGGGTGGTGGCCATGCAGAAATGGAAATCGTCGATCAAATCCCAAAGTTCCTGTCGGTCGGACATCGTTCTCTCTCCTGATTCTTGGACCAGACCCTAACAGCCGGGGTGCCCGTGAAGTTCCGTCCTGGAACATTACAGAATTGACATTTTTACCCCTCTGGTTGAAACGTGTGAGAGACGAAGTCCGCTCGGCCTGCCTTTGATCGGCGGCGTCGGCGCGGCGACCGGCGACACCTTTGGGGGAAGGACGCCGGGAATGTCGGCGAGGCCTGTAGAAAAATGTGCCGCTCTGGACGGAGCCGGCATGATCTGGAGGCTTGTTCCCGCGGCGGCATCGCCCGCCTTGCCTCCCATCATGATCGAGATCCGGCATGGCGGCCTGACGTCGCATGGCCGCGCCCGACCGCGCGGCCTCAAGAGCCAAGAAGGGGGCGGCAAGGGGGACGGGGTCGGCGGACAATCGTGGGTTATTGACCGCGCGTGGCGGCCGCTTCCGTCTCCCCGGCTGCGATCACGGGGAAAAACATGAGCAAGAACATCGTCATCTTCTCGGACGGGACGGGCCAGGAAGGTGGCAGCGGCGTCAATACCAACGTCTACAAGCTCTTCAACATGGTGCTCGACCGTTCGCCGCAGCAGACCGCGTTCTACGACAAGGGGCTGGGCACCGGATCGCGCCGGCTGCTGGCGCAGGCCACCGGCTACGGCATCTCGCGGAACATCATCGACTGCTACCGCTTCCTGTTCGAAAACTATCAGGCGGGCGACCAGATATTCCTGTTCGGTTTCAGCAGGGGCGCCACCACCGTGCGCAGCCTGTCCGGAATGATCCATCTTTTCGGGATGCTGCCCCAGTCGCGCCCGGAACTGATCGACACCGCCTATGACATCTACAAGATCGAGGACCGCGACAGGCGCGTCGCGGCGGCGGAAAAATTCATCGCCCGCAATCACACCATGTGGGTGCGCATCAAGTTTCTCGGTGTCTGGGACACGGTCGCCGCGCTGGGCGTGCCGATCGGGCCACTGAACGCGGTCGTCAACGCCATGCCGTGGTTCCGGCACAAGTTCCATGACCTGAAGCTCAGCAGGAGCGTCGAGAACGCCTATCAGGCTCTGGCCATCGACGAGGAGCGCGAGACGTTTCACCCGGTCCTCTGGGACCCGCAGATCGAACCCTATCAGACCATGCGTCAGGTCTGGTTCTGCGGCGCCCACACGGATGTGGGCGGCGGCTATGCCGAACCGGGCCTGTCCGATATCGCGCTGCAGTGGATGGTGGACAACGCGGTGCGCCACGGACTGCTTCTGTATCCGAACCACCGGGTGACGCTGGACCCGCGGCCCGACGGCATGCTGCACGATTCCATGGCTAGTGGTGTTGCGCGCTTCTTTCGCCGCAAGGTCCGCTCCTGGCCGGTGCAGACCCACGGCAATCCCATCGTGCACCCCAGTGTCCTGGCGCGCACGATGGGCCGTGATAACAAACCCGCTCCGTCCAGATATGCGCCGTGGCTGCTCAGCGGCGGCTACACCTATGATCGGGACGGCGACTGATTTACGGCATCGGCTTGTGCTGGCGCTTGCCGGTCGCCATGCCGCTGGCGGCGTCGCGCGGCGACGTCACCGCGCAGGCGGACGTGTCGGTGATCTTCTTGCCGCTCGCGTCGGTGCAGGCCCCGGACGAGCAGACCGAAACGTCGGTGACCGGTTTGCCGGTGGCGTCCAGGCAGGTCGAGCTTGAACTGGAACTGGAACTCGAGCTGGACGAATGGACCGACGAAGAGGCATCCGCCGGGGCGGATATGCCGCTTCCCTGTCCGGCCATGGCCTGGCCGATCAGTACGAAGGCAACGGCCGCGACAGCCGCCGACTGGAAGAAAAATCCCTGTTTCATGATGTGTCTCTGGTTCAGAGTGCGCCCCCAAGACCAGAAGTAGGACGAATATTTCATACTCGCAATGAGTTATGAAAATTTGACTTCACACTGTTGTGAGGAAGCTGATTTTTTAAATAGTCCAAGAGGATGGTTTCATGGGGTTTCAGCCAATGGATGCGCGGGCGTCGTCGCAATCGGCGCACCTTTCGTCGGGATCGTGCAGAAAGATCAGCGAATCCGCCGCCAGCGCCTCGGAGACAACGGAGACGATATCTCGCGCCCGGGCCAGACGGGCATGGCCGTGCCCCACGAGACCTTCCGCCTGCAGGTTCCGCTGCCGCAGCCACTCATCAACCAGCGTGAAACGGTCGCAGCAGTGATCGTTCTCCCGATAGCCGATCCGGACCGGCACGCCGTCTTTCAGAACCGTGCAGTGCTTCGGCACGCCGTACGGGACGGATGCCAGCAACTCGGCGAGATGGATGGTCGTATCGCTGTCGTGCTCGACACCGAGCAACAGGACCTGCCCATCCAGTTCATGGACACGCCCCGCCGGGCTCTCCGGAATGTGGGGCGGCAATGGCAACGGGTCCCGCGTGATCGCGCCGGCGGCGGGACCGGCCGCCGCGAAGGCGAAGGCATGATGGCTGCGGCGCACGCCCGGCTGGCGCCAGAAAATATCGGCGACCACGCCCAGGTCAGGTGAAGCGGGCGTGCTCTCCGGGTCGAAGGGACTTTCATCGTCCCCGGTCCATGACGGCATCACCAGCGTGCCTTCGGAGCCGATGGCGTCGCGTAGCGCGGCGATCAGCCCCACCGGTCCGTCCTCGATCGGGCGGATGGCCCGGAACGAGGTATGGACGAGCAACACGCCGCCCTCCCGGACACCCAGCGCGCGGAGTTGGCCGGTCAGTTCGGCACGTCTGACAGGGCGCGGCGCCGGCGGCTCCCGCATCATCGATTATTCCTTTTCATCCATGCTCTGCGGCATCATGTAGTGGCCCTGAGCGGCGCCTCAAGCGCCGGAGACCGAGGAGACTGCCATGAGCGAGAAGATCACCAAGACCGAGGCCGAATGGCGGGCGATGCTGACGCCGATCCAGTACGCGGTAACCCGCCAGAAGGCGACGGAACGGCCCTATGCCAATGAATATGACGCGGTCTTCGCGCCGGGCGTCTATCGTTGCATCTGCTGCGGCGAGGAATTGTTCGAATCCGACGCCAAGTTTCAGTCCCATTGCGGCTGGCCGGCGTTCTCGGCGCCCATCGATGCCTCGAAAATCGACGAGGAAGTCGATCGCACCCACGGCATGGTTCGCGTCGAGGTGCTGTGCGCCAAATGCGACGCTCATCTCGGGCACGTTTTTCCCGATGGTCCTGGTCCCGACGGCCTCCGCTACTGCATCAATTCGGCCTCGCTGAAGCTTGAGCCCAAGGAGTAGGGGCGGGCGCCCTTACTCCCAGGCCATCGCCTCGCGCGCCGGCAACGGCCGCAGACGCGGATAGTACGGGCTGCGCAGCGGATCGCCCGGCTTCAGCTTGAGTTTCAACCCCGGCGTCAGCGGCACGGTCGGGCGGCTGTCCGGGCGTGTGGCGAACACGATATCGTCGCCATAGAGCCGCGCCGAAAGCGTGCGGCGCCGTCGTCCGTTGGTCGTGTGGCCGCCGCCATGCAGCACGCCCGGATGCAGCAGCACCACGTCGCCGGGCGTGATGTCGAAGGACACGATGTTCCACTTCTCGCGCTCTTCCTCGATATTCGGCAGGCGCGGCAGTTCCTTGCCGTAGAAGCCCTTCGTCGGGTCCACATGCGCGTCGGGCGGGCTGAAGCCGTCATACATGATCTGACGGTGCGAGCCGGGCACGAATTCCAGGCATTCTTCCTTGGGAATCGGGTCCAGCGTGATCCACATCGACGCGATCTGCTCGCCGCCGACCGGCCAGTAAGGCATGTCCTGGTGCCACGGCGTCTTGCGGCAGAAACCGCCTTCCTTGACGAAGACGTGGTCGAACAGCAGCCAGACATTTTCCGAGCCGATCAGCTTCCCGATCATGTCGGCGATGGGGCTGTCATAGAGCAGCCGCTGGAATTCCGGCGTCACGGCGAAGTGCCGGACCATGTCCTTGAACTCGCCCGGCATGTCCTTGAAGAAGGTCTGGATGTTCGGGCTGCCGCTCGCCAGGATGCGCTGGATGCCGTAGTCGATCAGCGTCAGCCATTCCGGATGGATCGCCTGCGGCAGATAGACGACGCCGTCCCGCCTGTACTGCTCGATCACCGCGGGCGTGATCAGTCCCAGCGGATCGTCCCATCCCTTGGCGCCCGTCGGCGTGTCGATCTCGGCCAGTTGCATCCCCAATCTCCCCATTGGTACGGATGGGAAAACCGTAGCGCGGTTTTCAGGCCGGGGAAACCATCCTAAGTGCCCGCGGCGGGATGCACCGACAGAAGTTTGGTGCCGTAGAGCGCGCCCAGTGCGGCGACGACGAACACCAGCACCTCGCCGCCATGGGCCGGCAGCGCGAAGCCGATCAGGTTGATGCCCAGGACATAAAGGCCGACGACCACGGCCGCGCTCAGCACCGCGATGCCGAGCGATTTGACCAGCGTGGCCGTGCTGCGTGACCGTGTTCGCTTGCGCAGCAGCCCGCCGACGATGCCGCCGATCAGCGCCGCGCCCAGGAACCGCCAGGGAAAGACATAGACGATGCTCGCCGTCGCGCCGTCCAGCCCCGCGCCTCGGATCGAGATCGTGCCGCTCCCCACGGATTCGGAACGGATCGACACCTGGGCCAGCCCACCCGGATCGAGCGTCGTCTGCGTCGCCGAGAGGCGCCCCAGCGTGCTCGACAATTGCAGCCGGTTGTCGCGCGCGGCCTCGAACCCCTGCGCGCTGACCAGCACATCCGCCGTCTCCAGACCCCAGCCCTGGATCCTGGCCGGACTCACCGAGACCCCGAGGGATGGGCGGACCGTCAACACCAGCTCCTCTCCTGCCGGTGCGACGTTGGAGACCACGGTGATCTTCACGGCGGCGTCGGGCGCGTCGGCCTGCACCCTGATTTCCCTGTAGGGTGGCGCGGTCTGCGTCGCGCTGACCGTATCGGGATCGGCGCTGACCGGACCGATGACCTGGAAGGCAATCGGGGCGGACAAGGTCCGGGCCACCGTGCCGCCGACTTCGATCACGCCCACGCTGACGCCACCCTCGAATTTGCCGGTGGCCGGGTTGAGACGCAGCGGCGCGCGCGGAAAGGCGACTGCCTTGAGGATCAGTTCCTGGGCGTTGTCATCGACCGTCTGCACCACGCCCTCGAATACGGCGGCATCGGCGCGCAGGGCGGCGGGAATAGCCGCCTGCGCAAGTGCCTTGGTCTTGATCTCGTCCTCCCGCCCCAGCCTGACGAACCGGGCGTCTCCCAGCTGCAGCGGCTGCAACGCCGGCACCGGCGCGGTGGGAATCTCCTGCGTGGCTGGCGTTTGCGTCAGATCCACCGGCGTCGCCTGGCTGCGCACGATCCGCAGGCGCAGATCGCGCAGGGCGGCGGGCGATCGCGCCAATTCCGGCGATACGGCCAGATCGGCCGGACGCCGCATACGTTCCGGTTCCTGGGCGTGCGGCGTCCCGGCGGCGAGAACGGTCGCGCTCCAGAACAGCACGCCTCCCGTGAGCAACTGCTTCCACCTGGCCCGCATGGCATTTCCCCCGCCGCGACGACAATAGCTGTCGCGCCGGTAAGTTTCGGGCCGGATTCAGGCGGGATTGTGGCCGGACGCCCGGGATGGTCTATGATGGCGCCGACATCAGCCGGAAGAGACCATGCCCGACCTACGCCCGTTCCATCTCGCCTTTCCCGTTCACGACCTGGCCGCGGCGCGGGCGTTCTACGGCGATCTCCTGGGCTGCCCGGAAGGACGCAGCGCCGACACGTGGGTGGACTTCAACCTATACGGTCACCAGATCGTGGCCCATCTGTCCCCGGGTCTCGACACGTCGCGGCGCGCCCACGGCAACGTGGTGGATGGCGACGACGTGCCGGTGCCGCATTTTGGCGTCGTCCTGGAGCGGGGGGATTGGGATGCCTTGGCCTCGCGCCTCACCGCCGCCGGACTGTCATTCATCATCCAGCCCCATGTCCGCTTCGTCGGCGAGCCGGGCGAACAGGCGACCATGTTCTTTGTCGATCCATCGGGCAATGCCCTGGAGTTCAAGGCCTTCGCCAGCCTGGAAAGTCTGTTCGCGCGTTAAAGGACCATCAGATGCGTAGCTCGGCGGACTGCCGGAAGGGCGGACGCGCTGGCAGGACGTCTTCGCGCAATGCATGCTGCTTGCCCCAGAACAGATCGGCGCTCACCGCCGAGACCGCGCCGAGCCACTCATCGGCCCGCGTGCAGACGTCGGACTCGGTCTTGCCGTCGCGGCACGCCGTGACCCCGCCATCCGGCGTCAGCACGATGTTGAGACCGGGAAGCGGGCGCACCACCATGTCCTCGGGCATGCGGGTCAGATCCATCACCGACGGGTCCTGTTCATCGAGCAGCGAGAGCACGATGCTCGGCAGCCGGAAGAGCGGAACCGTGCCCAGCTCGAGCGGGCCTTTCTTACCGTCGATGATGATCAGCGGCGTCGAATACTGATCACGGAACATGCGGTCGTCGAACTGGTCACGGCTCGAGGCCAGGACCTTGGACTGGGCATAGGCGTCGAAATTGCCGCCCAGGAAAGGCAGGTGATCGCCGAACATCACGATCAGCGAGTCCGGATCGCGCGCCCGCAGCTCCTTCAGGAAAGCCATCAGTTCATGGGACTTGTAATAGACCGTGTTGGCGTAGCGCTCGACCACTGGATCGACGTTCTCGCCCCGCACCTTCACCACGGTCGGACGGCTCTCGTTCAGCGGATACTCGAGATGGCCGAAGAAGGTCAGGATGTAATTGAAGGTCGGCGTACCGGTCTCCAGCAGGGCGTCGATCTTGCCCAGCACCTGCGTGTAGAGCGAGGCATCGCCGAGGAACTCGCCATTCATGTCGTCCAGCGCGAAATCCTTGGACGACCAGTACAGGTTGAAACCGGCGCGGTCATAGGCGTTCACGCGGTTCCAGAACGCGGCGATGTTCGGGTGCGACACCAGCGTGGTGTAGCCCGCCTGTTGCAGGGTCCGCGGCAGGCACGGGGACGGGTTGCGCAGACGGCCCTCGAAGAACACCCAGTCCTGGGTGACGGGGAAGCCGCACAGCGCCTCGAATTCCGAATTCGCGGTATAGCCGCCGAACACCGGCACCAGCGCACGGGAATTGCCTGCCTTGTTCCACAGCGCGCGGAAATCCTTGTCGAACGGATCGCGCGAGAATTTGGCTTCCTTCAGAACAGACGGGTCCCAGAACGACTCCAGCAGGATCACATGCACGTTGCGCTTCGGCTGCCGTGGGTTCTCGATGATCGCCAGGTCGGTCTCGGCCGGCACCGTCAGGGCCGCCAGATGCCGCGTCGGGCGCAGAAGCTCCGCCGCGGCGGCGACCGTCGCCCGGTCGGGAACGCCGTCGACTCGCGCCGCGTAGCGCGCGCTTTCCTGGACCAGATGCACCATGGGGCCGCGCGACAGGTAATTGCCGTGCTGGTTCCACACCACGTTGCCGAACGTCTCGTCCATCGCCGTCACGACGGGCTTGGGCTGCCAGAAAATTCCGGCGACGATGGCGGCCAGCGCGCCTGCCGCGATACGGCCGCGCCACGGGCGCAAATTGACGGCCATGGCGATGGCGCCGGCCATCAACAGCAGGAAGCCGACGGCCAGCACGAGCTGCCAGCCGGACAGCAGCAGCAGGAGCGACCGCAGCGCCAGCACGTCGTCGGGCATCATCGGCCCGCCGAGAACGGAAATCTTGATGGCGTTGCCGATGTGCAGCAGCACCATGATGACGCTCATCAGCACCAGGAAAGTCCAGCGATTGCGTGCCATGGCGAGCAGCAGGACGCCGAGCACCATATGGAAGCCGAGATCCGCATAGACCGCGCCAGGCCGCAGCTCGGTTCCCAGGAAATGGGACGCGGCGAACTGGAGCGCGAAATAGAGCGCGACAACCGCCGCGAGGGGCGCAATCCAGTTCAGCAACAGTGGCTTGAGACGATCCATCGCTACAGACCTATTCCCGTGGAAGTCGTGTCGTTCAACGCTCTGTCACCGTCGCGCCTTCACAGACATGTAACAGAAACGTCATAGTGGCAACAGCATCTGAACGGTGTCTGAACGTCCCTCCGGCGCGGGCGTCGCCGGCGCGGTGGGGCCAACCCCGTCATCGGCGAAAATCTTTGTGATACGCAGCACTTAGCGCTGGACGTCGCCGCCGGGTCGGCAATACTTACGCCATCGTTATTTGTCATCCGGCGCGGTACGCCAACGGCGTCTTCACGCCCGGGCAATATGATTCGTTCCGGCCCCGATGTTCCGCCGGCCGGGCATTGACAGGTGATCCGAATGGACGTGCAACTCACCGAAGAACGCATCATGGTGCTGACCGATCAGTTCACCATGGATCACGCGGAAGGCCGCGCCGCCACAAAGCGGATCGACGCGTTCGGCACCATGGCCAAGGTCGCGGGCTTTCTCTCCAAGCCCAAGGAAAACGAATTCGAGCTGATCTACCGGGAACGGCGCCTGCAGCCCTTCTGGCATGTGACCTGCGACGCGGTCTTCGCCTACGAGCGGCAGCGCAACCATACGCTTCATCTCGCCCCTGAAGTTCACCAGATCGCCATCTGCAACGAAGTGCGCGCCGTCACCGGCCAGCAGGTGAGCGTGTCCGTGCTCGAATCCTGCCGCGAGGACGTGCACCGGGACATGACGTTCGACGCACTGAACGGGCAGGTGGCGCCCGATCTGGCGGGACGGTTGCAGTATGCCTCCGAACAGGTGACCGACGAGCGCATGGCGACCATCACCCAGGAAGGCACCGTCGTCGTGCCGCCGCACGCCACCTCTTCCGTGGTGGTCCGTCAGGTCATCACCGGGCTGATGAACAAGATCGAGGCCGACCGTGTCATTGAGGAATCGGTGGTGTTCACCGCTGTCGATCTCTATTACCGCCCGGTCTACGCGTTCCGATACCGCCGCCAGAACAAGGAAGCGGTGGTGGAACTGGACGGTCTGACCGGCGAGGTGCGGGCAGGCGGTTCGACCTTCGAGACCTATCTGGGAAAGATGCTCGACACGCGCTTCCTGCTCGATGCCGGCGTGGAAGCGGCCGATCTGCTGATCCCCGGCGTCAACCTGGCGCGGATCGTCGTCGGCAAGGGGCTCGAGATGCGTAAGAAGAAGCCATGACCACCGGGGCACGGCTCGACGGGAAAGTCGTACTGGTCACGGGCGCGGCGCGCGGTATCGGCGCGGCCATCGCCGCCGCCATGGTCCGCGAGGGCGCGTCCGTCGTGCTGACCGACATCCGCGAGGATGCGGGCCGCGACACGGCCGCCGCGCTGGGCCCGAACGCCCTGTTCGTACGACACGACGTAACCTCCGAAGCGGGCTGGACGGACGTTCTCGACAAGGCCGCCGACCGGTTCGGCGGCGTCGACGTACTGGTCAACAATGCGGGCCTGTTCCTCGGCAAGCCCCTGGCGGAAACCAGTGTCGAGGAGATGAACCGCATGCTGGCCGTCAACGTCACCGGCCTGATGCTGGGCTGTAAGCTGACGATCCCGTCCATCGCGGCCCGCGCGCATCGTTGGGACGGCGGCGGCGCCATCGTCAACCTGTCCTCGGTCGCCGGCCTCATCGGCGCCTCCTTCCAGACCGTCTACAGCATGACCAAGGGCGCCGTGCGGCTGTTCTCCAAGTCGCTGGCCATGGAATGCGCCGACCTCAAACAGAACATCCGGGTCAATTCCATCCATCCCGGCGTGATCGATACCGACATGGCCGCCGATGTGGCGCGCGGCCAGATGGACGCCCGCGGCATGGACGCGGACAAGGTCCGCCGTTTCCTGATCGGCGGTCATCCGCTGGGGCGTCTCGGTACCGCCAAGGACATCGCCGATGCCGCCGTGTTCCTCGCATCCTCCGAAAGTGCCTTTATGACCGGCACCGAACTGGTTGTGGATGGCGGCATGACCGCCCGCTGATCGTCAGGCCGCCGGCGCCAGCAGGCGGGTCTCCGGCGTGATTTGCTTCGGCGGCACCGCCGTGTGCTCCGACAGGACCGCCACCAGCGCCCGCCAGATCGCCCGTCCGTCGGCGGCGGCGCCGTCGCCGCGCAGCTTGGCGTAATTGAGCCCGGCGGCTTTTTCGGCGAGGTCCCCGACCGTCCGGCAGCCCGAGGGAAACCGTCCGGGATCGAACAGCGGCAGCACCGCCGCCAGGCTCAGCGACAGGAAAGCGTAGCCGATGGCGGACGGGAAGGGCGGAATGCCGAACCCGAAGCCGATGGTGGCCAGCAGGCACGCGATCACCGCGCCCCAGCCTAGCCATGATCCGTCATGGTCGGGCAGGCGCAGCAGCGACCGTTCCGACACCAGCTTCAGGAAACGCCGCACCTGAAAGCGCTCCAGCCGGGACAGCCGCGTCGATGGGGTGATCTCTTCCTCGGGTGTCAGCGTCAGCATGGCGCGGCGCAGGTAATAGAACGCGATGGCCGTCGCGCTGGCCCGGCCTTCGTCCCGGGCCGGATCCATGCGATAGACCAGCGAGCGATAGATATCGCCGACGAAGTACCAGTTCTGCGTCTCCTCGTACGGCAGATGAATGCCGAAGGACGCCTGCAGGTTCTGGACCAGCGCGGCGTCGGCGAAAGCGCCGTCCAGCGCCAGACTGTTGGCCGCGCCGTTCATGGTCAGTTGCGCGCGCTCATCCCGCCATCGACCGTGTAGATCGCGCCCGTCGTGTAGCCGGCGCGGTCCGAGGCGAGGAAGGTCATCAGGTCCGCGATCTCGCGCGGCTTCGCGGCGCGCCCCTGCGGCATCTGCGCGGTCAGCTCGCGCCAGCGGGACTCGTCGCCCCACTTGGCCTGGGCCTGTTCCTTCAGCCGGTTGATCATGCGGTCGGTTTCCACCGGTCCCGGGTTGATGCCGACGACGCGGATATTGTCGTTCAACAGGCTGCGCCCGCCGAGCGCGCGGGTGAAGGCCATCAGCGCCGCATTGCCGGCCGATCCGGTGATATAGTTGAAGTCGAATCGCTCGCCGGCCGCGCCGATGTCGTTGATGATCACGCCATGGCCGCGCGCCTTCATCCGCTCGTAGATCGCCCGGGTCAGGATGATGTAGCCGAACACTTTCAGCTCCCACGCATACCGCCAGCGCGCTTCGTCCATCTGCGCCAGCGTGCCTTGCGGAATGTCACCCGCATTGTTCACCAGCACGTCGATATCCGCGCAGGCGATGGCCAGCCGGTCGATATGATCGCTCTCGCGCAAATCCACCACATGGACCGTCACGGCGATGCCATGCGCCGCACGCAGCCGCGCGGCGTGCTCGTTCAGCGCCGCCTCGTTGCGCGCGGCGAGATGCAGGTCGCAGCCCTCTTCCGCGAAAGCTTCGGCCGCAGCCAGGCCGATGCCCTTCGATGCGCCCGTGATCAGCACGCTTTTGCCCCGAAGGTTCAGATCCATGCGCTTGCTCCCGACAATGATGCCGCACACGGTAATCCAGTCGGGCCGCGTGTGGAAAGATCAGTTGGAGGCGGGATAGGACTTGATCAGCCGCCGCTGTTTCAGATGCGCGCGGACCAGCGCGCGCCAGCCAATAGGCCGATGGCCCCGGCGCCGCATCTCCGCGCCCAGCGCGAACAGGTCGCGCTGCTTGGCGAAGACGCCGCGAAACGTGTCGAGGAACGCGTATTTCGGGTCCCAGAACTGGATGGCCTCCGCGCCCGCGCCGTTGACCTCCAGAATGGTGAAGCGCCCTTGCCGAAGCGCCTCCACCGACGCGAATTTCACATCGAACCGGCCATAGTGAAACCCCGCCATCGAGCGGCTCAGGGCATCCACCGCGTCCTCGAGCGCCTGGGTGATCAGCGCGTCGCCATCCTTGTAGCGTCCGCCCGCCCGGATCGAGGCGATGCTTGCCAGAGGCACCCGCTCTCCCGCCGCGGGAACATGCTCGAGCACGTCCTCACTTAGACTATTCCGATAGATGCGGGCGTTCCGCCTCATGCGCGGGTCCGCAACGATCAGCGCCTCGACCGTCGCGGCGCCATCCCCCGTCACCTGTGGCAGGTGTCGGATCGTCAGCGCGGCGACCCGGCCTCGGGCGTCGCCCGGCCGCCGTACATACAGCAATGCCGCCTCGTGCGGCGCGTCGATGAAACGCTGCAGCATAAAGGCGTGCCCGGCCGGAAACGCCCCCGCATAGCGTGAAAGCGCCTCGGCATCGGCGATCCGGCGCACGCCATATCCGCACCAGCCGATATCCGGCTTGGCGATCACGGGATAGGGAAGACCGGCCCGCTCGCGTGCGTGCTCGGGATCTTCGCCGGGGTGCACGAGAATGGTCGGCGCGAGCCAGTCATGGAATTCGGGAGCGATCAGCGCGAGACAGCTCATCTTGGACTCGCCGACGAGGCCGCCGGTCTCGATCCCCGGATTGACCGCCGAAGGCAAGGTGACGCTGCCATACTTCAGGCCAAGCCACAGCCACTGCAGGGTGATGGGCGTGAAGAGCGCCCATTTCGGCAGTATTTCGACCGGCGCCGCCACCCGTTCCGCCCGGCCACGGCCGTGCCATCCGCTCAACGTAGCGCTGAGTCTCGCAACGGTCACGGCCATGGACGTGCTCTCGGCTTAGGGTTCAGCGAGCAGGCAGAATTTCGTAGTGGATCGGCTTGAACGCGTAATTGTTCGATTGCTCGGCCGAGCATGCCGTCAGGCCGATGATCAGGTCCATGCGCGCCTCGATGATCAGGTGATCGCCCGCCCGGCTGAGCGGCGGCTCGACCGTCAGCGCGCCGGTCTTGCCGTCGACGGGCACGTTCATGAACACGTTGAAGGCGGTCGGGATGTCGTCGGGTTGGATGCCATAAGGCTCGAGCGCCGCCGCCAGATTGCCGAAACAGCCGCGATGCGGATGCTCGTGGCCATAGATGATCCGGAATGTGTCCGCCGAACAGGGCGTCAGCAGGAAGTCATGGCGGCCGACCGTATCCTCGACGATGTCGAAAAGAATGCGGCTGCGGTTGGAATAGACCGGATCGCCCGTGCTGAGGAAGATCTTGCTGAGATAATCGAACGTCCTACCGTTCGACAGCATCTCCTGCGTATCGTGCCGGTTGAACGCAACGAGATCGGCGACCTGCTCGCCCTGCGGGTCGATGACCCGAAGACGCTCTCCGGCCGCCAGTTCGAAAGCCGTTCCGCTGCGGGGAGGAATGTTGTTGGTCATGCGCCCAGCCTACACGGGATCGAACGGACAGCGCCAATCATCGCTGACCCGCCGCCCGCTATACTGCCGCGCTTCGCTGCTCGTGCCGTGTTCCGCCAGCATGGGATTGGCGACGCCGTCCAGTTCGCGGTCCCGGTCGATGATCCGGTCGCGGATGCGCTCGTACCGGCCATCCTCGCGAAGCGCCGTGAACTGGTCGTGGGCATTGAAGATGATCGTCGGATGGGCGAAGCGCCGGGCCGTGCGGCTGGCATGCGGGTGCAGTCCGACCACGAAAAACGCCTGCGAGCCGACACTGAATCCGAAGTGCGGCGACGCCGGATCGCTGCTCACGTCCTCGCTCCAGGAATACCGCGGCGCGTCGAGCCGGTTCAGCGCGGCCAGCCTGCGCCACAGCGCTGCCTCGAACTGCTTCTCCGTCAGATCGCCCGGCCCCTCGAAGATCAGGGCAAAGCTGGAGAACAGCTTCGGGTCGGACCTATAGCCGGCGATAAACCGGTACAAGGCCCGCAGAATTCGACCGTCATCCGCGCCATCCAGCAGGCTGCCGGCCTCGACGGTGGTGATCTGCTGCTTTGACAGCGCGGATTTCGCGCCGACGCAGGGAAACTGCGCCTGTTCGATGAAATCGCCCAGTTTACGGGCAAGGGTCAACGGTCTCGAGAGCGTGCTCAAGTCGGCCTCTTGGGATGATCGATGTGCGGTGGGAACGCCGCTCAAGCCTGCTTTGTTCCGATGGACTTGATGTCCGGCCCGTCGCGGCGGACGCGCCGTGTTGCGGAGCGCGGCCGAAGAAATATCTCTTTCCGAAGCATGGCGGAACGAACCGCCGGCCAAAAGGGAACCGGGCGATGACCGTGATCGGGGTGCTGTTGCTGGCGTTGGTGGTCGTCGTCGGCGTCGCCGCGCTGGTTGTTCACCGTCTTGACGGCCCCAGCAAGCTGCGGCTCCGGGACGCCGCCAATAATGTCTTCGCGCGCGCCGAGGACGCCGGCAAGATCTGCCGTCTTCCGGCCTTCGTTCATGATTACCACGGCGACTACCCGGCGCTGCGCGCTGTCGAGGCGGCCTATCCCGATATCCGCCGCGAAGTCCTCGACCTGCTCCAGATCAAGGACCGGATCATGGACATCAAGGATCTGGGCGGCAATTACACCGCGGGCGGCATTCACACCATCCAGTGGAAAAGCTTCGTGCTGAAAGCGGGGCTGTTCGTCGACGAGAATTGCCGCCGCGCCCCGAAGACGGCCGAGGCGCTGCGCCAGGTCCCCGGCCTCTACACCGCGTTCTTCTCCATCCTCGACCCGCACCAGTACATCACGCCCCATTACGGCTACTGGAAGGGCTTCGTCCGTTATCACCTTGCCGTCTTCGTGCCCGACGACAACCGGGACAATGCCTGCTGGCTGCGCATCAACGCCGATCCGGCCGACAACGCGACCGGCGACAAGTCGCTGGTGGAACGCGGCGAGAAATATTTCTGGAAGAACGGGCAGGGCGTCATGTTCGACGACGCCTTCCTGCACGATGCCGCGAATGGCTCCGGTCAGGTCCGGGTCGTCATGTGGCTCGACATCATGCGCCGCATGCCGCTGCATCTGCGGCTGTTCAACCGCTTCTGCCTGCTGTTCTTCCAGCTCGATCCATCGATCCGCCGCATCCGCAAGAACGCCGTCACCATTGGCTGAAGCCGCTAGAGCTGCGCCGTCTCCCGGCCCAGCGCGCGCAGCACCGGCGGATCGCGGTCGTAAAGGTCCGGGAAGAAATGCAGCGTGCCGTCGCGGTCCATCTGCGTGGTCCAGTACATCAGCACGACCGGAATGGTCCGCTTCAGCGAGATGTTCTGGGTCTTGCCGGCGGCCAACGCGGCCTCGACCTTTTCCTTGCTCCAGTCCTTGTCGTCCTTGAGCAGGTAATCGGCCAGATGCATCGGGTTCTCCACCCGGATGCAGCCCGAGCTCGCCGCCCGGTCGGCACGGTTGAACAGGCCGCGATTGGGCGTGTCGTGCAGATAGACGGCGTGCTCGTTGGGGAACAGGAACTTGACCTGGCCCAGTGAATTCTCCGGGCCGGGCTGCTGCACGAGGCTGTAGGGAAAACGCTTGCGCGCCGCCTGCCAGTCGACGGCGTCGGCCGGCAGCGCCGTGCCGCTGGAATCCACCACCTTCATGTTGTGCGAGGCCAGGTAGCCCGGATCCTTGGCGATCTTGGGCAGCAGATCCTGCTTCAGGATGGTCGGCGGCACGGTCCAGGTCGGATTCAGCACCACGGTCCGCATGTTCGACTTGAACATGGGCGTCTGCCGGTATGTCTTGCCGACGATGACCCGCGTGTTCCAGACCGGCTGGCCATCCTTCATGATGTAGAGGTGAAAGCCCGGAATGTTGACGACGATGAACTCGTCGCCGAGCTGGTTGAGCACCCAGCGCGCCCGCTCCAGATTGACCCGCACCTGATCGACCCGCTGCTCGGCGGTGACGTTCAGCTCCGCCAGCGTCCGCTTGCCGATCGCCCCGTCCGGATCGATGCCGTGCAGTTCCTGGAAGCGCTTGACCGCGGCGACGAGTTCATCGTCATACACCGTGCCGTCGGCCTCGCCCTTGTAGTCTCCGGACGCCTTCAGTCGCGCGCGCAGTCCCTTTACCCGTGGATCGTCCATGCCTGGCTTGAGCGTCTCGCCGCCATCCACCTTGCCCCAGCCGCCCTTGGCCACGGCCTGGCGCTGAAGCGCGAGGGTGGTCTTGAGCGACTCGTAGAACCAGTGCTGCGGCGCCATTTTCTCCAGCGCCCCGTCCGGCGTGCCGCCCGCGACCACGCCGCCCAGCAGGCGCAGCAGATCCTCCTGCTTGACCGGCGCGCTGATGTTCCAGTTACGGTCGAACTTGCGCGGGTCGGTCTTGCCGTAGTGCAGATGCGCCGCCAGCTTCGCCGCCGCCTGGGTGAGCAGCAGGTCAAGCTGTGCCGCTTCGCCTGCATCCCGGTCGGCGCTGCGCAGCGCCATGATCGCCGGCAGGTGATAGTCTTGGGGCCGCAACCCATGCTCGGGCGTGCGCGCAATCGCCTCCAGCAGCGACGTGGTTCGGGCCTCGTTCGTCCAGACCGGTTTGTGGTCGCGCGCGGCATAGAACGCCGCGATCACCCCGGGTGCGTCCAGCGGCGTGCTCTCGACCTCTCGGCCAGGTTTCTGAGCCTCCGACCAGGCAACCAGCGCGGCCCTGACGGCACCGCTGTCGACCTCGGCCCAGGCGGGCGACACGAGGAGAAGATGGACAGCGCATGCCGCTGCCCATCGGGCGACCTTGAATTGTGTCATAGCCGCCCCCAACGTGTGCGCTTGTTTAAGTGAAAATCACCAGGAACGCGGGCGGCCAGTGTCGATATGGACAAAGTCCGATTTGGCGTAGTAGCCCACGCCGCCGCGATGATCCTTGATCGCCATCTTCTGGATGCTGGCCGTCTTGACGCCGGCCAGACGGATGTCGATGGCCTTGCCCTGCATGTGCAGGCTCTTCTTGGCGACACCGGTGCTGTTCGCCCGAAGACCGGCATTGCTCGCCGGCGAGCGGTAGCCGGAAATGATCCCGAACTCCTTGCCCTCGAGCCGCTGGTTCAGCGACGCCATCCACTCGAACAGCGTTTTGTCGATGGCGTGAACGTCGCCGGTACGGTGATCGCGCAGCACCTTGTTCAGTTCGCCGAGCGCATCGGGCAGGAAATCCTTCTCGAAGAAGGTGCCCTTGAAACGCTCACCCGTGTGCAGGTTGACGAGGTTGAGGTTCAGTGGGCTGAGCGGCGCTGCCGATGCGCGTGCGACGGCAGGGAGGCCCGCGAAAGAGAAGAGTGTGGCGGCGCCCAGTCCAGCGAGTATCTGTCTGCGATTGATCGTCATGGGGCAAAACCTACCGGTGACCCGGCGCCCAGGACAAGGAAAAATCGAAGGAATCCGCCATCACACGTCATTTTCGGATCATGATACCTTCAGCAGCTCGATCTCGAAGGTCAGCGCCTGACCGGCCAGTTCATGGTTCCCGTCGAGGGTTACGGTCTCCGCGTCGAAGTCGGTGATGGTGACGATCAGCGAGCTGCCATCGGGACGGCCGGCCTGTAACTGCACGCCTTTTTCGATCTCGATGGTCGGCGGTAGATTGTCGCGGCCGATCTTCTGGACCAGCTGCGGCTGATGCGGACCGTAGGCGTCATCGGGATCGATGCGCACCGTGCGGCTTTCGCCTTCTTCCAGGCCCTGAACGGCGATCTCGAAGCCCGGAATCACCTGGCCGGCGCCCAGCGTGAACTCGAACGGCGCCCGGCCGCGCGAGGAATCGAACTGGGAACCGTCATCCAGCGTGCCGGTGTAGTGGATGCTGACCGTATCGCCGGGTTTTGCTGTCGCCATGGGAATGCTCCTTGAACAAAGACAAACGCCCGGCATGGGCCGGGCGTCAATGTGGGGTCGGGGCAAGCCTAGGGGGCTCGGCCGGATGGGGCAAGGACTCTTTCGGCCCGGCGCCGCTACATCGGCCCCGGGCCGGGCGCTGCTTTTGCCAGTTCGGCGGCCGCGAGGCTGCGCCGCGCAATGACGTCCCGATTACCGGGCTGCAGGGCAAGAACACGGTCGTAATCCGCGATGGCGTCGCGGTGCAGGCCCATGGCGGCGCGATAGGTGCCGCGCAAGGTAAGCGCCTCGGCGTCCGATGGCGCGAGCGCGATGAGGCGGTCCAGGTCGGCAAGCGCGAGGCTGGGCGCGTTGTTCAGCTTGTGCGCCTGAGCCCTGTAGAGCAGGGCTTGCCGATTATCAGGCGCCAGCGCGAGCGTCTGTCCGAAATCGGTGATGGCGGCATCGTACTGGCCGATATTGAAGTAGGCCATGCCGCGATAGAGAACCGCGTTGACCGAAGGCCCGCCCCGCGCGATGGCGGCGGTCAGCACATCGATCGCGGCCCGCTCGTTCCGCTTTTCGACCAGCACGGCCGCCTTGTTGACGTAATAGCCGATGTTGCCGGCATCCATGGCGATGGCTTGATCATAGTCCTGCAGCGCCAGATCGAGATTGCCGAGGCGTTGGTTGGCCACGCCCCGATTAACGTAGGTGGTCGCCGTCGCGCGTCCGGACACGGCAAGCGCATCGAGATCGGCGAGAGCGCCGGCGAAGTCGCCGCGCGCCATCAGGATCGAAATCCGCAGATTCCGGGCATTGTCGTTACCGCTCTCTGCCGCCAGCACCAGCCGGACCTCGTCGAGCGCACCGGCATCGTCCCCGGCGTCATGCAGGTAACGGGCGAGCGCCGCTCGGGCTTTCGTGTCCGACGGCGATGAGGCCAGATAGGCGCGCAAGGTCTCGATGGCGCCCTCTAGGTTGCCTGCGGCGGCAAGGGTGGTCGCCGCGTTGACGGGCGAGCGATAGGCATCGTCTTCCGGCGCTGCTGCGGCAGGCGCCGGATCAGGCGTGCCCAATTGGCTCGGCGCGCGTGCAGCGGTCGCTTGTGGACGGGAAGGGCGCGATGGCGCGTCGGCCAGGCCTGGCTCCAGATCGATCTCGATCCGCAGCAACTTGCGTTCGATCTCCTGCTGTTCACCGGGTGTCAGGTCGGTGCCGCCCAGCGCCTGCGTATAGGCGTCACGGGCGCCGCCCAGATCGTTCTTGCGGGCGAGAATATCGCCCAGAAGGCCGTTCCCGCGCCCGCTGCTAGGCTCGGCGCGCAGGCCGGTGAGCACATGGATATGCGCCTTGTCGATGTCGTTCGCCGCCAGCGCTGCGTCAGCCGCGTCGAAGTCTGTTAGCGGCTGCGTGGCGCGGTCCACGGGCCCCGCCGTTCCGGACGGCGCGTGCTGCATGGCCGGCTGACGCGGCGGCGGTGGTTCGGCCTCGGCATACGGCCTGGGAGCAACACCCTGTTCGGCCAGCATGCCTTCGATCGCTGCGGCCTTGCTGTCGGCGTTCTGCCGGAACGCGGGATCCTGCGAGCGGGCGGCGGCCGCCCGCAGGGATCTCAACGCATTCTCCAGCTCCCCGTTGCGGAAATACGCCTCGGCCAGCGCGTAATGAGCGGCCGGGTCCTGTGGCGATACCTGCACGGCCTGTCTCAGCAGCGGGACCGCTTCACCCGGTCGTCCGCTGACCACGAGTTCGCGGCCTTGCTCAAGCGGGCTGACACCCGGAGCGGTGTAGGGCTGCGCCCATGCCGCGTGAAGGGGCAGCAGCATCGCGAGCGCGGCCCATGCGCTTCTGGCGGCGGCACGGCCGACGCGAGGAGCGCCCGGTGAAGCGTGTCGAGACATGCCTTACCAGGTCTGCAGCGTCGGCGCCGGACGGCCGGACGCCGCGTTTTTGGAGAAGGAGGTGACGAAATCGCCGACCACTTCCTTGTACAGGGCCGCGTAGACAGCCCGCTCGGCGTCCTCGGGCCGCTCGGACACGCTGACGGCGACCGTCTCGCCGGCCGCGGACTGCCCCGGCGCCAGTGCGGTCGCGCGGCGCAGCTGGTTGGCCTGACACTGGGTCAGGACTCCGTCCATGCAGGCCAGCAGCACGCTGTATCCGGACGCGACCTCGTCCGGCGCGCGGGCGTGGGTCCAGCGATAATACCAGATCGACTGGCCGGTCCGCACCCACACGGCGACCGCGTCGAGCGTCACCGCATAGGCGCGCGGCACGTTCTGCGCCTCGATGGGCGCGAGGTAGTTGCGGGCGACGAGTGCCCGCTGGTCCGGCGGCAGGGACAGGGGCTGCCCGACGGCGCCTTGCGCGTTGCTGACGTAATAGCTCCGTTCCCAGAGGGCATCCTGCCCCAGGGTCTTGCGGGAGTTTTCCAGCGAGTTGATCTGGAACAGGACCTGCGCGCCCAGCGCGCTGGCGGCATCGACGGGCGAGCCGGTGCGGGACATTTCCCGGTCGAGAATGGTCCATGAAATCACGTTGTAACCGGCTCGCGTCAGCGATCGCTCGATCTCGCCCATTTCGACGCCGCAATCGGTCTGCATGATCGCGCCGGCGGAGGCCGCGTTGCCCGTCGCCTGATTGGTCGTGTTGTTGCTGCAGCGGTCGGGCGCCCGCACGGCCACCGTTCTGGCCGATCCGGCAAGCTGGTTATAAGCCGGCGTCGGGATGATCTCGGGTGTCTGCTGCGCCTGGGCGCTCGAGACGTATTTCGAACTCACCCGGTAATAGACATAGGTCGGTCCCGTGGCGCACGCCGCGACGATGATGGCTGGTAACAGCAGGAATGCGAACTTCTTGAACGACATCTTGGCCCCCCTTGATGTGCTTCGACGCCGGCTTGCTAAACGGCGATGATATCGGTTTGAACGGGTGTCACGAGAGAACCCAGGTGAACGGGAAATCCCACCGAACGCCGGTGTGCATCCCGGCCACCTTGCCGTCGGCGTAATAGGCGCGCAGGTTGATGCAGGGTTCGGGCAGCTTGAAGGGTGCGGTCGTCTGCGGCGCCAGGGCGGGAACCGGAAGCGGGGTCCAGCTCGCCGGATCCGCCCCGCACGCCTGGTACACGATGGACGCGATCGGGCGTCCGGTCCGGTTGGTGACGGTGGCGTCCGAGCCTGTGTTCTGGGTCACCGGTTCCGTCGCGCAACTCGCCAGTATTGCCGCGCAGGCAATGACTGCAACTCTCGAAAGAATGCGATTCATCGATTGGCCTCCCATGATCGCAGGGTCTCGTCCGACCGTGCGGCCCCCTCACGAAGCCACACGGCGCAATCCTGAGCATTACATTGACGTCAGAAAACCTGAAAGTCTTCAATGTAATGGCGTTGACATGCTCGCGCCTTACCGTTTCAGCCGCCGGTCGAACATGTCGGACATCTTGCGCCAGGCGATCTCGGCGCGGTCCTTCACATAGGCAGGGCGCTGCGGGAAGCAGAAGCCGTGCTCGGTCTCAGGATGGATCTCGCATTCATGGGCAACGCCATGCTGGTCCAGCGTCTTGGTCAGGGTGGGAATGACGTCGTCCGCGACCCATGGATCGTGCGCGGCGAACCCCAGATACAACTCGCCCTTGATGTTCGGCACCAGCAGGTGCGGCGAGTCCGGCTGGTCCGTGACGATGCCGACCCCGTACAGCGACGCGGTCGCGACGATCTTGTCCGGGAAGGTGCCGGCCGCCGCCACCACGTACTGGCCGCTCATGCAGTAGCCGACACAGCCATAAGGGCCGCGCACCTCGGGCCGGGCCTCCAGCCAGTCGATCATGCCCTTGGTGTCGCGCATCACCCGGTCCACGTTCAGCGTCGCCATGGTCGCCATCACCAGCTTGAACGCGTTGTCCCGGTCCATGGAGAAATCGAAGCGCAGCACGCCGTTACGGTAGTACATGTCGGGGAGCAGGCAGAAATAGCCCTGCGAGGCGATCCGCCGCGCGAAATCCCTCAGCTCCTCGCGGATGCCCGGTGCGTCCATGTACAGAATGACCGCCGGAAACGGCCCGCCCGTGTCGGGCCATGCCGCGAAGCTGTTCATCCTGCCGTCGGGCGTCGGAATATCCGTCTCTAGTTCAGCCATCGGTCTCTCCCCAGGCGCCGTTAATCGGCATGCATTCATGATTGTCTTGGCTATAGTATCCGGCGCGGGGGAGATCGGAAGCATTTTGGGGAGGATGCCATGAAGATCGGAGCGAGTTTTCCGAATGTCGAGATCGGCAACGATCCGGCCGCCATCAGGGATTTCGCGCAGGGCGCCGAGGAACTGGGGTTCGACTACATCACCACCACGGATCATGTTCTCGGCGTCGATCCCAAGGGCGACCCGAACATCTTCGCGCCCTACACGCTGGACGACGCGTTCCACGAGCCCTTCGTGCTCTATGGCTTCATGGCGGCCTGTACCCGGCGGATCGG
This sequence comes from Iodidimonas sp. SYSU 1G8, assembly GCF_039655775.1. Classification (NCBI taxonomy): domain Bacteria; kingdom Pseudomonadati; phylum Pseudomonadota; class Alphaproteobacteria; order Iodidimonadales; family Iodidimonadaceae; genus Iodidimonas; species Iodidimonas sp. SYSU 1G8. The sequence continues at coordinate 885,617 of NZ_JBBYXJ010000001.1, read as the reverse complement.
CCTTGCGACCGGCGTCTTGATCCTGCCGCAGCGCCAGGCGGTGCTCGTCGCCAAGCAGGCCGCCGAAGTCGATGTGCTCTCGGGCGGCCGCCTGCGCCTCGGGGTCGGTGTCGGCTGGCAGGCGCTCGAATACACCGCGCTGGGCATGGACTGGCACACGCGCGGCAAGCGGTCCGAGGAGCAGGTGGCGATCATGCGCGCCCTCTGGACCAACCGGACCACCGCGTTCAAGGGCGCCTGGCACGACCTCGCCGAATCCGGCCTCAATCCCAATGCCATCCAGAAGCCGATCCCGGTCTGGTTCGGCGGCATGTCGGACGCGGTCGCGGACCGTGTCGGGCGGATCGGCGACGGCTGGATTCCCATCGGCACGCCCGAGGCGCTGAAACCCCAGTTCGACATCATGCATGCCGCCGCCGAAAAGGCCGGCCGCGATCCGGCGACCATCGGCATCGAGGCGATGACCGGCTTCCAGAACGCGTTTCGCGCCCATCCGCCGGCGACCATCGACCAGTTGCTCGCCAGCGCCGCGAAATGGAAGCAGGCCGGCGCCACCCATCTGGCGATCGGCACCTCGATGATCGGGCTGGGCACCGATGTATCAGGCCATCTCAGCCTGCTGACTGAAGTAAAGAACGGCGTGCAAGCCCTTTAGAATACTCAGGGAAGAGAAAGGTAAGAGCCATGGAATACAAGAATCTGCTGATTGAGAAGGACGGTGCCATCGACTGGGTGACGTTCAACCGTCCCGACAATCTGAATGCGCTGAGCCGCCAGATGGTGCGCGAACTGAACCACTATTTCGGAAGCCTGGAAAACAACTACGACGTCCGCGTCGTGGTGCTGAAGGGCAATGGCCGCGCCTTCTGCGCCGGGCTCGACATGAAGGACCCGGAACGGCCGCTGGACAGCACCACCAACACGGGCATGAAGAGCCAGCGCAACTTCTCCGGCATCGTCATGCGTATGCGTCGCTGCCCGCAGCCGATCATCGGCCTGCTGCACGGCTACGCGGCAGGCGGCGGCTTCTCCATCGCGCTGGGCTGCGACGTGCGCATCGCCGCCGAAGGCACCAAGATGAACTGCGCCTTCATCAAGATCGGCCTGTCGGGCTGCGAGATGGGCGCCTCCTATCACCTGCCGCGCCTCGTCGGCACCTCGGTCGCGGCCGAGCTGCTGATGACCGGCCGCTTCATCGACGCCAACCGGGCGCTGCGCACCGGCCTCGTGTCCGACGTGGTGCCGATGGAAGAGCTGGTCGCGGCGGGCAAGTCCCTGGCCGACGACATGATCGCCACCGCGCCGCTGGGCCTGCGCATGACCAAGGAATGCTTCTGGGCCAATGTGGACGGCAATGATCTGAACAGCGCCATCGCCATGGAGGACCGCAACCAGATCCTCGCCGTGTCCAATGGCGACGTGGCCGAGGGAATCAAGTCGTTCCTTGAAAAGCGCAAGCCGAACTACGCCTCGTAAGTAGCTGTTATTATTAGAAAAGGGGAGGGCGGCTTTTGGACTTCGCGCTGACGCAGGAGCAGGAAGCCGTCCGCCGCGCCATCGAGCGGCTCTGCGCGCCGTTCGATGATGCCTACTGGCTCGCCCGCGACACCGACGGACAATTCCCCGAGGAGTTCGTCCGCGCGGTGGTCGAGGGCGGCTGGCTCGGCATCGCCATGCCGGAAGAGGTGGGCGGAAGCGGCCTTGGCGTTACCGAAGCGGCGCTGATGATGCACGCCATCGGCCGCTCGGGCGCCGGCTTCTCCGGTGCTTCGGCCGTCCATATGAACATCTTCGGCCTCAACCCGGTCGTGGTCTTCGGTACTCCCGAACAGCGCCGCCGCATCCTGCCGCCCATCATCGCCGGGCGGGACCGGGCCTGCTTCGGCGTCACCGAACCGGATGCGGGCCTGAACACGGCGGCGATCAAGACCCGCGCCGACCGCTCTGGCGCCGGCTACGTCATCCACGGCAAGAAGGTCTGGACCTCCACCGCCCAGACCGCCAACAAGATTCTCATTCTGGTGCGCACCACGCCGCGCGAGCAGTGCGCCAAGCCGACCGGCGGCCTCAGCCTGTTCTATACCGACCTCGACCGGCGCTACGTCCAGGTAAGAGAAATCTCGAAGATGGGCCGGAAAGCCGTTGATTCAAATGAAGTATTCATTGACGGATTGCCGGTCCCCGCCGACGACCTCATCGGCGAGGAAGGCAAGGGCTTCGAGTACCTGCTGCACGGCCTGAACCCGGAGCGCATCCTGATCGCCGCCGAATGTATCGGCCTCGGTCAGGCGGCCCTGGCCAAGGCGGCGCACTACGCGAAGGAGCGGACCGTGTTCGACCGGCCCATCGGCAAGAACCAGGCGATCCAGCATCCCCTGGCGCTCGACTGGATGCAGCTGGAGGCCGCCATGCTGATGGTGCTCAAGGCGGCAAGCCTGTACGACCGCGGCGAGCCGTGCGGCGCCGAGGCCAACGCCGCCAAATACCTCGCCGCCGAGGCCGGCTTCCAGGCCTGCCAGAACGCGGTCATGACCCATGGCGGTTTTGGCTACGCCAAGGAATTCCATGTGGAGCGCTACATGCGCGAAAGCATGCTCGGCCGCATCGCGCCCGTCAGCCCGCACATGATCCTGAACTTCATCGGCGAACGGGTGCTGGGGTTGCCCAAGTCGTACTAGGGATTCAAATCCCAATGACTGTCAGAACCCTTTTTTCCGGCGCGAACTGATCGCCAGTTTCTCGACGAGTTGGCCGGTGATGGGTTTGGCTACCGAGAACGTCACGCCTGTCTTGGTTGCCTTGAGTTTCAAGGAAGAGATCTCTTTCGCGTGCTCTGCAATCGCACCAGCGTCGACGTACAGACCGCATTGTCTGCTAAACGCAGCGTAGCCCGCAATGATCGTCTCTCCGATTTGAAACCCGGGCATATCGTACTTAATGACTTCTTCGGCGTCGGGTAGTGCTCGCGATAGTTGTGCCCGCAATTGGCCCAGCATGACGCGAAACTGCTCCGGTGCGGCTGCGATATAGCCGTCATGGTCATCATTCATCATGCCAGAAGCATGCCTGTTCGCGTATCCGAAGGCAATCAATGGGGCACCGAGTAAACGTTGGTGATGGGCCTCTCATGACCGCCCCCACACGATCCACGCTGCGCTATCAGGCATGGACTTGAACTGTCGGAAAGAAACGCTGGCGCCTCGGGTGCCGCCACACCATCATGGCCCCGTTCGGCATCGCCGTCTTCCCGCGGCGCCGCGGGGCATGCCGAAGCCTTTATCCGTCGCGGACGCCGAGGGGAATAGTGTCCTCCGATATCGAGCCCATGGGCAAGAAGGTGGTGGCCGGGTCGATCTGGATGATCGGCCTGCGCTGGGCCATGCGCCTGCTCGGCTTCGTCAGCACCGTCATCCTCGCCCGCCTTTTGACGCCGGACGATTTCGGCCTCATCGCCATGGGCATTCTCGCCTCGGGCTTCGTCACCGCCCTGACCGAGGCCGGCTCCTTCATGGCGCTGATCCGGCATCCCGATCCGCAGCGCGTGCACTACGACACGGCCTGGACCTTCAACGTCATTCTCGGCGTCGGCGCGGCGGTCGCCATCGCCATCTTGTCGCCGCTGGCGCCGCTCTATTTCGACGACCCACGCCTCGTCGAGGTGCTGCTGATCATCGCTCTCGCCACCGCCATCGCCGGTTTCGGCAACATCGGCACCATGGAGTTCCGCCGCGACTTCCAGTTCGGCCGCCATTTCTGGTTCCAGTTCTGGCCCAAGCTGATCGGCTTCATCGCCACCGTCGCGCTGGCCTTCATCTTCCGCAGCTACTGGGCGCTGATCTGGGGCATCCTCGCCCGCTCCGTCGCCGAGGTCGCGACCAGCTACATGATGCACCGCTATCGGCCGCGCTTTTCCCTGGCGGCGCGCGGCGAGCTGATCAGTTTCTCCCTCTGGACCTCGTTCGGCAGCCTGGGCTCGTTCCTGGAACAGCGGCTTGACCAGTTCGTGCTGGGCGGGCTGGTGACGCCGACGCGGCTCGGCCTCTATTATCTGGCGACCAACGTGGCCGAGATGGCGACGCGCGAGTTGGTCGCGCCGCTCAATCCCGTCGTCTATTCGGTCTACAGCCGTATCCATGACGACCCGGTCCGGCTCGTCTCGGCGGTCACCAAGGCGCTGGGCGCGGCGGCCTTGCTGGGCTTCGCGGCCAGTCTCGGACTCTTTGCCCTGGCCGAGGAGTTCGTCCTGTCGGTCTATGGCGACCAGTGGTCCGGCGCCACGTTGCTGCTCCAGATACTCGCGCTATCCGCGCTCGGAGCCTGCATCCGCTCGGTCACCGCGCCGCTGCTGGTGGCGCAGGGGCGGCAGCGTCTGACGGCGCTCATGTCCTGGGGACAGGTCGCGATCTCGGCCGTGCTCATGCCGGCAGCCTACTGGTATGCCGAGATCGTCGGCGTCGCGGTCTCGCGCAGCGTCATCGACATCGGCGTCGCCCTCGCGGTGATGGTGCTGGCGCTGTCGCCGCATCGGGGACTGTTCCTCGCCGTTCTCAAGGTGTTCGGCCGCCTGTTCCTGGCCGCCATCGTCATGGTGATCGCCATCAGGCTCAGCCAGTCCCTGCTGCCGCTCGGCCCCATCGCGTCGCTGTGCTTCAACGTCCCGCTGGGAGCGGCCGTGTACGGCATCGCGGTGCTGTTGTTCTGGGCGCTCTCGGGGCGCCCTCAAGGCGTCGAGACCGAGGTCCTCGAGCATGCGGGCGATTACTGGTCGGGCTTTTGCCGCAGGTTCCGGCGATCCTGAAGGTTCCCGGCCGCCAATTGTTGCGCCGCTAGGCCGCTTGATCTAGCGTTGGGGCCGAACCGAGACTCTTGCAAGGGGAAGACCATGGGAACCGCAGACGACGTACCCGATTATCACAGCAGCAGCAGCCGGTCCGCGCCGACCGGCCAGACCTTCTTTCCCACGGACAAGAAGAACATCCTGCTGGTGACGCGCGGACATCCGTTCGCGCGCGACGCCTTCTACAACATCTTCGAATCCAATCAGGACGTGGAATATTCCGCCGTCGAACACCCTGCCGCGCAGACCATGTTCAACCCGGAAACCGCCAAGCACTTCGACTGCTACGTGCTCTATGACATGCCGGGTATCGAGTTCAACCGCGTGCCGGGCAGCGGCGGCGTCCCGACCTTCCACGAGCCGCCCCAGTTCTACAAGGATGGCCTGATGGCCATGCTGGAGCAGGGCTTCCCGCTGGTCATCATGCACCATGCCTGCGCCGCCTGGCCGGCCTGGCCGGAATGGTCCGAGATCGTTGGCGGCCACTTCCTCTACCAGCCGATGAAGTCGCGCGGCGTCGACAAGCCGGATTCCGGCTACAACATCGACGTGCCGCACAAGGTGTCGCCGGTGATGAACCATCCGATCACCGAAGGCATCGAGCCGTTCGAGATCGTCGACGAAGTCTACATGTCGGAAGTGTTCGAGGATTCGGTGACGCCGCTGTTCCGCAGCGACTATCCGTTCACCAAGGAAAACTTCTACTCCTCCAAGCTGGCGCTCGCCGGCAACTTCAATTCCAACGAGGGCTGGGAGCATCCGCCGAGCAGCAATCTGGTCGGCTGGATCAAGACCTACAAGAACAGCCCGATCGTCTACCTGCAGTTCGGCGACGGTCCCGCCACCTACAAGAACGAGACGTTCCGCAAGATCCTGCGGCAGGCCATCAACTGGGCCTGTTCGGACGAGGCGAAAGCCTGGGCCCGTTCGCAGGCCAAGCAGGCGGCCGAGTAACACGCGCATCGTCGCGGCGGGAAGGGGGCCTCGTGGCCCCCTTTTTTGCTGCCGTCGCTTCCGCCCGGTCCCGCCGCTGCTATAGTGGGATGAGGCGCCTCTTGGGGGAGACGGGATGGTTCGGCACGGATCACTGACGCTTTTGGCGATGCTGGCCTGTCTGCCGGCCCTTTCGGGCTGCGGCCTGTTCGACAGCGCCGAGGCCAAGGCCGAGAAGAAATTCGTGAAGTTCTGCGCCACCTACCTGCCGCCGACCATCGAGAACGCGGGCGAGGTATGCCGCTGTCAGTGGCAGGGGATCCGCAAGGAAATTCCCAAGGAAGACCTGAAGGAGTTCTTCCTGCGCGTCGGCGCCAGCGGACCCTTCCAGACCCGGGAGTCCCGTCTGATGAAGAAGGTCGCCCGCGACTGCATGGCCGTGGCGGAACCGCCGAGCCGGTAAAGGCCCGGCGGTACGTGGTCCTACATGGCGGTCATGCCGGCATCGACGGTGAATTCCGCGCCGGTCACATAGTTGGATTCATCGGACGCCAGATAGAGAATGCAGTTGGCGATGTCCTCGGGCTCGCCCAGGCGGCCCAGCGGCAGGCCGGCCGCCATCGCCTGTCCGACTTCCTTGCTGCCCTGGCGCGCGCCGGACTGCATGTTGGTCCAGATCACGCCCGGATGCACCGAATTGCAGCGAATCTGGTCCTGGCCCAGCTCCAGCGCCAGCGACTTGGTCATTAGCCGCACGCCGCCCTTCGACGCGCTGTAGGCGATGCAGCTCTTCAGCCCGATCAGGCCCGCGACCGAGGACAGGTTGACGATCGAGCCGCCGCCCGCCTTGCGCATCTCCGGCACCGCGTACTTGCAGCCCAGGAAGACGCTGGTCAGGTTGACGTTGATCTGCCGGTTCCAGTCGTCCAGCGACAGATCGTCGAGCAGCTTGAGCACGGCGATGCCGGCATTGTTCACCAGAATATCGAGCCGGCCATAGGTCTCGATGGTCTTGGCGATGACCTGCTGCCAGACCTCCTCCGACGTGACGTCCTGATGCAGCGCGATGGCTTCGCCCCCCGCGTCGCGAATTTTCTGGGCGCAGTCTTCCGCGCCCTTGGCATCCACGTCGGTGACGACCAGCTTGGCGCCTTCGCGCGCTAGCGTCATCGCCGTGGTCCTTCCCAGCCCTGGATCGGACGCCGCACCCGTGACGATGGCAATCTTTCCCTGAACGCGTCCCATCATTGTCTCCCGTTTTCTGGTTCTGCGCGCGGGAAGTATGGCAACAGGCTACCCGGCATGGAAAGCCAATTCGCCTTGTGGACGGCGCTTCCTATGCTAGGTTTTCCGCCGGGAAGATTATTCATGTGTGCAGGAGTTTCGGCATGTCCAACAGCAAGAACCGTCAGTTTCTGATCGCCGCGCGGCCGGAAGGCCTGGTCAAGGAAAGCGACTTCAAATACGTCGAGACGCCCATGCCCGAGCCGGGCGAGGGCGAATTCCTGATCCATCAGGAAATCGTCGCCGTCGAACCCGCCCTGCGCGGCCAGATGGAAAACCGGGCCAACTACGCCGCGCCGCTCCAGATCGGCGACGTCATGCGCGCGCTCGGCGTCGGCACCGTCATCGAGTCCAACAATCCGGACTACAAGGTCGGCCAGCGCGTCCAGGGCCTGTTCGGCTTCCAGGACTATCTGGTGTCGGACGGCAAGGGCATGGTCAGCCGCATCCCCGACGGCGTCGCGGGCGAGGCGGCTCTCTACGTGTTCGGCGGCACCGGCTTCACCGCCTATTACGGCATGGCCGAAGTGGGCAAGCCGACGCCCGGCTGCAACGTGCTCGTATCGGGCGCCGCCGGCGCGGTTGGCTCGCTCGCCGGGCAGATCGCCAAGATCCTGGGCGCCGGCAAGGTGGTCGGCATCGCCGGCTCGGATGAGAAATGCCGCTGGCTGACCGAGGAGCTCGGCTTCGACGCCGCCATCAACTACAAGACCGAAGACGTCGCCGCGCGGGTGAAGGAACTGTTCCCCAAGGGTCTCGATATCTACTACGACAATGTGGGCGGCGAAATCCTCGACATCGCGCTGGCCAATCTCGCCATGAATGCCCGCGTCGTTATCTGCGGCGGCATCTCGCGCTATAACAAGTCAGGCCCGATCGAGGGACCGAAGAACTATTTCAACCTGGTCTATTCGCGCGCGACCATGACCGGTTTCATCATCGTCGACCATGTCCACCGCTACAAGGAGTGGACGGAAATCATGGGCAAGTGGATCGCCGACGGCAAACTCAAGTACCGCATCGACATGCTCGACGGCTTCGAGAACCTGCCCAAGGGACTGATCCGGCTCTTCACCGGCGACAATATCGGCAAGCAGCTGATCCGGATCGCCTGACCGCGCCGTACCAAAAATTAACGCTGCACGGCGGCGCCTCCGGTGATAAAACCGGCAGCGCCGCCGAACTTTTTTGGTGCTGGATCAACGGAGCGTGACATGAACAAGGCCCTTGGGGAGTTCAACTTCTTCAGCCCTGAAGTGATGAAATCCCCCTTCGAATTCTACAAGAAGGCCCGGGAAGAGGCGCCGGTCTACAAGATGCCGGGCGCCGAGGTCTACTTCATCACCCAGTACGCCGACGTCAAGCTGGTCGCGCGCAAGCCCAAGATCTTCTCCAGCGAATTCGACCGGCTGATGCAGCCCGCCGCGCCCGATCCCCGCGTCGCCGAAGTCCTCGCCAAGGGCTATCCGGGCGTCGCCACCATGCTGACGCGCGATGCGCCCGCCCATAACCGCTACCGCGCGCTGGTCAATCCCGCCTTCTCGGAAAAGCGGGTGCGCGAGCTGCGCCCCCACATGGAAGAAATCGTCCATCACCTGATGGCCCAGCTGCCGCAAAGCGGTACGGTGGACTTCTTCGACAAGGTCGCGGTGCCGCTGCCCGTCTGGGTGATCGCCGACGCGCTCGGCGTCTCGCGCGACGACCTGCCCAAGTTCAAGCACTGGTCCGATTGCGCCGTTGCCCGCTTCTCGCTGGTGACAACGCCCGAGCAGGACATCTACATCGCCGAGCAGGTGGTCGAATTCCAGCACTACTTCGTCGAGCGCATCGAGGAGCGCCGCCTGAACCCGGCCGATGACGTGGTCTCGGCGCTGGTCCACGCCCGCATCGAGGGCGAACGGCCGCTCGATATCCCCGAGATGCTGTCGATCATCCAGCAGATCCTGGTGGCCGGCAACGAGACCACCACCGCCACGCTCGCCGCGGGCATGGTGCATTTGGTGCGCCGTCCCGACGTGCTCGAGCGGCTGCGCGCCGACCGGTCGCTGATCGGCCAGTTCATCGAGGAAATCCTGCGCCTCGAATCCCCCTCGGCTGGCATGTGGCGCGTCACGCTCGAGGACACCGAAGTCCACGGCGTCCAGATCCCCGCCGGCTCGAAGCTGCTGATCCGCTGGGATTCGGCCAACCGGGACGAGACGGTGTTCGAGGATGCCGAGACCCTCGATCTCGACCGCAAGAACAGCATGGAGCATCTGGCCTTCGGCTACGGCATCCATATGTGTCTCGGCCATGTCCTCGCCCGCCAGGAACTCATGGTCGCCTTCAACATCATTCTCGATGAGCTGAAAAGCTGGAAGCTGGCGGAAGGGCACGAGGAACTGGTCTATGTGCCGAACGCCCTGCTGCATGGCCTGGGCGAGCTGCACCTCGAGATCGAGAAGTTCTAGGACGCGCGCGGGCCGCCGGAACGGACCGGCCCGCGCCACCTCGACCGTCGGCAGGCAGGATGCGGGATTGGCGGCCCGGTTCAATGATATCGCTCGACGTCCCCTCCAGACCCTCGGCAACGCCGGGTCCAGAGGGGACGTCGAGCTGATCCGCTCGATCAGCCGGCGGTGAAGAAGTCCGCCCGCGCCTTGCCGGTCTGGTCGTAGACGGGCTCGGACAGGTCGACCCGGTACTTCTTCACCGAAGCGCCCTTCAGGCCGTACTTGCCCAGATGATCGCGCATGTCGGCATACCAGTGATCGTCCAGATGCACCGCCAGGTCCTCGACCGTGTCCCATTCCTCGAACACGTAGACACGGCCCGGATTCAGCGGGTCCAGCGTCCAGGCGTAATGGACACAGCCTTTCTCGGTATAGGCGCCTTCGATGTGGGCGCGCGCGCTGGTCAGCGCTTCCTCGGCGATGGCCGCGTCGAATTCCAGAATGCCGGCAACGATGACAGTCATGAGGGTCCCCTTTTGTTGACGTGGTGAAACAATCTCCTAAAGAAGCCAGGCCCCGCAAGGGACTCTTATTGCCGCACGCGGCGCTTGCGCCAATGCGCGGCCTTGCCCGGCCATCAACCGCACCGTAGATTCGGCGCGGGGAACACTGAACCGGGGAAAATCCATGCCGATCGAAGGTCTGCACCTGCTCGCCGACATTCCGCGCCACTGGGCGCCGCGCCGGCCCGACAAGGCCGCGACCGTATTCGAGGACCGGGCGGTCACCTGGGCGGATTTCGACGTGCTGTGCAGCCAGGTCGCCAATGGCATCATCGAGGCCGGCGTTAGGCCGCAGGGTCGGATCGCGTTCCTCGGCAAGAATTCCGATCTCTATTTCCAGCTGCTGTTCGGCGGCGCCAAGGCCAATGTGGTCATGGTCGGCATCAACTGGCGCCTCGCCCCGCCCGAGGTCGAGTACATCGCCAACGACGCCGAGGTCGAGATCCTCTTCGTCGAGGAGGAGTTCTTCGGCCTGATCGACCAGATCGCCGGCAACCTGACCAGCACCCGCACCTTCATCGCCATGTCGGGCCATCACGATGGCTGGGAGGACTATGCCGGCTGGCAGGCGCGCCAGCCCCGCACCGATCCCCATCTGCCCGTGGACGCCGACGATGTCTGCGTCCAGCTCTATACCTCCGGCACCACGGGACGGCCCAAGGGCGTCCAGATCACCAACCGCAGCTGTTTCGCCCTGCGCGCCGCCGATGAAATGGCGGGCGACTGGGCCACCTGGAACGAGCGTGACGTGATCATGATTCCCATGCCGGTCTTCCATGTCGGCGGCACCGGCTGGGGCTTCCAGGGCTTCTACAATGGGTCCACCCAGGTGATCCTCGGTCAGGCCGAACCCGGCCTCATCATCGAGACGATTCAGAAGTACCGGGTGACCAAGGTCTTCGTGGTGCCGGCGGTGCTGGCCTTCATGCTGCAGCACGAGGCGTCGAAGACAGCCGATTTCTCCCATGTCCGGGTCGTGCTCTACGGCGCGTCGCCCATTCCGGAAGATACGCTGGTCAAGGCGCTGGCCACGTTCAAGTGCCCCTTCGTCCAGCTCTACGGCATGACCGAGACCAGCGGTTCGGTGACCTATCTCCCGCCCGAGGTGCATGTCGCCGGCTCCAACAAGCTCAAGAGCTGCGGCATCCCGTTCCACGGCGTCGAGATCATCATCGCCGACGCCGCGGGCAACGCCCAGCCGCCCGGCCAGGTCGGCGAAATCCTCATCCGGACGCCCTCGATCATGAAGGGCTACTGGCACCTGCCCAAGGCGACCGAGGAGGCGCTGAAGGGCGGCTGGTACCATTCCGGCGACGCCGGCTACATGGATGATGACGGCTTCATCTACGTCTATGACCGGGTCAAGGACATGATCGTCTCCGGCGGCGAGAACATCTATCCGGCCGAGGTCGAAAGCGCCCTGTCGCGGCATCCCGCCGTCGCCGACGTGGCGGTGATCGGCGTGCCCAGCGAGCGCTGGGGCGAGGAAGTGAAGGCGGTGATCGTGCGCGAGAAGGGCGCCGGCCTCACCGAGGACGAGCTGATCGCCTTCGCCCGCACCCAGATCGCCGGCTTCAAGACCCCCAAATCCGTGGACTTCGTCGAGGCGCTGCCGCGCAATCCCTCCGGCAAGCTGCTCAAGAAGGAACTGCGCGAGCCCTATTGGGCGGGGCGCGAACGTCGGGTTGGGTAAAACTCAGCCGTCATTGCGAGAAGCGCAGCAACGGAGCAACCCGGAACCGGCCGTTCCGCTGCACGAGCGCCTGGGTTGTCGCGTCGGCTTCGCCTCCTTGCAATGACGGATCCATATTGAACCGCGTCATGCGACCCCGTAAGTAGGGCCGACCGATATTTCCTATGGGATGACCAGATGTTGATCGACGGCATCAACGTGCTCGCCGACGTTCCGCGCCATTGGGCGCGCCTTCGCCCGTCGCGGACATGCACCATCTTCGAGGACCGCTTGGTATCGTGGGCGGAGTTCGACCGGCAGTGTACCCGGGTCGCCACCGGCCTGATCGCGGAAGGCGTCCGGCCGCAGGGGCGCATCGGCTATCTGGGCAAGAATTCCGACCTCTATTTCCAGCTGCTGTTCGGCGCGGCCAAGGCGAACGTGGTCATGGTCGCCATCAACTCGCGGCTGGCGGCGCCCGAAATTGAATACATCGTCGGCGACGCCCAGGCCGAAATCCTCTTCGTCGAACCGGAGTTCATGGGTCTGGTCCGCACCGCCGGACCGGGCGTGCGCAAGATCGTCGTCATGGGCGAGGCGCCCAACGGTATCGAGGATTTCGCCTCGTGGCGCGACCGGCAGTCCGGCGAGGATCCCATGGTGCCCTCGGCCCCCGAGGATGTCTGCGTCCAGCTCTACACCTCCGGCACCACCGGGCTGCCCAAGGGCGTGCAGATCATGCACACCGGTTTAATCGCCCAGCGCCTCGGCTATCTGATGACCGGCGAGGAATGGGCGCAGTGGAGCGACGACGAGATCGCCATGATCCCCATGCCGGTTTTCCATGTCGGCGGCACGGGCTGGGGCTTCCAGGGCTTCTACCACGGCGCCACCCAGGTCATCCTGGCCCAGGCCGAGGCTGGCGCCATCATCGAGGCGATCCAGCGGCACAAGGTCAACAACGTCTTCGTCGTCCCGGCCGTGCTGCGCACCATGCTGTCGCACGAGGCGGCGAGGGGCGCCGACTTCTCCCATGTCCGCGTGGTGCATTACGGCGCGTCGCCGATCCCCGAGGATGTATTGGTGCGCGCCATGGCCACCTTCAACTGCCCCTTCGTGCAGCGCTACGGCATGACCGAGGCCAGCGGCACCATCACCTACCTGCCGCCGGAACAGCATGTGGCCGGCTCGCCCCGCCTGCGCAGCTGCGGCATCCCGTTCCCCGGCTCGCGGGTCATCATCGGCGACGAGAACGACAACGAGGTGCCGCGCGGGCAGGTGGGTGAAATCCTGATTCAGGCCCCCTGGCTGATGAAGGGCTACTGGAACATGCCCGAGGCCACCGCCCAGGTCATGCGTAATGGCTGGTACCATTCCGGCGACGCCGGCTACATGGACGCTGAAGGCTTCATCTACATCCACGACCGGGTGAAGGACATGATCGTCTCCGGCGGCGAGAACATCTACCCCGCCGAGGTCGAAAGCGCCCTGTCGCACCATCCCGCCATCGCCGACGTCGCCGTGATCGGCGTCCCCAGCGAGCGCTGGGGCGAGGAAGTGAAGGCTGTCATCGTCCTCGAACCCGGCGCGTCCCTGACCGAGCCGGAGGTGATCGCCTTCGCCCGCACCCGCATCGGCGGCTACAAGGTGCCCAAGTCGGTGGATTTCATCGACGTCCTCCCCCGCAACCCCTCCGGCAAGCTGCTGAAAAAAGACCTGCGCGAGCCGTACTGGGCCGGCCATGTGCGGCGGGTGGGGTAAGCCACCATTCTCCCCACCCAGGACTGTCACCCCGGATTCATTCCGGGGCCTGCCTCTCCACGCGATGGCCGTACGAGAGTGGCACCAGCGCGGCCGCTATTCCCATCCTAAGGATCTCGCCCACCCACAGGCCCCGGAATAAATCCGGGGTGACACCGTGGGTGCGGGTTAATGCGAACTCAATACGCCGCCGTCGCCTTGATCTCGACCGCGATCCCCGGCAGCGCCAGTTCGCTCACGCCGATCGCCGTCCAGGACGGAAACGGCTCGGCGATGTAGCGTGACTTCACCGCCATGAACGCGCCCAGATGCGCCTGCAGGCCCACATGGAAGGTGTGCAGGTCGACGATGTCGGCGAACGACAGGCCCGCCTCGCGCAGGATCTCGCCGATCTGCTCGAAGGCGCGGGTGAACTGCGCCTCCAGGTCCGGGATCGCGTTGCCGTCCGGCCCGACGCCGATCTGGCCGGACAGGATCAGCAGGTCGCCCGCCCGCGTCGCCGGCGCGAACTGGAACTGCTCGTAACTTCCCCGCATGCCCGCCGGGATGACTGCCTTGCCGCCCATGAAGAATCTCCCCTTACATTTCCATCACGCTTGACTTTTAGGCGGCATGCCGTAGCTTGCCGCATGGTTCCGGCCCAGCTTACGGGAAGCGCGGCGGGGCGATAAGTATGGAATTTGGCCAGATCGGGTCTTAGACTGCCGCGCGAAGCGGGGTGGGACGGGAAGCTCACGCCCTCTTTTTCCGACAGTGGCAGAGGAGAGGCGACAGCCTCTCCGCAATCGTGGAGACGACGATGACGGATGCAGCGCTCGAGCAGGCGGCGACCAACCCCAAGGTAGGCGCGTTCCTCGCGCAGAATCGCAAGAACCTGATCAACAACGAATGGGTCGATGCCCGCAATGGCGGCACCTTCGACGTGGTCAATCCGGCCACCGGCGGCGTCATCGCGCGCTGCGCGGCGAGCGACAAGAGCGACATCGACGAGGCCGTGAAGGCCGCGCGCCGCGCCTTCGAAAATCCGGACTGGGCCGCCATGCCGCCGTCCAAGCGCGCCCGCCTGATCTGGAAGCTGGCCGACCTGATCGAGGCCAATCTGGAAGAGCTGGCCGAGCTCGAGACCTTGGACAACGGCAAGCCGTTCAGCCTGTCCAAGATGGTCGATGTCATGTCGTCGGCCGAGGCGTTCCGCTATTACGCCGGCTACTGCACCAAGATCGAGGGCAAGACGGTCACGCCGTCCAACCCGTTCCAGCAGTTCCACGCCTATGTGCGCCGCGAGCCCATCGGCGTCTGCGGCCAGATCGTGCCGTGGAATTTCCCGCTGCTGATGGCGTCCTGGAAGCTGGCGCCAGCGCTCGCCACCGGCTGCACCGTGGTGCTCAAGCCGGCCGAACAGACGCCGCTCACCGCCATCAAGCTGGGCGAGCTGATTGTCGAGGCCGGTTTCCCGGCGGGCGTCGTCAACATCGTCACCGGCTTCGGCCACACGGCCGGCGCCGCCATCTCGTCGCATCCGGACATCGACAAGGTCGCCTTCACCGGCTCGACCGAAGTGGGCCGGATCATCGCCGCCTCGGCCGCGCAGAGCAATCTGAAGAAGGTCACGCTGGAGCTGGGCGGCAAGTCGCCGACCATCGTCTTCGCCGACGCCGACATGAAGCGCACGGTCCCCGGTCTCGCCAACGCCGCCTTCTTCAACAGCGGCCAGGTCTGCATCGCCGCGACCCGCCTTTATGTGGAAAAGTCCGCGTTCGACAGCGTCGTCGAAGGCCTTTCGGCCGCCGCCCAGGCGTTCAAGGTCGGCCCGGGCATGGCCGCCGACACGCGCATGGGGCCGCTGGTCTCGCAGGAGCAGCACGACAAGGTGTCGGCCATGATCCAGGCCGGTCTCGACGAGGGCGCCGAGATCGCCAGCGGCGGCAAGCGCGTCGGCAATTCGGGCTATTTCATCGAGCCGACCATCCTCGTCAACACCACCCAGGACATGCGCGTGAACCGGGAAGAGATCTTCGGGCCGGTCATCACCGTACAGCCCGTGGCAGATCTCGACGAAGTGGCGCGCCTCGCCAACGACACGCGCTACGGCCTCGCGGCCAGCATCTGGACCCGCGACATCAGCCGGGCGCACCGGCTGGCGGCGCAGATCCGCGCCGGCAGCGTCTGGATCAACTGCCACGGCGCGTCCGACATGTCGCTGCCGTTCGGCGGCTACAAGGAATCCGGCTGGGGCCGGGAGATGGGCTTCGATGGGATCGAGGCCTATACTGAAGTGAAATCGGTGGCCGTCGCCCTTTAACGGGGATCATTCGGCGGGCGGCGCCACACCTAGTAAGGAGTTCGGGGAATGAAGAAGGAATTCGAGACTGCGACCTATGAAGTCGTGGCGCCGCACATCGCCAGGATCATGCAGAACCGGCCCGCGCAGCGGAACGCGCAGAACGGCCGCCTGACCTACGACCTCAATGCCTGCTTCGATCTCGCCGCGCGGGACGAGGACGTCAAGGTCGTGCTGTTCGGCGGCGAGGGGCCGCACTTCTCGTCCGGCCACGACCTGCGCGGCTTCGGTCCGGTGGACGACGCCGTCGGCACGTGGGTGCCGTCCAAGGAAGGCGGGGTCCACAGCCGCTACAGCTTCGAGCAGGAAGTCTTCCTCGGCATGTGCCGCCGCTGGCGCGACTTCCCCAAGCCGACCATCGCCATGGTCCAGGGCAAGACCATCGCCGGCGGCCTGATGCTCGCCTGGATCTGCGACATCATCATCGCCAGCGACGACGCCCAGTTCATGGACCCGGTCGTCGCCATGGGCGTGTGCGGCGTGGAATATTTCAACCATCCCTACGAGCTCGGCATCCGCAAGGCCAAGGAGCTGCTGTTCACCGCCGACTGGTGGAGCGCGCAGGAAGCGCACCGTCTCGGCATGGTCAATCACGTGGTGCCGCGGCCCGAGCTGGAAGAGTTCTGTCTTGCCATGGCGAAAAGAATTGCGGAAAAACCGGCATTCGCGCTTAAGTTAACCAAACAGGCGGTAAACGTCGCACAGGACAACATGGGCCAGCGCTCGACCATGGACACGGTCATCGCCCTGCACCATATGTGCCATGCGCACAATTACGAGATGGAAACCCGTGCAGTTCGCCGCGAAGGCGTGCCGGAGAAGTTCAGGGAAGAGATCAAGGCTGCTGAGTAAGTAGCTGCCCCATCTGGGGAAACGAGGTTCAGAAGGAGTTACTGATGGTTGCGATCACACGCGTCAAGGAAAGTATCCATACGCCCGCCGAGAAGGCGCCGGAGCCCGATCTGGGCAACGAGATCATTCCGAAGGAGCGCTATATCTCCAAGGAATTCATGCAGCTCGAGTGGGACCGCATGTGGTCCAAGGTCTGGCTGGTCGGTTGCCGCGAGCAGGAAATCGCCGAGGTCGGCGACTACATCACCACCGACATCGGCAAGGAATCGCTGCTGATCGTGCGCGGCGAGGATGGCAAGGCGCGAACCTTCTACAACGTCTGCAACCATCGCGGTAACCAGGTCAAGTTCGACCAGTGCGGCAACTCGCGCACCCTGCAGTGCGCCTACCACTTCTGGGAATATGACCTCACCGGCCGTCTGGTGAACGTCCCCGACGAGGAGGATTTCCACCAGGGCTGCCCCAAGGACCAGCTCAGTCTCAAGGCGATCAAGACCGAAACCTGGGGCGGCTTCGTGTGGTTCAACCTGAACCCGGACGCCGAGCCGCTGGCCGACTATCTCGGCATGATCCCCAAGCATCTCGACCCCTACCACTTCGAGAACATGGCGATGGTGATGAACGTCACCGTCAACTGGGACTGCAACTGGAAGACCGCCGTCGACGCGTTCAACGAGGTCTATCACGTCCAGTGCATTCACCCCGAGCTGTCCTACACCATCGACGATGTCGACGTGCAGATCGACCTCTACGAGCGTCACAACCGCTATCTGGTGCCGTTCAAGACCTACAGCCCGCGTCTCGGCGAGGATCTCGACGAAGTGCCGGAAGCGCTGGCCGAGGAACTGGCGGCGATCGGCATGAACGCCGATGATTTCAAGGGCCGGGTCGGCGAGGTGCGCCGCGCGGTTCAGCTCTACAAGCGCGAGAACGCCGACAAGCTCGGCTACGACTATTCCGAGTTCAACGACGACCAGCTGTCGGACGACTACCACTACATGATCTTCCCGAACATCACGATGAACGTGATGGCCGAGTCCATGATGATGTTCCGCCAGCGCCCGCACGAGAGCGACCCGAACAAGATGTACTACGACGTGCAGATGTTCATGACCATTCCCAAGGGCAAGCCGGTCCCGCCGCTGCCCGATTACGAGCACGTCAACCATGGCGAGCGCTCGCTCGGCCTCGTGCTCGACCAGGATTCGGTCAATCTGCCGCACGTGCAGAAGGGCATGAACTCCGACGCCTACAAGGGCCTGTGGATCTCCAGCCAGGAGCGCCGCATCCGCCACATGCACAAGACCCTGATGGACTACGTCAACGGCGTCTACGCCAACGACGCGTAAGTCCTTCGGAGGCCACGAGGAATCAGGGCGGTCGGCCATCGGGTCGGCCGCCCCTTTTCTTTGCGCGGCGGCGGCGCCGCCCGCCGGAAGAATAATTATATTGCGATATAAAAAAGTCGTGTATGAATGAGGTTGCGTCGATACGCCCTTTGACGGCAAAAAGGGCGTCCGCAGGTTGCGAGAATTTTACGGGAGTCCCATATGGTCGCGGTCGTCAGGATCAAGGATAGCGTTGGAACGGTGGCCGAGAAGGCGCCCGAGCCCGATCTGGGCACGGAGCTGATCCCGCAGGAGCGCTATATCTCCAGGGACTTCATGCAGCTCGAATGGGACCGCATGTGGACCAAGGTCTGGCTCATCGGCTGCCGCGAGGAAGAGATCCCCGACACCGGCGACTACATCACCACCGAGATCGGCAATGAATCCCTGCTGATCGTGCGCGGCGAGGATGGCAAGGCGCGGACGTTCTATAATGTCTGCAATCACCGCGGCAACCAGGTGAAGTTCGACAAGTGCGGCAACTCGCGCACCCTGCAGTGCGCCTATCACTTCTGGGAATACGATCTCACCGGCCGCCTGGTGAACGTGCCCGACGAGGAGGATTTCCACCAGGGCTGTCCGAAGGACGTGCTCAGCCTCAAGGAAATCAGGACCGACGTCTGGGGCGGCTTCGTCTGGTACAATCTGAACCCCGACGCCGAGCCGCTGATGGAGTATCTCGGCGTCGTTCCGGCCCATCTCGAGGCCTATCATTTCGAGAAGATGGTGATGACGCTCAACGTCACCATGGAATGGGACTGCAACTGGAAGACCTCGGTCGACGCCTTCAACGAGGTCTACCACGTCCAGTGCATCCACCCCGAGCTGCTCTACGACAATGACGACGTCGACGTGCAGATCGACCTGTACGAGCGTCACAACCGCTATCTGGTGCCGTTCCACACCTACAGCCCGCGCCTCGGCGAGGATCTGGACGAGGTGCCGGAAATCATCGCCAGCAAGATGACCGCGCTCGGCATGAACCCGGACGAGTTCAAGGGCCGCGTCTCCGAGGCGCGCCGCGCCATCCAGGTGTTCAAGCGCGAGAACCAGGAAGCGCTCGGCGTCGATTATTCCGAGCTGAACGACGACCAGCTCACCGACGATTACCACTACAACATCTTCCCGAACCTGACGCTGAACATCTTCGCCGACCGGATGATGATGTTCCGCCAGCGGCCGCACGAGAGCGACCCGAACAAGATGTATTACGACGTCACCATGTACGCCCGGCTCAAGAAGGGCCAGGCGCGCCCGCCGCTGCCCGATCACGAGCAGCACAAGCATGGCGGCCGCTCGCTCGGTCTCGTGCTCGACCAGGATTCGGTGAACCTGCCGCATGTGCAGAAGGGCAACAACTCCTCGGCGTTCAAGGGCCTGCACATCAGCCATCAGGAACGCCGCATCCGCCATATGCACAAGACGCTGATGGACTATATTAACGGCGTATACGCAAACGACGCCTAAGGCAGATAATGGACGCATCCACCAACGAGGTTCCCTTCCGAATCGTCGCCAAGACGAGCGACGTGGAGCCGGGCAAGACGCGCTGCTTCGAGGTCGAGGACCGCAAGGTCCTCGTCATCCACATGCCCAATGGCGGGTTCAAGGCGATCGAGAACCAGTGCTCGCACGAAAAGAAGCCGCTTGAAGGCGGCCGCATCCGTGCCGGCAAGATCGTCTGCCCCCATCACGGCGCCAATTTCGACCTGGAAACGGGCAAGGCGATGAGCCCGCCGGCCGTGCTGCCGATCACCGTCTATCCGACGAAAGTCGAAGGCGACGACGTGCTGGTGCAGCTGGTGGAGCCGCCGAAGAAGCCGAAGAATCCCTTCGCCATTCCGGGCGTCTCGGGGTTCTGACTGAACGACCCGCCCGCGGGCGGCACAAAACGGGGAGACGGGGAATGGCGAGCAAGCCGGTCAGATTCCATCTGGTGGCGTCGGGCAAGTATCACGACATCAATTTCGCGCGCGTCGAGCTGCTGAAGCTCTTGGCCGAGGATCAGCGCTACCTCGCCACCGTGTCGGTCGACTATGCCGACACCGCCAGCATCGCCGCCTGCGACGTGCTGATCACCTACACCTGCGACGTCCAGCCCACCGATGACCAGACCGAGGCGCTCCACCAGTTCCTCCAGCGCGGCGGCAAATGGTTCGCCCTGCACGGCACCAACTCGGTGCTCCGCTTCGTCGAGGGCGGCGTCGCCACCCCGCGCGAGGCGCCGCGCTTCATGGAAATGATCGGCAGCCAGTTCATCGCCCACCCGCCGCTGCAGGACTTCCAGGTCACCGTCACCCCGGGCGCCGAAAACCACCCGCTGGTGAAGGGCATCGACGCCTTCACCATCAATGACGAGATCTACTGCGCCGAATATTACGGCGACAACCGCGTGCTCTTGGAAACCCACTGGCACGGCACCTGCGACGGCTTCGTCGAAGGCGACTGGACCGGCGGCACCGGCCGCCACTACATGCTCTACACCAAGCAGCAGGGCGCGGGCGAGGTGGTCTACTGCGCCCTCGGCCATTGCCGGGGCAAGTACGACATGATCCCGATCATGGACGAATGGCCCACCGTCGACCGCTGCGCCTGGGACCAGCCGGTCTTCTACGAAATCCTCCGCCGCGGCATCCGCTACTGCGCCGGCGACCTGGCGTAGGCCCTACCACCGCGTCGTCCTCCACCGCCATCCGCCCACCCTCCGCCGTCATCCCCGCGCACGCGGGGACCCAGCTCTTCACAGGGCGCCGGCGGTTCATCGAAAGGCCGATCGCAGGATGGTGGAAGCTCACAATTCGATCATCGCCAGGGCGGCGAAAGCGGCGCTCGCCCCTCTGGGCTTCCGCCGCAAGGGCCAGTCGAGGATCTGGCTGGCGGATCACGGCCACTGGCTCGGCGTGGTCGAATTCCAGCCCAGCGGGTCGAGCAAGGGCAGCTACCTCAATGTCTACGCCCACTGGCTCTGGACACCGGCGTCCACTGGCTCAACCTTCACCCTGAGCTATGATGTCGGTGGCCGTATCGACTCCTCCATCGTGTTCCAGTCGGAACAACAATTCGCCGTGGAAGCGGCCAGCCTGGCTGAACGGGCGGCACAGGAAGCGGTGCGCCTGCGCACCAAATTCCACTCCATCGAGAGTATGGCGGATGTGCTGCTGGCGCAGGAACGCGCGTTCGCGGAAGAGGGCAGGGGCGGTCGATGGCAGGCCTGTCACGCCGGGGTCGCGTGCGTGCTGGCCGGCCGGATCGACGAGGCCAGGACAATCCTCGCAACGGTATCCCATGGCTCGGGACCGCAGCCTCTCATTCATGCGCGCGCAAAAGCGCTCATGGCCGGGCTGGCGGACCCCGACCGGCTGAGGCGTGAACTGCTCTCCGCGATCAACCGCCGCCGCGCAGCCTTCAAATACCCGCCCCTCGACGAATTGCCGGTCCCGGTTGGATAGCGGGCGGGATCATTTGGCTCGATTTTCCCCGAGCCGTCATCCGTGCGTACGCGGGGCTCTGGACTAGCGCCCCAACACCCTGTCGCGTGCAATGGCCACAGGAGGCTCTAGGATTCTATGACGACGAAGTTGGGGAAGTACCTATACAATCGTTTGAAACTGTTTGCTTCACCTAGCGGGATGTGTCCTATGGCCAATTCAGTGCCTTCAGCTAGCGGAAGCTGGCTCTCAAGTTGGCGAAACTCACGTGGCGTCAACTTAGGGGTCGGAATGTAAACGGGTAGGTTGGGATCTTCGACAAACTCAAGATTGTCGAAGCCGCACATGCTCAGTCGTTCTTCCTCGTCTGGGCTGCAAAATACGACCGCCAAAGTCGTCATTTTCGCGCCGTCTTCATACTCAAAGTCGCAAATTTTCGTAAATGTGACTTGGTCGGCGGGATTTGCCAATCGACGCGTTTCTAGCGAAGCTTCGATCTCCGATATGACGATGCCGCGGCTGAGTGTACCGAACGACCATCCAACAAGGTCTTCCCTCCCGATGTTGGGGTCTATGCGATTGCCGAACTTCGTTCTGAAGCGCTCTTCTGCGGTGGCAGCGCTTTCGTCCCGGGCGCATTCCCGGTCGGCCTCTGCGATTTCGCGCGCTCGATGGCACTGTAAGGAGACGACCAGAACCGTTCCCGACCGAGCTCTTGTGGCGATGATCGCCACATCGTGCAGCATTTCGGGCGACAGCGGATCGTCGTAGTCTAACCAAATGAACTGCCGTCGCTCGTATCCCATTTCAGGAAGCGCTTGCGTCGACATACGAAAGTCGATGTGGAGATTGAACGGCTTGTTGGCTTCGAATCTATCCTTGGAACTGACAGCCTGCTCGATCGACAGCATGTTCCTGATGCCCAGCGCACGGTGAAACAGCGTGAAATCGGCGAACCAGACCGACCCGAAACCCACATAGCGATAGTTTTCGACCGGCTCAAAGGCCGCGAGCTTTCGAAAGATGTCGCACAGCATGCGACGTTCCGCGTGCTTGGCCGGCCGAATGGAATAATCAATACGACGAAAACTATCCGTCATCCGCGCTTCTGCCGTTTGAGAATGGCGTCGAAGGTGGCTTCTCCGACTGCCTTAGCCGTATGCACATCGAGCGCCTCTTGTAGTAATTCGACGTCTTCGACTGGCCTCGAATACTGTATTTTGATGGTCTTCGGGCCTTTTACAAAAGCCGAGCGTGCCGGTGCTTTGAAAGTCACCGTTGCGTGTAACGAATCTGGCGCTACCATCCGCGCCTTTTCGATGAATTTGGCGAGAGGGCTTTCCCAACGAGAATATTCGTCGATGTCTGCGTCCAGCTCATTAAGGAAATTAATGACTGGTCGCATCATCTCAGTCATTCGGACGAAGGCGGCTTGCCAAAACTTATTATCTTGGTCGACGCTAGTCTTAGTCGTATTCCAAGGAACCTGCGATGAATCCTCTGAATCGAAGAAAACGAGACCGCGAAAGCGCGCATATTGATTGTGGTATGAAGGTATCAGAGTCGTATTGGCTGCTTCTTCAACCAAGCCCCATCCCGTAACGGGTGAGCGATCTGCTTCGAGGATGACACGGCCGTTGCAGACGACGTACCAGCCTGCTTTTCGCGGTGACGATGGGCCGACCGCAACAATTATCCGCACATCGACCTGCGCCTTGTCCTTGTCTTTAAAAGTCAGATTGTCTGTGCCGGGGATGAGGCCGTCATTGGTCAGCAAGTGGAGGCTAGTGGCATCGACATGATGCCCGTTTACGGAAATGGAAAGCCCTTCGGCGATGAATTGACGATGCTTAGATTTAATCAATTCGAATATGGTGTTACGGAAAGTCGTAAGGGAGAAGCGGGAACTAACCTCTGCTCGCAGCTGGGTCACAATGATCTCAGTGCCCGGCGATGCGGTTGAAACGGCGCTGTCACCATCGATATCGGCGATCGGGAAATGCCAGCCAGGTTCACTTTCCCATCCATCTACGGGGACCTCAACTTCCCAACTTTCATCGGTCGTAGCGGACCGAACGACGAAATGTCGACCGAATTTGAACAGAGCGCGCTTCATGCCGACGCCGAATTGGCCGATCGAATGCGGGGTCCGCACGGCACTGTCGGGCCTGCCAAACTTGAACGCATACTTTTTAGCTGCGTCCTTTCCGAATCCACCGCAATTGTCGATGATGCTGAAGTGATCTGCGTCGAACGTCATCTTGACCCAGCGGTCAGAGAAGTTGCCGCCTAGCTGCGCACGCATGGCCTTCGCGCCATCCACTGAGTTGTCGACCAGGTCGAGGATGGCTTGATCGAGCGGGATGTCCCGCGTCAGCATGTCGATAAAAAAACCCTTCGTCGGCGTTGCGTCGATTTCGTTTTGGCCGAGTGTATCGTCTTCCATATAAGTCCTCTAGGCCGTATTATTGACCGCACTAATCTAAGTTAACGAGAGGCAATCCTAATAAGCAATCTATTTTTTTCAGAAAGATAGCTGCGAATCGGTTTGACGATTTCATTGACCCATTCTCGGATTGAGAAATACGGCGTCAGGGATTCCGCGCTAACGCCAGGCTGTCGAACATCATTTAGTTCTGGGATTGATTCGTATATCCTTGGGTATTTATTTGAATTCTTGATTAGTGAAAATGGTATTTAAAAATACTTGTTAAATTCCTTACTCATATTTCATGTGATGAGGGTGAGTTATAACATTAATCACGATATATGGATAATTCGTCCGTTTAGGATCGGTAGCTTCGAATGGCGTCCGGGTTGAGTTCGCCCGCTGGTACGAGCTTGTAATGCCGCTCCTCCACGACTTTGATCTCATCTTCCTGCAGCGTCAGCTCGAATAGAGCGACGACGCCATCGTCCATAAACTGGGCGGACACGGCTCGACAGCGCATACCGGGGAACTTTTGCTCGACAAACTTTACGTCTTGGGTGGTTTGCACGACGCCAATCTGGTCCTTGCCGCCCTTGGCCTGAACTGGAACTACGAAATGACATCCGTACTTGTCGAGGCCTACATATAGTTCGTCGATCTCGATCTGCCCGATCCCCCGCACCGTCGTGCGTAGATGGTTCTGTAGACTGTAAGTCGTAATACCGAGAAACGTATCGATAAGGCGATTGTATCGAACGATGGCCAGCAGCGCTTGCTCGTCGTCGAGAGCATAGGCCCGAATTAGCTCGGGCGTCGCGTCTGGTATGGCGGTGCGGGCGAGATTGGGGTTGGGGTGAATTCGGATCGCCCTCACGAGCCGAAAGCGATAGCGGGCGCGGCCTGCGCCTTCGATTACCCACTCACGCCCGTCGGGTTGAGTGGCGACAATGCTGTCGGGGTACCCGATCCGGAAACGCAGGGCATAGAGAACATCGCCTAGGTTTTTGGGAAGCTTCATTTCGAGTTCGGCAGCCGCGCTTTCGAGTTCGTCACGGGCAAACTCGAATTCGGTAGTGCCCTCCGACCAGTGCCGGAAGAAAATGCGATCAATGAGTATCTTGTAGCGGTTCGGTGGCGGCTGAGCCGTCGTTGTGCCTCGCTTCGTTTTTGCCAGCTTATCGCCGTCCACCGCTCACCACCTTTAAGCCGAGGCGCTCGGCCTCTATTTCATGCTGTTTACGCTTTTTTGCGCCGCTCTTCCGGTCCCGGCGCGAAATAGGCGGCTCCACGCCGAAGTGCTCAGCTGCCTCCGACATCTCCAGGTAGAGAAGCGAGGGATCGCCGAGCTGTAACGTCCCCTCTGGACGCTTAGGCTTAGCGTTAAGAGCCTTCATTACGGCAGAGGCGATGGCCCGTGCCAGAGGCGGCGGCACCGAGTTCCCGATCTGTCGTGCACCGTGCCATTTCGTCGAATGCAAACGGAACCAGTCTGGAAAGCCATGAAGGCGAGCCATTTCGCGCACGGTGACGCAACGGTCGTGACTGAAATGGATCGGACGCGGGCTTGTGAATGCACCGCGCGCACCGTCTGTCCCTGCTCGTAGCGTGTTGGACAAGCCCACAGGCGACAGTTTGTAAAAGCGGCTGATCGGCTCGACTCTACCCGGCGCTGTCTCGGAGAAGCGGCGACGGGAAACATCGGTGTGGATGGTGCGCGCGCTTGACGTCATGATTGAAGGCGACCAATCGCGCATATAACCGAAATGCCATGCATTGTTAGTGAGGCAGCGCATTTCGGCGGCATAGGCGGAAGGATCGCCATAGCTCGTCGTGCGGACGGTGTCGCTGTCTAGTAGCGTGGAAAACTTATCGGCATCCGGCAAGTCTCCGATAGCATCTACTACCGTCGGCCCGAGCGCGAGCCCGGCAATCGCGCGCTTGCCGTCAGCTGCGCTGAAGAGCGGCGCCGGATAGGAAGGGATTTTAGCACCTTTGCGCGCGCCAATCAGGATGAGACGTTCGCGGTGTTGCGGCGTCCCATAATTGGCGGCATCGAGGACGGACCAAGGTATGCGAACCTCATATCCGACGCGGTGGAACTCAGCGACAAGCTCCCCGAGAAAATTGCGCTGTTTGCCGACAGTAAGCCCCTTCACGTTCTCGAACACGAAGGTCTTAGCGTCCAGTTCGGCAACGAGCCTCACGAATTCCAAAACGAGAGAATTACGTGGATCCTCAAAGGAACGTTGCCCGATCATCGAGAAGCCCTGACAGGGTGGCCCGCCGAAGACGCAGTCTATTTCCTTGTCACCGATACCAGCATGCTTGCGGACGTCCGCAGCTGACAGGCCAACGACTGAGCGCGGAATGACAACTGTGTCGGGGAAATTGAATTTATGGGCGGCGCAATGAATTGGGTCGATTTCGATAGCCGCAACCACGTCGAACCCGGCCTGTTCGAACCCCAGCGACATTCCCCCAGCACCTGCGAACAGGTCGATTCCAATCGGTCTTCCTGACATGCATCTTAACTCCCTGAGGCAAAGCTAGACGATTCGACCAATCGTGTCGATCGGATTTTACTCAGGAAGGCGACAAGACGTTTTGCCAACGCTTCGCTGTCTTTGATCTCGCATTGCCAGACAACCAGTGCATCCCATCCGAGAGCGTGCAAATCCTCAATGTTTTGCCGGTCACGTTCGCGGTTGCGCTCCAGCTTCGGCCCCCAGTAATCTAGCTTGGATTTTGGCGGTCGCCCCTTTGAACAATCGTGACTATGCCAGAAGCATCCATGTACGAAGATCGCCTTTTTCTTTCGCGGGAAAACGATGTCAGGTCGGCCCGGAAGCCCGGTTTTGTGCAGGCGATAGCGATAGCCAATCCGAAACAAGAGGCGGCGCACAGCCAGTTCGGCACCCGTATCAACAGTGCCTACCGACTGCATAATCTTTCGCCGCTGCTCGGGCGATCTCGTATCGGCCATCGGGTTCTGCAATTTCCTTTGGTCTCAAAAGGAGACACCTGAGAGGCTAAGAGTTATAAAGCAAAATTCGCTCCGCGATGGCTGATCGCTTTACAGCTATGAATGCCAGCCAGTTTCGCGGCCGGAACGTTCCAACTGCGCCCAACTTCCTACCCAAACTCCCGCAGCCTCACCTCCAGCCCATCGCCCACCCGCCGAATCTCGTTGAACGACGGCCGGGTGGATCGTACCCGCTCCGAAAGCGTGCCGGCGCCGATCATGCGGATCGTCTGGCCGCCGGCCGGCCACTGGGTGTCGAACGGGTCGTGCACATGGCCGGTGATCACCGCATGGGCGCCCGCCGCGGCGAGGTCGGCCAGCGCGGCTTCGCCGCCCTTGGTGCGGCCCCGCGTGCCTTCGCGGTGGTCCACCAACGGATGGTGACAGGCCACGATGGCCAGATGCCCCGCCGGCACCGCCGCCAGCGCGTCCTTTGCCGCCGCCAGGCTCGCCCGGCGCACCACGCCCCACGACCAGTTGGTGCGCCACTGCGCCCGCGTCGCGGTGCGCAGCGGCACGATGGTCATGCCGTCGAGCCGCATGGGCCGGTCGATCTTGCGCTTCAGCGCCTCATACCGGCGATAGGGCGCGGTCAGGCGCAACAGCGGGTTGTACACGGGAATGTCGTGATTGCCGATATGCACTGAAACCGGCGCCTGCAGCGTCTCCAGCCATGCGCCCGCCGCCTGGTATTCCGACCGGCGCGCCGCCTGGGTCAGGTCGCCGGTCAGCACCACGCCGTCGGGGCGCTCGGCGGCGACAAGCGCCGCGAACCAGGCCAGCGCCTCCGTGTCCTCGCGGCCGAAATGCACGTCGGAAATGTGGAACAGCCGGCTCATGAGGCGCGCTTGGCAAGCGCCGTTCGGGCCGCCGTTTCGCTGATCGGCCTCACTGTCTTCATCCACCGCGCCTCCGGGTCATGCGTCATCAACGCATGGCGCGGCGCGGGGTTTCCGGCGGACTTACCCCGCCAAGATGCCCATCACCGGCACCGCGCCTTCTTCCCGCCCCCTGGTCATGCGACCAACGCATTCGGTCAGCACCGTGTCGCCATTCCCGGCGATGGGGATCTGGCTGCTATACTTAGACTGTCAACCACCGTACGCGGTCTGTATTGCTGTCCATGACGCCCTTCGCTTCAAAAGACGAGCCTTGGTTCTGTTCAACATACTTGGAAAAGTCACGGGTTAGCTGGCCGTATGAAGATGTTTCCGGCTCATGCGGCGGGTGGGAGTTCGCAGGAACTTCACCGCGACGGAACGCCATTTTCCAATCAAGCCAGATACCCCAAGCAGCCATGGCAAGTTCGAATGCCTCGGCATCAAGGGGCGTCAAAATAAAGACGTCCAGATATGCATCGGTCTCGCGGTCGAACTGACGATTATAATAATGCGGGCGACCTCGATATTCAGCGACGCCTTTCAGCGGCTGATCGAAATAGTCATCAATCGTCAAGACGCGGTCATCTTCGTCCATTACCCCGCCATCTGGCGCTGGAAGTCGCCCAGGTCGAAATAGTCCTTCCACTCATAAATCTCGCCGTTCCGGATGCGGAAGATGCCCATCAGCGGAATGGCGACCTTCTTGCCGCCCATGGTCATGCGGTCGACGCGCTCGGTCAGCACCGCCTCGCCATTCTCGGCGATGGCGAGCAGCTCCCAGTTCACGTCGGTCAGCGGGCCCATCGCCTTCAGCATGGCGCGCGCCGCCTCGCGGCCCGTCACCGGGGTCATGGGGATGTTGTGATAGAAGATGTCCTCGGCCATCATGTCGCAGGCGCGGTCGATGTCGTTCGCGTTCCAGGCGGCGATGAAATCCTCGACGATTTTCGTATTGCTCATCGTGTCCTCCCCATGAATTGCAATCCGCCGCCTTTCTAGCATATGTTTCCAGTGGGTAAGTTTGAAAATTTGGTTCAATCGTCAGGGGAGACGGGCATATGACCAATACGTTGATGAACCGGGTGCCGCGCGAGCAGTTGTCGCCCGAACAGCAGGCCGGCTGGGACCGCTCCAAGGCGATCTGCGAGGACACCACCATCCTCGAAGTGTTCGCCAATTCGCCCAAGGCGTCGAAGATGTTCGCCCAGCACTTCTACAAGGAGCTGTTCTTCGAAGGCGACGTGCCGCGCCGCTACAAGGAACTGGTGCGCTACCGCCTGTCGCTGATCCATGGCTGCCATTACTGCAACCTCAACAACCGGGCCTCCTCGAAGGAAGCCGGGCTGACCGAGGCGGAACTGGACGCCATGGAGGATTACGAGAACGGCCCGTTCTCCGACGCGGACAAGGCGGTGATCGCCCTGGCCGAGCAGCTGGCGCTGACCAACATGGCCGGCTCGCTCACCCCGGCGCTCTATGCCCGGCTGAAGCAGCACTTCAGCGATGGCGACATCGTCGAGCTGTCCATGGTCGGCTCCATCCTGGGCGGCATGAACAAGATGGCCTTCGTGCTCGATCTGGTCGCCAAGGAGGAATACTGCCCCTTCGTGCCGCAGCGCGCCGCCGAATAAGGGGGCGCCGCCGAATAGGCTCGCCAAGCTAGGGCAGGGACGCCGAAGGGCAGGGCGGCGCGGCCGGTTTCGTGCTATGGAATCGGGCGCGGCGCCCGCGCTTGGGGCGTGACCCGTTCCGGAGCCGGCCAGTCCCGTGTTGCGCATGTTCGTGTCGACCATTCTCCTGCCGCCGCGGCATCCCGATCGTCTGCCGGTGCTCCGGCTGTGCGCCGACGCCTGGCGCCGGGCGGCCGCGTCGGCCCGGCCGCTGGCCCGCTTCGCCGCCTTGCCCTTCGTCCTGCTGGTGATCCTCGAAGGCGGCATCCGGCAGGCCGCCGGCGTCGCCGAGACCTGGATCGACGTCACCATTCTCTCCGCCCTGCAAGCCATCGCCCAGGCCGTGCTGCTGACGCCGCTGACCGTCGCCGCCTACCGGCTGTTCATGTTCGGGCGCGGCACGGTGGCCCGGGATGCCCTCGACGATTTCCCGCCCGGCACGGCCCCGATCCTGGCCATCTCCCTGGTCTTCGCCCTCGCGCTCCTGCCGCTCGGCGATCTCTATACCCTGATCGAAAACGAACCGGCGCTGAACCCGGCCATCGCGCTGGCCTACTACGCCTTCGTCATGGCCGGCTTCGCCCTCTACGTGCTGCTGGTCGTGCGGACGCTGTTCCTGTTCAACCAGGCCGCCGCCGGACACGATCTGAACCTCAGCCTCGCCTGGCGCCAGACGCGCGGCCATGGCTGGCGGCTGCTCGCCCTCATCGCCCTCGTCGCATTGCCCTGGGCGGGGCTCATCGGCGTCATCGACTGGTACGTGCTCGACGCGCTCGGCTTCGTCCCGGACTTCTCCGACTGGTCCGTCTGGGCTGGCTTGCTCGGCATCGCCGCCGCGCTGGTCGCCATGACCGTGCTGGTCGCGGCGGCGGGGACCTTCGCCCATGCCCATCTGACCGGCTTTCCGCTGCCGGGCGAGCATTCGGGCCGGGCCTACCAGTATTCCCTGCCGCTCGACGCGGCTACGCCCCCGGCATCCTCAGAATCGGCTTGATCGTCCGGCCCTCCAGGCTGTCGCGGATCGCCGTGTCGATCTGGTCCAGCGGATAGAAGGTGACCAGCCGGTCGAACGGCAGCAGGCCGTCGAGGAACAGCTCCAGCAGGTGCGGGATGAACGCCTCGCTCTGGCTCTCGCCCTCGATCAGGCCGCGGATGCGGATGCCCTTGCTCAGCAGATTGCCCAGATCGATGCTGCCCAGGCTGCCGGGCGGCGGCGCGCCGATCAGCCCGCACGACCCGCGCGGCGCCAGCGCCCGCACCGCCTGCTCGAACACCGCCGGAATGCCGGTGCACTCCAGCGTATAAAGCGCGCCGCCCTTGGTGAGCTCCATGATCGCGGCGACCGGGTCCACCGAATGTGGGTCCAGCGCGTGATGCGCGCCGAGGCCGATCGCCATGTCGCGCCGGGCGGGCAGGGGGTCGACGGCGATGATCGGCTCGCAGCCGATCAGGTTCGCCGCCATGATCGCCGCCAGCCCGACCGCCCCCGCGCCGAACACGACCAGCGGCTCGCCCGGCAGCGGCTCGAGCCCGTTCATCACCGACCCGGCCCCCGTCTGGATACCGCACCCGAGCGGACCGAGCAGCTCGAGCGGGGCATCCTTCCGGACCTTGATCGTGTTCGCCTGGTTGGCGAGCGCGTGGGTGGCGAAGGACGACTGGCCGAAGAAATTGCCAAACAGCGGCGCGCCGGCGCGGGTCAGCGTCGGCGAGCCGTCCGCGCGCGCGCCGGAGGCGTTAAACCGGAAAAAATCGTGGCAATAATATGGCGAACCGGCGTCACAGCTGGGGCAAACACCGCAAAAAGCATATGATAATACCACATGATCGCCGGGCCGGACCCGGGTGACGGCGCTGCCGACGGCCTCGACGACGCCCGCGCCCTCATGCCCCAGCACCGCCGGCACCGGCATCAGATCGCGGAAAAACACGTCCGTATGGCAGATGCCCGTGGCCGCCAGGCGCACCAGCACCTCGTCCGCACGCGGCTCGTCCAGCTCCACCGGCTCGATGGAAAACGGCGTCTCCGGACCGTTCGCGACGGCGGCCGTGATCTTCATGGGGCAGCCCCCAACCGACTGAACGCGCGCATGTTTTCCCCCATCGTCCGAGCCTCTGTTACCGCATGGATACTACGTCGAGTCCATAGGCCTTGACTGGTTTTTTT
Source organism: Iodidimonas sp. SYSU 1G8 (assembly GCF_039655775.1). Classification (NCBI taxonomy): domain Bacteria; kingdom Pseudomonadati; phylum Pseudomonadota; class Alphaproteobacteria; order Iodidimonadales; family Iodidimonadaceae; genus Iodidimonas; species Iodidimonas sp. SYSU 1G8. The sequence goes on along the minus strand of NZ_JBBYXJ010000001.1, from coordinate 853,955 downwards.
TAGCGCCCTAGCGTGAGAAACGAGCTGAACCGGGGAGACGATCATGGATGCCGTAACGGGCGCGCCAGGCGACCGCAGCCTTGCCCATCTGGAGGTTCAGGAGAACCCCTACGACTATTACGACGTACTGCGCGACCAGGCGCCGGTCTATTTCGACCCGCACCTGAAAGTCCACATCGTCACCCGCTACGACCTCCTGATGGAAGCCATCCGCCGCACCGATGTTTTCTCCAACATCGGCAGCCAGGCGCCCGCCGAGATGCGCGCGCCGCCGCCGGAAGTGAAGGAAATCGAGGCGCAGGGCTGGCCCAAGGTCAACACCATGGTGACCAACGATCCGCCCAGCCACACGCGCTATCGCAAGATGGTCGACTACGCGTTCACGCCCAAGCGCGTCCGGGCGATGAAGCCCTACATGGACGAGATCGCGAACATGCTGATCGACAAGTTCATCGGCCGCGGCGAGGTCGAGCTGATCCATGAATTCGCCGTGCCGGTGCCGCTCTACGTGATCGCCGACCAGCTCGGCGTGCCGCGCGCGGACGCGCCGAAGTTCAAGATCTGGTCCGATGCCTCGGTGGCGCCGCTCGGGCTCATGCTCAGCGACGACCAGTGGGTGGACAGCGCGCGGAAGGTGCTGGAATTCCAGCGCTATTTCGTCGCCGCCCTCGATGAGCGCCGCGAGAGCCCGCGCGATGACCTGTTGTCGGCGCTGCTCGAGGTGAGGGACGACGACGGTCAGCCGCTGAACAATGGCGAGTTGCTGTCGATCATCTCCCAGGTGCTGGTCGCCGGCAACGAGACCACCACCAACTCCATCGCGGCGGGCATGACCCTGCTGATCGACAATCCGGAACAGCAGCGCATCCTGCGCGAGGACCCGGCCCGCATTCCGACCTTCGTCGAGGAGACGCTGCGGCTCGAATCCGCGGTGCAGGGGCTGTTCCGCATCGTCAAGGAAGACACCGAACTGGGCGGCTTCCCCCTTCCCAAAGGAGCGCGGGTGATGCTGCGCTATGCCGCCGCCAACCGCGACGGGGCGAAGTTCGCGGAGCCCGAACGCCTCGATGTCTGCCGCGGCAATGCGGGCGCGCATCTGGCGTTCGGGGCCGGAATCCATCACTGCCTCGGGGCACAGCTTGCCCGCTACGAGATGATCGCGTCGTTCGAGGCCATCCTGGCGCGCATGGGCAATCTGGGCTATGCGAGCAGCCGTAACAGCTTCGAGCATCACCCGCATCTGTGCTTGCGCGGGTTGAAGGAACTCTGGATCACGTTCGACGAGATCAACAAGGATTAGCCCATGAAAGCCGCCGTTTTCCTGGAAGTCGGGAAGCCGCTCGCCATCGAGACCATCGCCGATCCCACGCCCCAGCGCGGCGAGGTGATCATCCGCGTCAAGCATTGCGGTATCTGCGGCACCGACCTCCACGCCACCGAGCAGCACGGCCTGCCGCGCGGCACGGTGATGGGCCATGAATTCGCCGGCGAGGTCGTGGCGATCGGTCCGGATGTGCCGCAGGGCTGGAAGGAAGGCGACCGGCTCTGCACCCTGCCGTTCATCGGCTGCGGCCAGTGCCTCGCCTGCTACAAGGGCACGCCCTGGCAGTGCGAGACCAAGCAGATCATCGGCCTTGGCGCGTTGACCGGCGGCTTCGCCGAATATACCCGCGTCCATCTGAACGAGGCGGTCAAGCTGCCCGCGTCGGTGAGCTGGAAGGAAGGCGCGCTGGTCGAGCCGCTGGCGGTGTCGCTCCACGGCGTGCGCGGTATCCGCAACGGTCTCGCGGGCAAGAACGTCCTCGTCATCGGCGCCGGTCCCATCGGCCTGACCACCGTGCTGTGGTGCAAGTTCTTCGGCGCGCGCCATGTGATCGTCAGCGAACTGGACCAGGGCCGGGCACAGATGTCGCTGCGCTACGGCGCGACGGGCCTCGTCGACGCCGCCGGCGATGTGGGCGAGCAGTTCCGCGAACTGACCGGCGCGCCGCCGGAACTGATCATCGAGTGCGTTGGCGTGCCCGGCATGATCGCCAAATGCGTCGAGCTCGCGCCCTATGGCGCCGAGATACTGGTCGTGGGCTTCTGCAGCAAGCCGGATACCATCATGCCGGCGCTGGCCATGGCCAAGGAACTCACCATGCGGTTCGTCGTCGCCCACGACAAGTCCGACTTCCAGTTCGTCGTCGACATGATCGCGGCCAACCGGATCGACGTGGAGCACATGGTCACGGATGTGGTGTCGTTCGGCGAACTGCCCGGCGCCTTCGAGGCGCTTCGCACGCCGACCAGCCAGTGCAAGGTGCTTCTCGACCCGGCTCTGTGAGCCGTCGTACGCCGAAAATCATCCCGGCAGGCAGCCTGCCGGGATGACATCGGAACCTGTCAGATACTCAGCAGCACCTTGGCGATGACATCGCGCTGGATCTCGTTCGATCCACCGTAGATGGTCGAGGCACGGCCATAGAGGAAGTCGTGCATGGCGCCGCCTGCCTCGGACGGCACGACCGGCGGCTCGTTGGAGCCCTTGGTGTCGCGGAAGCCGTCATAGGGGAAGCTGTAGTAGCCGGCGATCTCGATAAACAGCTCGGACATGCTCTGTTGCAGCTGGGTCGCGGCGACCTTCATCATGTTCGCCTCGGTGCCGGGCGCATGATCGGTCTTCTGACCGGACAGGAAGCGAAGCTCCGAATATTCCAGCGCCATCAGCGCCACTTCGGTTTCCGCCAGACGGCGTTGATACCCCGGCTCGTCGGCCAGACGCTGGCCGTGAATCTGCGTCTTGTCCGCCAGCTTGCGGATGCGGTTCAGGGTGTGCTTCTTGCCGCCCACCTGAGCAATGCCGTTGCGCTCGTTGACCAGCAGGAACTTGGCATAGGTCCAGCCTTCGCCCTCGGTGCCGATCAGGTTCTTCTTCGGCACCCGCACATCGGTGAAGAACACCTGGTTCACCGTGTGGTCGCCATTGATGATGATGATCGGGCTGACCTCGATGCCCGGCGTCTTCATGTCGATCAGCAGGAAGCTGATGCCGTCCTGCTTCTTGCCGCTGTCGTCCGTGCGGACGAGGCAGAAGATCCAGTCGGCCTGATGGGCGCCGGTGGTCCAGATCTTCGAGCCGTTGACGATGTAGTCGTCGCCGTCGCTGACGGCCCTGGTCTTCAGGGACGCGAGGTCGGAGCCGGAACCGGGCTCGGAATAGCCCTGGCACCACCAATCCTCGCCGCTCAGGATGCGGGGCAGGAAGTGGGCCTTCTGCTCCTCGCTGCCATAGGTATAGATGACCGGGCCGACCATCTTCAGCCCGAAGGCGGGCAGGTCGGGGGCGCCGGCCAGCGCCATCTCGTTGGCGAAGATGTAGCGCTGGGTCGCGGTCCAGCCGGGCCCGCCATATTCGACGGGCCAGGCGGGGACGATCCAGCCCTTGGCGTGCAGAATCTTCTGCCAGCGCAGGAGATCTGACTTGGGCAGCTTCTCGCCGGCTTCGACCTTTTCCCGGATATCGTCCGGTATGGCCCCGTGCACCCACTCCCGGACTTCGTCGCGGAAGGCGATTTCCTCGGGTGTGAATGACAGGTCCATGGTCTATCTCCCCAGCAAGGTCAGGCGGCGGCGCTGAACTGTTTCAGATGATGATCTACGTTCCCGAACAGGATGTCGATCATCGTCAGGCGCTTGAAATAGTGGCCGACCGACAGTTCGTCGGTCATGCCCATGCCGCCATGCAGCTGAACGGCCTGCTGGCCGACGAAGCGGCCGCTCTTGCCGATCTGCACCTTGGCGCCGGAAACGGCCTTGCGGCGCTCGACGGGGTCGGCGCTGTCCACCTTGAGGGCGGCGACGAGGGCCATGGACTTGGCCTGCTCGTATTCCATCATCATGTCGGCCATGCGGTGACGCAGCACCTGGAACTTGGAGATGGGCTGGCCGAACTGCTCGCGGGTCTTGGTGTACTCGACGGTGGTGTCGAGCAGCACCTTCATGGCGCCCACGGCTTCGGCGCACAGGGCGGTGATGGCGTCGTCCGAGACCTTCTCCAGCACGGCGAGGCCCTGGCCTTCGGCGCCCAGCAGCGCATCGGCGCCGACCTTGACGCTGTTGAAGATCAACTCGGCGGCGCGGGAGCCGTCCACCGTCGGATAGGCGCGGCGCTCAAGGCCGGCGGCGCCCCGGTCGATGATGAACAGGCTGATGCCGTCCTTGTCGCGGCGGTCGCCCGAGGTGCGGGCGCTGACGATGATCTTGTCGGCGCTGTCGCCGTGCAGCACGACGGCCTTGTGGCCGTCGATGACCCAGCCGCTGCCATCCTTGCGGGCGGTGGTCGCCACGTCGAACAGGTCGAAGCGTGCCTGCGGCTCGGCATAGGCGACGGCCAGTAGCAGGTTGCCCTCGATGATCTGCGGCACCAGCGCCTCGATCTGGGCATCATTGCCGGCGGCTTTCAAGGCGCCGCCGCCCATCACGACCGTGGTCAGGAACGGCTCGAGCACCAAGCCTTTGCCGAAGGCTTCCATCAGCACGTTGGTGTCCACCGCCGTGCCGTCCAGGCCGCCCTGGGCCTCGGTGAAGGGCAGGGCCAGCCAGCCGAGTTCGGCCATCTGCTTCCAGTTGTCGCGGCTGAACCCTTCGTCGCTGTTGCGCATCTTGCGCAGGTTCTCGGCGCCGCTGTTGGCTTCGACAAAGCGCTCGGCGCTGTCGCGGAGCATGATCTGTTCGTCGGAATAGGACAGGTCCATCCTTCGGGAATCCTCTGTTTTGTTACCGGCTGGTCGGTTCTGGGTCACGTTTTTGCGCCATTTCCGCCGCTCAGGCAAGGGGTTCGTCCGGCCGGACGCCATAGATGTCATGAGAGCGCGGTTGCGCGCCCGTGAGAAACTGTGATTGTAGTCTTGGAACGCCGGAAACCCCGGCGCGCCGGGGGTTTTCGCGGCGAGTCGAAGCAGAACACGGGCCAGGAACATGGCCGGGACACGGGGATGGCGCACGGTGCGTGACGGATGGTGGAGAGCGGCTGTTCTGGCCCCCGCGGCAGTGCTGACGGGGCTGGTTTCAATCGGCGCGCTGCATGCCGCGCATGCCGTCGTGCTGGGGCTTGCCCTGCTGCCGATCATCTACCTGTTCTGGCAGAACAGGCGTGACCACGCGGTCGTGCCGATAAAGTCGGAGGTCAGCGGACAGGCCGTTCCCTCCTTGCTGAGCAACTACGCCCAGTCGGTGATCGACGTGATTCCCGATGCCCTCGTGTTGCTCGATTCCGGCCGGCGCGTTATCGAGGCCAACTCGGCCGCCCGCGAACTGTTCGGCCTCAGGCTGACCGGCCGGGATTTCACGCAGGTTCTCCGGCACCCCTCCGCCATCGAGGCCATGGACCGGGTGCTCGCCAGCAGCAACGTTTCGCGTGAGGAGATCACTCTTCTCAGTCCCGGCGAGCGGCACTTCGTGCTGACGGCCCTGCCGATGACGTCGGGGGAAGGCAGCGAAGACCCGGCGGCGCCCGCCATGGCGATCGCGCTGCACGAGGTCACGGCCCTCAAACGTTCGGAACAGTTGCGCGCCGATTTCGTCGCCAACGCCAGCCATGAATTGCGCACGCCCCTGGCCAGCCTGATCGGCTTCATCGAAACCTTGCAGGGACCGGCCAAGGACGATCCCGTCGCTCAGGAACGGTTTCTTGAAATCATGTCGCTGGAGTCGGCGCGCATGGCCCGCCTCATCAACGACCTGTTGTCCCTGTCGCGAATCGAACTGGACGAGCATGTGGTGCCGTCCGACAGCATCGACATCGTCGGGATCGTTGAAAACGTGGTCGAGGTGCTGTCGCTGGTTGCGGCGGACCGGGGCATGAGCATCGCGGTCGAGATCGAGACGGCACTCCCCCGCGTTCTGGGCGACGCGGACCAGCTGACACAGGTTTTCCAGAACCTGATCGACAACGCGATCAAATATGGCCGTACGGGCACGATTGTCCGGATCACCGGAAAAAGCGTGGCGCGACTGCCGGAAACCGGCGGTCCCGGCGTCGCCATCAAGGTGATCAATGAGGGCGAGGGGATCGCTCGCGAGCACCTGCCGCGCCTGACCGACCGCTTTTACCGGGTCGATCCGGCGCGCTCGCGCCAGAAGGGCGGCACGGGCCTGGGGCTGGCCATCGTCAAGCACATCGTCAACAGGCATCGGGGCCGGCTGGTGTTCGAGAGCGAGCTTGGAGTCGGCACCACGGTGACGGTGTACCTGCGCGCCAAGGTTGATGGTGGCGAGGGAAAATAGCCTTTCGTCCCAGCCACATGGCTGACTGCAACAATACTGTAACATTAGTGTCTTATTCCGTTCATTGCCGCTCCGTAGGGTCCTGCCACGGGCGGCGGAGAGACCGCGCCCAGAGACGTGGCTCACCACTGATGACTGGAGAAACATCGTGTTCAATAAGACGCTCATCGGACTGGCAACCGTCGCGGTAGTCAGCGCCGCCGCCTCGGGGGCCGCCTTTGCCCGCGACCAGATCCAGGTCGCCGGTTCGTCCACCGTGCTGCCCTTCGCGACCGTCGTCGCCGAACAGTTCGGCAAGCAGGGCAAGTACAAGTCCCCGGTCGTCGAATCGGGCGGCTCCTCGGCCGGCCTGAAAAAGTTCTGTGAAGGTGTCGGCCCCAATTACATCGACGTCGCGAACTCGTCGCGCGCCATCAAGACCAGCGAAGTCGAAGCCTGCAACAAGGCGGGCGTGACCGGCATCATGGAAGTGAAGTTCGGCTACGACGGCATCGTCTTCGCCACGCCCGTCGGCAAGACCGCCATGGCGTTCACGCCCAAGGATATCTATCTCGCCCTGGCGAGCCAGGTCCCGGTGAAGGGCAAGCTTGTCGCCAATCCGAACAAGACCTGGAAAGACGTGAACCCCAGCTTCCCGGACGCGCCGATCATGGCGTTCATTCCCGGCGAGAAGCACGGCACCCGCGAAGTCTTCGAAGAGAAGGTGCTGACCGTGGGCTGTGAAGAGTTTCCGGAAATCGCCAAGCTCGACAAGGATGCCAAGAAGAAGGCCTGTAACCACGTCCGCAAGGATGGCCTGGCGGTCGATATCGACGGCGACTACACCGAGACGCTCGCGCGCCTGAAGTCCAATCCCGACGGCGTCGGCGTGTTCGGCCTCAGCTTCTATGACCAGAATCGCGACAAGATCCAGGTTTCCACCGTCAATGGGGTGACCCCCTCGATGGACACCATCGGCAGCGGCGAATATCCCGTGTCGCGGCCGCTGTTCTTCTACGTGAAGAAGGCCCATCTGGCGGCCATTCCCGGCCTGAAGCAGTACGCCGAGTTCTTCCTCAGCGAAGACATGATCGGCGATGACGGCATGCTGATCGAAAAGGGCTTGATCCCGGCTCCGGCCAGCCAGCGCGAGCAGTTCCGCGCGACCTGGAAAGCCGGCAAGACCGTAGACTAAATCCAAGCCAGGGAGGGAGCGGCCGGTTCGAGGGCCGCTCCCTTTCTCGTTACGACGTGACGAAGCCGCCAAGCGAGCAAACATGTCCTTATCTGTATTGGTTCTGCTAACCGCCGGCCTGGTCTTCGCGGCCTATCTGAGCGGCCTGATGCGGGCACGGGTAACGAGCGGCGGCAATCTCGCCGCGCTTCATTCCCGGCCTTCCTATTATGGCACCTATGTCGCGCTGATCTCGGGCCTGGCGGCGTTTGTCGCGCTTGTGGCCTGGCTGATCGGCGAGAACTTCGTCATTCACGCGGCGCTGGTCGATGCCCTGCCCGAGGCGGTCCGCACGGGCTCGCCGGCCCAGATGGACCTGATCCTCGGCCAGATCGTCAACACGGCGAAGACGGGCAACAGCTTCGGCGCCGAACCCTATGTCACCGACCTGGCCGCCCGCTACAACGAGATGCGCGCCACCAGCCGCCTTTACATGACGGGCGCCGTGCTGGCGGTTGCCGCGATCGCCGCGCTGATCTGCTATCTGCAGGTCAAGCCGGAAACCCGGGCGCGGAACCGGGTCGAGTCGGTGATCAAGATCATCCTGATCCTCTGCTCCAGCGTGGCCGTGCTGACGACCGTCGGCATCGTCCTGTCCATGCTCTTCGAATCCATTCGCTTCTTCACCATGGTGGCGCCGGCGGACTTCTTCTTCGGCCTGACCTGGGATCCGCGCTTTTCATCCGCGGCCGGCGGCGAAACCGGTCAGTTCGGACTGGTGCCCGTTTTGTGGGGCACCTTGTTCATCACGTTGCTGGCCATGCTCGTCGCCGTTCCGATCGGCCTGATGTCGGCGATCTACCTGGCCGAGTACGCCGGTCCCCGGTTCCGGTCGACGGCCAAGCCGATCCTCGAGATTCTCGCCGGTATTCCCACGGTCGTCTACGGCTTCTTCGCCGTCGTCACCGTCGGCCCATTCCTGCGGGACGCGGGCGCGACCATCGGGCTCGACATCGACGCCAGAAGCGCGCTGACCGCCGGTGTCGTGATGGGCATCATGATCATTCCGTTCGTCTCGTCGCTGTCCGACGACGTCATCAACGCCGTGCCCCAGTCGCTGCGGGACGGTTCGGCGGCGCTCGGCGCGACCAAGTCCGAGACGATCCGGAAAGTCATCATGCCGGCCGCGCTTCCGGGTATCGTCGGCAGTATCATCCTGGCCGTCTCACGAGCGGTCGGCGAGACCATGATCGTCGTGATGGCCGCGGGTGTCGCCGCGAACCTGACGGCAAATCCCTTCGAGGCGGTGACCACGGTTACCGTGAAGATCGTCAGCCAGTTGACGGGCGATCACGAATTCACCAGTCCGCAGACGCTCGTGGCCTTCGCCCTGGGCATGACGCTCTTCGTCATCACGCTGGTGCTGAATATCTACGCCCTGCACATCGTCCGGAAGTACAGAGAACAATATGACTGAGGAAACGCAGAAGGCGCCGTCGTATTTCCTGTCCGAAGCGGCGGCGAAACGGCTGAAGCAACGCTACGCGGCCGAGAAGCGTTTCCGCTTCTATGGCCTGGCCATGGTCAGCATCGGTCTGATCTTCCTGGCGATCCTGTTCTATACGATCTTCAGTGTCGGCATTCAGGGCTTCATGTCGACCCAAATCAAGGTCCAGGTGCCCCTGACGGCCGAGGCGCTCGACCTGCAGCCGGGCGCGTCGGAAGATGAAATACGGGAACTGTCGGGTTTCAAGCTCACACGTATCGCGCGCTCGGCACTTTACGATGCTCTCGGGATTTCGCCCGATGATCGGGATCGCAAGTCCCTAGCGGACAAGATGCTCAGCAATGGCATCGACGTCCAGTTGCGCAACATCCTGCTGGATGATCCAGAGATCGTCGGATCGACGGTCGATGTCTGGCTGCTGGCCCACGGGACGGTCGATCCCTTCTTCAAGGGCAACATCTCGCGCGATCTGCCCGAGGAACGCCGGCTTCTCAACGACGTCCAGCTCGGCTGGCTCGATCAACTGGAAGAGCAGGACCGGATCGCGCTCAAGTTCAACAGCAGTTTGTTCACCATGGGCGCCTCGGCCGATCCGGAACTGGCGGGCATCGCCGTCGGCCTGATCGGGTCGTTCTTCATGATGGTGCTGGTCGTCGTCGTGGCGCTGCCCATTGGTGTCGGCGCGGCGATCTACCTGGAGGAATTCGCGCCCCGCAACAGGATCACGGACCTGATCGAGGTCAACATCAACAATCTGGCGGCGGTGCCATCCATCGTCTTCGGCATTCTCGGTCTGGCCATCTTCATCAACATCTTCGAGATGCCGCGGTCGGCGCCCATCGTGGGCGGTCTCGTGCTGTCCCTGATGACCCTGCCGACGGTCATCATCGCCACCCGCGCGGCGCTCAGCGCGGTGCCGCCCTCCATCAAGGACGCGGCTCTGGGCGTCGGCGCCTCGAAGATGCAGGCGATCTTCCACCACATCCTGCCGCTCGCCATGCCAGGCATCCTCACCGGTCTCATCATCGGTCTGGCCCATGCCCTGGGTGAAACGGCGCCGCTGATCATGATCGGCATGGTCGCGGCGGTGTTCGACATGCCGGGAGGTCCGATGGACCCGGCCACGGCGCTGCCGGTGCAGATCTACATGTGGGCGGGTCTTCCCGAGCGCGGCTTCGTCGCGCTCACCTCATCGGCCATTATCATATTGCTGGCTTTTCTGCTTACGATGAATGCAACGGCAATCATCCTCAGGAAGCGGTTCGAACGGAGATGGTAAACACAATGGACACGAGCCACTCAATGGCGGCTGAGAAGCAGCTGATCGCGCAGGATCACACCCAAGCCAAGTTCGTCACCAAGGACGTTCACGTCTATTATGGCCCCAAGGAAGCCATCAAGGGCGTCGATCTCGATATCTACAACAACGAGGTCACGGCGCTGATCGGCCCCTCGGGTTGCGGAAAGTCGACCTATCTGCGCTGCCTGAACCGGATGAACGACACGGTCGACAGTGCGCGCGTCACCGGGTCGATCCTGCTGGATGGCGTCGACATCTACGACAAGCGTGTTGACGTGGTGCAGTTGCGGGCCCGCGTGGGCATGGTGTTCCAGAAGCCCAACCCGTTCCCGAAGTCGATCTACGAGAACGTCGCCTATGGCCCGAAAATTCACGGTCTGGCCACCAAGAAGGCGGACCTGGACGGGATCGTCGAGCGGAGCCTGCGCAAGGCCGGCCTCTGGAACGAGGTGCAGGATCGTCTCGACACCCAAGGCACCGCCCTGTCAGGCGGCCAGCAGCAGCGCCTGTGCATCGCACGCGCCATTGCCGTGAGCCCGGAGGTGATCCTGATGGACGAGCCGTGCTCGGCGCTCGATCCGATCGCGACCGCGCGCGTCGAGGAACTGATCGACGAATTGCGTGAGAACTATGCCATCGTGATCGTCACCCACTCCATGCAGCAGGCGGCGCGCGTGTCGCAAAAGACCGCGTTCTTCCATCTGGGCGATCTGGTGGAGCATGGCAACACGGAACAGATTTTCACCAATCCGCGCGAGGAACGCACCCGTGACTACATCACGGGCCGGTTCGGCTAGCGCTGGCACCCAAGGGCCGGACAAATGACCAACGACCACATCGTTTCCGCCTACGACAAGGAACTGGAAAACCTTCGGTCCAGCATCGCCCGCATGGGCGGGCTGGCCGAAACCCAGATCGCCGGCGCCGTCGACGCGCTGTTCAAACGGAGCGCCGAGCGCGGCGCCCAGGTCGTCGAAGGCGACAAGGCCCTCGACGTGCTTGAAATCGCCATCGAGAAGGAGGCCATCTCCGTCCTGGCACGGCGCCAGCCCATGGCGTCGGACCTGCGCGAAATCGTTTCCGCGCTGAAGATGTCGAGCATTCTGGAGCGGATCGGCGATTACGCCAAGAACATCGCCAAGCGCGTCACAGCGATCAATGAAGCGGAGAATTTCCGTATCGTCCGCACGGTGGGCGACATGGCGCATCTGGTCCAGAAGATGCTGAAGGACGTTCTCGACGCCTATATCGACCTGGACGATGCCAAGGCGCTGGACGTGTGGGAACGCGATGCCGCCGTCGACGAGCTGTACAACAGCCTGTTCCGCGAGCTGCTGACTTACATGATGGAAGATCCCAGGGCGATCACGCCCTGCACCCATCTGCTGTTCGCCGCCAAGAATGTCGAACGCATGGGCGATCACGTGACCAATCTGGCCGAGATCGTGTTTTATCTGGTGCGCGGTGAAATCCTCGAGGATACGCGCCCCAAGGGCGACCGGACCAGTTTCACGGTCGTGCGCCCGAGCGACGATTAATCCGTGACGGGAAAGCCTGACATGAAGCCGAATGTCCTGCTGATCGAAGATGATCTGAGCCTGGTCGAGCTGGTCAAATACAATCTGGACAAGGAAGGGTTCGCGGTGCTCCACGCCGCCGATGGCGATGAAGGCCTCGCCATGGCGCGCGAACAGGCGCCCGATCTCATCCTGCTGGACTGGATGTTGCCCTTCGTGCCGGGCATCGAGGTCTGTCGCCGGCTGCGCAAGGCGCCGGAGACGGCCGGCATACCGATCATCATGCTGACCGCGCGGACGGAGGAGGGGGACCGAATTCGCGGGCTCGACATGGGCGCCGACGACTACATCACCAAGCCCTATTCGCCGCGCGAGCTGCTGGCCCGGATCAACGCGGTGCTGCGCCGTGTTCGGCCCGCCTATTCAGGGCAGGTGCTGACCTATGCCGACATTGCCCTCGACGCCACCTCGCACAAGGTGACGCGCGCCGGCAAGCCGGTGCGGCTCGGGCCGACCGAGTTTCGCCTGCTGCGCCACTTCCTGGAAAATCCTGACCGGGTGTTCTCGCGCGAGCAGCTGCTCGATTCGGTCTGGGGACACGATGTCTATGTCGAGCCGCGCACGGTGGACGTGCACATCAGGCGCCTGCGCAAGGTGCTGAACGAGGATGGGGCGCAGGACGTGATCCGAACGGTCCGGTCGGCGGGCTACGCGCTCGACCTCGAAGCCGTCTGACGGCTAGCCGAGAACGCAGACCCTGTTGCGGCCAAGATTCTTGGCACGGTAGAGCGCCTCGTCCGCCGAGGCGATGGCGGCCTCGTAGTCGTCCGGCCGCTCCGGCACTGCGGTGACGCCGATGCTGACTGTCGTGACCAGTTCCCTGCCGCCGGCCTGGACGCGCATGGTCTCGACCGCCCGGCGGATTCTCTCGGCGACCACGCTGGCCTGGGCCAGATCGGTCTCGGGCAGCAGAACCGCGAATTCCTCGCCGCCATAGCGTGCGAACACGTCGCGGCGGCGCAGCTGATCGGCGACCGTGGACGAGAACTTGCACAGCACCGCATCACCGGCGGCATGTCCATGCTCGTCGTTCAGCGACTTGAAACTGTCCAGATCGAGCAGCATCAGGCTCGCTCCGCCGCTCATGCCGACGGAGGCGGCGCGGTCGCGCAACCGTGCGTTGAAGGCGCGGCGGTTCAGCAGCCCGGTCAGCTCGTCGATGGCCGCCAGATCGCTCAGCTCCATCTGGGCGCGCTGGCTCGGCATGAGCAGGAAATTGAGCGAACTGATGAACATCACCGTGAGCACGGCGATGTACCAGAAGGTCTCGATGCCCCGGTAGTCGAACAGGGTCATGTCGTCGGGGCCCGGATCGATGATCGTGTAGACGATGCGCAGAAGGCTGGCGACGATCAACAGCATCAGCAGGACCGCGAGACCCAGGCGGATCGGCCGGTAGGGACCCAGCGAGTCGCGGACCAGCAGCGCGGCGATCATGCCGAAGGCGGGGAGCAGCGCCGCCGTGCAGACGATGACACGGGCGTGGAAATCGGGCACCTCGTAGTACCAGTAGGCGAGCATCGCCATGGCGCCGAGGCTGATCGAGATGCCGACGCCGAACAGGGGCGCCCTGCGGTAAAAGGCGGCGAATCCGGCGTGGAGCAGATACACGCCCGAAACCGCCAGGCCGTTGGCGATGACCACGGAGACGAAGCCCGGGACGGATTCGCGGATCGTGAGCAGGCCGTTGGCCGCCGCCAAGGTGAAGCAGCCGGCGCTCCAGTAACGGATCGCGACTTCCTTCCGGTGCAGCAGGCTGAGAAAGATTCCCATCGCGCCCATGGCGGCAAAGCCCGCTGCGATGGAGAACAGCAATGTACGCGCGTCGAGCATTCAATTCCCCTCAGCCGCGCGACCCCCACGCGCCTGACAGGATCACTTTAGCCATTCGGCGCACGCGCGCACCTAAAATGGCGCGGCCAGGATTTAGCGAATGGCGGGCGGCGCGTTCGGGCGGGTGATGATGAACCAGCCGACCGCCAGTTCGACGGCGGCGATCAGCGCCGGCACCCACCAGTTGGTGGCGAAGAACACGGTGAAGGAGAGCCAGCCTGCGGCCATCATGCCGATCGCCATGATCTTGGCCCGGCGCGGGATGACGCCGTATTTGTGCCAGGCGATGAGATAGGGGCCGTATGTCGGATTGCTGTAGAGCCAACGGTGCAGTCGCTTGGAGCTCTTCGACCACGCCCAGGCGGTGATCAGCAAGAACGGCACCGTTGGCAGCACCGGCAGGAACGCGCCGATGGCGCCCAGGGCCAGAAAGAACCAGCCCACCGCGAGCAGCAGATAGCGCGCGGTGGGCGAAAGGGTTACTTCGGCGGGATCGTCCTGTTTGTCCATGGACTGATCATGGACCAGTTTTTGCGACAGACAAGCAGTTGCAGAAACCTTCGATCACGAACAGCCGCTCGTTCCTCCGCAGGTGTTGCACTTGAGGCAGGTGCCGTTGCGCACCAGGGTGAAGTTGCCGCATTCGCCGCAGGCGTCGCCTTCATAGCCCTTCATGCGGGCTTCCTTGGCCATTTCGACGGTGGTCGCCGCGACCGTTTCGCCGCGGGTGAGCAGCACGGCGTCGCCGGTCTGGCCGACGGCGAAGCTGCTGGTGCGCTCGATGACGGTCTGGCGGGCGAAGGTTTCCTTTTTGGCCGAGATGCCGCCATCGACCACGGTCAGCTTGTTGCGGATGTAGCCGGTCGAAGCGACTTCGCGCAGGGCGGCGATGGTCTGCTGGGCCGCCGACTTGGCTTCCGCCGGTTCCTCGCCTTCGCCCTGGCCCTTGCCGAGAGCGTCGAATCGGGTTTCCGCCGGTTCCACATGGGCGAGGTCGTAGCGGCTGAGGTAGGAGACGGCCAGTTCGCGGAACACGTAGTCGAGCAGCGAGGTCGCCATCTTGATGCTGTCGTTGCCTTCGACCAGGCCCGAGGGCTCGAAGCGGGTGAAGGTGAAGGCGTCGACATATTCCTCCAGCGGCACGCCATACTGGAGGCCGATGGAGATGGCGATGGCGAAATTATTCATCAGCGAGCGGAAGGCGGCGCCTTCCTTGTGCATGTCGATGAAGATTTCGCCCAACCGGCCATCATCATATTCTCCGGTCCGCAGGTAGACCTTGTGCCCGCCGACCACGGCCTTTTGGGTGTAGCCCTTGCGGCGGTGGGGCAGACGGCCGCGCGCGGCGGGGGCGATCTTCTCGATGATGCGCTCGACGATCCGCTCGACCTGCGCGGGCGCCGCGGCGACGGCGACTTCCTCTTCCAGGTCCTCGTCATCGATCAGCGACGAGCTGAGCGGCTGGCTGAGCTTGGAGCCGTCGCGATAGAGCGCGTTGGCCTTGAGCGCCAAGCGCCAGGACAGCTCGTAGGCGCTGAGGCAATCCGACACGGTGGCGTTGTTGGCCATGTTGATGGTCTTGGAGATCGCACCCGAGATAAAGGGCTGCGCGGCGGCCATCATACGGATGTGGCTGTCGACGGACAGGAAGCGCTTGCCGATACGGCCGCAAGGATTGGCGCAGTCGAACACGGGCAGGTGCTCTTCCTTCAGGCGCGGGGCGCCTTCAAGAGTCATGGCGCCGCAACAATACAGGTTGGCGGCCTCGATCTCGGCCTTGGTGAAGCCGAGGGCGGCGAGCAGGTCGAAGCTGTAATCCTCCATCTGCGCGGCGCTGAGGCCGAGCGTGCCGGTGCAGAAGGCTTCGCCGAGCGACCATTTGTTGAACACGAATTTGATGTCGAAGGCGCTGCCGAGCGCGTCCTCGACGACGCGCAGCTGCTCCTCGCCGAAGCCCTTCGCCGCCAGGCTCTCATGATTGACACCGGGCGCGCCCTTGAGGGTGCCGTGGCCAACCGCGTAGTCGACGATCTCGACGATCTCGAACTCCTCATAGCCCAGCTTGCGGAGCGCGCTGGGGACCATCTGGTTGATGATCTTGAAGTAGCCGCCGCCGGCCAGCTTCTTGAACTTCACCAGGGCGAAGTCGGGCTCGATGCCGGTGGTGTCGCAATCCATGGCGAGGCCGATGGTGCCGGTCGGCGCGATCACGGTCGCCTGGGCGTTGCGGTAGCCATGCTTTTCGCCGAGGGAGAGGGCGCGATCCCACGCATCCGACGCCGCTTCCGTCAGCGCCGGCTCGGGGCAGTGGGCGATGTCGAGCGGGACCGGCGGGGTGTTCAGGCCTTCATAACCCTGGGCCTCGCCGCGCGCGGCCCGGCGATGGTTGCGGATGACGCGCAGCATGTGCTCGCGGTTCGGCGCATAGCCGGGGAAAGCGCCGAGCTCGCCGGCCATTTCGGCCGAGGTGGCATAGGCTGTGCCGGTCATCAGCGCGGTGATGGCGCCGCACAGCGCACGGCCTTCCGTGCTGTCATAGGGCAGGCCCGAGGCCATCAGCAGGCCGCCGATATTGGCGTAGCCCAGGCCGAGCGTGCGGTAGCGGTAGCTGAGCTCGGCGATCTCGCGCGACGGGAATTGCGCCATCAACACCGAGATTTCCAGCACCACGGTCCAAAGCCGGGTGGCGTGCTCGAAGCTGTCCACGTCGAACTCGCCGCTGGCCTTGAGGAAGGTCATCAGGTTGAGCGAGGCGAGGTTGCAGGCCGTGTCGTCGAGGAACATGTACTCGGAGCACGGATTGCTCGCATGGATGTCGCCGGACGCCTTGCAGGTGTGCCAGTCATTGATGGTGGTGTGGAACTGCAGGCCCGGATCGGCGCAAGCCCAGGCCGCGTTGCCGATGGATTCCCAGAGCGCCTTGGCCGATACGGTCTCGGCCACCTTGCCGTCGGTACGGCGGATCAGCTGCCAGTCGCGGTCGGCGGCGGCGGCGCGCATGAACTCGTCGGTGACGCGCACCGAATTGTTCGAGTTCTGGCCGGAGACGGTGTTGTACGCCTCGGAATCCCAGTCGGTGTCGTAGGTACGGAAGTCGATGTTGGTGTAACCCTGACGCGCGAACTCTATCACCCGCTGCACGTAGTTTTCCGGGATCATGGCCTTGCGGGCTTCGATGATCGCCTTCTTCAGCTGGGAGTTCTGCTTGGGATCGAAGCGGTCGTCATTGGTCAGGTCGTCATGCGCCGCGCAGGCCGCGATGATCTGGTTCAGGTGCTTCTCCGACAGGCGCGAGCCGGCGACCAGCGCCGCGACCTTCTGCTCCTCGACAACCTTCCAGTTGATGAACTTCTCAACGTCCGGATGATCCACATCCACCACGACCATCTTGGCGGCGCGGCGCGTCGTGCCGCCCGACTTGATGGCGCCGGCGGCACGGTCGCCGATCTTCAGAAAGCTCATAAGGCCCGACGAGGTTCCGCCGCCCGACAGGTTCTCGCCTTCGCCGCGGATACGGGAGAAATTGGTGCCGGTGCCCGAGCCATACTTGAACAGGCGCGCCTCGCGCACCCAGAGATCCATGATTCCGCCTTCGTTGACGAGATCGTCGCTGATGCCCTGGATGAAGCAGGCGTGCGGCTGCGGCCGCTCATAGGCGCTCTCGGACCGAACGGCTTCGCCCGTGGCGGGGTCCACGTAGAAGTGACCCTGGGCCGGGCCGTCGATGCCATAGGCCCAATGCAGGCCCGTGTTGAACCATTGCGGCGAGTTGGGGGCGCACATCTGGCGCGCGAGCATATAGCGCAGTTCGTCATAGAATGCGCTGGCATCGCTCTCCCCGTCGAAATAGCCGCCCTTCCAGCCCCAATAGGTCCACGCGCCGGCCAGACGATCGAACACCTGCTTGGTGCTGGTCTCGCCCGTATAGGTGCGCGGATCGCCGGCGTCGTCGCCGGGGATGCTGCGTCGAAGCCACTCGGGAACACCGTCTTCGGCGACAGGGTGGAGGGCGAGGGGGATACCCTTCTTGCGGAAGTACTTTTGCGCCACGACGTCGGTCGCGACCTGGCTCCAGGATTCCGGCACCTCGACATTGTCGAGGCGGAACACCACCGACCCATTGGGATTGCGAATTTCGCTGACGGCCGTGCGGAAAGGGATCCCGGCGTAGGGAGACTGGCCTTCCGTGGTATAGCGTCGTTCGATTCGCATGACATTCCCCCTTGGGTATCGGTCGTTCGGCTTGGAAACCGGGCGAACGCGGCACACTAGATGTGGTGTTCTCGCCCGGAAAGGACCCAAATGGTGGGGGAGGATGCAGGTGCAGGCAAGGAGCTTTTTCCCAGATGTGGGAAAAAAACTGTTTGCAAACACCAAATGTTGCGTAGTGCAAACGTTTAGCCGCTGGTCTTCAACCCGCAGGGCGGCACGGTTGTCAAAAGCCGCGTGGCCCGATCCGCTAATCCGATATGGATCAAACACGTAGGACGCAGCGTTGATGCGGTTCTGAAGCGATGACCCATGTGCGGATTTGGGAGCGGAGGTCCGGTTGCGGCGAAAATGCGGGGTATGGCGGGCGAGTATCGACACTGGACGTCTACGCGTGCGGGTGCCATATTCCGCCCGGCGCGCAACAGGATGGTACGGCAATGGGTGTTCTCAGCTCCATATTCACCTGGTGGAACGGTCAGACCGTGGGCACCTGGCTCGACACGGCCCTGCGTGGGCAGGCCGTGGGGCAGGATGGCCAAGGCAACAAGTACTATCAGGACAAAGCCGGCCGCCGGCGCTGGGTGATCTACAATGGCGCCATCGAGGCCTCGCGCGTGCCGCCGGAATGGCACCGCTGGCTTCACCATACGGCCGACCAGCCGCCGACCAAGCAGCCGCCCGTCGTGAAGGCCTGGGAGAAGGACCATATCCCGAACCTGACGGGCACGAGCGGTGCGTATTATCCGCCCGGCAGTCTGAATTCGCGCGGCGAACGGCCGGCAGTGGTCGGCGATTACGAAGCATGGCGGCCGGAATAGGCGCGCCCCAATCGAGGCGACTCCATATCCATGCGCGGCACTCTGGTTGAAACTCTTATCGGCGCCGTGGTCCTCCTCGTCGCCGCCTGGTTCCTTTACTTCGCCTATTCCAGGACGGAGATGGGGCCGGTTGGCGGCTATCAGGTATCGGCTCGCTTCGACAAGGTCGGCGACCTGAGCAGCGGCGCGGACGTCAAGCTCAGCGGCATCAAGATCGGCACCGTGGTCTCGCAGACCCTGGACCCGGCGACCTACGAGGCGGTCGTCCAAATGGGTATCCAGTCGGATGTGAAGCTGCCGGAAGACACCAGCGCCAAGATCGCGTCCGCCGGCTTGCTC
This sequence comes from Iodidimonas sp. SYSU 1G8, assembly GCF_039655775.1. Lineage (NCBI taxonomy): Bacteria > Pseudomonadati > Pseudomonadota > Alphaproteobacteria > Iodidimonadales > Iodidimonadaceae > Iodidimonas > Iodidimonas sp. SYSU 1G8. The sequence goes on along the minus strand of NZ_JBBYXJ010000001.1, from coordinate 834,949 downwards.
GGCGGCTCCTATGTCATGCTCGAGCCGGGCGGATCCGAGGAGATGCTGGCGAATGGCGGTACCATTTCCTACACCCAGGGCGCCGTCGACCTGATGGGGCTGCTGGGCCGTTTCGTCTACGGCTCCACCGACAGCGGCGGCCAGACGGCCACACCCGAGACCGCGCCCACCGCGCCCACCCCGGAAGCCGCGCCATGAAGCGGCGCGGGTCGCGCTGGCTCGGCGCCGTGCTCCTGACCATGGGAGCCGCGGTCGCCACCACCGCCGTCGCCGAAGATCCGGTCGAGGATCTGGCCATCATCGCCCGCCGCGAGGCCGCATCGCCGAAGGACCTGGTCGCGGTCCTGCGCGGCGTCGATAAGATCAGCGCGCGGGTGACCGATATCGAGGCACCGCTCAACACGCCGATGCGTTACGGCTCGCTGGAAATCCTCGCCCGCACCTGTTCCAAGCGGCCGCCGGAGGAGACCCCCGAGGTCACGGCCTTTCTCGAGATCGCCGACGTGAAGGCGGATGGCCAGAAGGACAATCTGTTCAGCGGATGGATGTTCGCCTCCAGCCCCGCTCTGTCAGCGCTGGAGCACCCGGTCTATGACGTCTGGGTGATCGACTGCAAGACGAGGTCGCCGCGCGGCTGAGCGCCCAGCGCGTAGAAATCGCCGCGCACCGAGAGGGCCTGGCCCAGCATCCGGTGGTACATGGTCCGCGGCACCTCGATCGCGCCGAATCCCGAAAGATGGCTGGTGACGAACTGGGTATCCAGCAAGGTGTAGCCGCCGACGCGCAAGCGGGCGACCAGATGGACCAGGGCGACCTTGCTGGCATCCCGCTCGCGCGAAAACATGCTTTCGCCGAAGAACGCGCCGCCGAGCGATACGCCGTAGAGACCGCCCACCAGACGCTCTTCCCGCCAGCATTCGACGGAGTGGGCCGCGCCGCGCTCGAACAGATCGACGAACAGGCTGAGGATTTCGCCATTGATCCAGGTGGAGGGGCGTTCTTCGGTGCACTCCGCGCACCCGGTCAGCACCTCGCGGAAGGCGGTGTCGACGCGCACGGCGAATTTCTCGGACCGCACCGTGCGAGCCAGGCGGCGCGGCACGTGGAAGCCCTGGAGGGGCAAGATTCCGCGCCGCTCGGGATCGACCCAGAAGAGGTTCGGCGTATCGGCGCTTTCCGCCATGGGAAAAACGCCTGACGCGTAGGCAGACAGGACGATCTCTGCGGTGAGCTGTTTCATGGGTTCCGCGGCGGGAGAGGCCCCGCGAGCCTAATCCCGCTTGGCCAGAAACTCTTCAAGCCAGTGTATATGATACACGCCGTCGATAAAGTCAGGGTTCTGAATCAGCTTGGCGTGCAGCGGGATCGTCGTCGACACGCCGCCGACCACGAACTCTTCCAGCGCCCGGCGCAGCCGCATCAGGCAGGCGTTGCGGGTTTTGCCATGAACCACCAGCTTGGCGATCAGACTGTCGTAATTGGGCGGTACCGAATAGCCCGCATACAGCGCCGAATCGACCCGAACATCCAGTCCGCCGGGCGGATGGTACTCGGTGATCTTTCCCGGTGTCGGCGAAAAGGTGACGGGATCCTCCGCGTTGATCCGGCACTCGATCGCATGACCCGAGAAAACGATGTCCTCCTGCTTGAACTCAACCGGCAGGCCGGCGGCGATGCGAATCTGTTCACGGACGATGTCGATGCCGGTGATCATCTCGGTGACCGGATGCTCAACCTGCAGACGGGTGTTCATCTCGATGAAATAGAACTCGCCATCCTCGTACAGGAATTCGACGGTCCCGACGCCCAGATAGCCGAGTTTCTTGATCGCCTTGTTGACGATGTCCCCGATACGGGCACGGTCACGCGCGTTGAGGGCGGGCGAGGGGGCTTCCTCCAGCACCTTCTGATGCCGGCGCTGCAGCGAGCAGTCGCGTTCGCCCAGATGCAGGACGTTGCCGTGGCTGTCCGCCATGACCTGCACCTCGATGTGCCGCGGCTTGTCCAGGTACTTTTCCATGTAGACGGCATCGTCGCCGAACGCCGCCTTGGCCTCGGAACGGGCGGTGGAATAGGCCGCCTCGATCTCGGCATCCGAGCGCGCTACTTTCATGCCGCGGCCACCGCCGCCCGACGCGGCCTTGATCAGGACCGGATAGCCGATCTCCCGGGCGGTCTTCTGGGCGTCCGCAAGGGTCGCCAACTCGCCGTCCGAACCCGGGACGCAGGGAATACCCAGGCTGCGTGCGGTGCGCTTGGCCTCGATCTTGTCGCCCATGACGCGGATATGTTCGGGCTTGGGGCCGATGAACGTGATGCCATGGTCGCCGACGATTTCGGCGAAATTGGCGTTCTCCGAGAGAAAGCCGTAACCCGGATGGATCGCGTCGGCGCCGCTGATCTCGGCCGCCGAGACGATGGCCGGAATGTTGAGATAGCTCAAGGTGGCCGATGCTGGACCGATGCAGATCGATTCGTCGGCGAGACGGACATGCATGGCGTTTTCATCCGCCTGCGAGTGGACCGCGACCGTGCGAATGCCCATCTCCCTGCAGGCACGGTGAATGCGCAAGGCGATCTCGCCACGATTGGCGATCAGGACTTTCTCGAACATGGCGCTATTCGATGATCAGCAGCGGCTCGCCGTATTCCACCGGCTGCTCGTTGCTGATCAGGATGCGCGAGACGGTGCCGGATTTCGGGGCCGTCACCGGGTTCATGGTCTTCATCGCCTCGACGATCAGCACCGTCTGGCCCGCGGTGACCTTGTCGCCAACCTTGACGAAGGGCGGCGAACCCGGTTCGGCGGCCGTGTAGATGGTGCCGACCATAGGCGAGGTGACCAGACCCGGATGGCCCTGGACATCATTCACAGGCGCGCTGGCGGCGGCCGGCGCAGGGGCTGCCCCGGCAGCGGGCGCCGATGCATGAACGATGGTGCCGCCCCGCGCGATGCGGATGCGGACGTCATTGTCCTCGACCTCGATTTCCGTCAGCCCGGTTTCGTCGAGCAGCGCCGCGAGCTCGCGGATGAGTTCCTTGTCGACCGTAAGTTTGCCCATCAACTCGTGCCTTGTTCTCAGGAACGCGCGACTTTATCCGCAACCGCGTCCAGCGCCAAGAGATACCCTTTGGCGCCGAGACCGCAGATGACGCCAAGGGCGATGCCGCTGACGTAGGAGTGGTGGCGGAATGTCTCGCGTTTGTAGATATTGGAGAGGTGTACCTCGACGATGGGCCCCTGGAATGCCTGAAGGGCATCGAGAATCGCCACCGAAGTGTGGGAATAGGCGCCGGCATTGATGATGATCGCGTCGGCGCCGTGCCGGGCTTCCTGAATCCATGTCACCAGTTCGCCCTCCGAATTCGACTGCCGGAAGTCCATGATCAAACCGAGGTCCGTGGCGCGTTGCCGCGCCATGGCCTCGATGTCGGCCAGCGTCTGCGAGCCGTAGATTTCCGGTTCCCGGGTCCCCAGCATGTTGAGGTTGGGACCGTTCAGCACGAGAACCGTCGGGGCTGCTGCGCTTGCCATGGCCAAATCCCGTCTATATTAGAGGAGGACCTTGTAAATCCCTCGAACGACCAAGTCAAAAGCGCACGGAAGGAGCACGTGATTCACGTCAGCATCAATGGCGAGACCCGGCAGCTGAACGCGCCGCAGAGCCTCGCCGCCCTCCTTGGAGATCTGGGCATCGATCCGAGAAAGGTCGCGCTTGAGCGCAATCTCGAGATCGTGCCGCGCTCGGCCTATGCGGATGTGATGGTGGGTGACGGCGACAGGCTCGAGATCGTCCATTTCATCGGCGGTGGCAAGGATGAGCCCGAGGATGACGGGTTCGAGGTTGCTGGCCGCCGATTCACCTCTCGGCTGATCGTCGGCACGGGCAAGTACAAGGATTTCGACGAGACGCGCGACGCCATCGCCGCGTCCGGCGCCGAGATCGTCACGGTCGCCGTGCGGCGGGTGAACGTCTCCGATCCCAAGCAGCCCATGCTGATGGATTACGTCGACCCGAAGACCTACACCTACCTGCCCAACACGGCCGGCTGCTACACGGCCGAGGACGCGGTGCGGACGCTGCGGCTGGCGCGGGAAGCTGGTGGCTGGTCGCTGGTCAAGCTCGAGGTCCTAGGCGACCAGAAGACGCTTTATCCGAACATGATCGAGACGCTGCGCGCCAGCGAGATGCTGATCAAGGACGGCTTCGATGTGATGGTCTACTGCTCGGACGATCCGATCATGGCCATGGAACTGGAGAAAATGGGCTGTTGCGCCATCATGCCGCTGGCCGCGCCGATCGGCTCCGGCCTGGGCGTGCAGAATCCGGTGACCCTGCGCATCATCATCGAGAACGCCAAGGTGCCGGTGCTGGTGGATGCGGGCGTCGGGACGGCGTCGGACGCGGCGGTGGCCATGGAACTGGGCTGCGAAGGCGTGCTGATGAATACCGCCATCGCCGAGGCCAAGGACCCGATCCGGATGGCGCGGGCGATGAAGCTGGCGATCGAGGCCGGACGCCTGGCCTATCTGGCCGGCCGCATGCCCAAGAAGATGTACGCCGATCCGTCTTCGCCGCTGGCGGGGTTGATCTAGCGGCTGCCGGGACGATCCGGCGCGCGTTCCTCATCCGGGCGCATGGGCGTCCTGCTGGCAGAGGTGTCCATGGCCGAACCCTCCGGTGACAATCAGGCGACCATCGTGGCCTGTCCCTCCTGCGCGGCGCTCAACCGTGTCCCGAGCGTGCGCCTGCTGCAGGGCCCGAAATGCGGCACCTGCGGGCAGCCGCTGTTTCAAGCGCATCCCGTCGTGCTGACGTCGGTGAATTTCGACAAGCATTCGGCCAGAAGCGATCTGCCGTTGCTCGTGGATTTCTGGGCGGCATGGTGCGGCCCGTGCCGGCAGATGGCGCCGCAGTTCGAGGCGGCGGCGCGGACTCTGGAGCCCATGATCAGGCTGGGCAAACTGGATACCGAAGCCGAACAGAGCATTGCCGCGCGCTACGGCATCCGCAGTATTCCGACGATGATCCTAATCCGAAAGGGGAGGGAAATTGCCCGCACCTCGGGCGTCATGCCGGCGCCGGCGATCGCCCAGTGGGTTCGGGACGTCCTTTGACGTCCGTTAAATGCAGCCCCGCGCCTTGAGATTCTGCTGAACCTCGACGGTTGTCTGGGTCTGTTGCAGATAGCGCGCATAGGCCACGCACTGGGCGTCACTGAGCTTGTTGCCCACGCCCGAGCCCAAATCCGGTTCCTGGTAATCGTCACCGGTCATCCCGTCGCTGGTATTCAGCGGCGCGCCACCGGTTTCGTCCGCCGGCTCCACGTCGCCGGACGGCGCGTTGCGGAGCTCGACATCGTCGACGGCCAGCGCCGCGACAGGCATCGTCAGACAGAGTGCGATCGTCAGGACAGCGCGCTTCATATCACCCTTCCACCGGCTTTACTGTGTTGGCTTTGCGTTCTTTCTCGACCGTTTCGGTGAGTGTCTCGTAGGTCACCAAACCCTGCAAGAGGTGACTGCCGATAATGAAGTTCGGCGTGCCGCCGATGCCGAGGGTCTCGGCGAGCTTCTGATTCTCGGCCAGCATGGCGTCGATGTCCTCGGACTTCATGTCTTCCTTCAGCCGCGCCACGTCGAGACCGACCTCGCCGGCGACGCGGTATACGACGTCGTCGTTCAGCGGCTCTTCCAGTCCCATCAGCGCCATGTGGAACTCGACATATTTGCCCTGCTTCGCGGAGGCGACTGCCGCGCGCGAGGCCGTGATGGATTCAGGCCCCAACACCGGATATTCCTTGAAGACAATCCGGATGTTGGGATCTTCCTCCAGCAGCTTCACGATGTTCGGCTGGGCCAGCCGGCAATAGCCGCACCGGTAGTCGAAGAACTCCACAAGCGTGACATCGCCCTGGGGATTGCCCGCCACGAGGCCGTTATCCGCGAAGATGATGTCCTTGTTCTCGGCAATGGCCTTCTCGGCGTCGGCGGCCGCCTGCTGCACGCGCTGGGCGTTGAGGGCGGTGATCATTTCCTCGAGCACTTGGGGATTGTTGCGCAGATAGTCGCGCACGATCTGCTCGACCTGCGTCTTGTCCCGTTCGGACAGCGCGAGGGCGGGCGCGGCGGTTTGCAGCGTCCAGAGCGCGATCGCCGCGGCGGCGATGCCCCGCAGCGCGTGATGGGACTTCATGATCATCCTCCGGCCTTGTCGCTGGGGCTGTCCCCATCGCTCGTGTCGTCATCGTCAGTATCGGTCGGCGGTTCCTTGCCGCGGCGGCGGTAGGTATCCTCGACCGCATTGCGCGCCACCATATACAGATCCTGCGCGCGGAACCATTCGGGAGACTGCGCCTTCAGCTTGTCGACCGCGATCTTGGCCTGCTTGGCCGCTTCCGGGGCGCGCCCGGCGATGGTGAAACGCTCGGCCGCCGCTAGCGCCGCCATGGCCTGATCGTCCTTGAGATTGTAGGCGAGGGCCAGCTGGTGCCAGGCGAAGCCGTTGTCCTCTTCCATGTTATTGGCGGCCACGAGATTGGCGATGGCTTCGTCGGCGCGCCCTGCATCTTCCTTGGCCAGCAGGGCCTGCGCCAGGGCGACCCGGATCAGCGGTTCGTAAGGGGCGGCCTTGACGGCCTCGCGATAGGGCTCGATCGCTTCCTCGGTCTTGCCGCTCTCGAACAGAATCTGTCCCTTGAGCTCGAGGAAGTAGGGATCGTGCGGCGATTCCGCCAACAGCGAGTCGAGTTCGGCCAGCGACTGCTGGGTGAGCGCCTGACGGTGGTAGGCGACGGCGCGGGCATAGCGCGCGTATCGGCTCGTGTCGTCCATCGGGTAGATCTGGAAGACGCGCGTCGGATGGTCGAGAAAGCCGATCAGCTTGGCCTTGATCCGCTTCAGCCGTTCGACGTCCTCGGGCGACGCGGGTTTGTCCCAGTAAGGACTTTTTTCGGCGTCCTGACGCAGACGCGAGATACGGTCCTGAGTGAGGGGGTGCGACCGGACATAGGGATCCTTGTTGTTCGTCATCAGCGCTTCCTGGTCGCCCAGATATTCGAAGAAGCTGATGAGGCCCGACGCGGATTGACCCGATGCGGTGAGAAACTGCAGACCAGCCTGATCCGCGGCGGATTCCTGGGTGCGGCTGTAGGTGAGGAACGACCGGGTCGCGAAGTCGCCGCCGCTGCCCAGAATTGCCGCGCCGGCCGCCGGCGCGCCCGCCGCCATCGCGGCGGCGCCGAGCACCAGGCTAAGGATGGAGATGGTCGAGGCGCCCTTCAGGCCGTCCTGGAACCGCGCCAGATGGCCACCGGTGATGTGGCCGGTTTCATGGGCGAGGACGCCGATCACCTGCAGCGGATCGTCCGCGACCTTGAGCATGCCGGTGAAGACGAAGATACGCTGGCCGGCGGCGACGAACGCATTGACGGAATCGTCATTGACCAAGTGGACGCGCACGGCCTCGGGATCGAGACCGGCGGCGCGCCAGATCGGCGTGGCATAGAGCTTGATGTCCCGTTCGATCTCGGAGTCCCTGATGATCGAGATCTGCTGCGCCCTTGCGGGGGACGCGGCGATGATCACGATCAGCAGGGCGCACAATGTGGATTGCAGGAAATGGCGCAAACTTGCCTCACCGTAGAGTTGAGACAAAAGTAGGTGCCGCTTCCCCAACGGTCAACGTGACCGGCGAGGAATCGGTCAGTTACCGCCCGCCCGATTCCACCAGCCGGCACGTCTCGGCCGCTTGACCGGTTCTTCGGCGACGGCGGGCGCCGCCTCGGGCTGGTCGTTGGCAGGTTCGGCGGCCGCGGCCAGACTGGCCATTACCGGCTCCGGCTCCGGCGTCGGGCTGTGGGCGGGGACGGGCGCCTCGACCTGTTCGGCGGCGGCGGGTTCTTGCCAGGCCGGCGTGGCATCTTCCCACGCGGGCTCGGCGGGCGCGGTGTCGGCCGTGGTCACGACGGCTTCGTCGGCCTGCGCGGTCGCGTCATCATCGCCATCCGCCCAGTCACCCTGATCATTTTCGTCGCCCTCGCCGGTCTCGGCGTTCAACGCGGTCGTCTCGTCACCGCGCTGCTTCCGCCGCCGGCGGCCACCGCGGCGACCCCGGCGACGCTTGCTGCGCTGCTCTTCGCTGTTCTCGCCCGCGTCGGCGGCGGCCTCGGTTTCAGGCTGTGCGACAGCGGCTTCCGCCGGCGCCTCGAACTCGGGCACGTCCGGCTGATCCGCCGACGGGTCGATGGTCTGGACCGGACGCGGCGTGTCGCCCCGCTGACGATCCTTGCCACGACCACGGCGACGGCCACGGCCTTCGCGCGGCTCGCGACGCGCCTCGTCGCGGCCGGTGTCCTCGTCCTGTTCGTCCTGGACGCCTTCAGCCTCGGTTTCGACTTCGGCCTCTTCCTCGATCGGATCGGGCGTATTGTCGTCCTCGTCCTCGGCGACGACGAAATTGTCCTGGGTGATGACCCGGGGCTCGTTTTCCACCTCGTGAACACCCTCGCGGCGCAGCAGATAGTGCGGCCGGTGCATGGTGGCATCACCGGAAATCTGCACGGTGATGTGGAAACGTTCCTCGATGGCGCCAAGGTCGCGGCGCTTGTGATTGAGGATGTAGAGGGCGATTTCCATCGGCAGGGTAAGGTGGATCATCTGGGCGCGGCCCTTGATGCCCTCTTCCTCGATGACGCGCATGATCTGCAGCGCGCTGGATTCGACCGAGCGTACGACGCCCGCGCCGCTACAGACCGGGCACATGACCGTGCTCGCCTCCAGCAGGCCGGGCCGCAGGCGCTGGCGCGACATCTCGAGCAGGCCGAACGCGCTGATCCGGCCGACCTGCAGGCGGGCGCGGTCGGTCTTCAGCGATTCCTTCAGCTTGCGCTCGACGGCGCGGTTGTTGCGGCTTTCCTCCATGTCGATGAAGTCGATCACGACCAGACCGGCCAGATCGCGCAGGCGCAGCTGTCGCGCCACTTCCTCGGCGGCTTCCAGATTGGTGCGGAAGGCGGTGCGCTCGATATTGCGCTCGCGGGTGGACTTGCCCGAATTGACGTCGATGGAGACGAGCGCCTCTGTCGGGTTGATGACCAGGTAGCCGCCCGATTTCAGCGGCACGTTGGCGCTGTACATGGTCTCGAGCTGGCTCTCCACCTGGAAGCGGTGGAAGAGGGGGATCGGGTCCTTGTACTGCTTCACCTTCTTGGCGTGGCTCGGCATGAGGAGTTTCATGAACTCCTTGGCGACCTTGTAGCCTTCGGCGCCTTCGACCAGCACTTCGTCGATCTCGCCGACATACATGTCGCGGATCGCGCGCTTGATCAGGCTGCCTTCCTCATAGATCAGCGCCGGGGCGATGGATTTGAGGGTCAGGTCGCGGATGTTGCCCCACAGGCGCAGCAGATAGGAGTAGTCGCGCTTGATCTCCGCCTTGGTGCGGCTGGCGCCGGCGGTCCGGATGATGGTGCCCATGCCTTCCGGCACGTCCAACTCGCCGAGGATCGACTTCAGGCGCTTGCGATCTGTCGAGGTGGGGATCTTGCGGCTGATGCCACCGCCGCGGGCCGTATTCGGCATCAGGACGCAGTAGCGTCCGGCCAGGGAGAGATAGGTGGTGAGCGCCGCGCCCTTGGTGCCGCGCTCTTCCTTCACCACCTGGACCAGCAGGATCTGCCGGCGCTTGATGACTTCCTGGATCTTGTAGCGGCGCTGCAGGGGCGACCGGCGGACCTCCGAGGCGTCGTCATAGCTGTCGTCGGCGCCGACATGCTCGACTTCGTCGCCTTCCTCGCGGTCACGATGCCGATCACCGGGGTCGTCGCTGAACTCGTCGCGGCGGCTCGCGTCATGGGCGGCCTGCTCGGCGAGGAGCGCGCGGCGGTCCTCTACGGGGATCTGGTAATAGTCCGGATGGATTTCGGTGAAGGCCAGGAAGCCATGGCGATTGCCGCCATATTCAACGAAGGCCGCCTGGAGCGACGGTTCGACCCGTGTCACCCGGGCCAGGTAGATGTTTCCTCTCAGCGAAGCCTTGCTGGCGGCTTCGAAGTCGAATTCCTCAATGCGGTTGCTGCGGACGACCGCAACCCGGGTTTCTTCCGGGTGGGCCGAATCTAGAAGCATGCGTGTAGACATAAAAGGGGGCTCCAAACCGATCGGCGGCGCGTCTTGAGGGCGCGTCCTGCCGCGGTATGTTGAGGGGGAATACGGCCCGATAAGACGCTCCTGCAAGGAGCGCCACGCCTGGATTCAGTGCTAAATCGAGGTCAGAAAAGGGCCGCGGGTTCATTTTTATCCTTACGATCTGTCTTTATCCCGCGGTGTGGCGCTCGACCGGCGTATCGTCGCCGCTGTAAACGCGGCGCCTTACCCGTGGCCGACTGCCATCGCTGCGTCCGGAAACCCGCTTCGGTTGCCGCGAAAGACAAAAGCGGGTGAACATTAGCGTGACAACCCCCTGAATTGCAATGAAAACCGGCGGGTGCCGCCAATAGTACCATCTCATGCTGGCCAAGCCGCATCATCGTGATTACTTTTGCCGGCACGGGGTATCCAATAACAGGTCAACGGTGCGTGTGACGAACTGGCGATACGACATTTTCCGGCGGGCTTTCATCGTTTTCCTGGCGTGCTTCGCGGTTTGCGCGGGCGCGGCGGCGAAGCCGTCGGTGACGGGCCTGCGTATCGGCAGCACCCCGGAATCGACCCGCTTCGTCCTCGATCTGTCCAGCGACGTGAAGTTCAGCGTCTTCACGCTCGCCGATCCCTACCGCGTGGTGGTGGATCTGCCGGACATGGACTGGAAGATGGCGAAGACGGAGGCGGATGAAACGCGCGGTTTGATCGCACGCTACCGTTTTGGCTTGTTCCAGCAGGGAAATGCCCGCCTGGTGCTCGATCTGAGAAACCCGGCCGCCATCAAGCAGGCTTTCGTGCTGCCCCCGCAGGCAGGCGCCGGTTACCGGTTCGTGCTGGATCTGGAGCCGGTCGGGCGTGACCGCTTCATGGCCTCGGTCCAAGCTCCGGTCCCCGAGCGCTCGAAACCGCTCGCGGAAATCGAACCCGCGCCGCAAAAGCGCGTTGATGGCAGGCGCACGGTCACCATCGACGCCGGACATGGCGGCGTCGATCCGGGGACGATCAGTGCTGACGGGACCTATGAGAAGGAAGTGACCCTGGCCGCCGCCAAGGAACTGAAGAAGCAGCTGGAAAAGCGGGGGCGCTACAACGTCAAGCTGACGCGCCACCGCGATATCTTCATTCCGCTGGGTGAACGCGTCGAGATCGGACGGCGCGAGAAATCGGACCTGTTCATCTCGCTGCATGCCGACGCCATCGCGAACAGGTCGATCAATGGCGGTACCATCTATACATTGTCCGAAACGGCGTCGGACAAGGAAGCGGCGGCGCTCGCCAGCAAGGAAAACAAGGCCGACATCATCGCCGGCGTCGATCTCGGCGCAGGCACACCTGAGGTCGCCGAGATCCTCATCGACCTGATGCAGCGCGAGACGATGAACTATTCGGTGGAGTTCGCCAGCATTCTCATTCCCCGTATGGAAAGGGCCATTGCCATGCGCACCAACTCCCACCGGTTCGCCGGCTTCCGTGTCCTCAAGGCGCCGGACGTGCCCTCGGTGTTGGTGGAAATGGGATATCTGTCGAATGCACAGGATACGAAATTCCTGAAATCAAGCCGGGGTATCGAGCAGATCGCCTCGGCCGTCGCCGATGCGGTCGACGCATATTTCGATCGCCATGATGCGCGCTTGTCCTCGCCGTGAGCGTGCAATATTTTGCGGGGAACCCTGCGGCTCCCTCGACAGGCGTGGCGGCAACTGAAACCGGCCAGGGGCTCAAGCGAGCAGCATGAACCGATACCTCAAGATAGCGGCCATCGCCATCGGCAGTGCCGTGGTTCTCGGCATTATCCTCATCACCGTGGTCTTGTACCGCTTCGGCGCCGCGCTGCCCGATGTGGATCAACTGCAGGACTATCAGCCGCCGGTCACCACCCGCATCCACGCCGCGGACGGGCGGCTCATCGGCGAATATGCGCGGGAGCGGCGCCTGTTCATGCCGCTGGAGGCGATTCCGCAGCCCGTGATCCAGGCTTTCCTCGCCGCGGAGGACAAGAATTTCTATAGCCATAGCGGCATCGACTATTTCGGCGTGGTCCGCGCGCTGTTCGATAATCTTTATAATTACGTGGCCGGTCGCCGGCTGGTCGGCGCCTCGACCATCACGCAGCAGGTGGCGAAGAACTTCCTGCTGACCAACGAGATGTCCTACGAGCGCAAGATCAAGGAGGCGATCCTCGCCTACCGGATCGAACAGGCGTTCGACAAGAATCAGATCCTGGAGCTGTATCTCAACGAGATCTATCTGGGACAGGGCATGCATCCGCAGGGCTCCTACGGCGTCGCGGCGGCCGCGCTGTCCTATTTCGGCAAGTCGCTGTCCGAGCTGACTCTGGCGGAAACCGCCTATCTGGCGGCGCTGCCCAAGGCGCCGAGCAACTATCACCCGATTAAGCGGGCCGAGGCGGCCAAGGGCCGTCGCGACTGGGTTTTGAGGCGCATGGCCGAAGACGGCTTCATCACCCGGGATCAGCGCGACGAAGCGATCGCCGAACCGTTGGAGATGAAGGGCGGCGGTGATGGCGGGATCTACACCGCCGACTATTTCAACGAGGAGATCCGGCGCGAAGTCGCAAATCTCTATGGCTTCAACGCGTTGTATGAAGGCGGGCTGTCCATACGTTCCACGCTGGATTCTCGGCTGCAGGCCATTGCCGAGACGGCGCTTCGCAACGGCCTCATCGCCTACGACCGGCGCCATGGCTGGCGCGGACCGCTGGCCCAGATCACGCTGGAGGATTGGAAGAAGAAGCTCCAGGCACTCAAGATCTCCACCGGGCCAGCCAGCTGGCGCCTGGCCGCCGTGCTTGCCGTGGACGCCGAGGGCGTCGACGTGGGGCTGGTCGATGGCACGCGCGGGCGGATCGCGTTCGAACAGATGGCCTGGGCGCGCAAGTGGCTCAAGGGACAGAACGTCGGCGCGGCCCCGTCCAAGCCCTCCGACGTGGTCAAGTCAGGCGACGTGATCGTGGTCGAAAAGATGACCGGCGACGGCGCTGGCGCTGGCCGCTATCACCTGCGGCAGATTCCTGCCGCCGAGGGCGCCATCGTGGCGATCGATCCGCATACCGGCCGCGTGCTGGCGCTGGTCGGCGGGTTCGATTATCACGCCAGCCAGTTCGACCGGGCCATGCAGGCGGTGCGGCAACCGGGGTCGGCGTTCAAGCCGTTCGTCTATGCCGCCGCGCTGGACAGTGGTTACACGCCATCCGATCTGGTGCTGGACGCTCCCTTCGTCATGGATCAGGGGCCGGGTTTGCCCAAGTGGCGCCCGCAGAACTATTCGAACGAGTTCTACGGTCCCAGCACGCTGCGCCTCGGGATCGAGAAATCCCGCAACCTGATGACCGTGCGGCTGGCCCAGGACGTGGGCATGACCAAGATATCCCAGTACGCGCATAATTTCGGGATCACCGACAAGATGCCGCGCGTCCTCTCCATGGCGCTGGGGGCCGGAGAAACCACCGTCCTCAAACTGACGACCGCATACGCCATGCTGGTGAATGGCGGCAAGAGGATCACTCCGAGCCTCATCGATCGCATCCAGGACCGGCGAGGACAGACGGTGTTCCGGCACGACAAGCGGGCCTGCCCGGGCTGCGAGGCGGCGTCCTGGAACGGTCAGCCGGCGCCGGAGCTGCCGGATAACCGCGAGCAGGTGATCGACCCCGGCACCGCCTATCAGATGGTGTCCATGCTGGAAGGCGTCGTCCTGCGGGGCACCGGGGCCCGGATTTCCGCCATCGGCAAGCCGCTCGCGGGCAAGACGGGCACGACCAACGACAATTTCGACAACTGGTTCGTCGGTTTCGCCCCGGATATCGCGGTCGGCGTGTTCATCGGCTTCGACACGCCGCAGAGCCTGGGCAGCCGTGAAACCGGCGCCAGTTCGGCCGCGCCTGTCTTCCAGGAGTTCATGGAAAAGGCCCTGAAAGACCAGCCGGCCACACCGTTCCGCATTCCGCCGGGCATTCGCCTCGTGCGTGTGAACAGCAAGACCGGCCAGCCGACCTCGCCGGGGGATCGCAACGTGATCCTCGAGGCATTTAAGGCGGGTACGGAACCCAATGGGCAGCGGTCGGTGCTTGACGGATCGGAGTCCGATATGCCATTGCCTGCCGAGAGGGTCGCACCGGTGGGAACCGGCGGGCTTTACTAGTAAAAAGACAAGGAAATACAATACAATGCGTGCTGAAATTGAAGCACAGGTTGACTCCATTGAGCAGTCGCTGGAACTGCTAAGGAGGTCACTTTGACTGGGATCGCGCACTTCGACGGCTCGATGAGCTGAACCAGCTCTCCGAAGATCCCAATCTGTGGAACGACCCCGGCAAGGCGCAGAAGCTGATGCGCGAGCGCACCCGGCTGGACGAATCCATCTCCGCCTGCAAGCAGATCGAGAGCACCCTGGCCGAGAATCTCGAACTGGTCGAGATGGCGGAGGCCGAGGGTGATACCGGGCTGATCGACGAGGCCGAGCAGGCACTTCGCGACCTGGCCGGGCAGGCCCACCAGCGGCGGATCGCCGCGCTTCTTTCGGGTGAAGCCGACGGTAACGATGCCTATCTGGAAGTGCATGCCGGCGCCGGCGGCACGGAAAGTCAGGACTGGGCGGGCATGCTGCTGCGCATGTACACGCGCTGGGCCGACTCCAAGGGCTACAAGACTGAGATCATGGAAGAGAGCGACGGCGAGGAAGCCGGGATCAAGTCGGCGACCGTTCAGATCAAGGGCGAGAATGCCTTTGGCTGGCTGAAGACGGAAGCCGGGGTGCACCGGCTCGTACGGATATCACCTTATGATTCCAACGCGCGTCGCCATACCAGTTTCGCCAGCGTGTCGATCTATCCAGTGGTGGACGACACCATCGAGGTCGAGATCAACGACAAGGATCTGCGCATCGACACGTATCGTTCGTCGGGCGCGGGCGGTCAGCACGTCAATACCACCGACAGCGCCATCCGCATCACGCATATTCCGACGGGTATCGTGGTGCAGTGCCAGAACGAACGGTCCCAGCACAAGAACCGGGCGACGGCGATGAAGATGCTGCAAAGCCGGTTGTACGAGGCCGAATTGCGCGCCCGAGAAGAAAAGGCGCAGGCCGCGGCGGCGATGAAAACGGATATCGCCTGGGGACACCAGATTCGCTCCTACGTGTTGCAGCCTTACCAGATGGTCAAGGATCTGCGGACGGGGGTGGAATCCTCGCAACCGGATCTCGTTCTCAACGGCGGCATCGACGAGTTCGTCGCCGCCGCGCTGGCGGCCAAGGTCGACGGCAAGCAGGCCGAAGGCATCGAAGACCTGGGCTGACCGGCCAGCGTTCAGATCCAGAACCGAAAAAGGGCGGCGAGATCAACTCGCCGCCCTTCCTTCATTCCGGAATGATGCGTGGCTCAGCTGGCCGGGGTCGTCGCCCGGGCTGGCGTGGTCGTGCCCGTGACCCCGGGAGCGGTTTCGACCGAGACGCCGACGGTGGCGGGCTTGGAACCCGGACGACCCGTCGCCGATTCCAGGGGGTTGTCGACATGCATGAAGGTGCCCTCGATATGGGCGCCGGCTTCGATGGAAATGATCTCGTGCCAGACGTCGCCGACGACCTTTGCGGTCCGCTCGAGACGGACGCGACGGGCGCGGATCGTGCCCTTCAGCTTGCCGTGAATGATAACCGTTTCGGCAACCACGCTGCCGGTGACTTCGGCGCTCTCGCCGATGGTCAGGGAGCCGCAGTGCAGATCACCTTCCATGCGGCCGTCGAACTGCACCTCGCCGGTGGTGACGAGGTTGCCCTTGAGCTGGACGTCGCCGCCGATGATGGATGGCGTATTGGCGGCGGAGCGGTTCGGAGTGGTGGACACGACGTTGTCTTCCTTTTCTTTGATGAACTTGCCCCCGCGAGACTCAGATTGCCTGAACATGCTGCGCTGCCTTGAAGATCTTAACCGGATTCAACAGCGTGCCGTTGAACCGGACTTCATAATGCAGATGCGTTCCGGTGCTGCGACCGGTGCTGCCCATGACCCCGACTGCCTCGCGCAAGGCGACACGTTGGCCCTGTCTTACCACGATATTTTTCATGTGCCCATAACGGGTTACGAACCCGTTGCCATGATCGATCTCGACCATGAGGCCGTAAGGTCCGTCCCGCCCGGCGAAGGTCACCTTGCCCGGTGCGGTGGAGAAGATCGGCGCATTTTCCTGCTGGCTGCCCAGGTCGACACCGCTGTGAAAGGACGGGGCGTTGTTGAACGGATCGCGGCGCCCACCGAAGGTGCTGGAGATATAGAAGTCGTCCACCGGCAGCGCCAGGGGCGCGCGCTCGAACGTCTTGTACAGCAGGCTCAGGCGATCGACATTCTGCATCAGCGAGATCAGCGCCTTGTTCTGGTCCTCGTTCTCAAAAGTGTTCCAGACCAGCGGCAGATAAGGGCCGCCCTGATTGGCGGGAAGCGGACGCGAGCCGGCGAGAACCTTTTCGGTGGTCAGGCCGGCGATCTTGAGCGCTTGTTCGAAACGGTCGATGGTGCTGCGGACCTGCGTGTCCATGCGCACGATGAGCACGTCCTGCATGCCTTCAAGCTCGCTCAATTTCTCGCTCAGCGGATCGCTGGCGCTCGACTGCTGCTCTCCGCGCAGCACGATCGGGAGCTTCTGCTGATCCTTCTTGCGCATGTCCGGCGTGCGGGCCGGCAACGGCTTGAAAACCGGCGCATCGAGATCGTCCGGGCCGCCGATCGGCAGCGGCGCCTCGCCGGGACGGGTATCGAAGGAGGGGTATTTCTGCGCGACCGCCTTGCCGGGGAGATTGCCCAGCATGGCGTCCTTCGATCGCGCGAGCAGACCGTCGATCATTTCCTGGCGCTGCTGCAGGGTCTGGGTGCGGTTCAGGATGTCATCCTGAAGCGTCACCAGCTGCTTGTGCAGGTCGCCGCGAATCTCGCGCAGATCGGCGATCTGCTTGTCCTTGCGCTCGATGACCTGATTGCCGAACACCAGATTGGCCGACGCGATGCCGACCCAGCAGGTGATGGTGAAGGCAACCGCCAGCGAAATGGACTGGAAGCGGGGGGAGAGGGAGACGAAGCGTACGACGCCGCGCGAGCGGAAATAGATCTGCCGCTCGGGAAAATGGTGCTGGTACTGCTTCGTCAGATAGTCGCGAAACCGATCCCACCGCGGCCGCTCACGCTTGTGCAATCCCATTCGACCTCGATCTGAGCCCTGTGATTCCTGCCAGCGGTTCTAACAAACTTCACCACCTTAAGCGACTCTTACGAAACCGACACGCCTGTCGTGTCCGCCCCCAGATACAAATCCGGCGGAAATCCGGCCTTTTCCCGGGCTTCACGGTTGAATGGCGGCTTCAACGCGCCGCGAAAGTGAGTTCTGACCAAATTTCGCCACAGTGTGGGCGAATCGTCACCGGTTCTGGCGCAGAGATAATCGAACCAGAATTTCCCCACCGCGACATGGCCGATTTCGTCACGCAGCACGATGCGCAGGATGGCCGCGCTTTCCTCGTCGCCCGACCGCTCGAAGCGTCCGATCATGGCCGGCGTCACGTCGAGACCGCGCGCCTCAAGGACCATGGGCACGATGGCAAGACGCGCGCGCAGATCGTGCGCCGTCTCGGTCGCGGCCTCCCATAAGCCGTCATGGGCGGGCAGCGCGCCGTAATGCGCCGAAAGGGCAGCGAGACGATCCTCGATCAACAGGAAGTGGAGGCCTTCCTCGGCGGCGACCGTCACCCACTGATCGAAGAATTCGCGGGGCAGGTCATCGGCGGCAAACCGGGCGATGAGGTCCCAGGCAAGGTCGATCGCGTTGAGCTCGATGTGCGCGAGCGCGTGAAGGAGGGCGATACGCGTGCCCGTGGAGCCCGCCGAACGTCGTCTGGGCATCTGGGCCGGCGGCAAGAGTTCCGGCGTGCCGGGACGGGCCGGCCGGTCGGGCGGAATGGCGGCCCCGAGCACGGAAATCTCCCCCCGTGCCCAGGCAGCGGCCACCACGCGCGACAGCGTCGCCTTGTCACGGCCGCCTGGGGTGGTGAGGACGGCGCAGGCGGCCTCGGTCAGGCTGGCGTAGTGCGTCACAGGGCCCGGACGGCCGCGAGGACCTCGTCCGCGTGGCCCTTGACCTTCACCTTCGGCCAGATCCGGCGAATGATCCCGGTCGCATCGATCAGGAACGTCGCCCGCTCGATGCCCATGTATTTTTTGCCATAGAGCGACTTTTCCTTCCAGACGCCGTAGGCCTCGGTGACCGCGCCGTCCTCGTCGGCGCCCAGGGTCACCGCCAGCTTATGCTTGGCGGCGAACTTGTCGTGCTTGGCGGCCGTATCGCGCGAGATGCCGATCACTTCCGTGTTGGCCTTGTCGAATTCGGGCTTGAGCCGGGTGAAGTCGAGCGCCTCGGTCGTGCAGCCGGGCGTGTCGTCCTTCGGGTAGAAATAAACGACCACGTTCTTGCCGGCCAGGGCACCGAGCGATACCTGGCCGCCACCGTCGCGGGTCATGCTGAACGCCGGGGCCTTGTCGCCGATTTCAAGGTCTTTCGCCATGGTCTTGATCCTCCGGATTCTTAAGGAGCGAGGCAGGGTGCGCGATCATGTCGTCGAAGATCGCTTTCACGCGTGTTTCGTTCGCGGTCACCGCCTCGCTCAGCGCGTCGAAACTCTCGAAACCGGTGGAGCGCGTCAAGGCCTTCAGCAGGGCCGGGGACGCGTGCTGCGCCGGGTCGAAGTCGCCGCCGAGAATCTGCCGGCTGAAACCGCGAATCGCGTCCATCAGGATACACGCGCGCTCTAGTTCGTCGGCCAGTTCAGGCTGGATCAGGCCCGCGCGCCGAATATTGCGGAAGGCGGTCACCGTGTGCGGGCTGAAGATCGAGGGATCGTTGGCGCCGTACAGCAGCTGGAGATACTGGGCGATGAATTCGAGATCGAGCAGTCCGCCGCGGACATGCTTGACGCCCCATGGATTCTCGGTCCCGAATTCGGCGGCGAGGCGCCGCCGCATGTCGGCGACGGTGAACAGGACCTTGTCGGGCTCGCGCGGCGTGGCGAGCACGGATCGGATGACCTCGCCGACCCTGCCCATCAGCCCGGGCGTGCCGGCCACGGGCCGGGCGCGCGTCAGCGCCATGTGTTCCCACAACCAGGCCTGGCCCCGCTGATACGTCTCGAACGCCTCGACGGAGACGGCCAGCGGCCCGGCCCGGCCCGAGGGCCTGAGCTGCATGTCGACCTCGTACAGCCGCCCCTCGCCGGTGAGAGCGGTGAGGGCGTTGATGATCCGCTGTCCCAGCCTGGCGAAATACTGGCTGGCCGGCAGGGGCCGGTCGCCATCCGACGACAGATCGGCCTCGGGCACCTGGTAGATGAAGATCAGATCCAGGTCCGAGGTGAAGCTGGTTTCGAACCCGCCGAAAGAGCCCATGGCGATCAAGGCGATGCCGCCGCCGGGAATCCTGCCATGGCGACGGGCGAAGTCGTCCTCGACGGCCGGCAGCATGCAGCGGATGACCGCTTCGGCCAGCGCGGTGTGGGCCGTCGCCGCGTGAGACGCGGTGATGATGCCGCGCAGGAGCTGGACGCCGATCTGGAACTTGCGTTCGTTGGCCCAGCGGCGCGACAGGTCCATCACGTCCTGGAAATCGGCGGCGGACGCCAGCGCGCGGGTCAGGTCGTCCTCGAGTTCCTGCTGGTCGGGCAGGCCGGTCATGAAGCCGGGACTGAGCACCGAGTCCAGCAGCAGATGATTATGGGCGAGGAAGTCCGACAGGGCGGGCGCGGTGCCCAGAATTTCGGCGACCAGCTCCAGCAGGTTCGGATTGGCCTGGAACAGCGTCAGCAGCTGCACGCCGGAAGGCAGCCGCGACAGGAAGTCGTTGAACCGTTGCAGCGCCCGCGTCGGCTCGGCCGTCTTGGCGAACGCCCGCAGGATGACCGGCAGCAGGATCTTCAGCAATGCCCTTGCCCTGTCGGTCCGGAGCGCCCTGAAGCGCCCTGTCTGCCAAGAGCGCACCATGTCGACGATGGCGCCGGGGTTCTCGAAGCCCAGCGCCGCGATGTCGTCGACGATGTCGTCCGGCGCCTCTCCGCCCGCGAACAGGCGGTTCCACCGCTCGTCGGCGTTCACGGTATGGGTCTCGCTGAACAGGTCGTCATACCGGCGCCGGACCGCGTTGAGATGATGCAGCACGTCGGTCTCGAATGCCTCGGCCGACGGATAGGCCATGAAGGCGGCGATGGCGGCGACGCCCTCCGGCCGGTCGGGAATCTTGTGGGTCTGCTCGTCGCGGGTCATCTGGATGCGGTGCTCCAGGGTGCGCAGAAAGCGGTAGGCGGCCAGCAGGTCGGTGGCGTCGTCCTCGCTGATGGTGCCGAGCTGCCGGAGCACCTCGATGCCGGTCATGGTCTGCTTGATCCGGAGTTCCGGGGTGCGGCCGCCCGAGATGAGCTGATGGGCCTGCACGAAGAACTCGATCTCGCGGATGCCGCCCGGTCCCAGCTTGACGTCCTGGCCCGCCACCTTGACGCCGCCGTGCTTGTGGTGGCTGTGGATGCGCGCCTTCATGGCGTGGATGTCCTCGAGCGCGACATAATCGAGGTGCTTGCGCCAGACGAAGGCCTTGATCCGGTCGAGGAAGCCCCGGCCGGCGTTCAGGTCGCCGCCCACGGGCCGCGCCTTGATCATGGCGGCCCGCTCCCAGTTCAGGCCGACGCTCTGGTAATAAATCTCGGCGGCGTCGACGGAGATGGCCACCGGCGTGGCGCCCGGGTCGGGCCGCAGGGCGAGATCGACACGAAACACATAGCCATCTGCGGTGCGCTCCTGCAGCACCTTCACGAGATCGCGGGTCATGCGGATGAAGCAGTCATGAGGATCGCGTCGGCCGACATACTGGACGACCTCGCCATCGAACATCACGATCAGGTCGATGTCGCTGGAATAGTTCAGCTCGCGCCCGCCGAGCTTGCCCATGCCGAGCACGATATAGCCGGCCGACCGGGCGAGAGCCGGCGTCGCCGGCGCGCCGGTTTCGCCCGTCCATGCCAGGTCGCCCGCGACCATGCGCGCCCGGACGATATGCGCGACGGCGTGATCCACGGCTAGTTCGGCGAATTCGCTCAGCGCGCCCGTGACCTTTTCGAGCGGCCAGTGCCCGGTGATGTCGGCGACCGCGACCGTAAGCGCCAGACGAAGCTTCGCCTGGCGCAGTGCCCGCATCAGGGCGTCCTGGGTGTCGAGTTTCGGCAGCGTCTCGGTCAGGCTCTCGAACAGGGTCTCGACGGCGGCGTCCGGTCCCTGGGTCAGGACCGCGATCAATGCCTCGGGCGTCTTGAAGGCGCTGGCCGACAGATACGGACTGTTGCCGAAAAGGCCCAGTAACAGCGCCTCGACCTCGGGCTTGCGGAAAAGGGCGTCGTGTTCTGGATGGTCCTGGGCGATCCGCGCATGCCAATCCGCCAGTTTCTGGGTCGCAAGGGAGCGATCGAACGGCTCGGGCACCTTGTCGGCGGCGATGCGCAGAGTTAAGTCTAGCATGGGGTAAGGCTCGTTCTTGAAAAGACGGCACGACACTGCGTAGTTGTACCGGCTCGGTCAAGCCGCCTCGGCTCAGAACGGATTGGTGCGCTTGGCGGTAAAAGCATGGATATGGCGAGGGGCGATATGGACGATCGTGTCCATTGTCGTGACCCTGTCGCTGATCGCGGGCCGCGCCATGCTCGGCCCCATCCGCGTGGATTTCCTACGTCCGATCATGGAGCGCAGCCTCAACGCCCAGCTTGACGGACAGACGGTCGAGTTTTCCCACACGGTCGTCGTATGGGGCGGCTGGCGCCGGGCTCTCGATATCCGCGTGACCGACGTGGCGTTGAAGGACCGCCAGGGACTGCCGGTCGTCACGTTGCCGCAGGTGGCTGTCGGGATCAATCCGGTGGCGATGCTGACCGGCAATTTCTCGCCCCGGCGCATCGACCTGTTCTCGCCCACCATTCAGTTGTCGCGCCGGGCCGATGGCAGTTTCGGGTTTCGCCGTGACAACCGGGTCTCGGAGGATTCCGAGCTGGTTCGCCAGTTGCTGGAGAAGGTGCTGGCGGCGCCATCGGCCAAGGATGAGCTGCGGCGACTGGTGATCGAGGATGCGCTGCTCGATATCGACGATCTCGCCCATGAGGAAAACTGGCGGGTCGTCGGCACGACCCTGGATATCAGGCGCACGAATGACGGCGCGCGCGCGACCCTGACCGGCACGTTGAAGGGCGTCCAGCGTCAGACATCCTTCAATCTGCGCGCGGACTTTGACCGCGCCAGCGGCAAGATCGACGTGTCGCTGGATGTCGCCGGCGCCCGGCCGGCGATGTTCGCGAGGCCGACGGGAGACCTGACGGTGCTGCGGGGCTGGGATCTGCCGGTCAGCGGCAAGGTCAGCATGACGGCGCGGACCGACGGCAGGGTCGGCCGCGTCGACTTTTCTCTTACGGCGGACAAGGGGACGATCGCCATTCCCGCGCTCGCGGGGCCGGTCGCCGTGACGGGCGCCGTCCTGAAGGGCAATCTGGATCGCCAGAGCGGGCGCCTGACGTTCGCTCCCATGCGACTGGCCGTGGCCGGCGGCGCCATCGAAGGCAAGGGCGTGCTGTTCACCGGCACGTCGGGGCAAGGCGGCGAGATCGACGTGACGATCCGCGATATCCCTTTCGCCACGGTCGCGGCGTTGTGGCCCACCGGGGTGAAGACCAACACCCGCGGCTGGTTCGAGCGCAACGTGAAGGCGGGGCACATCACCGTGGGCACGGTTCGGGTGCAGGCCGAGCCGACCGTCGCCGACGCACCGCCGCGTGTCGATTTCAGCCTTGGCTTCGAGTTCGAGGGCATGGAGGCGCATTACCTGCGGCCGGTGCCTCCGATTACCGACGGGCGCGGCCGCGCCAGCCTGACGCCAGCCGCCTTCGAGCTCTGGGTCGACCGGGGACGAATCGTCGATCCGGCCACGGACATGGATATTGATGTAGTCGGGCTCTATGGCCTCATCGACCATCTCGACAAGCCGACCATGCATGAGGCGGACATTACGCTTGCCGCAGCCATGTCCGTGCCCGAGTTGCTGACGCTGCTGGACTACAAACCGCTGGGCTACACCACGGCGTTCGGCGTGACGCCTCAGGCGCTGGGCGGTAACGCGCGGGTCAAGGCGCGTTTCCGGATTCCCCTCATCACGAAGCTGACCATGAGGGACGTGCAATATGGCGCGTGGCTGACGGCGGACGAGTTCCTCCTGCGCGAGGGCTTCGACGACTGGGAACCTGCCCCCGGCACCCTGACGCTGGTGCTCGATCCGTCCGGGGTGAGGGCGAACGGACAATTGTCGTTTCTGGGCCAGCCTGTCGACGTGGACTGGACCGAGCGCTTCGGCATTCGGGACGGGACGCCGACGCTGTACCGGGGAAGGGCGATGGTTCCGGCCGAGCTGCTGCGGCGCAAGGGCCTGCCCGAGGCCATCGAGATGACGGGCGCGGCGCGCATCGATGTGGAACTGGCGGGCAAGGGGACCAAGATCACGCAGGGGACGCTGGTCGCCGACCTGGCCGGCGCGGCGTTGGGATTTCCGCTGCTCGAATGGTCGAAGCCAGCCGGCAAACCTGGCACTCTCAAGGCGTCGATGGCGACGGAAACCGGCGGCCTGCGTCCGAATGCGTTCACCGTGACCATGCCCGATCTCGATCTGGCCGGTCGCCTGTCCTTTACCGACACGGGAGACTTCGCCTCCGCCGACCTGTCACGGTTCAAGGTACTGGAGACGGATATATCCGTCCTGGCGACCCAGCCGGCGAACGAGCCGCTGGACCTGAAGATATCCGGCCGCCAGATCGATCTGCGCCCCTTCCTCGAAGGGGACGATGATGCGGAGGCCCGTCCGGCGCAGGAGGATGAAGAGCCGTCCGATTTCGCCGCGACCGCGGATGTCGATGTCGATACGGCCATCGCGCCCAAGGGCGTGCCGATCCGCGACATGGACGCGTCCTTGCGGATCGCCGAGGGCGAGTTGGTCGATGGCCGAATTCACGGGATCCTGAGAAGCGGCAAGCCGGTTTCAATCGACTATAGTCTCCAGGGTGACAAGCCGGGTCTCGACGTCAAGACCGAGGATGGCGGCGAGTTGCTGCGGACGCTGGGCATGCTGAACGGCGTGACGGGCGGACAGCTCAGCCTCAGCGCGCGTATCTCGGGAGAGCGCGGCAAGCGGCACACCGTCGGCATGATCACGGCGCGGGATTTCCGGATCAAGGATTCGCCGATGATGGCCCAACTGCTGACTCTTGGGTCTCTTTCGGGACTGAGGGACATCCTGACCGGCGACGGCATCGGTTTCGACCGGTTCGACGTGGATTTCGATCTGGGCGAGGGAACGCTGCTGCTCAAGGATGGGCGGGGCATGGGGTCCCAGCTCGGCGTGCGCATGTCCGGCCGCCTCTACGACGGACAGAAAAAACTCGACATCCAAGGTACTCTGGCACCGGCCTACACGTTGAATACCGTGCTGGATTATGTTCCCGTGGTCGGGTCGATGCTTTCCGGTGGGGAAAACGAGGGTTTGATCGCCATACGCTTTTCGGTAGGGGGCACCACGGACAAGCCGGACGTGTCCGTCAATCCGCTTTCCGCGCTGACGCCGGGATTCCTGCGCGGTATCTTCGACGTGTTCTCGCAGGGCGAAAAGAAGACGGAGAAGCCAGCCACGCCATGAGCAAGCCGCCAAAGCGCTCCAAGCCCAGCCGCGTCTTTCCTCCGGCGATTGCCTGCCTGCTGGCGATCCTGTTGGCCGTCGCCATCAATCTGTTGCTGAAGCCGGTGGCCATCGCACCGCAGAACATCATCCGGATCGCCGTGGGTCCCGTGGTCGTCCTGATGGGTGCCGTGCTGTGGTTATGGGCGTGGCGGACTTTCCGCGGCAAGGGCGAGGTGTTCTCGCACAAGTACACCACCGAGACGGTGATCACCTCCGGTCCGTACGCGTTTTCACGGCATCCGGCCTATCTGGCCTACATGCTGCTGATGGCGGGGATTGGCCTGACCACCGACAATGCGTGGATATTCTTTTTGTTGCCGCTGTTTTTCCTCTACGCCGATTCCGTCGCCCGGCGCGAGGAGTACTATCTGATGGCAAAGCTCGAGCGAGCCTATCGGCCCTATCGCTCGGAAGTGAGGCGCTGGATCTGACCAGGTGCGCGCAGGCGCTACTGCGCCTTGGCGCCATTCTCCGGAAGCTCGGTAATGCTCTCGATGATGCAGGGCGTGAAGTTGTTGTCGAGCACGTTGCCGCTTGTGGTCACGGGAACCTCGATGGTGTCGACCTCGCAGAGCTTGGCCAGTGAGCGCGCATCGTGACGCCATGTTCCTTGCGACTTCAAACCCGGGCAGCGGTGCGCGAGGGTCATCTTGTAGTCCGGTCCGCCGCGCATGTTCAGGATGATGGTGCGATTGTCGATGACCTTGCTGCTTTTCATCCGGGTGATGTCGATGCAGCGCACGAGAGGCTTGTCGGAAGAGGAGTCGGCGGCATTTGCCGGCGCTTGGCCGGTCACCAGAATTCCCGCGGCGATCAGCCCCAAGCTCAGCACCTTGATCATTACCGTCTCCGTTCCTCGATTACGCGGCGGACAAGCTAGACCGGTCGTACGATCACATGACGCTTCTTGCCAGCCGTCAATTTGATGACACCATCGGAGTTCAATGCGTCCAGACCGAAGATCTGGCTCTCGTCCTCTACCTTCGCGTCGTTCACCCTGGCGCCGCCTCCCTGTACCAGGCGTTTGGCCTCGCCATTGGACGCGCTGAGCCCCGCTTGCTTTAGAAGATTGAGGATGCTCACACCCTTTTCAAGCACGGCCTTGTCAATTTCGACAGTAGGCAGATCTTCGCCCAGCCCGCCCCGCTCGAAAGTGATCCGGGCGGTTTCCTCGGCCTGTGTCGCCGCGTCCCGGCCGTGGGCGAGGGCAGTGGCCTCGGTCGCCAGCACCTTCTTTGCTTCATTGATGCCGGCGCCCTCGAGCGCGGCAAGACGGTCGATCTCGTCCAGCGGCAGTTCGGTGAACAGTTTCAGAAAGCGCGCGACATCGGCGTCGTCCGAATTGCGCCAGAACTGCCAGTAATCATAGGGCGACAGCTGGTCGGCGTTGAGCCAGACGGCGCCCTGGGCGGTCTTGCCCATCTTGGCGCCCGAGGCCGTGGTCATCAGCGGCGAGGTCAGCCCGAACAGGTCGGCCTGATCGACGCGGCGGCCCAGCTCGACGCCGTTGATGATATTGCCCCACTGATCCGAGCCGCCCATCTGCAGGGTGCAGTTCATGCGCCGGTTCAGCTCGAGGAAATCATAGGCCTGGAGGATCATGTAGTTGAATTCGAGAAAGCTCAGCGGCTGCTCCCGTTCCAGCCGCAGCCTGACGCTGTCGAAGGTCAGCATGCGGTTGACGGAGAAGTGCTGGCCGAAATCGCGCAGGAACGCGATGTAGTTGATCTGCGACAGCCAGTCGTCATTGTCGACCATGACGGCGTCGGTCGGCCCATCGCCGAAGGTCAGGAACCTGTCGAACACCTTGCGGATGCCGGCCTTGTTGGCCTGGATCACGTCTTCCGTCAGCATCTGACGCGACAGATCCCGGCCCGTCGGGTCGCCGATCTTGGTGGTGCCCCCGCCCATCAGCACGACCGGCTTGTGACCGGATTTCTGCAGATGCCGGAGGACCATGATCTGCAGCAGGCTGCCCACATGCAGGCTGGGCGCGGTGCAGTCGAAACCGATATAGGCCGTGACCGTGCCCTTGGTCAGGGCCGCGTCGAGACCTTCGAAATCCGTGGCCTGATGCAGGTAGCCACGATCGACGATGGCGCGCAGGAAATCTGATTTCGGCTCGGTCATTGCAGTGCTCGATGCTAGGGTAACGGCGAACTCGCGCCCGTACCTAACACAAGAGCATATGACCAAAAAGGCGGAACTCACGGCCATCGGCCTCATGAGCGGCACCTCGCTCGACGGAATCGACGTCGCGCTGCTGCGCACCGATGGTGAAACTGTCGAGCATCTTGGCCCTACCTATTTCCAGCCGTACAGCCGGGCGCAAACCATGCGTCTCAGGATGTTGCTGGACATGGCGGCCGAACAGGGGCGGGGGCTGTTCGGGTCCCCGGTCGTGCACGCCGTGGAACAGGACCTGACGCGCGCCCATGCACGGGCGGTGGAGAGCCTTCTGGAGGGCGCCGGACTGGATACGGATGCGATTGATCTGGTCGGGTTTCACGGCCAGACGCTGCTGCACCGTCCTGTCGAAGGCTGGACATGGCAGATCGGCGATGGCGCGCTGCTGGCGCAGGAGCTGGGAATCCCGGTGGTGAATGATTTCCGTTCCGCCGACGTGGCGGCGGGCGGCGAGGGGGCGCCCCTGGTGCCGCTCTATCATCAGGCGCTGCTGCGGTCAGCCGGACTGGCCGACGACGACTGGCCGGTCGCCATCCTCAACATCGGCGGCGTGGCCAATATCACCTATCTGGACCGGGACGGAGGCGTGATCGCGTTCGACACCGGGCCGGGCAACGCCCTGATCAATGACTGGCTGCAGACGCACACCGGTGCCGAGCTGGATCTGGACGGGGCGCTGGCGGCGTCGGGACGTGTGGATGACTCGGTGGTCGCCGCGGCTCTGTCCCATCCCTATTTCACGAGGGCATTTCCCAAGTCATTGGACCGGAATGATTTTCCCATCGACATGGTCGCGGCGCTCTCGCCGGAGGATGGCGCCGCCACGCTGACGGCGCTGACCGTCGCGACCATCGCTGCGAGCCGTAAGATTATGCCGACCGCGCCGGGGCGCTGGCTCGTTTGCGGCGGCGGACGGAAGAACCCCGTGATCATGGAAGGATTGCAGCGGACGGTTCAGGTGCCGGTGGATCCCGTCGAGGCGGTCGGGCTGCGGGGCGATTTCCTCGAAGCCGAGGCGTTCGCGTTTCTGGCGGTGCGGTCGGCCAAGGGCATGCCCCTCAGCCTGCCGACGACCACGGGTGTTTCAGAGCCGCTGACGGGTGGACGGCTCTACCGGGCGGGTTAGCGGTCCGGCGGACCGCGCTTCCCAGATCAGATCAGGCGCTTGTCCAGGTAGCCATCGACCGAACCGACCAGTTGGTCCATGTGGTTTTCGTAGAAATGGCTGGCGCCGGGGATGGTGACGTAGTCCACGGTGATGCCCTTCTGCGCCTGCAGTTTTTCGGCCAGCTTGGCGGTGGACTCCTGGGGCACGACTTCGTCGGCGGTGCCCTGGATGATGATGCCCGATGATGGGCAGGGGGCCAGGAAGTTGAAGTCGTACATGCTCGCCGGCGGGGCCACCGAGATGAAGCCCTGGATTTCAGGGCGGCGCATCAGCAGTTGCATGCCGATCCATGCGCCGAACGAGAAGCCGGCGATCCAGCAGCTCGGCGCATCCGGATTATAGGTCTGCAGCCAGTCCAGCGCCGACGCGGCGTCGCTGAGCTCGCCGATGCCATTGTCGAATTCGCCCTGGCTGCGGCCCACACCCCGGAAGTTGAAGCGCAGGACGGCGAAGCCACGGCGCGCGAAGGCGTGGTACAGGTGATAGACCACCTTGTTGTTCATGGTGCCGCCGAACCGCGGATGCGGGTGGAGGATCAGCGCAATGGGCGCATTCTTCATCTTTGGCGGTTGGTAGCGGCCTTCCAGTCGGCCGTCGGGGCCGGGGAAAATGACCTCGGGCATTCACAGCTTCTCCCAAGCTTGACCTGGGTGTCCGGTCCGACAGTGCCAAAACACGTTTGGCAGCGGCCCCAAAATGTTTTACAGCCAGGGCATTGCGCTGACCGCATCTTGACGCGCGCGGAACGACACGCAGATAACACGTAATTCTAAGGCTGCAAGAGGTCGAGTCCGGCCATAGCCGGAAATCGCAGCGCGGCGTGTTATAACACCAAACCGTGGCAATGCGAGCATCGGATCATGGCTTTCTTAGCGAATCTGTGTCTGGCGGCGTCCACGTCCGCCCATGGGTCAAGGTGAGGTCATGACGCTGCCTTACGTCTATCTGGACTACAACGCGACCGCGCCCGTTCGTCCCGACGTCATCTCCGCCATGAGCGAGACCCTCTCGCGCGTCGGCAATCCGTCTTCGGTGCACCGGCCGGGACGGGCGGCGCGCGCGGCGGTCGAGCAGGCCCGGGCCCAAGTCGCCGGACTGGTCGGCTGCAAGCCCTCGGAGATCGTGTTCACCAGCGGCGGCTCGGAATCCAATGCGGCGGCCCTGACGCGAACGGGCGCGGCGCGGCTCGTCATCTCCGCCGTCGAGCACGATTCCATCGCCGATACGGCGGCGGGGAGCGGCCTGCCCGTGACGACTGTTGCGGTCGATCACGACGGCGTCATCGATCTCGCGGCGCTGGAGGCGGTGCTCTCGGGCTTCCCGCGCGATGGCGGCACGCTGGTGTCGGTCATGGTGGCCAATAACGAGACGGGCGTGGCGCAGCCCGTCGCGGCGGTCGCCGCGCTGGTTCGCCGCATGGGCGCGCGCCTTCATTGCGATGCCGTGCAGGCCGCCGGCAAGATCGCCTTGTCGTTCGAGGACATGGACGCCGATTGTCTCAGCCTGTCGGCGCACAAGCTGGGCGGGCCGCAAGGGGTCGGGGCGCTCGTGGTGCGCGAGGTCTGCGCGCTGACGCCTTTGGTTCGCGGCGGCGGGCAGGAGCAGGGCAGGCGCTCGGGGACGGAAAACGTGCCCGGGATCGTCGGCTTCGGCGTGGCGGCACAGGCCGCGGTGTCGTTGCAGGACGCGCTGGCGCCGTTGCGGGACGCGTGGGAGCGCCGAGTGATGGCGGAGGCGCCAGAGGCGGTGATCGTCGCCGGTTCGGCCGCGCGGCTTCCCAACACCAGCTGCGTCGGGTTGCCAGGCACACCCAGCGAGACCCAGGTGATGGCGCTCGATCTGGCGGGGGTTGGCGTTAGTGCCGGCGCTGCCTGTTCCTCGGGCAAGGTGCGCGCTTCCCGAGTCCTCTCGGCCATGGGCTTTGATGCCAGGATCGCCGGATCGGCGATCCGGGTCAGTCTGGGCTGGGCCACGACAGCCCGGGACATGGACCGGCTCTTCGACGCCTGGAGCGCGATGCGCGCGCGCATGGCGCGCAGAAAGGCCGGCTGATGTCCGACGCCAAGATTTCCCTGCCGATCTATATGGACTATCAGGCGACCACGCCGCTCGATCCGCGCGTGCTCGAGGACATGATGCCCTATCTCACGGGCAAGTTCGGCAACCCGCATTCCAGCAGCCACAAATATGGTTGGGAAACGGCGGACGCCGTGGAAAGGGCTCGCGCGCAAGTCGCCGCCACCATCGGCGCGCAGGAGAAGGAGATCGTATTCACCTCCGGCGCCACGGAGTCCAACAACCTGGCGATCAAGGGCGCGGGACGGTTCTATCGCAAGTACCGCGATCATATGATCACCGTCGCCACCGAACACAAATGCGTGCTCGAATCCATGGCGGCGATGGAACGGGAAGGCTATTCGGTCACCTATTTGCCGGTCGCGGCCGATGGGATCGTCGATCTAGATGGATTGCGCGAGTCGATCACCGAGCGAACGCTGCTGGTGTCGGTCATGTCGGTGAACAACGAGATTGGCGTGATCCAAAACCTGGCCGGGATCGGCGCTGTCTGCCGTGAGAGGCGTGTATTCTTCCACACGGATGCGGCCCAGGCGGTTGGCAAGATGCCGCTGGATGTCACCGCCGATAACATCGACATGATGAGCATTTCCGGCCACAAGCTCTACGGTCCGAAAGGCATCGGCGCGCTCTATGTGCGGGCCGGCGCGCGCCTGAAGCTGGATCCCATCATGAGCGGCGGCGGCCAGGAAGGCGGCTTGCGCTCCGGCACGCTCTCGCCGGCGCTCTGCGTGGGGCTGGGCAGCGCGTGCGCCACCGCGAGCGGCGAAATGGCTGCCGAGGCGATACGGTTGCGCGGCCAGTTCGAC
This sequence comes from Iodidimonas sp. SYSU 1G8, assembly GCF_039655775.1. Lineage (NCBI taxonomy): Bacteria > Pseudomonadati > Pseudomonadota > Alphaproteobacteria > Iodidimonadales > Iodidimonadaceae > Iodidimonas > Iodidimonas sp. SYSU 1G8. The sequence goes on along the minus strand of NZ_JBBYXJ010000001.1, from coordinate 803,764 downwards.
CGGTTTGTGGACGGCATCCGCGCCCGCCTGCCCGACGCCGTGCTGAATGGCCATCGACACCGCCGGATCCCCGGCAATGTCAGCCTGAGTTTTCCCGATGTGGACGGTGCGTTGCTGCTGGCGCGGCTCCGCGAGCTGGCGGTCTCGTCCGGCGCCGCCTGTGCATCCGCGGTGGCTGAACCGTCGTATGTATTGCGTGCGCTCGGGATTCCGGAAAGGCTGGCGCAGGCCAGCATCCGCTTCGGCATCGGCCGCTTTACCACGGATGCTGAAATCGATTACGCCATCGATACGGTGACGAGCAACGTAACCAGACTGAGAAAGGCGGTTTGACCCGATGCCCAGGATGATTTTCGTCAGCGCGGATGGACAGACCCGTAAAGAGGTGACCGCCAAGGCCGGTGAGTCGGTCTTGGAAATTGCCCATGACAACGACATCGACATCGAGGGTGTATGCGAGGGGTCGATGGCCTGCTCGACCTGTCATGTCATCGTCGACAAGACGTTCTATGCGAAATTACCCAAGCCGAGCCAGGACGAGGAAGACATGCTCGACCTGGCGTTCGGCCTGCGTCCGACGTCGCGACTTGGCTGTCAGCTTGTGTTGACCGACGAGGTGGATGGGCTCGTCGTTCGCCTGCCTGGCGCCACGGTCAACATGATGGACGTCTGAGTTGGCGGTCAGCGCCGAATTCGCGGCTTTCATCATGGAACTGATGGAGCCGTTGCAGGGCGTTACCCCGAGACGCATGTTTGGCGGCGTGGGTCTTTTTCGGGATGGCGTCATGTTCGGCCTGATCGCCGGCGACCGGCTGTACCTGAAATCAGGCGCGGGCAATCGTCCAGACTTCGAGGCCGCCGGCTGCCGGCCTTTCAGCTATGAGACGGCCAAGGGAGCGCGCGGCATCCTGTCCTATCACGAGGTGCCCGAGGCGCTGCTCGATGAACCGGACGACATGGCCGAGTGGGCGCGCAAGGCTCTCGACGAGGCAGTGCGGGCGGCATCCACGAAGCGTGTGAAATCCGGGAAATCGTAAAGATCGCTCCGTCATCCCGCCGGGATGACGGAGCGGCAACCAGACGATCAGCGGCCTTCGAACTTGGCCGGGCGCTTCTCGCGGAACGCGGTCGTGCCTTCGGTGTAGTCGTAGGTCTTGGAGGCGCGAATCTGAAGGTTGTACTCCAGCTCAAGCTGCTGGTCGTAATTATTGGCCCAGGTGGCGGCGAGCGCCTTGCGGATGAAGGAATAGGCCTTGGTCGGGCCCTTGGCCATGCGCTCGGCCAGCGCCATGACGGTCTCCATCAGCTTGTCGTCATCGACCACCTCGGTGATCATGCCCCATTCCAGCGCCTTCTCGGCCGGAACGCGCTCGCCCAGCATCATCATCTTGGCGGCCCGCGCCTTGCCGATCAGCCGGGGCAGAATGAAGGTGCTGCCCGCGTCCGGCACCAGCCCGATGTTGATGAACGCCTGCATGAAATAGGCGGAGCGGGCGGCGTAGACCAGATCGCCGGTAATGGCGAGGCTCATGCCCGCGCCCGCGGCGGCGCCATTGACGGCCGTGATGACCGGCGCCTTCAGGTCGCGGATGCGCTTCAGCATGGGGTGGTAATAGACGTCGAGAGTCGCCACCGTATTGTCGGGATCGTCGGGATCGGCGGGCTTGCGATTCTTCAGATTGGCGCCGGCGCAGAAGGCACGGCCCTCGCCGGTGATGACCAACGCCCGCACCTTGCTCTCGCGGTCCTCGATCACGTCGAGGGCCTGCTTGAGGCTCTGCAGCATCGGCAGGGAGACGGCGTTCATCGCCTCCGGATCGTTGAGCTTCAAAACGGCGACGCCGTCATTGATGTCGAGCGACACCTTTTCCAGTTCCATGGTCATCTCCCTTGTTGCGATGCCCCTGCTTAAAGGGGATGCGATAGGCGGGCAAGACGACAATGGTCCGGCGACGCCGGCCCATGGAACTGATGTCGAGCGACGCGGGTATCAGCTGGCGTCGGCGGGTGATTTGCGCGGCGCACGCGGCTTGGCAGGAGCCTTGCGCTTGGCTTTCGGCTTCGCTTCGGCGACAGCGTCGGCGGCGTTTGCCTCAGGGGCGGCTTCGGCAGGAGCCGCCTTTTTCGCCGCGGGCTTGCGCACACGTTTCGGCTTGGCCGGGGCTTCCGCTTCGGCTGGCGCCGTGTCGGCCGCGGACGTCTCTGGGATGGCGGCGTCCGCCTTTACCGCAGGCTTACGCGTGCGCTTCGGCTTGGCGGCAGGTTTCTCCGCATCCACTTGTGGGTCCGCCGCGACGACCGGCGCGGGTTCCGCCGGTTTGGCTTTCCTGGCGGCGGGCTTGCGGGCGCGCTTGGGCTTGGCTTCGGCCGGCTCAATTTCGGCGGCTGGCCCGGCTTCGGCGACCGGCTCGGCTTCCACCAACGGCGCGGTTTCCATAATCGGTTCGGGCGCGCTGACGGGCTCCGGTGCGGCCGTTTCGACGATCAGCTGAGGCGCGGCGGCGTCCGTGAGGGCGTCGATCTCGATGGAAACATCCACGGCGGCAGCGGCGGGTTTGCCCGACTTGCGCTTACGCTTGCGCTTGGGCTTGGCGGTCGGGGCAGGGGCGGCATCAGGCGCTGCTGCGTCCGGTTCCGCCCTGGCGATGGCCTCCACGACTTCGGGCACCAGGCCATCATCGGCATCGCCATCGGCATCGAGGAAATCCGTTTCTTCCTCGTCTTCATCCAGGCCGATCGGCGCGATGGTGAAGGTACGGAGCAGGAACTCGGGCACATGGTCGCCCAGGCCGAGCACGGGCTCGAAATCATCCTCGCGATAACGGCGCTCGCCGCGGCCGTCGCGGCTCTGGCGACGATCGCGATCGGGGCGGCGGTCGTCGCGCCGACGGTCATCACCGCGATGCTGGTCCTTGTTACGCCGCGTCTCGTCCATGCGGGTGGCCTGTTGTTGCACGGGTTGCTGCTCGATGGTCTCGGGTTGTTCGATGGGAGCCTCTGCGATTTCAGGCGCGGCGGCGGCGGTGCCGCGGTCACCCTTGCCGCGACGGCGGCGGCGCTTGCCGCGTTTCTCGTCACCGGCCTCGGCGCGAAACTTTTCCGCGTCCGGTGCGGCGTCGTTGACGATGGCGGTGGCGGTGTCGTTGCCCAGAATGCCGATCGGCTTGCCGATCAGGCTCTGGACATTGCGCAGCCACTTCGCATCCGCTGGTGTGGAGAGCATGAAGGTGCGGCCGCTGCGACCGGCACGTCCGGTACGGCCGATGCGGTGGATGTAGTCCTCGGCATGGGACGGCACGTCGTAATTGAACACGTGCGACATGGAAGGAATATCGAGACCGCGCGCGGCGACATCGCTCGCGACCAGCAGCTGCACGGAACCGGACTTGAAGCTTTCCAGTACTTCCATGCGCGAGCCCTGGTCCAGATCACCATGCAGCGCGGCGGCGTTGAAGCCGTGCTTCTTGAGCGACCGGTAGACGACGTCGACGTCGCGCTTGCGGTTGCAGAAGACGATGGCGTTCTTGACGTCCTCGCCGCGCAGCAGGTCGCGGAGCTTGGCGCGCTTGGCGCCCGCCTCGCTGGTGTTCAGCGGCACGAGGAACTGTTCGATATTGGCGCCGGTGGAGGAGGGCGGCGCGACCTCGATCCGCTTGGGATCGGTCAGGAACTTGGACACCAGATTCTGAATCTCGCGCGGCATGGTCGCCGAGAAGAACAGGGTCTGGTGCTTCTTGGTGATCAGCGAGCAGATACGCTCGACGTCGGGAATGAACCCCATGTCCAGCATCCGGTCGGCTTCGTCGATCACCAGGATGTCGACGCCGTTCATCATCAGCTTGCCGCGACCGAAATGGTCGAGCAGCCGGCCCGGGGTCGCGATCAGCACGTCGACGCCGCGGTCGAGCTTGCGCTCCTGATCGTCAAAGCTCACGCCGCCGATCAGCAGCGCCATGTTGAGCTTGTGATACTTGCCGTAGATCTCGAAATTCTCGGCGACCTGGGCCGCGAGTTCGCGGGTCGGCTCGAGGATGAGCGAGCGCGGCATGCGTGCCCGGGCGCGGCCTTGCGACAGAATGTCGATCATCGGCAGGGTGAAGCTGGCGGTCTTGCCGGTGCCGGTTTGGGCGATGCCGAGAACGTCGCGCCCTTGCAATACGACAGGGATCGCCTGCGCCTGGATCGGCGTTGGCGTCGTGTAGCCAGCTTCTTCAACAGCCCGCAGGGTTTCCGGGGCCAATCCTAGATATTCGAAGTTCACGTCAGATATACCGTTCACCCACGACACGCGAGCCCACGTGTCCATAAAGTCTCGTCGATGTGGGCGATTCGTCGGCCGAGCCAGTTGTGCATTATCACGCGTCGCAACATAGGCGGTTTGCCTGCGAAGTCAACGCCGTATTCACGCGCGCACACCTTGTTTATACGTCAATATCGCTGACAGTAGAGGCGAATTTCTGAATGAATTCGAACCTCAGCTCGGGTCGTTTGCCCATCAGGCGTTCCACCAGATCAGAAGTTTCTTCCCGTTCGATGTAGCCTTCGGGAATCTTCACCCGCAACAGCGTCCGGGTCTTGGGATCCATTGTGGTGGATTTGAGCTGATCCGGCCGCATTTCTCCCAGACCCTTGAAGCGCCCGACATCCACCTTGTCGCTACCCTTGAATACTTCGCGCACCAGCCGGTCCTTCTCGGCGTCGGTCTGGGCATAGACCGTGGTTCCCTTGTGGGTCAGCCGGTAGAGCGGCGGCTGGGCGAGATAAAGATGGCCCTCCCGGATCATCTGCGGCATGGAGCGATAGAAGAAGGTCATCAGCAGGGTCGCGATATGGGCGCCGTCCACGTCGGCGTCGGTCATGATGATGACCTTGTCGTAGCGCAGATCTGCCTCGCGGTAGTGGCTGTCGGTACCGCAGCCAAGCGCCTGCAGCAGGTCCTTGAGTTCCTGGTTGGCCGCGGTCTTGTCCTGTCCGGCGCTCGCCACGTTGAGAATCTTGCCCCGCAGCGGCAGCACGGCCTGGTTGGCGCGGTCGCGGGCCATCTTGGCCGAGCCGCCAGCCGAGTCGCCTTCGACGATGTAGAGCTCGGTGCCGGCCGTGCCCGCATTGGAGCAATCGGTGAGCTTGCCTGGCAGGCGAAGCTTGCGCGTGGCGCTCTTGCGGCCGGTTTCCTTTTCCTGCTTGCGCCGGATCCGCTCGTCGGCGCGCAGCAGCACGTAGGCGAGCAAGGTGTCGGCGACCTGGGGCGCGCCTGACAGCCAGTGATCGAAATGGTCGCGCACCGCAGCTTCCACGAGACGCGTGGCCTCGGGGCTCGACAGGCGTTCCTTGGTCTGGCCCTGGAACAGCGGCTCGCGGATGAAGACCGAGAGGGTCGCGGCGATATTGGCGAGCACGTCCTCGGCCGTGATCTGGCCCGCCTTGCGGTTGCCGGCCAGTTCGGCGTAGCCCTTAAGACCCTTCACCAGCGCGTTGCGCAGGCCGGATTCATGGGTGCCGCCCTCGACGGTCGGAATGGTGTTGCAATAGGAATTGAAGAAACCGTCCCGGTCCGTCGGCCAGGCGATGGCCCATTCCACCTTGCCGCCGCCGTCCAGTTCGCCGGTGCCGGCGAAGGGGGTCGGCGTCACCAGATCGGCGCCCTCGATCTCCTGGTTGAGGAAGTCGAGCAGGCCGTTGGGAAAATGGATGGTATCGGCTTCGGGAGTCTTGTCGTCTCCCTTCAGCAGCGACGCCGCGCAGCTCCAGCGAATTTCGACGCCCCTGAACAGGTAGGCCTTGGAGCGGGCGAGGCGGTAAAGCCGAGAGGGCTTGAACGCCAGAGCGTCGCCGAAGATCTGCGAATCCGGCAGGAAACCGATGGTCGTGCCGCGCCGGTTGTGCACCGGCCCCATATTGTCCAGCCTGGATGTCGGCTTGCCGCGGGAGTAGGTCTGACGCCACAGGGTTTTGTCGCGCGCGACCTCGACCAGGAGCCATTCGGAGAGAGCGTTGACGACGGAAATGCCGACGCCGTGCAGGCCGCCCGACGTTTCATAAGCCTTGCCCTCGAACTTTCCGCCCGAATGCAATGTGGTCAGGATCACTTCGAGCGCAGAGACATTCTTGAACTTGGGATGGGCATCGACCGGGATGCCGCGCCCATTGTCGCGAATGGTCAGGCTGCCGTCCTCGGAGAGGGTGATCTCGATCCGCGAGGCATGACCCGCCACGGCCTCGTCCATGGAGTTGTCGAGCACCTCGGCGGCCAGATGGTGAAAGGCCTTTTCGTCGGTGCCGCCAATGTACATGCCTGGCCGGCGCCGCACCGGCTCCAGCCCTTCGAGGACTTCGATATCCTTGGCCGAGTAGTCGCTGGTGGCGGCGCTGGAGGCGAAGAGATCGTCGTCGGGCTTGGTGCTCATTGTTTCCTTGGGAACGGACCGTGAATCAGGAGCGCCGCAGTATAGTGTATGCAGAGCGGCAGAGGCACCCGATATATGGTGTTACACGACATCAGGGTACAGGGCGGCCCAGCGCGTGCGCCGGGTTAAACAGAGAAAGCCCCGGCGAACCGGGGCTTTCCGTGTAGAGGTGAAGCGGGCGGGGTGCCCGCCTCTTCGCGTCAGGCGGAATAGTACATCATATATTCGATGGGGTGCGGAGCGGTTTCCCACGCCAGCGCTTCTTCCATCTTCAGTTCCAGATAGCCGTTGATCTGGTCGTCGTTGAACACGCCGCCCTTCTTGAGGAAGTCGCGGTCGGAGTCCAGCGCCTCGCAGGCCTGGCGCAGGCTGCCGCACACGGTGGGGACGGCTGCCAGTTCTTCCGGCGGCAGGTGGTACAGATCCTTGTCCATCGGCTCGCCCGGATGGATCTTGTTCTCGATACCGTCGAGGCCGGCCATCATCATGGCGGCGAAACCCAGATAGGGGTTTGAGGCCGGATCGGGGAAGCGGATCTCGACGCGCTTGCCCTTGGGGCTCGGCGAGTACGGGATGCGGCACGAAGCCGACCGGTTGCGGGCCGAATAGGCCAGCAGCACGGGGGCTTCATAACCCGGGACGAGACGCTTGTAGCTGTTGGTCGTGCCGTTGGTGAAGGCGTTGATCGCCTTGGCATGCTTGATGATGCCGCCGATGTAGTACAGGCACTCTTCCGACAGGTCAGCGTAGCCATTACCGGCGAACAGCGGCTTGCCGCCCTTCCAGATCGACTGATGCACATGCATGCCCGAGCCGTTGTCCAGCGCGACCGGCTTCGGCATGAAGGTAACGGTCTTGCCATAGGCGTGGGCGACGTTCGAGCAGACATACTTGTAGATCTGCACCGCGTCGGCGGCGGTCACCAGAGTGCCGAACTTCATGCCCAGTTCGTGCTGCGAGGTGGCCACTTCGTGGTGGTGCTTTTCGATCGGCACGCCCATGGCGCGCATGGTGCCGAGCATTTCGGCGCGGATGTCATGGCCCGAATCGACCGGGCTGGCGGGGAAGTAGCCGCCCTTGATGCGCGGGCGATGACCCATGTTGCCGCCTTCGATGGCGGCGCCGGCCATGTGCGGGCTTTCCACGTCGTCGAACTTGTAGAACGCCGTGTTGTAGCCGACGTCCATCTGGACGTTGTCGAACATGAAGAATTCGGGCTCGGGGCCGAAATAGGCGGCGTCGCCGATGCCGGTCGAATTCAGGTAGTTGAGCGCCGCCTTGGCGGTCCCGCGCGGGTCGCGGCCATAGGCTTCATGGCTGCCCGGCTCCAGGATGTCGCAGATCACGATCAGCTGCTTGGTGGCCGAGAAGGGGTCGATGACGGCGCTCGACACGTCCGGCATCAGGACCATGTCCGACTCGTTGATCGCCTTCCAGCCGGCGATGGAGGAACCGTCGAACATCACGCCTTCGACGAACATGTCCTCGTCGACGACGTCCTTGTGCATGGAAAGATGGTGCCATTTGCTGCGCGGGTCGGTGAAGCGCAGATCGACATATTCGATCTCTTCGTCCTTGATCCGCTTGAGCAGGGCGTTCACGTCACTCATGGATATTCCTCTCGTTCCCGATTCGTGTTTGTTGGCTGGTAGGTTAGATGGCGTCGACGCCGGTCTCGCCGGTGCGGATGCGGATGGCTTCCTCCACGTTGGAGACGAAAATCTTGCCATCTCCGATGCGGCCGGTCTGGGCCGCTTGCTGGATCGCTTCGATGGCCCGTTCGACCAGGGCGTCGTCCAGGACGACCTCGATCTTCACCTTGGGCAGGAAATCGACGACGTACTCGGCGCCGCGATACAGCTCGGTGTGGCCCTTCTGCCGCCCGAAGCCCTTGGCCTCGATGACGGTGATGCCGCTCAAGCCAACCTCGTGCAAGGCTTCCTTCACTTCGTCCAGCTTGAACGGCTTTATGATCGCTTCAATCTTCTTCATGCTCGCGTTCGTCCAACCCCAGTGATTTGGATTTTCGTAGTACGTCGCTTCAAGCACGATACGTGCCAACTCTGCGTCACAGCCTAACTTCCCATTTCCGGAGCGTCCACCCCATGCTGAATCGACCGTCCTTGACCCATGGCTGCACATTTTTCGGGCAAAATGGTCAATATGTAGGCAGGGAAAGTGCCGGCGGGGCGGGCATATGAAACAGGTCAACGAAACCATCGCTGCCTTGGGCACAACCATCTTCACCGTGATGTCGGCGCTGTCTGTCGAGCACCAGGCGATCAATCTGGGGCAGGGGTTTCCGGACGAAGATGGACCCGAGGACGTGCGGGCGGCGGCGGCGCGCGCCGTGCTGGACGGCCCCAACCAGTATCCGCCGATGACGGGTCTGCCGGCGCTGCGTCAGGCGGTCGCCGATCACGGCCGCCGGTTCCATGGCCTGGAGGTCGACTGGCAAAGTCAGGTCCTGATTACCTCCGGCGCCACCGAGGCACTGACCGCGAGTCTGCTGGCCCTCCTGCGTCCGGGCGACGAGGTGGTATTGATCGAACCTGTCTACGATTCGTATCTGCCGATCGTCCGGCTGGCGGGCGCGACGGCGCGCATGGTGCGGCTGCGACCGCCGGAATGGTCGCTGCCGGAGGCCGAGCTGCGCGCCGCATTCGGGCCTCGCACCAAGTTGCTGGTCATCAACAGCCCGATGAATCCGACGGGAAAGGTGTTCAGCACTGCCGAGCTGGCGTTGATCGCGGAATTGCTCGAGGAGCACGACGTCTACGCGCTTTGTGACGAGGTCTATGAGCATCTCGTGTTCTCCGGCCACGGCCATATCCCGTTGATGACATTGCCGGGAATGGCCGAGCGGACGCTTCGGGTCGGATCGGCTGGAAAGACCTTTTCCCTGACGGGCTGGAAGGTCGGCTACCTCACCGGGGCACCCGCGCTGATCGATGCCGTCGCCAAGGCGCATCAGTTCATCACCTTCACCACGCCGCCGAGTCTCCAGGCGGGTGTGGCCCACGGCCTGCGAAAGGACGATGAGTATTTCGCCGGACTGGCCGCGGCGATGGCGCGCAAAAGGGATCGGTTGAGCGCCGGACTCGCGGAAGTCGGCTTCGCCGTCCTCCCGTCGGAGGGGACCTATTTCGTGACCGCTGACTTCCGGGGGCTTTGGGACCAGGGCGACGATTTCGCCTTCGCGCGCATGCTGGTGGCGGGCGCGCGGGTTGGCTGCGTGCCGGTCGGGGCCTTCTATCCCGCCGATCCGCCGACCCATCTGGTCCGGTTCTGCTTCTGCAAGCGGGACGAGGTGCTCGATGAGGCGATCGCGCGCATGAAAGCATTCTTCTGATCTTGCATGGCCGGATCAATGCGGGTAAGTACTGCGCCGCTGCGGTGGCTGTAGCTCAGTTGGTTAGAGCGCGGGTTTGTGGTACCTGAGGTCGTGGGTTCGATTCCCATCAGCCACCCCAATTTCCCCTTTGTCGTGTCACGGAATTCTTGGCCTCCCGACCGGATGGCCCGTACAGTCGCGTCATGAACGGGGTCGAGCTTCTCACTGTCGAACAGATGTATCGGGCGGACGCGCTGGCGATCGCCGCCGGAACTCCGGGCCTTGTCCTGATGGAAAATGCCGGCTGGGCGGTCGCGGATGTCATCCTCGCCGCCCATGCGCCATGCCCTGTCGCGATCCTGTGTGGACCGGGCAACAATGGCGGTGACGGATTCGTCGTGGCGCGCCTGCTGTCCGAACGTGGCTGGACGGTACGGCTCGGCCTGCTGGGCGAGGTGGCGCGGTTGAAAGGCGACGCGGCGGAGATGGCGGCGCGTTGGAACGGTCCCATCGAGCCGTTGACACCCGATCTTCTCGCCAATGCCGGCCTCGTGGTCGATGCCCTGTTCGGTGCCGGACTGGACCGGCCCATTGAAGGAGTGGCGGCGGCGGTTGTCGATGCGGTCAATGCACGCGGCGTCCCGGTTCTCGCGGTCGATGTGCCGAGCGGGGTCGAGGGCACGAGGGGCTTCATCAAGGGGCCGGCGGTCCGGGCATCGCGTACGGTGACCTTCTTCCGCAAGAAGCCGGCCCATCTGCTGATCGACTCGCGGGTGCTCGCGGGGCCCGTGACCGTCGCCGACATCGGCATCCCCGATGCGGTGCTGGAGACGATTCGGCCGGAACTCTGGGAGAACGAACCGCCGCTCTGGCGCGCGGCCTATCCCTTTCCGCGGATCGAGGCTCACAAGTACGCGCGCGGGCACGCGGTCGTGGTGTCGGGGCCGCTGGCCCAGGGTGGGGCGGCGCGGCTCGCGGCGCGCGCGGCGTTGCGAGTGGGCGCGGGGCTGGTGACCGTGGCATGTCCACCCGATGCCCTGCCGGCCCATGCGGCCCAGCTCAACGCGGTCATGACACTTGCCTTTGACAACTTCTCGACGGTGCTCGCGGACCCGCGCCGCAACGCGATCCTGATCGGACCGGGCGGCGGCGTCGGCCCGCAGACCCGCGAGATGACGTGCGCGGCATTGGCCAGCGGCCGCTTCTGCGTGATCGACGCCGACGGGTTGACGTCCTTCCGTGACCGGCCCGATGATCTGTTCGCCGCCATCGACGGTCCGTGCGTGCTCACCCCCCATGACGGCGAGTTTTCGCGGGTCTTTCCGGATCTGGTCGAGGGCTGCCGGATCGACCGCGCGCGGGCGGCCGCGCGCCGGGCAGGGGCGGTGGTCCTTCTCAAGGGGGCGGACACGGTGATCGCCGCGCCGGACGGGCGCGCCGCCATCAACGCCAACGCGCCGCCGACCCTGGCCACGGCCGGTTCGGGCGACGTGCTGGCCGGCCTGATCATCGGGCTGCTCGCCCAGGGCATGCCCGCGTTCGAGGCCGCCTCCGCCGGAGCGTGGTTACATGGCCGTGCCGCCACGCTGTTCGGCCCCGGCCTGATCGCCGAGGACCTGACGGAAACCATTCCTGCCGTGCTGCGCGAGCTTGCGTGAACCCTGTGTTTCAAGATCGCTGGCGTTGCGCGAAAAAGGTGTGCTATAGGTCCGCCCCCTGAGCGGGGCGGGATTGCAGTTGCGCCACGAAGGTGGCGGGCGTGGCGGAATTGGTAGACGCGCTGGATTTAGGTTCCAGTGAGGAAACTCGTGGGGGTTCGAGTCCCTTCGCCCGCACCAACAACGCAAGAATCCGTCTGTATTTAGAAGCACCAACAGAGTTCGGACGTACTATGCAAGTCACCGAGACCAGCGCCGAAGGCCTGAAGCGCGAGTATAAAATCACCGTCGAGGCCGACGTGCTCGACAGCAAGCTGCACGAGAAGCTGGAGCAGCTTGCGACCAGGATCCGCCTGCCGGGCTTCCGCCCCGGCAAGGTGCCGGTCAAGCATCTGCGCAAGCTGCATGGCGACGCGCTGCTGGGCGAAGTGCTCGAGGAAACGGTGAATACCACCTCGCGCGAGGCGCTGGAGCAGAACTCCCTGCGCCCGGCCATGCGCCCGAACATCGAGATCAAGTCCTTCGAGAAGGGCAGCGATCTGGAATATGAAATGTCGGTCGAGATCCTGCCGGAAATCGTCCCGGGCGATCTGTCCACCGTGAAGCTGGAGAAGGAATTCTCGCCGGTTCCGGACAGCGAGATCGATGACGCGCTGAAGCGCATCGCCGACCAGCAGAAGAGCTACGAGACCGCGCCGGACGGCCATGAGGCCCAGACCGGCGACGCGGTGGTGATCGATTTCGTCGGCAAGCGCGATGGCGAGGCCTTCGAGGGCGGCGCCGCCGAGGATTATCAGCTGGTACTCGGCTCCAACTCGCTGATCCCGGGCTTCGAGGACCAGCTCGTCGGTGTCAAGGCCGGCGACAGCCGCGACGTCAACGTGACCTTCCCCGAGGATTACGGTTCGGCCGATCTTGCCGGGCAGGCCGCGGTGTTCGAGGTCACGGTAAAGGAAGTCAAGACCGCGAGTGAAGTCGCTGTGGATGACGAGCTGGCCAAGAAGCTCGGCATGGAGACGCTCGACGAAGTGCGCGAGCGCCTCAAGGAACAGATCGGCGCCGACTACAACCGGGTCTCGCGCATGAAGCTGAAGCGGGCCATGCTCGATCAGTTGGCGGAAATGCATGATTTCCCGGTGCCGGAAGGCATGGTCGACATGGAGTTCAACCAGATCTGGCAGGATTTCGAGCGCAGCCTGAAGGAAGAAGGCAAGGACCTGTCGACGGCCGACAAGCCGGAAGAGGAGCTTCGCGAGGAGTATCGCAACATCGCGATCCGCCGCGTGCGCCTCGGCCTGCTGCTGTCGACGATCGGCGATACCAACGAGATCACCGTGACGGCGGAAGAGCTGAACCGGGCCATCATGATGGAAGCCCAGCGCTTCCCGGGCCAGGAGCGCCGCGTGTTCGAGTTCTATCAGAAGAACCCCGACGCGCTGCAGCAGATCCGCGCCCCGCTTTTCGAGGATAAGGTGATAGACTTTATCCTGGAGAAGGCCGAAGTTACGGAGAAGGAAGTCGATCGCGAGACTCTGTTCCGCGACCCCGACGAGGAGACCGAGGCCGCCGCCAGCTAATCCTGGCCTGCCCACGCGTCGAACCGATCGGGGTGCGGCCGTCAGCGGTCAGACCCTTTGAAAACCAATCATGAGGCCTAGTTCACGTTGAACTGGGCCTCCGGAAAACAAGGCGGTGCGATGAGGGATCCTTACGAAATCTACAGTGCTCTCGTTCCCATGGTGGTCGAGCAGAGCAATCGCGGCGAGCGTGCGTACGACATCTACTCGCGCATGCTCAAGGAGCGGATCATCTTCCTGGTGGGGCCGATCGATGACGGCGTCTCCAGCCTGATCTGCGCCCAGCTGCTGTTCCTCGAGGCCGAAAATCCCGGCAAGGAGATCGCGCTCTACGTGAACTCGCCGGGCGGCATCGTCACCTCGGGACTCGCGATCTACGATACCATGCAGTACATCAAGGCGCCGGTGTCCACCGTGTGCATCGGTCAGGCCGCGTCCATGGGTTCGCTGCTGCTGCAGGCTGGCGAACCGGGCCGTCGCTTCGCGACCCCGAATGCCCGCGTCATGCTGCATCAGCCGTCGGGCGGCGCCCAGGGTCAGGCGACGGATATCGAAATTCATGCGCGGGAAATCCTCGCCATTCGCGAGCGCCTGAACCAGATCTACGTAAAGCACACGGGCCAGGACATCGAAACCATCCGCCGCGCGCTCGAACGCGACAACTTCATGACGGCCAACGACGCCAAGGCGTTCGGCCTGATCGACGAGGTCTTCGAGAAGCGCCCGGACCCGCAGAGCAAGGCGGCTTAAGGGTTTTGGCCTTCAAGAGTGCCCCTAACGCGGCAACGCGCCGCAACATAGGCATTGATTGGCCGGGCCGCGCCCGGCTAGCATGCTCGCAAATGGCAGTACGACTCGGGCTATGACCAAGACCAGCGGAAGCAGCGACTCCAAGAACACGCTCTATTGTTCGTTCTGTGGCAAGAGCCAGCACGAAGTGCGCAAGCTCATTGCCGGACCGACCGTGTTCATCTGCGATGAATGCGTCGAACTGTGCATGGACATCATCCGCGAGGAGAACAAGAACTCGCTCGTGAAGTCCGGCGAAGGCATTGCCACGCCCGCGGAAATCTGCCGTGTGCTGGATGACTACGTCATTGGTCAGCAGACCGCCAAGCGGGTGCTGTCGGTCGCGGTGCATAACCACTACAAGCGGCTGAACCACGCGTCCAAGAACAATGACGTCGAACTGTCCAAGTCGAACATTTTGCTGATCGGTCCGACGGGCTGCGGCAAGACGCTTCTGGCCCAGACACTGGCGCGCATCCTGGATGTGCCCTTCACCATGGCCGACGCCACCACGCTGACTGAAGCCGGTTATGTGGGCGAGGATGTCGAGAACATCATCCTGAAGCTGCTGCAGTCGGCCGACTACAATGTCGAACGGGCGCAGCGCGGCATCGTTTACATCGACGAGGTCGACAAGATCAGCCGCAAGTCCGACAATCCGTCGATCACGCGGGACGTGTCGGGCGAGGGTGTGCAGCAGGCACTGCTGAAGATCATGGAAGGCACGGTCGCCAGCGTGCCGCCCCAGGGCGGCCGCAAGCATCCGCAGCAGGAATTCCTGCAGGTGGACACGACCAACATCCTGTTCATCTGCGGCGGCGCGTTTGCTGGCCTGGAAAAGATCATCGACGCGCGCGGTACCAACAAGTCGATCGGCTTCGGCGCCAATGTGGTCGGCCCCGAAGATCGCCGGACGGGCGAGGTTCTGCAGGGCGTCGAGCCAGAGGATCTGCTGAAATTCGGCCTGATCCCCGAATTCGTCGGCCGTCTTCCGGTGCTCGCCACCCTGCGCGATCTGGACGAAGAGGCACTGATCGAAATTCTCACCAAGCCCAAGAACGCTCTGGTGAAGCAGTATCAGCGCCTGTTCGAGATGGAAGGCAAGTCGCTCGGCTTTACCGAGGACGCGCTTCATGCGGTCGCCCGCAAGGCGATCAAGCGCCGGACTGGCGCGCGGGGTCTGCGCTCGATCATGGAAGCGATCCTTCTGGACACCATGTTTGATCTGCCGGCGCTGGAAGGCGTTGGCGAGGTGGTCATCAACAACGAGGTTGTCGAAGGCCGCGCCCAGCCGCTCTATATCTATTCCGATCGCCGGGATGACGTGGGCAAGGGCGCCTGAACTTCCCCGCTCCCCCGGCGGATGGCCCGGGGGTTGATCTTTCCTGATCCAATCTCCATTTGAGCGGGTACGATAATGTGGGGGCGGTCGATTCGTCGGCCCCCAAATCTGGATCGAATGGGAAGCCATGCAGAAATCAGACAAGTCAACGACCTTTCCGGTTTTGCCGCTGCGCGACATCGTCGTGTTCCCGCACATGATCGTTCCCCTGTTCGTGGGGCGCGAGAAGTCCGTGCGGGCGCTCGAGGATGTGATGAAGGATGACAAGAAGATCCTTCTCGTGACGCAGAAGGACGCCGGGCAGGACGACCCAGGCCACGCCGACATCTTCCGCGTCGGCACCATCGCGTCCGTTCTGCAGCTGCTGAAGTTGCCCGACGGCACCGTGAAGGTGCTGGTGGAAGGTGGCTCGCGCGCGCGCCTGGATGAGTTCGTCGACAATCCGGAATTCTTCGAGGCGAAGGCCTCCGAGATCGAGGAAAGCCTCGCCGAACGCGCGGAGCTTGAAGCTCTGGCGCGCTCGGTCGTCTCGCAGTTCGAGCAGTATGTGAAGCTGAACAAGAAGGTTCCGCCGGAAGTTCTTGTTTCGGTGAATCAAATTGATGATCCGGCCAAGCTTGCCGACACCCTTGCCTCGCATCTGTCCGTTAAAATCTCCGAGAAGCAGGAACTGCTGGAGATGGAGGATGTCGGCTCGCGTCTCGAACGCGTCTACGCGCTGATGGAGAACGAGATCGGCGTGCTGGAGGTCGAGAAGAAGATCCGCAGCCGTGTCAAAAAGCAGATGGAGAAGACCCAGCGCGAGTATTACCTGAATGAGCAGATGAAGGCCATTCAGCGCGAACTGGGCGAGGGCGAGGAAGGCGCGGACGAGATCGCCGAACTCGAAGAGAAGATTCACGCGACCAAGCTGTCGAAAGAAGCCCGCACCAAGGCCGAAGGCGAGCTGAAGAAGCTGCGCAACATGAGCCCCATGTCGGCGGAAGCGACGGTCGTGCGCAACTACCTCGATTGGCTGCTCAACATTCCGTGGAACAAGTCCAAGAAGGTACGCACCGACATTTCGGTCGCCGAGACGGTTCTCGACACGGATCATTATGGTCTGGAGAAGGTCAAGGAACGGATCCTGGAATATCTTGCCGTGCAGCAACGCACCAAGAAGATCCGCGGCCCGATCCTGTGCCTGGTCGGCCCGCCCGGCGTCGGCAAGACCTCGCTTGGCAAGTCGATCGCCAAGGCGACGGGCCGGGACTTCGTGCGCGTGTCGCTGGGCGGTGTGCGCGACGAGGCCGAGATCCGCGGTCACCGCCGGACCTATATCGGTTCCATGCCCGGCAAGATCATCCAGAGCATGAAGAAGGCGGGCAGCAACAACGCGCTCTTCCTGCTCGACGAGATCGACAAGATGGGTGCGGATTTCCGCGGCGATCCGTCGTCGGCGCTGCTGGAGGTGCTCGATCCGGAGCAGAACAGCACGTTCAACGATCATTACCTCGAGGTCGACTATGACCTGTCGAAGGTGATGTTCGTGACCACGGCGAACACGCTGAACATTCCGGGTCCGCTGATGGACCGCATGGAGATCATTCGTCTCAGCGGTTACACCGAGGATGAAAAGGTCGAGATCGCCAAGCGTCACCTGGTGGCCAAGCAGCTCGAACAGAACGGCATCAAGAAGGGCGAGTGGGAGATCACCGACGAAGCCCTGCGTGACCTGATCCGCTACTACACCCGGGAAGCCGGCGTGCGCAGTCTCGAGCGCGAACTGGCCAAGCTCGTGCGCAAGGCGATCCGTGAACTGGTCGGTGGCAAGACCGACAAGGTGCGGGTCACCGCCGAGAATCTGGGCGACTATTCGGGCGTGCGCCGCTTCCGCTACGGCATTGCCGAAGAGGAAGACAGCGTCGGTGTCGTGACCGGCCTGGCCTGGACCGAAGTGGGCGGCGAGTTGCTGTCCATCGAATCCGTCCTCGTACCCGGCAAGGGCAAGATGACCATCACCGGCAAGCTCGGTGACGTGATGCAGGAATCGATCCAGGCGGCGGCCAGCTTCGTGAAGTCGCGGGCGACCACCTTCGGGATTCATCCGCGGATCTTCGAGAAGCGCGATATCCACATCCACGTTCCGGAAGGCGCGGTGCCGAAGGATGGTCCGTCGGCCGGTGTCGGTATGGTCACCTCGATCGTGTCGGTGCTGACCAACAACCCGGTCCGCAAGGACATCGCCATGACCGGCGAAGTGACGCTGCGGGGCAGGGTGTTCGCCATCGGCGGCCTGAAGGAAAAGTTGCTCGCGGCCCTTCGCGGCGGAATCAAGGTCGTGTTGATTCCCAAGGACAACGAGAAGGACCTGGCCGAGGTGCCCGACAATGTGAAGACCGGACTGAAGATCATTCCGGTATCCACGGTCGAGGAAGTCCTCGGTCATGCGCTGACCAAGCCGCTCGTGCCGATCACCTGGGAAGAGGATGATTCGGTAACGAGCCTTGCCAAGGACAAGCCGGCGGCCGACGGGGAAGGTCTCGTTACGCACTAAGCACCGGACGGTCATATCCGAGTGAGCCATCGTGCCCCCGAAAAGCGTAGATTTTCTGCGCTCTTCGGGGGCTTTTCCTTTGACGCTCCAAAAGGTGCGAACTAAACTCCGCTCTCTCTCAAAGAGAGACCTGTTGGATAAATCATCTACAAACAAGGGGGTTGTCGTGAACAAAAACGACCTGATCGCGGCCGTTGCAACCAGTGCAGGCCTCTCGAAGGCTGATGCGGCCAGTGCGGTCGACGCCGTTCTTGACGGCATCTCGGGCGCGTTGGCGAAGGGCGAAGAAGTTCGCCTCGTCGGCTTTGGCACGTTCAGCGTGGCAAAGCGCGCCGCGACGACCGGCCGTAACCCGCGGACCGGCGACACGATCGATATTCCTGCGTCCTCGCAGCCCAAGTTCAAGGCTGGCAAGGCGTTGAAGGACGCAGTTAACTAAATCGTTTTTCTTAAACGATCCAAGATTTCGATTCCGGCCGCCTGCCTCTAGGCGGTCGGATTCATTTATGCATTCTTCCGGGCGATTAGCTCAGTTGGTAGAGCATCTCGTTTACACCGAGAGGGTCGGCGGTTCGAGCCCGTCATCGCCCACCATTTTCCAGGCCCCGAGCGGCCTGTCCAAAGCCTCACGCACCTCAGCAGTCCGCTCCGAGGGCGCCGCGCGTCCTCGGTGGCGCCGGGCGTTCGAGGGACCGATGGTTTGGCTCTTGTCATCTCACATGAAGTGATTCGTGTAGCCTCCTGATATTTCTCTAGGTTCGGCCCAAGCGCATTGTTTGGCGCAGACGGGCCGCGCCAGTTGCCGGATACAAAGACCTGCGTCCGGCCGGAATTCGGGCCAGTGCCAAACAGCCTCGCAAACTTAGGCGCTCCCCGGTCGATTCTGCGTTGACACCATACGGGCGGTGCCGTAAACGAAGCCTCCCTTGCGGGGGTGTAGCTCAGTTGGTTAGAGCGTCGGCCTGTCACGCCGAAGGTCGCGGGTTCGAGTCCCGTCACTCTCGCCACTTTACTTCGTTCTTTCGCGTTCCGATCGTGGTCTCCTGACACGGGTTCCAGGCGCCTCTGGCGCGCCGATCGGTTCAGCAGAATCCCTTCGTGGGGGTGTAGCTCAGTTGGTTAGAGCGTCGGCCTGTCACGCCGAAGGTCGCGGGTTCGAGTCCCGTCACTCTCGCCACTTTCCCACAGTTCTGGCCTGCAAAATCTAGGGTCCAATCGGTTTGACTTGGGGGGTGCGCCGACTATACTGCGCCCCGATCAGTCCCAGCCGGACCGATCGGTAAGCCGGAACTCACAACTCAAAAAAGACGGTTTCCGATGCAGGGTTTGCTCGCCGAATACCTACCTATTCTGCTGTTCCTTGGCGTCGCGATCGCCTTCGCTTTGATCCTCGTCGGCGCGTCCGTCCTCGTTGCCCGCCAGAACCCCGATCCCGACAAGCTGTCAGCCTACGAGTGCGGCTTCGACGCGTTCGCCGACACGCGCGGCCAGTTCGACGTCCGGTTCTATCTGGTGGCCATCCTCTTCATCATTTTCGACCTCGAAGTCGCCTTTCTGTTCCCGTGGGCTATCTCACTGGGCGGGATCGGCCTGTTCGGTTTCTGGTCGATGATGGTGTTTCTGGGCGTGCTTACCGTCGGCTTCGTCTATGAATGGAAGAAAGGGGCGCTGGAATGGGAATAGAAAATCCACTCGCGCCGGCCGTGCGTCCCGCCGGAGCGCCGCTTGACGCATCGACCGCCGCCTCGCAGGCGTATTTCCAGGGCCTTTCGGAAGACCTGACCGACAAGGGCTTCATCGTCGCCCGTCTCGACGACCTCATCAACTGGGCGCGCACCGGTTCGCTGTGGTGGATGACCTTCGGCCTGGCGTGCTGCGCCGTCGAGATGATGCAGGCGAGCATGCCGCGTTATGACATGGAGCGTTTCGGCTTCGCCCCACGCGCTTCACCGCGCCAGTCGGACGTCATGATCGTGGCCGGCACCCTGACCAACAAGATGGCGCCGGCGCTGCGCCGCGTCTACGATCAGATGCCCGAGCCGCGTTACGTGATTTCCATGGGCAGCTGCGCCAATGGCGGCGGGTACTATCATTATTCCTATTCCGTCGTGCGCGGCTGCGACCGGGTGGTGCCAGTCGACATCTATGTCCCGGGTTGTCCGCCTACCGCCGAGGCGCTGGTCTACGGCATCCTGCAGTTGCAGAAGAAAATCCGGCGAACCGGTAACCTGTCGCGATAGAGGCCCAGATGGACGGCGCGCTAAACGAGCTTGGCGAGTTCATCGCCACCAGCCTTGCGGAAGACGTGACTGGCTTTTCGGTCCGTCTCGGTGAGCTGACCTTGACGGCCCAGGCCGCGTCCATCGTGAGGGTGCTGAAGTTCCTGCGCGACGACACGCAATGCCAGTTCCGTCAGCTGATCGATGTCTGCGGCGCCGACTATCCGAGCCGGCCGCTGCGGTTCGACGTGGTCTACCATCTGCTCAGCCTGACCCATAATCACCGGATCCGTGTGAAGGTGCAGACGGACGAAGATACGCCCGTGCCGTCGGTGATCGAGATCTTCGGGTCTTCGAGCTGGTTCGAGCGCGAGTGCTGGGATCTGTACGGCGTGATGTTCACCGGCCATCCGGATTTGCGCCGCATCCTGACGGATTACGGCTTCCAGGGTTTCCCGCTGCGCAAGGACTTCCCTCTGACGGGCTATGTGGAAGTGCGCTACTCCGAAGAGCAGAAGCGAGTGGTTTACGAACCCGTCAGCCTGATGCAGGAGTTCCGCAACTTCGACTTCATGAGCCCGTGGGAAGGCGCGAAATACATCCTGCCCGGCGACGAGAAGGCGGCGGGCGAGGCTGGAAAGCAAGGCTGATGGCTGACGTCGAACTGAAGAACTACAATCTCAATTTCGGTCCGCAACATCCTGCGGCGCATGGTGTTTTGCGCTTGATCACCGAGCTTGACGGGGAGATCGTCGAGCGGCTTGATCCGCATATCGGCCTGCTGCATCGCGGCACCGAAAAGCTCATCGAGTACAAGACCTATCTGCAGGCGGTGCCCTATTTCGACCGGCTCGACTATGTCGCGCCCATGAACCAGGAGCATGCGTTCGCCCTGGCGGTGGAAAAGCTCCTCGCGTGCGAAGTGCCGGCGCGCGGCCAGTACATCCGTATCCTCTATTCCGAGATCGGCCGGATCGCCAACCATCTGCTGAACCTGACGACTCACGCCATGGACGTGGGCGCGATGACCCCGATCCTGTGGGGCTTCGAGGAGCGGGAAAAGCTCATGGTGTTCTATGAGCGGGCGTGTGGCGCGCGTCTCCACGCGGCGTATTTCCGGCCCGGCGGTGTTCATCAGGACCTGCCGCCCGAGCTGCTCGCCGACATCTATACCTGGACCGATACGTTCCCGGCCGTGCTCGCCGACATGGAAACCATGTTGATCGAGAACCGCATCTTCAAGCAGCGCAACGTGGATATCGGCATCGTCAGCGCCGATGAAGCGTTCGATCTTGGCTTTTCCGGTCCGCCGCTACGCGCCTCGGGCATCGCTTGGGATCTGCGCAAGTCGCAGCCCTATGACAGCTACGAGAAGATGGATTTCGATATCCCGATCGGGAAACACGGCGACTGCTACGACCGCTTCATCCTGCGCCTCGAGGAAATTCGCCAGAGCCTGCGCATCATGAAGCAGGCCATCAACGAAATGCCGTCCGGTCCGGTCGCCTCGCTCGACCGCAAGATCGTGCCGCCCAAGCGCGGCGAGATGAAGCGTTCCATGGAAGCGCTGATCCATCACTTCAAGCTGTACACCGAAGGCTACAAGGTGCCGGAAGGCGAGGCTTATGCCGCCGTCGAGGCGCCGAAGGGCGAGTTTGGTGTCTATGTGGTATCCGACGGCTCCAACAAGCCGTATCGCTGCAAGATCCGCGCGCCGGGTTTCCCGCATCTTGCCGCCATGGATTTCATGTGCCGGGGACATATGCTGGCGGACATTCCCGCGATTCTCGGCTCACTCGACATCGTGTTCGGGGAGATCGACCGATGAGCGGCGTACACGCTGCCCCCTTTACTCAGCCTGCCAGCTTCGCGTTCAGCGCCGAGAGCATGGAGCAGGTAAACCGCCATATCGCCAAATATCCCGAGGGCCGTCAGCAGAGCGCCGTGATGCCGCTGCTCGATATCGCCCAGCGCCAGAATGGCGGGTGGCTGCCCGAGGCGGCGATCCGGGTGATCGGCGAGATGCTGAACATGCCGTATATCCGCGTGTACGAGGTGGCTAGCTTCTACACCATGTACAATCTGGTGCCGGTCGGCCGGCATTTCGTCCAGGTTTGCACCACGACGCCGTGCTGGCTGCGTGGCTCGGATCAGGTGATGGAAGCATGCCGCCAGAAACTGGGCGTGAAGAACGGCCAGACCACGCCCGATGGCCAGTTCACGCTGCTCGAGGTGGAATGCCTCGGCGCCTGCGTGAACGCGCCCATGATGCAGATCGGCGACGACTATTTCGAGGATCTGGACGCGGATTCCACCGCGCGCATCCTCGATGATCTCGCGGCGGGCCGCGAACCCAAGGCCGGTCCGCAGATCAACCGCCAGAATTCGGCGCCGGAAGGCGGTCCGACGACGCTGAAGGAGACCGCGTGATGCTGGCGGACAAGGATCGCATCTTCACCAACCTTTACGGCCTGCAGGACCCGTTCCTCAACGGCGCCCGTGCGCGCGGCGACTGGGACGGGACGGCCGGTTTCATCGGCAATGGCCAGGATTGGATCATCACGCAGGTGAAGGAATCCGGGCTGCGCGGCCGCGGCGGCGCGGGTTTCCCGACGGGCCTGAAGATGTCGTTCATGCCCAAGGAAAGCGATGGCCGCCCGTCTTATCTGGTGGTGAACGCGGACGAAGGCGAACCGGGGACCTGCAAGGACCGCGAGATCATGCGCCATGACCCGCACAAGCTGGTCGAGGGCTGCCTGATCGCGGGCTTCGCCATGCGCGCCGTCGCCGCTTACATCTACATCCGCGGCGAGTTCTACCGGGAGGCCGAGAATCTCCAGCGCGCCATCGACGAGGCCTATGATGCCGGTCTGATCGGCGCGAACGCCTGTGGCACCGGCTATCGTTTCGA
This sequence comes from Iodidimonas sp. SYSU 1G8, assembly GCF_039655775.1. NCBI lineage: Bacteria > Pseudomonadati > Pseudomonadota > Alphaproteobacteria > Iodidimonadales > Iodidimonadaceae > Iodidimonas > Iodidimonas sp. SYSU 1G8. The sequence continues at coordinate 780,994 of NZ_JBBYXJ010000001.1, read as the reverse complement.
TGTGTACGTGCATCGCGGCATGGGCGCGTATATCTGCGGCGAGGAAACCGCCCTGATCGAAAGCCTGGAAGGCAAGAAGGGCCAGCCGCGCCTGAAGCCGCCATTTCCGGCGAACATGGGTGTCTGGGGTTGTCCGACCACGGTATCCAATGTCGAATCCATCGCGGTCATTCCGACCATCCTGCGCCGCGGCGCCACCTGGTTCGCCGGCATCGGTCGCCCGAACAATGCCGGCACCAAGCTGTTCTGCATCTCGGGCCACGTGAACAAGCCGTGTACCGTGGAAGAGGCGATGAGCATTCCGCTGCGCGAGCTGATCGACAAGCATTGCGGCGGCGTGCGCGGCGGCTGGGACAATCTGCTCGCGGTCATTCCGGGCGGTTCGTCGGTTCCGGTGCTGCCCAAGAGCATCTGCGACGACGTCCTGATGGATTTCGACTCGCTGAAGGCGGTTCAGTCCGGCCTCGGCACGGCGGCCGTCATTGTCATGGACAAGTCGACCGACATCGTGAAGGCGATCGCGCGGCTGTCGAAGTTTTACATGCATGAAAGCTGCGGCCAGTGCACGCCGTGCCGTGAAGGCACTGGCTGGATGTGGCGCGTCATGGACCGCATGGTGCGCGGCCAGGCCGAAGTGCCGGAGATCGATCTGCTGCAGCAGGTGACCAAGCAGGTCGAGGGACACACCATCTGCGCGTTGGGCGACGCGGCGGCCTGGCCGATTCAGGGCCTGATCCGTCACTTCCGTCCCGAAATGGAAGCGCGCATCGCTGCCTACAAGAACGCCCAGGTTCAGGCAGCGTAGGGGAGAGACGGGGAATGCCGACGCTTACCATTGACGGACAGCAGGTCACGGTCGAACCGGGCACCACGGTCTTGCAGGCATGTGAGATCGTCGGCGTCGAGGTCCCGCGCTTCTGTTACCACGAGCGCCTCTCCATCGCGGGCAATTGCCGCATGTGCCTGGTCGAGCAGGAGAAGTCTCCCAAGCCGATCGCCAGCTGCGCCATGCCGGCCGCCGACAACATGGTGATCCATACCAACACGCCGCAGGTCAAGAAGGCCCGCGAAGGCGTGATGGAGTTCCTGCTGATCAACCATCCGCTCGATTGCCCGATCTGCGACCAGGGCGGCGAGTGCGACCTCCAGGACCAGAGCATCGCCTATGGCGCCGGCTCGAGCCGCTTCCACGAGAACAAGCGCGCGGTCAAAGAGAAGTACATGGGGCCACTGATCAAGACGGTCATGACCCGCTGTATTCACTGCACCCGTTGTGTCCGCTTCGCCGAGGAAGTCGCCGGTGTCGAGGAGATCGGCGCGGTCGGTCGCGGCGAGCACATGGAGATCACGACCTATCTGGAACAGGCCATGACGTCGGAACTGTCCGGCAACGTCATCGATCTGTGCCCGGTGGGTGCCCTGACGTCCAAGCCCTATGCCTTCACCGCGCGCTCCTGGGAGCTGGAGAAGACCGAGAGCGTCGACGTGCACGATGCCGTCGGCTCCAACATCCGGGTCGATGCGCGCGGCAAGGAAGTCATGCGTGTGCTGCCGCGCCTCAATGAGGACATCAATCAGGAATGGATTTCGGACAAGACCCGTTTCGCCTATGACGGGCTTCGCCGCCGCAGGCTGGACCGGCCGTATGTGCGCCGCGACGGCAAGCTGGTCGAGGCGAGCTGGAACGAGGCATTCGAGACCATCGCCGCGCGTATCGCGCAGGTTGACGGCATGCGGATCGCGGCCATCGCCGGCGATCTCGCTGATGTGGAAGCCATGGCGGCGTTGAAGGACCTGATGGCCGCGCTCGGTTCCGCCAACATTGATTGCCGTCAGGACGGCGCCCGGCTCGATGCATCCTCGCGCGCGTCGTACCTGTTCAACAGCACGATCACCGGGATCGATCAGGCCGACGCTCTGCTGATCGTCGGATCGAATCCACGCATCGAGGCGCCCATCGTCAACGCCCGAATCCGCCAGCGCTGGCTGACGGGCGGTCTGAAGGTGGCGGTCATCGGCGAACGGCCCGAACTGACCTATGATTACGATTATCTTGGTGCCGGTCCGGAAACCCTCAGCGACGTTGTCTCGGGCGCCCATTCCTTCGCCGAAGCGCTGCGCGGCGCGCAGCGTCCCATGATCATTCTCGGCCAGGGCGCGCTCGCGCGTCAGGACGGCGCGGCGATCCTGGATCTGGCCCGTCAACTCGCCGATGCCTACGGGCTTATCGGTGATGGCTGGAACGGTTTCAACGTGCTGCATACCGCCGCCGCGCGCGTGGGCGGTCTCGATCTCGGTTTCGTGCCCGGGCAGGGCGGACGCGACGTGGAAGGCATTCTCGCCGGCGCGGAAAGCGGCGAGATCGACACGGTCTTCCTGCTGCATGCCGACGAGTTGGATGTCGATCGTCTGAGGAACGCTTTCGTGGTGTATCAGGGCAGCCATGGCGATGCCGGCGTGCGTCACGCCGACGTCATCCTGCCGGGTGCCGCCTACACCGAAAAGAACGCGACCTGGATCAATACGGAAGGTCGCGTGCAACTCGGCAAGCGCGCCGTCTTTCCGCCGGGCGATGCCCGCGAGGACTGGACCATCATCCGCGCCCTGTCGGACGTGGTTGGCCGCAAGCTGCCCTATGACAATCTGGCGCAGTTGCGCCGCCGTATCGCCGACGCGGTGCCTCATGCGACCGCGATCAATGATGTGGTGCCGGCGGCCTGGGGCCAGTTCGGCCGGTCCGGCGCGCTGGGCGATACGCCATTCACGTCGACGATCCGGCAGCACTACCTGACCAATCCGATCTGCCGCGCGTCCGTGACCATGGAGGAATGTACCGCCGTGGGCCAGGTCGCGCGGGAAGGGACCGGCACTCATGGATAATGCTTTCCTCGAAGGCTACGCCTATCCCGGCCTGTGGATGCTGGGCGGTATTCTCGCAGTCATGCTGCCCGTCGTCGTGGCCGTCGCCTTCGTCATCTATTTCGACCGGAAGATCTGGGCCGCCATGCAGCTGCGGCGCGGCCCGAACGTGGTTGGCCCGTTCGGCCTGCTGCAGAGCTTCGCCGACGGCCTCAAGCTGGTGCTCAAGGAAACCGTCATTCCGGCAAGCGCCAACAAGGTGGTCTTCGTCGTCGCGCCGGTCATCAGCTTCGTGCTGGCCATGGTCTCGTGGGCGGTGATTCCCTGGGGCTACTGGGGCGAGGTGAAACTGGTCATTTCCGACATCAATGTCGGTATCCTTTACCTGTTCGCCGTCTCGTCGCTGGGCGTCTACGGCATCATCATGTCGGGCTGGGCATCCAACTCGCGCTACCCGTTCCTGGGCGGCCTCCGCTCGGCGGCGCAGATGGTGTCCTACGAAGTCTCCATCGGCTTCGTGCTGATCACGGTGCTGCTGTGCGTCGGCTCGCTCAACCTCAACGACATCGTCGAGGCGCAGCGGGGCCTCTGGTACTTCATTCCGCTGTTCCCGATGTTCATCATCTTCCTGATCTCGGCACTGGCGGAAACCAATCGTCCTCCCTTCGATCTGCCCGAGGCGGAAGCCGAGCTTGTCGCCGGCTATCAGGTCGAATACTCGTCCATGACCTTCGCCCTGTTCTGGCTGGGCGAGTACGCGAACATCCTGCTGATGTGCGCGATGATGTCGGTCCTGTTCTTCGGGGGCTGGTTGCCGCCGGTCGACATCGCGCCGTTTAACTGGGTGCCGGGACCGATCTGGCTGATCATCAAGATCGCCATCTTCTTCTTCGTCTTCTCGTGGGTGAAGGCGGCCGTGCCGCGCTATCGCTACGATCAGCTCATGCGTCTGGGTTGGAAGGTTTTCCTTCCGATTTCCCTCGGCGCGGTCGTGGTGGTGTCGGGCTTCCTGGTCGCGTTCGACCTGCTGCCGAACAAAGGTTAGGAGCACGCCATGACGAGCTTCTCACGCGCCGCCAAGACGATCCTCCTCTGGGAGTTCGTGCAGGCCATGGCGCTGACCCTGAAGTATTTCTTCAAGGCCAAGCAGACCATCAACTACCCCTATGAGAAGGGTCCGCTCAGCCCGCGCTTTCGCGGCGAACACGCGCTGCGCCGCTATCCCAACGGCGAGGAACGCTGCATCGCCTGCAAGCTGTGCGAGGCGATCTGTCCCGCGCAGGCCATCACCATCGAGGCCGAACCGCGCGCCGACGGTTCGCGCCGCACCACGCGCTACGACATCGATATGGTGAAGTGCATCTATTGCGGCTTCTGCCAGGAAGCCTGCCCAGTGGACGCCATCGTGGAAGGGCCGAATTTCGAGTTCGCGACTGAAACGCGCGAGGAGCTCTACTACAACAAGGACAAGCTGCTGGCGAACGGCGACCGCTGGGAACGCGAGATCGCCGCGAACCTTGCAGCCGACGCACCCTACCGTTAAGAACCCGGCCGAAAGAAGCCGTAACCAGGAACGCTCACCGGATGATCCTGCAAACGATCACATTCTATCTTTTCGCCGCGATCACCGTCGCCGCCGGCTTCCTGGTGATATCGGCGCGTAACCCGGTGCATTCCGTGCTGTACCTGATCCTGGCGTTCTTCACGTCGGCGGGCCTGTTCGTGCTGATCGGCGCCGAATTCATCGCCATGATTCTGGTAATCGTCTATGTGGGCGCCGTGGCCGTGCTGTTCCTGTTCGTGGTCATGATGCTCGACATCAACTTCACGGAACTGCGGCAGGGATTTCTGCAGTATCTGCCCATCGGCGTCCTGATCGGCCTGATTCTTCTGGTTGAGCTCCTGATGGTCCTCGGTGTGTGGCAGTTCGCGCCGGCCGTTCAAGGGCTGAGCGAGCCTCAGGCTTCCGTCGCGGGCCTGACCAATACCGAAGCGCTCGGCCGCGTCATCTACACACAGTATGTCTATGCGTTCCAGACGGCTGGGCTGGTCCTGCTGGTGGCCATGATCGGCGCCATCGTGCTGACCCACCGGACCCGTCCGGGAGTCAAGAAGCAGAACATTTCGAGCCAGGTCTATCGTGATCCCAAGACCACCATCGAAGTGAAGAAAATTCCGCCGGGGCAGGGTATCTGAGATGGACATCGGCCTTTCACATTATCTCACCGTCGCCGCGATCCTGTTCACCCTCGGGATTTTCGGTATCTTCCTGAACCGGAAGAACGTGATCATCATCCTGATGTCGGTCGAGCTCATGCTGCTCGCCGTCAACATCAACCTGGTGGCGTTCTCGACCTTCCTCGGCAATCTGGTCGGCCAGGTCTTCGCGCTGTTCGTGCTGACCGTCGCGGCGGGCGAAGCCGCCATCGGCCTCGCGATCCTGGTGATCTATTTCCGTAACCGCGGCACCATCGCCGTGGAAGACATCAGCCAGATGAAGGGGTGAGGGACAGATGTATTCCCTGATCGTATTCCTGCCCCTGTTCGCGGCCATCGTCGCCGGTTTCGGCGGCCGCTGGATCGGCGACCGCGGCGCGCAGATCGTCACCTGCGGCGCCGTCATCACGTCGGCCCTACTGTCCGTCTGGGCGTTCTCCGAGATCGCCATGGGCCATACGGTGCACCATCAGGTGCTGGCCGAATGGATGTTGTCCGGCGACTTCAGGATCAACTGGGCATTCAAGATCGACACGCTGACCGCCATCATGCTGGTCGTCGTCAACGTCGTCTCCTCGATCGTCCATCTCTACTCGATCGGCTATATGAGCCACGATCCGCACAAGCCGCGGTTCATGGCCTACCTGTCGCTGTTCACCTTCGCCATGCTGATGCTGGTGACCGCCGACAATTTCGTGCAGATGTTCTTCGGCTGGGAAGGCGTGGGTGTCGCGTCCTATCTGCTGATCGGCTTCTGGTACAAGAAGCCGTCGGCAAACGCCGCCGCCATCAAGGCGTTCCTGGTGAACCGGGTCGGCGATTTCGGTTTCGCGCTCGGTATCTTCGCGGTGTTCCTCGCGTTCAACTCGGTGGAGTTCGAGACGGTCTTCGCCGCCGCGCCCACCATGGTAAACAAGAGCATCGAGTTCCTGGGCTACCAGTTCGACCTGCTGACGACCATCACCATCCTGCTGTTCATCGGCGCCATGGGCAAGTCGGCCCAGCTGGGCCTTCACACCTGGCTGCCGGACGCCATGGAAGGCCCGACGCCGGTGTCCGCGCTGATCCACGCCGCCACCATGGTGACGGCGGGCGTGTTCATGGTGGCGCGCTGCTCGCCCCTGTTCGAACTGGCGCCCACGACCTTGATGGTGGTGACCATCATTGGCGCCTCTACCGCGTTCTTCGCCGCCACCGTCGGCCTGGTGCAGAACGACATCAAGCGCGTCATCGCCTATTCGACCTGTTCGCAGCTGGGCTACATGTTCTTCGCGCTGGGCGTCTCGGCATATGGCGCGGCCGTGTTCCACCTGTTCACGCATGCCTTCTTCAAGGCGCTGCTGTTCCTTGGCGCCGGGTCGGTGATTCATGGCATGTCCAACGAACAGGACATGCGCAAGATGGGCGGCGTCTGGAAGCTGATGCCGATCACCTACGCCATGATGTGGATAGGTTCACTGGCGCTCGCCGGCATACCGCCCTTCGCCGGGTACTTCTCCAAGGACATGGTGCTGGAATCCGCCTTCGCGGCCGGGACCTCGGTCGGGCAGTACGCGTACTGGATGGGTATCGCCGCCGCGTTCATGACGGCGTTCTATTCGGGGCGTCTGCTGTTCATGACGTTCCACGGCAAGCCGCGCGCGAGCCATGAAGTGATGCATCACGTCCATGAATCGCCGAAGATCATGCTGGTGCCGCTGGTCGTCCTGGTCGCGGGCGCCATTCTGTCGGGTCTCGTGTTCTATGAGTATTTCGTCGGCCACCACTATGCCGAGTTCTGGGGCAAGGCGCTCTTCGTGGCCGGTCCGAACGTCCTCGAGGCCGCGCACCATGTCCCGGCTTGGGTCAAGTACCTGCCGCTGGTGATGGGCGTCGCCGGGCTGGGGTTGTCGTGGTTCTTCTACGTCCGCCGCCCCGACATTCCGGGGTCGATCGCCAAGACCAATGCGCCCCTCTACCGGTTCCTGCTGAACAAGTGGTACTTCGACGAACTGTACGACGCCCTGTTCGTGCGACCGGCCAAGTGGCTCGGCTTCCAGCTTTGGAAGAAGGGCGACGGCAAGGTCATCGACGGCTATGGGCCTGACGGCGTAACCGCGGTGATCGGCTTCGTGGCCCGTAAGGCGCGTCTGTTGCAGACCGGATATCTCTACCACTACGCATTCGCGATGCTCATCGGCGTGGCGGGCTTCGTCACCTGGTACATGTTCCGCATGGGCGGGGGACACTGATGACCGACTGGCCGCTTCTTTCCCTCATCACGTTCCTGCCGCTGCTGGGGGCGCTGTTCGCGCTGTTGCCGCGCGGGGATGAGGAACAGGTCGCGCGCAATGTGCGCGCGGTGGCGTTGCTCACCACGACGGCGACCTTCGTGGTCTCGCTGCTGCTGTGGATCGGATTCGACTATTCGACCCCGGCCTTCCAGTTCGTCGAGGACCGGGAATGGCTGGGCGGCGCGATCCATTACCGCATGGGTGTCGACGGCATCTCCATGCTGTTCGTGATCCTGACCACCTTCCTGATGCCGATCTGCATCCTGGCCAGCTGGACCTCGATCACCAAGCGCGTGCGCGAATACATGATCGCGTTCCTGCTGCTCGAGACGCTGATGATCGGCGTGTTCTGCGCGCTGGATCTGGTGCTGTTCTATCTGTTCTTCGAGGCCGGCCTGATCCCGATGTTCCTGATCATCGGTGTCTGGGGCGGCGCGCGTAAGATCTACGCCTCGTTCAAGTTCTTCCTGTACACCCTGGTCGGCTCGCTGCTGATGCTGCTGGCGATGATCGCCATCTACATTTACTCCGGCACCACCAGTATCCCGGAGCTGCTGACCGGCGACCATTTCTCGCCCGAGCTGCAGACATGGCTATGGCTCGCGTTCTTCGCCTCGTTCGCGGTGAAAATGCCCATGTGGCCGGTGCATACCTGGCTGCCGGACGCGCACGTGGAGGCGCCGACCGCCGGTTCGGTGATCCTGGCCGGCGTGCTGCTGAAGATGGGCGGCTACGGTTTCCTGCGCTTCTCGCTGCCCATGTTCCCGGTGGCGAGTGACTATTTCGCGCCGCTCGTCTTCGCCTTGTCGGTCATCGCCGTGATCTACACCTCGCTGGTCGCGCTGATGCAGCAGGACATGAAGAAGCTGATCGCCTATTCGTCCGTTGCTCACATGGGCTTCGTCACGCTGGGCATGTTCATCATGAACCCGCAGGGCGTCGAGGGCAGCATCTTCCAGATGCTCAGCCACGGTATCGTCTCAGGCGCGTTGTTCCTGTGCGTCGGCGTCGTCTATGACCGGCTGCACACCCGCGAAATCGATCGCTATGGCGGCCTCGTGAACAACATGCCGCGCTATGCGCTGGTCTTCATGGTGTTCACCATGGCCTCGGTCGGTCTGCCGGGCACGAGCGGTTTCGTCGGCGAATTCCTCGTCCTGCTGGGTGTCTTCCAAGGCAACATCCTGGTCGCGGCGCTGGCCTCGACCGGTCTGGTGCTGGGCGCCGCCTACATGCTGTGGCTTTATCGCCGCGTGATTTTCGGAGACCTGACCAAGGAAGACCTGAAGAAGCTGGTCGATCTGTCGCCGCGCGAGAAGCTGATCTTCGCGCCGCTGATCGTCCTGGTGTTCTGGATGGGCATCTTCCCGGGCTCGTTCCTCGACGTCATGCACGTCTCCGTCGACAATCTGCTGCAGAATTACGACGCGGCGCTGGCCGCCCATGAATCGGCGCAACCCGCGATCGCTCAGGGAGCGCATCCATGATCGAGGTACCGGCCCTTCTTCCGGCGCTTCCGGAAATCATCCTGGCCGTTGGCGCGCTGGCGTTGCTGATGATCGGCGTGTTCAGCAACGAGAAGACCTCTTTGCGCACGGTGTCGCTGCTCGCGGTTCTGCTGCTCGCCGGAACGGCCATTGCCGTCATCCCCGGCTACGAGACCCGCAGCGTGACTTTCGCCGGCATGTTCGTGTCGGATTCCTTCTCCAGCTTCTGCAAGATCCTGATCCTGGCCGGATCGGCGATCTCCATCATCGTGTCCACGGACTATCTGGAGCGCGAGAACCTGCGCCGCTTCGAGTATCCGGTGCTCATCGTGCTCGCCACGCTGGGCATGCTGATGATGGTCTCGGCCAACGACCTGATCTCGCTCTATATGGGGATCGAGCTGCAGAGCCTCGCGCTCTATGTACTGGCGTCCATGAGCCGGGATTCGGCCCGTTCCACCGAGGCGGGTCTGAAGTACTTCGTGTTGGGCGCCCTGTCGTCCGGAATGCTGCTCTATGGCTGCTCGCTGATCTACGGTTACACGGGCGCCACCAACTTCGACCTGATCGCCGCCTCGGTCAGCAGCGAGGGCGCGGTGCCGATGGGCCTGCTGATCGGTCTCGTGTTCCTGATCGCCGGCCTCGCGTTCAAGGTGTCGGCGGTGCCGTTCCACATGTGGACGCCTGACGTCTACGAAGGTGCGCCGACGCCGGTTACGGCGTTCTTCGCCGTGGCGCCCAAGATCGCGGCGACCGCGTTGTTCGTGCGTACCATGTTCGGCGCGTTCCCCGAGATCAGTGACCAGTGGCAGCAGATCCTGGTGTTCCTGTCGATTGCCTCCATGGCGGTTGGCGCGGTCTTCGCCATCATGCAGACCAACATCAAGCGGCTGATGGCCTACAGCTCCATCGGTCATGTGGGCTATGCGCTGATGGGGCTCGCGGCGGCCACGCCGGAAGGGGTGACGTCGGTCCTCGTCTATCTCGCCATCTATCTGGCGATGAACGTGGGCACCTTCGCGCTGATCATCGCCATGCGCCGCAAGGATGGGGCCACCGAATCCATCGCCGATCTCGCAGGGCTGTCGCGCACCCGTCCGGCCATGGCGCTGGCGCTGGCGGTGTTCATGTTCTCGATGGCCGGCATTCCGCCGCTCGCCGGGTTCTTCGGCAAGTTCTATGTGTTCATCGCCGCCGTGGATGCCGGCCTGATCGCGCTGGCGATCATTGGCGCCCTGGCCAGCGCCGTGAGCTGCTATTACTACCTGCGGATCATCAAGGTCATGTACTTCGACGAGCCCGCGCCGGCCTTCGACGTCGATACCGGCATGGGGATCAAGGTCGTCGCCTCCGCGTCGGCGCTCGTGACGGTACTCTTCGCGGTACCGCTCCTGTCCGCTTCGGTTGTCGGCGCCGCCGGTTACGCCGCGCGTTCGCTGTTCCAGTAGGGGACTTGTATTGCCCCGTCTGCCGGACGGATACAGCATCGCGATCTTCGACAGTATCGACAGCACCAATGAGGAAGCGCGGCGCAATGCCACTGACGCCGCCGACCGCACCGTCTACTGGGCCAAGCGCCAGACGGCGGGCAGGGGTCGGCGCGGCCGCTCCTGGATGTCCGAGCCGGGCAATCTCTTCGTCTCGCTGCTGCTGAAGCCGGATCTGCCGCTCGCGCAGGCGGCCCAACTCTCCTTTGTGAGCGCGCTGGCCGTCAGCGACGTGCTCATCAAGGCCGGCGCGGGTGACAGGGTGGCGCTGAAGTGGCCGAACGACGTCCTTGTGGACGGCGCCAAGATCTGCGGCATCCTGCTCGAAGCATCGTCCACCGGTGCGAGGGTCGACGCCATGATCGTCGGGATGGGGCTGAATCTGGCCAGCCATCCGGCGGACACGCCCTACGCGGCGACCGACTTCGCCAACGCGGGACTGGGTGATGTGGATCCGGACACGGCTTTGACGTGGTTGCTGGAGGCCTTCGAGCTACGTTACGCCGCATGGCGCGACCTTGGCTTTGCTTCCGTTCGCACTGATTGGCTGATCCGCGCCTACCGTCTCGGGCAGACCATTCAGGTCATGCTCGGCGACGAGACCGTCGTCGGCCGGTTCGCCGAACTGGATAAGACGGGCGCGCTGGTGGTCGAAACGTCACCGGGCGTGACCCGGCATATCACCGCGGGAGATGTTTATTTCCCCGGTGCGATTTGAGGACGGGCATGACTGAAAAGGAATTGCTGTTCGTTCCGCTCGGGGGAGCGGGCGAAATCGGGATGAACCTGAACGTGTTCGGGTATGACGATCAGTGGCTGATCGTCGATCTCGGCGTGAGCTTCGGAACGCCCTCGCTGCCCGGCATCGACCTGGTGATGCCCGATCCCAGCTTCATCGCCGCGCGCCGCGACAAGCTGGTCGGCATGGTCCTCACCCACGCCCATGAAGACCATCTCGGCGCGGTGCCGTATCTGTGGCCGCGCCTGCGGTGTCCCGTCTATGCCACGCCGTTCACAGCCGCGATCCTGCGCGCCAAGCTGGCGGAAGTGGGCCTGCTGCACGAGGTGCCGATCATCGAGGTGGCTCTGGGCAGCCGGATCACGCTCGGTCCGTTCGACGTCGAATTCATGACGCTCACCCATTCCATCGCCGAGCCCAGCGCGCTGGCGATCCGGACGCCGCTCGGGACGATCTTTCACACCGGCGACTGGAAGATCGACCCCGATCCGCTGATCGGCCATCCGCTGGACGAGGGTGCTCTCGCGGCCCTGGGTGAGGAGGGCGTTCTGGCCATGGTCTGCGACTCCACGAACGTGTTCAACCCGAGCGCGAGCGGGTCCGAGGCGGACGTGCGCCGGCATCTGCTCGAGTTGGTCGGCAAGGAAACCGGCCGGGTCGCCATCACGGCCTTTGCCTCCAACATCGCCCGTCTCGAGACGCTGGCCGAAGTGGCGCGCGCCCATGACCGGCATGCGGTGCTGGTCGGCCGCTCGCTGCGGCGAAACGTGGCGATTGCCCAGGAGACCGGATACCTCACCAATCTGCCGCCTTTCGTCGACGAGGCCGAGGCCGGCTACCTGCCCAGGGATAAGGTGCTGCTGATTTGTACCGGCAGCCAGGGCGAGCCGCGCGGCGCCATGGCGCGCATCGCCGGCGGCGACAACCAGAACGTGGCGCTCACCGAAGGCGACACGGTGATCTTCTCATCGAAGATCATTCCGGGCAATGAACTGGCGCTGGGAAGGCTCTACAACGAGCTGGCCAAGAAGGGTGTCAAGATCATCACCGAGAAGGACGAGTTCGTTCATGTCTCCGGCCATCCGGGGCGGGAGGAGCTGTCCCGCATGTATCAATGGATTCGGCCGGAAATCGCTGTGCCGGTGCATGGCGAGGCGCGCCACCTGTTCGAGCACGCCGATCTGGCCCGCGAACTTCAGGTCCCCCGGTGCGTCGTGCCCGCCAACGGCACGCTGATCCGGCTGGCGCCGGGCAATCCGGAGATCATCGACCGTGTGACGGCGGGGCGCCTGGTCCGGGACGGGACCGTCCTCGTCGCCGATGACAGCGTCTCCATCGTCGAGCGCCGGCGCGGCCTGCATAATGGCCATCTGGTGATCGCGCTCGGTGTCGACGCGGAGGGGCGCCTGCTGACCGATCCTGCGGTCACCCTGTTCGGTATTCCCGACGAAGGCGGGCTGGCCGGCGCTATCGCCGACGCGGTCCTGAATGCGGTCAAGGGCATGCCGCGCGGCCAGCGGCGCGACGATGCCGTGCTGCGCGAGGGGGTCCGCGTCGCCGCGCGGCGCACCGTGCGGCAGACGACGGACAAGAAGCCGGTGACGGACGTGCAGATTCTGCGATTGCCGCCGACTGGCGAAAATCCTAAATAGGGGTCAGCCGACAAAAGGAGTGCATGATGATCGGGCGTCTCAACCATGTTGCCATCGCGGTTCCTGATTTGGCCGCCGCCTCCGCCGTGTATCGCGATACGCTGGGCGCCAAGGTCACGGAAGCGGTCGACATGCCCGAACACGGCGTGACCACCGTCTTCGTCGAGCTGCCGAATACCAAGATCGAGCTGCTGCATCCGCTGGGCGAGACATCGCCGATCGCCAAGTTCCTCGAAAAGAACAAGTCGGGCGGGATCCACCACGTCTGCTACGAGGTCGAGGACATCCTGTCGGCTCGTGACAAACTGAAGGGTGAGGGCGCCACCATCCTGGGTGATGGCGAGCCGCGCATCGGCGCTCACGGCAAGCCGGTGCTGTTCCTGTCGCCCAAGGATTTCTGCGGCACGCTCGTCGAAATCGAACAAATCTGACGGGCGCTCCATGGGCCCCGTATCGGGAATTGTCGTCTATGTGATCCTGTGGTGGCTGGTGTTCTTCACCCTGCTGCCGGTCGGTGTCCGGACCTCGCGCGAGGCCGGTGGTGACGCCGAGCCGGGTCATGCCGACAGCGCCCCGGTCAACCCTTATATCTGGCGCAAGGTGCTGGCCGCGAGCCTGATCGCGGCCGCCCTGTGGGGGATCTATTTCTGGATCCAGGGCTCGGGGCTCATCTCCCTCAGACCCAACTTCCACGGATAACGGGCTCTCTCGCGGGGGCGTCGGGCATCGTGGCACAAAGACGTCTTTCTCGTGACACAACCTGATAAAGAAAAAAGCAGGCTTTCAAGAAAGCCTGCTTTTTTGATAGTCTAAATTTTTATTTATCGGCATTTCGCCGTTCTTGACTTGTTAAGTCCCCTCCCTAGGAACTTTAACTCCCCAAACTTGGACCACTTTGCAGTTGCTCGGTGCCTGTTTGTTTGCGCTGGCTTGTTGTTTTTTGTCCGCCGCGCTTCGTTGATGATTGGAATGTAGGTGATTTGTTCGGGCCTGTCATCGACCCAACGGCCTTCAATGCCTGCCGCGTGTTACTTTTCCGTCGCCTGTTGCAAAAACACCACAGCGGGCTTCCGCGGTACGCGGGCGCCAATTGCTTTAGACGCGCTGCGGCCCTAAAGTCTCGCGCCTGTACAGCGAGACCAGCCGGGAGTGATCCAGTCCATCATGCGCCGTTCCGTATTTTTCCTGCCGACCATGAAGGAAACACCCACCGAGGCGCAGATCGCCTCGCACCGGTTGATGCTGCGCGCCGGCATGATCCGTCAGTCTTCGGCGGGCATCTATTCCTGGCTGCCGCTCGGCTTCAAGGTGCTGCGCAAGATCGAGCAGATCGTCCGCGAGGAGCAGGACCGGGCCGGAGCCCAGGAAATGCTGATGCCCACGATCCAGTCCTCGGACCTGTGGCGCAAGAGCGGTCGCTATGACGACTACGGCAAGGAAATGCTGCGCATCGTCGACCGCAATGATCGCGAACTGCTCTATGGGCCGACCAACGAGGAGCTGATCACCGACATCTTCGCAAGCTCGGTCCGCAGCTATCGCGACCTGCCGAAAAATCTCTATCACATCCAGTGGAAGTTCCGGGACGAGATCCGCCCGCGCTTCGGCGTGATGCGGGGCCGCGAGTTCCTGATGAAGGACGCCTATTCCTTCGACCTCGACAAGGAGGGCGCGCGCAACTCCTACCTCAACATGTTCGTCGCCTATCTTCGCACCTTTGCCCGCATGGGCCTGCGCGCGGTGCCGGTCCATGCCGACCCAGGCGCCATCGGCGGCAATATGAGCCATGAGTTCCACATCCTTGCCGACACGGGCGAGAGCGACGTCTATTTCGACGAGAAGTTCGAGAGCTACACCGCCGAGCAGATGCTGAACGCCGACCTCGACATGGTCGCCGAGCTGGAAAGCCTGTATGCGGCCGCCGATGAAAAGCACGACGCGAACAATTGCCCGATTCCCGCCGAGCGCCTGCGCCAGCGCCGCGGCATCGAAGTGGGTCACATCTTCTATTTCGGCACCAAGTACTCCGCCCCGATGGGCGCCTCCGTTGCTTCGGCGACCGGGGAGATGGTGACGGCCGAGATGGGGTCATACGGCATCGGGGTCTCGCGCCTGGTCGGCGCGATCATCGAGGCCAGCCATGACGAGAATGGCATCATCTGGCCGAGGAGCGTGTCGCCCTTCGATACGGCGCTGATCAATCTGCGTCCCACCGACGCCGACTGCACCGTGACCGCGGATGGCCTGTATGAGCGCTTCCAGCACGCGGGCATCGACACGCTCTACGACGACCGCGACGAACGGCCCGGCGTGAAATTCGCCGATGCCGATCTGATCGGCCTGCCGTACCAGGTCGTGGTCGGACCGCGCGGCGTCAAGGCCGGCGTCGTCGAGTTCAAGACAAGGGCGACGGGACAGACCGAGGAACTCTCGGCCGAAGCCGCCATCAGCCGCCTGCTGGCCGGGGCCTGATGATCGCCGCCTTCGAATGGATGATGGCGCTGCGCTACCTCAGGGCGCGGCGCAAGGACGGGTTCATTTCACTGACAGCCGTGCTGTCGGTCGTCGGCATCCTGCTCGGCGTCGCGACGCTGATCATCGTGATGTCGGTGATGAACGGCTTCCAGAACACGCTGATCAACCAGCTCCTCGGCCTGCGCGGCCATATTCTGGTCCAGACGGCCTATACCGACCCGCTGCGCGACTATCAGCCGATCGTCGACAAGCTGCGCAAGGTCGACGGCGTCGTCGCGGCGCGGCCCATCGTGCAGGGACAGGCCATGGCAGTCGGTCCGCGGCAGTCCGCCGGCGTCATGGTTCATGGTATCCGGCCGGAAGACCTGATGCATCACGACGTGGCGAAGGTCGATTCCAATGGCCGCAGCAAGATCATCGCCGGCGACCTGAAGGATTTCGTGCCGGGCGATTCGCTCATTCTCGGCTCGCGGCTCGCGGATTCGCTCGGCGTGCGCCCGGGCGATCTGGTGACGCTGGTATCGCCGCAGACCACCGCGACACCGTTCGGGTCGGCGCCTCGCATGCGGGATTATCAGGTCGTCGCCATCTTCTCGGTCGGCAACGTTCTGTTCGACACGACCTATGTCTTCATGCCCATGGAAGACGCGCAGACCTATTTCCGACTGAAGGACCAGATCAGCGAGATCGAGATCGTGCTGAGCGATCCACGCGCCATCGCCCAGATCCAGCCGCGCGTCAGGCAGGCGGTCGGCGACGGTTTCCGGCTGATCAACTGGGAGGATCTGAACGCGGGCATGGTCAGCGCGCTGAAGGTCGAGCGCAACGTCATGTTCGTCATCCTGGTGCTGATCATCCTCGTGGCCGCGTTCAACATCATGTCCAGCCTCATCATGCTGGTGAAGGACAAGGGCCGGGACATCGCGGTGCTGCGGACCATCGGCGCGTCGCGGCAATCGGTGATGAAGATCTTCATTCTGTGCGGCGGCATGCTCGGCATCACCGGCACGGTGCTGGGGTTTGCCGTGGGCATGATCCTGCTGCAGTTCCGGAACCAGATTCTCGATGGGCTGGGCCGCATGCTGAACACGACCTTCTTTCCGCCCGAGGTCTATGGCATCGATGGCCTGCCCGCCACGGTCGATCCGGTCGAGATCGGGCTGGTCGTCGGCATCGCCATGCTGCTCAGTCTGCTGATGACCATCTATCCGGCCTGGCGCGCGGCCAGCCTCGATCCCGTGGAGGCGCTTCGCTATGAGTAACACGGCGCTGCGTCTGTCCGATGTCCGCAAGGGGTTCGACATGGGCCGGGGACGGCTCGAGGTGCTGCGCGGCGCGAGCGTGGAGATCGCACGCGGCGAGGTCGTCGCGCTGCTGGGGCCTTCCGGCGCCGGCAAATCCACGCTGCTGCACATCGCCGGCCTGCTGGAGACCGCCGACAGCGGCGAGATCGCCATTGGCGGCCGCTCCTGCGCGGGCCTGTCCGACAGCGAGCGGACGGCGATCCGGCGCGAGACCGTGGGCTTCGTCTACCAGTTCCACAATCTGCTGCCCGAATTCAGTGCTCAGGACAATGTGGCGCTGCCGCAGATGGTGGCCGGCAAGACGCCGGACAAGGCGCGCGAGCGGGCCCGCGACCTGCTGTCGCGCCTGGGGCTGGGTCAGCGGCTCGACCATTACCCAGCGCAGCTGTCCGGCGGCGAACAGCAGCGCGTCGCCATCGCGCGGGCGCTCGCTAACAACCCCAAGGTGCTCTATGCCGACGAGCCGACCGGCAATCTGGACGAGGCGACCGCCGACGCGGTGTTCGCCGAACTGCTCCGCATCGCCCGCGAGGACGGCGTCGCCGCTCTCATCGCCACCCACAACGGCGCGCTCGCCGACCGCATGGACCGGCGGATCCTCATGCATAATGGGGTGCTGGAGGCGGGGTAGGGGCTCAGGGGGCGTAACCGTCGCCGCCTTCGATGTTCATCGGGACGAAAGGGAGGCCAGGATCGCCGTTGAGCGTTCCAGGAAAGTCCTCTGCCCGCATTTCCATTACAGGCCCGCCCTGGCCTCGGAGCTCGAAAACCACACGAAAATGGTGCGGACTTTCGACAGGTTTTCCGTTTTTTGTACCAGGCTCAAACGTCCATTTTTCAGCTTCCGCAATTGCGGCCATGTCGAGTGATCTGAAGCCGCTGCTTTCTCCCACGACGATTGTCGAAGGATCAACGCTGCCATCGACCCTCACGTTGAATTTCAATATAACTGCTCCTTCTTCGTTATTGAACACTGAGGAAGCGGGGTAATCGGGTTGAGAAATAGGACTTTTCGGTTTCTGCGCTGGGTAGGTTATAACTGTCAAATCTGACTGTGAGCTTGTGATTTGTTCTGACTGGGCAGAAGCAGGTAACTGTAAAGCGGTTAAAAGTGAAATTATTAAAGGCCGTGCAGATCCCATCAGGCAACCTCATTCAGGTATTATCTCGTCACCTTCTCATATGTATGCTCATATGTTCAACCCTATGAGCTACCTTCGAGGTCACCGCGACCGATTGTCCGCACATCGCCAACCCGGTATTGTTGATTCTGGTTTCCCGGTATAGGACGAGGCATTGGCAGATTTCATCCATCTTCGGGTCCATTCGTCCTACTCGCTGTCGGAAGGCGCCATCCATCTCAAGGCGCTGACCAAGCTGTGCGCCGCGCACAGGATGCCGGCGGTGGCGGTGACCGATACCGGGAATCTGTTCGGCGCGCTGGAGCAGTCGGTGCTGCTGTCGGAGGCCGGAATCCAGCCGATCATCGGCTGCATCGTCCGCGTCGCCTATGCCCAGGCGGCGCTTGGCCAGACGGCGGCCGACGCCGCGCCCGTCGTGTTGCTGGTGCAGAACGAGACCGGCTACCGCAACCTCATAAAGCTGGTCAGCCGCTCGTTCATGGAGTCCGACGCGACCTCGGAACCGAAGGTGATGCTTGACGCGTTGCTGCAGGCCAATGAGGGGCTGCTGCTGCTGTCGGGCGGCCCGGAAGGACCGCTCGGGCGATTGGTTCAGCAGAATCAGGCCGCCGCCGCCGAGGATCTGGCCAAGCGTATCGCCGAGGCGTTCCAGGGCCGCACCTATATCGAGATCCAGCGCCACATGCAGGATGACGAGCAGCGCACCGAAGGTGCGTTTCTCGACATCGCCTACCGGCTCGACCTGCCGCTCGTCGCCACCAACGACGTCTATTTCGCCAAGAAGGACATGTACGAGGCCCATGACGCGCTGCTGTGCATCGCGGGCGGCGCCTATGTGGGACAGACCGAGCGACGCCGCGTGACGCCGGAGCACTATTTCAAGTCGGCTGAAGAGATGAAGGTGCTGTTCGCCGACCTGCCGGAAGCGATCGACAATACGGTGGTGATCGCCCGGCGCTGCGCCTTCATGGTCAGCACCCACAAGCCGATCCTGCCGAAATTCTCCCGCGACGGCGACGAGGTCGAGGAACTGCGCCGGCAGGCGCGCGAGGGACTGACGCTGCGTCTGGAACAGGTCGTGTTCCAGGACGGCTTCACGGCCGAGGATTACGAGAAGCGGCTCGAATTCGAGCTCGACGTCATCATCCGCATGGGCTTCCCCGGCTATTTCCTGATCGTGTCCGACTTCATCAAGTGGGCCAAGGATCACGACGTGCCCGTCGGACCGGGACGTGGTTCGGGCGCCGGATCGGTCGCGGCCTGGGCGCTGCAGATCACCGATCTCGATCCGCTGCGATTCGGGTTGCTGTTCGAGCGCTTCCTGAATCCCGAGCGCGTGTCGATGCCCGATTTCGACATCGATTTCTGCCAGGAAAAGCGCGGCCAGGTCATCAGTTACGTGCAGGACAAGTACGGCTTCGATCAGGTCGCGCAGATCATTACCTTCGGCAAGCTGCAGGCCCGCGCGGCGCTGCGCGACGTCGGCCGCGTGCTGGAAATGCCGTACGGACAGGTCGACCGGCTGTGCCGCATGGTGCCGAACAATCCTGCCAAACCGGTCACGCTGGCCGAGGCGATCGCCGGAGAGCCGAGACTGCAGGCCGAGCGGGACGGTGACCAGGCGGTCGCCCATCTGCTGGAGACGGCGTTGAAACTGGAGGGGCTCTACCGCAACGCGTCGACTCACGCGGCCGGCGTGGTGATCGGCGACCGGCCGCTGGACGAATTGGTGCCGCTCTATCGCGATCCGCGCTCGCCAATGCCGGTGACCCAGTTCAACATGAAGTGGGTCGAGCCGGCAGGGCTGGTGAAGTTCGATTTCCTCGGCCTGAAGACGCTAACGGTGATCGAGCGCGCCGTGCGGTTCATCCGGCGGCGCGGGATCGAGATCGATATCGCGCGGCTGCCGCTCGATGACGAGAAGACGTTCAGGATGCTCGCGAAGGGCGACGCGGCGGGTATCTTCCAGCTTGAAAGTTCGGGCATGCGCGACGTGCTCAAGACGCTCAAGCCCGATTCCTTCGAGGACATCATCGCGCTCGTGGCGCTGTATCGCCCCGGTCCGATGGACAACATCCCGACCTATGTGAAGCGCAAGCACGGCGAGGAAGCGCCGACCTACATGCACGACTGGCTGCGGCCGGTGCTGGAGGAGACCTACGGCGTCATCATCTATCAGGAACAGGTGATGCAGATCGCCCAGATCCTGGCCGGCTACAGCCTGGGGCAGGCCGATCTGCTGCGCCGCGCCATGGGCAAGAAGAAGCAGGAGGAGATGGACGCCCAGCGCGCCAGCTTCGTGCAGGGCGCATCGGCCAAGGGCGTCGATCCCGAACAGGCCAGCTTCATCTTCAATCTCGTGGACAAGTTCGCCGGCTATGGCTTCAACAAGAGTCACGCGGCGGCCTATGCGCTGGTCGCCTATCAGACGGCCTGGCTGAAGGCGAACTACCCGGTCGAGTTCCTGGCCGCCTCGATGTCGCTCGACGCGGGCAATACCGACAAGCTGAACATGTTCCGCCGCGAGCTGGAGCGGCTGTCGATTCCGCTTCTGCCGCCGGACATCAACAAGTCGGGCGTGGAGTTCGAGGTCGAGGATCTGGGCGAGGGCCGCTTCGGTGTTCGTTATGCGCTCGCCGCCGTCAAGAATGTGGGCACGGGCGCCATGGAAACCCTGGTCGCCGAGCGGGAGAAGGACGGAGCATTCCGCGACCTGAGCGACCTGTCGCGGCGGCTCGATCCGCGCCAGGTCAACAAGCGGCAGCTGGAGAATCTGGTCCGGGCCGGCGCATTCGATTGCCTCAATGGCAATCGCGGCCAGTCCTTCGAGGCGGTCGAGACCGTGCTGCGCCACGCGACCGCCGCCGCCAACGAAAGGGCGTCGAGCCAGGTCGGCCTGTTCGGCGGAGCGGCGGGCGGTGACGTGGTGGCGCTGAAGCTGCCGACGGTGCGTGACTGGTCCACCATGGAAAAGCTCTCGCACGAGTTCGATGCGGTCGGCTTTTTCCTGACGTCGCATCCGCTCGATGCCTACAAGCGCGCGCTGACGCAGCAGAACGTGCTGGTCTGGTCCGAGGCGCATGCGCGGATGCTGACCGGCATGACCGGCTTCCGGCTGGCCGGCGTGATCTCGCGGGTCCAGGAGCGCAAGTCGCAGAAGGGCAAGCCCTACGCCTTCGTCGAGCTGTCCGATTCCAGCGGGGCGTTCGAGGTGATGTTCTTTTCCCAGCAGCTCTCGGCCAATCGCGACATGCTGGAGGTGAACAAGGCCGTCGTGCTGACCGTCGAGGCCAGAATGGAGAACGATGCGCCCAAGCTGGTCGCGCAGTCGATGCAGTCGGTCGATGACGTGGTGGCGCTGGCCGGGACGGGACTGCGGCTGGTCATCGACGAGGAAGCGCCCTTTGATATCGTGCGCCAGATTCTCGAGACCGGCGGGCGGGGCAAGGGTTTCGTGCACGTCACGCTCAACCTGCCGGAGATGAGCAGGCAGGTTGAGTTGACGCTTGCCGACCGATACAAGATATCGCCCAAGCTGCGGGACAGCCTCGAAGTGATCCCCGGCATTCTCGAAGTTCAGGAAATCTGACGCCATGACCGACAAGATCCCGATGGCCGCCACGGTCATGCTGCTGCGCGACCGTGACGACGAGATGGAAGTGCTGATGGTGCAGCGGCACCGCAACATGCAGTTCATGGGCGGCGCGCTGGTGTTCCCTGGCGGCAAGCACGATCCGGCCGATGCCGACGCGGCCGTGTGCGCGACCTGCACCTCCGAGGACGTGGCGCTGCGTATCACCGGGATTCGCGAGGTTTTCGAGGAATGCGGCGTGCTTCTCGCCCGTGAAAAGGGCACCGGCGGTTTCGTCGGCGACGCGCACCGCGACCAGATCGCGGCCCGGCATCGCAAGAAGCTGGAAAAGGGCGAGATGAACATGGTGCAGCTGGCCGAGGCCGAAGGCATCGAGTTCTGCACCGAACTGCTGGTGCCTTTCGCGCACTGGATCACGCCGACGGGCGCGCCGCGCCGCTACGACACCTGGTTCTATATGGTGCGGGTGCCGGAAGACCATATCCACGCCCATGATGGCGGCGAGTCCATCGATTCGGTCTGGATCAGCCCGTCCCAGGCGCTCGCCGACGAGGCCGCCAAACTCCGCGAGATCACGTTCCCCACGCGCATGCAGCTCGCCAAGCTGGGCCGCAGCAAGACGGTGGACGCCGCGCTGGACGCGGCTCGCCAGTCGACGATCGTCACGGTCCTGCCCGAAGTCATCGACGGCAAGATTCAGATCCCGCCGGAAGCCGACTACGACATGGTTCGGCAGGATGAGCGGCCGGGGCCGAAGTAACCCCAAATCCCTTGCATTTGATCATCTCTCGGGCTATTTGACCGCCCATCACTCACGCGGGGCACGGTCAGGTGTGTTGCCTGATCGGTCCGGTGTCGGCGGAAGCCGGCTCTCATCCTCGCGGCGGACAAACCGGTAAAGTAAGGATAGCAGCAATGGCTCTGCCCCAGGTTTCTATGCGCCAGCTTCTCGAAGCAGGCGTTCATTTCGGTCACCAGACGCACCGTTGGAACCCCAAGATGGGTCCGTACATCTTCGGCGCGCGCAACAAGATCCACATCATCGATCTGTCGGAAACGGTTCCCCTGATGAACCGCGCCCTGCTGGCCATCCGTGACATCACGGCCGGCGGTGGCCGCGTGCTGTTCGTCGGCACCAAGCGCCAGGCCGCCGAAGTGGTCGCCTCGGCCGCGCACAAGTGCGGCCAGCATTACGTCAATCACCGCTGGCTCGGTGGCATGCTCACCAACTGGAGCACGATCTCGCAGTCGATCCGTCGCCTGAAGCAGCTCGAGGAAGAGATGAATGGCGGCGAGAGCAGCGGTCTGACCAAGAAAGAGCGTCTGAGCCTGCACCGCGAGTATGAGAAGCTCGACCGTTCGCTCGGCGGCATCAAGGACATGGGCGGTCTGCCCGACCTCCTGTTCGTGATCGACACCAACAAGGAATCGATCGCCATTCAGGAAGCCAACAAGCTCGGCATTCCGGTCGCGGCCGTGGTCGACACCAATTGCAACCCGGACGGCATCGATTTCCCGATCCCCGGCAATGACGATGCCAGCCGCGCCATCCACCTGTACTGCGACATGGTCGCCGCGTCGGTGCTCGAAGGCATCCAGCGCGAACTGGTCCAGGGCGGCGTGGATATCGGCGAGTCCGAAGCGCCGGTCATCGACGAGCTGCCCGAGCCCGAGGCCATCGCCTCGGCCGAAGGCGAAGCGCAGGCCGAAGCCACCAACGGCTAAAGCCGCCGCCTTCATCCAGTCGTAACGGGGGCCGTCTAAAACGGCCCCCATTTGTCACTGAATACCCGTTCGTTGGAAGGAAGAACCATGGCTGAGATCACCGCTGCTCTCGTTAAAGAGCTTCGCGAGAAGACCGGCGCCGGCATGATGGATTGCAAGAAGGCGCTGACCGAGAATTCGGGCGACCTGGAAGCATCGATCGATTGGCTGCGCCAGAAGGGTCTTGCCGCCGCGGCGAAGAAGTCCGGCCGCGTGGCTGCCGAGGGTCTGGTCGGCATCAGTGTCGGCGGCAAGGCCGGCGCGGTGGCGGAAGTCAATTCCGAAACCGATTTCGTCGCCCGTAACGAAACGTTCCAGTCCTTCGTCAAGACCGTCGCCGATCTGGCGCTGGCCAATAATGGCGATCAGGACGTGGTGCTCGCCAGCGGTTACCCGAACGAGACCCGGACCGTGGCCGAGCAGCTGACCCACCTCGTCGCCACCATTGGCGAGAACATGGCGATCCGCCGGATGGCCAGCCTGAGCGTGAGCCAGGGCGTTGTCTCGAGCTATGTCCACAACCCGGTCATCCCGGGCCTGGGCAAGATCGGCGTCATCGTCGCGCTGGAATCGGCCGGCGATACAGCCAAGCTGGATGCGTTCGGCAAGCAGCTCGCCATGCATATCGCCGCCGCCGCGCCGCAATCGCTTTCGACGGACGATCTGGATCAGGAGCTGGTCGCCCGCGAGCGTCAGGTGCTGGTGCAGCAGGCGCGCGAGTCCGGTCGTGCGGAAGACATCATCCAGAAGATGGTCGATGGCCGCATGCGCAAGTTCTATGAAGAAGTCGTTCTGCTGTCGCAGACCTTCGTGATCGATGGCGAAAGCAAGATCGAGAAGGTCGTCGCCGACCTGGCCAAGAGCCTCGGTACCGAGGTGAAGGTAACCGGTTTCGTCCGCTTCGTGCTGGGCGAGGGTATCGAGAAGGAAGAGGGCGACTTCGCGGCCGAAGTCGCCAGCCTTGCCGGCTGATTCCTGTTTGCCGCGCTCCCCCGCGGGGCGCGGCAATTTCGACATATAGCTGCAATACGGGCTACATAAGCCCAGCCGAGTTGTTGTAAGGTGCGCCGCCGAGTTTGGCGGCGCGGCCTGCCGCGCCATGACGCAAGAAGGGGAATGCTTTGGTAACGCCAAGTCCATACCGCCGCATCCTGCTCAAGGTGTCCGGCGAGGCCTTGATGGGCGACCAGTCCTACGGCATCGATCTTGCCACGGTCGACCGTATCGCCGATGACGTAAAGCGTGTCGTCACCGCCGGGACCGAGGTCTGCCTGGTGATCGGCGGCGGCAACATCTTCCGCGGCCTGTCCGGCGCCGCTCAGGGCATGGACCGTGCCAGCGCCGACCAGATCGGCATGCTGGCCACCGTCATGAACGCCCTGGCCATGCAGAACATCATGGAAAACAAGGGCATGGCGACCCGGGTTCTGTCCGCCATCCCGATGTCCAGCGTCTGCGAACCCTACATCCGTCGCCGGGCGATCCGGCACATGGAGAAGGGAAGGGTGGTGATCTTCGCGGCGGGCACCGGCAATCCTTTCTTCACCACCGATACCGCGGCCGCCCTGCGCGCGGCCGAGATGCGGTGCGACGCCCTGCTGAAGGGGACGCAGGTCGATGGCGTCTATTCCGATGATCCCAAGAAGAATCCGGACGCCATCTACCATACGCATCTGAACTATCTCGAGGTCCTGTCCAATGATCTCAAGGTGATGGATGCCTCGGCGGTTTCGCTGGCCCGCGAAAACGACATTCCGATCCTTGTTTTCTCCATTCAGGAGCCGGGCGGCCTGACACGGGTGCTGTCCGGCAAGGGCACGTTCACGACCATAGGTAAATAGGAGCCGAACATGGCTGAGGAAGACGTAGACCTGGGCGACATCGAGCGCCGCATGCAGGGCGCCGTGGAAGTTCTTGCCACCGAGTTTGGCGGTTTGAGGACAGGCCGGGCCTCGGCCTCGCTGCTCGACCCCATCGTCGTCGATGTCTACGGATCGGCGATGCCGATCAACCAGGTCGGCACGGTCAGCGTGCCGGAATCCCGCATGATCAGCGTGCAGGTCTGGGACCGGGCCAACGTCTCGGCCGTCGACAAGGCGATCCGCAATTCGGGTCTGGGCCTCAATCCCGCCGTCGACGGCACGCTGGTGCGTATACCGATTCCCGAGCTCAACCAGGAACGGCGCGCCGAGCTGAGCAAGGTCGCCGGCCGTTATGCCGAGCAGGCGAAGGTCGCGGTCAGAAACGTGCGGCGCGACGGCATGGATCTGTTGAAGCGGCTCGAAAAGGGCGGGGATATCAGTCAGGATGATCAGAAGCTGTATGGCGATGAGATCCAGGACATGACCGACCGCATGGTGAAACGCATCGACGAGATGTTGGCGAGCAAAGAAAAGGACATCATGCAGGTCTGACGCATGCTCGATGTCTCGCCCAAGCAGGAGTACGGCATCACGCCGACGCACATCGCCATCATCATGGACGGCAATGGACGTTGGGCGCAGTCGCGCGGCTTGCCGCGCATCGCCGGACACCGACAAGGCGCCGAAGCGGTTCGCCGCTCCGTCGAGGGATGCCGCGAACTGGGTGTCGCCTACCTGACCCTGTTCGCCTTCTCGTCCGAGAACTGGAAGCGGCCCGCGTCGGAAGTCGATGACCTGATGGGGCTGCTTCGCCTCTATTTGCGCCGCGAGATCAATGATCTGGCGCGCAACGGCGTCCGGTTGAAGATCATCGGCGATCGCAGCCGGCTTTCGGTGGACATCCGGGCGCTGATCGAGGAATGCGAGCAACGGACAGCGCTCAATTCCGGCCTCACCCTGACGATCGCCGTCAGCTATGGCGCCCAGGCCGAGATCGTCAGCGCGGCCCGCGCCATCGCGGCGGCGCACAAACGTGGAGAACTGTCGCTCGACGACGTCACGGAAACGACCTTTTCCGGCTTTCTCTATACCGGTGGCTTGCCCGACCCCGATCTGGTGATCCGGACCAGCGGCGAGCAACGGCTGAGCAACTTCATGCTCTGGCAATCGGCCTATGCCGAGTTGCTGTTCATGGATGTGTTCTGGCCCGATTTTGACAAGCAATGCCTGGTGTCGGCCATTGACCAGTTCAATGCACGCGACCGGCGCTATGGGGCGACATCGAGTTCCTGAGGGAACTTCGCGGCAGGGAACACCGGATTGCCAAAGCGTTTACTCGTCCGTACGGCTTCGGCACTGGTCATGGCACCCGTGGCGCTGGGTGCGGCTTGGGCGGGCGGCTGGTGGCTCGCCGGCCTGCTGGCGCTGGTCGGCACCTACGCGACGATCGAATGGAACCGGATGACATCGTCCGCGCACGCCGCGCTCAGCATCCTCAACGCCGTCGTGTTCATCCTTGCCGGAATTTCCTTCGTCGGCCAGGGCGTGGCGGTCGCATTGCTGTTTCTCGGGGCAGGCGCATCGCTCGCCGTCATCGTGGGCATCTTGACGCGGACCGGTCCGTTGTGGCCCGTCCTGGGGCTGCTGTATCTGGGCAGCGCCATGATCGCTTTGCTCTGGATTCGCGAGTTCGCCGGCTGGGTGAGCGTCCTGTGGCTGTTCGTGATCGTCTGGGCGACCGACATCGGAGCGTATCTGTCGGGCTCGCTGATCGGCGGTCCCAAGCTCGTGCCGCGGATCAGTCCGAACAAGACCTGGGCGGGCCTTGTCGGCGGCTGCATGCTCGCCGCGATCCTGTCATCCGCGCTGCTGTTCTGGCACGGCGAGGGATGGGCGCGGGCCGTCCCACTGGCACTTCTGGTCCTGCTCGGGTTGCTGCTGGCTGTTGGGTCACAGGTGGGCGACATCGTCGAGTCCTGGATCAAGCGTCACTTCAAGGTCAAGGACAGCGGCACGCTCATTCCCGGGCATGGCGGAATCCTCGACCGCATCGACAGCCTGGTCTTCATCGCCCCTTTCGTGGCTGTGTCATTGTTTCTGATAGGTGAATACGGTATCCCGCTCAATGGCTGAACCGCTCAACAACAACGCATCCCGTCCGCGTACCCTGTCCCTGCTGGGGTCAACCGGCTCGATCGGGCTCAGCACCCTTGATCTGGTGGCACGTAACCTGGACGCCTACGACGTAGTCGCGCTGACCGCGCATTCCAACGTTACCCTTCTGGCGCAGCAGGCGCGGCAGTTTCAGCCGCGCGTGGTCGCCATCGGCGATCCGGCGAAATATCAGGACCTGCGGGACGCGCTCGCCGGCACCAACATCACCGTGCTCGCGGGACCCGAAGGCCTCGTGGAAGCCGCCAGCTATCCGTCCGACTGGATGATCGCGGGGATCGTCGGCGCCGCCGGGTTGGAGCCCACACTGGCGGGCGTGCGGCGAGGCGCGACCGTTGCCCTCGCCAACAAGGAATGCCTGGTGTGCGCCGGTGAACTCTTCACCAAGGAAGTCACCCGATCGGGCGCGACGCTGTTGCCGGTCGACTCCGAGCACAACGCCATCTTCCAGGTGTTCGACTTCGACCATCCCGAGCGGGTGGAAAAGATCATCCTGACCGCCTCTGGCGGACCGTTCCGAACCTTCACGCTCGAGGAAATGTCGCGCGTCACGCCCGCGCAGGCGGTCAAGCATCCAAACTGGTCCATGGGCGCCAAGATCTCCATCGATTCGGCGACCTTGATGAACAAAGGGCTGGAGGCCATTGAGGCCTTTCATCTATTTCCCGTGTCTGTCGAGCAGATCGAGGTTCTTGTCCATCCGCAGTCCGTGATCCATAGCATGGTCTCCTATGTGGATGGCTCCGTCCTGGCGCAGCTGGGTTCTCCGGATATGCGCACCCCGATCGCCCACGCGCTGGCGTGGCCCGACCGCATGGAAACCCCGGTTACCCGTCTCGATCTGGGCTCGATCGGCCGGCTGGACTTCGAGGCGCCGGATCTTGAGCGGTTTCCGGCCCTTCGGCTGGCGCGCGAAGCCTTGCAAAGCGGGGGTGGCGCTCCTACTATCCTCAACGCAGCCAACGAAGTCGCCGTGGAGGGTTTTTTGCAGGAGCGAATTGCCTTCCTGGATATCCCGAAGATCGTGCAGGATGTGCTTGAGCGGATGGGTTCTTGTCCCCTTCGCGGATGGGATGATCTCGCGGAAATCGACAGCGAAGCGAGATCGCGCGCCACTGCCATGTTCGGCTGAGTTTCCCTCGGTGCAGTAAAGAGAGCGATGGACATCTTATCCATAGGTATCGCAGCCGTATCGTTCGTTGTCGTCTTCTCGGTCCTCGTGTTCTTTCACGAGCTGGGGCATTTCTGGGTCGCCCGCCGCTTCGGCATCCGGGTTGATGTGTTCTCCATCGGTTTCGGCCCCTCGCTCTGGAGCCGTAAGGATCGCCACGGCATCGAATGGCGAATTTCGGCTGTTCCTCTGGGCGGTTACGTCAAATTCTTCGGAGACGCCAGCGGAGCCAGCAACCAGAACAGCGACATTCAGTCCCTGTCGGAAGAGGACAAGCGGGACTGCTTCCATTTCCGCCCGCTGCATCAGCGCGCGCTCGTCGTGGCGGCGGGTCCGATCGCCAATTTCCTGCTCGCCTTTGTCATCTTCACCGTCATGTTCATGGCCGTAGGGCAGCCCTATACGCCACCTGTCGTCGACAAGGTGGTCGCCGGATCGCCGGCTGAAGCGGGCGGTCTCAGGACGGGCGACAGGATCCTGAACGTGGGGGCTTTCGAGGTCCAGACCTTCGAGGAGGTCGCGAACCTGATCGCGATGAACCCGGGCAAGGAACTGAGCATGCGGGTCGAGCGCGATGGCGAGGTGATGGTCTTTGCCGCGACGCCCGCCACGTTCGAGCGCAATTCCATGAAGATCGGCCAGCTCGGCATCACCAGCACCGGACGCGAGACGGTCCAGCGCGGTCCGCTGGAAGCGCCGGTCTACGCCGTGAGGCAGATTCGCGACGATGTGGTCATGATTCTGCACGTGGT
Source organism: Iodidimonas sp. SYSU 1G8 (assembly GCF_039655775.1). Lineage (NCBI taxonomy): Bacteria > Pseudomonadati > Pseudomonadota > Alphaproteobacteria > Iodidimonadales > Iodidimonadaceae > Iodidimonas > Iodidimonas sp. SYSU 1G8. The sequence goes on along the minus strand of NZ_JBBYXJ010000001.1, from coordinate 752,046 downwards.
CGGCGAGATGCTGCGAGGCGAGCGGTCTGTGAAGGAGCTGGGCGGGCCGCTGAAGATCGCCGAGGTATCCGGTGAAGTCGCTCAGGTAAGCCTTGTCGCGCTGGTCATGCTGGCCGGCATGCTCTCGGTGAATCTGGGCCTTATCAACCTGTTTCCGATTCCCATGCTGGACGGCGGGCATCTTCTCTATTATGCCTTTGAAGCCGTTCGCGGCCGCCCGTTGGGCGAGAAGGTCCAAGAGTACGGATTCCGTGTGGGAATGGCTCTCGTGCTGCTGTTGATGGTCGTTGTCACGTTCAACGACGTCAGCAGCTGGATACCCTGAAGTCAATCAAGAGCATAGCAGAGATGGTCGAGTAACGAGATGCGGCAGTATTCGTGGAAGTCGTGGCTGCTCGCCGCAGCTCTGGTGACCGTACCGGCGGCTGGGCACCCTGTGCTCGCCCAGACGGGCGGCGTCGTGTCGGCGATCAGGGTTGAAGGCAATCAGCGTATCGAGCCGGACACGGTCCGGTCCTACCTGCTTCTGGCGCCGGGCGACCGGTACCAGGCCGATGTGGTCGATCAGTCGCTGAAGCGTCTCTTCGGCACCGGACTTTTCGCCGATGTCAGGATCGAGCTGCAGGGCAGCGTTCTCGTCGTGTCGCTGGTCGAGAACCCGATCGTCAATCGTATCGCCTTCGAGGGAAACAAGAAGCTCGAGGACGACAAGCTCCGCCAGGAGCTGCAGATCAAGCCGCGTACGGTGTTCACCCGGGCGAAAGTTCAGGCCGATCTGCAGCGGCTGATCGAACTCTATCGTCGGTCCGGCCGTTTCGCCGCGACGGTCGAGCCGAAGATCATCGAACTGCCCCAGAACCGCGTGAACCTGATCTATGAGATCACCGAGGGCGAAAAGACCACGGTGCGCCGCATCAACATCATCGGCAACGAGAAGTTCTCGGATGGTGACCTGCGCGGCGAAGTGGCGACCAAGGAAGCCCGTTGGTGGCGCTTCCTGACCTCCAACGATACCTATGATCCGGATCGGTTGCTGTACGATCGCGAACTGCTGCGCCAGTACTACCTGCAGCGCGGCTTCGCGGATTTCCGGACCATCTCCGCCGTGGCCGAACTGGGCCGCGACCGCGAGGACTTCTTCATCACCATCACCCTCGAAGAAGGCCCGATCTACACCGTCGGCAAGGTCGACGTGGAGAGCGAGATCGAGGACGTCGACCCCGAGCAGCTGAAGCACCTAGTGCTGACGCAAGAGGGCGAGAAGTACAACGCGCAGGAAATCGAAAAGACCGTCGAGGCGATCACCGAGGCCGCGGGCAAGGCCGGTTATGCCTTCGTCAACGTGCGTCCCAAGATCACGCGCGACAAGGAAAACCGTGTCATCAGCATCACCTACCGTGTGCTGGACGCGCCGCGAGTCTATGTCGAGCGCATCGACATCGTTGGCAACGTCCGGACCCTGGACAAGGTGATTCGGCGCGAGTTCCGCCTGGTCGAAGGCGACGCGTTCAATACCGCCAAGCTGCGCCGGTCGCGGACCCGCGTGAAGGGTCTGGGCTATTTCGAGGAAGCGGAAATCGATCAGGCGCAGGGCAGCTCGCCCGACCGCGTGGTCCTGACCGCCACCGTGCAGGAACAGTCGACCGGCGAACTCAGCATCGGTGCCGGCGTGTCGTCCAGTGAAAGCCTGATCGGCGAAGTCAGTATCCGCGAGCGCAACCTGCTCGGCAAAGGTCAGGATCTGCGTGTATCGCTGGCCGCCTCCGGCCGCCGCCAGCAGATCGATCTCGGCTTCACCGAGCCGTACTTCCTCAATCGCAATCTGGCGGCCGGCTTCGACCTGTTCCACCGGCGCGTCGACTACAAGGAATCGTCGTTCACTCAGGCCTCTAGCGGTACCAATCTGCGCGCCGTGTTCCCCATCACCGAGTATCTCTCGATGGGTCTGCGCTATCAGTTCCGCTATGACGATGTGACCGATCAGCAGCAGCTCATTCAGTCCGTCTACATCGATGAAGGCACGTTCTTCACCTCGTCGGTCGGCTATACGCTGGCCTATGACGTGCGCGACGACCGGATCAAGCCGACCCGCGGCTTCAACATCGTCCTGTCCCAGGACGTGGCCGGCCTCGGCGGCAATACGCGCTATCTTCGCAGTCGCCTGAACTACGACTGGTACTATCCGCTGCTGTTCATCGGCGAGGATTGGGTAGCCAACATCTCGCTCGAGGCAGGCCATATCTTCGGCCTCGGTCAGGACATCCGGATCAACGAGCGCTACTTCCTTGGTGGCAGCCGTCTTCGCGGCTTCGAGCAGGCAGGCGTCGGCCCGCGTCTCGTAAGCACGGATGACGCACTGGGCGCCAATACATTCTTCGCCGGCTCCTTCGAGGTCTTTATTCCCTTGGGGGCGGTTGAAGAGTTTGGTATTACAGCGAGCGCGTTCGTTGACTTCGGTACCCTCTATGGCTTGGACGGGGTTACGAATGGCAGCATCTGTAAGACGGATGACAAGGGCGTAACCACGTGTGAGTCTGTGCTTTCTTCGGGCAGCATCCGCATGTCAGCCGGTATTGGTTTCTCGTGGAAATCGCCTTTCGGACCTATCCGCTTTGACTTCGCCAAAGCCATTCGCAAAGAGAGCTTTGACGAAACGCAGTTCTTCCAATTCAACGTCGGGACCAGATTCTAATGAAAAACCGGAACTTCACGCGTACTGGGCTGGCGGTGATCGCCGCCATGTTCGTGTTTTGTGCTAGCACCAATGTCTTCGCGCAGGAAGCTGCGCCAGCGAAGATCATCGTCGTCAATCTTGGGGAAGTAATCAGCACTTCGATGGCGGGCAAGGAACTCATCCGCCAGGGCAAGACCTACGGTTCGGAGATCGAGGCGGACAACGCCAAGAACGAACAGCAGGGCCGCGAGTTCGAAGCGGAGATCCGCCGGCAGGAAGCCGTTCTCGCCAAGGACGCGCTCCAGGCGAAGGCTCAGGAATATCAGCAGAAGTACATGAATTCGCGCGCGGCCATTCAGGATAAGGCCAATCGCGTCCAGACCGCTCTGAGCAATGCGGAAAAAGACATCATGGCGGCTCTGAACCCGATCTATCAGCAGCTGCTGACCAAGTACAATGCCAACATGGTTGCCGAAAGCCGCATGTTCCTGGCCACGGGCCAGGTCATCGACGTGACGCGTGAAGTGATCCAGAAGCTGGATCAGTCCATGCCGACCATCAAGGTCAACGTCCCGGCGGCCAGCGCGGCACCCAAGCCGTAACGTCCCGATACCAACGGGGAATTTTGAAAGTCCCTCGCGAGCCTCTCGCGGGGGACTTTCTCTTTGTTCAGCATCTGCTATTAAAGGCCACCAAATTCGTCAGGCGGAAAGGGCAGCGGGCATGAACGGGTTCATCGGGGAAGAGATCGTCGCCACCTTCGATCTGGAGCGCATCAAGCGCCTTATCCCTCATCGTTACCCCATGCTGCTGGTCGACAAGGTCCATGTGCTCGAACGTGGCGAGCGCGCCATCGGCATCAAGAACGTGACCGCCAACGAACCGTTCTTCATGGGCCATTTTCCCGAGAAACCGGTGATGCCCGGCGTTCTGATCATCGAAGCGCTGGCGCAGACCGCGGCCGTTCTCGCCATGGACATCCTGCTGTCCGACGAGGAAGAGGCGCTGGTCTATCTCACTTCCGTCGATAACGCGAAATTCCGCCAGCAGGTGGTGCCGGGCGATCAGCTCCATCTGCATGTGCAGAAGGAAAAGGCGCGCTCGTTCCTGTGGCGTCTCGCCGTACAGGCCAAGGTCGACGGCAAGGTCGTCACCGAGGCGTCGCTGTCGGCGGTGATCGAGAAGCGTCCGCGCTGACCATTACCGGCCACGCAGCGCATCCATTAAAAAAGGCGGCCATCGAGGCCGCCTTTTTCATGATAGGGCGCCTGCCGCCTATTTGCGGTCTTCGATGGGCACATAGGCGCGCTGCGGGGCGCCCATGTACAGCTGGCGCGGACGGCCGATCTTCTGCATCGGGTCCTCGATCATCTCGTTCCACTGGGCGACCCAGCCGACGGTACGGGCGACGGCGAACAGCACGGTGAACATGCTGGTCGGGAAACCCATGGCGCGCAGGATGATGCCCGAATAGAAGTCGACGTTCGGGTACAGCTTCTTCTCGACGAAATAATCGTCCTCGAGGGCGATCCGCTCCAGCTCCATGGCCAGCTCGAGCAGCGGATCGTCCTGCTTGCCGAGGGCGCCGAGGACCTCATGGCAGGTTTCCTGCATCACCTTGGCGCGCGGATCGTAGTTCTTGTAGACACGGTGGCCGAAGCCCATCAGGCGGAACGGGTCGTCCTTGTTCTTGGCCTTCTTGACGTATTCGGCGACGCGGTCCTTCGATCCGATCTCCTCGAGCATCAACAGCACCGCTTCGTTGGCGCCGCCATGGGCGGGCCCCCACAGGCAGGCGATGCCAGCGGCGATGCAGGCGAACGGGTTCGCGCCCGACGAACCGGCAAGACGCACAGTCGAGGTCGAGGCGTTCTGTTCGTGATCGGCATGCAGGGTGAAGATGCGATCCATGGCGCGGGCCAGGATCGGATTCGGCGTGTAGGGCTCGGCAGGCACGGCGAACATCATGTGCAGGAAGTTTTCCGCGTAATTCAGGTCGTTGCGCGGATAGACGAACGGCTGGCCCGCCGAATACTTGTAGGCCATGGCCGCGATGGTCGGCATCTTGGCGACCAGACGATAGGACGCGACCATCCGCTGGTGCGGGTCGTTGATGTCCGTGCTGTCATGATAGAAAGCGGAGAGGGCGCCGACGACGCCGCACATGACGGCCATGGGATGCGCATCCCTGCGGAAGCCGCGGAAAAATTCGCGCAGCTGCTCGTGCACCATGGTGTGATAGGTGATGCCGCGAACGAAATTCGCGCGCTGTTCCTTGTTCGGCAGTTCGCCGTAGAGCAGCAGATAGCTGACTTCCTCGAAGTCCGAATGGCGTGCGAGCTCTTCGATCGGATAGCCGCGATGGAGCAGGACACCCTCGTCACCATCGATATAGGTGATCTTCGACTGGCAGCTCGCGGTCGAGGTGAAGCCGGGATCGAAGGTGAACACGCCCGCATCGCCATACAGCTTGCGCACATCGACCACGTCCGGGCCGAGCGTTCCTTCGAGGATCGGCATCTGGACCGACTTTTCACCTACCGACAGTTTTGACACTTTTCCATTTTCAGCCATCTGCATTCCCCTGTCTGTCCGGCGGCCCCTTGTGCCGTCTCATGCGTTCATCTGATCAGCGATGCGGGCCAGGCTCTCGTCGCGCCCGAGCACCGCAAGAACATCGAATATACCGGGCGAGGTGGTGCGCCCGCAAAGCGCCGCGCGAAGCGGCTGTGCGATCTTGCCGAACTTTATCCCTTCGGCCTCACTCATTTGTCTCAGTTTCAGGTCGAGAGCCTCGGCATGCCACTCCGGCACGGACCTTAGCCCCGAATAGGCGTGACCCAGGATCGTCTGGGCTTCCGGGTTATCTAACAACGTCCGGGCCTTCTCGTCCACCTTCAGAGGGCGTTCTGCTGCGAGGAAGAGGGCGGCGTCCGCGAGTTCGACGAGGGTCTTGGCCCGTTCCTTCAGACCAGGCATGGCGAGGAAGATACGACGCCGCGCCGCGTCATCAAGTTTCCGCTCCAGCAATGATTCCACCAGCGGCACGGTCAGATCGGCGAGACGCGCGTCATCGGCCTGACGCAGGTAATGGCCGTTGAGATTCTCGAGCTTGGCGAAATCGAAGCGCGAGGCGGACCGGCCGACGCCGCCGAGATCGAACCATTCGATGGCCTGTTCGGTCGAGATGATCTCGTCGTCGCCATGGCCCCAGCCCAGGCGCAGCAGGTAGTTGCGCAATGCCTCTGGCAGGTAGCCCATGTCACGGTAGGCTTCGACGCCAAGGGCGCCGTGGCGCTTGGACAGCTTGGCGCCGTCCGGACCGTGAATCAGGGGAATATGGGCGAAAACGGGGATGTCCCATCCCATCAGGTCGTAGATGTGGAACTGACGGAACGCATTGGTGAGGTGATCGTCGCCGCGCACCACATGGGTGATTCCCATATCGTGATCGTCGACGACGACCGACAGCATGTATGTGGGCGTGCCGTCGGCGCGCAACAGCACCATGTCGTCCAACTGGCCATTGGCGATCCGCACGGTACCCTGGACAGCATCATCGATAACCGTATCGCCGTCTTGCGGGGTTCTGAGGCGGATGACCGGAGAAACGCCGGCGGGCGCATCGGCCGCGTCGCGGTCGCGCCAGCGTCCGTCGTAGCGGATCGGGCGCCCTTCGGCTCTTGCCTTCTCGCGCATTTCGGCCAGCTCCTCGACCGAGGCGTAGCAGCGATAGGCCTTTCCGGATTCAAGCAGACTGTGCGCGACCGCCGCATGACGCGCGGCGCGGGTGGACTGCAGCACGATCTCGCCGTGATGATCTAGGCCAAGCCAGTCAAGGCCGGCGATAATGGCGTCGATGGCGGCCTGCGTGGAGCGTTCCCTGTCCGTATCTTCGATTCGCAGGAGAAACTGGCCGCCATGGTGGCGGGCGAACAACCAGTTGAACAGGGCGGTGCGTGCGCCGCCAATGTGCAAGTATCCCGTCGGAGAGGGCGCGAAGCGGGTTACGACGGAAGTCGGGGGGCTGGACGAAGGGGTCACGGAACTCCTGACGGACAGGGTAATAGACGAGCGCGCTGCCGCAGCGCAACATGGTTCTACCACGAAGGTGGCGACGGTGAAACTATCACGCGTGACTTTTGGCTAAGTTTGTCCGGCCATGGACATGCGGGAGATCGTTAAGAAGATTTCGAAAGCAAATTCATATAGATGGAACCTGTTATTGAACTCGCTTCTTGACTGGATAAAGCGGGACTCCGAGCAAGAAAGGGACCGTTGGGTTCTCTGGATGCCGGTGCTCGGCGGCGTCGGCATCGCGGGCTATTTCGCCGCTCCGGTGGAGCCCTCTGTTTTACTGACGGTAGCGGGTCTGGCGGCCTCCCTGGCGCTGCTTTGCATCACGGGGCGACGGTACCGAATGGCGGCTGTCGCGCTCCTGTGCGTCATGCTCGGATTCGCCGCGGCGGTGCTGCACGCCCGGTGGTCCGAAGGGCCCGTCCTTGACCGTGAGACACGCACCCTTCATCTGAGCGGCAGGATCGACAGGATCGAGCGCTTCGGTGAACGGGATATCCGTCTCACCCTATCGCAGGTCGAGATCGCCGGATGGACAGCGGCGGCGATGCCCGTCCGCGTGCGCATCGGCGTGCGGACGAGGGGCGACGATGCCCGGCCCGGCGACACCATCACGGTGCGGGCCCGGCTCTTGCCGCCAGCTGGCCCCAGCGTGCCCGGGGGCTATGATTTCGGGCGCCAGGCATGGTTCGAGCGGATCGGCGCGGTCGGCTATGCGATCGCCCCTGTCCGGATTGCCCGCCCCGCCGGCTCGGAGTGGGGATGGTGGCGGGTCGCGCGGTTTCGCGATGATCTGGGACGCCGCCTGCTCGCCCAGACCGGCGGCGATACCGGCGCCATGTCGGTCGCACTGGTGACCGGCGAGCGCGCCGCCATCACCGAGGAGACGCTGGAGCAGCTGCGCATCGCCGGGATTGCCCATCTTCTGGCCATTTCCGGAATGAACATCGCGTTGATGACCGGGTTCGTCTTCGTGGTCGTCCGCTTTCTGCTGGCGTGCGTGCCCGGCTGGGCGCTGCGCTATCCCATCAAGCAGTGGGCCGCCATCGCGGGGCTGATGGCCGGTGCGCTCTATCTGATGGTCAGCGGCGCCGCCATTCCGACGCAGCGCGCGTTTCTCGCCTCATCCATCGTCTTCATCGGCATTCTTCTCAACCGGATCGCCATCACCATGCGGCTCGTCGCGATCACGGGCGGTCTGCTTCTACTGATCGCGCCGCAAAGCCTGCTGAACGTCAGCTTCCAGATGTCGTTCGCCGCTGTCGTCGCGCTGGTGGCCATCTACGAAAAGGCCCGTGTCGGCGGCTGGCTGATCTCGAGCGGCGGCCTGGTCCGCAAGGCATGGATCTATCTGGTCGGCGTCGCGGTCACCAGCCTGGCGGCAGGCGCGGCGACGGGCTTCTTCGCGGCGTATCATTTCAATAATTTCGCCACCTATGGACTGCTGACAAACATGATCGCCGTGCCGCTTATGGGGGTCTGGATCATGCCCTGCGTGTTGGCCATCTTCATCGCCCTGCCATTCGGCCTCGAGGGAATCCCGCTGCGCGGGGTCGAATGGGGCGTCGAGCTTACCTTGCACGTCGCTCGCTGGGTCGCGGCGTTGCCGGGAGCGGATATCAGAGTGCAGGCCATGCCGGTGATCGCCATGCCTCTGGTCGTATCGGGCGGGCTTTGGCTGCTGCTCTGGACACGGAGCTGGCGGTGGCTGGGGCTGCTGCCCATCGCCTGCGGCGTGCTCGCGATTCTGGTCTCGCGCGGGCCCGAGATGCTGGTCGACGAGAAGGGCAAGATGGTCGCCATCAGAGGCGCGGACGGCAGGATGGCCGTAATTGGCGGCGGCAGGAACTCGTTCGCCCGGGAAACCTGGCTGCGCCGCGACGCGCAAAAAGACGAGGAGACGCAAAAGCCTGAAGGATTATCCTGCGACAGTCTCGGGTGCGTTTACCGGACGCCGGGCCATGATGTCATCGCCCTTGTCCAGCAGGGCGATGCGCTGGCCGAAGACTGCGCCCGGGCCGACATCCTGATCAGCGCGGTCCCGACCTTCTGGCGCTGCCGCGGCCCGGCCGTCGTGATCGACCGGTTCGATCTCTGGCGCGGCGGCGCGCACGCCATCTGGTTCGACGATGGCGTCTATCGGGTTCAGAGCGTCGCGGCGGAGCAGGGAACGCGGCCGTGGTCGCTCTACGCGCGGCGGGTCGGGAAGCCGGGAGATCAGTAGCGCCGGAGCAGGCCGACGAGACGGCCCTGAATCTTGACCCGATCCGGCCCGAAAATCCGCGTTTCATAGGCGGGATTGGCCGCTTCGAGGGCGATGGACGCGCCCTTGCGGCGCAGCTTCTTGAGCGTCGCTTCCTGGTCGTCGACCAGCGCCACGATGATGGTGCCGTTATCGGCGCTGTCGCAGCGCTCGATGATGACGGTGTCACCGTCGAGGATGCCGGCCTCGATCATGGAATCGCCCGCCACTTCCAGCGCGTAATGTTCCCGGCTGCTCAGCATGCCGGCCGGGAATCCGACCGTCCTGTCGTGACTCTGCAGCGCCTCGATGGGGGTGCCGGCCGCGATCTTGCCCCACAGCGGCATCTCCACGACGCCGTTGGCGTCCGCCACCGCGCCGACAAGCGCCTCGGGGCGCCGCTTGAAATTGGGTTCGATCACGTTGCTGCGCGGCTTCTTCGGCGCGACCTTGGCTTCGGGCAGCCGCAGGACCTCGAGCGCGCGGGCGCGGTGGGCGAGCCGCCGGATGAAGCCCCTTTCTTCCAGCGCGGTGATCAGCCGGTGGATACCGGACTTGGATTTCAGGTCGAGCGCTTCCTTCATTTCCTCGAAGGAGGGAGAGATCCCGGTCGCCTCGAGGCGCTCATGAATGAACGTAAGAAGTTCGTGCTGCTTGCGCGTGAGCATGGGGCCTCCCGACCGGAACAAAGTATGCTCAAATGTTCTACTTTGGTTCCTGATTCCGGTCAACAGGAAAGCGGCTCAACCCACGCTCAACTGAAGGATTTCCACCGGGTCGCCGGCACTGGCCGGAGGGGCGTGGGGCGGGCGGATGACCAGGGCACCCGCATTCGCGAACAGCGAGATCATGGAGCTGTCCTGCTTCCGGAACGGCGTGGCGACGAGACCTTCGCCGGTCCGATCGAGCGTGGCGCGCATGAAATCGCGGCGATCACCGTTGCCGGGCAGGTCGCAGCCCAGCACGGCGGTGGCGCGTGGCAGCTCTGCCGGCGCGATGCCCTGCATGGTGCGGATCATGGGGACGAGGAACAGCAGCGCGCAGACCATGGCGGAGACGGGATTGCCCGGCAGGCCCAGCATCAGCGCGTCGTTCATCCGTCCGAAGATCAGGGGTTTGCCCGGGCGCAGGGCGATCTTCCAGAAATCGATTTCGAGACCAACATCGCCGAGCACCCGCTTGACCAGATCGTGCTCGCCGACGGAGGCGCCGCCGATGGTCACCAGAATGTCCGCGCCGCGCGCGCCGTCCGCCAAGGCCTTCAGCGAGGCCTCGTCGTCGCGGGCGATGCCGAGGTCGACGGCGATGGCGCCGTGCTGCTCCACAAGGGCTTTGAGGGCGACCGAATTGGAGCTGACGATCTGGTTGACGCCGATGGCCTCGCCGGGCCTGACCAGTTCGTCGCCCGTCGCCAGCAGCGCGATGCGCGGCTTGCGTCGGACATCCACCCAGGGCGTGTTCATGGCGGCGAGGAGACCAATGGCCGCCGGCGACAGAATGCGTCCGGCGCGCAGCAGCACGTCGCCTTCGGCGAAATCGATGCCGGCGCGCCGGATGTGCTTTCCGGGTTCGGATGCCTCAAGGACCGTGACGCGGTCGCCGCTCGCTTCGGTATCTTCCTGCAGCACCACGGCATCGGCGCCTTTCGGCACGGGACCGCCGGTGAAGATCCGGGCCGCCTGTCCCGGGCCGATCACGCCGTCGAACGATCCGCCGGCCGGCGCATGGCCGACGACGGTCAAACTGGCCGGGATGCTGGCGGTGTCGGCCGCGCGGACGGCATATCCGTCCATGGCCGAGACATCGAAGGGCGGCTGGGTGCGGCGTGCCGCGGCGTCCAGGGCTAGAACCCGGCCCGCCGCTTCGCCGAGCCCGACGCTCTCGGCCGGCAGCAGCCGGCACTGGTCGGTGATGCGGGAAAGGGCCTCCTCGACGGAAATCACCGGCCTAGTCTCCTTCGAAAATTCCCGACTTGCCGCCCGATTTGTGCACCAGACGGATCGCGTCGATCCGCATGCCGCGATCGACCGCCTTGCACATGTCGTAGACGGTGAGCGCCGCGACGGAAACGGCTGTCAACGCTTCCATTTCCACGCCGGTCTTGCCGGTCACCTTTACGGTCGCCTCGATCTCGACGGCGGAATCCGTGTCGGAGGGGGTCAGATCGACCGTCACCTTGTCGAGCGCCAGCGGGTGGCAGAGCGGCACCAGATCGGCGGTGCGCTTTGCCGCCATGATGCCGGCCAGTTGAGCGACCGCCAGGACATCGCCCTTCCTGTGCCCGCCGGCGCGGATCATGGCGAGGGTTTCGGGCTGCATGACGATACGGCCGCGGGCGATAGCGACCCGCTGCGTGACGGCCTTGCCGGACACGTCGACCATCACGGCATTGCCGTCACGATCGAAATGGGTGAAGTCGGCCATCAGGCCGTGCCGAGCAGTGCCGCGGTGGCGTGTGCCACGTCCGCCTGCTTCATCAGCGATTCTCCCACAAGAAAACAGCTGATATTGTAGTGCTTTAGATCGACAAGTTCATCGTGGCTATAAATACCGCTCTCGCCGACGACGATCCGATCGATGGGCACGCGCGGCGCCAGGTCGCGGGAGGTCTGGAGATCCACGGTCAGGGTCTTCAGGTTGCGGTTGTTGATGCCGATCAGCGGCAGGTCGAGGGTCAACGCACGGTCCAGTTCATCGGCGTCATGAACCTCGACGAGCACGTCCATGTCCCAGTCGGCGGCCGCTGCGGCCAACTCGAGCGCCAGCTTGTTGTCGATGGCCGCCATGATCAGCAGGATGCAGTCGGCGCCCAGCGCCCGGGCCTCGGTCACCTGGTAGGGATCGAGCATGAAATCCTTGCGCAGGACGGGCAGGGAGACGGCCTCTCGTGCCGCGACCAGATAGGCGTCGTCGCCCTGGAAATAGGGCACGTCGGTCAGTACGGACAGGCAGGTGGCGCCGCCCGCTTCATAGGCTCGGGCGAGGGCCGGCGGATCGAAGTCGGGGCGGATCAATCCCTTGGACGGGCTGGCCTTCTTGATCTCGGCGATGAGACCAAAACGATCCGCATCGACCATGCTACGCAGACTGGCGGCGAAGCCCCGCGTCGGCGAGGCATCCCGCGCGGCGGCCTCGATGGCCGACAGCGGGCGGCGTGTCTTGCAGGCGGCCACATGGTCGCGTTTGTCGGCGCAGATTCTGGAGAGGACGTCGGTCATGAGGCGTTCGAAAGGGTTGCGAGTTGCTCCAGCGTAGCGTTCGCGGCGCCGGAGTCCAGCGCGCCGGCGGCCAGAGCCACGCCGCCGCGCAAATCCTGCGCCTTTCCCGCCACCACCAGCGCTGCGGCGCTGTTTAGCAGCACGATATCGCGGTATGCGCCGGTTTCGCCGCGCAAAACAGCGCGCAGCGCCGCCGCGTTGTGAGCCGGATCGCCGCCCTTCAGATCGGCGGCGGTGGCGCGCGGCAGTCCGGCATCCTCTGGCGTCACGGTGAACTCACGCACCTGGCCGCCGCGCAGTTCCGCGACGCGGGTCGGCGCGGTGGTGGTGATCTCGTCGAGGCCATCCTCGCCATGCACGACCCAGACCCGTTCCGACCCCAGATTGCGCAGCACCTCGGCCATGGGGACGACCCACTTGCCGTCGAACACGCCCAGCAGCTGGAATTTGGCGCCGGCGGGATTGGACAATGGTCCCAGCAGGTTGAAGATGGTTCTTATTCCCAGTTCGACGCGCACCGGGCCCACATGCCGCATGGCCGTGTGATGCTTGGGTGCCATCAGGAAGGCGATATGGGCCGTGTTCAGGCACTGCTCCAGCACGGGCAGGGGCGCGTCGATGTTCACCCCCAACTGCGCGAGCACCTCGGCCGAGCCGGATTTGGACGACAGGGCTCGATTGCCATGCTTGGCCACCGGCACGCCCAGCGCCGCCACGACCAGCGCGACGGCGGTGGAGATGTTGTAGCTGCCGCTGCCGTCGCCGCCGGTGCCGCAGGTGTCGATGGCGCCCGGCGGTGCATGAATCCGCAGCGCCTTCTCGCGCATGACGCGCGCGCCGCCGGTGATCTCGTCGACGGTCTCGCCGTGAATGCGCAGCGCCATCAGGAAGGCGCCGATCTGGGCAGGCGTGACGTCGCCGTCCATCATCGCGCTGAACACCGCGTAGGCGTCGTCCTGGGACAGGGTCTCGCCCGCCGCGACCCGGGCGATAAACGGCTTGATATCGGCCATCAGGCGGCGTCGCGGGTGCGGGCCCGCTCGAGGAAGTTGCGCAGCAGGTCGTGTCCGTGCTCGGACTCGATGCTTTCAGGATGGAATTGCACGCCATGGATCTCGTGCTGGCGGTGCTGCAGGCCCATGATCAGCCCGTCATCGGTCTCCGCCGTGATCTCCAGGCAATCGGGCAAGCTTTCCCGTTCGGCGATCAGGGAATGATAGCGCGTCGCACGGAACCGGGCGGGCAGCCCGCGGAAGATGCCCTGACCATGATTGGATATCTCGCTGACCTTGCCGTGCATCAGCTTTGGCGCGCGGATTACCTTGCCGCCAAAGGCCTGCGCGATGGCCTGGTGACCCAGGCAGACGCCCAGCAGCGGAATCTTTCCGGCTGCGGCGGCGATAAGGTCCAGGCAGATGCCGGCCTCGTTGGGCGTGCACGGGCCGGGCGAGAGCACAATGCCTTCGGGCCGAAGCGCGATGACATCCGCCACGGTGATCAGGTCGTTGCGGTGCACGGCGATGTCCGCGCCCAGTTCCGCCAGATAGTGGAACAGGTTGTAGGTAAAGCTGTCGTAGTTATCGATGAGGACGAACATCTGCCGTCGATTCCGTGGGCGTTCGCGCATATATAGGCGATAGGGGGCGTTCATGTCAGGCAAAACATGCCTGCCGTTGCCATGCGGTGTCGCTGCGACGTGCACTGTCCATAAGGTGAAAATTGTCGTCGAGAAATCGTAAGAGCCGTTCGTCCCGCTTTTCCCTCAATCGCTCCAACCTGCCGCTGATCGTCGCCGCCGCCATGACGGCTGCCTCGGTGGTGGTGGTTATTGTCGTCATGCTTGGCAGCGACGAGCCCGAGCCTGCGCCCAAGCAGTCTTCGGATATCGCGGGACCAGCCGAGCCGGTGCCTGCGGAAACCTTACCGCCGGAAAAGCAGGCGGGCGCCGACCCGATCGGTGACCTGATCGCGAGCCTGCCGGATCAGTCTGGCGCCAGACCCGAGACTTCGACGGGGACGGCGCCGGCAGATCCTTCAAGTGTGGATGGTGAGCCCGCGTGGAAGCGCTACGCGACCGCGGTGACCGTGCCCGAGGGCCAGCCAAGAATCGCTGTGGTGATCGATGATGTGGGCCTGAACCGCGCCCGGACGAACGATGCGATCTCGCTGCCGGCGACGGTGACCCTGGCGTTCCTGCCTTATGGTGACGACCTTCAAAAACTCGCGGACAAGGCGCGCACCATGGGGCATGAGGTGATGCTTCATCTGCCCATGCAGCCGGACAGCGACAAGGATGATCCGGGCCCTCAGGCACTGCTCACCAGCCTGCCGCCCGGCGCGCTGGGCGAGCGTATCGCGGCGAACATGGACAGCTTTACCGGTTATGTCGGCTTCAACAACCACATGGGCAGCAAGTTCACCGCTGACCAGGCCGGCATGGGCGCGGTGATGGAGGCGGCCAGGAGCCGGGGCCTGATGTTTCTCGATTCCCGCACCACGCCGCACAGCAAGGGCGGCGCCGCGGCGGCCCGTTTCGGCGTTCCGGCGCTCAGCCGCGACATCTTCATCGACAACGTCGCCACCGAGGCGGCTGTCCGCAAGCAACTGGACAAGGCCGCCGCCATGGCGCGCGAGAAGGGGCACGCCATCATCATCGGCCACCCGCACGAGGCCACCATCGCGGCGCTGCGGGCGTGGATCCCGACGCTGAAGGACGTTTCCCTGGTGCCGATCACAGCTCTACTGGATGCAACAGGTGGCGTGCCGGCGCTGGCCACGACACCTGAGGCCGACTGAGCTTACTGCCCTCGGCCCGGCATGGCCGCGAAATGGACGGCTTCCTGCGCGGCGCGGATCAGGGCGCGGGCCTTGGCCCGGCACTCGGCATCCTCGCTCTCGGGGACACTGTCGGCGACGATGCCGGCGCCAGCCTGGACGTACATGATTCCGTCCTTGACCACGGCGGTCCGCAGGACGATGGCCGTGTCCATGGCGCCGCCGGCCGAGAAGTAACCGACGCCGCCGCCATAGACGCCGCGCTTTTCCACTTCGAGTTCGTCGATGATCTCCATCGCCCGCACCTTGGGCGCGCCCGAGACGGTGCCGGCGGGGAAGCCGCCGCACAGCGCATCGATTCCGTCATGGGCGGGATCGATCTGCCCCCGGACGTTGGAGACGATGTGCATGACGTGGGAATAGTACTCGATGGTGTTCTGCTCGGTGACCTCGACGGTCCCCGGTTTCGCGACACGGCCAACATCGTTGCGGCCCAGATCCAGCAGCATCAGGTGCTCGGACAGCTCCTTGGGGTCGCTGAGCAGGCTCTCCATGAGCGCCTTGTCTTCCTCGGCGTTGGCGCCGCGCGGCCTGGTGCCGGCGATGGGCCGGATCGTGACCTCGCCGTCGCGAAGGCGCACCAGGATCTCGGGGCTGGAGCCAATGACGGAAAAGCAGCCGAAATCCATGTAGTACATGTAGGGCGACGGATTGGTCCGCCGCAACGCACGATACAGCGCGAAGGGCGGCAGATCGAAGGGCAGTGAAAAGCGCTGCGACAGCACGACCTGGAAGATGTCGCCGGCGGCGATGTACTCCTGCGCCTTGCGCACCATGCCCATATAGTCGGCTTGCGGCGTGTTGGAGACGGGCTCGGGCAATGCCACCACGTCGAGGCTGGCGCTGTGTGCGGAAGGAACCGCCCGGTCCAGCGCGTCAATGCCGAGCCAGAGCCTGTCCTGCGCGCGGCTGTAGGCGGCATCGGCGCTCAGGTCGGGCTGTGGACGTACCGGCGTGACCAGCATGACCACGTCCTTGACGGAATCGAACACCGCCATCAGGGTTGGCCGGACGAACAGGCCATCCGGCAGACCCAGCGGGTCGGGATTGGGTGACGGCAGCTTTTCCATCAGCCGCACCATATCGTACCCCATGTAGCCGACCAGGCCCGCGGCCATCGGAGGCAGGCTGTCGGGCAGGTCGATGAGGGATTCGGCGATCAGGGCGCGCATGGAACCTAGGGGATCGAGCGCCTCGGGAACGAACGCCTCCGGATCGGTCAGGGCGTGGCGGTTGATCAGCGCCTTGTCGCCCTGACAGCGCCAGATGATATCGGGCATCAGACCGATGATCGAATAGCGGCCGCGAATGGCGCCGCCTTCCACCGATTCCAGCAGGAAGGCGTGATCGCGTCCTTGCGTGAGCTTGAGAAACGCCGAGACCGGCGTTTCCAGATCGGCCACCAGCGTCGTCCAGACGACCTGCGGCTTTCCCGCGCGGTAGGCGGCGTGAAAGGCGTCTGCCTCGGGGAGGAACTCGGTCATGCCTGCACCGGGTTCTGCATGAACGGGCGCGCTCGCATCACGGCTGCTGCTGGCCGATCAGGGTGTCGACGACACCCGGATTCCGGGTCACCGAATAGGTGTTGTAAAGATAGGTCTGGAACTGGGCATACATGTCGTTCTGCTGGGCCACGTAGAGGCTGTCGCGCAACTGCCGGTAGTCGGCGGTGGTCTCGTCGACGGGCATCGGGCTGATTTCGGCGACCTGAGCCACGAAGTAACCGTCGTTTTTTGATGAAGCGCCTTGCACCACGCCGTCTTTCGGGGCGGCGTAGATGGCCTCGATCAACTCGCGCGAGAACTCGCTGGCGAGCCGTGCCGCGTTGCCACGCGCCACCGGCGGCGTGACGCCGACGCTGGTGCCCGCCTCCTGAGCGGCCGCTTCCATGCTGGCGCCGCCCCGAACCTTCTCGGCGATCTTTTCGGCCATCGAGCGGGCGGCCTGGTTGCGGGCGTCCTGAGTCCAGTCGACCCGAACCAGTTCCTTGATCTCGGCGAAAGGCTGGACCGATGCCGGGCGGATCTTGTCGAGTTGCAGGATGAAGAAGCCGTTCTCACCGTCGTCTTCCAGATCGATGAATTCGCCCTCGACCTTGGCAAACAACGAATCCTTGAAGCCCTGCGGCGCGGGGACATTGGGAACGGCCACGCCATTCGCATCCTCGCCCTTGTTGTTCATGGCCTCGACCTTCCGCAGTGGCAGGCCGAGTGCTTCGGCAACCGCCTGGATGGTGGCGCCCTCGGCGATCCTGTTACGCGCCTCGGTCGCGAGTTCTTCCAGTTTCTGGGCGGCAAGACGCTCGCCCAGATCCTTGGTCAGCTGCGGCTTGGCTTCCTCCAGCGAGACCGTCTTGCCCGGCGTGATCGCGTCCACCTTGAAAATGACCCAGCCGAGCTTGCTCTTCACCGGCGCGCCAACAGCGCCTTCCTCGAGCGAGAACGCCTGATTGGCGGCTTCCTCGCCCAGATAGGCGAGCTTGGCCTTGTCGGCGCCGGGCTGCACGGCTTCGGCCTGCGAAATGCCGGCCTCGCGTGCGACGGCCAGGAAGTCGGCGCCGCCGTCGATCTTCTCCTTCGCGGCCTTGGCCGCGGCCTCATCGGCGATGATGATCTGCTTCAGGTCACGCTTTTCCGGCTCGGACAGGGTGTCCTTCCGGGCGGCGTACTCCTGCGCGATCATGTCCTCGGTGACATCGACCTTCGACGCCATTTCGGCGTTATTCAGCACGATGAAGCTGAAACCACGGAACTCCGGCAGCGAATAAACCTGCTGGTGGCCGTCGTAATAAGCCTTCAGGTCAGCATCGGTCGGTTGCGGGACGGTCATTCCCGCCGAGGGCACCCGGATGTAACGCGCCCAGCGCACTTCACTGGCGTGGCCATACATGGCCTGGACGATGGCTTCGGGCACCCGGATACCGCTGCGCAGGGCGCCCATCAGGTCGGCGCGCAGGATCAGGTGCCTGGTTTCGCGCTCGAAGTCGTGTTCGCTCATCCGCTGCTGAGCCAGGGCCTGACGATAGACCTGCATGTCGAACTTGCCGTCGACGCCCTTGAAGCTCTGGAATTCATGGATCTGCTCGGCGAGGCGCGCGTCGGAAATGTGCAGTCCCAGTTCCTGGGCGGCCTTGTCGAGCGCGGCGCCGAACACGAGGCGTTCCATGACCTGCTTGTCGAGACCAGCCGCCACGGCCTGCTCGGTGGTATAGCGCTCGCCCGAGGCCTGGGACCGCGAGTTCAACTCCAGCTGGAAGGCACGCCCGTACTCCTCCGGCGTGACCCTCACATCACCCACGCTGGCGACGGTCGTTGGGCCGCCGAAGCGTCCGGATTCAACGCCGACGATGACGAAGCTGACGACGATCAGGATCAGCAGGCCGCGAATGATCCAGGAATTCGCGCCGCGGCGCATGGCGTTCAGCATCGGTGCAACTCTCCCGGGACGTGCGGATGCCCGGCGTGGGCCGGGCTGGATTTGGGCGCGCATCATAGTCACGCGGCGCACCCCCCGCAACCTGCAAGCCGGGGCTGGAAACCGTGGCGGGCCTCTGCTATCGGGAAGCGCACTCCGCAGCAATGGGATTAAGCAATGACCAAGGCACCGAAGCCGCTCGTCGCGGGCAACTGGAAGATGAATGGCAGCGTCGCCAGCGCCGACGAGGCGAAGCGCATGGTGGAGGGTTTGGCCGCCCTTGGCGCCGTCCACTGCGAGGTCGCGATCTGCCCTCCGTTTCCGCTCGTCGGTTTTCTGGCGCGGGTGCTCGCGCAAGGGCCGATCATGGTCGGCGCGCAGGATTGCCACCCGAAGGCGAGCGGCGCGCATACGGGCGATGTCAGTGCCGAGATGCTGGCCGACGTGGGGGCAAAGGCCGTGATCGTCGGTCATTCCGAACGTCGCCAGGATCACGGCGAATCCGACGCCTTGGTGGCCGAGAAAGCCCAGGCTGCCTGGCGAGCGGGCCTGACCGCGATCATCTGCGTGGGCGAGACCGAAGCCGAGCGTGAGGCCGGCCAGACCCTCGATGTGGTTGGCGCTCAGATCGCCGGATCAGTTCCAGGTGACGCGACGGCGGCGAATACGGTCGTCGCCTATGAACCCGTCTGGGCCATCGGCACCGGCCGCACGCCGACCGCGAACGATGTGGCGCAGGTTCACGCGTTCCTCCGCGAGACGCTGGTGTCGAAGCTGGGCGACGAGGGAAAAGGCGTCCGGTTGCTGTATGGCGGCTCCGTCAAGCCATCGAACGCCGTTGAACTCATGGCGGTGGCGAATGTAGACGGTGCTCTGGTAGGCGGAGCAAGCTTGAAAGCCGACGATTTTCTGGGGATCATAGCCGCGTACAAGAAATAGGCGCCTGGGTTCCGTTTTCTCCCGGCGCAAGGGCGTTGGGGGAAAGCGATAATGCGGCTATCGGTCCGTACACTGATTCTATGCGCGCTGGTGACGGCGCCCCTTAGTGCGCAGGTGCAGGCCCAAGGTCCGGACCCGCTGCCGGTGGAGTATTTCGCCAAGCTGCCGATGATCGGCGGCCCCAGCGCCAACACCTCGATCGCGTTGTCTCCCGATGGCGGCCGGTATGCGGCCATCATTTCTCTGGACGGCGAACCGGCATTGGCCGCGATCCCGACGGATGGATCGGCGAACGTCAAGTTCACCCGCTATGGCGACTATCAGCCGCGTTGGTTCAGATGGGCCAACGATCGCTATCTACTGATCAGCTTCGCCTTTACCACCCGTCGCTATGGCATCCAGACGCTGGAGACCCGGCTGGCGGTCTTCGATGTCGAGACCGGCAAGCTTGATATTCTGGTCCGTCACAAAGACTTCAATCCGAAGGATCCCCCGATCCACTTCCCGCAGTTTCAGGATCAGGTCGTCAGCCGTCTTCCCGTCAAGGGGGATGAGGTCCTGGTTGCGCTGGACCGGGACAATCCGGGCGTCCCGGGCATCTACAAGTTCCCGCTTTCCGGTGGCTCGACGGGCTCCCGCGTCATGCGTGACCTGGCCGGGATACAGTATTGGGCAATGGATGCGAAGGGCGTCGTCCGCCTGGGATATGGCCTGCGCCGTGCCTCGAGTGGGTATCTCAAGCCGGAAGCCAGGCTGGTCTTCCGGCAGAGTGACGAGGAAGATTTCAAGACCCACGCCACGTTCGATCCGCGAGATCTCGAAGGCGACGCGTTCGGAGTCGTCGGCTTTACCGAAGAGCCCAACATCGTCCTGATCACCGACACGAACGAGCAGGGCCGGGTGGCGGTCTACCGCTTCGACATCACGACGGCCAAGATCGTGGGCACGGTGTTCTCCCATGACAAATACGATGTGGGCGCCGTCCGTTTCGCGCCGGGCACGGATCGAATGGTTGGCGTGAGCTACCTTGCGGACGAACCGGGGCACATCTTTTTCGACGAAACCGAGCGCGAGGATCATGAGGCGCTCGGGCGGGTTTTCCCGGGACGCAGTGGCCTGGTGGTCAGCCGCAGCCTGGATGGCACCAAGCTGATCGCGCAGACCGGCAATGTCTCGAGCCCGACCGAATACCATTACTTCGATATGGGAAAGAATGTGTATGCCAACCTGGGCAGCGCCTTTCCGCAACTGGCGGGCATGACGCTCTCGGAGACGCGTCCGATCAGCTACAAGGCCCGCGACGGGCTGGATATCGACGGCTATCTGACCTTGCCCAAGGGGGCCGAGGCGAAGAACCTGCCCATGATTGTCCACCCCCATGGCGGCCCCGCCAGCCGTGACAGCATGAGCTATGACTACTGGGTCCAGTACTTCGTCAGCCGCGGCTGGGCGGTGCTGCAGATGAACTTTCGCGGATCGACGGGCTATGGCGAGGCGTTCGAGAAGTCCGGGGAGCACGAATGGGGCAAGGCCATGCAGGACGATGTCAGCGATGGCGTCCTGTGGGCGGTCGGGCAGGGCGTCGCCGATCCGGCACGCGTCTGCGTCGTCGGCGCCAGCTATGGCGGCTACGTCGCCCTGCAGGGCGCCGTCAGCACGCCCGAGCTCTATCGCTGCGCCGTGTCGCTCAATGGCGTTTCCGATATCCAGGGCATGATCAACGATGAACGCAACTACGCGGGTTTCATGATGACTCGCGACTACCTGTCTCAGGAGGATCCGAAGTCGGTCTCGCCGGTCCATCATGCCGACAAGGTGACGGCGCCCATCCTGATCGCCTACAGCACCAAGGATCTCAGTGTCCGTTACGACCAGGGAACCGCGATGGTCGCGGCTCTGAAACGGGCCGGCAAACAGGTGGTGGAACTTGAGCTGAAGGATGGCGACCACTATCTGACACACGAAAGACACCGTCTCGCCTTCTTTCAGGCCATGGATTCCTTCCTGCAGGAGCATCTGGGGCTGGGTGCAGTTCCCTCGTCGGCGGTCGCTGAAAAACCGGCCAAATAACGGTATGGCACCAGCAACCCACTTGGTGTAAAAGCCCCCCAACCCTGATCCAAGAAAGCGCCATGCAAGAAGTCGTTCTCATCATCCATCTGGTGCTCGCCGTCGCGTTGGTCATCGTCATCCTAATGCAGCGCTCCGAGGGCGGTGCGGCCAGTCTGACCGGTGGTGCCGGCGCAACGGGCGGCTTCATGTCGGCCCGTGGCGCGGCCAACTTCCTGACCCGTCTCACCGCGATCCTGGCGGCGTCCTTCATCGCGACCAGCCTCGTGCTGGCGTTCATGGCGGCGCGCGTCGATGGCGGTGGCAGTTCGGTGATGGAGCGCGTTCCCGCGTCCGCCACGCCCGCGACCCCGGCCGCTCCCGCGACCCCGGCCAAGCCCGAGGCGCCTACGGTGCCTTTCTCGGAGTAGGCTTCACCCTTTCCCGTCAACAGCTCATGCGTGCCCCCGGTTCATGACGCGATTTATATTTATTACCGGGGGAGTGGTCTCTTCGTTGGGGAAGGGGCTCGCTTCCGCCGCTCTCGGCGCGCTGTTGCAGGCGCGTGGTTACAAGGTTCGACTGCGCAAGCTCGATCCGTATCTCAATGTCGATCCCGGGACGATGAGCCCGTATCAGCACGGCGAAGTCTACGTAACGGACGACGGTGCCGAGACGGATCTCGACCTGGGACATTATGAACGGTTCACCGGCGTGGCTTCGCGCCGGAGCGACAACGTCACGTCCGGCCGCATCTACCAGACCATCATCACCAAGGAACGCCGGGGCGACTATCTCGGCGGCACCGTGCAGGTCATTCCTCACGTGACCGACGCCATCAAGGCGTTCGCCATCGACGAACAGGATGATTGCGACTTCATCCTGTGCGAGATCGGCGGCACGATCGGCGATATCGAAAGCCTGCCGTTCCTCGAGGCGATCCGTCAGCTCGGCAATGAGCTGGGCGACAACGCCATCTTCATCCATCTGACGCTGGTGCCGTATATCGCCTCGGCTGGCGAGCTCAAGACCAAGCCGACGCAGCATTCGGTGAAGGAGCTGCGCAGCATCGGTATCCAGCCGCACATCCTGATGTGCCGCAGCGAACGGGAAATTCCGGAATCCGACCGCCGCAAGATCGCGCTGTTCTGCAATGTGCGCGAGGAGGCGGTGATCCCGGCGCTCGATGTGGGTACCATCTACGAGGTGCCGCTGCGCTATCACGAGCAGGGGCTGGACACGCAGGTGCTCAAGGCCTTCCGCATCCACGACGCACCGGCGCCGGACCTGTCCGCCTGGCAGAACGTGGTGAAGCGCGTGAAGGAGCCGGAGGGCGAGGTCACCATCGCCGTCGTCGGCAAGTACACCGGCCTGAAGGACGCCTACAAGTCGCTGCAGGAGGCGCTGGTCCACGGCGGTATCGCCAACAATGTCCAGGTCAATATCGAGTGGCTGGACTCGGAGATATTCGAATCCGAGGACGCCGTGGTCCACCTCGAGCACGTGCACGGCATTCTGGTGCCCGGCGGCTTCGGCAATCGGGGCGCGGAGGGCAAGATCGCGGCGGCGACCTTCGCCCGGCTCCGGTATGTCCCGTATTTCGGCATCTGCTTCGGCATGCAACTGGCGGTGATCGAGGCGGCGCGCAATCTCGCCGGCGTCACCGGCGCCAGTTCCACCGAGTTCGGGCCTTGTTCCGATCCCGTCGTCGGCCTGATGACGGAATGGGAGCATGGCGGCGAAACGCAGACCCGCTCGGCGGAGTCGGACATGGGCGGCACCTTGCGTCTCGGCGCCTACGAGGCGTCGCTGCTCGGCAACTCGCAGGTCGCCAACATTTATGGTTCGGCATCGATTTCCGAGCGGCATCGTCATCGCTACGAGGTCAACATCAACTACAAGGACCGGCTGGAGCAGGCCGGGCTGCTGTTCTCCGGCATGTCGCCGGATGGCCGCCTGCCCGAGATCGTCGAGAATCCCGCGCATCCGTGGTTCATCGGCGTCCAGTTCCATCCGGAGCTGAAATCCAAGCCGTTCGATCCCCATCCGCTTTTCGTGTCGTTCATCCGCGCCGCCGTGGAGCAGTCGCGCCTCGTCTAGGCGCGTCACTCCGGCCGGACCAATCAAAGAGGGAAACATGACCGCCATCGTCGATATTATCGGCCGTCAGATTTTCGACAGCCGTGGCAACCCAACCGTCGAAGTCGACGTGGTGCTGGAATCCGGCGCCGCCGGCCGTGCCGCCGTACCGTCGGGCGCGTCGACGGGCGCGCATGAAGCGGTCGAACTGCGCGATGGCGGCGTCAACTACATGGGCAAGGGCGTGACCAAGGCGGTCACCGCGGTCAACACGGAAATCTTCGAGGCGCTGGCCGGTCTGGATGCCGAGGATCAGCGGTCGCTCGACAAGATCATGATCGACCTCGATGGCACCGGCAACAAGTCGCGCCTGGGCGCCAACGCCATCCTGGGCGTCAGCCTGGCGATCGCCAAGGCGGCGTCGGCGGAATCCGGGCTGCCGCTGTACCGCTATGTGGGCGGCGCCGCCGCGCATATCCTGCCGGTGCCGATGATGAACATCGTCAATGGCGGCGCGCATGCCGACAACCCCATCGACATCCAGGAATTCATGATCATGCCGGTCGCCGCCGATACCATGGCGGACGCGGTGCGGATCGGCGCGGAAATCTTCCACACGCTGAAAAAGGAGCTGTCCGCCGCGGGTCTCAGCACCAGTGTCGGCGACGAGGGCGGTTTCGCGCCGGCACTCGCCAGCACCACGGATGCGCTGGACTTCGTCATGCGCTCGATTGAAAAGGCAGGCTACCGTGCCGGCGACGAGGTCATGCTGGCGCTGGACGCGGCGAGCACCGAGTTCTTCAAGGATGGTCTCTATCACCTTGAAGGCGAAGGCAAGAAGCTGGATGCCGGCGCCATGACCGATTACTGGGCTGATCTGGTGGGCCGCTATCCGATCATTTCCATCGAAGACGGCATGGCGGAGGATGATTTCGAAGGCTGGGCGGCGCTGACCAAGGCCATCGGCCACAAGGTTCAGCTGGTGGGCGACGATCTGTTCGTGACCAACCCGGCGCGGCTGTCGTCGGGGATCAAGACTGGTTTGGCCAATTCCATCCTGGTCAAGGTGAACCAGATCGGCACCCTGTCGGAGACGCTGGAAGCCGTGAACATGGCGCACCGCGCTGGTTATACGTCGGTCATGTCGCACCGCTCCGGCGAGACCGAGGATTCGACCATTGCCGATCTGGCGGTGGCGACCAATTGCGGTCAGATCAAGACCGGCTCGCTGGCGCGTTCGGACCGGCTCGCCAAGTACAACCAGCTCATCCGTATCGAGGAGCAGCTGGGCGACATGGCGGTGTATGCCGGACGCTCCATCCTCAGGGGTTGAGCCGCGGTTCTGCCGCGCGGACTCGGTAATTTCTCACAAGCCGCTGAATCGACGCCTGTTTCCGCTTGACCGGCGGAATCGGGCGTGATTCCCTATGGTCATGCGTAAAGGTGCAATCAGAAGAATGACTTTGGACGCGATCCTGCCCGGGGTCGTGATGTGCCTTATCGCCTATTTCTGCTACCACGCGGTGCAGGGCGAACTCGGCCTCCTGTCCTATCTCCGCCTCGAACGCCAGATTGGCACGCTCGAGGCAGAAGCCGCCGCCGTCGCCGGTGAACGCGCGGCGCTCGAGCACCGGGTGAAGCTGATGTCGCCCGACGGAGTCGATCCCGATTTGCTGGATGAATTGTCGCGCTACGAGCTCGGTTTTGCCCATGCCGACGATATCGTGATTCTCAACCCGCCCGAATAGTCCCGCTCATTTTGTTTCGCGCAAGCCGCGCCGGGCGTAACTTCCGGTCCCGGAAACTCGCTCTGTCCTAACAAACTGACGATCTGGGAATTGTGGCGGATGCACGATTGATTTTCAGCGTGAAACTGGCGGTAATAACCCCCATGTGAAGGCTGGGGCAGCGGCGAAGCGTTGCCCGGAGCGACCGTCGCGGAAGGGGAGTGCATGGCGAGCAAGAAATCGGCACCGCAGGACAAACAGAGGCCTGCTCGGACGTCGGCGCCGCCGCCCTACAAGGCCTCGCCCGAAGAATTGGTCAAATATTACAAGAACATGCTTCTGATCAGGCGATTCGAGGAACGCGCCGGTCAGATGTATGGCATGGGCCTGATCGGCGGATTCTGCCACCTCTACATTGGACAGGAAGCGGTCATAGTTGGCGTTCAGGATGCCATGCAGGAAACAGACTCCCTGATCACGGCCTATCGCGATCACGGTCATATCCTGGCTGTGGGCACCGATCCCAATAAGGTCATGGCCGAGCTGACCGGACGCGCGGGCGGGGTGTCGAAGGGCAAGGGCGGCTCCATGCACATGTTCGACCGGAAAAGGAACTTCTTCGGTGGACACGGGATCGTCGGGGCACAGGTGCCGCTCGGCGCCGGGCTGGGTTTTGCCCACAAGTATCGGGGCGACAACGGCGTTGCGCTGACCTTCTTCGGTGATGGCGCGGCCAACCAGGGCCAGGTCTACGAAACCTTCAACATGGCCGAGCTGTGGCAGCTCCCGGTGGTCTTCGTCATCGAGAACAACCAGTACGCCATGGGGACCTCGGTCGAGCGGTCGTCCTCGGAAACCCATTTCTACAAGCGCGGCACCAGCTTCCGCATCCCGGGCTATGAAGTCGACGGCATGGACGTGCTGGAGGTCAGAGCCGCCGCGCAGGACGCGATTGATTGGGTCCGAGACGGAAACGGACCGATCATCCTGGAAATGAAGACATACCGCTATCGCGGCCATTCCATGTCGGATCCCGCCAAATACCGCACCCGGGACGAGGTGCAGAAGATGCGCACCGATCACGATCCCATCGATCACCTGCGCGATATGCTCATCAAGGCCAAGGCCGCCACCGAGGACGACCTGAAGGCCATCGACAAGGAGATCAAGTCCATCGTCTCGGACGCCGCCAACTTCGCGCAGGACAGTCCCGAACCCGATGCGGCCGAGCTCTTCACCGAGGTATACGCCTGATGTCCATCGATATCCTGATGCCGGCACTGTCGCCCACCATGGAGGAGGGCACCCTGGCCAAATGGCTGGTCAAGGAAGGGGATACGGTTTCCTCGGGCGACATTCTCGCCGAGATCGAGACAGACAAGGCGACCATGGAGCTGGAATCGATCAATGACGGCAAGGTCGCCAAGATTCTGGTACCCGAGGGCACCGAAGGCGTGAAGGTCAACGAGGTGATCGCGCGCCTGGTCGAGGAAGGGGAAAGCGCCGACGAGGCCGACCCCGCGCCGAAGGCCGCCAAGGCGGACAAGCAGGCGGCGAAAGACACGCCGGACAAGGGCGAGGACGGGGACGAGGCGCCCGAGGTCAAAGCAGAGCCGGCGCCGCGTGCGCCCGCCGCGGCCGCTCCCAGGGACGTCGAAATTCCCGCCGGAACGGAAATGGTTGAAATGACCGTCCGCGAGGCGCTGCGCGATGCCATGGCGGAAGAGATGCGCGCCAATCCGGACGTCTTCCTGATGGGCGAGGAAGTCGCCCAGTATCAGGGCGCCTACAAGGTGTCGCAGGGGCTGCTGGAGGAATTCGGCGACAAGCGCGTCATCGATACGCCGATTACCGAGAACGGCTTCGCCGGGCTTGGCACCGGCGCGGCTTTCGCGGGGCTGCGCCCGATCGTCGAGTTCATGACGTTCAACTTCGCCATGCAGGCGATCGATCATATCGTCAACTCGGCCGCCAAGACCCGCTACATGTCGGGCGGCGAACTCAGCGTGCCGATCGTGTTTCGCGGCCCCAACGGTTTCGCCTCGCGCGTCGCGGCGCAGCATTCCCAGTGCTACGCAAGCTGGTACGGCCATATTCCGGGCCTGCGCGTGATCGCGCCCTATTCGGCGGCGGATGCCAAGGGCTTGCTGAAATCGGCGATCCGCGACCCCAATCCGGTCGTGTTCCTCGAACAGGAGCTGCTGTACGGCCGCAAGTTCGAGGTCCCCAAGCTGGACGACTACACCGTGCCGATCGGCAAGGCCAAAGTGGTCCGCGAGGGCAAGGACGTCACGCTGATCAGCTTCTCCTACACCATGCTGGCGACGCTGGACGCGGCGGACAAGCTGGCCGAGCAGGGCATCGACGCCGAAGTGATCGATCTGCGCACGATCCGACCGCTGGACACCGAAACCATCATCGAGTCGGTCAAGAAGACCAATCGGGCGGTGGTGATCGAGCAGGGCTGGACCGCCTATGGCGTCACCGCCGAAATCTCGGCGCTGCTGATGGAGCAGGCATTCGACTGGCTGGATGCGCCGGTGCTGCGCCTTGGCGGCGCGGACGTACCGATGCCCTATGCGGCGAATCTGGAAAAGCTGGCCATCGTCCAGCCGGACGACGTGGTCAAGGCGGCCAAGACCGTCTGCTACAAGGCCTGATCCATGGCCATATCCATCACGATGCCGGCGCTTTCTCCCACCATGGAAGAAGGCAACCTGTCCAAATGGCGGGTGAAGGAAGGCGACCGCGTGAAATCCGGCGACATCATCGCCGAGATCGAAACCGACAAGGCGACCATGGAAGTGGAAGCGGTCGATGACGGTGTCGTCGGCAAGCTGATGGTGGCCGAGGGCACCGAGGGCGTGAAGGTCAATTCCGTCATCGCCATGCTGTTGGAGGAAGGCGAGGACGCGGCCGACCTGAAGGCGCCGGCCAGGAGCCCGGCGAAGAAGGACGCCGGACCAAAAGTGGACGCTGAAGCAACGGCCGAGTCCGCCGAACATGGCGACCTGTTGGTCAATCCCGCCGCCCGGCGCCTGGCCGAGGAACAGGGGATCGATCTGTCCGGCGTGAAGGGCACCGGCCCGCATGGGCGTATCACCAAGGGCGACGTGGTCGCGCTCTCGGGTGAGGGCGGGAAGCCCAAGGCGAAAACGCCGTCCCCGGAACCGTCCAAGGCGAAGGGCGGCCGTGTGTTCGCCAGCCCGGTCGCGCGCCGGATCGCCGCAGACAAGGGGTTTACGCTGTCCGATATCCCGGGGTCCGGTCCCGACGGCCGTATCGTGAAAGCGGATGTGGAAGCATTCACGCCTGCTGCGGCGTCATCCATTGTCCAGCAGCCGCGCCCGGCCGATGTGCAGGGTGATACGCCCTACGAGGAAGTGCGGCTGTCCACCATGCGCAAGACCATCGCGCGGCGGATGACCGAGGCCAAGCAGACCGTGCCGCATTTCTATCTCACCATCGAGGTGGAGATCGACAAGCTGCTGGATATCCGCAAGGACCTGAATGACGCGGGCGAGGGACCGAAGGTCTCGGTCAACGATTTCATCATTCGCGCGGCCGGTCTGGCGCTCAAGCAGTTTCCCGACGCCAACGTCCAGTTCGCCGGCGACAAGCTGCGCCGGTTCTCGCGTTCTGACGTGGCGGTGGCGGTCGCCATCGAAGGCGGCCTGATCACGCCGATCGTCAAGGGAGCCGACCTGAAGGGCGTCGCGGCGATCTCGTCGGAGATGAAGGAACTGGCCGGCAGGGCCAAGGACGGCAAGCTGGCGCCCGAGGAATATCAGGGCGGCACCATCGCCATCTCCAATCTGGGCATGTTCGGCGTGAAGGAGTTTCTCGCCGTGATCAATCCGCCGCAGGCCTCCATCCTCGCCATCGGCGCGGGCGAGAAGCGACCGGTGGTGCGGAACGATCAGCTCGCCATCGCCACGCTGATGAGTGTGACCATGGCGTGTGATCACCGGGCGATGGATGGCGCGGTCGGCGCCCAGTTTCTTCAGGTCTTCAAGACCTTGCTGGAGCATCCGGTCCGGTTGCTGATCTAGGGCTGGGGAGCCTGCGATTGCCGCGTGCTGACTGTGGCGTTCCGCGCGGAAGCTGATACGCTCCATCTCAGGGAACCTTCACGTCTGTAATGGCTCACTCATGAACGAGACAGCAGATGACGAAACAACTTCTCCACCTTGTGCTTGGTGGCCGGGTCAAGGACCCGAAAGGCGCGGAATTCGAGGACCTCGACGAGATCGATATCGTCGGTGTCTATGGCAGCAACGCGGAGGCCGTGAAAGCATGGCGCGGCAAGGCCCAGGCGACGGTCGATGACGCCCGGACGCGCTATTTCGTCGTCCACCTGCACCGGCTGCTCGATCCCGGCAGCGAGCACGACCACGATCACTGATCCGGCGCGGCGTGCTCTTCCGGAAACGATAGGGTAACGTGACGGTCCGATGCCGCAGGCGCGGTGCTGCCGTGCGCGCATTGGACTTGGCCACCGGTTTGGCATATGTGGTGAGACATGAGCAACGTCGAGATCATCAAGGGCGAGACGCCCGAGCACGTCCGCAAGCCTGACTGGCTGCGCGTGAAGGCGCCGGGGTCGCCGGAATACATGAAGACGCGCAAGCTGATGCGCGATCTCAAGCTGAACACGGTATGCGAAGAGGCGGCCTGCCCGAATATTGGCGAGTGCTGGACCCAGAAGCACGCGACCGTTATGATCCTGGGCGATATCTGCACCCGGGCCTGCGCCTTCTGCAACATCAAGACCGGCATGCCGCGCATGGTCGACAAGGACGAGCCGGAGCATGTCGCGACGGCGGTGGGCGAGCTCGGGCTCGAGCACGTGGTCATCACCTCGGTCGACCGGGACGATCTGCCGGATGGCGGCGCTAGCCAGTTCGTCCAGGTGATCCGCAAGATTCGCGAATACGCGCCGAATACCACCATCGAGGTGCTGACGCCGGATTTCCTGCGCAAGAAGGGTTCGATCGAAGCGGTGGTCGAGGCGCGGCCCGATGTCTACAATCACAATCTGGAAACGGTGCCGCGGCTCTACCCGACGATCCGGCCGGGGGCGCGCTACTACAACTCGCTGCGCCTGCTCGACACGGTCAAGCGGCTCGATCCTTCCATCTTCACCAAATCGGGAATCATGGCCGGCCTGGGCGAAGACAAGCGCGAGGTCTATCAGGTGATGGACGACATGCGTGCCGCCGAGGTGGATTTTCTGACCATCGGGCAGTATCTGCGCCCGACTCCGCGTCACGCCGAGGTGGCGCGTTACGTCACGCCCGACGAGTTCACCTCCTACGGAAAGATGGCGCGCGCCAAGGGCTTCCTGATGGTGTCGAGCTCGCCGCTCACCCGGTCCAGCTATCATGCCGGACAGGATTTCGTTCAACTCCGGGCCAACCGGGAAGCGCAGCTCGCCCAGGCGCGCCGCTAGAAGACACAGCGGGGGATATGCATAAACACGCTGAAAAGCGGGTGTTGCCACACACCGCCGAACAGATGTTCGCTGTCGTCGCCGACGTGGAACACTATGACGAGTTCCTGCCGTGGTGCACGGGCGTGCGCATTTTCAAGCGCGACGGCGACACGTTCCTGGCCGATCTGATGATCGGCTACAAGGTGATCCGCGAAAAGTTCACCTCGAAGGTCGAGCTGTTTCCCACCGAGCGCATCCAGGTCACCTACATGACCGGGCCGATGAAACACCTGCGCAACGACTGGCGTTTCGTCGACAATGGCGACGGCACCTGCACCGTGGATTTCTTCATCGAATTCGAATTCCGCAGCAAGCTGTTCGAGAAGCTTGTCGGCGGTGTCTTCGACGAGATCGTCAAGCGCATGGTCGGGGCGTTCGTCGCCCGGGCCGACGCGCTCTACGGTTCAGAAAAGCGACTGCATCAGCTCTAGGGCGAGTTCAACCGATTTGCGCCGAACGACGGAGCGGCCCAGATCGCCGAACTCCATTTTGCGGTGGATGGTTTCGCCGCCCCGGCGGGCCGCCGCGAAGTGCACCAGCCCAACCGACTTGTCCGTGTCATCCTTGGGTGGGCCGGCGATGCCGGTGATGGCAACGACCACGTCGGCGCGGGATTTCTCGAGCGCCCCTTGCGCCATGGCACGGGCCACGGGTTCGCTGACCGCGCCATGCGCGACCAGCGTTTTCTTGGGCACGCCGAGAATCTCGTTCTTGGCCGAATTGCTGTAGGTCACGAATCCCCTGTCGACCACGTTCGAGCTGCCGGGAACCTCGGTGAGGCAGGCCATCACCAGGCCGCCCGTGCAGGATTCGGCCGCCGCCAGCTTGAAGCCCTTGGCTCGGGCGGCGGCAAGGACGGCGGCGGCGAGGGGCATCATTTCATCGGTATTCATAGGACCTCCAGGGCCACAAGGAGCAGTTGCATCAGGGAGAAGACGAACAGGCCAGCCAGGATATCGTCCTGCATGATGCCCAGGCCGCCGCGTCCGTGGCGATCGAGCACGCTGATCGGCCAGGGCTTGGCGATGTCGAACACGCGAAAGAGCACGAGGGCGAGAAGATAGGGCCAGAGTTCATCGGTAGGCAGGGCCAGGCAGGCGATCCATTGGCCGGCGACCTCGTCGATGACGATCTCGCCCGGGTCGTGCAATTCCTTCCGGGTCGCGTGATGTCCTGCCGCCCAGACGCCCACCACGGAGATGAGGACACATCCCCCCAGCAGCGCCAGATCGCCCCAGAAATGCTGCATCAGCCAGGCGAGGGGCAGCGCGGCCACCGAGCCCCAGGTGCCGGGCGCCTTACGGATCAGGCCGATCCAGAACCAGGTTGCCAGGATGGTCGCGGGGTGAAAGTTCGCGGGCCTCATGCGGCGTGATCGGGCAGCAGGATGCTGGCGGCGGCCTGGGCCGCGATGCCTTCACCGCGGCCTGTGAAGCCGAGTTTTTCGGTGGTGGTCGCCTTGACGTTGATGCGCGCCGGCGGAATGCCGAGGATGTCGGCCAGCACGGCGGTGATCGGGGTCACGTGCGGCGTGATCTTGGGGGCTTCGCAGATGATCGTCACATCCACATTGGCGATGCGGCCGCCCTGATCGCGGATCAGCGCCACGGCCTTCTCGATGAACAGACGCGATGGCGCGCCCTTCCATTGCGGGTCGCTGGGGGGGAAGTGCCGCCCGATATCACCGGCACCGACGGCGCCCAGCAATGCATCCGTGAGCGCATGCAGCGCCACGTCGGCGTCGGAATGGCCGATGAGCCCCTGTGAATGAGGAATGCGGTGGCCGCAGATCATCACGTGATCGCCGGGTCCGAGCCGGTGCACGTCGAAGCCGGTGCCGCTGCAGGGCAGCCAGGCACCGCGGGCGAGGGCGGCGACATCGTCAGGCGTGGTCACTTTGATATTCCTTTCTTCTCCCTCGACGATGTGTACGGCAAAGCCCGCCCGCTCCGCCACAGCAGCGTCGTCGGTGAGGCCGTGTTCCGCCGCCAGGGCGCGGTGCGCCGACAGGATGAGGGGGAACCTGAACCCTTGCGGCGTCTGCGCGCGCCTGAGGGTGTCTCGCTCCACGCTGCCCAAAATCCGGTCGCCGCTGACCTGCTTGATGGTATCGGTGACCGCGAGCGCCGGAATGACTGCCTCATTATTGGCCAAGTCCTCGATGATGGCGCGGATCAGGCGAGCGGACACGAACGGACGCGCGGCGTCATGGATCAACACCATGTCCGGTTCGTGCGGCGCCAGGGCTTCCAGCCCGAGCCGAACCGATTCCTGTCGGCTTTGTCCGCCGGCGCAGGGAGGCAGAAGCGGCAGGTTTTCGGTCGCCGCGGCGTAGAATTTGTGGTCGTCGGGGTGAATCACGATCTGAACGACGTCCACCAAACCACTCTCGACAAACGAGCATGCGGTATGATGGAGGATCGGCTTTCCCTTCATCGGCAAATATTGCTTGGGCACCGGGCCGCCCGCGCGGTACCCACGTCCGGCGGCGACGATCAGGGCTGCAACTTTCACGATTGGTCCTGTCGTTGCTGTAAGGTAAAGTTCACTTATCCGTGTGCGAGAGTTTCTATCATTGGTCAACCTTGTGATAAACACTTGCACAAAATCCCTTCTTTGCTTAAGAAACCGGCAGCCCCGCAGGTTGCTTAAAAAATGACCATTCAAATCGGCCCCGTCACCATATCCGATCCCGTCGTTCTCGCGCCCATGTCAGGCGTGACCGACATGCCGTTTCGTCGCCTCGTCAAACGCTACGGCGCCGGTCTGGTCGTCTCCGAGATGATCGCCAGCGAGGCCATGATCCGCGAGACCCGGCGCTCGCTGCAGATGCTGACCAAGGCGGCGGAAGAGCAGCCGATGTCGGTCCAGCTCGCCGGCTGCGAGCCGCGCGTGATGGCCGAGGCGGCCAGGCTCAACGTGGATCGCGGCGCCGCCATCATCGACATCAACATGGGCTGTCCGGTGAAGAAGGTGGTCAATGGCGAAGCCGGGTCGGCGCTGATGCGCGACCTGAACCATGCCGCCGCCATCATCGAGGGCACCATCGCGGGCTCGTCGGTGCCGGTCACGCTCAAGATGCGCACAGGCTGGGATCACACCAACCGCAACGCGCCGGAACTGGCCCGGATCGCCGAGGAGCGCGGCATCAAGATGGTGACGGTGCACGGACGGACCCGGAACCAGCTGTACAAGGGGCATGCCGACTGGTCCTTCGTGCGCAACGTCAAGGAGGCCGTCGGCATTCCGGTCATCGTGAACGGCGACATCAACACGTTCGAGGATGCCGTCGAGGCGCTGGCCCAGTCGGGCGCCGATGGCGTCATGATCGGCCGCGGCGCCTATGGCAGGCCCTGGTTTCCCGGCCAGATCGTCCACTACCTGCGCACGGGCGAGAAACTGCCCGATCCGCCGCTCTCGGAACAGCTCGAGATTCTGCTCGAGCATTATGACGAGATGCTTCGCCTGTATGGCAGCGATACCGGCGTGCGCGTCGCGCGCAAGCATATCGGCTGGTATTCCAAGGGCATGGAAGGGTCGAGCGAGTTTCGTGACCAGGTGAACCGGCTGGACGATCCCGCCCGGGTGATCGCCATGATCCGGGCGTTCTACGAACCCAAGCTTGAAAGGCTGGCTGCTTGATGCCGTCCGTGGCCAACCTGTTCAAAGGGAAAAGCGCCACGCCCATCAGCGCCGACGTCCTGATCAATACGCTGCCCGATCCGCTTTTCGTGCTCGACCAGTCGGAGCGGATACGGTTCGTCAACCTCGCCGCCGAACAGTTCTTCCAGTCCAGCGCCAAGGTGCTCCAGACCCAGGGCCTGAGCGAGATCATTCCCTTCGACAGCCCGCTTCTCGCGCTCGTCGGGCAGGTGCGGACGCGCGCGTCGTCGGTGTCCGAATATGGGCTCGTGCTGGCGACGCCGCGGATCGGCATCCACAATGTGGACGTGCAGATTTCGCCGGTGGCGGAAGATCCGACCCTGCTGCTGGTGACCCTGCGCGAGAGGGGCATCGCCAGCAAGATCGATCACCAGCTGCTGCACCGGGGTACCAACCGGTCCATCGTCAGCATGGCGGCGGTGCTGGCCCACGAAATCAAGAATCCGCTGTCGGGCATTCGCGGCGCGGCCCAGCTGGTGGAAATGTCAGTCGGCTCCGAGGACAAGGCCCTGCTGCGCCTGATCTGCGAGGAAACCGACCGGATCGTCGCGCTGGTCGATCGGATGGAGGTGTTTTCCGATCCGCGTCCCATCGACCGCGTGCCGATCAACATCCACGAAGTGCTGGAGCATGTCCGGCGCGTCGCCGAGAACGGTTTTGCCCGCGAGGTGAAGTTCATCGAGCTCTACGACCCGTCGCTGCCGCCGGTTCAGGGCGACCGGGGCATGCTGATCCAGGTGTTCCTCAACCTGATCAAGAACGCGGCCGAGGCCGTGCCCGCCGATGGCGGCGAGATCACGCTCACCACCGCCTATCGTCACGGCGTGCGTGTGGCGGTGCCGGGCACCCGCGAACGCATGAATCTGCCGCTGGAGATCTGCGTCATCGACAATGGATCCGGCATTCCCAGCGATCTCCAATCGCACCTTTTCGATCCGTTCGTGACCACCAAGCCGGGAGGGACCGGGCTGGGGCTGGCCCTCGTCGCCAAGATCATCGGCGACCATGGGGGGATCATCGAATGCGACTCAAGCCCGCGCAGGACCGTGTTTCGCGTTCTTCTGCCGACGGGACCCCGGCCAACGAAGAATAGGCAACGCCCATGAGCGACGGCACGATCCTGGTCGCCGACGACGACCGCGCGATCCGGACGGTACTGAATCAGGCTTTGGGACGCCTTGGCTACGATGTCCGCACCACGGGAAACGCCGCCACGCTGTGGAGCTGGATTTCCAATGGCGAGGGCGACCTGGTCATCACCGACGTGATCATGCCGGACGAGAACGGCCTCGACCTGCTGCCGCGCATCCGCAAGGTGCGGAGCGACCTGCCGATCATCGTCATGAGCGCCCACAACACCCTCAGCACGGCGCTGAAGGCGACGGAGCGGGGCGCCTATGATTATCTGGCCAAGCCGTTCGATCTGACCGAGCTGACCAATGTGGTCAAGCGCGCCCTGGCGCGGCCGAAACGGGCCGATTCCATGGAGCCGAGCAGCCAGGATGACGATGGCATGCCGCTGGTGGGCCGCTCACCCGCCATGCAGGAGATCTACCGCGTCCTCGCGCGTCTGGTGCCCACCGACCTGACGGTGATGATCTTCGGCGAATCCGGCACGGGCAAGGAACTGATCGCCCGGGCGCTCCACCAGTTCGGCAAGCGCCGCAACGGCCCATTCGTCGCCATCAATATGGCGGCCATCCCGCGCGAGCTGATCGAAAGCGAGCTGTTCGGTCACGAGAAGGGCGCCTTTACCGGCGCGACCTCGCGCCATAGCGGCCGCTTCGAACAGGCCCAGGGCGGCACCCTGTTCCTCGACGAAATCGGCGACATGCCGCCCGAGGCCCAGACCCGACTGCTGCGCGTGCTGCAGGAGGGCGAGTACACCACGGTGGGCGGCCGCACACCCATTCCGACCGATGTACGGATCATCGCGGCCACCAACCGCGATCTGCGTCAGCAGATTCAGCAAGGTCTGTTCCGCGAGGACCTGTTCTACCGCCTCAACGTCGTGCCGTTGCGCCTGCCGCCACTGCGGGACCGCCTGGACGACATTCCGGATCTCGCGCGCCACTTCCTGTCCCAGGCGGGCATGGAAGGGCTGCCGCAGAAATCCCTGGATACGTTCGCGATCGACCGTCTGAAGCGCCATACCTGGCCCGGCAATGTCCGTGAGCTGGAAAATGTCATCAAGCGGATCGTGGCGCTCTATTCCGAAGAGGTCATCGGTGTCGAGGTCATCGCCGCCGAGCTTGCGGAAACCGAACGGCGGTCCGTGCCCTCGGCCGGGATCGAGGCCGACAATCTGGCCGGCGCCGTCGAGAACCATCTCGAGCGCTATTTTTCGGCGCATGGCGACGGCCTGCCGCCCAAGGGCCTCTACGACCGGATCATCAAGGAGGTCGAGCGCCCGTTGCTCAACATCGTTCTGGCGGCGACGCGCGGCAACCAGATCCGCGCGGCCGAGTTGCTGGGTCTGAACCGGAACACGCTCCGGAAAAAGATCCGGGAACTGGAAATCCCCGTGAACCGGGGATTGAAGTAAATCCATATCCGGCGACAGTCGCCCCGTTGCGCGAGGCGGCTGGGATCCCCAAATCCAGTGATGCAAATCTGCAACATTGTGATAACCTGCGCCCCAACGCCGAGCCCCGGCGCGGAAGCACTGACGGATTCGAACCGCACTGAATGTCGAGCCTTAGCGGCACGCCTGACAGGCCCAAGCGGGTGCTGTTCCCCAGCTGGATAAAGCAGCTCGGCCGGAGCCGATGGACTCCCATCACGCTCGCGGCGATCGCCATCCTCTGGGGCATCGGAACCTACGCTGTTCTGAGCAGCGGCACCCTGGCCATGGACTCCAACGGCGCCATCGCGCTGATCTTCGGCAATCTCGCCGTGGTCGTCGTGCTGGCGATGCTCATCATGCGCCGGATGGTCCGCCTCTGGGTGGCGCGGCGCAGCGGCGCGGCCGGGTCCCGGCTTCACGTCCGTCTGGTCACGCTGCTCAGCCTGGTCGCCATCATTCCGACGATCATCGTCGCCATGTTCTCGGCGCTCTACTTCAATCTGGGGTTCCAGAACTGGTTCAGCGACCAGGTGCGCGGCGCCGTCCACAATTCGGTCCGCATCGCCGAAGACTACATGGAAGAGCACAAGAAGAGCATTTCCCGCGATCTGCTGGAGATGTCCGCCATGCTCAACACCCGCGCCGATGAATATCGCTTCGAGCCCGACAGGCTGATCGAGGAGATGGAGAACCAGGCCCGTGGCCGCGGTTTCAGCGAGGCCATCATCCTCTCGCGCAACGGCACCATCGTGGCGAAGTACAATGGCCTGTTCGGCGACACCATGGCGCGGACGTCGGGCATTCCACGCCGTGCGATGGCCGAGGCTGAGGCCGGCGCGGTCGCGACCATGACCAATGCCAATGACGACTACATGGGTGCGCTGATCAAGCTGAGCGGCTATCTGGACCGGTATCTGTATGTCGGGCGGAATGTGGACCAGCGCGTCGTCGAGCAGCTCGAGAAGACCAAGCACCACGCCGCCGAATACGAGCAGCTCGAGCAGCAGCGCGCCTCGCTCCAGACCAAGATCAACATCATGTTCGTGGTGCTGGCGCTGCTGATGCTGATGATCGCGGTCTTCGTCGGCATCTGGTTCGCCAGCCGGCTCATCGCGCCGATCAGCGACCTCGTGCGCGCCTCGGAACGGATCAGGGGCGGCGACCTGGGCGTGCGGGTGCATGAAGGCGAGGGCGACGACGAGATCACGGTGCTCTCGCGCACCTTCAACCGGATGACCAATCAGCTCCAGAGCCAGCGGAACGAATTGATCGACGCCAATATCCAGCTGGATCAGCGGCGGCGTTTCACCGAGGCGGTGCTGGAGGGCGTGCTGGTCGGCGTCATCGGCCTGAACGCGCGCGGTGAAGTGGATCTGTCCAACCGCGCTGGGTTGTCCATGCTGGAGGAGACCGAGTCAGCCTTCAAGGGCACCCGCCTGGTCGATACCGTTCCGGAACTGACCGAGCTGCTGTCGGAAGCGGAGGACAATCCCGACCAGTTCGTCCAGCAGCAGATCAATATTCTGCGCGAGGGCCGGCCGAAGAACCTGCTGGTGCGGATCTCGTCGGAGCGGGTGGGCGGAGAGATCGCCGGCTTCGTCGTGACCTTCGATGACATCACCGAACTGGTCGCGGCGCAGCGGACCGCCGCCTGGGCCGACGTCGCGCGGCGGATCGCGCATGAAATCAAGAACCCGCTGACGCCGATCCAGCTGTCGGCCGAGCGGCTCAAGCGCAAGTACCGCAAGGAAATCCAGACCGATCCCGACGTGTTCACCCATTGTACGGATACGATCATCCGTCAGGTCGGAGACATCCGCCGCATGGTCGACGAATTCTCCGGGTTCGCCCGCATGCCGGCACCGACGTTCCGCGAGGAGAACATCGCCGAGATCGCCCGCCAGACCCTGTTGTTCCTCGAAGTCTCCTGGCCCGACATCGACTTCGTCTGGCACGGGGGCGATCAGGCCATCATGTTGAATTGCGATGGCCGGCAGGTGGCCCAGGCGTTGACCAATATCATCAAGAACGCGGCGGAATCCATCCAGGGGCGCAAATGCGCCGAGGGAGAGTCCCTGCCAAGGGGGCACATCGACCTGAAGCTGACCGAGGACGCGGCCTCGACCGTCATCTGCGTCGAGGACAATGGACTGGGATTGCCGAGGGAGCACAGGGCGCGCCTGACGGAACCCTATGTCACCACCCGTGAGAAGGGGACCGGCCTCGGGCTCGCCATCGTGAAGAAGATCATGAGCGACCATGGCGGCGAATTGCTGCTGGACGACAGGCCGTCGAGCGGCGTCAGGGTCCGTCTCGTGTTTTCGCGAGAGGCCGCGCGCGACTTGGCGCACAAATCGGAAACTCAGGTCGAAAAACGCGCAGCAGCCGTAGGTTAGGAAGAAAACTTCATGTCAAGGGACATTCTCGTCGTCGATGATGAGGCCGACATTCGGGACCTGGTCGCGGGGATTCTGGAGGACGAGGGCTATGAAACCCGCTCGGCCGGCGACAGTGACAGCGCGTTGGCCCAGATCGAACAGCGTCGTCCCAATCTGGTGATCCTCGACATCTGGCTGCAGGGAAGCCGTCTCGACGGTCTGGAGTTGCTGGACTTCATCCGGCGCGATCATCCGGACGTGCCGGTGATCATCATCAGTGGTCACGGCAATGTGGAGACCGCCGTTTCCGCGATCAAGCGCGGCGCCTTCAACTTCATCGAAAAGCCATTCAAGACCGATCACTTGCTGCATCTTGTTCAGGCTGCCACTGAAACCATCAGGCTCCGCCGGGAGAATGAGGAACTGCGCGCCCGCTTCATTCCCACCGATGAGATGGTCGGCCTGTCGCCGGCGATCAACAGCGTCCGTCAGATCATCGAGCGGGTCGCGCCGGCGAACAGCCGTGTCCTGATTTCCGGGCCGACCGGCTCGGGCAAGGAAGTCGTGGCCCGCCAGATCCACAAGCTCTCGTCGCGCGCCAACGGCCCCTTCGTCGTCGTCAGCGCCGCCAACATCGCGCCGGAGCGCATGGAGATCGAGCTGTTCGGTATCGAACGCAAGACGGTCGGGCAGGTCCAGAGCCGCAAGATTGGTCTGTTCGAACAGGCCCATGGCGGCACCCTGTTCCTCGATGAGGTCGGCGACATGCCGATCGAGACTCAGAACAAGATTCTGCGCGTTCTGGTCGAACAGATGTTCGAGCGGGTCGACGGCAGCCGCAAGGTGCAGGTGGATGTCCGGGTGATGAGTTCCACCACCAAGGACCTTCGTCAGCTGATCGAGGCGTCGCGGTTCCGCGAGGATCTGTATCACCGGCTCAACGTCGTGCCCATCCAGGTGCCGCCCCTGAGCGCGCGGCGCGACGACATCCCGCTGCTCATCGAGCATTTCATGGATCGCCTGACCATCTCGGGCGGCATGGCGCGGCGCGAGGTCAACGCGGACGTCATCGCGGCGCTGCAGGCCTATGAATGGCCGGGGAACGTGCGCCAGCTGCGCAACGTGGTGGAACGGATGTTGATCCTGGCCGCCGACGATGTGCTGGACCAGATCGGCGCCGACATGCTGCCAGCGGAAATCAACGGGACCGCGGGCGCCGTGCTGCGCGGCGGGCAGGGCGAGGCGATCATGTCGGTGCCGCTGCGCGAGGCGCGCGAGGCGTTCGAGAAGGAATATCTGCAGGCCCAGATCACCCGCTTCGGTGGCAATATCTCGCGAACGGCCAGCTTCGTCGGGATGGAGCGGTCGGCCCTGCATCGCAAGCTGAAGTCACTGGGGCTGCAAACCGGCGATCGCCGGGCGGGGGACGACGAGGAATGAATATCATCGTTTGCGGCGCCGGGCAGGTCGGCGCCTCCATCGCGAGACAGCTCGCCGATGAGCATCACGACGTGACGGTGATCGACATCGA
The DNA here is from genome assembly GCF_039655775.1 of Iodidimonas sp. SYSU 1G8. Lineage (NCBI taxonomy): Bacteria > Pseudomonadati > Pseudomonadota > Alphaproteobacteria > Iodidimonadales > Iodidimonadaceae > Iodidimonas > Iodidimonas sp. SYSU 1G8. The sequence continues at coordinate 711,160 of NZ_JBBYXJ010000001.1, read as the reverse complement.
GCCCGAGCTGATCAAACGCCTCAGCAACTCGCTCGATGTGCAAGGCATCGTCGGACACGCTTCGCATCCGGATGTCCTGGAGAGAGCCGGGGCCGCCAGCGCCGACATGCTGATCGCCGCGACCTATTCGGACGAGGTGAACATGGTCGCCTGTCAGGTGGCCCACTCGCTGTTCAGCGTCCCCACCAAGATCGCGCGCGTCAGGACCCAGTGTTATCTCATGCGCGACCGGCGGACCCTGTTCGGTCCCGACGATCTGCCGGTGGACCTCATCATCTCGCCCGAACACGAAGTCGCCCATGCGATCCGGCGCCGGGTCGATACGCCCGGTGCCTTTGAAGTGGTGCCGTTCGCGGAAGACCGAATCTACATGATGGGCATCGCGATCGGTCCCGACTGTCCGATCATCGATACGCCGCTTCAGCAGCTCACCGAGCTGTTTCCGGACCTCAATGTGCGGGTCGTGGGCATGCGGCGCGGCGACACCACATTCGTGCCGACGTCGGAGGACCAGCTGCTTCCCGGGGATCAGGTCTACGTGGTCACCGAGAAGGCCATGCGCAACCGCGTGCTGGCGGCCTATGGCCACGAAGAGACCGAGGCCCGGCGGATCGTCATCATCGGCGGCGGCAGTGTCGGCCTCAATCTGGCGCGAGAGCTGGAGGCCAGCGATGCTTCGTTCAACGTGAAGATCATCGAAATCTCGGAGGGCAGGGCCCAGTATATCGCCGAGGCGCTGAATAAATGCGTCGTGCTGCACGGCGACGCGCTGGAGCAGGAGATCCTGCGCGAGGCGAACGTGGCCATGGCGGATACGGTGATCGCCGTGGCCAATGATGACGAGGTGAACATCCTGTCGGCCCTGCTCGCCAAGCGGGAAGGGGCGCAGCGGATCATCGTTCTGGTGAACAACAACGTTTACGGGCCGCTGATGCCTTCGTTGGGCGTGGATGTGTACATCGATCCCCGCGCCACCACGGTGTCCACGATCCTGCGTCATGTACGCCGCGGACGTATTCGCGGGCTGCATTCGCTCAGTGGGGCGAAGGCCGAACTGATCGAGGCCGAAGCGCTGGAGACACTGGATATTCTGGATACGCCGCTGCGCGACCTGAAGGTTACCGCGGGCGTGCGCTTCGGCGCCATCGTGCGTGGCGCGGATGTGATCATCCCCCGCGGCGACACGGTCATCAAGGCCGGAGACCGGGTGATCATCTTTGCGTTGGCCGAACAAATCAAGAAGGTGGAACAGATGTTCTCGGTGCAATTGGGATATTTTTGAGCACGTTTTGCGTTGCACAAAAGTGTTGCGTGACGGGTACGATCCGCCCTTGTCCTCGTGGGTAAAACATCCCATTTTGTGAAGGGTGCCGCCCAACGGTGCCTGTGAATAAAAAGAGAAGGAAAAACCCCTCCATGGCTTCTGACCGGTCCCAAAACGTTCAGGATGTCTTCCTCAATCACGTCCGAAAAGAGAAGACTCCGGTTACCGTCTTCCTGATGAATGGCGTAAAACTGCAGGGCGTCATCACCTGGTTCGACAATTTCTGTATCCTCCTGCGCCGCGACCGCCACTCGCAACTTGTTTACAAGCATGCCATTTCGACGGTCATGCCGTCGGCGCCGATCCAGTTGTTCGAACCGGCCGATGGTGACTCCGACGGAGACTAGATTTTGACCGACCCTACCGAGACCCAGACCCGCTCGCGCGCTCAAACCACCGACACGGCGGCGTTCGGCGACCGGCAGGCAGTTACCCAGGGAACCCGCGCGGTGCTCCTTCACCCCTATCAGAAGGGTGAGGGGAACCGCCGGTCGCCCGAGGCGGCGCTTGACGAGCTCAAGGGGCTCGCGCATGCCATCGGGCTGGATATCGTCGGCGCCAGCATCACGCCGCTGTCCTCGATACGGCCGCGCACCTATATCGGCGAGGGCAAGATCGAGGATCTCGCCGCGGAAATTCGGGCCGTGGACGCCGAACTGGTGGTGGTCGACACCGCGCTCAGCCCCGGGCAGCAGCGCAATCTCGAAAAGGCCCTGTCCGCCAAGGTCATCGACCGGACCGGCCTCATCCTCGAAATTTTCGGCGAGCGCGCGCAGACCCGCGAGGGTGTGCTGCAGGTGGAGCTTGCCCATCTGAGCTACCAGAAGGGCCGTCTTGTCCGGTCCTGGACCCATCTGGAGCGCCAACGCGGCGGCGCCGGCTTCCTGGGCGGTCCGGGTGAGCGGCAGATCGAAGCCGACAGGCGGATGCTGAACGAGAAGATCATCAAGCTGCGCCGCGAACTGGAGACGGTGACGCGCACCCGGCTGCTGCATCGGAAAAGCCGCCAACGCGCGCCTTACCCGATCGTGGCGCTGGTGGGGTACACGAATGCCGGCAAGTCGACCCTGTTCAACCGGCTGACCCGGGACGACGTCTTTGCCGAGGACCTGTTGTTCGCGACGCTCGATCCGACCATGCGCGGCCTGACGCTTCCGTCCGGGCGCCGGATCATCTTGTCGGACACGGTCGGGTTCGTCTCGAATCTGCCGACCCATCTGGTCGCCGCCTTCCGCGCGACCCTGGAAGAGGTGATGGAGGCGGACATCGTCGTCCATGTCCGTGATATCTCGCATCCGGACACGGATGCCCAGCGCCAGGACGTGATCGACGTGCTCACCAGCCTGAACGTGCCTGACGAGGACACACAGACGCTGATCGACGTGGAGAACAAGATCGACCTGCTCTCCGACGAACAGCGACAGGCGCTCGAAGCCCGAGTCGAACGGCACGACATGCTGATCCCCGTCTCGGCGCAGACTGGCGAGGGCATCGATCGCCTGCTGGGCCGGCTGGACGAGCTTCTCGCTCGCGACGACCAGTTGATCACTGTCCGTGTGCCCTATGCCGAGGGGGCGCTGATGGCGTGGCTGTACGATCACGGCAATGTCATCCGCCGTACCGACGTGGAAGAAGGCGCCGAATTCGAGGTGCGTCTTTCGGATCAGGACGTGGGCAAACTGCGCAAGCAGCCTGCGGCGGTGTTCGCCGACGCCGCCTGAGCCCAAGCGCCGGTTGACTTGCCTTCGGCGGCTTTCTATCGTCGCGTCCGAAACAACGCCGGGGCTCAACGCCTTGGCCGTCAACACGTACGGAGTCGACCATGAGCACATTCAAACCCTTGCACGACCGCGTTCTGGTCAAGCGTCTGCCGTCCGAAGAAAAGACCGCCGGTGGCATCATCATTCCGGATTCGGTGCAGGAAAAGCCCCAGCAGGGCGAAGTCATCGCCGCCGGCACCGGCGCGCGCCGCCAGGATGGCAGCATCGACCCGATCGGCGTGAAGGTCGGCGACAAGATCCTGTTCGGCAAGTATTCGGGCACCGAGATCAAGCTGCAGGGCACCGATTACCTCATCATGAAGGAATCGGATATCCTGGGCGTGCTGGAGTAGGCACCCCTAAGCCGTCGATGTGGAAGGGCCGCTGCGTGCGGCCCTTTTGCTGTGTGGGCCGTTTTACCGTCTGGGGAGAGCTGGGATGAGATTTGCCGCGGCCGCCGCGCCGAACATGTCGGACTGGAAGATCTTCGTCGAGGCCGAGGCCATGGGGTTCGACAGCGCCTGGGTCCCGGATTCGCAGATGATCTGGTCGGACACCTTCGCCGTCCTGTCGCTGGTTGCCGCCCATACGACGCGCATCCGTGTCGGCACCGGCGTCGCCATTGCGCCGACGCGGCTGGCGCCGGTCACGGCGCATGCCATCGCCTCCATCAATCAGCTCGCGCCTGGACGGACGTTCCTGGGTATCGGCAGTGGCCACACCTCCATGCGCGCCATGGGCTTCGACACCATGAAGGGGCCGGCGTTCCGCGATTATCTCCGCGTCGTGCGGGCGCTGCTGCATGGCGAGGAGGTGGAGTACACGCTCGGCGGCGAAACCAAGGCGATCCGCTTTCTCCACCCCGACCAAGGCTACATCGACACGGATCATCCGGTGCCGATCTACGTGGGCGCCGATGGGCCGATCGCGCTGAAAGCGGCGGGCGCCTATGGCGATGGCCGCGTGTCGGGTCTCGACCCGACGCCCGAGCGCATGGTGCAGAGTCTCGAGATCGCGCGGCAGGGTGCCGCCGAGGCGGGCAGGGTGCTCGGCGAGGACTTCCCGGCGGCGGCGCTGGTGTCGGCCGCGGTCCTGAAGCCGGGCGAGGCGCTGACCTCGGACCGTGTCATCGATCAGGTGGGCGCGACCGCCGTTTCCGTCATGCACATGTGGTACGAGCTTTACAGGGCGTGGGGCAACGACAGCATGGTGCCCGATTCCTGCCGTGATGAATGGGCGCAATATCTGCGCATGATCGACGGCTGGAACATGCCCAAGGAAAAGATGCACCAGCGATTGCATCTGGGCCACGCCACCTTTCTGGTGCCCGAGGAGCGCAAACTGGTCACGCCGGCGCTGATCCAGGCGAGCGGCGCCCTGGTCGGCGAACCCGACGAGATCATCGCCCGGCTGAAGGAGCAGGAAGCCGCCGGCCTGCGCGAGATCGTGCTGCTGCCGTCGCTGGAGCATGCGCGGGACGTGTTCCGGGATTTCGCGGAACACGTCCTGCCGCGCTACTGATCAGGACGCGGTTTCGGCGAATACCTCGCGCGCGACGCGGATACCGTTCACCGCGCACGGCCAGCCGGCGTAGTGGGCGAGGTGGATCATCATTTCCTCGACCGCCGCGTGCGAGAGCCCCTGATTGAGCAGACCGCGCAGATGCACCTTGAGCTGCGCCTCCTTGCCGAGGGCGACGAGAACGGCGCAGGTGATCAGCGAGCGGTCGCGCAGTTCAAGTCCCGGCCTGCTCCAGATGTCACCGAACAAATGGTCGATGGTGACCTCGATCAGCGGATCGTCCAGATTGGGTGCGTCGGCGTCGCCGAACAGCTTCCTGCGCACCTCGAGCCCGCGCTGCCTGCGGTCATCATTGTCCATCGCCGGTCTCCCCATTGCGTCGTTCGCTTGCCAGTGTACTCAGGGCATCGCCGGTGAGGCGATAAATCAGCCATTCCGCCATGCGCCGCGCGCCCAGGCTTTCGTAGAAGCGGATCGAGGGCGCGTTCCAGTCCAGCACGCTCCATTCAAAGCGTCCGCAATTGCGATCGACGGCGATGCCGGCGAGATGGCTCAGAAGCCGACGGCCGATGCCCCTGCCGCGATGCTCCGGCAATACGAACAGGTCTTCCAGGTAGAGGCTCGGGCGGCCGTTGAAGGTGGAAAAGGTAAAGAAATAGAGAGCGAAGCCGACGGGAATGCCGCCCCACTCGGCGATGACGGCCTCGGCGTAGGGACGCGGCCCGAACAGCGCGGCGTCAAGATCGGCCTCGGTCGCGACGGCTTCGTGGCGCAGCTTCTCGTACTCCGCCAGCGCCTCGATGAAATAGAGCAGCAGCGCGGCGTCGCCTGGCGCGGCGGCGCGGATCGCAAGGGTCACGGCGGCTCTCCTTTGGTCAGGTCAATCGAACTCATACCGGGCGAGCATACCCGGTTCGGCCGCGGCATCCGCCAGCCATTGCTTGACGGCAGGGACTTCCCAGACCGCGGCCGCGTAGGACGCGGGCAAGGGGTCCAGCGCCACGCCGTAGGTGTGCAGACGGCTGATAACCGGCGCGAACATGGCATCGGCCGCGCAGAACGGCCCGAACAGGAACGGGCCGCCAGACCTGCTCAGACACTCGGTCCAGAGCTGCTGCACCCGGGCGATGTCGGCGGCGCAGGCATCGCTCCAGGAAAAGGAGTCATAGCGGCGCCTCGCGTTCATCGGCATCTCGCCGCGAAGGTTCTGGAATCCGGCATGCATCTCGGCGCTAACGGCGCGGGCCCGCGCTCGCCCGGCCATATCCTCGGGCCAGATTGCATGCTCGGGGTGCCGGTCGGCCAGATATTCGATGATGGCGAGGCTTTCCCAAACGGTCAGGTCGCCGTCGCGCAGCACCGGCACCTTGCCCGCGCCCGACCACGAGCGGATCAGGGCCGGGGCGTGATCGTCCTGAAACAGCGCGGCGAGCGTGGTCTCGAACGGGATGCCGAAATGGGTCAGGACCAGCCAGGGCCGTACCGACCAGGATGAATAGTTCTTATTGGCGATCAGAAGCTGCAAGCTCATCCCTCAACTCCCTCTTGGCGCGCTGCCACAGATCTTCCAGCTCTTCCAGGGACTTGTCCCGCGGTCTTTCGCCCCGCGCCGCGAGGATTTCCTCGATCCGGCGGAAGCGCTGCTCGAAGCGCCGGTTGGTGCCGCGCAGCGCCTGTTCCGGATCGATCTTCAGGAAGCGGGCCAGGTTGGTATAGGCGAACAGGATGTCGCCGAGCTCCGATTCCACCTTGTCCAGATTGTTGGCGCCCGCCTTGGCATCGGCCAGCTCGACCGCCAGTTCGACGGTTTCTTCCTGGATCTTGTCCAGCACCTGATCGGCGTTCGGCCAGTCGAAGCCCACCTGCGCCGCGCGCTTGCCCAGCTTCACCGCGCGCATCAGGGCAGGGTAGCCATAGGCGACACCGTCCAGCACGCTGGGCACGCGCCCTTCGGCCTTGGCCTTCTCGTCGCGCTCGCGCCTCTTGTGCTCTTCCCAGGCGACGGTCTGGGCATCTGCGTCCTCGATGGTGGCATCGGCGAATACGTGCGGGTGACGGCGCAGCATCTTGCCGCAGATGGCGTCGACCACGTCGCCGAAGTCGAACGCGCCGGACTCGGCCGCCATCTGGGCGTGAAAGACCACCTGGAAAAGCAGGTCGCCCAGCTCGTCCTTGAGCGAGGGCATGTCATTGTCGGCGATGGCTTCTGCGACCTCGTAGGATTCCTCGATCGTATAGGGCGCGATGGACGCGAAATCCTGCGCCCGGTCCCACGGGCAGCCCTGTTCCGGATCGCGCAGCCGGCGCATGATTCCCAGGAGATCGTCGATGCTGTGCTGTGCCATGGCCCGCCGCTCGGTCTGAGGTCAAAAGGACAGGGAAGGGGTGGAACCGCCTGTCTCCCTCCTATACCATCCCGGCAACAGGGGAGAAACCATGAGCCGTCTGCTGTCGCTTGCCACCGGCAATCTGCCGGAATTCACGCCCGTTCAGGTGGTCGAGGCCGCCGCTAATGCCGGCTGGAAGGCCTGCGGCATCTGGTTCGATCCGGAAAGCTGGACGGCGCAGACGACGCGCGACACGAGGGCCGCGTTCGAGCGCACCGGGCTCGTGCCGCTCGATATCGAGGTGGTCTGGATCCGGCCGGGCGACGCCGATCCGAACCATGAGCGGCTGCTGGCCGCGGGCGGCGAGATCGGCGCCCGTAACGCGCTGATGGTCAGTTCCGACCCGGACATGGACGCCACCAAACGACGCTTCGAGGCACTGTGCGAGATCGCCGACCGCTATGGCGTGAACGCCTGTTTCGAGTTTCTGCCGATCACCGAGGTCAAGAGCCTGCCCATGGCGCTCGACATCGTGCAATCGGTCGGACATCCGCGCGGCAAGCTGCTGGTGGACGCGCTGCATCTGGCGCGATCGGGCGGCCACCCGGACATGCTGAAGGGATTGCCGGAGAGCCTGTTCACTTATGCCCAGATCTGCGACGCGCCGGCGAGCCTGCCCGACATGGAATTCAACACAATCCTTTACGAGGCCGTCGACGGCCGCCTGATGCCGGGCGAGGGCGCGTTGCCGGTGAAGGAGTTGGTCGCCAATCTGCCCAAGGATCTGCCTCTGGCGCCGGAGCAGCGTTCCAAGCCGCTGCGGGATGCCTATCCGGACGCGACGGACCGGGCGAAGGCAATTCTGGACGCCACGACCCGCTTTTTGGCCCGCTGACCGCCTAGCGATCGGGATCGTAGCCGAACAAGCTGAAATCGCGGGCATAAAGCTGGCCGACGATGGCGCGCATGGCGGTCGTGTAGGATTGGGCGCTGGCTTCGTGGACCGAGCTGTTGTGCACGGCGAGCTCGCCGTCGATGCCGAGCCGGTCGCGGATGGCGGCAAAGTCATGGTCCATGGTCTCGACGCGGCCGACGAAATCCACCTTTACGGTGCCTGACCCGTCGCACAGGAATTCGTGCTGCGGCCGGAAATGCAATTCATGCGTTACCCGAGGCAAGCGCTCGTGGACGAACTGCTCGAACCCGTCGATGCCGTGCAGCACGCGCTCGCGGCGCCGCGCGTCGAATCTCTCGATGCCGCCGGCGGCAAGGAACGAGTAGGCGGACAGGACGCGGTCGAACGGGTCGCGCACGAAGGCGAACTTGAAATAGTCGCGACATTTGCGCGGGTCGGCACGCTGATAGTCCAGATAGGTCGCATGAACGCTGGACGGCGTGTGGTCGATGCTCAACGCGCGGCGCACGCTGACGCCGGCGGTCTTGGGGATGTGGATGAAGACAGCATGATGCTCATCGGCGAATTTTCCGAACAGGCCGACGCCGCGCCACTCGCGTAGGCGAATCCGCGCGCTCTCGGGAACGAGGTGGCGGAACAGACGGCGCAGGGCGACGGGAGGCGACATGGCGTGGTCCTCATGGAACGGCGGGCAAGGATAGCAAAAAAACGCCCGTCGCTGCCGCCATATTAAAATCGCATAATGTATATTATGTTAAATTATAGATGTGGTAAATGAAGCAGAAGCTTGGTCGGCGATCAGATAGTGGTCTCTCAGAACCAGTAAAGCCACGTGGTGACCGCATAGAGCCCCACGATGGGATAGAACGTCAGCGCAAAACCTGTCGCCCGCAACGTGGGCCGGATCAGATAGCCGGTGACGAACAGGATCCGTCCCAGCACGAATAGCGCGGCGATGATCGGGATCGCCTTCAGCCAGTACAGCGGCGTCACGGCCGCGAACGCGGCGGTGCCGATCACGAAGAGCACGGTCTGCTCCTGGGTGTTCGCCAGATAGTGGCGCCAGATGGCCAATGTCCGATCCGGCGCGGTGTCCAGCGGATCGATGCAGCGGGAGAAAAACCGGTGATTGGCGACCATGGCGATGCCGACCAGCAGGCAGATGGCCGGCATCAGCGACCATTTGGCGGCGAATGCGAGGCGCTCATGGATTTCCGCCGGGCGCGCGGACACGCCCAGGTGGCGCCAGAGCAGAAAGCCGATCCCTGCTCCCAGTCCGATGCCGATCGCCATGCCGGCGATGACTTCGAGTTGGGAACGGCGCAGGTTTGGCGGCGCGTCGGAGTCCATCAGCGGACCTCTCGTCAGTCGATCTCCAGCACCATGCCGTCATATGCCGGCTCGACGCCCTCGGGCAGCTGGCGCTTCAGGGTCTCGTAGTCCATGTCCCAGGTCATATGGGTCAGCACGGCATGCCGAGGCTTGATCCGGTCGATCCAGCTCAGGGTCAGGTCGAGATGCGCGTGGGTTGGGTGCGGCTCGTAGCGCAGCGCATCGACGATCCATAGATCGATGCCTTCGAGCGCCTCGAACGCGGCCTCGTCCAGACCGTTGAGATCGGTGGAATAGGCTGCCTTGTCAAAGCGGTAGCCGATAGACTGAATGTCGCCATGGGCCTGCGCGAAGGGTACGACGGGAATCTCGCCAATGCGGAACGGACCGTCGATCTCGTGCGGCTCGCAGATGGCGGGATAGCCTTGCTTGGAGGCGAACACATAGTCGAAGCGCTGCATCAGCGTCGCCAGCGTGTTCGCGTCCGCGTAGACCGGCACGCGGCCACCCTTGCTCCAGGCCAGCGCGCGCAGATCGTCGATCCCGTGGGTGTGGTCGGCATGGTCGTGCGTGTAAAGCACGCCGTCCAACCGGTTGATATTGGCGTCGAGGCACTGTTCGCGCAGATCGGGCGAGGTGTCGACGATCAGCCGGGTCATCCCCTGCTCCACGGCGATGGACACGCGCCGGCGCCGGTTCTTCGGGTTGGCGGGATCGCACGCGCCCCAATGGTTGCCGATGCGCGGCACGCCGCCCGAGGTGCCAGAGCCCAGCACCGTGATCTTCACGGCCGCGGCACCTTGGTGAACAGACGGAAGAAATTGTCGGTGGTTTGCGCCGCAAGTGCTTCCGGCGTCAGGTCTTTCAGCCCGGCGACGGTCTTGGCGGTGTGCACGACGTAGGACGGCTCGTTGTCCTTGCCCCGGAACGGGATCGGCGCGAGATAGGGCGAGTCCGTCTCGACCAGCAGCCGGTCCAGCGGCAGGTCGCGAATGGTATCCCGCAGATCCTGCGCCTTCTTGAAGGTCGCGATGCCGGAAATGGAGATGTAGAGACCGAGTTCCACAGATTTCTCCGCCAGTTCACGGCTGGAACTGAAGCAGTGGATCAACCCGGGATAGGCGCCCTGCCCCATTTCCTCGCCCAGAATGCGTACCATGTCATCGTCGGCGTCGCGGGTGTGGACGATCAGCGGCAAGCCGGTTTCGCGCGAGGCCTTGATATGCTCGCGGAAGACGTGCTGCTGCACCTCGCGCGGACTGTGCTCGTAGAAATAGTCGAGTCCGGTTTCACCAATCCCGACGACCTTCGGATGCCTGGCGCGCTCGATCAGCTGGCGCGCTACCGTATCGGGTTCCGCTTCCGCTTCATGGGGATGCACGCCGACCGTGCAGTAGATGTTGTCGTATCTCTCGGCGATGGCGAGCACGCCGTCGAAACGGCTGAGCGCCGTCGAGATGGTCAGCATCATGCCGACACCCGCCGCCTCGGCCCGCGCGACCACGCCGTCGATATCGGCGATCAGTTGCGGAAAGTCCAGATGACAGTGGGAGTCAACAAGCATCGGCAACTGCTTTCAGGAGGCCGGTTCTTCGACGATGCGGGGGAACAGACCCTGCGGCTGCGCGATCGGCACAGCCGGCGCCAGCCGTCCCGCCGCGCCCAGCCAGCTGAAGTCGCGCCGGTCGCCGGGGACCCCGAGCATGTCGAGTAGCCTGGCCGCCGCATTCGGAATGACCGGCTGGCTCAGGATGGCGATATTGCGCAGCGTCTCGGCGACCACATAAAGCACCGTCGCCATGCGGGCTGGATCATTCTTCTTCAACGCCCACGGCTCGGTGCGCGCGATATACCCGTCCCCTTCCGCAACAAGCGCCCACAACGCGCTGAGCGCATTATGGATTTCCTGGTCTTCCATCGCCGCGCGCATGTGCGCCGCGGTGGTGTCGATATAGGTGAACAGCGCCTCGTCATGGGCATCGAAAGCGCCCGGGCGCGGCAGCGCGGCGTCGCAGTTCTTGAAGATCATGCTCAAGGTGCGCTGCGCCAGATTGCCGATGCCGTTGGCCAGATCGCCGTTGATGCGGTGGATGATCCCCTCGCGCGAGAAGCTGCCGTCCTTGCCGAACGGAACCTCGCGGGCGAGGAAATAGCGGATCTGATCCAGGCCGAACTCGCTGACCAAGGTCTCGGGCGTGATGACGTTGCCCAGTGACTTGGACATCTTCACGCCTTCCAGGTTGAGGAAGCCGTGGGCGAAGACACGCTTGGGCAGCGGCAGTTCGGCCGACATCAGGAACGCCGGCCAATAGACTGTATGGAAACGGATAATGTCCTTGCCGATCACATGGATATCAGCCGGCCAGTAGCGGGCGAGTTTCTCGCCGTCGGAGGGAAATCCCGCGCCGGTGATGTAGTTGGTCAGCGCGTCGAGCCAGACATAGACGATATGCTTGTCGTCGCCTGGAACCGGAATGCCCCAGGTGAAGCTGGTCCGCGACACCGACAGATCCTTCAGGCCACCCCTGACGAAGCTGACGATCTCGTTGCGGCGCGTGTCCGGCAGGATGAAACCGGGGTTCTGTTCGTACAGGTCGAGCAGCCGGTCCTCGTAGGCCGATAGACGGAAAAAATAACTGGGTTCCTCGACCCATTGCACGGCCTTGCCTTCCGCCGTGCGGAACGTGCCATCCTCACCCTTCACCAGTTCGGATTCGGGAAAAAACGCTTCGTCGCTGACCGAGTACCAGCCGGCATATTTGTCCAGGTAGATGTCGCCCTTGGCGATCATCCGGTTCCACATCTCCTCGACCGCGGCATAGTGGCGCGGCTGGGTGGTGCGGATGAAATCGTCGTTGCTGATCTCGAGCAGCTTGCACATGGCCTCGAACTTGCCGGCGTTCTCGTCGGCGAACTCGATGGGCCGCTTGCCGGCGCGGCCGGCCGACTGCTCGACCTTCTCGCCATGCTCGTCGGTGCCGGTCAGGAACAGCACGTCGTAGCCGTCCAGGCGCTTGAACCGCGCGATCACGTCGGTGGCGATCGCCTCATAGGCATGCCCCAGATGCGGCGCGCCATTCACATAGGAAATCGCGGTGGTGATGTAGAACGCGGATTTGGTCATGCCGTGATGGCCTGGTACTTGCTGAAAACGACGAGTGTAACCTGTTTCGGGTCGAGATTGACGGCCTCGGCGCGGGCGAACAGGTGGCGGGTGTTCTCCCATACCTCGATCCATTGATCAAGGCCGGCCCGGGGACCGATCCGGGCAAACAGGGCGGCTTCCCCGGGAACCGCCCCCTCCTCGTCCCCGCCTGTCGCCTGAAACGCGATCAACCGTTTGAGGATGCCATCGAGCAGGTCGCCGAGAAGCCGGAAATCGTCGATGCTCTGGCGTCCGGCGACGGCATCGCCCAGCCGGTGCAGCCCGGAGGCATCGAGTCTCGGGAGCTGCTCGAACAGGGCCGCCGCCTTGCGGTAGAGCTCGGCGCCGCCGCTTTCGGCGAGGGCCATGGTACGGCCCGGGCTGCCCTCGCCCAGGGCGACGATCAGGTCGCGGTCCTCAGGCGCCATCTCGACGCCATTTTCCTCGATCACGCGGGCGATCTGGTTTTCGGCGAGCGGCCGGAGGCTCAGGGTCTGGCAGCGCGACCGGATGGTCGGCAGCAGACGTCCGGGCGCATGCGCCAGCAGGATCAGGATCGACCGTTTGGGCGGTTCCTCCAGCATCTTCAGCAGTGCATTCGCCGCCTGCCGGTTCATGTCGTCGGCGCTGTCGATGATCGCGATCCGCCACGGCGCATCCGCCGTCATGCCAAAAAATCCGTGCAGCGCCCGGACGTCATCGACGACGATTTCGCCGCGCAGCCGCTTGTTCTTGTCGTCCCATGCGCGCTCGACCGCGGCCAGTCCGGGATGGCCGCCCTGCCCCACCAGGCGGAACGTGCGTGAAGCGGGGTCTGTGTGAAGACTGGCGGGCGGCGGCGGCGCGCCAAACAGCCCGTCGTCCTGAGGCATGTCACCATGCTCGAGCAGGAAACGCGCGAACCGATAGGCCAGTGTCGCCTTGCCGATCCCGCGCGGGCCGGTCATCAGCCAGCCATGTGGCAGCCTGCGGCTGGCATAGGCCGCCAAGAGGACCGCCTCCGCCGCGTCGTGGCCGATCAGTGACGACGACAATCGGGGATGGCGTTCGTCATCGCCGGGCTTGCGCGCGGCTTCCGCCATCACTCCACGTTCAGACGGTCTTTTACCGCTGCCCAGATCGCCTCATGCACGGTCTCGACCGGGCCGTTGGCATCGATCACCACGCACCGCTCGGGCTCGCGCGCGGCGATATCGTGAAAAGCGGTGCGAAGCGTTTCGTGAAACGCCCGGCCCATGCGCTCATAGCGGGTTTCAGTGATGTCCCGGCGCATCGCGCGGTCAAGGCCGATGGCGACCGGAATATCGAGGATCAGGGTCAGATCAGGCTTCAACTCGCCCACGACCATCTCGTAAAGCGCTTCCACTCTGTCGCGCCCCAGTTCCTGCGCATAGCCCTGATAGGCCATGGTCGAATCCGCGAAGCGGTCGCAGAGCACCCATAGCCCTTCGGCAAGGGATGGCCTGACCGTTTCCTCGAGATGCTCCGCCCGGGCGGCGAAATGCAGCAGCGCTTCCGCCATGGGCGTCCAGCTCCTGTCGCCCTGGACCAGCAGGTTCCGGATCGGCCCGTTCGGCTCGCGCGTCTCGACAACGCCAGCGTTCTTCACCTCGAGCTTCAGACGGGCAGCCAGCAGACCGAGCTGGGTCGACTTGCCCGCCCCCTCGCCGCCCTCGATGGTGATGAACCTGCCGGGGCCGGAGATCGGCATCACTTCTCTTTCTTGTCCTCGGCGGCCTTCTCCGCGCCATCGGTCGCGGCGCCCGAGGAGCCGGTCAGCAGGTAATCGATCGCCGAACCCACCTTGCCGAACGTCCCGACCTTTTCGACATCCTCGGCCACCACCACCGGGACGGTGATGTCGTTCATGCCCGGCAGGGTCAGGGTCAGCGTGCCGACTTCCGTGCCTTTGGCGGTACCGCCGACGACGGGCGCGGTGTATTTGATGCGGGCCTTGGCGCCCATCTTGGCTTCCCGGCTCAGGGTCATGGTAACGTCCTTGGAGACGGTCAGCGGCACCTTGGCCTTCACGCCCAGCCATACCGGTGCCTCGTCGATCACCTTGCCGGCCTTGACCAGCGTGTAGGTGTCGAAATTACGAAAACCCCATTCGATCAGGGCGCGCGATTCGTCGGCCCGGGCGCGCACGCTGGGCAGGCCGTTGATGACCATGATCAGGCGCGTGTCGCCCCGTTTACCGGACACGGTCACGCCGTAGCCGCCGGCTTCGGTATAGCCGGTCTTCAGGCCATCGACGCCCTGCACCACGCCCAGCACCGGATTGCGGTTCTGTTGCGGGATGGGCTCCCCGGTCTTCAGGTTCTTGCCGTAGGAGAATTCCTTCTCGGAGTAGTAGTGATAGTACTCAGGGAAATCGTTGATGATGTGGCTCGCCAGAATGGCGAGATCGCGCGCCGACGAATAATGCCCCTCGGCCGACAGCCCATGCGAGTTCATGAAGCTGGAGTTCTTCATGCCCAGAGCCTGCGACTTCTCGGTCATCAGGCGGGCAAAGTTCTCCTCGGTGCCGGCAAGACCTTCGGCGAGGACGACGCAGGCATCGTTGGCGGAGACGATGATGGTGCCCTTGATCAGATCCTCGACCCTCGCCCTGTTGCCAACCTCGAGGAACATCTGGGATCCACCCATCTTCCACGCGCGTTCGCTGATGGGCAGTTCCTCGTCCATCTTCATGGCGCCCTTCTTCAGGGCCTCGAAGATCACGTAGTCTGTCATCATCTTGGTCATCGACGACGGCGTCATCTGTTCGTCCGGATTCTTCTCCAGCAGAACGGTGCCGGTGGTCGCATCGATCATGATCGCCTGCTTGGCCTGGATCTCGAACGGCGGGGGCGCGGCCTGGGCGGCCTGCGGCACGGCCGCGAGTAGAACGAGGAGAAGCGGCAAACTGCGAAGCTGCGGCATGAAATCTTTCCGTTTCGTTGATGCAGGTTGATTCTAGGCGTCCAGACCACGCATCGCAAGGCGCGCGGCACTATCGGTTGTAGCGTGGCGCTACTTGTCCACAACTATCAGCGCATTCACTTCGCCGAGCCCGATCACCTGCGACAGGGCGATATCAGCCGAGTCCACATCGGGCAGAGGTCCTATGCGCACCCGGTAGAAGTTCGCGCCATTGACGATCGCCGTGTGCACGCGCGTGGGCCCAATGGCGGCGAGCCGCGCCTTGAGGCGCTCGGCGTTGCGCGGATCGCCGAAAGCGCCAGCCTGCACATAGATGCCTTTCGGCTCGGCCTTGAGAGCCTTGGGCGCTTCCTGTCGTACCTGGACCATCTGAGGAGCACCGTCTTCGAGTGGGGCTCGGCCGACATACTCGACGCGCACGCGCGCCGTCCCCGCCTGGCGAAAGCCGAGCAGCTCGGCCGCCTTCGACGACATGTCGATGATGCGGCCGCGCGCGAAAGGCCCGCGATCGTTCATCCGCACGACCATGGACTTGCCGTTTTCCAGATTGGTCACCCGTACCATGGACGGCATGGGCAGGGTCCGGTGCGCGGCGCTGACCAGTTCCATGTCGAAAATTTCGCCATTGGCGGTCCGTTCGCCGTGGAACTGCGGCCCATACCAGGACGCGATCCCGGTTTCGGAGTACGTGGGATCCTCGCGGGGCACATACAGGACACCGTTGATCTTGTACGGATTGCCGACCTTGTAGATGCCTCCCTTCCCGTCCGGTACCGGCGCCTCGCCCCACGGCGGCGGCGCGACCTTGGGCGGCGCGGGCTGGGGCGCCGCCACGGGTGGTGGAGCGCTTGGGCGCGGCGGTGGCTTGGTGGCGCAGGCCGCCAGCGCGGCGCAGGCGGCGATCAGAAGGAGCCCGCGAAGGCGCATGGTTTATTGCTTTACCAGATCGGCCAGCCGGCTGACGGCGATGGCATAGTAGTTGGCGGGATTATAGCGCAGGATGGCGCGGTAATTGGTGTGGGTCAGAAAGGCGCGACCGGTTTCGCCATCAGGTTGAACAAGCGTTGCCTTGCGGTCGCTCTTCATCAGCTCGGCGCCGCTCACGTCACGAACACCGAGACGGTCCCATTCGGCCAGCGGCAAGGCCCGCGAGTGGATCCGCATGGGCCGCCAATCGCTTTCGTCGAAGGTGCCGACGGTCGCGAGCTTGGCGGTGAATCCTTCAGGAAGGCTGACCTCCTGGCCCCAGGGCTCTTCACCCTTCCAGTTGAACTTCTTCAGATAATTGGCGATGGAGGCAAAGATGTCTCCATAATTGTTCCAGATGTCGCGGTGCCCGTCGCCGTCGAAATCCTGCGCCGATTCCAGGTAGGAATCAGGCATGAACTGCGGCTGGCCCATGGCGCCGGCCCACGAGGATTTCATCTCCGCCGGAGAGATGAAGCCCATGTTCAGGATCTCGAACGCGGCGAATAGCTGCTTGCGGAAATAGCCGCTGCGCCGCGGGTCATAGGCGAGCGTCGCCAGTGCCTGGATGGCGTCCTCCTTGGGGAAAAACTTGCCGTAATTGGTCTCCATGCCCCAGATCGCGACAATATATTCAGGCTGCACGCCATACCGGTCGGCGACCTGACGCAGCAATTCGCCATGTTCCGCCATCGCCTTGCGGCCATTGTCAATGCGGAGCTGGCTGACCCGCTTGGCCAGGTAGGTCTCCAGTGTCTCGACGAATTCGGCCTGATTTTGGTCCGCCTTGACGATGCGCTCCAGTGGCTGCAGGCCGGTCAGGGTTTCATCGAGAATGCCCGGCTTGATCCCTTTCGACAACGCTTCCTGCCGGACACCCGCAAGCCAGTCTTCCCATTTCGGCTGGGCTTCCTGGGCCGAGGCGGCAGAGATGAAGGCGAGTGGCAGCAACAGCGTTAACAACAGGCGCATGGCGGACGACGATCCTCTTTGTATCCCTCAAGGTCCGGTAATAACTGGCCTTTCGGACGGGCGCTCGCAAACGAATTCGCCGGTGGCGTCCCTCTATCGAGATTTTTAGCGGGCCGGGCGGCAATAAGCCAGCCTTGCGCTCCTCGATCCGCCGATTCAGCGGCGGGGCTTCGTCAAGCTTTTAAGAATTTTCACGATTACGATGCTGTAACGACTTGCGGATGCGTCAGGGCGCGCGTTAGCATTCAGGATGAGGCGCGGTATTCGATTATGGATGCCGTCAGTTGGGGGCTATCTTTATGCGATCTTCTTTTCGTGGCCGGCACACGCTGGCGACGGTGAGCGTCATTGCGCTCGCCACGGCTGGATACTCTGGTTCGGTTTGGGCATCCGACCAGTACAACGCGACCATCAACTGGAGCACCGAGGTGGCCACCGTGGCGGGGTCGTCCAGTTCTGTGGTGGTCAACAATTCTCAGAACAACAGCAATGTCGATGTGACACCGCCGGTCACCACTGTTCAGGTGGGTGTGCCGACAACCGGCATGCAGGACTATAATGGCCTGGATGCCATTATCGTTGATGACAACACGATCTTCTCGTCGGCCACCCTGACCACGGTGCCCATGGCGAACAGTATCGAGTTCTGGACCGCGACCGGGTCGGGCGCGTCCTCGGCGGCGACCATCGCCTCGCTCCAGAGCAGCGAAAATGGCTCGTCCATGATCGCGTCCGTCGCCAATTCAGAAATTCGCGCCTCGTCATCCGACCTGTTCGCCGGCAGTGCGCAGCAGGTGACGGACAACGCCATCACCTCGGATGCCATGGGCAATCTGGCGACCAATGTGATCTCAGGCGACATCAACCCGCTGCTGACGAGCACCGAGGGCGGCTTTGCCGGCATCTCCGGCGGTCCCACGCTCGGCAATCCGGCGACCGGCACCGCGCTCGGCGCCAGCGCGACCGCGCTCGTCGCATCGGTGCAGGAGAACACTCTGGCGGCCTCGTCCAGCACGATCGACAATACCCGGATCGGTTCGCTTGCGGTGGAACTGGACACCACCAGCACCATTCAGGGTATTCCGCTGGTCGTGACCGGTAACGCCATCGAGGCGACGATCACCGGCAATGACGCGACCAACCAGGTCAACCTCGACGATTCGCTGGACGCGGCCAATACCAGCGCCGTGACGCTGCAAGGCTCGGCCGGGGTCGCCAGCGCGCAGCGGAATACCGTTGCCGGACGGACCTACCTCGTCCAGGTGAGCGAGTCGGATATCGAGGCCGGCCTGAGCGCGGCGACACCGATCAGCAACCTGACCGGCAGCAGCATCGATTTCTCCGACAACAATATCAGCGCCACGGGCACGGGTAACACCGCCGATAATCTGGTGCGGCTGGGCGACGGCATCAGCCAGTCCGGCACCTTCCCCTTCGGCGCGATCGGGCTGACCCGTTCGTCCACCGTGCTGGTGGCCGGCAGCGGGTCGGACGGCAACGTCAACGTGATCGGCGATCTGTTCATCGCCAATCACCAGTTCAGTGAACTTGAGATCAACGCCATCGCGGGCGGTATCGCGGGCGATTCCGAAGACGCCGACATGAATGTCCTGGTGGAAAGCGTGGCCTCGTCCACGGTCGAGGCCACAGGCAACGCCATTGGCGCCAGCGTCACCGGCAACAATGCCACGAACACCATCCTGGTCGAAGGCGCGGCGACGTTCGACAGCCTCGTATCCCTCGGCAGCGGCCAGGTGCTGACCAACGGCAGCAGCGGGTCCGCGACCACCAATGGCGATGTCACGGTGAGCGTGGCGACCCTGGGCACGGTGACGGGCGACATCGCCGACAGCGCGGTCGGCGCCGACGATAACCGGCTGTACGGCGAGGCCTTCGGCAATGTCGGCCGCAACAGCGTCAGCATTGACGGCACCACCATCATCGGGGCCGAGGTCAATCCCCAGTTCAACTTCGTCCAGAGTGCTCACGCGACCATCGAGCCGCGCGTCGCGGCCGATTTCGGCGTGGTCAGCGGCCAGTTCAACCGGGAAACTGAATATAACGCCCAAGTCATCGGCAGCGTGATCGTCGATGCGGCGGATGTGAGCGGCGCGGACGGCTCGAGCATCACCAATTCCACGATCGGCGCGTCCGGCAACAGTGCTGCGGCGCTGTCGGTCGCCAACCGGGTGACCCAGAACAGCTTCACCATCGGCGGCGACGGACCGACCTCCAGCTTCTCGGGTACCGTCGGCGTGATCAACTTCCAGCTTGCGGAAGGATCCGACGCCACGGCCACGGACCATCTCACCATGACGGCGGCGGTCGGACCGACCGATGACGCGGCCACCGTCGCGATCATCGACGTCGATGCGACGGCCCTCGCCGTGGACCAGGCCAATATTGGCGCGGACGCGAACGCCATTTCCGCCCGCGTCGTGGGCAATCTGGCCGACGCGCAGGCCAACCGGATCGATATCAGCGCGGTGACCGTCGGCGACGGCGTGCCGACGCCGACCGATCAGCTGGCCACGCCGGTCGCGACGGTTTACCGGTCGTTGACCGATGCGGTGATCCCCAACGCCGCGCCGGACGGACTTCCGGACACGGTTGTCCAGGGCGGCTTCGTGCTGGTGAACGACCAGAGCATTGAGGACATCAGCGCCGACGCGCTGGGCGACGTGCCGCTCTCGGCCACCGTTTCGGGCAACCTCGTCGAGGTCCGTGTCGGCAGCACCGCGGCGACCGCGACGGTGACGCAGACCGATGTCAGCGCCAGTGGCAACGCGGTGACCGGCGCTGTCACCGGGAACCAGGGCAGCAATCTGCTGTCGGTCGGCGCCGTGACGCTCGATGCTACCTCCACCCTCGTCAACACCCAGACCTTCTGGAACGAGGATGGCGGCACCAGCGGTTTCTCCGGCAGCATCGAGGTGGATGTCAGCGGCGGGATTTTGACCAGCGTGGCGGCCGGCGCGGCCACGATTACCGAAGTCAACGCCGAGACCAACGGCAACACGGTACTTGCCTCGGGCCGTATCAACAACGCCGCAAGCACCGTGTCCGTCACGGCCCAGACCCAGACGGTCGTGGACGTGGTGACCGGCAGCGACGTGAACGCCATCGAGATGGGCTATGCGACGGTCGGCACGGTAACGGCCGGCAATACGCTAATGCGCGCCGAGACCGGGTTGCTCAACAGCCAGGAATTCGGCGGCCTTCGCGCCACGGGTCTGAGCGTTGACCTGACTGGCGTGGTGGTGTCGACCACCATGGACGCCGTGGGCGGCGCCCTGGCGGACAGCGTGGTGCAGACGAACGGCAACAGCCTCTCTGCGCTGTCGCTGGGCAATGACGCCGCCAACAGCCTGACGCTTGATGTCGGCACCTTCGATCTGACCGATGCCGGTTCGGCGACGGCCACCAATGGTCCGCTCGCCATCATCGCCAACCATCAGCGGGGCAGCGAGGACGATGGCGGCACTGGCCCGATCAGCGCCACGGCCGATGCCATTGCTGTTGTGTCCTCGGTATCGGGCATCGATACCAGCGTCTCGGGATCTCAGGTAAGCGCCGACGGCAACAGCGTGCGCACTCTCGCCCGCGTCAACAATGCCACCAATGTGCTGAGCGTCACGGGCACCACCTACGAAGAACTCGTGACGGCGGCGCCATCCATCGAAGTCCTCGATGTGGCGGCCAATGTCGAACTGACCGTCGAAGATCTGGCATTCGGGATCGGATCCTATCAACTCAATGCGCTTGACGTGGATTCGTTCATCAACGCCGCCTCGGTCTACGCCGATGCTTCCGATGTAGCGTTCATCTCGAGTTCCGCCCTGTCGGCCAGCGGAAACCTTCTCGTTTCCGAGGCGCGCGGCAATGACGTTGCCAATGCGGCGACCATTGACTTCACCACGAACAATGTGTCTGGCTTCGTCGCAAACCTGCAGCAGACCGATGATGGCGGCGCGAGTATCATCAGCCAGGTTCTCAGCAGCACCATCGCCGTGGAAGCCGAACTGGACCCGCAAGTCCTGACCGACAGCAGCTTCGCCGCGGACGGCAATGCCATGGCGGCGATCGCGACGGCAAACCGTGCCACCAATAGCGCGACCGCGACCGGCACGAACCTGTCCAGCGGCACCGGCACCGTGAGCCCGACCGCCACAATCAATCCGGCGGTCGCGTCCGACGTGACCGTGGTGGCCGATCTTGCGGTGGTGAACGTGCAGGGCGCCGAAGCCGTTGCCTCGACCCAGAACGACACGTTGCTGATCATCGTCGATTCGAACAGTGTCCTCGTCGATCTGAATCAGTTCGTGAGCGGCAGCGCGACGGTGGACAACAATCTGGTGCTGGGTCAGGCGACCATTCACAGTGCCACGAACACCGCCACGCTGGACGCTGACGCCAATATCGCCGGGGCAAGCGCATCGGTGATCTCGCAGCAGATCGTGACATCCGGCAGTAGCGCGACGGTCGCACTGACGGCCGCCTTCATTCAGGCGACATCCGACACCATGTCGGATGCGGGGTCGGCATCCATCTCCGCTTCAGGCAACCAGCTCTCGTCTCTGGCCACCGGCGGCACGGCGTCGAACCGGCTCAACGGTCTCGCCGATGCGGCCATCACCGGCGCCTCGCCGGCGGCGGCTCCGGTCTTTGCCGGATCGGCGTACACCGTGAACGCCGATTTCTCGGTGCTGAACGTGCAGTTGGGCGAAACCGACATCAGTACGCTTGTCGGCCCGACTGGCGTATCCGCGGACGTGGGCACCGATGCGACCACGCCCCTTGTCAACGATACGGTCGACGTGCGCGACAATATCGTTCAGGCCGGCTCGACCGGTTTTGCCTCGACCAACAGCCTGGTGCTCGATGCGGGTTCCTCGAGCGATGCCACCGGACAGGTCGCCAACCGTCAGGCGATCGTCGTCGGCGCGGTGCTGACCAGCACGGCCGCGAGCAATTTTGTCCGCTCGCAGATCGTGGGCGGCGCCCTCGACAGCAGCGTCACGGTCGATGACAACTCGGTCGCTGCCCAGACGACGGGCAATACCGCCCTGAACGCCCTGCGCACCACGGCCGACGCCAGCCTGCAGGAAAGCAGCGCGGCGGGTGCGACCATCGATCCCGCCTCCGGCATCACGGTCACCGGGGCGGATTATGCCGTCCTGAACAGCCAGTCGACGACCGCGGCGCTCTCTTCCCAGGTCATCGCCGCCTCCATCGGTGTCGATGGCCTCGCCGGAACCCAGGGTGTGGACACCAGCGCCGTTACGGTGAATGGCAACCAGGTCGTCGCCGAGACCACGGCCAACAACGCCCTCAACAGCCTTGTTCTGTCCACCGGCACCTTCCAGCACCCCAGTGCTTCGGTGTCCAACCTTCAGGTCACCTCGGATTCCGCGGTGAGCGCCAGCACGGACGACGTCTCGGTGGGTATCGGGCTCGGCGGCGGCCTCATCAACGGCCCCAGCTCGGGGAGCTCGTTCACGGTTCGCGGAAACACTGTAGGCGCGTCGGCCATCGGCAACGCGGCGGTCAGCGCCATCTCCGGCGACTGACCTTCGCCGCGTGTATTTTACCACAGGGCCGGAGGCACACTCCGGCCCTTTTTCTTGCGCCGCACTGCTCGTCCAGGGCGCGGCGCCAGCGATCATCCGTGAGACCCGTCAGGGAACAAGACTTCGACATCCCCGTTGCCTATCCACGACGACGGAGCGAGGGCGACAAGGGCGATCGCGAATTCAGGTAATCAGGAGAAACAGATGCTTTACACCGTAGGCTATCGCGTCGACGAGGTATCCGCCCATACGACACTGGATGCCGAGGATGCTCTCGAAGCGGCCAAGGCGGTCAAGGCGGACCATCCGAATGCTTCCATAACCTATTCCCGTGCGGCCAATCAGGAGGAACGGACCGGTGACGCCGAATAACGCGGCCGAGCCCGAGCTGGGCTTATGGGTTCTCGAACCCCGCACGGGCGATGACGACCCGCGGTGGCAGGACCGGCGGATCTGGCGAAAAGTGATCGTGAACGCCCGCAGTGCGGCAGCGGCACGCCTCGCGGCCGAGCGATGGGCGTTGCCGGCACACCTGCCCGGCCCGGGCAATGAAAGCGCCGCCGCGATCGCGGGATTCAGGGATGAGCTGCTTTATACCGTCAGACTGGCGGACGAAGGCGAGCTGGTTCCGCTGGAGTGCCCCGCGCAGGATAGTGTGCTGTATAGCCGGTGATGGCCCGGCATCGCAGGCCAATTTCAGCAAGCCGGGTTCATGACCGTCGCGACGCCGGTTCTCGAATGGCCGTGTCCTGATAGAGGATTGCCGCCTGGATACGCGTCCTTACGCCCAGGCGGTCGCAGGCCAGCTTGACGTGCTCATCCACAGTCATCGGCGAGATGCCGAGTATCGATCCGATATCGGACGAACTCTTGCCCAGTGCCACCCATTCCAGACACTCGATCTGTCGCCGCGTCAGTTCAGCCTTCTTCGCCCGCAGACGCGCCATGCCCAAGCCCCCAAAATATTATGCCCGCGTGAATAATATAGGGGGTCAACCAGAGACGTATTAACCCATGATAATGCTGGGCACGGCGTGACCCTACTCCGTCGCCGCGATCGACGTCTCGTTGGGCCGCATGTTTTGGGAGCTGGCGGATGAGGTGGGATTCGAACCCACGGTGAGCTTGCACCCACGCCGGTTTTCAAGACCGGTGCCTTCAACCGCTCGGCCACTCATCCGTTGGCGACGTTCTAGCGTGTTCCGCACGGGCGCGCAATTTCCGGGACGCGATCGGCGGGGATCCAAATGGCGCCGTCGGGCGTAACAGAAACTCCGGGGGGAGAGATAGGCGGTTCCGGACTTAACGCCCCCCAAGCGACCGGGCCGCCTATTTTCCCAACGGGTCAGGTATCCGCCAGGCCACCCTCCTCCGCCGGCACGTCGCCGAACACCTTGCCTGTCCGCTTCGGTACCGTCAGTGGTGCCGGCACCGGTGCGTTGTTGCGCACCAGACCTGTCCCGGCTTGCGGACCGCCCGCGATCTGCAGTTCCAGACGCTCCTGGTCGCGCCGCCGGACATCCTCGCTGATGTCGGCCACATCCTCCTGGGGCACGCCCAGCCCTTCCAGTACTGCCTCGCCGAACCGCAGGGCGGATTCGAAGGTTTCGCGCAACTGATAGTCGACACCGACCTGGATGAGATCCAGCGCGTGGCCACGGTCATAGGCACGCACGTACAGCCGCGCCATGGGAAACTCCCACCGGATCAATTCGGCGATACGGGTCGCGGCGGCCTTGTCGTCGATGCACACGAGAATCGCCTCCGCCGTCGCCGCGCCCGAGGCGTGCAGGATATCGAGCCGGGTGCCGTCGCCATAATAGACCTTGAAGCCGAACCGTTCCGCGGCCCGGATCATGGACACGCTGTTCTCGATGATCGAGACGTCGAAGCCGCGCGCCAGCAAGGGCTGGCTCGCTGTTTGGCCAAAGCGCCCGAAGCCGATGATGAGCACGGCCCCTTCCAGCCCGTCCGCCTCCTCGATCCCCTCCAGCGACGGTTGCGGTTTGGGCATCAGGCGGCGGGTCAGCGAGGCGGTCAGGGGCGTAAGCGCCATGGAGATGATAACGGTCGCGGTGAAGATCGCATTGACGCGGCCATCCATGATTCCGTTCGCCGCGGCGGCGGAATAGAGGACGAACGCGAACTCGCCGCCTTGGGCGAACAGGGTCACCCGTTCCAGCGCTTCCCGATTGCCGCCCCCGAAGAGACGGGCGACCGCGTAGATACCGACGCCCTTGATGCCAATGAAGGCGGCGACCGCGATCAGGATGGTCGGCCAGTCCTGCGCGATGACGGTCAGGTTGAGCGACATGCCGACGGCAAGAAAGAACAGACCGAGCAGGATGCCGCGGAACGGCTCGATATCCGCCTCCAGTTGATGCCGGAACGTGGATTCCGACAGCAGCACCCCGGCGAGGAAGGCGCCCATGGCCATGGACAGGCCGCCGAGCTGCATCAGCAGCGCCGCGCCGAGGACCACCAGCAACGCCGCCGCCGTCATCACCTCGCGCGCCCGTGCCGAGGCCAGGATACGGAACAGCGGGTTCAGCAGCCATCGCCCGGCCGCGATCAGGCCGATGATGGCGCCGAGCCCAATCCCGACGGAGATCCAGCGTGACTGGGTTTCGCCGGCCGCCGCGGGCGCGATGAAGGCGACGATGGCGAGCAGCGGCACGATCGCCAGATCCTCGAGCAGCAGGATGGACACGGCGCGCTGTCCCTGCGCGGTCGAGGTCTCGCCCCGCTCGTCGAGCATCTGCATGACCACCGCCGTGGACGACAGCACGAAACCCATGCCCGCGACGAAGGCGATGGCCGGCGTCAGCCCCGCCGCAATCCCCGCGATGGTCAGCAGTCCGCCGCACACGACGACCTGGGCGACGCCGAGCCCAAAGATTTCCCGCCGCAGCGTCCACAGCCGGGACGGCTGCATTTCCAGTCCGATGATGAACAGCAGCATGATGATGCCGAACTCGGCTACATGCAGGATCGTGCCCGTGTCCGAGAACAGTCCGAGACCGAACGGTCCGATGGCGAGGCCAGCCGCGAAATAGCCCAGGACCGAGCCCAGCCCGAGCTTGCGGAAGATGGGCACGGCGACGACCCCGGCACCCAGCAGCGCGACGACGTGCAAAAGGTCGATACCGTGGGATTCTGTGGCCATGGAACGCGGGGACTCGAGAAGGTAGCGGGATGGAAAGAGTGCGCAGCTTCCGCCGCCCGATCAAGTCCGGCAACCGCACGCCAGACATTCCGTCGCCCGCCTTTCCGGTGTTGCCGGAACCACGCCATCGGGGCGGCGTTTACCGGGATCGGCGCCGCTTCCAGAGGGAGACACATGGTGGACACCGTCTACATCCAGCCGCTCATCGCGCTCATCGCCGGCATCGTCATCCTGATCGCGCCAAAGATTCTCAATTACGTTATCGCGATCTATCTGATTCTGGCGGGCCTCATCGGCCTGTTTCCCAATCTCTGGAATTGAGATACCGCCTCGCCACGTCAGCGACCGCCTCTCCCAGAACCCGAGCGGTAAACCGCCGCGATAGCGGTGGAACGTGCAGGAAGGAGGCCTTGGCCGGCCACCCCCGCCTCTGGCGGAACTTCAACAGCGCCCAGTAAGTGCTGTCGCAGACATATTTTCCTGCATTCAGTGAAATCTTCACGGGAAGCTTCCTCCGCCGCAGCGGCAGGGCCAGTTCCGCGACCGGCCACTGCCCGCGCAGCCATACCGCATCATCCGGTCCGGCCAGAGCACGCGGGCGCCGGGCCACACTCTCCACCCGCACCAGCCTGGTGCCCGCCAGCCCCGTCAGCAGACAGGCGTGCGGGTTGTGCAGTTCCAGAAGACGGTGGAGTTCCGCGGCGGCGCGCCGGCGGTCGACCGGAAGACGCGCCACCACGACGCCAGGCCCAAGGCGTGCGGCGGCCAGTCTTACGGCTTCCCAGCTTGAATTGATGCGGTAGCGTCCGAACGGCTCGAACCCGGTCATCAACAGGACGCATCGCGTGTGTTCCGGCATCCGAACAGCTTACGAACGGGCATGCGCCCGCGTCAAACGGCACATCCCCATAGGCAGCACCGAACCTGCTGGCTATCCTATCCGGAACAAAGGGGAGGTTTCGATGAAGGATTTGAAGGACAAGGTCGCCGTCATTACCGGCGGCAATAGCGGCATCGGGCTGGGCATCGCCCGCGCGCTGGCGGCCGAGGGCACGCATCTCGTCCTCAGCGGGCTGCACGCCGATAAATCGGAGCGCGCCGCCAGGGCGCTGGCGGAGGAATTCGGTGTCCGCGTCCTCGGCGTCGGCAGCGATGCCGCCAAGCGGGACGCCGTCGAGGCGCTTGCCGATCTGGCATTCCGGGAATTCGGCCGCGTCGACATTCTCGTGGCCAATGCCGGTGTCGGTTTTCGCGGCGAGATGCACAAGATCGACGACAATGACTGGGACTGGCTCATGGGTCTCAATGTCAGGGGCGTCTATCTCGCCTGCTCGGTTTTCGTGAAGCGTTTCCTCGCCCAGGGTACGCCGTCGCATATCGTCATCACCGGCTCCGAACAGAGCGTGGGCATGACACCCTATGGCAGCATGCCGGTCTATGCCGCGTCCAAGCATGCCGTGCTGGGCTTCGCCGATGCCATCCGCGCCGACTACGCCGCGAACGACGTCGCGGTCACCCTGCTCTGCCCCGGCCCGGTCGCGACGGACATCTGGGATATCGAGCGCGACCGGCCGCCGGAATTTGGCGCGCGCGGCGAGTCCAACGAGGAGTCGCGCAAACTCATCCAGGAACTGGGCATGGACCCGGCCATCGTCGGGCGCATGACCGTCGAAGGGATCAAGGCCGGGGATTTCTACGTCTTCACCCACGACTACATTCGCGGTCTGGTCGATGGTCGCTACCAGGAAATGAGCGCGGCGCTCGACAAGACAGAGGCTTTTCCGAAATAGGCCGTCAGGGCCGAGTCAGCCATTCGGTGATCGCGGGATAGGCCGACCGGTCCTGCATGACGAACAGGTGCCCGCCGTCGAACACGCGCAATTCGGCGCCGGGAATGCGCCGCGTCATGGCTTCCTGCGCCGCGACCGGGGCGATACCATCGTACCGGCCGGCGCAGATCAGCGTCGGCGCGGTGATCTGGTCCAAGCGCGCGAACGTGTCGTGTCCCGCCCGCGCCTCAAGCTGGCGCCGCCGTCCCATCGCCCAGTCCGGCTCATGGCTGAAGGCATTCTCGGCGGCCTTGGCCTGGTCGATGAAGGACGCCATTTCGGTCGCGTGGGCGGCTTCCCATTCAGACGTCCGCCGCAGATCGCCAAGCCTTATCGAGGCGCGCGCCTTGTCGTCGGGGCCGAGTCCGGCGAGTTCGTGCAGCGGATAGGAGGCGCCGCCCGCGCCGCCCGGCGCGCTGACGCACAGAACGAGGCGTTGCAGTCGGTCCGGGTGCCGGATCGCCAATTCCTGCGCCACCATGCCGCCGAAGGAATAGCCCAGCACGTGGCAGCGATCCCAGCCGACAGCATCGAGCAGCCGCGCGGCGTCGTCGGCATAGTCGGCCATGCTGTAGGCGACGTCCGGCTTGTCCGACTGCCCGAGGCCGCGCTGGTCGTAGGACAACAAGCTGAACCGCCTGGCGAGCGGCGACTGGAACGGCCCCAGGGGATTGCGCAGGTCGCCGCCCGTGCCGCTGATGAACAGCAGGCGCGGCCCCTCGCCCGCCATCTCGTAATAAAGGTTCAGGTCGCCCGCCTTGGCATAGGGCATGGATGTCTCCCATCGGTCTTCTTGCGCCGGAGCGTGCGCCAGGCATGATGATGGATCAAGCGGCTAGGGAGGATTCCATGACGGGCTCGGGGTTTGATCCGGCGGTGTTCGAGGACAGCGCCATCGACGAGGAAACAAGAGCGATCAATGCGCGGATCGACAAGGTCTTCGAGAACGCACCGCCCATCGACACGGTCCCGCCTCAGGTGATGCGCGACGCGCGGGCCCGCGGCGAAGGAGTGTTCGCGGCCCGGCCGAAAACCGAACGCGCGGTCGTTCGGGACATCGAGGGCCCGGGCGGTCCGGTGGGCCTGCGCATCGTCGCGCCGGCCGCTCCCCGGGGCGTGTACCTGCACTTCCATGGCGGCGGCTGGGTGAATGGCGCCAACGATCAGAACGATCCGTTGCTGCTGCACTTCGCCGACCGGCTCGGCCTAGCGGTGGTCAGCGTCAATTATCGCCTCGCGCCGGAGAACCCCTATCCAGCCGCGCCCGACGATTGCGAGGCGGCGGCGCGCTGGCTCGTCGCCAATGCGCGGTCTGAATTCGGTACCGACTGGCTGGCGATCGGCGGCGAGTCCGCCGGTGCCCATCTCGCCGCCGTCACGTTGCTGCGGATGCGGGACCGGCACGGCTATAACGGGTTCGAGGCGGCCAATCTGGTGTTCGGTGTCTTCGACATGGCGCTGACGCCGAGCGTGCGCAACTGGGGACCAAGGCGACTCGTGCTGAATACGCATTCGATCGCCTGGTTCCGAGATGTTTTCGCGCCCGATCCGGCAACCTGGGCATCGCCCGACGTCTCGCCGATCCAGGGCGATCTGCGCGGGCTTCCGCCAGCGCTTTTCACCTGCGGCACGCTCGACCCGTTGCTGGACGACACCCTGTTCATGCATGCGCGCTGGATGGCGGCAGGAAATCACGCCCAGATCGAGCTCTTCCCGGGTGGCGCCCATGGATTTTCCAGTTTCGGCGGGCCGCTGGCGAAGCGCTTCACGGCACGGGTCGACCGGTTCCTGGAAGAGCGCCTCGGCTAAACCGTGGCTCTGACCGGCGCGGTCTCCACCATGACGGGTTCGGGCGGAGGCGCCAAGACGATGCGGTTCCTGCCTGCGTTCTTGGCGCTGTAGAGCGCCTGATCGGCCCGCCTCAGGGCGGGCAGCAGATCGTTCTCGTCGAACCGGATGGCGGAAATGCCGACGCTGATCGTGAATTGGATGGTGCCGGTCTCAGTGATCGTCTCCAGACCCTCGACCGCGCATCGAAGGCGCTCTGCCAGGTGCCGGGCTTCTTCCGCATCCACATCCGGCATCAGCACGGCGAACTCCTCTCCGCCCATGCGCCCGAGCAGGTCCGACGCGCGTATATTGGACTGCAATGTATGGGCCATTGCCCGCAGCACCTCGTCGCCGGTGGCGTGGCCGTGCGTGTCGTTGACGCGCTTGAAATAGTCCGCGTCGATGGTCATCAGGGTGCTCGGTTTCCCCTCGCGCCGCGACTCGCGCGCCGCGGCGAACCCACGGTCCATGAAGCTGCGGCGGTTCAGCAGTCCCGTCAGCGGGTCGGTGGTGGCCAGTTTGAGGAGATCGGCGGTATAGCGCGTGATCCGGCGGACCATGGGCTGAAAGATGATCGCCGCTTCCATGGTCAGGGCGAGGAAGACGAGCACCAGCAGGGCGTTCTGCATCTTGTCCAGCTGGATGAGCTGGGCCAGGCTCGATTTCTCGTAGATGTCGACGACATGTTTCAGGTCCCGCTCCAGCGTGCCGTCGGCATGCCGTTGCAACAGGGCGACGTCGGCAGCGACGGCCGAGGGGGCTGATGCCGCCAGTACCCGCTGACCGGCCGCTATGAATTCGGTCACTTCAGAATGCAGGTTGCGCGGATCGAAATAGACCTGCTGGAGCGCTTTCCGCGCCCGTACGGGAACCCTTTGGTCGGTGATCCTTTCGATCAGCGCTGTATGAGTCCGATCGAAATCGGCCACGGCCGCCGCCAGCAGGTCACGCGCGGCGCTATCTCCATGGACGTACTGCAGTGCGTGACGGGCGATCCGCTGCGCGAGAACCTGCTGTCGGGCGTTGACCTGATTGAGATAGGCCGACCCGCCATGCTCGTGCAGCACCCTGTTGAAGGCCAGGTGAGACGCGATCGCGATCAAAGCCATGATCGCCAGCGCGATGACATAGCGGAAGGTCAGGAGCTTTCCCGAAATCTCCTGGCTGGCCACATTGTCGGTTCCTGATCGGCCGTCAGGCATAGCGAGCCTCCCCCACAACGACTCCTCCCGCACCGGCGAGACTGAGAGAAGGCACCCTATTGCTGGCCGGCGCAAGTGGGTACGTAACGAGCCGGCGGCGCCCTGCGGAGTGGCTGATGTCGCTGCCTAGCGATAGTACTCCAGATAGAATTTGGCGCCGGGCTGGGGCAGAATCCGATGGGTGACCATAGGTTCGATGATGCCGGGCGACTCGGGCGTCAAGGTCTGGGTCTCTTGGCGGGTGGGCACCTCGTAGACGACCTCGCCCTTTTGAACGACGATCTTGGCCCAGACACCGTTCCGCACGCTGTGATCGTTCTTCATCATGCCGGGCGTGGTCTTGTCGGTGTAGATCTGGGTCTTCTGATACGCCTGCATCGTTTCAGGAATCGTCGCCATTCCATGTCCCCTTTTTTATTGAAACGGTGGTTTTCGCCCAAATCCTGCCCAACTCCATGGGCATGATGCAACCATCGAATTCGACAGCGGCGGCGGCACGCGGCATTGGTCGCGATCTCCGTTCGATGTGTGGTATTCCTCCAGACTTGGGCGCCGGTGGGCGCCCTTCTTTTTTACCGCGCCGGTCCCGCGAACGAGCGGTATTTGCGACGAAACCTCTGGCAGGTCATAGTCTGGCGATGCGCCTGCCCCTCGTCGTCATTCTCCTTCTTCTGGTCTCTCCCATCTCCGCT
This sequence comes from Iodidimonas sp. SYSU 1G8, assembly GCF_039655775.1. NCBI lineage: Bacteria > Pseudomonadati > Pseudomonadota > Alphaproteobacteria > Iodidimonadales > Iodidimonadaceae > Iodidimonas > Iodidimonas sp. SYSU 1G8. The sequence goes on along the minus strand of NZ_JBBYXJ010000001.1, from coordinate 679,683 downwards.
GCTGCGGCGGCGGCCGGTCATGCCATCGCCATGCACGGAGACCCGAAATACCCGTCCGGATTCAGGCATTTCGACTATGTGCAGCCCTCGGCGCCCAAGGGCGGCCGGCTCGTTATGGCTCGCGCCGGGGCCTTTGACAGCCTCAATCCCTTCATCATCCGGGGGAACGCGGCGGACGGCAGAACCCTGGTCTTCGAGACGCTGATGACCCGAGGCCTGGACGAGCCGTTTACCCTCTACGGGCTGCTGGCGGAATCGGTCGAGGTTCCGGAAGACCGGTCCTGGGTCATTTTCCGGCTGCGGCCCGAAGCCCGCTTCCACGATGGCCGACCGGTCACGGTCGACGACGTCATCTTTTCGCTGGAGACGCTACGCGATCACGGGCGTCCGAACCACCATACCTATTATTCGCAGGTGTCCCGGATCGAGCGGGTCGGCGCGCGCGGCGTGAAGTTTACCTTCGCCTCCGCCAAGGACCGCGAGCTGCCCTTGATCCTCGGCCTTCTGCCTGTTCTGCCCAGGCACTGGTTCAAGGGGCGGGACTTCGAGCAGGTCAGCCTGGATGTCATCCCGGGCACAGGCCCCTACCGGGTCCAGACGGTCGATCCCGGCCGCGCCATCGTCTATCGCCGTGATCCTGCATACTGGGGCCGCGATCTGGCGGTGAACCGCGGCAAGTTCAACTTCGACACGGTGCGCTACGAATATTTCCGCGATGACGACATGGCGCTCGAGGCCTTCAAGGCCGGCGCCATTGATTTCCGCGATGAGCCGAGTCCGCGCAAGTGGGCGACGGGCTACGACAGCAAGGCGCTGCGCGACGGCCGGATCATCCGCGCCGTGTTGCCGAATGGCCGGCCGGCCGGCCTGAACGCGCTGGTCTTCAACACGAGGAAGAATGTATTTCGCGACGCGCGGGTTCGCCGCGCGCTGATCGACGCGTTCGATTTCGAATGGATGAACCAGAAACTGTTCTACGGCGCCTATACGCGCACCCAGGGCATCTTCGACAATTCCGAGCTTGCCGCGCCCCTGGCGCCCGGCGCGGACGAGCGGGCGCTGGCCGCTGAACTGGGCGCGGCCCGGCATCCGGCGCTTTCCCGCCCGCTCGCATTGCTTCCACAATCGGACGGCAAAGACAGTGGCCGGCAGCATCTGCGCCGTGCCAAACAGACCTTCGACGCGCTGGGTTACACTGTCCGTGACGGCCGTCTGCTGAACCCGGCTGGCGAGCCGGTGGCATTCGAAATCCTGCTGGACGATCCGTCCAATATGCGCGTCGCGCAGCAATATGCGCGCGATCTTTCCCGTCTGGGCGTTCACGCCGAGCCGCGGCTCGTGGACAACGCTCAGTATCAGCAACGTCTGACGACCTATGATTTCGACATGATCGTCTATTTCTGGGGACAGTCGCTCTCGCCCGGTAACGAACAGAGCTTCTACTGGGGCGCGGCGTCGGCCGACCAGCCGGGCACCCGAAACTACATGGGGGTGCGCGATCCCGTGATCGACAAGCTGATCGGGCGGATCACCGGCGCCAAGACCCGGGCCGAACTGGTGACGGCGACGCGGCTGCTGGACCGGGTGTTCAGGGCCGGCGCCTATGTGCTGCCACTCTATCACCTGCGCGGCGACCGGGTCGCCTACTGGAACCGGATCGCCATGCCGCCCGTTCCGCCGTTGACCGGCTACAGCCCGGAAACCTGGTGGGCGACCGGCAACTGATCCAAGCCGTTTACTTCCAAACGAGGCCGCCATGACCCGCATGATGATTTCCCTGGTCGCCGCCCTGCTGCTGTCGGCTTGTGCCGGAGCGCAGACGATCTCATCCGATGTCACGCGCTTCCATCAGATGCCGCCCCCTGGCGGTACGGTGGCGATCGTCGCGCCAGATGATCGCAAGTCCGGGGGCATGGCGTTTCGCGATTATGCCGCCAGGACCACGGCCCACCTGTCGCGTGCGGGATTCAGCCCCGTCTCCGGCGCAGCGCCCGACTACATCGCTGAACTGGACTACTACCAGCAGCCTGTCGCCAGCGATGACGGCATCGACAATGGCCCGCGCATGAGCTTGGGCGTGGGCGGCGGCAGCGGCGGCTATGGCTCCGGGGTGGGTGTCGGGCTGGGCACCAGCTTCAGCCTGGGCGGCGGCGAACGGATGGCGGCGCGGACGGTCACGCTGGTGATCTCGAGGCGCGATACCGGCGCAAGAATCTTCGAGGGGCGCGCACAAAGCATGGGACCGGCCGACAACTTCGCCGGCGCGGTCCCCTACATGATCGACGCGCTGTTCAGCAACTTTCCGGGTCAAAGCGGCCAGACCATCACGGTCGAGGCCGCCATCGACCGGAAGCGCCGCTGATCAGATCGCGCCGCTGGCTTTCAGCTTCTCGATGTCCGACGCGCTGAAGCCGTAATCCCCGAGTGCTTCCTCGTTGTGCTCGCCGGGCAGCGGCGGCGGGCGCTTCACGACGGGCTTGGTGCGCGAGAAGCGCGGCGCGGGGCCGGGCTGGCGCAGGCCATTGACCTCGATGAAGGTGCCGCGTTCGGCGTTGTGCGGATGCTCGTGAACCTCGTTCATGGACAGGACCGGCGCGAAGCAGATGTCCGTGTATTCCATGATCGCGCACCACTCGTCGCGCGTCTTGGTCTTGAACACCTTCTCCAGCGTGGCCTTGTAGCCACGCCATTTGTCCTTGTTGTGCTGGTCCTGGAACTCGCTCGCGTCGATACCCGACTTCTCGACCAGCAGCTTGTAGAACTGGGGTTCGATGGAGCCGATGGACACGTACTTGCCGTCTCCGGTCTCATAGACCTCGTAGAAATGGGCGCCGGTGTCGAGGATATTGACGCCGCGCTTGTCGCCATCCCAGCGGCCCATGGCCTGCATGCCGTACATGGGCGCCATCAGCAGCGCCGCGCCATCGACCATGGCGGTGTCGATCACCTGACCCTTGCCCGACTTGTTCGCCTCGATCAGCGCGCAGGCGATACCGAATGCCAGCATCATGCCGCCGCCGCCGAAGTCGCCCACAAGGTTCATCGGCGGCACCGGCTTGCTGTCCTCGCGGCCCAGGCAGTGCAGCACGCCCGACAGGGCGATGTAGTTGATGTCGTGGCCGGCCACCGGTGCGTACGGGCCTTCCTGGCCCCAGCCGGTCATGCGGCCATAGATGATCTTGGGGTTGCGCTTCATGACCTCGTCCGGACCCAGGCCCAGGCGCTCCATCACGCCCGGACGGAAACCCTCGGTGATGACGTCAGCGGTTTCGCACAGCTTGAGGACCGTCTCGATGGCCTCCGGGTTCTTGAGATCCAGCGCCAGCGAACGACGGCCCCGGTTCAGCACGTCGAAGCGAGCATTGCCGCCCGCCGTGGTGCCGCCCCTGCCCGACGGATCCTTGCGGTCGATGCGGATCACGTCGGCGCCCATGTCGGCCAGCATCATGGCGCAGAACGGACCCGGTCCGATGCCGGCGATTTCGATGACTTTGATGCCCTGAAGCGGACCCATTGCAGTCTCCCTTTTCCCTGAAGTTCCCGTTGTTTTGCGGTTACCATAGAAAGCGAACAGGCCGAAACCAACAGGAATCGCCATGCCCTCCCCTAGTGCGAAGATCACCTTCAACGGCGCCGACGGACAGGCCCTCGCCGCGCGTCTCGACATGCCGCGCGGGCCGGTGCTGGCCTATGCGCTCTTTGCCCACTGCTTCACCTGCGGCAAGGATGTGCTCGCCGCCAGCCGGATCGCGCGCGGCCTCTCGGATCGGGGAATCGCCGTGCTGCGGTTCGATTTCACCGGTCTCGGCTCTTCCGAAGGCGACTTCGCCAACACCAGTTTCTCGTCCAACATCGCGGATCTGCTGGCGGCCGCCGATTATCTGCGGCACGAGCACAAGGCGCCGCGCATTCTCGTCGGCCACAGCCTGGGCGGCGCGGCGGTGCTGCGGGCGGCGCTGGACATTCCCGAGGCGGCGCTGGTCGCGACCATCGCCGCGCCAGCGGATCCGGCCCATGTCGGCCGGCTTATCCGGGATTCGGCGGAGGAAATCCGGCGCAAGGGCAAGGCGACCGTGGATGTGGGCGGCCGTCCCTTCGACATCGGCGAGGCGTTCCTCGACGATCTGAACACGCACCGGCCCCGGGACTACATCGGCCGTCTGAAGAAGGCGCTGCTTGTGTTCCATGCGCCGCTGGACGAGACGGTCGGGATCGACAATGCGCGGGAAATCTACGAAGCGGCATTGCATCCCAAGAGCTTCATCAGCCTGGACGGCGCCGACCACCTGCTGAGCAACGCCGCCGATGCCGATTACGTGGCCGATCTACTGGGTGCCTGGAGCCGTCGCTACATGGGCGCGGCCGAGGCGGAAGAGACCGCGAGCTCCGAGGGAAATGTGGTGGTCCGTGAAACCGGGCGCGGCACCTTCGAGCAGGATATCCGGATCGGGCCGCATCTGCTGGTGGCGGACGAACCCCGGTCGGTGGGCGGCGGCGACAACGGACCGTCGCCCTACGGACTGCTGTCAGCCGCGCTGGGCGCCTGCACGGCGATGACGCTGCGGCTTTACGCCAACGGCAAGAAGCTGCCGCTGGACCGTGTCTCGGTCGTTGTTCGTCATGACAAGGTTCATGCCGCCGACTGCGCCGAGTGCGAGACACGCGAGGGCAAGATCGACCGCTTCGAGCGTCAGATCGAGATGGAGGGAAACCTCAGCGAGGCGGAGCGGGCGAAACTGATGGAGATCGCCGACAAGTGCCCGGTCCACCGGACGCTTGTCAGCGAAGTCGACATCGTCACGCGCGCGAAGGCTTAAGCCTTCTTTTCTTCCTGGACGACCCTGATGTGCAGCTCGCGCAGCTGCTTGTTGGTCGCCACGGCCGGCGCGCCCATCATCAGGTCTTCGGCCTGCTGGGTCATCGGGAACAGGATGACCTCGCGGATGTTCGGCACATCGGCGAGCAGCATGACGATGCGGTCGATGCCCGGCGCGATGCCGCCATGGGGCGGCGCGCCGTAGCGGAACGCGTTCAGCATGCCGCCGAAGCGGTTTTCCACGTCGTCCTGGGTATAGCCGGCCACCTCGAACGCCTTGATCATGATGTCCGGGCTGTGGTTGCGGATGCCGCCCGAGGACAGCTCGATGCCGTTGCAGACGATGTCGTACTGAAACGCCAGGATATCCAGCGGATCCTTGGTCTGCAGCGCCTCGAGACCGCCCTGCGGCATGGAGAACGGATTGTGGGAGAAGTCGATCTTCTTCTCCTTGTCGTCCCATTCATACATGGGGAAGTCGACGATCCAGCAGAAGCGGAACGCATTCGCCTCGATCAGCCCCAGATCCTGGCCCAGCTTGGTGCGGGCCAGACCGGCCAGTTCGGCCGCCTTGTCGGGCGTGCCGGCGGCGAAGAACAGGCTGTCGCCATCGCCAAGGCCGGTCAGCGTCTTGAGCTGGGCGATACGGTCCGCGTCCAGATTGTTCGCGATCGGCCCCTTGCCGCTGCCATCGGCGAAAATGATGTAGCCCAGGCCCGGCGCGCCGTTGCCGCGGGCCCACTCGTTCATCTTGTCGAAGAAGCTGCGCGGGCGGTCGCTGGATTGGGGCGCCGGGATGGCGCGAACCACCGAGCCGCCCTCGATCGCGCGAGCGAATACGCCGAAATTGGAGCCGCGGAAGACCTCGGTGACATCGGTGATGACCAGCGGATTCCGCAAATCCGGCTTGTCATTGCCATATTTCAGCATGGATTCGCGGTACGGAATGCGCGGGAACGGCGCGGGCGTGATGTTTCGGTCCGAGAACTCCGAAAACACGCCGTGCATCACCGGCTCGATGGCCGCGAACACGTCGTCCTGGGTCACGAACGACATCTCGATGTCGAGCTGGTAGAACTCGCCGGGCGAACGGTCGGCTCGGGCGTCTTCGTCGCGGAAGCACGGAGCGATCTGGAAGTAGCGGTCGAAGCCCGCGACCATCAGCAGCTGCTTGAACTGCTGCGGCGCCTGCGGCAGCGCGTAGAACTTGCCCGGATGGATGCGGCTCGGCACCAGGAAGTCGCGCGCGCCTTCGGGCGAGCTGGCGGTCAGGATCGGCGTCTGGAATTCCATGAAGCCCTGATCGATCATCCGGCGGCGAATGCTCGAGATCACCTGGGAGCGCAGCACGATGTTCTTGTGCATGCGCTCGCGCCGCAGGTCGAGATAGCGATGCTTCAGGCGGATTTCCTCGGGATATTCCTGCTCGCCGAAGACCGGCATGGGCAGTTCCTGCGCCGCCGACTGGACGGTGACGCCCAGGATGCGGACCTCGATCTGGCCGGTGGGCAGATCCGGGTTCACCGTGTCGCCGGTGCGGGCCACCACCTTGCCGTCGATGGTCACGACGCTTTCGGCGCGAGCGCCGTCGATCACGTCGAATCCCGCCTCGCCGGCCTCGATCACGCACTGGGTCAGGCCATAGTGATCGCGCAGGTCCACGAACAGCAGATTGCCATGGTCGCGTTTGCGATGGACCCAGCCGGAGATCCGGACGGTCTGGCCGACATGGTCTTCGCGCAGTTCGTTGCAGGTATGCGTGCGGTACGCGTGCATTTTCTTGGATTCCTTTAGTGCGGGCGCGGGGTAAAGCACACACTTGTCGGCAATTTGTCAAGCCACGGACGGGACTGATGACGACACGCCGGATTGCCTGTATAGGAACGAACGATGAAAGTGATTGAGAAAACAGCCGATCTGGCCGCCGTCTGCGAGTCGCTGCGCGATGCGGCATTCGTGACCGTCGATACCGAGTTCATGCGCAGCAATACCTACTGGCCAAAGCTGTGCCTGATCCAGATCGCCGGGCCCGACGACGCCTGGGCGATCGACCCACTGGCCGAAGGACTGTCCATGGAGCCCTTCGTCGAGCTGATGGCGAACGACAAGGTGCTGAAGGTGCTGCACGCGGCGCGCCAGGACATGGAAATCTTCCTGCACGATTTCAACGCGCTGCCGACGCCGGTGTTCGACACCCAGGTCGCCGCCATGGTCGCCGGTTTCGGAGATTCTGTGGGGTACGAAACGCTGGTGAACCATTTCACCAAGGCCCGCGTCGACAAATCGTCGCGGTTCACCGACTGGTCGCGCCGTCCGCTGACCTCCAAGCAGGTGCAGTACGCGCTGGGCGATGTGACCCATCTGCGCGACATCTATACCGGCCTGGCCAAGATCCTGGCCAAGAACGGCCGCGAGTCCTGGCTGACCGAGGAGATGGATGTCCTGATCGATCCGGCGACCTATCGGGTCGAGCCCGAGGATGCCTGGCTGCGCCTGAAACCCAAGAGCTCGAACCGGCGCTTCATGGCCTATGTCCAGGCGGTCGCCGCCTGGCGCGAGGTTCGTGCGCAGAAGATCGATGTGCCGCGCAACCGGGTCATTCGCGACGACGTGGTCCTGGAAATCGCTGCCCATCCGCCCTCCACCATGGACGAGCTGCGCGCCGTGCGCGGTCTCGCCGACAATCTCGCGCGCGGACAGGCCGGCGAAAGTCTGATGAAGGCACTGGAGGACGCACGGAACCTGCCGGAAGACGCGCTGCCCGCCGCCGAACAGCGCCGGCAGTTGCCGCGCGGGATCGGGCCCATCGTCGACCTGATGCGCGTGTTGCTCAAGTTGCGGTGCGAGGAAGAAAACGTCGCCCAGAAGCTGGTCGCGAACATGTCCGACCTGGAAGAGCTCGCCGCCGATGACAAGGCCGACGTGCCGGCCGCGCAGGGCTGGCGTTATGACGTGTTCGGCAAGGATGCGCTCGCCCTCAAGCACGGCAAGCTCGCCCTCTCCATCAAGCGCGGCAACGTGGTGCTGACCGAACTCTAGGCCGCGTCGGCGGCCCGGCTCCGGTCAGGCTGAGTCGATGACCTGGACGGCGGGCTGCTTGCCCAGCGCCGCAGCTAGATGCTCGAGCCGTCGGTAGACCGCCTCGCCCGCCATGTAATCGCCATCTCGGTTGAGGACGAGGACCACCCGGTCGCCGTCAAGCCCAAGATGCGCCAGCCCCAGCAGTTCCTGGGTTCCGCCCGAAATCCGCTGGGCGAGTCTCAGCGCCAGTCCCACGGATCTGGCGCGGTTGATTTCCGTCTGGTCCAGCAAGGCGCGGGTTCGCGCGGTGGCCGGCGCATCCACCGAGCCGCCATTCAGCACGAACAGGGACATGCCGATGAAGGCGCGGCCCGGATGGTCCGTCCCCAGGACCTGCGCGAGCATGATCTGGTCCATGGCCAGTTCGGCACGGTAGCTGGGATGTCCCGACCATGCGATGTCGCTCAACAGGCAAACGGCATAGCGCAGCCGCTTCTCACGGATATTCTCGCGTCCGAACAGCGGATCGATCCAACGCATCAGATCATCGCCATGCTCGGGAAACCGGCTGCGGCGCGTGGCCATCTCGCGGCAGAACGCGAGCAGCGGATCGGCGCGCTTGAGTTCCTCGGGCGCGTGATGGAACAGGATGCCTTCGCGCAGCCCCAGGCCCGAGATCACGATGCGCTTGGGCGCCAGCCGCCGCAGCACGCGCTGCAGGACGATCGAAGCCACTGGCAGCATGCCGATGCGCTTCTTGGATATCCCCGCCTCGGCGATCGCGGCGTCGGTGGCATGGAGATGGATATCGCGGAGGAAGCGTTTCAGGTCCTCGGTGCCGATCTCGTAATTGTGCAGGATCTGCAACGGATAGTGTCTGGTGGCCATGTGCAGGCGCGCGATGGCCCGCCACGTACCGCCGACGGCGTAGAAGTTGCGGCCGCTGAAGCCCTTCATCCAGTCCTGGCCCGCCAGCGCGTCCTCGACCGCCCGCGCGGTCGCATCGAGGTCGCTGCCATGGGCATCCATGAGCCGGAGCGTGCCCAGAGGCAGCGATTCGCCCTGGCCGACGTCGCCGCGAGTGATTCCCACCAGTTCCAGGCTGCCGCCGCCAAGATCACCGGCCAAGCCATCCGCGTCCGGAATGGCGGCGATGACGCCGAGCGCCGCGTAGTGGGCTTCCTCGGCGCCGCTGATGATGCGCAGTGGTCGTCCCCCGGTGATCTTCTCGACCTCGTCTGCGAACTCATCCCGATTGGCGGCCTCGCGCACGGCGGCGGTCGCGACGATGTCGAGATGCGACACCCGCATCTGATCCGCCAGCGTGACGTAGCGGTGGATCGTGGCGAGGGCCGTCGCCATCCCGTCGGCGGACATCTTCCCCGTGGTGGCCAAGGTCTTGCCCAGCCCGCAAAAGGCCTTCTCGTTGAAGATCAGTTGCGGGATGCGGCCTTGAAGGTCAAAGGCGACGAGACGAACGGTATTGGAACCCACGTCGATGACGGCGATACGCGCCGGCACCTGCCAGACGACGTTTTTGGTAACGCTTTGGACGGAAACGTTCATGAGGCTCTGGTAAGGCTCCTTCACGGCGCGGCCAACCTAGTGCCTGACCCAGCCGCATGCGAGCATAAAATCAGCAGGTCGGCCCCTCGGAGAGCATCAGTCGTCCAATACAAGGGTCGGTGCCGGCTTGTCGCGCAAGGCTTCGCCGCGGCCCGAGAGGCTGGGATTGGTCATGAAATATCTGTGAGCGTTGAACCCGTCCGGCCCCGCTTCCTCGCGGATATACGAGCCGTCGGGCTGCAGCCACCAGGTTTGCTGCTCGTCGTTCAGGCTGGCCACCATCACCTGGTCGAGCACCTGCGCATGCACGGTAGGGTTTTCCAGCGGAATGAGCGTTTCGACCCGGCGATAGAAATTCCGGGGCATCCAGTCGGCCGACGAGATGAAGACCTTGGCCTCGGCCGAAGGCAGTTCGTGACCGTCGCCGAAACAGATGATGCGGGAATGTTCGAGAAACCGACCGACGATGCTCTTGACCCGGATGTTCTCGGAGAGCCCCTTCACGCCTGGCCGAAGACAGCAGATACCGCGCACGATCAGCTCGATCTTCACGCCGGCCTGGCTGGCTTCATAGAGCGCGTCGATGATGCTGGAGTCCACCAGGGAGTTCATTTTCGCCCATATCTCCGCCGGCCGGCCGCCGCGGGCATGTTCGATCTCCCGGTCGATCAGTTCCACCAGTTTGGGTTGGAGCGTGATGGGCGAGATCGAGATTTTCTCGAAATCGCGCGGTTCGGCATATCCCGTCAGGTAGTTGAACAGCCGGGTGGCGTCCCGCGCGATCACCGGATCGACCGTGAAGAAGGACAGGTCGGTGTAGATGCGTGCCGTGATCGGATGGTAGTTGCCGGTGCCGAAATGAACGTAGGTGCGCAGCTCCTTGCCTTCGCGGCGCACGACCAGCGACACCTTGGCATGGGTCTTCAGCTCGAGGAAGCCGTAGACCACCTGAACCCCGGCGCGCTCCAGGTCCCGCGCCCACTGAATGTTGGCGGCCTCGTCGAAACGGGCCTTCAGTTCGACGAGCGCCGTGACCGACTTGCCCGATTCGGCGGCGTCGACCAGGGCCTTGACGATGGGCGAGTGCTCGCTGGTCCGGTAGAGGGTCTGCTTGATCGCGACGACGTTCGGGTCGGCTGCCGCCTGGCGCACGAACTGAACCACCACGTCGAAGCTCTCGTACGGATGGTGGACGATGATGTCCTTCTGGTGGATCGCCGCGAAACAGTCGCCGCCATGATCGCGAATGCGTTCGGGAAAACGTGGGTTGAACGGCTCGAACTTGAGATCGGGCCTGTCATCGACGATGAGCTGCTTGGTGTCCGACAGGCCCAGAATACCGTCAACCACGATCACGTCATGATGATCGACATGCAGTTCATCGATGACGAAGCTGAGCAGCGACTCAGGCATGGTCTGACTGACCTTGAGCCGGATGACCTTGCCGCGGCGGCGCTGCTTCAGCGCGGTCTCGAACAGGCGGACGAGATCCTCGGCCTCTTCCTCGATCTCGATGTCGCTGTCGCGGACGACGCGGAATTCACCGCGCCCGACCAGGGAATAGCCGGGGAACAGCTGGTCCAGAAACAGCGCGATGACATTTTCAAGCGAGATGAAGCGGATCGCCTGTCCCGGCAGACGGATGAACCGGTCGACCTGACGCGGCAGCGGAATGAGCGCGTTCATGGGCGTGCCGTCGCTCGTGCGGCGCAGCTGCATGGCGAGCACGAAGCCCAGATTGGGAATGAAGGGGAACGGATGCGCCGGATCGATGGCGAGCGGCGTCAGCACCGGGAACACGTCGTCGAGGAAACGGTCTTCCAGCCATGCGCGTTCATCGGCGCCAAGATCGCCATTATCCACGACGGCGATGCCGGCATCCGCGAGGAGTGCGTGCAGGTGCCGCCAGGCGTTCTGCTGGTTACGGAGCAGGCTGGCGGCCATGGCGTTGATGGCATCGATCTGCTGCGTGGCCGTCAGTCCGTCATCGCTCACGGTCTCGATCCCGGCGTTGATCTGGCCGCGGATGCCTGCCACGCGCACCATGTAGAACTCGTCGAGGTTGCTCGCCGAGATCGACAGGAAGCGCACGCGCTCGAGCAGCGGATGCGCCGGATTCATCGCTTCCTCGAGCACCCTGTTGTTGAAGGCGAGCCAGGACAATTCGCGATTGATGAAGCGCGACGGCATGCCCGACTGGACGGACGCGCCGTCAATATCCTCGATCGGTGCGCTCTGCGACGTGGAATTGTCGGTCACTTGAATCCCCTGAACACCATGGTCGCGCACACGCTAGCCGCGACGTGTGACAGTCGCGTGACATATGGGAGCGGATTCGGTGTCAGTACCCGAGGACCTGCTTTGCAAAACGCGGTGTGATGCGGCGTTTTTCCTGCAGAGCGGCCTTGTCGAGCCTGTCCACCGCATCGCCCAGCGCGGCGAAGGAGCGGTCGGTCCTCTGCAGGATATAATTCAGCAGGTCGGGCGCGACCGCAAGTTGTCGATCCGAAAACAGTTTGACGGTCACCGCGGCGAGCAGGGCGTCGTCGGGCTCGGCCAGCATAGCGGTCGGCGCGGCCTGTAGGCGCGAGCGCAGATCGGGCAATGTCACGCCCCAGTCGCGCGGCGGGGCATTGCCGGTGATCAGCAGGCTGCCGCCATGTTCGCGCGTCCAGTTGAACAGATGGAACAGCGCGGTTTCGTCTTCGATCGTACCGTCGATATCGAGGCAGATTCCCTGCCCCGCGCCCGCGGCGGCAAGGCAGTCGGGTGCGTCGGCCCGGGTCGCCCAGAACGCGCCGGCCCGTTTCTGCCAGACCCGCGCCAGATGGGTTTTCCCGCTGCGCGCCGGACCGTGCAGGACCAGCGCGGGATACGGCCATGCCGGCCAGCGGTCGATCCATTCGACCGCATCGTGATTGCAGGGCGCCACGAGGAAATCCTCGCGCTCCATCGCCGGACGGGCGGGCAAGTCAAAGGCGAGTTGCATCTGATGGTCCGCCGCCGGCTAACGGCGCGGTGCCATGTGCCAGTCGCCGTCCCGCTGGTCGATCATGACGCCGTACTGGGCCAGGGCGCCGCCGAGTTGTTCGGGCGGTACCGTCACGGTCAGATTGAACATGGCGCGGTGGGTGTTCATGCTTTCCACGCTCGCCGACTTGATCATGGGGGCGCGGGCGAGCCGTTCCCGCACGGCCACGAGATCCTGTAGCGAGCGAAGGTCCATGATCGCCAGGATCTGGGTCTGGGCGCCCTGCCCGATCATCGCGTAGCGCTTCCACTCCGTGGTGATGTCACTACCGATGTCCCGGGCGGCACGGGTCAGCAACGCCTCCGGCGTTTCTCCGGTCATCTGGCTGAAGGTGACGTTCTGGGTCGTCTCGCCGGCGACGCCATAGCGGCGCAGGTCGACGACCAGTTTCAGCGGACTGCTCGAATTGTCCCATGTGGCCATGGCCACCAGCACCTCGGCGGTACCATGCCGGCGTCCGATGTTCTCCAGCCAGGGCCCGGCGCCCTGCATGATTTCCGCCGCGCTCGGCCCGCCCGAGGCGGTATCCCGGGGCAACTCGAACGACAGGAGATTTTCGCGCCAGTCCTGCCGCTCCCAGGCGTTCCACCAGGGATTGGCCTGTCCCAACGCGCCATTGAAGACGGGAAGAACGAGGATCGGGTTCTCCGGCGCCTCGGCGAACGGGATGTTGTTGCGCTGGAGCAGCGAACGGATGCCGTTGGGGCTGAACGCCACGGTGACCTTGGCGATGTAGCGGGTCGAGGAATAGCGTTCCTCGCTGAACTCGATGCTCTGCACCAGGGAGGACACGGAATTGCCATCGAGACGCGGCAGCCGGCCGCGGTCCTCCTTCAAGGTCATGCGCCGCAACAGCATGCCGAAGGCCTGGCCCTGCGCTTCGCCGATGGCGATATTGCGGGCGGCGGCGGCGGTATCGGCGGTGACGTCGACGGGCACATCCGGTACCGCGAAGGCCTGGAAGGACCCCGCGGCCACTGCCGGCAGCGTGGCGAAACAACTCGCGGTCAGGGCCACGAATCCGATGAAGGCGTATAATGCGGGGCGCGCGCCCCCAAGCGTGTGTGTCATGCGCGCACTATACCAATGCAAGGCGACCTGCCTCCATTAGAATATGGGAGTCGATTTCAGGGCGACAAATCCGTAAGTTCGCGCCGAAATCACCCGAACGCCGGACGACAGCACCGTGACACGCAACACCGAGCCCCTCAGCTACAAGACCGCTGGTGTCGATATCGACGCCGGCAACGCGCTTGTGGACCGGATCAAGCCGCTTGCCGCATCGACCCGCCGCGCCGGATCGAATGCCGATCTGGGCGGGTTCGGCGCCTTCTTCGACCTGAAGGGCGCCGGCTACTCCGATCCGATCCTCGTCGCGTGCAATGACGGGGTCGGCACCAAGCTGAAAGTGGCGATCGACAGCGGCCGTCATGACACGGTCGGGATCGATCTTGTCGCCATGAGCGTCAACGATCTGGTGGTCCAGGGCGCCGAACCGTTGCTCTTCCTCGACTATTTCGCGACAGGCAAGCTCGATGTTGACGCGGCGGCCGCTGTCATCGCGGGCATCGCCGATGGCTGCAGGCAGGCCGGATGCGCGTTGATCGGCGGCGAGACCGCCGAGATGCCCGGCATGTACGCGGGGGATGACTACGACCTCGCGGGCTTCGCCGTGGGCGCGGTCGAGCGTGGCCAGCAGCTGACCGGAGCCGCCGTTTCCGCCGGTGACATTGTCCTGGGTCTCGCATCCACCGGATTGCATTCCAACGGATTTTCCCTCGCGCGCAAGGTTGTCGAGCGGACCGGCTTGTCCTATGCCGATCCCGCGCCGTTCGATCCCTCCCGCTCGCTCGGTGAAGCCTTGCTGACGCCGACGCGAATCTATGTCCGCAGCTGCCTCGCCGCGCTGCGTGAGGGTGTCGTGCATGCCCTGGCGCACATCACCGGCGGCGGCCTCGTGGAGAATCTGCCGCGTGTCCTTCCCAAGGACCTGGTCGCCGAACTGGAGGTTGGATCATGGTCCCGTCCGGACGTCTTCGGCTGGCTGCAGCATGAGGGCAACGTGCCGGAGGACGACATGGTCCGCACGTTCAATTGCGGTATCGGCATGGCCGTCGTCGTTCCCGCCGATGCCGTGGACACGGCAACGGCGGTATTCGAAGCGCATGGCGAGACGGTATTCCGCATCGGACGCATCAGGGTCCGCCAGGACGGCGAGCCCGCCGTCAGCCTGATCTAGCGCCGTGCGCTTCGCCATCCTGATTTCCGGACGCGGCAGCAACATGCAGGCGCTGCTGGAAGCCTGCGCCGCCACCGATCATCCGGCAAAGCCCGTCATCGTCATCTCCAACAAGGCGGATGCGGCGGGCCTGGCCATCGCCGAGTCCCACGGCGTGCCGACGAAAGTCATCAGTCACCGGGATTATCCGTCGCGTCAGGCGTTCGACGACGCGCTGCATGACGCCATTATCGATAGCGGCGCCGAGGTGATCTGCCTCGCCGGATTCATGCGTCTGCTCGAGGCCGAGTTCGTCGACCGGTGGCGTGACAGGATTCTCAACGTCCATCCTTCCCTGCTTCCGGCGTATCGCGGCTTGCACACCCATCAGCGGGTGCTGGAGGATGGTGTCCGGTTTTCGGGATGCACGGTCCATTTCGTGCGGTCCGAGATGGATGAAGGTCCCATCGTCTTCCAGGCTTGCGTCCCCGTGCGCGCCGACGATACCGAGGACGCGCTCGCCGCCCGTGTTCTGGCGTGGGAGCACAAGCTCTATCCGCTGGCGCTGCGGCTGATGGCCGAGGGCAAGCTGCGGGTCGAGGGCTCGCGCGTCCTGCTGGACACACCGCTGCGAGTTCAGGACGGACTGATGAGCCCCTGCCCGGAGATCGCCTGACCGCCCGGTTTTCTTCGGGCCATCGTCGCGGCACGGGGCGACGATGCACGCGGCGCGGCCCTCGTCATTCTGGCGGTATTAGGGGTGACGGCGGCTGGAACCGCCCTGCTCGCGCCGTTCATCACGGCGGGGCTGCCGGCTCTTGCCGGCGGCTCGGCGGCGGTTCATCTCGCCGCCATCGTCACGCTGCTGGTATTGCCGGCCCTCGACGAGGGCCGGCAATGAGGCGTGGTCTTCAGCCGACGATTTCGAGGCCGCTGAAGAAATAGGCGATCTCGATCGCCGCGTTCTCGAGCGAATCCGAACCGTGCGCCGAATTGGCTTCGATGGATTCAGCGAAGGTCTTGCGGATGGTGCCCTCGGCGGCATTGGCCGGATTGGTGGCGCCCATCACGTCACGGTTCTTCTGAACGGCGTTCTCGCCTTCCAGGACCTGGACCACGACCGGGCCGGAGATCATGAAGCTGACCAGATCGTTGAAGAACGGACGCTCGCTGTGCACGGCATAGAAGCCTTCCGCCTGCGCCTTGGTCAGCTGGATGCGCTTTTGCGCGACGATGCGCAGGCCGGCGTCTTCCAGCAGCGTGTTGATCTTGCCGGTCAGGTTGCGGCGCGTGGCATCGGGTTTGATGATCGACAGCGTACGTTCAGTGGCCATGGTTCTTCTTCATCGTTATAGGAGTGCGGATCGGCGGGTTCTTAGCTTTATCGCTTGAGCCGGGCAACCGAAGATTTGACGACATCCCAGCCAGGAGACCTCATTGACGGCCATTCTGCACCGCCAGCTCGTCCGACAGTTCTACGATGTCATGTGGAATCAGTGGAACGTGGAGACCGGCCGGCGCATCCTGACCATGGATGTCGAGTTCGATGGATCGATGGGCGTGTCCACTGAAGGGCTGGCCGATTTCTTCGGCTACATGGACTTGGTCCGGCGCGCGTTTCCCGACTTCCGCAGCCATCTGGAAACGCTGGTCGCCGACAATGGCGGCGCGTCGGCGCGGCTGCTGTGCACCGGCACCCACCAGGGCGATCTGCCCGGTCTCCCGGCGACGGGCCGCGAGATTTCCTATGCGGGCGCGGCGTTTTTCCAGTTCCGGCAGATGCGCATCTGCAAGGTCTGGGTGCTGGGCGACCGCGAGGCGCTGTTCGAGCAGCTTTCGTAGGGCTCAGGCCTTCTTTTCCCAGCGCCCGTCATCGTTCTGCTGCCAGTAGGTGACCGGATGACCGTCCGCCTTGTAGGCGCGCCAGCGTTCGCGCGCGCCCTGCACGGACTCGGGATCATGGCCGTTGAACAGGTCGAGGCACCGGGCGAACCCGGAGAGAAAACCCGGCAGGCGGCCATCGATCAGCACGAGGATGCTGGCGCCGTTCGGATTTTCCTCGCCGCTGGTCAGATAGATCGGCTGCTCGGCCGGAAAGCCGTCGCGCGCCGATCCATGCGGCAGGAACGAGTCGGCATCATAGGTCCACAGGCGGCTGCTGATCGCCTCCACCTGCTCTTCGGACTCGGCCAGAACGACAGCGCGCTGCTTCGAGGCGATCACCCTCTCGAGCAGCTTGGGGAGGGTCTCCTCCAGGCTGCGCCGCTGCAGGTGGTAGAAGCTGATGTCGGTCACTTGCCCTCGTAATGATCCGCGACGAGCCGGTTGAGCAGGCGCACGCCATAGCCGGTGCCGCCTTTCGGCACGGTCGCGCTTTCCGAATCCGTCCAGGCCGTGCCGGCGATGTCCAGATGGGCCCAGGGCGTGCCGCGCCGGATGAAGCGCTGCAGGAACTGCGCGGCGGTGATGCTGCCGGCCTTGCCGCCGGTGCCGACATTCTTCATGTCGGCGATCTGCGAGTTGATCATCTTGTCGTAGGCATCGGTCAGCGGAAAACGCCAGACTTTCTCGTTCTCGGCCTCGCCGGCCTTGGCAAGCTGCGCGCTCAGCGTGTCGTCGTTCGAGAACAGGCCCGCATACTCGTTGCCCAGGGACGTGATGATGGCGCCGGTCAAGGTGGCAAGATCGACGATGAACTGGGGCTTGAAGCGTTCCTGCGCGTAATGCAGGGCGTCGGCGAGCACGAGCCGGCCTTCGGCGTCCGTGTTGATGACCTCGATGGTCTGGCCGGACATGGAGGTGACCACGTCGCCCGGCCGCTGCGCCGTGCTGGAGGGCATGTTCTCGACCAGCCCGACGATGCCGACGGCGTGAACCTTGGCCTTGCGGCCCGCGAGCGCCTTCATCAGTCCGATCACGGCGCCGGCGCCGCCCATGTCCCATTTCATCATTTCCATGCCGGCGGCCGGCTTGATGGAGATGCCGCCGGTATCGAACGTCACGCCCTTGCCGACGAAAGTCACGGGACCCTTCTTCCCGCTCTTGGCGCCATTCCATTCCATGACGACGAGCTGGCTCTCGCGGGCGCTGCCCTGGCCGACGCCGAGCAGCGCGCCCATGCCGAGTTCGGCCATGCGCTCCTCGCCGAGAACATCGACCTCGACTCCCAGCGAGGCCAGGGCGCGGCAGGCATCGGCGAGGCTTTCCGGGTAGATGATGTTGGCCGGTTCGCTGACCAGATCGCGCGTCAGGAAGACGCCCTCGGCGATCTTCTCGAGGCTTTCGAACGCCTTCTTGGCCGCCTTGGGGTCGTCGGTCACGACGACCATGCGCTTCAGGGTAACGCGCGAATTGCTGTCGCTCTTCTTGGTGAAATACTTGTCGAAGGAATAGGATTTCAGCAGCGCTCCGTAGGCGACATGGGCAGCGAACTCGGCCGCGCCGATCGCCGCGCCCTCGATGGGGTCGGCGAACACGGTGACCTGATCCTGGCCGGAGGTCTTGTAATGCCCAGCGACGGCGCCGCCCGCCGCCTGGGCGCCGGCGATAGTCAGAGCGTCCGCATCGCCCAATCCTGCGACCAGCAGGCGATCGGCGTCCATGTTGGCGGGCGCGAGGAGCTCGACGGACTTGCCCTTGTCGCCCTTGGCGCGCGAGGTTTCCATGGCCCGGCGCACCGCGCCACCGGTCCGCGCATCGAAGGCTTCGGCCGTCTGGGAGAGCATCTTGCCCTTGAGAGCGAAGACGGCCAGAGCGCCGGAAAGCTGATCGCGGTCGTCGGTAAAGGAAATGCGCATGCGGACCTCTTATCTATCAATCTTGGGGCATTCGGCACCCGTCCGCTTGCATCTTAGCCATCGGCATCGAAATTGAAAGGGAACAGCTATGCCTCTCCAATGCCGTCAACGGAGTAGCTTCCACCTTGCTTAGCGTGTAGTTACCGTCTCACGATGACCCTGTCCTTTATGGATCACCTCACCTGCCCGCCTGTTGGATTCCGTTGATGGCTTGGCTCGATACATTGCGGAGACTGGCGGCGCTAAGCGCGTTCGCCGGCGTTTGCGGCACGGTCCTAGCCGTGCCTGCGTGGGCGCAGGAGGCCAAGAAGGCCTATTGGGCCGCCGACGAGATCGAAGTCGATCAGAACTCCGACCTGCTGACCGCGCGCGGTCATGTGGAGATCACCTATGACGACACTAATCTCAAGGCGGATCAGATCGTCTATGACCGAAAGACGGACAAGGCGGTTGCCACCGGCAATATCCGTCTGACCGACAAGGACGGCAACGTCGCGACAGGCAAGACGCTGGAGCTGACCGGCGACCTCAAGGAAGGCACCGTACAGGGCATGTACGTGCTGTTCAGGGAGGGCGAGCGTCTCGCCGCCGTCAGCGGACGCCGCATGGGCGGCGACACCAATGTCCTCGATCACGCGGTCTACACGGCGTGCGAGATCTGCGAGGAGCAGCCCGACAGGGCGCCCGTATGGCAGATCAAGGCGGTGAAGGTCGTGCATGACGAGAAAAGCCGCACCCTCACCTACAAGAACGCCTATCTGGAACTGATGGGCATTCCGATCATCTATACGCCCTGGCTGAAGCATCCCGATGCGTCGGTGAAGAAGGCGAGCGGCTTCCTGACTCCCGACTTCGGCCAGTCCTCCATCCTCGGCGTCACGACCGAGCTGCCCTACTTCTGGAACATCGCGCCGAATCAGGACCTGACGATCACCCCGCTGCTGACCACGTCGGAGCGGGCGGTGCTGAAACTGGAGTACCGGCACAGAACCAAGACCGGCCAATACACGCTCGACGGCAGCGGCACCTATGTCAGCAAGCGCGACAACGACAACAACGAGGTGCCGGGAGACGAATTCCGCGGCCATATCTTCGGTACCGGTCAGTTTCAGATCGACAAGGACTGGCGCTGGGGCTTCGATCTGGCGCTGGCCAGCGACGACACCTATCTGCGCCGCTATGACATCTCGCGCGCCGACAGCCTGATCAATCACCTGTACCTGGAGCGATTCTGGGAGCGCAGCTATCTGCACATCGGCGCGTATGCCTTCCAGGGCCTGCGCGAGGAAGACATGGGTGGCACCACGCCGCTCGCCATTCCGCTGATCCAGTACAGTTTCGTGGGCAAGCCGGGTTGGCTCGGCGGTTATTTCACCGCTGATGCCAGCATGGCGATGCTGACACGGACCGACAGCGCCGATACGGGCCGGATTTCCATCGATGGCCGGTGGCAGGTGCCATTCACCTCGCCGCTCGGTGACATGTACAAGCTGACGCTGGGCATGCGCGCGGATACCTACTACCTCAACGATTTCGAGGAACCCAGCGCGGACGATCTCGTCGCCAAGCCGGATGTGTTGACGGGCAAGGATTTCGAGGGACGCTACGTTCCCTACGCCGCGCTCGAATGGCGCTACCCTTTCATTCGGTATGCCGGCAAGTCGCACCAGATCATCGAGCCGATTGTCACGGTGGTCTCCAGCACCACCAACGCCAACAATGACGAGATCCCGAACGAGGACAGTCAGGCGTTCGATTTCGACACGTCCAACCTGTTCTCCATCGACCGTTTTCCGGGCGACGACCGCTGGGAAGGCGGCACGCGCGTCGCCTACGGCATGCGGTTCCGGCATTATGCCGACAATGGCGTGCGGGCGTCGCTGCTCGTCGGCCAGAGCTACCGGCTGCGGCGCGACTTCAGCCTGCCGGCCGATTCCGGTCTGCGCGAGCGCACCTCGGACATCGTCATGACGGCCATGCTGAGCATCCCGCGATTCTTCGACTACTATCACCGCATGCGGTTCGACGATGACGGGCTGAATATCGTGCGCAATGAGGGACTGGTCGTGTTCGGCCCGGAAAAGTACAGGTTCGCCGTCGGCTATACCGATGTGAAGCGGAACGGTTTCGATCCGACCCTGCCCGACCGTCAGGAAATCCGCACGGCCGCCAGCATCAAGCTGACGCGGTACTGGACCATGAACGCCGACTTCGCCTATGACTTCGAGCGCGGCGGTGGTGCCTTGACGGCAGGTGGCGGCTTCACGTACGAAGACGAGTGTTTCCGGTTCCGGCTGAGGGCGCGGCGGGACTTTACCGAGGATCGGGATGTGCGGCCATCGACGTCGATAGGTTTCCAGCTTGTCTTCAAGGTGGTGAGCGATCCCGCGACGAAAGATGTCGATCTGCAGGATCTTCCCTTCAGCCCGACGTTCGGGAATAAGCCCAAGTACTACAGAAAAACGGTAAGCGGACTAGAATGACGCGACGCATCAATACGTTAGCCGGGATTCTGCTGGTCCTCGCCAGCGCCGCCGGTCCGGTTCAGGCCCAGTCGCGCGGTGACGTGCAGCGCATCGTGGCCGTGGTCAATGACGAGATCATCTCGGAATACGACATCAAGGAACGCATGCAGCTGATCACCTCCACCACGGGCGCGCTGCGCACGCAGGAGGAATATGACCAGCTCCGCAAGACGGTCATCCAGCTTCTGGTCGATGAGAAGCTCCAGGTTCAGGAAGCCAAGGAGCAGAAGATCACCATCACCGACGAAGAGGTGAACCAGCGTTTCAACGAGCTGGCGGCGCGCAACAACATCTCCGCGGAACAGTTCTCGCAGGAACTGGCCCGAATGGGCGCCAGCAAGGAAGCCATCCTCGCGCAGGTCAAGGCCGGCCTCGCCTGGGAAGAAGTGGTGAACGCCCGACTCCGGCCCTTTCTCGCCATTGGCGAAGGCGAAGTGAGCGCCTATCTGGACAATCTGAAATCCAACAAGGGCCAGCCCGAATATCGGATCGGCGAGATTTTCCTGGCCGTGGATTCTCCGGAAAAAGAGGCTGAAACCCGTCAGACCGCCGAACGGCTGGTCCGCCAGATTCGCGAAGGAGCCGAATTCAGCGCCGTCGCCCGGCAGTTCTCCGACATCGCCACCGGCGCGGTCGGCGGCGACACCGGCTGGGTGATCGGCGACCACATCAATCCTGATATCCGGACGGAAGTCTTGAAACTGCCCGAGGGTCAGGTCTCCGATCCCATCAGGGTCACCAGCGGCTACTACATCGTCACCGTCGCCGACAAACGCGAGGTGCTGAGCGCCGATCCGGACGAAACCCAGGTGGACCTGCAGCAGATCGTCATCACGCCCACCGCCGATGCCGACGCGCAGCGCCAGCGCATCATGGCCGCGACCTCGACCATCAAGGAGTGCAGCGACATTCCGCGGGTCGCCGCCGCGCTCGGCGCCAGCGACCAGGGCAGCCTGGGCACCGTCCGTCTGGGCGATCTGCCGCCGCCGGTCAACCGCGCCATCCGCAATCTCCAGATCGGCCAGGCGACCGAGCCGCTGAAGACGGGCACCGACGTGCGCGTGCTGGTCGTTTGCGGCCGCAAGGACGCCGAAGTGCGCGAGCCCACGGCCGCCGAGATCGAAGACTTCCTGAGCAACCAGCGCCTGTCGATGATGGCGCGGCGCTATCTCCGCGATCTGCGCCGTGACGCGATCATCGACTACAAGTAACGCCGCGCCGCCGCTCGCCCTCACCATGGGCGAGCCGTCGGGCATCGGACCCGACATTTCCCTTGCTGTCTGGCGAAGGCGTGCCGACAGCGGCGTCCCGTGCTTCTTCCTGCTCGCCTGCCCGGCGCTGGTCCGCCAACGCGCGGCCCTGCTCGGTCTCGACGTTCCCGTCGAGGAGATTTCATCGCCGGCCGAGGTGGCGGGCATGTTTCAGCGCGCCCTGCCCGTTCTGCCGCTCCAGCGCCCCGTCGACGCGGTCCCGGGCGCTCCGGCCGCCGCGAATGCCGGCGCGGTGATCGAGGCCATAGAAACCGCTGTCTCCCTCTACGGGCAGGATCTGGCCTCGGCCGTGGTCACCAATCCGATCCAGAAGGCGTCGCTCTACGCGGCCGGGTTTCCCCACCCGGGTCATACCGAGTTTCTCGAGACCCTGGCGGGCGCCGGCTCGCAGGCGGTGATGATGCTTGCCGTGCCCGGGCTTCGCGTGGTGCCGGTCACGGTGCACCGCGCCCTCGCCAGCGTACCGGGCGCGCTGAGCGTGGACCTGATCGTGCGCACCGCGCGGATCGTCGCCGCCGCGCTGCGCCGCGATTTCGGCATCGAGGCGCCTCGCCTCGCGGTCGCCGGCCTCAACCCGCATGCGGGCGAAGCCGGCACGCTGGGGCGTGAGGAGGTTGACATCATCGCCCCCGCGCTCGCGGTGCTACGGGCCGAAGGAATCGACCTGTTCGGCCCCGCGCCGGCCGATACCCTGTTTCACCCGGAGGCGCGCGCGCGGTACGATGCGGCGCTGTGCATGTATCATGACCAGGCGCTGATCCCGTTGAAGACCATCGACTTTCACAACGGGGTCAATGTGACCTTGGGACTGCCCTTCGTGCGCACGTCGCCGGACCATGGCACCGCGCTGGATATCGCGGGCAAAGGCACGGCGGATCCGCGCAGCCTCGTCGCCGCCCTCAAGCTCGCGCATGATATCGCCGGTGCCCGACACCGCGTCAGGAACGCCCCATGACACTGCCCCCGCTTCGCGACGTGATCGCCCGCCACGGACTGGCGGCCCGCAAGTCGCTGGGCCAGAACTTCCTGCTGGACCTCAACCTGACCGCCCGGATCGCGCGGGGCGCCGGTGTTGGTCCCGCTTCTCAAGTTTATGAGGTCGGGCCTGGCCCGGGAGGCCTCACACGTGCCTTGCTGGAGGCCGGCGCCCGCGTCGTCGCGGTCGAGAAGGATGATCGCTGCGTCGAGGCCCTCGCCGAAGTCCAGGACGCCTATCCCGGACGTCTGACGGTGGTCTCGGCCGACGCGCTGGACGTGGACGAGCGGACCCTGCTGCCGGAAGGCGGGCCTGTCCAGGTCGTGGCCAACCTGCCGTACAACGTCTCGACCGTGCTGCTCGCCAAATGGCTCACCGTCGCCGAGTGGCCGTCGTGGTATGCGGGCCTGACGCTGATGTTCCAGCGCGAGGTCGCCGACCGCATCACGGCGCCATCGGGCGGCAAGGCCTATGGGCGCCTTTCGGTGCTCAGCCAGTGGCGGACGGCGCCGCGGCGTCTCTTCGACATTCCCCCCTCGGCGTTCGTGCCGCAGCCCAAGATCACCTCGACGGTCGTTCACTTCGCCGTCCTGCCGCAGCCGGTCGCCGAGGCGGAACTGTCCGATCTCAAACGGGTGATCGATGCCGCGTTCAACCAGCGGCGCAAGATGTTGCGCTCGAGCCTGAAAGGCGTCGGGATCGATACGGAAATTCTGCTCGCCGATGCCGGGATCGAGCCGACCCTGCGCGCGGAAACATTGAACGTGGCGCAGTTCTGCGCCATCGCCCGGTCGCTCAATCGGCTCCGCGCAGCCGGTTGACGAAATCCGCGAGCCCGACCTGCCGGTTGATCCGGAGGCGCTCGGCCGCGAGTATCGTCGTCAGCCGGGCGAGGCTCTCCTGCACGTCAGTATTGATGATGACGTAGTCGTATTCGCGCCAGTGGCTCATCTCGTCGGCTGCCTTGGCCATGCGGCCGGCAACCACTTCCTCGGAATCCTGCGCGCGCGTCTTCAGGCGCTTCTCCAGTTCCTCGGTCGATGGCGGCAGGATGAACACCTTGACCATGTCAGGCGCGACCGTGCCGTCGAGCTGCTGGGTGCCCTGCCAGTCGATGTCGAACAGGACGTCCCTGCCCGCGTCCAGGGCTTGCGCGACAGCGGCGCGGGGTGTGCCGTACATGTTGCCGAAGACCCTGGCATGCTCCAGCAACTCGCCCTGCTCGACCATCTGCTCGAACCGGGCGTGATCGACGAAGAAGTAGTCCTTGCCCTCGATCTCGCCCGGACGCGGCGGACGCGTCGTCACCGAAACCGACATGGCGATCTCGGGGTCCTGCGCCAGCAGCAGGCGCGACAAGGTCGTCTTGCCAGCGCCCGATGGGGACGACAACACGAGCATCAGGCCGCGGCGGCCCAAGGGCGGTGTCGCGGTGCTCATTCGATGTTCTGTACCTGTTCGCGGAACTGGTCGATGACCGCCTTGAGGTCGAGGCCAATCCGGGACAGTGCGGAATCCGAGGCCTTCGAGCAGACCGTGTTCGCCTCGCGGCCGAATTCCTGCGCCAGGAAGTCGAGCTTGCGTCCGGCGGGTCCCCCCTTGTCCAGGAGTTCGGTCGCGGCCGTGACATGCGCGTTCAGCCGATCCAGCTCCTCGCGCACATCGGCCTTGACCGCCAGATAGGCGGCTTCCTGGGCCAGTCTGTCGGCATCGATCGGCACGCTGGAGCCATTCAGCAGATCGGTGATCTGCTTGTGCAGGCGGTCGCGCACGGCCTCGGGCTGTTGCGATGGAATGGCGCGGGCCTGGGCGACCAGATCGGAGATGGTGCGCACCTGATCCCGGAGCACCTCGGACATTTTCCGGCCCTCGGCCAGGCGCATGCCCAGCACCCCGTCGACGGTCTCCGATAGCCCGGACAGCAGCAGGCGATCGCGCTCGGCCTGCTGCTCTTCGTTCAGCCCGGTTTCCTTGACCTCGATGACGCCGCGCAACTCGAGCAGTTCCTCGATCCGCGGCTTCTTGAGGCCATGGCGCTTGGCGGCCTGTTTGGCGGCCTCGACCAGATTGTCGAGCACCTGATGATTCACCTGCACGCCCGCATTGGGATTGACGCGGTCGAACTGCAGCGAGCAATTGACATTGCCGCGCGACAGTCGGGCGGCGATCGCGGCGCGCGCGGGAATGTCGAGAATTTCCAGGCCTTGCGGCAGCCGCATGCGGACATCGAGGCCCTTGCCGTTGACGCTTTTAACCTCCCACGTCCAGCGATAATCTTGCCAGGCGCCGTCAACTCGGGCGAAACCCGTCATGCTCGCGATGGCCATGGGCGCTCCAGAAATCGTTTCGGTGGGCGCGGACTATATCGCCCAACTACAAGGGGCGTCGATGAAAAATCCGAAATCCATCCTGATCACCGGTGCCTCCAGCGGCATTGGCGAGGCCTTGGCCCGCCATTATGCGGCGCCCGGGATCGTCCTGCATCTGTGCGGCAGGAACCGCGAGCGTCTCGAGAGCGTGACCGACGCGTGCAGGGCGCTGGGCGCTGATGTGCACGCCATGGTCCTCGATGTCACGGATGCGGCCCGCTGCCGCGCCTGGATCGACGCCAGCGATGTGATCGCGCCGCTGGACCTCGCTATCGCCAACGCCGGGGTTGGCCTGCCGCAGTTCGGCGAATCGATGGATCGGGTCGCTCGGGAAACCTTCGCGGTGAATGTGGACGGCGTCTTCAACACCGCCCATCCCGCCATCGACAGGATGCGCCCGCGCGGTCGTGGCCAGATCGCCATCGTCAGTTCGCTGGCGGGATATCAGGGGCTCGCCTCGACCCCCGCCTATTCGTCGTCGAAGGCGGCGGTGAAAGCGTATGGTGAAGCGTTGCGCGGCTTTCTCGAGCCCGAGGGAATCGAGGTCTCCGTCATCTGTCCCGGATTTGTCGAAAGCCGGATCACGGCCAGAAACGACTTTTCGATGCCCTTCTTCATGGAGGCGCCGCGCGCGGCACGGATCATCGCGAAGGGGCTTGCACGCAACAGGGGACGCATCACCTTCCCCTGGCAAATGGTCATCGCAGGCAGGATTCTCATCAACCTGCCGATGGGAGTGATCGACTGGCTGGCGCGCCGCGCGCCGAGGAAGTGAGGTTATCGGGCGCCGCCCTGACGTTCGATGGCGCGCCACCGCTGGACGTTGCGCAGGTGCTCCTCATAAGTCCGGGCGAAGGCATGGCCGCCACTTCCGTCGGCCACGAAATAGAAATCCTCGGTCCGGGCCGGGTTCAGCACGGCACGCAGGGACTCGATCCCGGGATTGGCGATCGGTGTCGGCGGCAGGCCCGTGATCTTGTAGGTGTTGTAGGGCGTGTCCGACGCCAGATCCGACTGCAGGATGGGACGCCCGAGCTTCTCGCCGCCTCTGATCCCGTAGACGATGGTGGGGTCCGACTGCAGCGGCATGCCGATGCGCAGCCGGTTGACGAAGACGCTGGCGACGCGGGGCCGCTCGGCCGGCACGCTGGTTTCCTTCTCGACGATCGAGGCCAGGATCAGGGCCTCTTGCGGCGTCGAGACCGGCAGATCGTTCGCCCTCTCTTCCCACAGACGTGCCAGCGTGTCCCGCATGGCGGTGCGCATGCGCTGGACGAGCGCCGCGCGGCTGTCGCCATAAGCGAAATGATAGGTCTCGGGCATCAGGCTGCCCTCGGGCGGCATGTCGGCGACCTCGCCCGCCAGCGCCGGCTCGGCTTGCAACAGGGCGACGACCTGGCGGACGCTGAGCCCTTCCGCCACGGTGAAGCGGCGGATCACCGTCTTGCCCGAGCGAAGGAGGGCCATGACCTCGCGCATGGTCGCGCCGGCCGGGATCAGGTACTCGCCGGCCTTAAGGTCGCGTTCGGCGCCGTGCAGCTTGATGCCCGCCATGAAAATCGTGTCATTGGCGATGATACCGGCGCGCTCCAGCAGGCTCGCCGTGCCCCGCACGCCCGAGCCCTTTGGAATGACGACGGTGGCCGCGTCCGTCGGACCCTTGGCGATGCTGAATGCCCAGAAGCCGTAGGCGCCGATGGCGATGGCGCCCATGAACGTCAGAACGACGAACGCCGTCATCCAGGGATGACGGCGCAAAAATCCGTGTCGTTGTGGCGATGAACCGGCGGTCGGCTGTGGTGCGGTCGCGGGGTCGTCCGCCATGGCCGGCCGTCAGATGTCCTTCTTGAAGATGACGCTCGCATTCGTGCCGCCAAACCCGAACGAGTTCGACATCACGGCGCGGACCTTGCGTTCCTTGGCCTTGAGCGGGACGAGGTCCATCCCCACGCAATTGTCGGAGGGATTCTCCAGATTGAGCGTCGGCGGCACGATCTGATCACGCATGGCCAGCAGGCAGAAAATGGCTTCCACCGCGCCCGCCGCGCCGAGCAGATGCCCGATTGAGGACTTTGTCGACGACATGGACAGGTTGCTGGACGCCGACCCGAACAGACGGCGGACCGCGCCCAGTTCGATTTCGTCTCCCAGCGGCGTCGAGGTGCCGTGGGCATTGACGTAGTCCATGTCTTCCAGCGCTAGGCCGGACCTCTTGAAGGCCGATTGCATGGCGCGATAGGCGCCATCGCCTTCCGGTGACGGGGCGGTGATGTGATAGGCATCGCCCGACATGCCATAACCCACGACTTCGCCGTAAATCTTGGCGCCGCGCTTCTTGGCGTGCTCCAGCTCCTCGAGGATGACGATGCCGGCGCCTTCGCCCATGACGAAGCCATCGCGGTCGCGGTCATAAGGACGCGACGCCCGTGTCGGCTGATCGTTGAACTGGGTCGACAGTGCCTTGGCCTGCGAGAAGCCGGCTATGCCGATGGGACAGATCGCCGCTTCCGCGCCGCCCGCCACCATCACGTCGGCATCGTCCAGCATGATCAGCCGGGCGGCGTCGCCGATGGCGTGGGCGCCCGAGGAACATGCGGTGACGACCGCGTGGTTCGGGCCCTTGAAGCCATGCTTGATCTGAATCTGGCCCGAGACCAGATTGATCAGGCGGCCCGAGATGAAGAACGGGCTGACGCGCCGCGGCCCCTTGTCGTTCAACGTCGTGACGGCTTCCTCGATACCCGGAAGGCCGCCGATGCCGGAGCCGATCATGCAACCCGTCCGGACGAGGGATTCCTCGTCCGTCGGATGCCAGCCGGCATCCTCGAGCGCGATATCGGCGGCGGCGACGCCGAACAGGATGAAGTCGTCGACCTTGCGGCGTTCCTTCGGCTCCATCCATTGATCGGGATTGAAGGAACCGTCGCTGCCATCACCCAGAGGTACCTCGCAGGCGACCTTGGCGACATAGTCCGTCGTGTCGAATTTGGTGATCAACCCCGCACCCGACTGACCATCGATCAACCGGCGCCATGGAATATCGACACCTGCACCCAGGGGCGTTACCAGCCCGAGGCCTGTTACCACTACTCGACGCATCGGCTCCATCCGTTCCTGCAATCCCGGTTAGGACTTAGCGGGTCTGTTCGATGAAATCGACCGCGTCCTTCACCGTCAGGATCTTTTCAGCGGCGTCGTCCGGGATTTCGATGCCGAATTCCTCTTCGAACGCCATCACCAGCTCAACCGTATCCAGGCTGTCCGCGCCAAGATCGTCGATGAAGCTCGCGCTTTCGGTGACCTTGTCCTCGTCCACGCCCAGATGTTCGACCACGACCTTTTTTACGCGTTCGGCAACGTCGCTCATTTCAGCATTCCCTTGAAGGTTTGTCGTTAAACCGTTGATATAAAAGCCAATTAGATTGGCCTGTCTTAACCGGCTGGTCACCGTTTGCTGCCGTGTCGTAACACAATTCGGTGACATTGGCCAGCAACCTCAGATCATCGCCATGCCGCCATTCACATGCAGCGTCTGGCCCGTGACGTAACCCGCTTCCTCCGACGCCAGATAGACGACGGCCGAGGCGACATCGGCGCCGGAACCCATACGTCCGGCGGGAATCTTCCCGATCAGCGCGTCCCGGGCCGGCCCGGCGATCGCATCGGTCATCGCCGTCTCGATGAAGCCCGGCGCGACCGTGTTGACCGTGATATTGCGGCTGGCGACTTCCTGCGCCAGCGATTTCGACATGCCGATCAGGCCGGCCTTCGATGCGGCATAGTTCACCTGCCCCGGATTGCCGGTGACGCCGACGACGGAGGTGATCGAGATGATACGGCCATAGCGGCGCTTCATCATGCCGCGCAGCATGGCGCGGGAAAGCTTGAAGGCGGCCTTCAGGTTCACGTCGAGAACGATATCCCAGTCCTCGTCCTTCAGCCGCATGGCCAGATTGTCGCGAGTCACGCCCGCATTGTTGACCAGGATATCGATCTGGCCCAGCGCGGCCTCGGCCTGTCCGGGCAGCGCATCGACCGCCGCGGCATCCGAGAGATTACAGGGGACCACATGGACACGGTCGCCAAGGGCGGCGGCCACTTCGTCGAGCGCTGACTGCCTCGTGCCCGACAGCGCGACGGTCGCGCCCTGAGCGTGGAGGGCTTCGGCGATGGAGCGGCCGATACCGCCGCTCGCGCCGGTGACGAGGGCGGTCTTGCCGGTGAGATCGAACATGCGGCGGCTCCTACAGCGTCTTCAACAGCGCGTCGATCTCGTCCGGTGTCTGGGCCGAGGTGGTCGCGAGGTCCTTGTGGATGCGCTTGGCCATGCCCGTCAAGGCCTTGCCGGCGCCCAGCTCGATCACTTCGGTGACACCCTGATCGACCATATAAAGAATGCATTCGCGCCAACGAACGGCTCCGGTGACCTGTTCCACCAGAAGGCGGCGGATCTCGTCCGGGTCGCTGACCGGCGCGGCGATCACGTTCGCGACCAGCGGCACGGCGGGCGCGGTGATGGTGACGGCGGCGAGCGCTTCCTTCATTTCCTCGGCGGCCGGCGCCATCAATGAACAGTGGAACGGCGCGCTGACCGGCAGCAGCATGGAGCGGCGCGCGCCCTTTTCCTTGCCGATCTCGATGGCCCGCTCGACGGCGGCGCGGTGGCCGCTGATGACGATCTGGCCCGGCGCGTTGTCGTTCGCCGCGGTGCAGACCTCGCCCTGCGATGCCAGTTCGGCGATCTCCCGGGCCACGTCGAGCTCGACGCCCAGCAGCGCGGCCATGGCGCCCTGCCCGACCGGCACCGCGCGCTGCATGGCCTGGCCGCGGCGCTTCAGCAGCCGGGCGGTATCCGCCAGCGAGAAACTCCCGGCGGCGGCCAGCGCGGAATATTCACCCAGGGAGTGACCGGCGACGAACCTGGCCTTGTCCGCCAGATTGATGCCGCCTTCCTTTTCCAGGATGCGCATGACCGCGACGCTGACAGCCATGAGCGCCGGCTGCGCGTTCTCGGTCAGGGTCAGCTGGTCCTCGGGACCATTGAACATCAGCTTGGAGAGGTTCTGGCCCAGCGCCTCGTCGATTTCCTGAAACACCTCGCGCGCGGTGGCCGAGGCTTCCGCGAGCGACTGGCCCATGCCGACGGCCTGGCTGCCCTGGCCGGGAAATGTGAATGCTCGGGTCATGCGGTTCCTTTTCCCTCATTGCCCTGAAAGGCGCGCCACAGATAACGTCTGGACCGTCCGTGTCAAGCATGCTGGTCCAGCGCACTGTCCTACACTGCAGTCACTGCTTGCCACAGAGAAGTTTTACCGTATAGTGCGCGCCTTCGCTCCTTGCCGGCACGTGCCGGCTATGCCTGTGCGGCCCGTTGGCGGCAGGCAATGTAACAGCCAGAAGGAGTCCATATGGCTTACTACGAGCACATCCTGATTGCCCGGCAGGATATTTCCAGCCAGGCAGTCGATGCCCTGGCGGAAGAATTCGCCGGCATCATCCGCGAAAATGGCGGTGAGGTCACCAAGACCGAAAACTGGGGCCTGCGCACCCTCGCCTATCGCATCAAGAAGAACCGCAAGGGTCATTACATCATGATGAACCTCGACGCGCCGGCTGCCGCCGTCGCCGAGATGGAGCGCCTCGAGAAGATCAACGAGGACGTCATCCGTTCGATGACCATTCGCGTCGAGGAACTGGATGTGGAGCCGTCGCCGGTTCTGCGCAGCCGCGACGACCGTGATGACCGCCGCCGTGAAGGAGGACGCTTCTAATGGCTACCGCCGCCCGTCCCCGCACCGCCCGCCGCCCGTTCTTCCGCCGCCGCAAGAGCTGCCCGTTCACGGGTCCGAACGCGCCGAAGATCGATTACAAGGACGTGAAGCTGCTGCAGCGTTACGTCTCCGAGCGCGGCAAGATCGTGCCGAGCCGCATCACCGCCGTCTCGGCGAAGAAGCAGCGTGAACTCGCCCGTGCCATCAAGCGCGCGCGCATCATCGCCCTGCTCCCCTTCGTCCTGCAATAGGAGAGCCCGATGCAAGTCGTATTGCTTGAGCGGGTCGAGAAACTCGGCCAGATGGGTGACGTCGTCTCCGTGAAGGATGGCTTCGCCCGCAACTTCCTGCTCCCGAAGAAGAAGGCGCTGCGCGCCACCGCGCAGAACCTGGAATCCTTCAAGGCTCGCCGCGCCCAGCTGGAAGCGACGAACCTGGAGCGCCGCAAGGACGCCGAAGCCGTCGCCGAGAAGATGGAAGGCGCCCGGGTCATCATCATCCGTCAGGCCGGCGAGAGCGACCACCTCTATGGCTCGGTCAGCCCGCGCGATATCTCGGAAGCGCTGAAGGAAGCCGGTTACACGGTCGAGCGCAGCCAGGTCGATCTCGATCGTCCGATCAAGACCATCGGCCGTTTCGACATCCGCGTGTTCCTGCACCCGGAAGTCGCGATCAACGTCGTCGTCTCGGTCGCGCGTTCGGAAGCCGAAGCGAACAACCAGAACGCCCCGGCCGAAGCCGAGGACGACGAGGACGTGTTCGAGAACGAGGAACTGGCCCGCGAGGCCGCCGAGGGTATCTCGGAAGAAGACGAAGCCTGAGAACTCGGGCCTGAAGTTTAGGGAAGGCGACTTGAACCATCGTCTAACGAAAACAAACAAATAATAAGAAAACAGGAAACTCCCGAAGGGCGGCGCAAGCCGCCTTTCTTTTGTCCGGCGCGCACCGTGAGGGAGTTATCCCCATTGTTGTTCCCCTGTGGATAAATCCCCTGTGGAACAAACCCGGTTCCTGATATGTTCGCGTAGCCGCGGCCTGTCCCGCCGTGCTCAATGGCGGGCTTCCGATACGACCAGAGGACCACATCGCCGATGCCTTCCGCACTCGCCGACCGAGGCCAATTCGCAGCCAACGACATGCCTCTCGAAGGGCAATCGGTTCTGCCGCACAATCTCGAGGTCGAGCAGGCGCTGCTGGGCGTGATCCTCAACAACAACGACGCCGCGAACCGGGTGTCGTTCGTGATGGCCGAACACTTCTTCGATCCGTTGCACCAGCGCATCTTCGCCACCGCCATGCGCCTGATCGAACGCGGCCAGCTCGCCATTCCGGCCACGCTCAAGACCTACATGGAAAGCGATGTCGGCCTGCGCGAAGTGGGCGGCCCGCAATATCTCGCCCGCCTCGCCGCCGCCGCCACCTCCATGCTGCATGCCGAGGAATATGGCCGCACGATCTACGATCTGGCGCTGCGCCGGCAGTTGATCCTGATCGGCGAGGAAACGGTCCACAACGCCACCGAGGCCGATACCGAACTGTCGGCCACCAGCCAGATCGAACAGGCGGAGCAGAAGCTGTTCACCCTGGCCGAGAGCGGC
Source organism: Iodidimonas sp. SYSU 1G8 (assembly GCF_039655775.1). Taxonomy (NCBI): domain Bacteria; kingdom Pseudomonadati; phylum Pseudomonadota; class Alphaproteobacteria; order Iodidimonadales; family Iodidimonadaceae; genus Iodidimonas; species Iodidimonas sp. SYSU 1G8. The sequence continues at coordinate 646,724 of NZ_JBBYXJ010000001.1, read as the reverse complement.
CAGTCCGAAGAGGGCTTCAAGCCGTTCTCCCGTTCGATCCATGCCGCCATCGAGAACATCGACGCCGCCCGCAAGCGCGAGGGCAAGCTGACCGGCGTATCGACCGGCATGCGCGCCATGGACGAGCTGCTGGGCGGTCTGCACAAATCGGATCTGATCATCCTCGCCGGCCGTCCTTCCATGGGCAAGACGGCGCTGGCCACCAACATCGCCTTCAACGCGGCCAAGAAGTGGCATCAGTCCAAGCTGGACGGCGAAGATCCCATGCAGGGCGGCGGCGCCGTGGTCGGCTTCTTCTCGCTGGAAATGTCGGCGGAGCAGCTCGCCGCCCGTATGTTGTCGGAGCAGGCCGAAGTGCCGTCGGAAAAGCTGCGCCGAGGCGACATGAGCCACGAGCAGTTCCGGGCCCTGGTGCGGGCGTCACAGGAGATCGAGGACATTCCCCTGTTCATCGACGACACGCCGGCCCTGTCCATCGCCGGCGTCATGTCGCGGGCGCGGCGGTTGAAGCGCCAGCACAATCTGGGCATGGTGGTGATCGACTATCTCCAGCTGGCCCGGCCCTCGGGACAGCAAAAGACCGAGAACCGTGTGCAGGAAGTGTCCGAGATCACCCGCGGCCTGAAGGCTCTCGCGAAGACGCTGAACGTGCCGGTGCTGGCGCTGTCGCAGCTCAGCCGCTCGGTGGAGCAGCGCGAGGACAAGCGGCCGCAGCTTTCGGATCTGCGAGAATCGGGATCGATCGAGCAGGACGCCGACGTGGTGATGTTCGTCTACCGCGACGAGTACTACCACGAGCGCAAGCAGCCGGAGATGGGCACGCCGGCCCATGCCGAATGGCTGGAGCGTGGCGAACGCGTCCGTGGCGTCGCCGAAGTGATCATCGGCAAGCAGCGTCATGGACCAACGGGCGTTGCACGCTTGCACTTCGCCAAGGAGACGACCAAGTTTGGCGACCTTGCCGAACTGGACCATCTGCCGGAACAAACATTTTGACCTCTGCATCCAATCCTGTCGCCAATATCGGCCGCGCCACGCTCGGCTTTCTCAGTGATGTTGGGCGGCTGTGTCTGTTCATGGCCCAGGCGGTCGTGAACATCTTCACCCCGCCCTTCTATCTGGCCAATCTGGGCCGACAGCTCCTTTCGGTGGGCTTCTATTCGCTGCCGGTCGTGGGTCTGACCGCCGTGTTCACAGGCGCGGTGCTGGCGCAGCAGATTTACATCGGGACCGGCCGCTTCAACGCCGAATCCACCGTGCCGACCATCGTGGTCTTCGGCATTACCCGCGAACTCGGCCCGGTACTCGCCAGCCTCATGGTCGCGGGCCGTGTCAGCGCGGCGATGGCGGCCGAGCTGGGTACCATGCGCGTCACCGGGCAGATCGACGCCCTCACCACCCTGGCGACGAGCCCGTTCAAATATCTCATCGCGCCCCGCCTGCTGGCCGCGACCCTCATGATGCCCCTGCTCGTCCTGCTCGGCGACGTCATTGGCGTCATGGGCGGATGGCTGATCGCCACGACGGTGCTCGACTACAATTCCGTCGCCTATCTCCAGAACACGGTCGACTTCCTCGAGGCGTGGGACGTCATCTCCGGCCTGATCAAGGCCGCGGTATTCGGCTTCATCCTGGCTCTCATGGGCTGCTATCAGGGCTTCAACAGCAGCGGCGGCGCGCAGGGCGTGGGCCGTGCCACCACCAATGCGGTTGTCTCGGCGTCGATCCTGATCCTGGCGGCCAACTACATCATCACCTCGATCGCGTTCACCGACTGATGACAGAGCCTAAACTCAGCCTGCAGGGCGTCTCCAAGCGGTTCGGCGACAAGATCGTGCTGAACGGTCTCGACCTGGATATCTATCCCGGAGAATCCGTGGTCATCATCGGCGGCTCTGGCACTGGCAAGTCCGTGCTGCTGCGCTGTGTCCTTGGACTCATGGCGCCGGATGCCGGCCGCATCCTGGTGGATGGCGAGGATGTCACCCATCTGCGTGGGCGAGAGCGGGAAAACCTGCTGCGGCGCTTCGGCATGCTGTTCCAGGGCAGCGCTCTGTTCGACAGCCTGCGGGTGTGGCGCAACGTTTCCTTCGGTCTCATTTCGGCGCACGGCATGAAGAAGAAGCCGGCCAAGGAAAAAGCCGACGAGAATCTGGCCAAGGTTGGATTGAGCCCCGAGGTCGGCATGCTCTACCCTGCCGAACTTTCCGGCGGCATGCAGAAGCGCGTCGCGCTGGCGCGGGCCATCGCGACCAATCCGGAGATCATCTTCTTCGACGAGCCGACGACCGGCCTCGATCCGATCATGGCGGACGTGATCAATGAACTCATCGTCGAGCGTGTTCGTGATCTCGGCGCCACGGCGCTGACCATCACCCATGACATGGCCAGCGCCCGCAAGGTCGCCGACCGTATCGGCATGCTCTATGAGGGGAAGATCATCTGGATCGGCCCGGCGACCGAGATCGATCGTTCGGGCAACCCCTATGTGGACCAGTTCATTCATGGACGCGCCGAGGGGCCGATCTCCATGGATGTGCGGCGCCCCTGAGATGGCCAAGGGCGCGGATCGGTTCGTCTGTCAGCATTGCGGCACCGTCTATCGCAAATGGCAGGGCAAGTGCGACGGCTGCGGCGAGTGGAACAGCATTGTTCAGGAGGCTGGCGGCGACGTGGTGCCGCGCGGCCTCAGCAGCGGCAAGGGACGGTTGATCGAACTGAGCGGTCTCACCGGAGAAACCGAGTCGGCGCCGCGCATGATCACCGGCATCGCCGAATTCGACCGCGCCTGCGGCGGCGGGCTGGTGCCCGGCTCCGCGCTGCTGGTGGGCGGTGATCCTGGTATCGGCAAGTCGACCATCCTGCTCCAGGCGGCCGCCCTGCTCGCGAAGCGGAATGTCAACTGCGTCTATATCTCCGGCGAGGAAGCATCGGCCCAGATCCGCTCGCGCGCCCTGCGCCTCGGCCTGGCGGATTCGCCGCTGGAGCTGGGTTCGGAGACCAGCCTGCGCGATATCCTGACCACGCTCGAGGCACGTCGTCCGCAGGTCGTGGTCATCGATTCCATCCAGACGGTGTTCGCCGACAATGTGGAATCGGCGCCCGGCTCGGTCAGCCAGGTTCGCGCCTGCGCGCAGGAGCTGATCCGCTTCGCCAAACGCCGCGCCTGTACGGTTATTCTGGTCGGGCACGTGACCAAGGACGGGCAGATCGCCGGACCGCGCGTGCTCGAGCACATGGTGGACACGGTGCTGTACTTCGAGGGCGAGCGCGGTCATCAATTCCGCATTCTGCGCGCCGTGAAGAATCGCTATGGCGGCACCGACGAGATCGGCGTGTTCGAGATGACGGACCGCGGTTTGAGCGAGGTGCCCAACCCGTCGGCCCTGTTCCTGACCAATCGCCGCGAGCCCGTCAGTGGCGCCGCCGTGTTCGCGGGAATCGAGGGCACCCGTCCCGTCCTGGTGGAAATCCAGGCTCTTGTCTCGCCCTCGCCGCTCGCGACGCCGAGGCGGGCGGTGGTCGGTTGGGACACCGGACGCCTGGCCATGGTGATGGCGGTGCTCGATGCCCGATGCGGACTGGGCTTCGGTGGCCAGGATGTCTACCTGAACGTTGCCGGCGGACTGCGGGTCAGCGAGCCGGCGGCGGATCTGGCGGTCGCGGCGGCATTGGTGTCTTCGCTGACCGATATCGCGGTCCCGGCCGAGACGGTGATCTTCGGCGAAATCAGCCTCGCCGGCGAAGTTCGGCCCGTCGCGCAGTCCGACGCGCGGCTCAAGGAAGCCGAGAAGCTGGGCTTTGCCCGCGCCTGGCTGCCGCAATCGTCGAAGACCGCCAAGTCCAGTCTGAAGCTGACAGAGCTGGAAAAGTTGCAGGCCGTCAAAGACCTGTTTATGTCCTGACGCGCTCATGGAAACACTCCCCATCAATTCTCTCGACGCCCTTTTCCTCCTGGTGATCGGGCTGTCGGCGCTGATCGGCTTCTTTCGCGGCTTCGTTCGCGAGGTGCTGTCGCTCGCCGCATGGGCGGGCGCGGCCTGGCTGGCACTGACCTTTCACGCCCATGGCCAGGCGCTGATCTCCGGCATGGTGGAGAATCAGACCATGTCGGCCTTCGTCGCCGGCGGCGCCATCTTCATCGTCAGTCTCGTGATCCTGATGCTGGTCGCCGGCTTCCTCTCGCGCGGGGTGCAAAAGACCAGCATGCTGGGGCCGGCCAACCGGATCCTGGGGCTGCTGTTCGGCGTCATGCGGGGCGCGGTCATCGTCGCCGTCGGCTATATCGCGGCGGTGCATCTGACGACCGATCCGGAGAATCCGGAGGAGCCGAAACGCGCCTGGGTGGAAACCTCGCGCCTGCTGCCCCATGTAAGGACCCTCGCGGCGGGCCTGCAGCGTCTCGTCCCCGAGGACTGGGCGCCAGCGGCGCCCGACAGCGATCCCGACGGCGAAAAACCGCAGGGAACGAAAGCGTAAACAGAGACTGACAGTGCGTGGGAAACAGTCTATACACCCGCTCACCGAAGACACCCCGTACCTGCTTAAGAGTCCAACCGTGGAGCCAGGGCCGACGTGACGGTAACCACCAATCCATTCGATGATGACAAGCTGCGCGAAGAGTGCGGCGTTTTCGGCATTTATGGCCATCCGGACGCCGCCGCGCTGACCGTGCTTGGTCTGCATGCGCTGCAGCACCGCGGTCAGGAAGCGGCCGGCGTCGTCAGCTATGACGGCAAGCAGTTCCATTCCCAGCGTGCGCTGGGACTGGTCGGCGATACGCTGAGCTCCGAGACCGTGATCGCCTCGCTGCCCGGTGACAGCGCCGTCGGCCATAACCGTTACGCCACCACCGGCGGAACCATCCTGCGCAATGTCCAGCCGCTGTTCGCCGAGCTTTCGGGCGGTGGTTTCGCCGTGGCGCATAATGGCAATCTGACCAACGCCATGACCCTTCGTCGCATGCTGGTCAACAAGGGCGCGATCTTCCAGTCGACCTCCGACACGGAAACCATCATCCATCTCGTCGCGCTGTCGCAGCAGCCGCGTTTGGTCGATCGCCTCGTTGATGCGCTGCATCAGATCGAAGGCGCCTATTCGCTGGTGATCCTGACCCAGAAGAAGATGATCGGCATTCGCGATCCGCTCGGCATCCGCCCGCTTGTTCTGGGCGAGCTGGAGGGCGGCGTTCCCGTCCTGGCATCCGAGTCGGTCGCCTTCGATATCATCGGCGCCAAATATGTGCGCGAGATCGAGCCGGGCGAGATGATCGTGTTCACCGAAAACGGCATCGAAAGCCTCTATCCGTTCCCGAAGCTGCGTGCGCGTCCCTGCATTTTCGAGAACATCTATTTCTCGCGTCCCGACACCCTCACCCGCGACGGCAGCGTCTATGAGATCCGCAAGAGGATCGGCGCGGAATTGTCCCGCGAAAAGCCGGTTCAGGCCGATCTGGTGATTCCCGTCCCTGATTCCGGCACGCCCGCGGCGATCGGCTATTCCCAGGAGTCCGGTATTCCGTTCGAGCTGGGTATCATCCGCAACCACTATGTGGGCCGCACCTTCATCGAGCCCACGGACTCGATCCGACATCTCGGCGTGCGTCTCAAGCACAACGCCAATCGGGCGCAGATCCAGGGCAAGAACGTCATCCTGGTGGACGACAGCATCGTGCGCGGCACGACGTCGATCAAGATCGTCGAGATGATCCGGGCCGCCGGCGCCAAGGAGGTGCACATGCGCATCGCCAGCCCGCCGACGACCTATTCCTGCTTCTACGGCGTGGACACGCCCGAGCGTCACAAGCTGTTGGCGGCGCGCATGGGCGTCGACGAGATGGCGCGGTTGATCGGTGTCGACACCCTGGCGTTTCTATCCATGGACGGTCTTTATCGCGCCGTCGGCGAGACTGGCCGCAATGACGCCGAGCCCCAATATTGCGACGCCTGCTTCTCCGGCGATTATCCCATCCGCCTGGTGGATCACGACGGCGGGCAGCAGTCGCAGCTCTCCCTGCTGTCCGGCGCATGACCCAGCCCCTCTCCGGAAAGATCGCGCTGGTCACCGGCGCGTCCCGTGGTATTGGCCGCGCCGCGGCCCGTGCGCTAGCCGCTGCGGGTGCTCATGTCATCGCCGTCGCGCGGACGGTAGGCGGACTCGAGGAGCTGGACGACGAAATCCAGGCCGACGGCGGCACCGCGACCTTGACACCGCTCGATTTGCGCCAGGGCGACCTGATCGACAAGATCGGCGCGGCGATCGCCGAGCGCTGGGGCCGTCTGGACGTTCTTGTCGGCAATGCGGGCATTCTGGGCGAACTGTCGCCCCTGCCCCATCTGTCACCCAAGGAGTGGGACGAGGTCATCGCGGTCAACCTGACGGCGAACTGGCGCCTGATCCGCGCCTTCGATCCGTTGCTGCGTGCCGCGCCCGCCGGCCGCGCGCTGTTCCTGACATCGACAGTCGGCCACAGGCCGCGCGCCTATTGGGGCGCCTACGCCGTCAGCAAGGCGGGTCTCGAAACCCTGGTGCGGACCTATGCCGATGAACTGACCGGCACGCCGGTCCGCGTGAACCTGCTCAACCCGGGCGCGACGCGCACCAACATGCGTGCCAAGGCCATGCCGGGCGAAGATCCGAGCAGCCTGCCCACCCCGGCCGACATCGCGCCCAGCATCCTGCGGATGGTGTCGCCCGACTGGAGCGGCCAGGGCGAGATGGTCAATTTCCGGGACAGTTTCTCGTAAGAGACCGTTGCCCCGGGAACGACCGATCGTCTCTCAGGGGGCGCCGTAGGCGTTTTGGCGCATCATCTCCATGACCTTGTCCGGCTCCTGGAATCCCGGCTGCGCCGACTCTCCGAACGCCGCCAGGACGGCGTTGCAGCGCGCTTCAACCATCGGCCGGTATTCGGGATGGGTGAAGATGTAGAGCTCGTTGCCCTCGATCGCCTTCACCACCCGCGCGCCCACATTCGCCGCGTTCATGCTGCCCGGCGTCGGCGCGCCGCTCAACGCCGTGCCGACGGTTCCCGGCAACAGCAGGGAGACGCCGATATTGTGGGGCGCCAGTTCGTACCGCATCACCTCGCCCATGCCGACCGCGCCATATTTGGTCACCACATAGTCGCCGATCGGCGAGGCCGCGACAGCGCCAGCCATGGATGAGGTGATGACCACGTGGCCGCCTTCGCCATGGGCGCGCACCAACGGCGTCAGGTAATGCACCGTGTTGAACACACCGGTCAGGTTGACCGCGACGATCCGGTCCCATTTCGCCGGATCGGTGTCGGCCACCGGCGAGCCCGCGGGCGGCAGGCCGGCATTGGCGCAGACGACATGCAGTTTTCCGAACGCTTCGACTTGGCTGACCGCCTCCGCCCAGGCGGCTCGGTCGGTCACATCCTGCGCGAGAACGAGCACGTCGGTGCGCGGCTTCAATTCGCTCTCGGCGGCATCCAGCGCCGCCTTGTTGACGTCGGACAGGACCAGCCGCATGCCCTTGTCGGCAAAGGCACGCGCCATGGCCAGGCCGATCCCGCTGGCGCCGCCGGTGATGAATGCCGTGCGTCCCGAAAATTCCCGCATTGTGTCGATCTCCCCATTGTCGTTGGCGGCAACCTTAGCAGGCCGGATCGCCAACTCACAAGCAGGGGTGACTGTCAGCTCTCCGCGAAAGGATTTTCGCCTTTCTTGAGACGAATGCGGATCGGCGTACCCCACAGGTCGAACGTCTCGCGGATACCATTCATCAGATAGCGCATGTAGGAATCGGGAAGTTCGTCGGGCCGAGAACAGAAGATCACGAAGGTCGGCGGCCGCGATTTCACTTGGGTCATATAGCGCAGCTTGATCCGGCGGCCCGACGGCGCCGGCGGCGGATGGGCCTGGGTCGCGGCATCCAGCCAGCGATTGAGGCGCGCGGTGGAAATGCGGCTGTCCCAGGAGCCATAGGCGCGCATGACCGCGGGCATCAGCTTGTCGAGGCCGCGCCCCGTCAGCGCCGAGAACTGCACCAGTTCGACACCGCGGATTTCCGGCATATCGAGTTCCAGCATATCCTGGACCTCCTTCAGCACGGCGGGCTTGTCCTCGACCAGATCCCACTTGTTGAGCGCGACCACGAGCGCCCTGCCCTCGCGCGCGACCAGGCTGGCCAGGATCTTCTCCTGGCGGTCGAGCGGGGATGTTGAATCGACCAGCAGCACGACGACCTGCGCGAACTTGACGGCGCGCAGCCCATCGGCCACGGATAGCTTTTCCAGCTTGTCGACTACCTTTGCCCGGCGGCGCATGCCGGCCGTATCGAACAGCCTGATCTTGGTGCTCTCGAACGCCCATTCGACGGATATGGAATCGCGCGTCAAGCCGGCTTCCGGTCCCGCCAGAAGACGTTCGTCGCCGATCAATGTGTTGATGAGGGTCGACTTGCCTGCATTGGGGCGACCGATGATCGCGAGATGCAGCGTGCCGTCTTCCTGCTCCTCGCCCTCGTCCTCTTCATCGTCTGCCCGGGGGACGATGATCTCGGCGTGCTCGGCGAGCGCGTCATGCAGCTCGCCCAGTCCCTGGCCATGTTCGGCCGAAATCTGGACGGGTTCACCAAGACCCAGCGAGAACGCCTCATAGTAGCCGCTGTCGCCGCTCGTCCCTTCGCTCTTGTTGGCGACCAGGATGACGGGTTTGCCCGTCTGGCGCACCCAGTTGGCGAAGTGCGTGTCCAGCGGCGTGATACCCGCGCGGGCGTCGAACAGGAACATCACGACGTCCGCCTCGGCCACGGCGCGCTCGGTCTGCTGGCGCATGCGGGCCTCCATGGACTCGTCATGGATATCCTCGAGCCCGGCCGTATCCACCAAGGTGAATTCCAGCCCGGCGATGCGGGCGGCGGCTTCACGTCGGTCGCGGGTCACGCCCGGCCTGTCGTCGACCAGCGCCAGCCGGCGCCCGGTCAGGCGATTGAAGAGGGTCGATTTGCCGACATTGGGTCGGCCGATAATGGCGGCTGTAAAGGACATGGGGACTGTATTGCCTATGGAGACATCAAGCCGCAAGGGCCTGATGCCTCTTCTGAGTCGGTTTTCTGTCGCGGCGCCCCGGGCGGCTTGCCGCCGCCCCGGGATGCGGATCAGCGCATGGCCACCAGTTCGCCGTCGTCGCCCAGCAGATACAGCGTGCCGTTCGCCACGACCGGCGAGACGTAATTCCGCTTGCTGGGAATGTCGATGGCGCCGAGGAACTCGCCGGTATAGGGCGAGAACGAGGCGGCCATGCCGTTATTGGTCACGACCAGCAGACGGTCGCCGGCAAGCACGGGACCGGTCCAGATGATCGGCGCCTTCTTGCGGTTGTTGGCCTTGTGGCGCTGCAGATCCGAAATCCACTTGGCCCGGCCGTTGCGGCGCGACAGCGCCATCAACTGGTTGTCGGCGGTGACGACATAAAGATAGTCGCCGGCGACCCAGATGGTCTGGGCGCTCGCGACGTTGTTTTCCCAGAGGCGCGAGCCTGTCTTCAGATCGATGGCCGCCATGCGTCCGCTGTGACCCACGGCATAGACGACGCCCCGGTCGATGACCGGACTGCCGTCGATATCGTTCAGCGTCGAGAGCGCGGTCATGCGACCGACACGGGTCAGGGAATCCGCCCAGGCGACACGGCCGTTGCTGGCCTGCAGCGCGAAAAGCTCGCCCGACGAGAATGCGGCGACCACGGTGCCACCGATGACCGCCGGGCTGGCGGCGCCGATCAGGCCGGCCGCTTCGGCGATGGCGACATGCTGCCACAGAATGCTGCCGTCATTGGCGTTCAGCGCGTAGAGCTGATTATCGTGGGTGGTGAAGAACGCGATGCCTTCAGACGCGGTCGGCGAGCCGCGCAGCGCCACGTCGAACTGGGTCCGCCAGAGCTCGCCGCCGGTGCGCGGATCGAGCGCGATCGCGGCACCCGTCCCCAGCGCCACATAGAGTTTGCCGTTATCGAAGGCGATCCCGCCGCCTGCGGCCGCATCCGCCTTGTCGCGCTTGCGCTCTTTCTGACGGAGATTGACCGACCACACCTCACGTCCGCTCTGGGCGTCGAAAGCCGAAACCTCCCACCCCGACCCCATCGCGAAAACCATGCCCTGGGCGACGACCGGCTGGGCGACCAGATTACGGTTCGAGGTCGAGCCATCCACCCGCGCGCGCCAGACGATCCGGGGCGACGCGCCGAGCTGCAGATGATGCATGGCATGGTTGGCATAGCCGCCCGACTGCGGCCAGTCCGGGTTCTGGTAGGGGGCCGGCAGGCGGATGTCGACCGCCTTGAGCGCCTCGTCGATGGCAAGTTCATCGTTCAACTCGACGATGGGCTTGCGCTCGCCTTCCAGAATGACCTTCTTCTCCTTGTTGCCGCAGGCGGTCAGGAAGGCCAGCAGGGCAATAGCGGAAACGGTGGCCACGCCGATCCGCTTGGCGGATACGGGTTCACGACGGGTAATCGACATCGGGCGCATCACTCTACTTAGTCGCGAATTCACTTTGGGGAACGCCGAGAACGGCGAGCATCTGCTGGGCGCGGACCTTGAAGCTGGCATCGTCCGGCGCCGCCGCGAGCAGTTCGCGGAAGGTGGCGACCGCGGCGTCGCGCTGGCCCGTCTTGTACTGGTTCAGGCCCTTGAGTTCCATTACGGAAAGGCGCCACACATTGTCGGTGCCCGACATCCCGTCCAGCCGCTTGTCCAGTTCAGCGCCGCCGCCCGCGTCGAGCATCAGCAGCGCGCCATAATAGGCGGCCAGATCGCGATAGACTTTTTCCACGCCGGTATCGGCCGCGATGGCGTCATAGGTCGCCTGCGCGGCCTTGGTATCGGCCGCCTCGACCTCCAGTTCGGCCTGGCGGAAACGAGCCAGCAGACCGTAGCTGTCATCGGGCGCCTCCGCGGCGAGCGTCTTGAGACCCGCCAGCGCCTCGGCGGTCTTACCTTCGGCCGCCAGGGTCATCGCGGCGCCAAACTCGTCGCCCGTGGCGGCGTGCTCGTGACGCTGCCGGTCTTCCCAGTAGCGATATCCGACAACGATGACGATGGCCAACAGGATCACCGCGGCCACGTACTTGCCGTAGCGCTTCAGGAACGTGACGATCTGCTCTTGGCGGACTTCTTCATCGACTTCGCGGAAGATGTCGCTCACTCAGGCCTCCTACTCGGGAACGGGCGGCTACCTTAGCTTGCGTCCCCCTGGTTCGCAAACGCTCAGGCAGTCCAAACCCATCGCGGGATCAATCCCGCATGGAATATGTATGTTCTTGCGCCGGGAAGCGCCGCGCTTTTACTTCCTCGGCATAATGCGCGGCCGCCTCGTCGATCGCCGCGCCCCATTCGGCGTAGCGCTTGACGAAGGTCGGCGTGGTCGCGAACAGGCCGATCATGTCCTCGGTCACCAGGATCTGGCCATCGCAGGCGGCGGACGCGCCAATGCCGATCACCACGTTCGGCACGGCGGCGGTGACCTTCTCGCCCAGCTCGGCGGCGACCGCTTCCAGCACCGTGGCGAAGGCGCCCGCTTCGGCGACGGCCTTGGCGTCGTCGATGACGTCGTCCCATTCAGAGCGGCGGCGGCCCTTGGCGGCGTAGCCGTGCATGTTGACCTTCTGCGGCTGCAGGCCGACATGGGCAACGACCGGAATGCCGCGCTGGACGAGGAATTCGATGGTGGGCGCCATCACGCGTCCGCCTTCCAGCTTCACCGCCGCGCAGCCGGTCTCGCGCATGATGCGCGCCGCGTTGGTGAAGGCGACTTCCGGCGAGGCTTCATAGCTGCCGAACGGCATGTCGACGACGATGCAGGCGCGCGGCGCACCGCGCATCACCGCCTGTCCGTGCAGGATCATCATCTCCATAGTGACGCCGACCGTGTTGGGCAACCCGTGGATGACCATGCCCACGGAATCGCCGACCAGCAGCAGATCCACATAAGGGTCGAGCAGCTGGGCGACGAGGGCGGTATAGGCCGTCAGGCAGACCACCGGCTCCTTGCCTTTGCGCGCCGCGATGTCGCGCACCGTGATGTTTCGCTGCTTCTCGAACTTGGACATGCCTTTTCCCCGTTCGCTCCGGCGATCGCGCGGGGCGTCGCCGTCTTTTCAGGAACCTGTTCCGCGCACCCGCTCGGGTGTGCGCGCCTTCATAGCACTCAAGCCGATCCCCGTCCAACCGCCAGTCTTGATTAATAGATTGATATCAATCCTAATGTCGGCTCCGCAAATGGAGAGGCGGCCGATGACCATCGAGGTGTCTCGATCGACGTCCCGCAGGCTGCGCAACATCGTGCTCGGCTGCCTTGTCGTCATGCTTCTGGGCGTTGGCCTGTTGCTGGCGGTGGCCGCGACGCGGCCGGACACGTTCAGGCTCGAACGAAGCATCGCGATCAGCGCGGCGCCGGAACGTATCTTCCCGCTCATCAACGATTTCCGCCAGTGGCGGACGTGGTCGCCCTACGAAGGTCTCGATCCGGATCTGGCGCGCGCCTATACCGGCGCGCCACAGGGCGTGGCCGCCGTCTACGAATGGGAGGGCGAAAAGGCCGGCGCTGGCCGGATGGAGATCATTGAAAGCGTGCCGGCGCGCCGGATTCTCATCGACCTCCGGTTCACCGCGCCTTTCGAGGCGAGCAACGTCGCCGAGTTCGCCCTGACGTCCGTCGGCGGCCAGACGCGGGTAACCTGGTCGATGCGCGGTCCGCAGCCCCTGCTCGCCAAATTCATGGGCATGATCTTCGATATTGACGAAATGGTCGGCAAGGACTTCGAGCGCGGTCTTGCCGGTCTCAAGGCGGTCGTGGAACGGTGATCGGCGCCCGACTGGCGAAGCCATCGGCACGCGCTAATTACAATCTGCGGCTTTTACCCATCCGAGGGAGAATTTGATGAAGAGAATGCTTTTCGCGGCCTGCGCGGCCGTCGCGTTGATAGGGAGCCCGGCTCTGGCGACCGCGGCGCAGGATAATGGGACGGCCGCGTCCACCGCGCCTGTTCCCGGCGGCGCCTATACGCTGGACAAGGCTCATGCCAGCCTGACGTTCAGCGTCAATCATCTGGGGTTTTCCTGGTACACGGCGCGTTTTGCAGAGTTCGACGCCAAGCTGCGGTTCGATCCGGCGGATGTGAGCGCGGCCTCCGTCGAAGCCACCATCGATCCGAACTCTCTCGAACTTCCGTCTCCGCCGCCCGGCTTTACCGAGACGCTCAAAGGGCCGGAATGGCTGGATACGGCCAAATATCCGACGATCACCTTCAAGTCTACCAAGGTCGAGCCGACGGGTGAGCAAACGGCGCGCATCACCGGGGACTTTACCCTGCACGGCGTGACCAGGCCCGTCACCCTTGAAGCGACCTTCAATGGGGGTTACGCCGGCCATGAGATGGACCCCAATGCCCGGATTGGCTTCTCGGCGACGGGCAGCTTCAACCGCTCCGATTTCGGGATCGCCTATGGCGTGCCGGCGCCGGGAACGACCATGGGTGTAAGCGACCAGGTGAAGGTCGTCATCGAAGCCGAATTCACCGGCCCGCCGCTCGCCGGAGCATCGGGAGGGGCGAAATGAGCCTTCACGACCAGCTCCTGACCATCGAACGTACATTCTGGCGCAGTGATCCCGATGCCTATCGCACGGCCGTGATCGAGGAAGCCATGTTCGTCTTCGCGGAAACCGGCGCCATAGGCCGGTCGGCGGCGCTCGACGCCCTGGAACACGCTCTCGCCAGTGATCGGGCTTGGGACAAAGCGGATATTCGAGATGCGACGACCCTGCAGCTTGACCAGAACGCGGCGTTGTTGACCTACAAGGCCGCTGCCCGCCGTAAGAACGAGACGGCGAGCACCGTCGTGCTCGCCACGAGCGTCTATGTCAGGCGCGGCGAGGACTGGAAACTGGCCTTTCATCAGCAAACGCCGGTCAGCGGCTGAGCGGCGTCAGCCTGTCTGCTCGTAGCCCTTGCGCGTTTTTTCCAGCATCAGCTTCCGGGCTTCACGCTCGGCGCGTTCGGCGCTGTCGAAGACCTTGACCAGGGTCGTGCCTTTGGTTCCCGTTCGGCCGTACATCACGGTCATCTCCGGGCCGTTAACGGCCACTTTCCAGAACTTGTCCGACCGTCCCTGCTGAAGACGCAGTTCGGTGAAGTCCTGCGTCTCTGTCGGAAGCGTGGCGGACGCCTTGGTGCTTGGAGCCGATGGCGCCATCGCGGGTAACGGGATCGACAGATCGAACGGATCGTCGTCCGTGTCCTCGACCTGCTCAAGGGCACGTTCGATCTGGTCGATGACGGCTTCGGGATCACGCAGCCAGCTCGACGAGGGAATATCGATCACCCGCCAGCCGAAGCGGCGTAGCAATGTGGGCTGGAACACGAAGCGCTCATAGGTATCGCCCACGGTCAAATTATCGAGCAGGATCGCGAGACGATAGGATGTCCCGTCCGGATCCACGACGGCGAGGTCACAGCGGAACGTGGCGCTCCCGACATCGGCGCGAACCTCATGCCCGCGCTGACGTAATGCCTCCGCGATCGCGGCGCGCAACGCGTCGGCGGGCGCGCCGCGGGCGAAGACTCGCTCGGCATCCGGGTTCAAGGTCGCCAGAATCGCCTGGCCATGCGTCAGGTCGCCTCGATCCTGGGCCTCGGCGAATGCAAGGAATGTCCGAAGGGCGCGCGCACCGTCATTGTGCGTATTGGTGATGGCCTCGGCGCGGATGGTCGAGATCACCGCCATGTGGCGACGGGCCCGACTGAAAATCACGTTGAGGCGTTTTTCACCGCCCCGTTGATTGATGGGGCCGAAATTCATCGGCATGCGGCCATCCGCGCCTGGGGCGTAGCAGATGCTGAGGAGAATGATGTCCCGTTCGTCACCCTGGACGTTCTCCAGATTTTTCACGAACAGTCCGTTGAACTGACCGTCTTCTTCCCGAACATATTCCCGCTCGAGCCTGGCCGCGAACGCGCTGTCATGCTCGCCCAGAGACTCAAGCGCGGCTTCGATTTCGCTCTGCTGCGCCTCGGAGAATGCGACTATCCCGATGCTCAGGTCGTTCTCGCGGGCCAGCAGGTCGCGCACCATATGGGCGATAGTCCGTGCTTCGGGCGGATTGGCGCGCTTGTCATAGACTCCATCCGCAACGGTGTGGAAGCTGATGGCCCTGTCCAGCACCCGGCTCGCCGCGCCCGCAGCCATCTCGACATCGTCCGACCGGATGGGGCGGGAGTCGGCGTTGCTGCTTCCGAAATTCCGATCGGGAACAGTGACCAGCCTGCCGTCATAGAACGCCGCGTTGGAGAAGCTGATCAGCGCTTCCGAGCGGCTGCGATAGTGCCAGGCCAGCAATGTCGCGGGAAGATTGCGCGCTGCCTGGTTCAACAGGCTTTCCGCGTCCAGCACGATGGTGACGGCCTCGCCCTCTTCCTCCGCCGTGACCTGCATCTCATCCTCGTCACGCGCCGAGGCAAAGAAGCTGGTGGGCGGCAGCTGCATCTCGTCGCCGACGACGATTACCTGCGGCGCGCGGCAGAGGGCGGGAACGGCTTCTTCCATCGGGATCTGGCTTGCCTCGTCGAACACCACGACATCGAACAGATCAGGGGCCAGCGGCAGCGTATCGGATACCGAAAGCGGACTCATCAGCCAGATGGGTTTCAGGTCGATAACGACCGCGCCGGTCTCGCTGCTCGCCAGATCGCGGATCGAGCGGAAGCGCATGGTCTTACCGAACTCATGTTCCAGTTCGCGCCGGCCGGTGGCGTAGAGCTTCTTGAACTGGCGGCCGGCCCCGTCCAGCTGGGTGACCGACATGGCGGACTGCTTGACGTGCTCGAGAAATTGCCGCTGGCAGAGCGCCCGGATCGCGGCGGCGTTCTGGTCGTGGAGCAGTTCCTTGGCGCGAGCCGCACGCCGTGCGCTGGACGCAAGCTCGGCGGTATCGAAGCGGTGCAGGGCCGGTTCGGCCCTGAGGATGGCGGCGATGGCTTCATCGACGATCAGCGCCTCCATGGCCTCGGGTGCGAGCGCGAGCGACCGGAGGACGAACGACAGCCGTGGTCCAGCCTCGTCGATGGCGCGCAGCAGGGGAAGCAGGTCGGGCAGATCGGCGAGCCCCTCGCGCAGGTCGCGCACGAGCTCGGCGAGATCTTCGAGGGACAGATGCCCTGCTCCATCCAGGTGACGCAGGCACAAATCGTGCAGCGCCTCCACTGTCGGCGCGGCTTTTGCCGTGTCGGTGATGAGCTCCGACGGATCGCCGCTGGCCTTCGCCATCGCGATGAGCCGGCCGACGACAGGATGGGGCCGTTCCCTCCAGGCCTGCGCCAAAGCCGACAGCGCGGCGGCGTCCGGCGTGGCGAAACGCTGGTCGAGCGCCGCGCCGGCCTGGCGCAGCTCGGTATCGGCGGACTGCTTGTCCGCGAGGCGTGCCAGCGCATCGGTTATGCTCGGTGCCACGGCATGCGCCGAAAAATCATAGCGCTGGGTGACGGTGCGTTTGAGCTTACGCCAGGAACCGCTGAGAAATTTGAAGAACGAGGGTTCCTGATCGCGCGCCTGCTCCAGCGCACGGCGTGTATCGTCAACGCTCAAGGGATCGCGCCAGTGACGGGCAGCCTCCGCCGCGGCCGCCAGAGCCGTCTCGCGTGCGAGTATGTCGGATCGTCGCGCAGCCATTTCGGCCGACGCTGAAGAAGACACCTCTAGCAGCGCCAGATTGCCCGCCAGGTTCA
The DNA here is from genome assembly GCF_039655775.1 of Iodidimonas sp. SYSU 1G8. Taxonomy (NCBI): domain Bacteria; kingdom Pseudomonadati; phylum Pseudomonadota; class Alphaproteobacteria; order Iodidimonadales; family Iodidimonadaceae; genus Iodidimonas; species Iodidimonas sp. SYSU 1G8. The sequence continues at coordinate 629,979 of NZ_JBBYXJ010000001.1, read as the reverse complement.
ACGTGGCGGCCTCCCGCGCACCTCGCGTCAGTTCGAGAGCATCATCGAGACCTAGCGCCGGCGACATCGGTACGCCTTCGTGTTCGAACCAGGCATCCAGTAGGTCGAGGAGTCGTTCGGCCTCGCCGACGAAATGCTCGACCTCGGCATAGCACCGTTCGCCCGCCACGGTGGCGGCGGAGACGCGGGCAACCGGGTGTGCCGCCAGGCTATCGAGCCCGAAGGACTCGGTCATGGAGCGATACACGCGCACGATCAGCGCGCCATGACGGTCCCATTCGCCGAGCGAAGGCAGACGTTCGCGGATCGCCGGACCCGCGTCTTCGGGGCTAGGCAGCGCGAGCAGCCGCCGTATGAGCGTCCGGAGATTGGCGCCCGCCGCCTCCGGCACGTGCCGCATGGCTTGCTCGACCTCCTCGATGCGCCCCAGATGGCGATCAAGCGCCTCGAGCGTGCGTTGCCTTACCGCCTGATGATGGTCGAGTTGATCGTCTCCCTTCACCCAGGTCTCGTAGCGATCCTTCAGATCGAGGACGAAGCCTTTCTTGTCTTCCTGGGAGTCGTGGATCAGGCAGGCTAGCCCCTCGAGACCGGCCTGACGCAACCGGTTGAACACGACATCCAGGGCCGCGCGCTTTTCGCACACAAACAGGACCCGCTTGCCCCGGGCGGCGAAGTCGGCGATCAGATTGGTGATGGTCTGGGATTTGCCCGTGCCGGGTGGCCCCTGGATGATGAAGCTGCGCCCGGTGCGGGCGAGCGCGACGGCGGCATCCTGTGTCGCGTCGGAGGGCACGACGCTCCATTGTTCGGCCGCGGGCAACGTTGGCGGTAGTTCCCTGTCCAGGGCACGCGGCTCGATCGAGAATATCCGGTCAAACGAAGGTTGCGGTGCTGGGTCGTCGATCAACTGCGTGTAGTCGCGGACCAGCGACATCTTCTTGTAGTTGAAGTTCGCGAGCGTGACCTGCGTGAGATCGATCTCCCACGAAAAACGGTGGCCCTCGCCGCCCGCGAGCGCATAGGCCTTGGACTCCGCCTCGCCTGCCTGGGCCGCCATCCTTTGCGCACGCGGCGGCAGTGCCGCGCCCACCGCGATCCTTTGCGGCAACGGGCTCGGACGGACGAATTTTTCGAACAGTGCTTGGCCAAGGGGCCGATAATCATCCTGCTCGTAGCTGAAATCCGGGCGCGCGACGGGTTCACCTCGCCCCCGGTTTTCGCGCCGGCGCTGGAACTGGCGCAACCGCTGCACCGCCTTTTCATGGATCAGACGGATTTCCGGCCTCGTCTGCAGATTGAGCCTGACGCCGGGTTCGCTGCGCTGGATCTGAGCCGACAGTTCGGCATGTATATCGGCGAGCGAGACCTGGGTGAGGTTGATCGTCTCGGGCAGGTCGATGTCATACAGCTGGCGAAGATGGTGCCGAAGCGCGGGATTGAACTCCGCCTCAGGTTCGGCGCAGCGCAGTATGTATTGGTCGCGGACACCCTTCTTCTTGGTGACCTCGACGGGCAACCACAACAGGGGCGATACGATGCGCTCGTCGGGCGCTTCCTTCAGATTGTGCCAGCGGAGAAAGGCGACGACCAGTCGAAGGTGACTGAAGCCATACTCCGCGCGATCCCTGCGGGCCTCCTGCAGGATGCGGTCGAACGCGGACGGCAGGTAGGGCTGGTCCTCGAACCGGAGCCATTTGCCCAGCGACACGTGCCCGCCGCCAAGAACATCCGAAGCGAAGCGGCTCTCCCAGGTGCAGAGCTCCTCGGCCTTGACGGACTCGAGCCGCAGAACGATGGGCACGCTGGCGACGGTCAGGTTCACGCTGGCCTGGGTCGGCCTGAAATGGATCAGCCTGTTACGCCGGGACAGATCGAACAGCCGGTCCCGCAGATGCTCCAGCACCGCGCCGCGGCGTCCCCGCGCACCAGTGGCCTGGGACAGCACGCGGTCCACGTCGAGACCAACGGGCTGATCCCGGTAATCCTCGAGCCGGCGGGCCAGATTGATCAGGTCGCTCGCGCGCTCGTGCCGGTTGAGCATGGTCATCTCGACGACAAGCGACGCGACGACGGGGTGAAGTGATCTGTTCAGCGCGAAAAGGTTTCCCCGGTTGGCGGAGAACCGAGCGACGTCATCTTCGTCCTCGAAGTCGAGCCCGCAAGCGAGGCTGGCCAGCAAAAGTCCCAGGCAGAAGACATCCGTGAGTTCGTCATGGTGACCGATGCGCTGTTCCCAGCAGGCATAGGCGCGCAGATAGATCGGCTTCGTCACCGCCCCGTCACCGCTGATTTCAGCGTCCAGGTCTTCCACCATGCTGCCCCTGCCGGCGCCCGTGGTGACACGATATTCGCCGACTATTTTCAGGGCTGACTCGGCATGGGGCTGGATATCGCGCAATTTCTCATCGTTGAACCGTGGCTCCAGCCCGCCGGGTTTCGCCAACGCCAGCGATCCATCGGCTTGCTCGACGATATCGTCCGGCGCGAGAGCCGCGACCCGGCCGTTTTCATGCAGTATCACGACGGCCCGCATCAGGGGCGCGAAGAGGTGGAGCAGGTCCTGAACGGGAAGCACGCCGCCATGCGCGGCGGTCACCTGGCGAAATGTTCTGGGGCTTTCTGTCATCCGCCGCCCTTCCCGGCGCGCGTCAGCAGCTTGTCTATGGCAGGCTTGGACATCCCCAGATCGCGCTTCAGCGCCGCGCGGTAAAGGTCCAGTCCATCGAAGCCGTGTGCCGCCCGTGCGCCGGCTGCTAGCATTTCGCCCTTCAGATCCGGGTCCGCCATGGCGAGGTCGAAAATGACGGCGATAAGATAGTCGCGAACCGACCTGTCCAGCCTGTCGGACTTCAGAATTGCGGGCTCGATGCCGGGCTCCTCCTCCCCCCAGTCGGGGAAATACCGCTTTGCCTGGATAACCGCCGCTTCGGGCCGCAAGGCAGGGTCGGAGAGCAGCCGCGAAAGAAAGCCACGCGTCAATGCCGTCAGTTCTTTCTGACGCGGCAGATCGAGCTGTGAGAGAGACAGCGGCCCGGCGACCCGCCGGTCGATCCACTCGTCAAGCCGCGCTTCGCCGCGCCACCATTTTTCCAAGGCCTGCGCGCGGATATAAGTTTCGGGATGCGATATCCCCGACGTCCCTGCTTCGGCCCCGTCCAGTTCCATCGCCTGCCGGAGGTAAGCGTCCGTGTCGACGGTGCCGAGACCCGTCATGATCTTGACCAATGCGCCAATGGCCGGAGCGATGCTGCCTGCCGCCAAGGCACCGCCACGATCGGCATAAAGTTCCGTGTTCAACCGGAACAACCGCGCGGTCTCATGGTGACTGGCGGCGGCGCCGGGATAGTCGAGCGCATGATCGAGAACCCGGCTTGCCGCGTGGAATGCCCCGTCCTCCAACGACCAGAGCCGGTAGTGCGCCAACTCGTGCCCCAGAAGGGCCAGCAGTTCCGTCGGGGACAGCTTTTCCAGTACCGGGCCGAAGAACACCAGGTGAACCTCGCCCGGAATATACCAGAGCGCGGCATTCATGGCGCCATCGCCAGCCTGATAGAGGGTGAGCGGCGCCTGGATGTCCAACGTCTTCATGGCCGCTCGGCATGCGGTATGCACCTCGGAATGTGATTCCGGGTCGAGGCGATAGGTGTCGCGCAGCAGGAGAGCCCGCGTTTCCGCCGCTTCATCGTCCCATACCCGGGCCGAAGTCGCCCACGACCAGATTTCTGGTTCCTCGGTCCGCAGATACGCGACGATGGCTTGATGGTAGGAAAGTGGCCCGAGCAGCGCGGCTGAGGGATCCAGGTCTGTCATCGCGCGTGCTTTTCGACCGCAGCATGATTGGTGGATTATTCGTCGCACAGTATCACCGGAATTCCATGCTGCCGACCCGGTATCGCCACGCATTTTTACAGTGTTGTCATCGGCCACGGGCTATCCTGCCCGTAATGAGTATCCGCCCGTACGGAGGCACCAGATGACCCTCTATCTCCTCGCCTTCCTGATCGGCGTCGTGGCCGGCCTGCGTACCATGACGGCGCCGGCCGCGGTGAGTTGGGCCGCCCATCTGGGATGGTTGCCGCTTGCGGGCATGCCCCTCGCCTTTCTTGGCTCCGGCATTACCGCCTGGGTGCTCATCATCATGGCGATTGGCGAACTTGTGGTGGACCAGTTGCCCGGTACACCAAGCCGCAAGGTGCCGATGCAGTTCGGCGCCCGGCTGTTGAGCGGCGGTCTGGCGGGCGCGGCGATCGGTGCCGCGGGCGGCATAATGGCTTTGGGGGTGGTCATCGGTGTTCTGGGGGCGGTTGCGGGAACCCTGGGCGGCGCGGCGGCCCGGGCGCGCATGGCGCGGTCATTCGGCCGCGACCGGCCCGCCGCCCTGATCGAGGACGCGGTCGCCATCGGCGGCGCCGTCCTCATCGTCCTTGCGATCCCCTGATGCGTCTGCGGCGTTATGCGCCGGCCGATGCGCCTGCCCTCTCCAGCGTGTATGTGAGATCAGTCCTCGGCCTCGGTCCGCGTGACTACAGGCCGGATCAGGTCAGCGCGTGGGCGGGGCGCGCGCCAGGTCCTGATGCCATGGCGGCCCGTCTGGGCGACGGCCGTGTCGTGATCGTCGCCCTCGGCGAGGAGGATCAGCGCGTGGGATTTTGCGACCTTGAGCCCGATGGCCATATCGACCTGCTCTATTGCGTGCCCGAGGTGGCAGGCACCCGCGTTGCTGCCGCGCTTCTTGAGCGGATCGAGACGGAAGCGCGGGCCCAAGGGATCGCGAGGCTGTACACGGAGGCGAGCGAAGCCGCTCGTCGGCTGCTTCTGCGGCACGGCTTCACCGAACTCGCGCGCCGTGACTTCACGCTGGACTCTGTTCCGATCCATAATTTTGCGATGGAGAAACGCTTGTAGCGGCGGCCGCCGCCATGCCCTCCGCGGCCTCCACGCGTCGTAGCGGCCAGCGTCCCAGCCTGACATGCCTGCCCTCGCCGAAGATGCTGTGGATCAGCACGAAATCCGTCGCGGTCCACTTTACCGCAGCGACGGTTTCGGACGCCATCACCGGCGCGCCATAGAAGAGCGTCATGTGCGGCGTGAAGCGCGCGCGGCGGGCCTTCATTCCAGCCTGCGCCATGCCGCCGAGCAACGCCGTGTGGAACTTGACCAATGTGGGCAGAGAACTGCCGGCACGCAGCACCAAGGGGCTGTGCCCCGCCTCGCCCCCGAAGCTGCAGGCCCGCGTGAAATCCACAGCGAACTGGGTGCTGGTGATCCGCGCGGCGGCATCCCTGGCCTTGGCCACGATTCCGCGCGGCACGCCGTCATACGCACCGAGGACCTGTAAGGTCACGTGAAGGCGCGCCGGATCGACCGGCTTGCAGGAAAGTCCATTCTCTTGCCTGATACGGCTGGCCACGGCACTGGCGGCTTCGGCGGCCTGCGGATCGGGCAACAGCGCAAAGAACAGGTGGTCGCGCGCGGGGCGATCCATTCCGGCCAGGCAGAGTTGTGTGACGGGCGCAGGCATGTTGAGAACATAACATGAACATATGTGCCTTGAAATACCCTTGCGCCGGTCGGTCACGCGTCGATCAGCACCTCATGGGCATTCAGCCGGCCGGATTGGCGCTCGAACAGCCGGCGGTAGATGCCGTCCTGCTGGGTCACCAGCGATGTATGGTCGCCGTCTTCCACGATCCGGCCGTGGTCGAACACCAGGATGCGGTCGAGGGTGCGCACGGTCGACAGCCGGTGGGCGATGATGATCGAGGTGCGTCCCTTCATCAGCCGGTCCATGGCTTCCTGGATCAGCGCTTCGGAATCAGAATCCAGGCTGGAGGTCGCCTCGTCCAGGATCAGGACCGGCGCGTCCGCCAGAAATGCCCGAGCCAGCGCCACCCGCTGCCGCTCGCCGCCGGACAGCTTGACGCCGCGTTCGCCGACCAGCGTGGCGTACCCGCGCGGCAGCCGGGCGATGAAATCATGGGCGTTGGCCAGCCGCGCGGCACGTTCCACGTCGGCCTGGGATGCGCCTGGCCGCGCGTAGGAGATGTTCTCGAGCAGCGTGCGATGGAACAGGATCGGCTCCTGCTGGACGATGGCGATCTGCGACCGCAGCGAGCGCTGGCTCGCCTGCCGCACGTCCTGCCCATCGATCAGCACCCGGCCCTCGGTGACGTCATAGAGCCGCTGGAGCAGCTTCACGAAGGTGGTCTTGCCGGACCCGGAATGGCCGACCAGCCCGACCCGCTGACCGGACGGGATCGTGACGCACAGATCGGTGTACAGGGGCGTCGCGTGGCCGCCATAGCGGAAGGTGACGTGATCGAAACGGATCTCTCCGGCCTCGATACGGATCTCCCGCGCGTCGGGCCGGTCGTCGATGCCCAGCGGTTCGCGGTGGATGGCGACCAGCTCCTCCAGCTCGTTGATCGAGCGCTGAAGATGGTTCACATGCTGGCCGATATTCACCAGATAGCCATGCAGGATGAAGTAGCTGGTCAGCACATAGGTCACCTCGCCCGGCGTGGCGTGACCCGCGAACCACAGCCAGAGCGCGCTGCCCACCAGCCCCGTGCGCACCGCCCACAGCAGACCGATCTGAATCGTGCCGGACCATGTGCCGCGCACCCAGGTGCGCCGGGTGCGGCGCCGCCATTTGGCGATATGCCACGACAGACGCGCCTCTTCACGCTCCTCGGCGCCGAACGCCTTGACGACGGCGTTGCTGCCCACCGCGTCGGCCAGCACGCCGCCGATCCGTGTATCCCAGGCGTTGGAGATGGACGCGGCGGGCGCGACCCAGCGGGTCGCCAGCACGACGGTGAGCGCCACGTAGAGCACGGCGCCGACGCCGATGACCACGCCCAGCAGCGGCCAGTGCCAGCCCAGCAGGACCACGGTCCCCGCCAGCACCACCAGCGACGGCAGCAGGGCGAGCAGCAGCACGTCGTTCAGCAGATCGAGTGCCCACATGCCCCGCGAAATCTTGCGCACGGTCGAGCCGGCGAAGCTGTTGGCGTGCCAGTCCGTGGAAAAGCGCTGGACCCGCCGGAACGCCTCGGCCGCCACGTCCTGCATGATCCTCAGGGTAAAGGACACCACGCCCATCCACGCCAGATGCCGCAGCGCCATCATGACGAGCCCGAGCACCGCCATGAGCGCGAACAGCGGCAGCACGTTGCCGCGCGCGTCGGCCGCCAGCGCGTCGATCAGCTTGCCGGCGACCATGGGCACGAAGACTTCGGTCACGGTGGCGGCCGAGATGGTCGCGCCGATGAAAATCGCCTTGCCGCGTTGCCGCGCCCAGTGGGCGAAAACGAAGGGAAGAACGGCCCGCATGATGCCAGCGCGGCTCTTGGTGTCTTTACGTGTCATGATGTCGAAATCCGGCGCGCGACAGGCGCCGTCTCCATTGCAGTCTGTGGAAAATGGTCCGGGATGAATGCCGGACCAGGGACGCTTCAGGCTCCGGCTGTGCCGGCTGACGCTTTGCCCGGAAGGCGCGTGGCGGTCTGGTCGATCACTGAGGCCCTCCTCTGCTGCGAATGGAACGGGGTGTTTTTACCACCGGGCGCGCGGCGGAGCAACAGAGGCGGCGTTACAAACGCGGACAATATTAGTCTGCGTTTAATGCTTGCGCCTCATAACGCGGACTGTTATGGTCCGCGTTATGGCACATATCACATCAAGCGTCGAATACGGCATCCACTGTCTCCTCTTCCTGGTCGGCTCGGGCGACACGCCGCTGAGCAGCCGGGATCTGGCCGAATTGCAGGGCATCTCGCCCTCCTTCCTGGCCAAGATATTCCCCAAGCTGGAGAAGGCCGGCATCGTCACCGCCAGCGAGGGTGTTCGCGGCGGTTACCGGCTGGCCCGGCCTGCCGAAGAGATCACCTTCCTGCAGGTGGTCGACGCCATCGAGGGCGCCAAGCCCCTCTTCGATTGCCAGGAAATCCGCGGCCGCTGCGCCGTGTTCGGTGGACAGCCGCCGGGCTGGGCCATGGAGGGCACCTGCGCCATCCACGCGGCCATGCTGCAGGCGGAAAAGGCCATGCGGGAATCTCTTGGCCGGACGACCCTCGCCGATGTGGCGAACCGGTTCGGGCGCAAGGCGCCGCCGGCCTTCTTCGGCGACGTATCGGGCTGGATCGAGGGCCGTGCCAGGTCCCGCGCCTCACCCCGGAAATCGAAGACCGCCGACGCGGACGACTGACCGCGCCCGCCGCTTTCTACCACCCAGTTTCCTGATCCTGCCCCATCCCGGTCCTCGCCGGCATTCGGGAACGCCGTCACCCCTGTGCGCGGCGAACGGGCGTCCCTTGTCCGGCATTCGGAAGGAAGATCGCCATGACACAGAACATTATCATCGCCGGGTCCGGCTTTGCCGGCGTGTGGGCCGCTCTCTCCGCCGCCCGCGCCGTCGCCCTGGCCGGCAAGGACGAGGCCGTCGCCATTACGGTCGTCTCGCCCGAGCCCAGCCTGCACATCCGCCCGCGCCTTTATGAAACCGCCTTCGACGAGATGGCGCCGGATGTGGGGCCGCTGCTGGCCGCCGTCGGCGTCCGGCACGTGGCTGGCCGAGTCGAAGCCATCGACAGCGCGGCGCGGCAAGTAACCGTACACGGCAATGACGGCGCCACCACGACCTTGCCCTATGACCGTTTTGTCCTGGCGACCGGCAGCGGGCTGTTCATGCCTGATATCCCCGGTCTGAAGGAGCATGCGTTCAACGTCGACCAGCTCGCGAGCGCGCGGGCCTTGCACGCGCATCTCACGTCGCTGGCCAGTCAGCCCGACACCCCGGCGCGCAACACGATCGTGATCGCGGGCGGCGGCTTCACCGGTATCGAGACGGCAGCCGAGATGCCGGCGCGGTTGCAAGGCATCCTGGGACCGGACGCGAAAGTGCGTGTCGTGGTTCTGGAACGGGCGCCGGCGATCGGCTGGGATCTGGGACCGGTGCCGCGCCCCATCATCCTTGAGGCGATGGCGGAATGCGGCGTGGAGATCATCGCCGGGGCCGGCGCGGTCGGCGTGGACGCGGGCGGCGTGACGACCTCGAGCGGCGAATACATTCCCTCCAGCACCGTGATCTGGACCGCCGGCGCGCGGGCCAGCGCTCTTGCGGCCCAGATACCGGGCGAGCACGACGCCCTCGGCCGCGTCGCGGCGGATTCCTACCTGCGCGCGCCGGCGGCGCCCGGGATCTTCGTCACCGGCGACACGGCGCTGGCGGCGACGGACGATGAGGGCCATGTCGCGTCCATGTCATGCCAGCACGCGCTCAGCCTGGGGCGGGTGGCCGGACATAATGCCGCCGCCGAGCTTGTCGGCCTGCCCCTGCATCCCTACAGCCAGCCGAAATACGTTACCTGCCTCGATCTCGGCCCTTGGGGCGCGATCTTCACCGAAGGCTGGGACCGGCAGGTGAAGCTGACACGCGAGGAAGGAAAGGCCGTCAAGCGGGAGATCAACACCAAATGGATCTACCCGCCCGCGCCGGACCGCGACGCGGTCTTCGCGGTGGCGAACCCCGACTACGTCATCGTCGCCTGATCAGAGCGGCAGGACGCGTTGCACGGATACGGCGCCGGCGCCTTCCAGATCGAGCAGGAAGCGCTTGGCGCCGAGTCCGCCGGCAAACCCGGTCAGCGCGCCGCCGGTGCCGATGACGCGGTGGCACGGCGCGACGATGGAAATGGGGTTCCGCCCGTTCGCCGCGCCGACCGCGCGCGCCGCCGAAGGCCTGCCCAGCGCCGCCGCGATCTCCGCATAGGTCCTGGTCTCGCCATAGGGGATTGTCAGCAGCGCTGCCCAGACCCGCTTCTGGAAGTCCGTGCCGATGAAATCGAGAGCCAGGTCGAACCGGGTCCGCCGTCCGGCGAAATACTCGTCGAGCTGCCGCCGCGTTTCCACGAGTACCGGATGATGGTCGTCCTCGGTGACGGGACCGATCTTCACCCGGCCCGGATCGTCGTTCTGCCAAAGGATGGCGCGCAATCCCTTGCCGCCCGCCACCAGCGTCAGTCTACCGACAGGCGTCTTTGCGATGGTGGAGCATGCTGTCATGAGGGTCTGGTGCGTTTCCGGGATCGGTTATTGGCCCTGCGTCTCGTCCAGACTGGCGAGGAACGCCTCGATATCGTCCAGGTCGGCGCAGTACGGATAGTCCTTGTCGCCGAACACGATGGCGAAGGTTTCCGGGTCCCGCAGCATATAGCCGCCATGGGCCAGCACGCGCTTGTCCGGTTTCTCTGCCTTCATCATGTGCCAGCCGCGCCGAACCACGAGGCGGCGGATGCGGCGTTCAACGGCGGCAAGGCTGTCGCGGCGGCTCATGGAAAACGCTCTCCTCTGGTGCTTCGCGGGCACTATAGCGGGTGCGCACGGGCATGCCAGTGCTAGACGGCCGTCGTCTTCCGCCGCCGTCTCAGCTCTCCCTTGCAGCGTTCGGAACAAGTCTTCACCGCGTCCCAGTCCCGCGCCCACTTCTTGCGCCAGGCGAACGGCCGACCGCAGGCCGCGCATGGCTTCTCCGGCAGCGTGGATTTGGTGTAGCGCTTCTTCGTCATAGCGTGGCCAGAAAGGCGGCGGCGCTGTCCGCGATGCGCTGCCTTTCGTCGCCGGAAAACCTGTCATAGGTGCGCAGCATCGGCGTCATGCGCGTGTTCCGGCTCAGCAGCTCCCGATGCCGCGCGATGAAATTCCAGTAGAGCGCGTTGAACGGACAGGCATCCGGACCGGTCCGCCACGTCACGTCGTAGCGGCAGGACCGGCAGTAGTCCGACATGCGGTTGATATAGGCGCCGCTGGCCGCATAGGGTTTCGACGCCAGCAGTCCCCCATCGGCGAACTGGCTCATGCCGGCCGTGTTCGGCAGCTCGACCCATTCATAGGCATCCGCATACACGCTCAGATACCATTCGTGCAGCGCGTGCGGATCGACCCCGGCCAACAGGGCGAAATTGCCGGTGATCATCAGCCGCTGGATGTGGTGGGCGTAGGCGTGCTCGCGGGTCTGCGTCACGGCCGCCCGGACACAGGCCATCTCCGTCTCGGCGGTCCAGTAGAAATCCGGCAGCGGCCGGGTATGACCGAGGGCGTTGCTGTGCTCGTACCCCGGCATGCGCAGCCAGTAGATACCGCGCACATATTCGCGCCAGCCGATGATCTGGCGGATGAATCCCTCGGCGGCGTTCAGCGGCACGGCGCCGGTCCGGTACGCGTCCTCGACCGCGCGGCAGACCCGGAGCGGATCGAGCAGCCCGCAATTGAGGTATTGCGCGATGACGGCGTGATAGAGGAACGGCTCGCCCGTCAGCATCGCATCCTGGTAATCGCCGAACCGCGCCAGGGCCGTGTCGACGAACGCCGAGAAGGCCGCTTCGGCATCGTCGCGGCGGACCGCGAAGCGGAAGGGCATCAGGTCGCCGAAATGGTTGCCGAACCGCCCCTCGACCAGCGCCAGCACTTCCCGCGTGATCGCGTCCGGCGCAACGGCCAGCGGGCGCGGCATGAACAGGTCGGTGTCGGCGGGCTTGCGGTTTTCGGCATCGAAGTTCCAGCGTCCGCCTGCCGGTTCGTCGCCGTCCATCAGCAATCCCGTGCGGCGGCGCATGTCACGGTAGAAATACTCCATGCGCAGCTGCTTGCGGCCCGCCGCCCAGTCCGCGAAGGCGGCGGGCGAACACAGGAAGCGGTCATCGGGCAGGATGTCGACCGGCACGCCCAGCTGTTCGTGCCAGCCCTTCATCATCCGGGCCACGCGCCACTCGCCCGGCTGCGTGACGGCGATCCGCTCGGGCCGCAGCGCGCCGGCCGCGTGCGCCACCTGCGCCGTGAAGCCGCCGCGATGCTGGGGCGAGTCCAGCCTCACATAATCCACGCGCCAGCCGAGGCCCCGCAGCTCGTCGGCGAAATGGCGCATGGCCGAGAACAGGAAGGCGATCTTCTTCTTGTGATGGCGCACATAGGTGGTCTCGTCATGCAGCTCCGCCATCAGGATCCGATCCCGGGCCGGATCGCCTGCCGCGAGACTGCTGATCGCCGGCGTCAACTGGTCGCCAAGGACCAGGATAAGAGTGCGTGTGCCCGCCATCAGCGCACGCCGATGTTCCTGCGGCAATCGGGTTGGATCACGGCCCAAGGCTCCTCTGTCGTCATGGCGACCCGTCGGCCACGCGACATGGTACTGGCGCCGGCCCGCCACGGATCAGACGGCGAATTTAGGAAGAGTGTCAGGCTCGCCTTGCGGTTAGCATGCTGGCGGATGCGCACGCTGGGGAGCCGGCGCGTCCGCGAACCGGTCATCGCCGTGCACGCGGCGTTTGGCCGGAGCCATGCTGAAACGGGAGGGACACCGAGATGATGAACACCGAGATTCTGGACCGCCAGAGAGAGATTTCCAAAACACCCATGCTGCAGCGGATCGCCGGCATCAGGGACAAGCTCGCGGCGGCTGGCGACGAGGCGCAGCGCCTGCGCCATCTGCCCGCCTGGGCATCGAAGGAAATGGCCGAGATCGGTCTGTATCGCTACGTGCTGCCGGACGAGCTGGGCGGCGAGGACCTGCGGGCGCGCCAGCAGATCGAGATCATTGAGGCGGTCTCGGCCATCGACGGCTCTGTCGGTTGGTGCACCCAGATCTCGTCCGAGATCAACGCGCTGGTCATCCGCCAGATGCCGCCCGCCTTCGCCGAGCGCATCTTCGACGACTGGTATGCGCTGGTCTGCTCCGGCCACGGCCCGGCCAACGGCCCCAATCCCGGCCGGCGCGCCCGGCGCGAGGGCGATGGCTGGCGCCTGAACTATCAGGGCAGCTTCGCCAGCGGCTCGCAGAATGCCACCTGGAACTTCCTCATGGGCTCCATGTGCACCGACGAGGACACGGGTAAGACCGCCGAAGCCTCGTTCATGGTGCCCAAAGGCGAGTTCGAGATCATCGACACCTGGGACACCTCCGGCATGCGCGGCTCGGGCAGCCACGACGTGCGCATGGAAAACTGCTACGTGCCGCCCGATCGCCTGTTGCCGGGCCGCTCGCTGGCGCCCAGCGAGATCTGGGACAACCCGACCTACCGGAATCCGACCCACGCCATCTACAACAAGGCGGCCGTCGCGCTCGGCGTGTGCCGGGGCGCCATCGACAATTTCATCGATCTCGCCATGGGCAAGGTGCCGTGGGGCTTGAGCACGACGCTCAAGGACCAGGCTGTCGTCCAGTACCGCGTCGGCGAGGCGCAGGCCAAGCTGATGGCGGTGCGCGCCTTCGTCATGGAGACGCAGGACCGGCTGGAGGAGCATCTTGGCCCGCTGCCCGCGAAGGGCGGCCGGCTGCAGCCCGACTGGGAATATTTCTGGCCCGCCCTGCTCGCCTGCGCTCATGCCGCGCAGACCTGCCGGGAAGTGGTCGGCGTCATCAACAACACGGCCGGCACTACCGGATGCCGCATGGACAGCCCGCTCGAGCGTCAGCTGCGCGACGCCCAGCAGGCGGCGAACCACGCGCTGATCTCCTACCGGCACTACGAACAGCTGGGCAAGACCTTCCTGGGCCATGAACCTGCGGCCATGTACCTGGAGTTGTGCCGGCCCGTCGATGCGTGAGCAGGCGGCCTGAGTCAGGCGTTGAACAGCCGGTTCTCCCGCAGGCGCGCCACCGCGAGATCGGCGAAGGCCCGCACCTTCGCCGGCGCCTGACGGCCCTCGGGATGCAGGACATGGATCGGCAGCGGCGCGTCCTCGTGCTCGGCGAGGACGATCCGCAGCCTGCCGTCGAGCAAGGCGGGACCGATCTGATAGTGAAGCACGCGCGTCAATCCCGAGCCGGCCATGGCCGTCGCGATCGCGGCATCGTTGGTGTTGCATTGCAGCCAGCTGTCGACCGTCACGCGCTGATCGCGTGCGAATCTCCACGCCGGTGACGCCCAGGCGCTGGTCGAGGCGACGATCCGATGATGCCTGAGGTCGGCGGGCACGAGCGGGATGCCATGGGTCTCGAAATAGGCTGGGGCGCCGCAGACCACACGGCGGACCGAGCCCACCTTGATGGCGGCGAACCCGGAATCAGCCAGGTGGCCGATGCGGATCGCCACATCGATGCCCTCCTCGACCAGGTTTACCGGCCGATCGACGAACAGCAGCCTGCCGGAGACAGAGGGATAGGTTGCGAGGAACTCGTGCATGATCGGCAGGACGTACATCTGCCCGAACATGACGGAGGCCGTGACGGACAGCGTTCCGGACGGCGTGGCATAGGAGCCGGCCGCCGCGGCTTCGGCCTCGATAATGTCGGCCAGAATACGCCGACAGTCGTCCAGGTAGCGTCTCCCCGGCTCCGTGAGCTTTACCGAGCGCGTGGTGCGCACGAACAGACGCGCGCCGATCAGATCCTCGAGGGCCGCCACCGCGCGGGTAACCGCAGGCGCGCTCATGTGAAGCTGGCGGGCGGCTTCGGCAAAACTCTCCGTCTCCGCCACCTTCACGAAAATCCGCATGGCCTGCCAGCGATCCATGCCCGCTCCACCCCTCCTCGGACCGTGCCCGTCAGTTCCCCGGCGCGGCGTTCCGCAACGTAATTGCGGCTTGCGCCCAGTCGCCCGTCTCGAGCGAGCTGGGCGACCAGCCATTCTCGCGGAACGACCACCGAAGCGCCAGCGCGTCCTGGCGGCGGACGATGCGGCGTGGCTCGAACGTCCACAGCCTTTCCGCGCCCTCGAATGCGTCGATCTGCGGCGACTCCAGGATCACCTCCGCGTCGCCGGTCATCTGCAGCACATCCCCGCGCTCATAGTCGATGAAGACGAGCCCTGCCTTCCCGTTGAGCACCATGTTGCCGAGTGTCGAGAAGAACAGATTGCCGCTGAAGTCCGGTACGGTGAGCGTGCCATCCGCCCCGATCCGGACGAAGCCGGGCTTGCCGCCGCGATGGGAGACATCGACCTGCCGGCGTCCGCCCCGGTCGGCATAGGTCGCGACGAAAAACGTGTCCGCTGCCTCGATCAGGCCGCGCGCCGGCGCATCGAGGTGACTCAGCGTCTCCACGATACCCTCGGACGTCGTTCCCGGGTCCCTCGCGATCTCGAAATCGCGAAGCTGGATATAGCGCGGACAGTTGCCGAAACTCTGGTCCACCATCACCCGCATACCCTTCCTGGTCTGCGCGAGGATACCGTTCATGCGGTTCCGGCGCCGCGTATGCATCTCGATGCCGAGCAGGCCGATGGAATCGCCCTCGCGCAGGCCTTCGCTGGCCGGATCGCTCGGGTCCGCCTGTACGCCGATGTCGAGCGTTGCCGGGTCTGGCGACGACAGGAAGCCTGGCCGGCCGGTGAGGATCGTGGCCCACGCATCTCCGCCGGCATCGACGCTGCCCAGCACGATGAACGGAAGCTGGGCGTAAAAGGCGCGGTGCTGATCGGGCATGACATCGCGAATGACGCGGTCGCCGATGGCCGCCATCCGCTCCGCCACGCCCAGCTTTTCCTGAAGGAAGGTCTCGCCCTCGTGCCACGCCGGCAGACTTGGCAATGTTCTGGTCATCTCGAATGTCCTGTTGAGCGCGAGGAATCGGTCAGGCGGCAAGGCCGGCGCGTGTCTGCGCGAAGGGAACGAAGCCGGGCAAGCCCTCGATCCGGCGCAGGAATTCATTGACCGCCGTGTAGGCCGAAAGGTCCACATTGCCCTCCGGCGCCCGCGCGACGTAGCTGTAAATCGCGATGTCCGCGACCGTCGGACCCTCTCCGACCAGCCAGCGTCGCCCCGTCAGATGGGTCTCCAGCTTGCCCAGGAAAGAATGTGCCCGCGCGATGACCTCATCCGCATCGTAAGCGGCGCCGAACACCGTGATCAGCCGAGCCGCAGCGGGGCCGTAGGCCACTTCGCCCGCCGCGACGGACAGCCAGCGCTGAACCGCGGCGGCGCCTTGCGGGTCATCCGGCAGCCATTCCGTCCGCCCGGCCTTCTTGGCCAGATAGACCAGGATCGCGTTGGAATCCGGGATGATGATACCCCCATCATCGAGCACGGGCACCTGCCCGAACGGGTTGAGCGCCAGGAAGTCGGGCGTCCTGTGCGCGCCGGCCGCCAGATCGACCTCGATCAGGTCATGAGGCAGCCCCAGAAGCGAGATGAACAGGCGCGCGCGATGGGCATGGCCCGACAAGGGGTGGTGGTAGAGCTTCATGGTCAACTCCCGCGATGCATCGGAACAGGCCTATCCCGTTCCGCATCGCCAGAGTGCGCGCCCGCGCCAATGAGATGAATGCCTGTCGTCGGCATTTCATTGTTGCGCTCGGTGAAACAATGAACCGTCGCAAGAACTGGTTCGCCCGTCAAAGGTAGCTGTTGAATGTCATATGACGCTGCTTGTGACCTCCTGCGGGAGATCGGTCTATCATCCCTGCCGAAAAGAGTAGAGGCCCGCTGAGGCGTGTTGCGAACCAGCCTTACGTTCTTCGGTAGAACAGGACAGAGCCGGAGGACACGAGTTGAAGCAGCAGGTCGAAGTCGCCGATGTTGGCCGTCAGCACGGCAAGTCCCAGTTTTCGGGCCTGGAGGAACAAGGTGCAGTCCATCAGTGCGCGCATCCGCGCATCGGCGGTATAGCCCTGGAGGCGGCACAGCATGCCGGATAGCAGCGCAGCGCGGCCCAGCACGTCCGGATCCGGCGTAAAGACTCGGTGCGCTGGCATGGCCCGAATCTGCCGCCTTATTTCAGCGATGGCGGCGGCGCTACGCGGATCAGCGGGACTCAGGACACCGACCGTGTGCATCAGTTCCTGGATGGCGACGGTGGAGTGATTGACCTGCCGAACCGCGATGACCTCGTCTATGCGCGGCGGCGTGCGGTCCTGCATCTGATCGATATAGACGCAGGTGTCGAGCAGCAGCGCAGCGCCGCCCGCATCGGCATCATCGATAAACGGCAGTTCCCGATCCGGACGCCGGGCTAGTGTTCGGCTCGGATCGAGGCGCGCCCATCGTCGGGCGGCATCGAAATCGAAGGCGGACACGTCAGAAGCCGAGATCGAGGTCCGGGTCTACCTGTCCGCGCGCCTTCCGAAAGACCTCGGCGAAGCCTTCGTCGAGGGCAATGTTTGCCAGCGCGAACTCGATCAGGTCGGTATCGGCCTCAATGCCCGTCCGTTGCTTGGCGTGAGCCACCAGCGCCGGGCTGACACGGCCGCCGATACGCCCCCGCTTCTCGCCCAGCAGTCCGGACCTTTCCGCCGCGCGGAGCACGGCATCGACGCGGGACGGATCAGCCGCGGACGCGGAAGGTTTTTTGGACATTGAGCTTCACCCCCTGTTGAACAAATTGTCTCAATGTTCAACATAGTGCAGATTGACGGCCGCTTCAAGCCACCGCTGCGGACACTTGGGTCCCCAAAGCATGCACCGCCTTGCACGGCGTACCGACGGCCCTCACCTCCTACCCATGGCCAACGCGCCGATCTCCTCTTGCCGGGAGCCGCCGACATGTCCGACTATACCCTTTACTACTGGTCCGTGCCGTTTCGCGGCCAGTTCGTGCGCGCCGTGCTCGCCCATGCCGGCAAGAGCTGGAACGAAGCCGGCGACGCGGCGATTTCCGCCCTGATGGAGGGCGAACTGGCCGACATGCCCGTGCCCTTCATGGGACCGCCCCTGCTTGTCGACAACGGGACCGGCGCCGCCATCGCCCAGATGCCTGCCATCCTCCTCTATCTGGGCGAGACGCTGGCCCTCCTGCCTCCCGAGCCTGCCATGCGCGCCCTCGCCCTGAAGAGCGTATGCGATGCCAACGACCTGATCGATGAGCTGACCCTGGACGGCGGCCGTCAGATGTGGACGCCCGAGCGCTGGCGCGACTTCGTGCCGCGCCTGCGGAAATGGATGCGCCTGTGGGAAGACACCGGCCGCCGTCACGGCCTGAAGCCATACAGCGGCTACCTGCTCGGCGGCGCCGCGCCCGGCATCGCCGACATCGTCACCGCCACGCTGTGGTCGACGATGACCGAGCGTTTCCCCCGCATCGGCGAGATTCTCGATGATACCGCCCCGGTGACCGCCGCCCTTACCCGCCGCGTCGCGGCCCTGCCGCCGCTGGCCGATCTGGCCGAAAAGACGCGGCAGGATTACGGCGCGGCGTGGTGCGGCGGGCAGATCGAGGCGTCATTGAGAAGGGTCGTTGCCTCCTAGCGGAAATTCTTCGACGCCCTCACACCGTCGGCACCGTACCGCCATCGATCACATACTCGGTCCCGGTGATGGTCCCGGCCCGGTCGGACGCGAGGAACGCGATCAGGCTGGCCACCTCCTCCGGCGTCGAGGGCCGGCCGATCGGGATGCCGCCCAGCGAGTTCATGATCATCCGCTTGCCCTGCTCCACATCCACGCCGTGCTCCGCCGCCAGCCGCATCGCCAGGTCCTTGGATGCCTCGGTATCGATCCAGCCGGGCGATACCCTCACCACCCGCACTCCGTGCGGCGAGACCTCTTTCGACAGGCTCTTGCTGTAGGTGGACAGCGCCGCTTTCGCCGCGGCATAGGCCGTGGTCGCCTCCGGCAGCGGCAACACCCGCTGGATCGACGTCACGTGAATGACCGCGCCCTGCCCGCGCGCCACCATTCCCGGCACAAGCCCGCGGTCGAGCCGGACCGCGGGCATCAGGTTGAGGTCCAGCTCCCTGCGCCATTCGTCATCGCCGAGCGCGGCAAACCCGCCCGCCGGCGCCGACGAGCCGCCGAGCATGTGAACGATGATGTCCACCCCGCCCAGCCGCTCGGCCACCGCCGCGACCAGCGCCTCGCAGTCCTCGGCCCGCGTGAGGTCCGCGCGCACGAAGTCCGAGGCAGGGATCGTGTCCGGCCGTGTCCTCGCCGTCGTCAGGACCTGGGCGCCCAGTTCCCGGAACAGGGCCACGGTCGCGGCGCCCGCGCCGCGCGTGCCGGAGGTGACCAGCGCGCGCTTACCTTCAAGGGTGAGGAACGGCCTCACGGGATGATCTCCAGCGCCGCGATCCGGCCGCCCTCCAGGACGAAGAAATACCGCAGATCCACCGGACTGCCCGGGAAGTTCCCCTCCAGATGGCTGGTGACGACCACCCGTTCGCCCTCTTCGGCGAGCGCGAACGGCTCGACCGTGTAGGTGTATTGCGTCGAGGAGTCGGCCATCCACTGCCGGATCGCCTCGCGCCCGCTGTAGGTATTCCCCTCGTCCGTCACGACAGCCGCGTCGGTGAAGCATGCGGCGACCGATTGCGGGTTCCTGCCCTTGTCGGCCGCGAAGTAGTCCGAAATTACCGCCGGTAGAGTGATCGCCATCATTCGTCTCCGTTGTGTCCAGTGCCTGGGATGCCTCGGCATGGTTGAGGCACGGACACTCTACCCCTGGACTTTTGCGGCGATAATTGGGACAAATCGGGATAAAGTGTTGCGATTGGCGGGATAATGTCCAGGCACGGCCTGATCGATCTCGATGCGGTGCTCGCCATCGCGCGGCGCGGTTCCTTCCGCGCCGCGGCGCTCGAGCTGGGGCTGTCGACGACCGCGCTCAGCAATGTGATCGGCAAGCTGGAGCAGCAGCTGGGCGTGCGCCTGTTCAACCGCACCACCCGCAGCGTATCGCTGACCGACGCCGGGCGGGACTTCGTCGCCCGGATCGGCCCGGCCCTGCACGACATCCACGAGGCGATGAACGCCGCCCGCTCGCAGCAGGAAACGCCGTCCGGCACGCTGCGCATCAATGCGTTCCCCACCGCCGCGCGCGAGATCATCTCGCCCCTCGTGCTGCGTTTCCTGCGGCTCTACCCGAGGGTTCACGTCGATCTGGTCACCGAGGGGCGGCTGGTCGACATCGTCGCCGATGGCTTCGATTTCGGCGTCCGGAGCGCGGACCTGGTACCCAGCGACATGATCGCCCTGCCCCTGGGTCCGCCCCGGCGCAACGCCGTGGTCGCCGCGCCCGCCTACTTCCAGGCGCACGAGCGGCCGCGCGTGCCGCCGGACCTGCTCGGCCATGCCTGCATCCGCATCCGGCTCCCGAACGGGGCGCTCTATCGCTGGCAGTTCGAAAAGGACGGCCAGCCGGTGCAGGTCGACGTCACCGGCCGCATCACCCTGGACGAAGCCAGCCTCGCCCGCATCGCCGTGCTGGACGGCATGGGCATCGGCTTCTTCATGGAATCGGACGTGCGCGAGGACATCGCGGCCGGACGTCTGGAGCGCGTCCTCACCGACTGGACACCGCCGCTCGCGCCCCTGAGCCTCTACTACCCCGGCCGCCGCCACCCCTCCGCCGCCTTCAAGACCTTCATCGCCCTGGCCCGGGAGATGGCGAAGGAAGGAAGCTGATGGGAAGCGGAACGCTTCGACCGCGTGCGCCACCAGCGCCCCCACAACTTCGGTCAGTTCTGCTCCTGGCTAAGCTTGGATCGGTTCACAAAGCTACCAGAACGACGACCAGCACGCTAAGCTCAACACTATAGACGCCGAGGGCAACCAGCTATCAGGAAAACTTACTTGAAAAAGAGCTGTATTCTCCTGAGTTCATCAATTTCACACAACTCAACCATGCTCGCAATGAGTGCCCGAGTGTTTCTTGAGGCAACTTCATCGGAGCTGCCCTGGATTTTCCGGATGAGGTCACTACTATTCTCTCCGTAAATGTCTCGAATCACCTCTAGAAGGACGTCTAGCACAAGAAGGCAGAGCGCTAGGGATTGTGCGCGATAGGTAACAGATGCATGTAACACGGCAGCCTTTTCATCCTCAAATAACAAAAATTCCTTATGCACAATATAGCCCCAATGGGTAAAGTTCGATAGATAGCCATATATTTTCCCAATAGGCGGATATATTAATTTAAGTTTTTGGATGCAATTGTTGGCCTTCAACGCAACAACTTTATGCTCGTCCGTAGTGATGAACGCCGTTTTGGCCCATGCGCCCATTTCTAGGCACAACCGAAGGATAGGCAGCACTTCAATCAACAATCCTCGATTGGCGAGCATTCTAGCCACATCAAAGGTATCAGGGATCTTAAAAAGTGTAATCTCCGTCCCGATTACCCCAAATGTCTCATCTCCAGCACCGTGAAAATTTTTTAACTCGATTTGTAGTATTTCGGCACTTTCTTTTAGATAATCACTTATTAAGTCGCCTAAATAATTTTTATCTTCTTCATACAAATCTTCAGGAATATATTTTTTTGACGCGTAATCTATCGATTTAAGAAGTAACTGATAGGAAACTGCCGCAGCTGCGATACGTCTACGAAAAGCCGGGTCGCTTTTTCTCGGCATTCCTACGGGTATACCTAACTCCTCACCAATTACAAAATCTAATTCTGTAATAGATTGGATCCGAAAATGATCCATCCAAGGTTGTTTCTTGCTCAAGGGCTATCTACCTAAAGCTGAAAACCTCACTCCCACTCGATCGTCCCCGGCGGCTTCGACGTCACGTCGTAGACGACCCGGTTAATCCCCCGCACCTCGTTGATGATGCGGCTCGACACCCGGCCCAGGAACTCGTGGTCGAACGGATAGTAGTCCGCCGTCATGCCGTCCACCGAGGTCACCGCGCGCAGCGCGCACACATAGTCATAGGTCCGCTCGTCGCCCATCACGCCCACGGTGCGCACCGGCAGCAGCACGGCGAAGGCCTGCCAGATGGCGTCGTAGAGGCCGGCGCGGCGGATTTCCTCCAGATAGATCTTGTCGGCCTTCTGCAGGATGCGGATCTTGTCTTCCTCGATGGCGCCAGGAATGCGGATGGCGAGGCCCGGGCCGGGGAACGGGTGGCGGTCCACCAGCGTCTCGGGCAGGCCCAGTTCGCGGCCCAGCACCCGCACCTCGTCCTTGAACAGCTCGCGCAGCGGCTCGACCAGTGCCATGTTCATGCGCGCCGGCAGGCCGCCGACATTGTGGTGCGACTTGATGGTCACGCTCGGGCCGCCGCTGTAGGAGACGCTTTCGATCACATCGGGATAGAGCGTGCCCTGGGCGAGGAAGCGGGCGCCGCCCACCTTCTTGGCCTCGGCCTCGAACACGTCGATGAAGGTGGCGCCGATGATCTTGCGCTTCTGTTCCGGGTCGGACACGCCCTCCAGCTTGCCGAGGAACAGCGGCCCCGCATCCACATGCACCAGCGGGATGTTGTAATGGCCACGGAACAGGCTGACCACCTGTTCGGCCTCGTCGGCGCGCAGCAGGCCGTGATCGACGAACACGCAGGTCAGCTGGTCGCCAAGCGCCTCGTGCAGCAGCACGGCCAGCACCGAGCTGTCCACGCCGCCCGACAGGCCGCAGATCACCTTGCCGTCGCCGACCTGGGCGCGCACTTCGGCGATCTTGGTCTCGCGGAACGCGGCCATGGACCAACTGGCGACGCAGCCGGCGATGTTCAGCACGAAGTTCTTCAGCAGCTTGCCGCCATCGGGCGTGTGGATCACTTCCGGGTGGAACTGCACGGCATAGATGCGGCGCGCCTCGTCGGCGATGGCGGCGAAGGGCGCGCCATCGCTGACGGCGACGATGCGAAAGCCCTCGGGGATGGAATCCACCCGGTCGCCATGGCTCATCCACACCTGGTGCCGCTCGCCCGGCGCCCAGACGCCGTCGAACAGGGCGCAGTTTTCCTTGATGTCGAGGAAGGCGCGGCCGAACTCCCGGTGATCGGCCTTCTCCACCGACCCGCCGAGCTGCGCGCACAGCGCCTGCTCGCCATAGCAGATGCCCATGATCGGCACGCCCCGCTGCAGCACCGACTGGGGAATGCGCGGCGTGTCGGCCTCGATGACGCTGGCCGGGCCGCCGGACAGGATGATGCCCTTGGGATCGAAGGCGTCGATCATGCCATCGACCTTGTTGAACGGCACCACCTCGCAATACACGCCCACCTCGCGCACGCGCCGGGCGATCAGCTGCGTCACCTGCGACCCGAAATCGACGATCAGGACATGTTCTGTCATGGGGCGGACCCTATTCCTTGCGTTCCAGGACGGCGACGAAAAACCCGTCCGTTTGATGGCTTGCGGGGCTGAGAACCAGATATTCCGGAATGTGCGAAAGCGTATACGGCACTGGCCCTTCGTCCGTCCAGTTGACCGTGTAGGGCAAGGCGGAAAACCCGGGCGCGCGGGCCAGGAACGCGGCGATCCGGTCCTCGCCTTCCTCGGGCAGCAGCGAACAGGTGATGTAGACCAACTGGCCGCCCTTACCCACCAGCGCCGCGCCCGCATCGAGCAGCGAGTCCTGCAGCGCGGTCACCTCGTCCAGCCGCTCCGGCGTCAGGCGCCAGCGCGCCTCCGGATTGCGCCGCCACGTGCCGGTGCCGCTGCACGGCACGTCGAGGATCACGCGGTCGGCGGCGGCGGGCAGCCGGTCGGCCCGGTCCACATACTGGATGGTGCGCGCATCGGCCCGCTTGGCGCGGGGCCGCAGCCGCTCCAGCCGGCGCGCGTCGCTGTCATGGGCATAGATCTGGCCCGTGTTGCCCATGGCGGCGGCCAGCGCCAGCGTCTTGCCGCCGGCGCCGGCGCAGAAGTCGATCACCTGCATGCTCCGGCGCGCGCCGCACAGATGCGCCGCGATCTGCGAGCCTTCATCCTGCACTTCCACATAGCCGCCCAAATACAGAGGATCGCTGGAGATATCTCCATCCTGCTCCAGCCGAAGGCCGGTGGAGATCCACGGCGTCGGCACGGCCTGCGGCAGCGCGGCGCGGGCATCGGCGACCTTGCCCCGCAGCGTGTTGACGCGCAGATCGACCGAAGCGCGGCCGGTCATCCCGTCCATCTCCTCGTCCATGCGCGCGCCGAAACGGCGCCGCAGCGAGGCCTCCATCCAGGCGGGGAAATTGTGCCGCGCCCAGGCCGGCGCCGCCTCAGCATCAGCCGACAAGGCCTTGTCGATAAGGAGAGTTTCCGATTCGCTCAGCGGCTCGGGCGCGTGCGTGTCGCCCTCGAACTCGGCATCGAGCGCCGCCGGCGCCGCGCCGCTCAGGCAACGCTCGAGCAGCACCATGAGACGCGGCGACGCCGCCTCGCCCAGCCGCCACGCCAGCTCGCCCCGCCGGCGCAGCACGGCATAGAGCAGTGTCCCGACCTCGCGCCGGTCCTTCGAGCCGGCATAGCGGCGTTGGCGGAAATAGGCGCGCAGGATGTCGTCGGCCGCCGCGCCGCCGCCGCGTGTGGAGGTGTCGACCGCCGCAACCAGGTCGATCGCGGCCTGGATGCGTGCGCCCGCTCGCATGACGGCTCAGGAACCCGGATAGTTGGGAGATTCGCGGGTGATCACCACGTCATGGACATGACTCTCGCGCAGGCCCGCGTTGGTGATGCGCACGAACTCGGCCCGCTCCTGCAGATCGGGCACGGTCGCCGCGCCGGTATAGCCCATGGCGGCCCGCAGGCCGCCGACCAGCTGGTGCACCACATTGCCGGCCGGACCCTTGAAAGGCACTTGGCCCTCAACGCCTTCCGGCACGAGCTTCATGGTGTCCTTCACTTCTTCCTGGAAGTAGCGGTCGGCCGAGCCGCGCGCCATGGCGCCCACCGAGCCCATGCCGCGATAGGCCTTGTAGGAGCGGCCCTGATAGAGGAACACCTCGCCCGGCGCTTCTTCCGTGCCGGCCAGCAGCGAGCCGACCATGACGCAGTTGGCGCCGGCGGCGATGGCCTTCGCCACGTCGCCCGAGGTCTTGATGCCGCCATCGGCGATCACCGGGATGTTGCCTTTGCCGGCGACGCTCATGACGTCCATGATCGCGGTCAGCTGCGGCACGCCGATGCCGGCGACGATACGGGTGGTGCAGATCGAGCCCGGGCCGATGCCGACCTTCAGCGCGTCGGCGCCGGCGTCCATCAGCGCCCGCGCCGCGTCGGCGGTGGCGATGTTGCCGGCGATCACTTCCACCTGGCCCGATTTCTTCAGGCGCGCGACGGTGTCGATGACGCGGCTGGAATGGCCATGCGCCGTATCGACGACGATCACGTCCACTTCCGCGTCGATCAGCGCGGCGGCCCGGTCCAGGCCCTCATTGCCCACGGTGACGGCGGCACCGACCCGCAGGCGGCCCTTCGCGTCCTTGGAGGCGTTCGGGTGAAGCTGGGCCTTTTCGATATCCTTCACGGTGATCAGGCCGATGCAGCGATAGGCATCGTCCACCACCAGCAGCTTTTCGATGCGGTGCTGGTGCAGCAGGCGCTGGGCTTCTTCCGTGCCCACATTGTCCTTCACGGTGATGACGCTCTGGGTCATCAGGTCGCTGACCGGCTGGGCGGTGTTGGTGGCGAAGCGCACGTCGCGGTTGGTCAGTATACCGACCAGCTTACCGCCCTTCTCGACCACCGGAATGCCCGAGATGCGGTGCCGGGTCATCAGCTCCAGCGCGTGGGAAAGCGGCTGATGCGGCTCGATGGTCACCGGATTGACGACCATGCCGGATTCGAACTTCTTCACCTGGCGCACTTCCTCGGCCTGCTGGGCCGCGGTCATGTTGCGGTGAAGGATGCCCATGCCGCCGGTCTGGGCCATGGCGATGGCGAGCCGGCTTTCCGTGACCGTGTCCATGGCGGCGGACAACAGCGGGATGCCGAGTTCGATCGTGCTTGTAAGACGCGTCCTCGTGTCGACCTGGCCGGGCATGACGCTCGATTCACGGGGCACGAGTAGGACGTCGTCGAAAGTGAGTGCCTCGCGAATGTGCATCGGGACTCCTGATACCCTGCGCCGAAGTGGCGCGGAATATGACACCGAGGCCGCTCGGGTACAAGACCTAGTATCAGCCTTCCGAACGGCCCTTGAATCCGGTCGCGACCACATAGGCTTCGGCGGAATCCTGCCGGCTGGCCTTGGGTTTCGCGTGCCGCACGGACTTGAAGTGGCGCTGCATCATGGCGAGCAATTCGTTCTCGGTGCCGCCTTTCAGCACCTTGGCGACGAAGCTGCCGCCCGGCGCCAGCACCGTGACCGCGAAGTCCACGGCGGCCTCGCACAGGGCCATGATCTTCAGATGATCGGTGGCGCGGTGACCGATGCTCGAGGCGGCCATGTCGCTCATCACCAGATCGACCGGTCCGCCGGCCATCGCGATCAATACATCGGGCGCTTCCGGTGTGAGGAAATCCAGCTGGGCCATCTCCACGCCCGAGATGGCGTCGAACTCGTCCTTGTCGATGGCGATGACCTTGCCCGACGGGCCGACCTTCTTGATCGCGACCTGACTCCAGCCGCCCGGCGCCGCGCCCAGATCGATGATGCGGCCGCCCTTCTTCAGCAGGCCGTATTTCTCGTCCAGCTCGATCAGCTTGTAGGCGGCGCGCGACCGATAGCCCTCGCGCTTGGCGGCGGCCACATAAGGGTCGTTCAGCTGGCGCTGCAGCCATAGGGTCGACGACAGGCGGCGGCCCGAGGCCGTCTTGACCCGCACGCTCAGTTCCCGGTCGCCCGATCCGCGCGTCGTGCCGCGCGTGCTTCTAGGCGGACGCGCCATGAGCGCTCCGGTTCCGGTCTCGGTCGGCATCCATCATCAGATCCAGCAACAGTCCCTCGCGCAGGCCCCTGTCCGCGACGCGAAGGCGCGCGCAGGGCCACATATTGGCAATCGCCTCGTAAATGGCGCAGCCCGCGACGACCAGATCGGCCCGGTCGCGACCCACGCACGGCTCGGCCATGCGCTCTTCATAGCTCATGCCGGTCAGGCGTTGGGAAATTTCGTGAATGTGCTCGCGGGCGATCCACATCCCGTCGACGCGGCTGCGGTCGTACCGCTTCAGGCCGAGATGGATGCCGGCAATGGTGGTGACCGTCCCTGACGTGCCGATCATCTGCACCTGGTGGCAGGCGACCCGCTCGGTCAGCCGGTGCTGCGCCTCGAACGGTGCCAGCATGTCTTCCACATGCTTGACCATGCGGCGGTACACGTCCGGCGTTACCTCGCGGCCGCCGAACATCTCGGCCAGGGTCACGACGCCGCAGGGCAGCGAGGTCCAGGCGCGGATGTCGCAGGCGCGGTCCGGAGTGGCCGCGACCCAGATCAGCTCGGTGCTGCCGCCGCCGATGTCGAACACGAAGGCGAACTCGGATCCGTCGTCGAACAGCGAGATGCACCCCGACACGGCGAGCCGTGCCTCTTCCTCGGGCGTGATGACGTGCAGGTCGATGCCGGTGCGGTCGCGGACCTGCTCGATGAACTCAGCGTGGTTGCTCGCCGCCCGGCACGCCGCCGTGGCCACATGACGCTGCCGGGTCACGCCGCGGCGCTCGATCTTGTCGGCGCAGACCTTCAACGCCTCGATGGTGCGCTCCATGGCCTCGCGCGACAGCGCGCCCTTGTTGGCGACGCCCTCGCCCAGCCGGACGATGCGCGAAAAGGAATCGATGACACGAAAGCCGCCATTGGCGGGTTTGGCGATCAGCAGCCGGCAGTTGTTGGTGCCCAGGTCCACCGCCGCGTAGGTGTGCCCCCAACGCCCTGCACCGGCACCGTTTCCGGTGTGCGTGGCGAGATTGTCGGCTGGATGGTTCACCTGACTCTCGTGCTCCGGAACTGGCGTTGGTTTCACACCAATGTAACTCGCTTTATGAATGGTGCAAGGCGTTGACAGCCACGCGAACTGTTCCTATGTTGCGCCCGCCTTCGTTGGGGGATCGTCTAACGGTAGGACAGCGGACTCTGACTCCGCCAGTCTAGGTTCGAATCCTAGTCCCCCAGCCAAACAGCCTTGAGACAGGCTGTTGACGGTGCCAGGCCACCGCTCCGCTCCGCAGTTCAATGAATTTCTTTACGGTGCGTAGCTGTAGGGCGCCTCGATACCCTCGCAGAAACTCAGATCCCTGGCGATGGTCGGTTCCTTGAGAACATCTTCCCATGCATCGAATCTATCGGCGGCCAAGTCGCCGTAGCGGTAGCCGGTCTCGTGCGCACGGGCCACCGCCTCGCCTTGCGCTTGATTGTAGTCCTGCTGGAGCCGTCTGCTCTGGTGCAAGGCCGCGGCATCGACATGGTATTGACCTTTGTCGATGTACCGGTTTGTCACGCTTGGATCAGCCGCCGCGATGCCCTGGGCCAACATGTAGACCCCGGCACATCGGATGTGGATGACGGCCCAGTTCCAGGTGTCGGAAGACTCGTCATACATGTCCACGAGCGGTGGAAAATCGTCAACCGCCTCCTCTCCAGGAGATTCGATGGGGATCGCCAATGCGAGGAGTGTCGCGGAAAAAAGAAGCGTCGCCTGAACCGATTTCATGCTCATTCACGACCGTTGAAAGGCACGAGACTACGATGGACGGCGTTTGCTTGTCAGCCTCGTTCAACCCGCTCCCAACCAGATGAACCGTGCAAGGAACAGCGCCGCCAGCACGAACATCAGCCAATCCTTGCGCCCTGCCCGCCCCTGAACCAGCTTGAGGACCGTATAGGCGATGACGCCGAACGCAATGCCGTTGGAGATCGAAAAGGTCAGCGGGATGCCGATCAGGGTCAGGAACGCCGGGATGGCCACCGCCGGATCGTTCCAATCCGCCTCGGCCAGCGGCGCCATCATCATGGCGCCGACGAGAATCAGCGCCGGCGCCGTCGCCGCCGCCGGGATCGCCTGGGCGAAGGGCGCGGCGAACAGCGCGAGCAGGAACAGGACGCCCACGGTGATCGAGGTCAGGCCCGTCCTGCCGCCGGCCGAGACGCCCGCCGCGCTCTCGATATAATTTACCACCGGACTGGTGCCGGCGACCGCGCCGACCATGGTTGCCGCCGAATCGGTCAGCAGAACGCGTCTGAGGCGGGGAATCGTGCCGTCCGGGCGCATCAGCCCGGCGCGCCGGTTGACCGCGACCAGGGTGCCGAGATTGTCGAACAGGTCGACGAACAGGAAGATGAAGACGATTTCGATTAGGGCGATGCCGAGGGTGCCGCCGCCCAGGCCGAGGGCGGCGGGAATGTCCAGGCTGAACGCCGTCGAGCCCAAGGCCTCGACGCTGTAGGGTCCGGGCTTGAAGTCGACGAGTCCCAGCGCCCAGGCCAGCGCGGTGGTGGCCAGAATGCCGATGATGATCGCGGCCCGCACCCGCCAGACCATCAGCCCGGCCGTCACCGCCAGGCCGAACGCCGCCAGACCGGCGTTCGGGCTCGCCAGATCGCCCAGCGCGACCGCCGTCGCCGGATTGGCGACCACGATGCCCGCGCCGTGCAGGCCGATGAAGGCGATGAACAGGCCGATACCGGCGGCGATCGCGGCGTAGAGCGACTGGGGAATGGCGGCGAGAATCAGCTGCCGCAGACCGGCCACCGTGAGCAGCAGCATGGCGAGACCCGACAGGAACACGCAGCCCAGCGCCGTTTCCCACGGCAGGCCCATGCCGCGCACCACCGTATAGGTGAAATAGGCGTTCAACCCCATGCCCGGCGCCAGCGCGATGGGCGATCTGGCGAACAGTCCCATCAGGATCGAGCCAAACGCCGCGCCCAGGCAGGTCGCCGCCGCCGCGCCGGCCATGGGAATGCCGGCATCGGCCAGAATGGTCGGGTTGACCAGGATGATGTAGGCCATGGTCAGGAAGGTGGTCAGACCAGCCAGCAATTCGGTCCGGACAGAGGTGCCGTTCTCGCTGAGTCGGAACAGTCGTTCGAGCAAATCCATCATCCGTCGGCAGCGACGGACGGGGACCCGTGCGTCAGGGAAACGTGGGATAAAATGTTCCCGCTTTTCGGGGACCCTGCCAAGAGGATAGACGCCGCAAGGAGCAGACGATGAGGCACAAGGATGAAACCGCATACCGGCCGGCCAACGTACAGGGGGCGTCGGACAGGCTCGTAGTCATCTCCGGTTGCTCGGGCGGCGGCAAATCCTCGCTGCTTGGCGAACTGTCGCGGCGGGGGTTCGCCTGCTACCCGGAAGCCGGGCGCCAGGTCGTGAAGGAGCAGCTGTTCGTCGGTGGTGATGCCCTGCCCTGGGAGGATCTGGGCAAGTTCCTGGAATTGACCATATCGCGCGCCATGAACCACATGATCGACGCCGCGTCGGGCAATGAGACGGCCTTTTTCGACAGGGGCATCATCGATCAGATCGGCGGCTACGGCACGCTGGGCGTGCCGGCCCCCGCCCCCATGAGCAGGGCCGCGGCCCTCCTGCGCTATCGGCGCATCGTCTTCATGGTGCCCCCTTGGGGCGAGATCTACCGCACGGACGAAGAACGCCGCCACGGCTTCGACGAAGCGGTCGCGGCCTATCGGACCCTTGTGAAGACCTACCGGTCGTTCGGATACGACCCGCTGGAAATTCCGCGGGATTCCATCGCGGCCCGCGCGGATTTTGTCATCGCCCGGCTTGCTCGGTCATCGCCATGAGGAAGCCTCTGCCCTAGAGTGGACCCGCCGGTGCTCTCGTACCGGTTGATCCGGCTTCGATGGATGTCTGATGCCCTCTCATGCCCTGTCCCGCGCGCGCTTTCTCGGCAAACGGATCGTTCTTGCCGTGACCGAGCCGCCGCGCTGGCGCGACCGGTCCTGGGTCGATCAGGTCGTGTTCGTCTGCGGCTGCGGCCATAGCGGCACCAGCCTCCTGCTCCGCATCCTCGCCGCGCATCCCGCGGTCTACGCGCCGATGGCGGAGACCAAGGCATTCATGGCGACGACGCCCTGGCCATTCCTGCGCGACCTGCGGCGCGACTGCACGGCGGCCGGCAAACGGGTGCTGGTCGAGAAGACGCCCCAGCACATCCGCCATATGAACCGGATCAGGCAGGCGGTGCCCGGCGCGCGCTTCGTGGTGATGGTGCGCGACGGACGTGATGTGACCGCCTCCATCGCCCGGCGCATCGGCGATCCCGCCGAAGGCATGAAACGCTGGGTCGGCGATACGCTGCTGTCGCGCCAGGCGGAAGCGATGCCCGACACCACGATCTTGCGCTACGAGGACTTGACCGAAGACACCGAAGGTCGGATCCGCGAGGTGTGCCGGTTCATCGGTCTTCCCTTCGATCCGGCCATGCTCGATTATCACCGGACCGCCGTGACCTGGAATGGCACGGATGGCAGCCGCAAAGGCAGCGGTCAGGAAGGCGAAGAGCATCGGGCGCTGCGCGCCTGGCAATTGAACCAGCCGATCTTCAACGGTACAGGACAATGGCGCGGCGACCTGCCGCCCGAAATCGCGGCGCGCTTGTTCGAGGGCGTCCCGGGCGAGTTGATGGCGCATTTCGGCTATGTCGCCGATGCGCCGCCATGATCGGCAGAAGTCTCGGTATTACTCCCGGTGAAACGCCGCGGCGCCTTCGGGGATGGTGAACCAGGGCTGTGCGCTGCCGGTCCAGTAATGCGCTGTCGGGTTCAGGTCGCTCACGTCATCGAGTGTGCCCGCCTTGATGAAGATGATTCCCTGCTCCTTAGCCTGCGGCGTGTCGGTCAGCACGGGCGAGCCGCACGCCGGGCAGAAGGTGCGGTAGACCGCCTGCCCGCTCGTCCCCCGGTCCTCGTAGACTTTCGTCGTGCCCGTCAGCGTCAGCGCCGGACGGGCGAACACCGCCACCACCGACAGGGCCGAACCGGCCTGCTTCTGGCAGTTGCGGCAATGGCATACCACGACGGCGGGCGGATCGGCCGCCAGCGTGTAGCGGACACTGCCGCAGAGACACCCTCCGGTACGCTCGCTCATTTCCGTCTCCCTATCGCGCGGTGAAGCCGCCATCGAGAATCATCTCGCTGCCGTGCATGTTGCTGGCCTCGTCGCTGGCCATGAAGCGGATGCCGGCGGCGATTTCCTCGGGCTTTGCCATCCGGCCCCGCGGATGGGAACGGACCGCCGCATCATAGGCGATTTTCGCTGTCTCGGCCGCGCCCACATCGGCGTAACTCTGGAAGATCGACTCGACCATGTCGGTATCGACGCCGCCCGGATGGATGGAATTGACCCGGACCGGATAGCCGAAGGCGCTGAATTCGAGCGCCAGCGACTTGGTCAGCAGCCGGACCGCGCCCTTGCTGGCGCAATAGGCGGCGTTG
This sequence comes from Iodidimonas sp. SYSU 1G8, assembly GCF_039655775.1. Lineage (NCBI taxonomy): Bacteria > Pseudomonadati > Pseudomonadota > Alphaproteobacteria > Iodidimonadales > Iodidimonadaceae > Iodidimonas > Iodidimonas sp. SYSU 1G8. The sequence goes on along the minus strand of NZ_JBBYXJ010000001.1, from coordinate 597,993 downwards.
AACTCGGCACCGACGATGCCGGCGACGGAAGACACGCTGATGACCGACGCGCCTCCCTCGCGGCGGGGTCCGGCGGCTCGCAACAGCGGCAGCATGGCGCGGATGCCGAGGAAGACGCCATCCGTGTTGATGGCCATGGTCCGCCGCCATGAGGCATAGGTCACGTCCTCGAAGCGCTCGACGATGGAGACACCGGCATTGTTGACGAGAATATCGAGGCGACCATGCCGGTGCTCGATGTCCGCCGCCGCTGCGGCCCAGGCGGCCTCGTCGGTGACGTCAAGGTCGAGCCATTCGGTCCCGGGCGGTTTGCGCGCCGCCGCCGTGCCGTTGGTGCCCGTGGCGATGACCACGGCGCCGGCCTCGATCAAGGCGGCGCAGGTGGCCCGGCCGATGCCGCCGGCCGCCCCTGTCACCAGTGCGACTGTTCCTTCAAGTGATATCATGCGGCTCCCCCCGTTAGGCCCGGGGGACCCTAGCACGGGTCAGGCCGCCGCCGCCACAGGACGCCGCCCCAGCAATTCGTCCCGAACACCCTCGAGCAGGATCTGGCGCGTCCGTTCGACGATATCGTTCATGCAGGGAGAATGAGCGAACATGCCGGAGGCCTTGTCCCTCAATTCGGCGACGGTCGGCATCGCCGGAATGTGTATGGCGTGGAACAGTTCGTCCAGATCGTGGCGGATGGTCTCCACCTTTTCGTCCAGCTGCCGGTGCCAGCGCTCCATCATCTCGGCGAGATCGTGCTGAAGGCGGGCGCGAAGATCCGCGGCGATGGGCGCGACGGGGAAGCTCGCGGCAAGCTGGCCGGCGGCCTTCTCGACGACGGCCTTGGGCAGTTTCTGGCCATATTCGATGGCCCGTGCACTGGGCAGACGCAGGTCCCAGACAAGACCAACGGCCGCGAAGCCGCGCAGCACATAATAGCTGATATCGATCTCGTACCAGCGGAAGCCCTGCTTCACGGAACCCTGATAATGGTGGTGATTGTTGTGCCAGCCCTCGCCGAAGGTCAGCAGCGCCAGCCACCAGTTGTTGCGGGACTGGTCGCCGGTCACGTAACGCTGGCTGCCATGCACATGCGCCAGCGAGTTGATGGCGAAGGTGGCGTGCCAGCACAGCACCGTCGACCACAAAAAGCCGACGACCAGGCCCGACCAGCCGGCAAGGAGCCAGACGACGAGCCCCGTGAGGAACGGCGGCACGTATGGATTGCGATCGAGCCAAACCAGTTCGGGATACTTGGCGAGATCGGGCACAAGGCTCAGATCGGTCTTGTCGAACTTCTCGCTGAAGATCCAGCCCACATGGGAATAGAAGAAGCTGCGCCGTACCGGAGAATGCACGTCTTCAGCCCCGTCGGAATACCGGTGATGATGGCGGTGCGTGCCGGCCCACCACAAGGCGCCGCGCTGCGCTGAACTCTGCGCCAGGAAGGCCAGCACGAACGCAAAGACCCGGCTGGTCTTGTACGTCTTGTGCGAGAAATAGCGATGATAGCCACCGGTCACGCCGAACATGCGCGCGGCATAGAGGCCAGCGCACAACATCAGGTCGGCGACCGACACGCCCGTCCAGATCGCCGCGAAGCAGGCGAGATGGGCGAGAACGAACGGAATGGAGGTGGCGAAAAGATATCGCTCGGCGCGAGGAGCAGGCTGCATCCGGCAGGAAGTCTTTCAACGGACAGGAGTTGGCGCGGCAGGCGCGGACCGTTCTGTCCCATCGGTCGGCGCCCGTGTCTCCCTTATATAGGCGTCCCCGGGTTTTTCAAAACCATCAAGGCGACCGAAGGGACGCGCTGCGGCGCGAACGCCACCAGTGAAGGCTCAATCCGGCGCCGAGCAGCAGCACGCCGGCCACATCCGTGACCGTGCCGATGGCCAGCAGCAAGGCGCCGCCGACGCCGCACAGGACACGCTCGGGAACCGAGGCAGGTCGCCGCGCATAGCCCGTCAGGGCAACACACAGTCCGATGAGCGCGAGGCAAGACGTGCCCGCCACCAGCAGGATCCCGCCCCAATCGGAGGCGCTCGATGGCGCGTCGCCGCTCACGGTGAGCGCCAGCAGTTGAAGGCCTTCCGGTGTGAGACAGAACATCACCGGAATCAGGAACGCGGGCAGCGTGTACTTCCAGGCCTGCATCATGGTGCGGAACGGTTGTCCGCCGGTAATCGCCGAGGCGGCGAACGGAGCAAGCGCGGTTGGCGGCGATACCTCGCCCAGAACGGCATAGTAGAACATGAACATGTGCGCCGCCGGCGCCGGAATGCCGACTTCGGTCAGGGCTGGCACCAGCATCACCGCCGCGATGATGTAGCTCGCGGTTACCGGCAGCGCGGCGCCGATGACCCACATCGCCAGCGCGGCCAGCAGGATTACCATGAGCCTGTCGCCGCCCCCAACCCCGACGATGATCGAGGAGATGGTCAGGCCGAGGCCGGTCAGGTTGACGACCGACACGATCAGGCCGGCGCAGGCGCAGGTGGCGATGATCCCGGTGGTCGACAGGGCGCCGTCGCGCAGCGCGACGATCATGCGGGTCGAGTCTTCGGCCGGCGCCTCGCCCCGGCGCAGCCGTCGGCCGGCCTGGAGCGCGGAAACCGCCATGGCCGCCGCCACCATCCAGAACAGCGCGACGGACAAGCGGTCGTCAAAGAGCGCCCCGAGTCCGTGGTCGCGCGCCAGGCCCGTCGCGCCATAGGCGTATGCCAGAAGGCCGGCCATCGCCCCGGCGCCAAAAGCGGCCGGGGTCACCAGACGGTTCTCGGCCCTCAGCATGGACAGCATGAATGACAGGACGATGGACCAGAACACGGCCATGAAGGCGGAAAAGCCCATGATCAGCAGCGCCGCGATCGTGACCAGCGAGAGGAAATGATATCCATACCGGCTGGTCAGGTGCCACAGGGAGGCGTCCGAGGTCCGCACCGGCGCGATGCGCAACCGGCGCGAATCCGCCTCGGTCGTCAGCCAGCACGAGAAATAATACAGCAGCGCCGGAATCGTCGCGTAGATCACGACCTGCAGGTAGGGCACCTGGAGATATTCCGCGATGATGAAGGCCACCGCGCCCAGCGACGGCGGTGCCAGGATCGCGCCAATGCCGGCCGCCGATAGCATGCCGGCCGCGACGTTGGGCGGATAGCCGCTTCGCTTCAGCATGGGCCAGGCGATCGAGCCGAGCGTGACCGTTGTCGCGACGCCGGAACCGGACACCGTGCCCAACAGGAAGCCGGAGGCGACCACCGCCCGTCCCGGCGCCGACGGCGACGGCTTCTTGCCGAACAGCGCGAAGCACCAGTCGATGAAGAACTGCCCCGCCCCGCCCTTCGCGAGCACCGCGCCGAACAGGGAGAACAGGATGATGAAGGTCGCGGCCACGTCCATGGGCGTCGAGAAGATGCCCTCGAGCGTCAGGAAGTTCTGGGCGATGATCCGCATCACCGAGAAGCCGCGATGATCGAACGGCAGCGGCACATAAGGGCCGAAATAGCAGTAGACGAGGAAGGTCACGGTGATCGCCGGCAGGATCCAGCCGATGGCCCGGCGCGTCGCTTCCAGAATGATCAGCAGCAGCGCCAGACCCAGCGCCAGTTCTTCCATGCTCGGCCGTGTCGCCCGGTTCTTGTAGAGATCGACATTGGTCCACAGGTAGAAGGCGCACCACAGCACCAGCGCGCCGAACACCCAGTCGGAGATCCGCAACCGGGAAAACAGGCGCGTGGACACGGCCAGCGGATAGAGCGCGAAGCAGAGCGCCAGCACGCCGGTAATCGCCAGCGCCAGCGGATTGCCGCCCATCATGCCGGTATCGTTCAGCACGAGCGCGATGACGGCCAGCGCCAGACCCGCGCTGAGCCATTCCTCGATGGTGCTCCGGCGCAGCGGCGTACCCGCCTCCAGCAGTGGCCGGCGCAGGTAGATCAGGCCCAGGGCAATGGCGAGGAAGCTGGCCCGGTAGAACGTCGTGTTGATGGAGAACTGCGTCCAGTAGAGCGCGTATGCCGCAAGCCCGAAGCCGATGGCGCCGGTGAACCACACCATCCAGCCCCGCACCGATTCCGGTTCGCTATCCTCCGGCACCGGGAAATCGAGCGCTGGGCGCTGCGGCTGGCCGGCGGTCCGATCGGTCATGCGCCGGCTCCGCGCGCGCGGTAGAACGCCTTGGCCGCCGGATGGAAGGGAACGGCGGTCTCGCGGGCCGCGCGCTCGATGCTGAGCTTGCGCGCTTCCGGATGGATCGCATGCACCGTGTCCAGATTGTCGAAGATCGTCTTGAGCACGCGTGTCACGAACTCGCCATCGACCTGCGACGACACGACCAGAAGGTTGGCCACGCCGATTCCGGCCACGGCCTCGGTCTGGCCCACATAGATATCGGCCGGCAGGGCGAAAGGTTCATAGATACCGGGCCATTTGCGCTCCATCACCCGCCGCTCCTCCTCCGCGTGCAGGATGCGAAGCGGCGGCTGTCCCATGCTGGCCATGTCGCTGATCGCCGAAGTCGGCACGCCGCCGACCCAGAAAAAACCCGCGATCTTGCCGTCCTTGAGAGCGCTCGCGGATTCCGCCACCGACAGATTGTCGCGCACGATGTCGCGCCGGGGATCGAGACCGGCGGCAGCCAGCGCGCGGTCGGCGATGGCTTCGGTCGAGGAACCGGCCGAGCCGACCGACACCCGCCGGCCCTTCAGGTCCGCGATGCGCTGGATCGGCAGGTTGGCGTTGACCACCACATGCAGGAAGCTCTCATACAGCACCGCCAGCGCGTTGACCTTCTGCGGGCCGACCACGTCGTAGGGCGCGAGGCCGCGAATGGCGTCGAAGGTGGAATCGACGGTCGAGAAGCCGATCTCGGCCTCGCCCGCGTCCAGCAGCATGATGTTGTCCACCGACCCGCCGGTGACCTGCGCCGTCGCCTGGATGTCGTCGCCCTTCTCGGTCAGGACTTTGGCCAATCCGCCGCCATAGGGATAGAACACGCCGCCCGTGCCGCCGGTGACGATCGCCATCCTGAGGCGCCGCGCGAGGGCAGGCATCGGAACGCCGAACGCACTGGCGCCTGCCAGGCCCGCGCTGAGCTGGAGCAGCCTGCGGCGAGACAGGAACGAAGCGCCGGAGTAAGGAAAAAGCGTCACGGATCAACCCTGTTGGCGGCGGATGAGGCCAATAGAGCATAACGGGCCCGGCGAGTCAGGTACAACCGGCCCCTGCCGGATCAACATAAGCGTGGCAATACGCGGCGGTCAGCCGTATATGTGCGGCCAACCCAAACGGCACTGCGAGAACGATGACGGATTCCAGCACGGCCGCCGTGGCGCGGGACCGGACCGGTCAGGCTTCACCGCCTTACGCCTCGCGGCGCACTTTCGCGATCATTTCCCATCCCGACGCCGGCAAGACGACGCTGACGGAAAAGCTGCTGCTGTTCGGCGGCGCCATCCGCCTGGCCGGCAACGTGCGCGCGCGCGGCGAACGCCGCCGCACCCAGTCGGACTGGATGGAGATCGAGCGCAGCCGCGGCATCTCGATCACCAGTTCGGTCATGACCTTCGAGCGCGACGGCATCACCTTCAACCTGCTCGACACACCCGGCCACCAGGATTTCAGCGAGGACACCTACCGCACGCTGACCGCCGTCGATTCCGCCATCATGGTCATCGACGCCGCGAAGGGCATCGAGGAACAGACCAAGAAGCTGTTCGAGGTCTGCCGCCTGCGCGACATTCCGATCATCACCTTCATCAACAAGGTGGACCGGGAAGCCCGCGACGTCTTCGAATTGCTCGACGAGATCGAGAGCACGCTGGCGCTGAATGTCTGCCCCATGGTGCTGCCCATCGGCTCGGGTACCGCGTTTCACGGACTTTACGATCTGGGCGCCAGCCAGCACCTCACCTCCAGTTCGGGCCGCGACGGCAAGTTCGATCTGGCCGTGGACGTCACCGGAATCGACGATCCTGAACTGGAGAAGCGCGTCCCGCCGCACGTGCTCGATCCGTTCCGCGAGATGGCCGAACTGGCCGAGGGCGCCTATCCCGACTTCGACGTCCAGGCCTATCGCGAGGGTCACCTGACGCCGGTCTATTTCGGCAGCGCGCTGAAGGATTACGGCGTCGACCGGTTGCTAGACGCACTGGAACGCTTCGCGCCGCCGCCGCAGACGCAGCCGGCCGAACCGGCGCCGGTTCATCCCTCCGAAGAAAGGGTCACCGGTTTCGTGTTCAAGGTCCAGGCCAACATGGACCCGAACCACCGCGACCGCATCGCCTTCGTGCGCCTCGTCTCCGGCCGCTTCCGGCGCGGCATGAAGCTGAAGCAGGTACGCAGCGGTAAGCCGCTCGCCATCGCCAACCCGATCTTCTTCTTCGCCCAGGAACGCGAGCTCGCGGAGGAGGCCTATCCCGGCGACATCATCGGCGTGCCGAACCACGGCACCTTGCGGGTCGGCGACGCGCTGGTCGAGGGCGAGGATATCCGCTTCACCGGCATCCCCAGCTTCGCGCCGGAAATGTTGCGCCGCGTCCGCCTCGAGGATCCCAGCAAATCCAAGCAGTTGCGCAGCGCGCTCGAGGATCTTGCCGAGGAAGGCGTGGTGCAGGCTTTCCGGCCCATGCTCGGCTCGAACTGGATCGTCGGCGTCGTCGGCCAGCTCCAGCTCGAGGTCATGGCCTCGCGTGTCGCCGTCGAATACAAGGTCGGCATCGCCTTCGAGCCCGCGCCCTTCGAGACCGCGCGCTGGGTCGCGAGCGACGACCCCGCGCAGCTCAGGAAATTCCTCGAGGACCGCCGCTCGGTGATGGCCGAGGACCGCGACGGTGCGCCGGTCCTGCTCGCCCGCAACATGTGGGAGCTGAACCGGACCATGGAGGAATGGCCCCAGATCCAGTTCTACCGCACCAAGGAACGGGCCTGAGTCACTGAAACGGACTCCGGATCGCTCCGGAGCCCGTTCAGCCTACCCTGTGTCGTTCGATCTACCGTGACGGCGCGGGCGCGACATCCCCGGAAGAAGGCACGGGCGCCGTGCGGTTGCGCGGGCCGCTGGTGATCGACAGATCACTGACGGATACCTTCCCGTAACTCAGCTCCATGACATGCGGATCGCCATGGACCGAGCATTCTGTCACCGTCGCGTCGCTCAGCGCATAGCTCGTGCCTCGTCCGGTCAGGACCACGGTCGCGAAATGTTTCCCTTTCGGGCAACTCGACTCCGCGGCCGCCGTTACGAGGACCGTTCCCGGACCTGCGGGCGGCGACGCCGCGGCCGCTCTGCCCTGTGCCATGCCGCCACTCGATGCGCTGCTTCCCGCATTGTGGGCGCCCCATGAAAACGACTGCACCTCGATCGTTCCCGCCGACGCTTCACCTTTAACGCCATCCAGTTTCATCAGATAGTCGGAGGCCGCGTGGGCTCCCGATGATGCCAGAGCAATCGCGAGTGCGCCGGCAGCCAAACGCAGACCCGTCATCCCCATACTCATGTCCCGTCTCCCAAAGATCGCCGCGATTGGCGACATTTGGAATATTGCGCGCACGAAACCATTCGCAAGCAGGGTTGACGGAATTATGCGGTTTGTCCGCCTCCCTTCACGCGAAGGTGTGCATGCCGCCTTCCAGCAGGAACGTCTGGCCGGTGATGTAATCCGAGCCTGGACTGGCGAGGAACACCGCAAGCGGTCCGCCATCACGTTCCGGATCGCCCAGCCGGCGCATGGGAATCTTCTCGACCAGCGCCTGGACGAATTCGGGACGCGCCGTCTTCCACTTCTCGAACGCGCGGGTCTCCAGCGCCGGATTGATCACGTTCACGTTGATGCCGTACTGGCCCCATTCATTGGCGGCCGTGCGCGTCAAAGCGCGGATCGCTTCCTTGGTGGCGTTGTAGCAAGTGTTGCCGGGAAAGCCCGTCTGCCCCGAACTGGAGGCGAAGTTGATGATCTTGCCATAGCCCTGCGCCTTCATGTGCGGGAACGCGGCCTTCATGAACCACAGCGAGGCGGTCGCCCCCGTGCGGAAGGTGTATTCCCACTCGTCCTCGTTCGTGTCCTCCATGGCGACGAACACGGTCGATGGTTGCGGATCCGACTCCGTGCCGAAACCCTGGGCGTTGTTGACGACGATATGCACCGTGCCGAAGGCCTGCACGGTCGTCTCGACGGCGCCGAACACCTCGTCGCGCTTGCCCACGTCGCAGGCGATACCGATGGCGGTGCCGCCAGCGTCGTTGATTTCCTTGGCCACCGCCTCCACCGTCGAGGGCGTGCGGGAGACGACCGCGACCTTGGCCCCTTCGGCCGCATAGGCCAGCGCGATGGCGCGGCCGATGCCCCTGCCCGCGCCCGTGACGATGGCAACTTTGTCCTGCAGCTGTTTCATGTCCAACTCCCGCTTCGCTTGCACTGAATGACAGGACGCCCCAAACGTCCCGCTGAAACCGTACGGGAGCCCTGGGAACGACACAACAGTCGTTTTAAATGACACGTGTTGGACGAATGAAAGACCAGGCGAGACAGGGATTGACCGGCATGGCCGCCAACCGTATGGTCCGCGCGTTTTCGGAGCCTTCGGTTCCGTCTGGTGAGGGCTCGTAGCTCAGCTGGTAGAGCAACGGACTTTTAATCTGTAGGTCCCGGGTTCGAGTCCCGGCGAGCTCACCATCTCCCTCTGTGAGGGACTTTCATTACAAAACTTAACATGCGGCGCCGCCATGTAGAGGCGTACGATAAAATACTTGAATATCGTTTTTTAACTCATTCGCGGAACGGCGAGGCCCTTGGGGGCGCCGCGTGGTTCACGCCCAACTGGAACGACGATGGTCCAACACATCCTCGACAAAATTCTCGACGAGCAGGATCGCGACTTCATCAGGGTTCTCGAAGACCTGATCGAAGTGCTCATCGCGCAAAAGGTCATCACGCTGGAGATGCTGCCCAGCGAGGCGGCGCGCAAGTTCGCCATGCGGCGGCAGATGCGCCACGCCCCTCCGGCTGGCTAACGGTAACCCGCCGCCTGCAACTCGAACAGCTCGGCATATCGCGGTGATGCCGCCAGCAGTTCTTCGTGGCTGCCCATCGCCTCGATGCCGCCATCGGCCATGACGAGAATCCTGTCCGCCATGCGCACGCTGGAAAAGCGGTGGCTGATCAGCACCGCGGTCCGCTGTTCGCTGAGGTCGCGAAACCGCTGGAACACCTCGAACTCCGACCGGGCGTCCAGGGCGGCGGTGGGCTCGTCCAGGATCAGCACCTGCGCATCCCGCATGTAGGCACGCGCGATGGCGATCTTCTGCCACTCGCCGCCGGAGAGGTCGATGCCGGTGCGAAACCGCTTACCCAGGATCTGGTCGTAGCCACCAGGCAGTTTGCGGATCACCTCGTCGGCCATGGAACGCCGGGCGGCCCGCTCGATCCGGTCCCGGTCGTCCCGGGCCTCGATCCGGCCTACCGCGATGTTGTCCGCGGCGCTCAGATGATAGCGCATGAAATCCTGGAAGATGACGCCGATATTGCTGCGCAGGGCGTCGAGGTCGTACTCGCGCAGATCGCGGCCATCCAGAAGGATCCGGCCCTCGTCGGGGTCGTAGAGCCGGGCCAACAACTTTACCAGCGTGGTCTTCCCTGCCCCGTTCTCGCCCACCAGCGCCAGCACTTCGCCGGGCCGCAGGGTGAAGGTCAGATGCCTGACGGCCCAGCGGCCTGAACCGGGATAGGTAAAGCCGGCATTCTCGAAGCTGAAGCCCTGCCGGATGGGCGACGGGAACGGCAGTGCATCGGGCGGCGAGACGATCTCCGGCCTGATCTCGAAGAAGTCGAACAGGTCGTCCAGATAAAGCGCCTGTCCCGCCACTTGGGAAACGCCCAGCAGCAGGCCTTCCAGCAGGCCGCGCAGCCGCAGGAACGACCCCGCGAGAAACACCAGGTCGCCGATGCTGAACGCTCCGGCCAGCGTCCGCCACACCAGATAGGCATAGGCCAAGTAGTAGGCGATGGTGCCGAGCGCGGTCAGGGCGCCGCCCCAGCCGGCCCGGCGGATGGCCAGCCGCTTGTTGGCGCGGTAGATCTCGCCCGACAACACGCGATAGCGTTCCATCAGGAACGCGTTCAGCCCGAAGATCTTCACCTCCTTGGCCGTCTCGACGCTGGCGCCGGTCTGGCGGACATAGTCCAGCTCCCGGCGTTCCGGTGTGCGCATATAGGCCAGGGAATAGCTTTGGGCGTTGAAGTGCGCCTCCCCCAGAAAGGCGGGCACCAGTGCCGCCAGCAGCAGCGCGATCAGCCAGGGGGCGTAGACCATCAGACCGGCCGCGAAGCTGACCACGGTGACCAGATCCTGCGCCTGGCCGAACATCATGCTCATCAGCGACATCCGGCCCGCCGCCTGCCGGCGCGCGCGGTCGAGACTGTCCTGCAGCTCGCTGTCCTCGAAATCCTCGAGATCGAGCGTCGCGGCATGCTGCATCAGCCGGATGCTGGTTTCGTTGCTGAACCGCTCGGACAGCAGGCCATCGAGCAGCGACACCACCCGTCCGCTGATATCGGCGACGACGGCGAGACCGAATTCCAGGGCGACCAGCAGGCCAAGATCGCCGAGCAGGCCACTCTCAAGCCATCCGCCCGGGCTGTCCGGCGTGTCCGGCAGGCGCGAGAGCGCGATCACCTCGTCGATGATGAGCTTGCCGATGAACAGGGTGGTGACGGGCAGCAGGGCGCGCACCAGGCGCAGCGAAAGCGTCGCGGTGGTGAGCGCCGGGCTGGTGCGCCAGACGAGCTTGAGAAAGGGCGGCAGATTGCGCAGGGCGCCGAAGCGTTCGCGCCATGTCTGGGCCCCAGCTCCCGTGTCCGCGCCGGGCCGCTTGTTCACAGGGTCGCTCTCGCGGACGTCTCGCCCGCCGATTTAGCACTGTCGCGGTGAGCGAATGGCGTCATACTGATCTCCGATCCCCGAATGATCGCATGCCCCGCCGCACCGCGCCAAGGCGCGAAACCTCTCAAAGGAAACAAGAATGGCGTCACGGACACGCGGCCGAAGCAATCCCTGGATGGATCTGTGGTTCGACACATGGACGCTGGGGATCGAAGCCTCGACGGTGATCACCCTGCGCACCATGAAGATTGGCGCCGGCGGCAGCGCTGCCGATGCGGAAGCCCGGAAGATGGTGGAAGAAAAGATCGCTGCCGGTGTGGCGCTCCAGCAGCTGGCGCTGCGCGGTGGGCTGGGCACGTCGGCGGTGGGCGCCGCGGCCAGGACCGTGGCGCATTACCGCCGGAAGGTCCGCGCCAACCGGCGCCGCCTGAGCAAGTGACTCGCCGGCATTTGGGGTATCCATGACGGCTCATTGCTTTTAGGGTTTGGCGCCTCTCGCTTCTCATCCCATATGTGCGCCATGATCAAACTCTCGGTTCTCGATCTCTGCCCCGTCGTTGAAGGCGGCACGCCCGGCGACGCGTTCCGCAACTCGCGCGATCTGGCGCGGCATGCCGAACGCTTGGGCTACCATCGCTACTGGCTCGCCGAGCATCATGGCATGCCGGGCGTGGCCAGCGCGGCGACGTCCATCGTCATCAGCCATGTGGCCGCCGGCACCTCGACCATCAAGGTCGGCGCGGGCGGCATCATGCTCCCCAATCACGCGCCGCTCGTGATCGCCGAGCAGTTCGGAACGCTGGCATCGCTCTATCCCGGACGAATCGAACTCGGCCTCGGCCGTGCGCCGGGCACGGACCAGATGACGGCGCGCGCCCTGCGCCGGACCCTGGAGTCGGACCCGAACGAGTTCCCGCGCGACGTCATGGAATTGATCGGCTATTTCCGCGACGCTCAGCCCAACCAGTATGTCAGGGCGATCCCGGGCGAAGGCACGCATGTGCCGGTTTGGATTCTGGGTTCCAGTACCTTCGGCGCCCAGCTCGCGGCCGCCCTTGGCCTGCCCTACGCCTTCGCCTCGCATTTCGCTCCGGCCCAGATGATGCAGGCGATCGAGATCTACCGGACCCGTTTCAAGCCATCCGAGTTCCTCGACAAATCCTACCTCATGCTGGGCTATAACGTGTTCGCGGCGCCGACCGATGCCGAGGCGCGTCTTCTGGCCAGTTCCATGCAGCAGGCCTTCGTCAATCTGCGCACCGGCCGCCCCAGCCAGTTGCAGCCGCCGGTTGAGCACTATGAGGATACACTCGGCCCATCGGAGCGGCACCTGATCCAGCAGACCCTGGAACGTTCCGCCATCGGGTCGCCGGAGACCGTGAAGCGCGACCTCGAAGCCTTCATCGCCCGTACCGGCGCCGACGAGTTGATGATCGCCTCGCAGATTTTCGACCATGAGGCACGCAAGCGATCCTACGCGATCGCCGCCGAGGTCGCTGGCATGGTGCCGGCACCGATGCCCGTCTAGGCTCAGCTCTCGGTCGGCTGCCGCGCGGCTTTGGCTCTGGCAGCCGGAGACTGGCTGAAGTCGATCCAGCCTCCCAGAATGCCGGCGCTCAGCCCGCCATCGGCGACAATGTCGATGCCGTTGAGCCAGCCGCAATCCCCGATGGCCACGAACTCGATGATCGCCGCGATGTCGTCCGGTCTGGCCATTCGGCCAATCCGCTCGTTCATCCAGGCCACCTGCTCCGCGCCGATCTGCTCGGTGAAGTTCTTGGTCAGCCTGGTCTGGGTGCCGCCGGGACTGACACTGTTGACCCGGACACCGCGCGGCAGTGCAAGGCCCGCGGCACGGTACATCCAGGCTACCGCGCACTGTTTCGAGAACGTGTAAGGATCCCTGTCCCAGAGACCGGAATTCTCCCGGCACCATGTGATGCCGGATTCAAAGTCGGCGGTGTCGAGCAACTGATTGACGACGGTGGAACGGCGTTGCCAATCCCGGCCCGCGGTCGAGGCGACAATGACGAGACTGCCGCCGGGAACGATGCGGGGCAGAAGTTTCAGCGACAGCGCCCGCAACCCGAGGAAATTGACCGCCACGACGGGCTCTGCCGGCCTCGGTCCCGGAATACCCGCGACGTTGACCAGAGCATCGATAGGGCCGTCGATCTCGGAGGTAGCCCTTTCGATGGCAGCCGGATCGGAGAGATCGCAGCAAATGAAACCGGCGGACGCCTCCTGGGGTGGCACCACATCCAGAACGATGACCTGGCATCCGCGCTTCTCCAAGCGATCGACGGTCGCGGCGCCGATACCCGTGGCGCCGCCTGTCACGACCACGCGCGTCATGCGGTCCCTCTGGTCTTTCGCATGGCTTCGGCGCGTTTGAGTGCTATCTGCGCCAGTTCGCGGACTCTGGTCCGGTTGACCTTGCCGTTGGCGGTTCTGGGTAGCGCGTCCATGTAGGCAATCCCGCCGGGGCGCTTTTCAGGCGTCAGCTTGGTCTCGCAATGCTGGGTGATTTCGTCGTGATCGGGCTGTGTCTTCGGGACGACGATGGCGATGACGTCGTGACCACCGCGCCTGGCCGGCAGCCCGATTACCGCCGCTTCCTTCACGGACGGGTGCGACGCGATGGCCGCCTCGATCTCCGCAGGATAGACCTCGATGCCATTCCGGCGGATGATGTCCGACGTCCGTCCCTTGATGAACACGAAGCCGCTGCTGTCCATGCTGGCGAGATCACCCGGATAATACCATCCGTCTCTGAATCCCTCGCCGGGCTCCCAGGTGGCGTCCTCTCCCATCAGGAAGTTAGCCGAGACGAAGTCTCCTCGGCAGCGCAGATATCCGATCCGGTTGGCGCCGAGTGGCTTGCCCGCGGCGTCGACGATTTCCACCTCGACGCCGGTCACCGGCTTCCCGACGCTGTCGCCACGGCGTGGCATTTCGGACGGCTGTTGGAGCGCGATGACACCCGCGCCCGGACAGGCGTATAGATCGTGGAAATGAGGCGTGACCCGGTTGATCATCGCCTTCTTGATATCAGGCGGTGTGGATTGCCCGCCTACCGTCATGAACCGCATCCGCGGCAGCAGGACGCCCGACTTGGGCGCGCAGGCGAGCAGCGCGTCGCACATGGCCGGCGTCAACATGGTCACGGTATCGTCGTAATGGTTCAGATAGCGAACGATGTCATAGAATCTCCCGAACTCAGGCAGGACAACGATGCAGGCGCCCGCCATGAGCTGGGTCAGCATGAAATTATGAAAATCGCTGAAGGCAAGGCTGCCGATCAGCATGAAATTACCCGGTCGCTCGAGCGAGATCATGCCGGTCTGGGCATGCCCGCTGGCCAGATCGACGAAGCGGCCGATGATCTGACGGTGCGAGACCGGAATAGCCTTGGGCGTACCTGAGCTGCCCGAAGTCAGGGCGACATAGAAGGGCTCGATACCGTCATCATGACGGGCGTCTCCCTCGAGAGCCAGCAAGGACGGGCGCCATGACAGGTCGACCGGCAAGCAGCGCGCGCCGCGATAGAGCTTCATCGGCGGCTCGATGAACAGGGTCGCCAGCGAGAACTTGCGCGTGATCGCCTCGAGTTCGCCCGCCTCCGCGTTGGGTGACAGCTCGAACTTGGCCGCTCCCAGACGCAGCAAGGCCAGCGACAGGATGATGTGATCGGCGCTGTTGGTCATGCGCACGCCGACACGATCGCCCGCTTTGATGCCCTGCTGGCGCAAGTAAACCGTCGCCTTGGCGATGAGGGATGCGAACTCGCTGAAGGTCAGCCAGGTGGGCCCTTCGACCAGCGCGACGGCATCCGGGCGCGTCGCGGCGTGGTGGAACACGGCGTCGGTAACATTGGTCCAGGCAGCCGTCATGGCGATTTCATCCCTGCGCGTATCCGGCGCCGGCCGGACGGTCGACCGCTTCCGGGCCGGCGGGCGCTTGCCCCGAATACTGGCGTGGTTATCAGGGCGCAACAAGTCTTGTTTCATAAGCCTAACGACTGCCTGTTTCGTTGGGAAAGCACAGGAGAACCGCGATTTGTCCTTGCGAGGATCTACAGCGGATCAATATCGCCCTGCTCGTGCATGGCATGGAATTCGGCCACGAAGGCCGCCATCTCCCGGCGCTCGATGGCGCCGCGCAGGCCTGCCATCAGGTCCTGATAATATTGCAGGTTGTGCCACGTCATCAGCATGGCGCCGAGGATCTCGCCCGAGCGGACGAGATGGGCCAGATAGGCCCGGCTGTACTGACGGCAGGCCGGACAGCCGCACGCCTCGTCCAGCGGGCGCGGGTCGTCGAGATGGCGCGCATTGTTGATGTTGACGGTGCCGCGGCGGGTGAACGCCTGACCGTTCCGGCCAGAGCGTGTCGGCAGCACGCAATCGAACATGTCGATGCCGCGCTGGACCGCGCCCACCAGATCGGACGGCTTGCCGACGCCCATCAGGTAGCGCGGGCGGTCCTGCGGCAGCGCCGGGGCTGTGTAATCAAGCACATCGAACATGGTCTCCTGCCCCTCGCCCACCGCCAGACCGCCGACGGCGTAGCCCTCGAAGCCGATCTCGGTCAGCGCGGCGATGGATTCATGGCGCAGATCCTCGAACGTGCTGCCCTGGACGATGCCGAACAGCGCGTTCTGTGCCGCATGGTCCCCGCCGCCATTGAAGGCTTCGCGCGAACGACGCGCCCAGCGCATGGAAAGCTGCATGGAGGTGGCCGCCTCGGTCTTCTCGACCGGAAACTTGGTGCATTCGTCGAAGGCCATGACGATGTTCGAGCCGAGCAGCCGCTGAATCTCCATACTGCGTTCGGGCGTCAGGCTGAAGGCCGTACCGTCCAGATGCGACTGGAAGGTCACGCCCTGTTCGTCGATCTTGCGCAGCTTGGAGAGAGACATGACCTGGAACCCGCCGGAATCCGTCAGAATCGGGCCGGACCAGTTCATGAACTTGTGCAGCCCGCCCAGCGCCGCGACGCGCTCGGCGCCGGGCCGCAGCATCAGATGGTAGGTGTTGCCCAGAATGATCTGCGCGCCCGTCGCGGCCACGCTCTCGGGCATCATGGCCTTGACCGTCGCGGCGGTGCCCACCGGCATGAAGGCCGGGGTTTCCACATAGCCGCGCACGGTGCGCAGAGTCCCGCGACGGGCTTCGCCGTCACGGGCCATCAGGGAGAAGGAGAAACGATCGTTCATGCGCCCTTTGACTTGCTGGAGGTCATCAGGCGCAGGACCTATCAGACATTCGCGCCGCCGTCAGCCACGATCCCTTCGCCGGTCACGAACCCGGACAGCGGGCTGGCGAGGAACAGGGCGATGCCGCCCATCTCTTCCGGTGTGCCCCAGCGCCGCAGCGGCGTGCGCTTGATCGAGGCCTCGTAAAGCTCCGGATTGTCGCGGGTCACCTTGGTCAGCTTGGTGTCCACCAGGCCGGGCAGGATCGCGTTCACCCGCACGCCGTTGCGGCCCCAGGCATTGGCGAGGGTGCGCGTCAGCGTCAGCCCGCCGCCCTTGGAGGCGCTGTAGGCGGGATTGCCGGGCGTCGAGCGAAAACTGGCCACCGAGGTCACGTTGACGATGGAGCCCTTGGTCTCGACCAGCATGGGATAGAATTTGGTGCACATGTGCATCATGCCCATGATGTTGACGTCCATCACCTTTCGGAACGTTTCCATCTCGTACTCCTGCCGCTTGTAGGCGACGGTGCCGGCCGAGTTCACGAGGACGTCGAGACGGTCGATCCCGGGATCGAAGGCCTCGACCGCCTTGTCGTCGCCGACATCGAGCTGGAAGAAGCGCATGTCCGCGCAATCGGTATCGGGATAATCGGCCGCCGACGCCTTCGTGCCGGTGATGACCACGGTCGCGCCGCAGTCGCGGAAACAGCGGGCGATGCCGTTGCCGATCCCGCTTGAGCCGCCGGTGATGAGAACGGTTTTTCCCGTGAAGTCGAGCGCATCCCTGAACATGATCTTTCCCGTTTTTTGTTTCGTATGAGGTAGTGTCGATCGACACTCTAGATCACGAACCAACGGGGACAATCGAAAACACCCATGCGCATCGGACTCGCCCTGCCCCAACTCGGCCTCGCCGCCACGCCCAAGGTCATCAAGCGTTTCGCCATGGACGCGGAAGCGGCCGGTTTCGACAGCCTCTGGGTGCATGAGCGCCTGTTCAACCCGCAAAATCCGCCGCGTGCGGACGCGCCGGGACAGGATCTATCACCGCTCGAGCTGCTGTCCTTCGCCGCGGCGGTCACGGACCGCATCAAGCTCGGCACCTCCGTGATCACGCTGGGGTATCACCGCCCGATCATGCTCGCCAAGCAGTCGGCGACGCTGGATATCCTGTCGGACGGGCGCGCCGTGCTGGGCATCGGCCTTGGGCTCAACAAGGAAGAGTACCGGCAGAGCGATATCGATTTCCATACCCGCGGCAAGCGCAGCGCCGAGTTCATCCACGCGCTGCGCGCCTGCTGGAAGGAGGACCCGGTCGAGTTCCGCGGCACGTTCTTCGATATCCCGCCGTCTGCCACCAGTCCCAAGCCGATCCAGCGGAACGCGGCCGGCGAGCCGGCGATCCCGATCATCGGCGGCTTCAGTTCCAAGCCGGGCCAGCGCCGGACGGCCGAGCTGTGCGATGGCTGGCAGACCGCCGGGAAGGACCTGGAGACAGCCATGGCCGATTATCAGGAGGCCAACCGCGCCGCGCAGGAGGATTTCGGGCGGGGCCGCCTGCCCTGTTACTGGCGCGTCTGGGCTATTCCGCCTTTCTCGAAGCGCCAGGCGCCGAAGCAGATCGGTGACAGGATCGTCGCCTACTGGTTTGGTTCCATTGAGGAAATGGCCGATCAGTTGCGCGCCGCCCGGGACGCCGGCGTGGACGAAGTCATCATGGACAGCAACCGATTCCTCGACGACGGCACCGAGGATGACTGGGAGCGCCAGGTCGAGACATTCGCGCCGCTGGTCGAGGTCGCGCACGAGGCGCGCTGATTATTCCGCCCGTTCGGGAAACAGCAGGCAGGCGTCGCCATAGGAGTAGAACCGGTATCCGGTGTCGATGGCATGCGCGTAGGCCGCTTGCATGGTGTCCAGCCCGGCGAAGGCACTGACCAGCATGAATAAAGTGCTCTTGGGCAGGTGGAAATTGGTCATCAGCACGTCCACGGCGCGGAAGCGGTAACCGGGCGTGATGAAGATGTCGGTCTCGTCGGCGAAGGGATGAATCGTCCCTTGCTCGTCCGCCGCGCTCTCGAGCAGGCGGAGCGACGTGGTGCCCACCGCCACAATTCTGCCGCCTTTTCGCCGCGTCTCGTTCAACAGTTTCGCCGTCGCGGCGCTGATTTCCCCCCATTCCGCGTGCATCTTGTGATCGCTGGTGTCCTCGGCCTTGACCGGCAAGAAGGTCCCTGCGCCGACATGCAGCGTCAGGGTGACATGACCGATCCCCGCCTCCCCCAGCCGGGTCATCAGCCCCTCGGTGAAGTGCAGACTCGCGGTTGGCGCGGCGACGGCGCCGTCGCGGGCGGCGAACATGGTCTGGTAGTCGCTGAGGTCGCCCTCGTCGGTCGCCCGCTTGCCGGCGATGTAGGGCGGCAAGGGCATCTCGCCCCGCTCCATGATCGCCAGGTCGAGGTCGCGGCCCGAGCGGTCGAAGCGGACCAGCAATTCGCCGCCATCACCCTTCATCATGATCGAGGCGGCCAGGTCGCCGATCAGGACCGTGTCGCCGATGCGCAGGCGCTTGCCGGGGCGGGCGAAGGCCTGCCAGCTCTCGCCGTCCACCCGCTTGTGCAACAGGAGCTCGATCCGGACCTCGCCGCGCGTGGTGTCGGCCGGGCGGATGCCGTGGAGGCGCGCGGGGATGACGCGGGTGTCGTTGAACACCATGACGTCGCCGGCGCAAAGCAGGCCAGGCAGGTCCGCGACCGAGGAATCGATGAGGCCGTCATCGCCGATGACCAGCATGCGGGCGGCGTCACGGGGCTTTACGGGGCGCAGGGCGATCCGTTCTTCGGGGAGATGGAAATCGAAATCCGAGACTTTCATGGTGGCACGTGAATGCCGGAAGAGACCGCGGAAGGAAAGGACATTCTGGCGGTATTTTTACCCGGGCGATATTGACTCCGTCCTTTATACCCGGGTAAATAGCGGCATCTTCTGGGAGACCGACATGAGCGACACCGACCGACATACCTGCACCGCCTTCAATGGCGTGTCCCGCATCGCCACCGGCGACCTCACCTGGGTGGCTCTGGTGGTCAAGGAGTCGCTGGAGGCCGACGAGACCGCGGCCCTGCTGATCTTCGACGACCGGACCAGCCGGGTCATCGACCTGGATCTGCGCGGCAGCCGCGACGACGTGCTGCGCGGCGTCGCGGCGCGCGACCTGGCCGGGGAAGCGGCCCGGTCGCCGGAGGCGCCGGTCCGGCGTCCCGGCCGCCCGAAGCTGGGTGTCATCTCCCGGGAAATCACACTGCTGCCGCGGCATTGGGAATGGCTGAACGAGCAGCCCGGCGGTGCGTCGGTGACGCTGCGCCGGTTGGTCGACGAGGCACGGCGCGCCGCGAACAGCAAGGACCGGGTCCGGCAGGCGCAGGATGCCGCCTATCGCTTCATGATGGTGATGGCGGGCGACCGCGAGGGGTTCGAGGAGGCGACGCGCGCGCTGTTCGCCGGGAATCTGGAAGGGTTCGAGCAGCATACGGGCTCGTGGCCCGTGGACATCCGCGATCACGCCTACGGCCTGGCGGCGCCGGTGTTCCGGAGCGAAGCGGCCTGACCCGATCAAGAAAAGGCCCATCCGGCGGCGAGATGCCAGCCGGATGGGCCTCGAACTCGGTGGTCAGACGGTGTCGCCGGCGAGGGTCGCCTTCACGATGGTGTCGGGATCGTTGACCGAACCGTTGGCGCGGGCATCGCCCTTCTTGATGGCGTCGACATGTTCCATGCCATCGGTGACCTGGCCCCAGGCGGTGTACTGGCCGTCAAGGTGCGGCGCGTCGTCGAAGCAGATGAAGAACTGGCTGTCGCCGCTGTTCGGGTCCATGGCGCGGGCCATGGAAACGGTGCCACGCTTGTGCGGAACGTCGTTGAACTCGGCCTTCAGCTTCTTGCCCGAGCCGCCGGTGCCGGTGCCCTGCGGACAGCCGGTCTGGGCCATGAAGCCCGGAATGACGCGGTGGAACTTCAGCCCGTTGTAGAAGCCTTCCTGGACCAGTTCCTTGATGCGGGCCACATGACCCGGCGCCTTCTCCGGCAACAGCTGGATGGTGACGCGGCCGCTCTTCAGGTCGAGATACAGGGTGTTGTCGTTGCTCATGGTCTTCTCTCCTATTCGGCGGCGTCAGCGGGCGCGGCCGGCGTTGATGGTGTGGACGGACCGCGCTCCTCGGGCGTCATGTCGGCGGCCACCTTGAGGGAGACGATGCGGTCGGGGAAATCCACCTTGCCGTCATTCTCCTTGGTGCCCTTGGTGATCAGATCGACTGCTTCCATGCCTTCGATGACACGGCCCCAGACGGTGTACTTCTTGTCCAGGGACCGGTTGGCGTTGAGCATGATGAAGAACTGACTGTCGGCGCTGTCGTCATTGTCAGGACCTCGCGCCATGGACACGGTGCCGCGCAGATGGCGCAGGCTGTTGAACTCGGCCTTCAGGTTCTGGCCCGAGCCGCCGGTACCATCGCCCTTGGGGTCGCCGGTCTGCGCCATGAAATCGGGAATGACGCGATGGAACTTCAGCCCGTCATAGAAACCCTTGCGGGTCAGCTCCTTGATGCGTGCCACATGGTTCGGCGCCTTGTCCGGCCGCATTTCGATGAGAACGCGGCCATCGCGCAACTCCAGCACCAGCACATTCTCGGGATCGACGGTCGACCAATCGATGGCGAGAGCCGGCGACGCGACGCAGGCCATCATGACGGCCATGATCACATGACGGAATATTTTCATGGGTTTACTCGCGTTCCTTCATGCGCGCCATTGTGCGTTCCTTCACGTCGGCGGGTACGAACGGGGCGATGTCACCGCCAAACATGGCGATTTCGCGGATGAGTTTCGACGCGATGGCCTGCTGACCCAGGCTCGCCGTGAGGAAGACGGTCTCGACCGCCGGATTGAGGCGAGCGTTCATGCCGGTCATCTGGAACTCGTAGTCGAAATCGGTGACGCTGCGCAGGCCGCGCACCAGGATGGTGGCCCCGACCTCGTCGGCGAAGTTCACCACGAGCCCGCTGAACGGCCGCACGTCGACCGCGCCATCCGCCTGCAGTCGACTGCATTCGCGGCGCACCATGTCGACCCGCTCTTCCAGCGTGAAGACCGGACCCTTGCCCGCGTTGATCGCGACGCCGATGACGAGCTTGTCCACGAGACGCAGCGAACGGCCGATGATGTCGAGATGGCCATTGTGGATCGGGTCGAAGGTTCCCGGATACAGGCCGACTTTCTCTTTACCCATGATACCTCCGCTTATTCCGCCTCGCCCGGGCTCTCGTCGGCCGGACCATCGTCGCCCGCCGGTTCGTCATCCTGCTGGCTGTCCTCGTCCTGTTCGACATCGGCGAGACGGGCGACGGACATGACCTTCTCACCCTCGGCGACCTTGAACAGGGTCACGCCCTGGCTGGCGCGGCCGGTGACGCGAATGTCGTGGACGCCCATGCGGATCAGCTGACCGCCATTGCTGGTCAGCATGATCTCGTCGGTGTCGGCGACCGGGAAGCTGGCGACCACAGTGCCGTTCCGTTCCGAGGTGTCGATATCGATGATGCCCTGACCGTCGCGGCCCGAAATCCGGTACTCATAGGCGCTGGTGCGCTTCCCATAGCCCTTTTCGGTGATGCTGAGGATGAACTGCTCCTGGCTTTCCAGCTCGGCGACCCGCTCCTGCGTGATGCCTTCGAGCGGCGCGCCTTCCTCGCGGCGCCGCGCGCGCAGGAAGTTGTCGCGCTCCTCCACCGTGATCTCGTTGTGGTGCAGGATCGACATGGAGATGACCTCGTCGCCTTCCGCGAGCCGCATCCCGCGCACGCCCTCCGACGAGCGGCCCGCGAAGACGCGGACTTCATCGACGGGGAAGCGGATGCACTTGCCGAAACGGGCGGATAGCAGCACGTCATCATCGGGCGTGCAGGCCGCCACGGCGACCAGCCGGTTGCCGTCCTCCAGCTTCATGGCGATCTTGCCGTTGGACATGACGTTGGAGAAGTCGTCCAGCGTGTTGCGGCGCACCGATCCGCGGGAGGTCACGAACATGACGTTGAGAGAGCCCCACGTGGTTTCGTCCTCGGGCAACGGCATGATGGTCGCGACGCCCTCGCCTTCGTCCAGCGGCACCAGATTGATCAGCGGACGACCGCGCGACTGGGGCGTGCCCACCGGCAGCTTCCAGACCTTGAGCTTGAAGACACGGCCATTGGCGGTGAAGATCAACAGCGGCGTGTGGGTGTTGACCACGAACAGCTGGGTGACGAAATCCTCGTCGCGGGTCGACATGCCCGAGCGGCCCTTGCCGCCCCGGTTCTGCGCGCGGTAGGTGCTGAGCGGGACACGCTTGACGTAACCGGCGTTAGTCACGGTGACGACCATGTCCTCGGGGGCGATGAGGTCCTCGTCCTCGAAATCGAATTCGCTTTCCTCGATGGCGGTGCGGCGGGGCGTGGCGAATTTCTCACGTGCGTCCACCAGTTCGGCGCGCAGGATGCCCATCAGTTTGGAATGGTTCCGCAGCGTCTCGAGATAATCGATAATGTCCGCCGCGAGCCCCTTCAGCTCGTCGCCGATCTCGTCGCGGCCCAGGGCCGTCAGGCGGGCGAGGCGCAGGTCGAGAATGGCGCGGGCCTGGACTTCCGACAGGCGATACTTGCCATCGACCACGGCATAGCCCGGATCGGCGATCAGTTCGATCAGGGGCTCCACGTCGGCGGCGGGCCAGTCGCGCTCCATCAGCTGCTGACGGGCCGTGCCGGTGTCCGGCGCGGCGCGGATCAGGGCGATGACCTGATCGATATTGGCGACCGCGATGGCGAGGCCGACCAACACGTGCGCCCGGTCGCGCGCCTTGCGGAGCAGGAAACGGGTGCGGCGGGTGATGACCTCGGCGCGGAATTCGACGAAGGCCGCGATCATCTCCTTCAGCGTCATCTGCATGGGCCGGCCGCCATTGAGGGCCAGGGCATTGACGCCGAACGAGGTTTGCAGCGGCGAGAACTTGTAGAGCTGGTTCAGCACCACCTCGGGCACCGCGTCACGCTTCAGTTCGACGACGACGCGGATGCCGTGCCGGTCGGACTCGTCGCGCAACTCGGCGATGCCCTCGACACGCTTGGCCCGGTGCAGGTCCGAAATCTTCTCGACCATGCCCGCCTTGTTCACCTGGAAAGGAATTTCCGTGATGACGATGGCGCGGCGATCCTTGCGGATCTCCTCGAAGTGGACCTTGCCCCGGATGATGACCGAGCCCCTGCCCGTTCGCGCCGCCGAATTGGCGCCGGAGCGGCCCAGGATGATGCCGCCCGTGGGGAAATCGGGCGCGGGCACCAGTTCGATCAGACGGTCGTCGGTGACGCCCGGATCGTCCACATAGGCGCAGCAGGCGTCAATGATCTCGCCCAGATTGTGCGGCGGAATATTGGTCGCCATGCCCACGGCGATACCGCCGGCGCCATTGACCAGCAGGTTGGGAAACCGCGCCGGCAGGACGACGGGCTCGCGTTCCTGACCGTCATAGTTGGCGACGAAATCGACGGTGTCGTTGTCGATGTCGTCGAGCAGCGCCTCGGCCGAGAGCGCGAGGCGCGCTTCCGTGTATCGCATGGCCGCGGGCGGATCGTTGTCCATGGAGCCGAAATTGCCCTGCCCGTCGATGAGCGGCAGGCGCAGTGAGAAATCCTGCGCCATGCGGACCATGGCGTCGTACACGGACTGGTCGCCATGCGGGTGATACTTACCCAGCACCTCACCGACGATACGGGCCGACTTGCGGTAGGCCTTGTCGTGGGTGTAGCCGTTCTCGTTCATGGAATGGAGGATGCGGCGGTGGACCGGCTTCAGGCCGTCGCGCACATCGGGCAGCGCACGGGACACGATCACGCTCATGGCGTAATCGAGGTACGAGCGGCGCATCTCTTCTTCGATGGTGATCGAGGGCAGGCTTGGGCCGCCAGCGGGTCCGGCGGAAAGATCTTCGGGCGGGTCCGGCGGTAGGTTGGTATCGTCCGTCAAGGGTCTTGACTGCCTTCCAGAAATGCAGCGCGCCGCGTCACCGCGGCGCAACATGTGGTAGCGAAGAGGGCCACACTATACCAGTCCGGGGTGTGGGGAACAAGGATTCATGGCCCTCTCAAGCCCTTGCCATCGTTAAGGTTTCGCGCGGCAAACCTCGCGTTGCCCGCCAGGAGAGACGCGGAAAACCGCGTGGCATGGTCAGGGCTGGTTGCGGGTCAAGACCGTATAGGTGAAGGTGGTCTGGCCTTCCGCGGGAGCGCGCACCGTCCAGATGGCCTCGTTGGCCGACTGTTTCTTGTGGGGCAGGCTCTCGGCGGTCACGGTCCAGTCGCCCTGCATGGTCTCGATCACGCGCACGTCGACCGGCTCCTTCTTGCCATTCTTCACCGTGACTTCCCAGGTGGAGGTCGCCTCGGACAGCTGGCCGTCCGGCCGGTTCTGCTGGCGGAAGTCCGTCTGGGTGCGCTTGACCGTGACGTCGAAGGCCTGGCCGAGATTGAGCACGACTTCCTCGTTCCTGGGCGTGTGGTTCATGCGATCCTCGCCAACGAACTGGGCGTCGCCGCGGGCATCGTCCTTGTAGACGCGAATGACGCCGCCCGGCAGCGGTCGGCCCAGGCCGGCCTGGTCGCGATTGTCGAACTTCAGGCTGATGTTGGCGGGCTGGGGCTGCATCTCGCCGACCCGGGACATGTACCAGTACCCGCCGCCCCGGCTTTCCAGCACGCGGGTCGCGGCGATCTTCGGCGCTTCGAGCAGGGTCAGTTGCTTGGTCTGGTTCTCGGCCAGGGTGACAGGCTGGGGCAACGTGTAGAGGTGGTATTCGAAGAACGACTCTTCCTGAGGCGCGGACTCGTACATCTTGCCCGCCATGGGCGCCGCCGCGACCATATCCCGGCGCATCCCCTGCGACACCCGGTTGATCTGCCCGGCGACCACCTGCAAACGCGCATCCTGATAGGCGGAGCCGCTGGTGTTGGTAACGGTGATCCAGCCCTGCAGGGAGAGGGACTTTTCGTCCGGGGCCAGATTCGCCACGTAGTCGGCCTTCCAGCCCAGCCCGTCCGTCAGATAGGTGAGCATCAGATCGCGGGTGTCGGGCGCCGCCGCGTTCACGGTCATGGACAGGGTCGGCCGCGAGCGCAAATTCGCCGGCAGCGTGTCGAAAACCAGACGACCGGCGGGACCGCTGGTCCCGTTCATGGTCTCGATCCTGTCGCCGACCTGGAGCACCACGCCGTTGGCGGCACCCAGCAGGGTCGCCTGCTGGGACGTTTCCTCGCCGGTCGCGGGGTTGGTCTTGACCAGGGTCACGGGGCCACCGAGCGCCTTTTCGAGCAGCTTGTCCGGGCTGAGCAGATCGAAATCGAAATTCTGCTCCAGCACGTCGAAGCGCGCGCCCTTGAGCAGCGCGGTCTCGGGCTGGATCTGGGCCGCCACATCGACGAAGGACAGGACACTGCGTCCCGCGTCCACCGAGACGGTGCGCGTGTCGCGCACCAACGCCGAGCCGCCATTATAGACCGTGACGCTGAGGGACTTGCGTGCGTCGGTGCCGATGGCGGTATCGGCCAGCGCCGCGCCGCACCACGCGGTGGAAATCATCAGCGCCGTCGCCAGGGCCTTGTTCGTCATGGTCGGTCTCCATTGTCCGTGCATTGGACATAGAGCTATCGCGGCAAAGCGTTACCGCAACGGCCCGAGGCGTCGGCGCCGTAACAATTCGGCGTGATCAGAAGGGGATTTCGTCGTCCAGATCGCTGGCACCGCCACCCATGCCGCCCTTGGACGAGGAGCCGCCGCCGCCCCAGCTGTCCTGTTCCCGACCGCCGAAGCCGCCGCCACCGCCGCTTCCGCTACCGCCGTCACCCCGGCCGTCGAGCAACGTCAGCTCGCCGCGGTAGCGTTGCAGGACGATTTCGGTGGTGTATTTTTCGGCGCCCGAATTATCGGTCCATTTGCGGGTCTGCAACTGGCCTTCCAGATACACTTTCGAGCCCTTGCGCAGATATTTCTCGGCGATCTCGGCCAGATTCTCGTTGAAGATCACGACCCGGTGCCATTCGGTGCGCTCCTGGCGCTCGCCCGACTGCCGGTCGCGCCACGATTCGGACGTGGCGACGTTCAGGTTCACCACCTTGCCGCCATTGCCCAGGCTGCGTGATTCCGGATCGCGGCCCAGATTGCCCACCAGAATGACTTTGTTGACGCTCCCGGCCATCGCACGATCCTTTCGAAGATTGAAATTGGTCGAACCCTACTGTAAACCGCTATGAGAACAAAGCAGAAACACCGGGCATTCGCGCACACTATGCATCCTCAACGCTCACGATGCCAGATCGATCAGGCAGATGGCGACCAGGCCGATGCCGAGCGTCGCCAGCGGGGCCTGCACGAGAACGGGGTCCTGGGCCGGCTTGCCGATCAGACGGCGGCCGAGAGGCGGATACACCAGCATGGTGCTGAGCACGATCTCCAGCCCGACGATCATCGCCACCACCGCCGTGGGGACATGATCGAGCATCAATCCCAGTACGGGCAGGAACGCCGCCATCTGGATCACCCCGAGGCACAGGCCAGCCGCGCCGGCCAGGACGCGGAACGGCCGCATGCGGTCCAGCAAAACGGCGCGATCCGGCCTGCGGCCGACAACGACGGGGTAAGCCGCGACGACGCAGATCAGAAAAAAAAGAGCGAGATTTATCGCCGTCATGACACCATGTACCTTTGCGGTCTGACACGCCGGAAACCGCCCGAGGCGGTGACGTCGTGCATGCCGCACCATCCAATGCCGCCGAGCGGATCGGGCGGACCCGGAACGGTCCCTCGCCTTCGCCCGTTGGCTTCATGCCCTCTCGCGGAACGGTAGCACAGTGCAGTCCCGGCAACGACATTCCATGAACAAGTCCATCACCATCCGCGGCGCGCGCGAGCACAATCTGAAAAGCATCGACGTCACGCTGCCGCGCGACGAGCTGATCGTCATCACCGGCCTGTCCGGGTCGGGCAAGTCGTCGCTCGCCTTCGACACGATCTACGCCGAGGGCCAGCGCCGCTATGTGGAGAGCCTGTCGGCCTATGCGCGCCAGTTCCTGGAGCTGATGCAGAAGCCCGACGTGGATCACATCGAAGGCCTGTCGCCGGCCATCTCCATCGAGCAGAAGACCACGTCGCGCAACCCGCGCTCGACGGTCGGCACGGTGACCGAGGTGTACGACTACATGCGCCTTCTGTTCGCCCGCGTCGGCGTGCCCTATTCGCCGGCGACCGGCCTGCCGATCGAGAGCCAGACCGTGAGCCAGATGGTGGACCGGGTGATGGCGCTGCCCGAGGGCACGCGGCTTTACCTGATCGCGCCGGTGGTGCGCGGGCGCAAGGGCGAGTACCGCAAGGATCTGGCGGAATTCCAGAAGCGCGGGTTCCAGCGCGTGAAGATCGACGGCGTGATGTACGAGATCGACGAAGCGCCCGTGCTGGAGAAGAACATCAAGCACGACATCGACGTGGTGGTGGACCGCATCGTGGTGCGCGACGGGTTGCAGCAGCGGCTGGCGGACAGTTTCGAAACGGCGCTTGGCCTCGCCGACGGGCTCGCCATCGCCGAGTACGCGGACGAGACCGCCGAGCGGATCGTGTTCTCGTCGAAATTCGCCTGCCCGGTTTCCGGTTTCACCATCGAGGAGATCGAGCCGCGCCTGTTCTCGTTCAACAATCCGTTCGGCGCCTGTCCGGTGTGCGACGGGCTGGGCAGCAAGCTGACCTTCGATCCGCAGCTGGTGATCCCCGACGACGACCTGACCATCAAGGGCGGCGCCATCGCGCCGTGGTCGCGCACGGCGGCGCCGTCGCCCTATTACAACCAGACGCTGGAGAGCCTGTCGAAGCACTACGGCTTCCGGATGACGGCGCGCTGGCAGGATCTGTCGCCGGAGCATCAGGGGGTCATCCTCTACGGCTCCGGCGGTGAGGCGCTGCCGATGATCTATGCGGACGGCAAGCGGCGCTATGAGACCACCCGCGCCTTCGAGGGCGTCATTCCCAATCTGGAGCGCCGCTGGCGGGAGACGGACAGCGCCTGGATCCGCGAGGAACTGAGCCGCTTCCAGAACGCCACGCCCTGCGATGCCTGCGGCGGGTTCCGCCTGAAGCCGGAAGCGCTGGCGATCAAGATCGACGGGCTGCATATCGGCGAGGTGTCCGAGATGTCCATCGCCCAGGCTCATGCCTGGTTCGCGGGGCTGAACGACAAGCTGCGCCCGAAGGACCAGGAGATCGCCGCGCGCATCCTGCGCGAGATCGTCGAGCGGCTCGGCTTCCTGAACAATGTGGGCCTGGATTATCTGACCCTGTCGCGCCAGTCAGGCACCCTGTCGGGCGGCGAATCCCAGCGTATCCGGCTCGCCTCGCAGATCGGCTCGGGGCTGACCGGGGTGCTGTACGTGCTGGACGAGCCGTCGATCGGCCTGCACCAGCGCGACAACGCGCGGCTGCTGGAGACGCTGCGCAATCTGCGCGACATGGGCAACACGGTGATCGTCGTCGAGCATGACGAGGACGCGATCCGCACCGCCGATCACGTGGTGGACATGGGACC
Source organism: Iodidimonas sp. SYSU 1G8 (assembly GCF_039655775.1). Lineage (NCBI taxonomy): Bacteria > Pseudomonadati > Pseudomonadota > Alphaproteobacteria > Iodidimonadales > Iodidimonadaceae > Iodidimonas > Iodidimonas sp. SYSU 1G8. The sequence goes on along the minus strand of NZ_JBBYXJ010000001.1, from coordinate 569,276 downwards.
GGGCGCCGGCGTGCATGGCGGCACCATCGTCGCCGAGGGCACGCCGGAGGACATCATGGCGAACCCCGACAGCCTGACCGGCAAGTATCTGGTCGGCCTGGAGCAGATCGCCGTGCCGGCAACGCGGCGCAAGCTGCAGAAGTCGAAGCAGCTGACGGTGAAGGGCGCGCGCGCCAACAATCTGAAGAACGTGACCGCGCATTTTCCGCTGGGCACCTTCACCTGCGTCACCGGCGTGTCGGGCGGCGGCAAGTCGACCTTGGTGATCGACACGCTCTACCAGTCCCTCGCCCGCACCCTGCACAAGGCGCGCAGCCATCCGGGCGAGCACGATGCCGTCGAGGGCGTGCACCATATCGACAAGATCGTCGATATCGACCAATCGCCCATCGGCCGCACGCCGCGGTCGAACCCGGCGACCTATACGGGCGCGTTCTCGCCGATCCGCGACTGGTTCGCGGCGCTGCCCGAGGCGCAGGCGCGCGGCTACAAGCCGGGGCGCTTCTCGTTCAACGTCAAGGGCGGCCGCTGCGAGGCGTGCCAGGGCGACGGCGTCATCAAGATCGAGATGCACTTCCTGCCGGACGTCTATGTGGAATGCGATGTCTGCCATGGCAAGCGCTACAACCGCGAGACGCTGGAAGTGCACTACCGGGACAAGAGCATCGCCGACGTGCTGGACATGACGGTGGACGATGGCGCGGAGTTCTTCAAGGCGGTGCCGGCGATCCGCGACAAGCTGGTGATGCTGCAGCGGGTTGGCCTGGGCTATGTCAAGGTGGGCCAGCAGGCGACGACCCTGTCCGGCGGCGAGGCGCAGCGGGTCAAGCTGGCCAAGGAGTTGTCGCGGCGGGCGACGGGCCGGACCATCTACATCCTGGACGAGCCGACGACCGGCCTGCACTTCCACGATGTGCGCAAGCTGCTCGAGGTGCTGCACGCGCTCGTCGATACGGGCAACACGGTGCTGGTCATCGAGCACAATCTGGATGTGATCAAGACCGCCGACTGGATCATCGACATGGGGCCGGAAGGCGGCAATGGCGGCGGCCAGATCGTGGTCGAGGGCACGCCCGAGGACGTGGCCGCGTGCAAGGAGAGCTATACCGGCCAGTTCCTGGCGCCGCTGCTGAAGCCGAAGGAACGCCGCAAGCGGGCCTGAGCACGGATTTGCTCCGTGGCGGCAAATGCACTAAATCAGCCGCAGCGAAAACAATGCGGGGCGAGTGGCGTGAGCAAACCCATTCATGTGATCGGCGGCGGACTGGCGGGATGCGAGGCGGCGTGGCAGATCACGCGCGCGGGCATTCCGGTCGTGCTGCACGAGATGCGGCCGCTGCGCATGACCGACGCGCACCAGACCGAGGGTCTGGCGGAACTGGTGTGTTCCAATTCCTTCCGGTCCGACGACATGGAGAACAACGCGGTCGGGCTGCTGCACGAGGAAATGCGCCGCTGCGGCTCGCTGATCCTGTCGTCGGGCGACGCGCACCGGGTGCCGGCGGGCGGCGCGCTGGCGGTGGACCGCGACGCGTTCAGCGCGGCGGTCGAGGCGGCGATCCGCGCCGAGCCGCTGATCACGGTGGAACGCGGCCTGGTCGAGACGCTGCCGCCGGAAGACTGGGGCAGCGTGGTCATCGCCACGGGTCCGCTGACGGCGGCGCCGCTGGCCGAGGCGATCCGGGCGGAGACGGGCACGGACTCCCTCGCCTTCTTCGACGCCATCGCGCCGATCATCTACAAGGACAGCATCGACTTCTCGAAGGCGTGGTTCCAGTCGCGCTACGACAAGGGCGACGGCGCCGACTACATCAACTGCGCCATGACCGAGGAACAGTACTACGCCTTCGTCGCCGCGCTGGTGGCCGCGCCCAAGACCGAGTTCAAGGAGTGGGAGAAGGACACGCCCTATTTCGAGGCGTGCCTGCCGGTCGAGGTGATGGCCGAGCGCGGGCCGCTGACCTTGGCCTATGGACCGCTGAAGCCGGTCGGGCTGACCGATCCGAACAATCCGCGCCGGCCGTTCGCCGTGGTGCAGCTGCGCCAGGACAACAAGCTGGGCAGCCTCTACAACATGGTCGGCTTCCAGACCAAGATGAAGCACGCGGCCCAGACCGAGGTGCTGCGCACCATTCCGGGGCTGGAGAACGCCCAGTTCGCCCGGCTGGGCGGCATTCACCGCAACACGTTCCTGAACAGTCCCGAAGTGCTGGATCCGGTGCTGCGCCTGAAGGCGCGGCCGCATATCCGCTTCGCCGGTCAGGTGACCGGCGTGGAAGGCTATGTGGAGAGCGCCGCGATCGGCCTGCTGGCGGGCCGTTTCGCCGCCGCCGAGGCGCGGGGCGAGCCGGTCTCGCCGCCGCCGGAGACGACGGCGCTGGGCGCCCTGCTCAATCACATCACGGGCGGCCACACCACCGGCCGCGACGTGCCGGACAGCTTCCAGCCCATGAACATCAATTTCGGCCTGCTGCCGCCGCCGGACGGCAAGGTGCGCAAGAACGAGCGCAAGAAGTCCGTGGCACATCGGGCGCTGCGCGACCTCGATGCGTGGCTCGGCGTCACCGACCGCGCCGCGGCGGAATAGACCGGCTCAGAACTTGCGGGTCAGGCCGGCCCAGGTCAGCCGCAGCTGGCGGCCGAGCGCGCCGCGTTCGTAGTTGACCGTGTCGGGCACGTAGTCGCTGCGCTCCAAGCAGGCCAGATAGCCGTCGGCGAGACAGGCCAGGCGCAGGATCGGCCGGACCGGCGCGGCGATGGCGCCGGCCTTCTGGCGGGCGCAGATCAGGTGACCGCGGGCACGGTCGCCGATGCGGCGCAGGATGCGCGCCAGCGCCTCGGTCTGTTCCCGGTCGGGCCGCAGCGGATCGACCAGACCTTCCTCTCGCATCAGATCCGCCGGCATGTACACCCTGCCCTGGCGCGCATGATAGGGCAGCGCGCGGACCAGGCCGGTCAGGGCCCAGGCGATGCCGACGTGGCGGGCGGCTTCCAACGCGCCATTGGTGGCGCCGACACACAGCGCCGCCAGCGCCTGGATGCCGCCGCCGGTCCGCTCGGCATAGGCTTCCAGCTCCAAGAGGGTCTGGGGCTGTTCGTCGTAGAGGTCGCCTTCGCGGGCGTCGATGAGATCGAGCAGCGCGGCCTGGGGCAGCGGGCGCGCGGCGAGGATGTCGGCGAGCGCCTTCACCACTTCGTGCTCGCGGCACTGGCCGGCATAGAGCTGTTCCACGGTTTCGCGCCACCACTGCAGTCTGATCTCGCCGAGCGCCGGCTCGGACACCACTTCGCGGGTCTTGGCGATCTCGATGTTGAAGGCGTAGAGACCGAACAATGCGGGACGGTCCTGCGTCCGCGCATGAAGCACGGTGAGGTACCTGTCGTGATCATCGCGGCGAACGGTCGCGGCGCATTGGTAGATGTGTCGGGGGATGGCCTGCATTCGCTGGATTTATCCTGTAAGCCCTAGGATGCAAAGGCCTGTTTGTGGCCTGTGCAGCTTGTTCCCCCATGATGTTGTGGTATCATCGCCGCCCACGGATCAACGCTTGCTCAGGGCCTTGATCTAGAGCCAAAAGGGGGAGAGACAATATGTCTAAGATCACCGACTCTTTGCCGGCGACAATTATCGCCGGCATCATTCTCACCATTCTCATGGTATTCGCGGCCCAGGCAACCATCGGCGCCAGCCTTGGCGGCTGGCAAGGCGCGCCGGATCACGCCAGCAGCTACACGGCTTTCATCGTCCGCTGGCTGCACGTGATCAGCGGCGTCATGTGGATCGGTCTGCTCTGGTACTTCAATTTCGTCCAGATCCCGACCATGCCCAAGATTCCGGACGAACATAAGCCCGGCGTGAGCAAACACATCGCCCCGGAAGCGCTGTTCTGGTTCCGCTGGGGCGCCATGGCGACACTGATCACGGGCCTGCTGCTCGCGATCCTGTCCAACTATCTGGTCGATGCGCTCGCCCTGAAGCTGGGCATCGGCTACGGCATGTGGTTCGCCATGATCATGTGGTTCAACGTGTGGTTCATCATCTGGCCGGCGCAGAAGATCGCGCTGGGTCTGGTGGACGCCCCCGCCGATCAGAAGCCGAAGGCGGCCGCCCGCGCCAAGATGTTCTCGCGGATCAACACGATGCTGTCCATTCCCATGCTTTATGCGATGGTCGGTCAGAGCTCGAACGGCTTTTCGATGTAAGCCGTCTCGCAGACAAACGAAAAGGGCGCCTCACGGCGCCCTTTTTTTGTCTCCCGCATCCTTACTGGATGGCGATCAGCGCCGCCGCGACCTGGCGGCCTTCCATCATCAGGACGTTGAAGGTGCGGCAGGCCGCGCCGGTGTCCATGAAATCGACCGAGATGCCGTGACTCTGACGGAGGCTCTCGGCCAAGGTACGATCGACGGGGCGCATGGCGAGACCGCAGCCGACCAGCAGGATGTCGATGCGGTCCGCCAGGGCCAGCACCGGTTCGAGCTGCGCGAGGGAAATTCCCTCCGCCGAGACGACCGGCCAGTCCAGGGGACCGGTCGGCAGGATCATCAGCGATCCTTCATGGCGCTTTCCGCCCAGCCGGAAGCCACCGCTGCCATAACCCTGGACCAGGAGCGCGCCGGGCTGCGCCTGTTCCTCGAGCCGCATGTCAACCGGCGTCGTTGGCGGGCGCCTTGTCGGCGACCTTCACCGGCTCGCCCTTGGAACGGACATCGGCGATGGTTGGGGCAACGACGCGCACGCGCGTGTTCTCGGCGATCTCGACCACGACTTCCTCGCCTTCGACCTTGATCACCTTGCCGATCACGCCGCCGGCGGTGATGACCGTGTCACCGCGCCGGATGGCGGCGATCTTCGCGCGGTGTTCCTTGGCGCGTTTCTGCTGCGGCCGGATGAGCAGCAGGTAGAAAACCGCGAACATGGCGACCAGCAGCAGGATTTGTCCCATTGCGCCTTCAGCGGGCATTAACGTCTCCTCTATTCAGAATGCGCCGGGACTATACAAGCCACCGGCCCGTTTGCAAATGCAGGGCCGATGACGGTTTCGTGGCGGCGAGCGTTGGACCTCGCGCGGTCGCATGGTAACGTCCCGCGCCTTTTGCCCATGTGGGGATCGACCGTGACCGACACAACCCGTAACGATGAGATTCTGGCCGCCCTGACGCGTATTGCCGAGGCGCTGGAGCGGCGTTCGCCGCCGCCCGTCGAGGCGCTGTCGCTGGACGGCGCGGATGCCTTCATCTGGCATCCGGATCCCGATCGGCTGACACCCGTCCGAAAGGTGAACCGGGTGGACATCGAGCAGCTGCATGGTATCGACCGGGTGCGCGACATCCTGCTGGAGAACACACGCCGGTTCGCCGAGGGCTTTCCCGCCAACAACGCCCTGCTCTGGGGCGCGCGTGGCATGGGCAAGAGCTCGCTGGTGAAGGCGGCGCATGCCAGGGTGAACAAGGATACGGGCGGCGGGCTGGCGCTGGTCGAGATCAATCGCGAGGACATTCCCACCCTGCCCCGCCTGCTGCACGGGTTGCGCGACCAGAGCCGCCGGGCGGTGTTGTACTGCGACGATCTGTCCTTCGATCATGACGACACGACCTACAAGTCGCTGAAGGCGGTGCTCGAAGGCGGCCTGGAAGGCCGGCCGGACAATGTAATCTTCTACGCCACGTCGAACCGCCGTCACCTGATGCCGCGCGACATGATGGAGAACGAACGCTCCACCGCCATCAATCCGGCGGAAGCGGTCGAGGAGAAAGTGTCGCTTTCCGACCGCTTCGGCCTGTGGCTGGGCTTTCATACCTGCAGCCAGGAAGACTATCTGGCGATGATCGATGGCTATTGCACGCGGCACGGCCTGACCGGCGACCGCGAGGACATCCACGCCGCGGCGCTGGAATGGTCGGTGACGCGCGGCGCCCGGTCCGGCCGCGTCGCCTGGCAGTTCATCCAAGAACTGGCCGGACGTCTGGGCCGGACGCTGGACTAAGGTTCAGTTCCGAGGCAACGCGTAGGCGATCAGGTAATCGCCGAGAGGGCTGGCAAGGCCGAGATGACCGCCCGCCGCGATGACGACGAACTGCCGGCCGCTTTTCGGCGATATGTAGGTCATCGGGGTGGCATGGCCGCCCGCCGGCAGGCGATCCTCCCACACGACCTCGCCTGTGCGGCGGTCGATCGCGCGGAACATCCTGTCCATGCTGGCGCCGATGAAGATCAGGCCGCCTTTGGTGACCACCGACCCGCCGATGGCGGGCACGCCCATGGTCAGCGGCACCATGGAGGGGATACCGAACGGGCCGTTCTCCTTGGCGGTGCCGAGGCGCCTTGTCCAGAGCACCTCGCGGGTCTTCAGGTCGACGGCCGTGATCAGACCGTAAGGCGGCGCGATGCAGGGCACACCGAGGGGTGACAGGAACGCGCCCGTGCGGATCGCGAACGGCGTGCCGCCCTGCGCGCTCGGCTTGCGAGGCACGATCCCTTCCGGTCCCGGCTTGATGCCCATGGCGTCGGCTTCGGCCCGGGGAATGAGATTGGAGTAGTTGGGCATCCGGCTCCAGTTCACGATCATGACCTGGCGTTCAGGATCGACCGACACCCCGCCCCAATCCATGCCGCCGAGATAGCCCGGCGAGGTGATGAAGGGTTTGACGCTGGGCGGAGTCAGCGTGCCGTCATAGCGGGCGAGCTTGAACTTGATGCGGCACCAGAGCTGATCGAAGGGCGTGATGCCCCACATGTCCCGCTCGGTCAGGGTCTCGCCCGCGAAGCTGGGCATGCCGACGGAAAAGGGCTGGGTCGGCGCCAGCCAGTCGCCCGGCGCGGCGCCCTGCGGCGCGGGCCGCTCGACCACCTTGGTCACCGGCTTGCCCGTACGCCGGTCGAGCACGAAAAGCTGACCGCGCTTGGTCGGCTGGATCACCACCGGCACGGCGCGGCCGCCCACCACCATGTCCGTCAGCGTCGGCTGCGAGGCGACGTCGTAGTCCCAGACGTCGTGATGGACCGTCCGGTAGGACCAGCGGGGCTCGCCGGTCGCGGCATCGAGCGCCACGAGGGCGCTCGTGTACTCCTCGGATTCCGGCGTCCGGTGCGCGCCCCAGTAGTCCGGCGTCGCGTTGCCGGTCGGCACATAGACCAGGCCCAGTTCTTCGTCTGCGCTCATGGGCGCCCAGGAATTCGGCGTGCCGAGGGTATAGGTCTCGCCCGGCCCGGGCTCGGTATGCACGCCCGGCCTTCCCGGATCCCAGGCCCAGGCGAACTGGCCGGTCACGGCGTCATAGGCACGGACCACGCCCGGCGGCTCATTGACATGCTGATTGTCGGCCACCCAGCCGCCCAGTACCAGCTTGCCCCGGATCAGCGCCGGCGCGGAGGTCACGAAATAATAATTGGGCCGCACCGTTCCCATGCCGGCCTTGAGGTCGACCGAGCCGTTCACCCCGAACCCGGGACACAGCGCCCCCGTGCGCGCATCCAGCGCGATCAGGCGGGCATCGGCGGTGCTGGTGTAGATGCGTTCCGCGCACTCCCCGGCCGAGTCCGGCACCTTGTAGTAGGTCACCCCCCGGCAGGTGCGCCGCCTGTCGTTGGGCGGCGGCGGCGTGTACCGCCAGCGCTGGGCACCGGTTTCGGCATCGAGTGAGATGACCTGATTGTCCGGGGTGCAGACGTAGAGGCTGTCACCGACCATGAGCGGGGTGACCTGCAAATGGCTTTTGGCTGGCTGGCCGGCGCCGGTACGGAAGGTCCAGACGGGTTTCAGCCCTTGCACCGTTTCCGGCGTGAGCTGGGTCAAGGGTGAATAACGGGTTCCGGCCTGATCGTTACCGTAGTGATGCCATTCGCCGTCCTGCGCGGCGGCGCCGGCGGGTATGGAGATCAGGAGCGCCAGTATCGCCGCCCGGTGGAGGATGTTCATGATCAGACCCTCAATCCAGACCGCGACGCACCCAGGGCGTCAGCATCCAAAGCCCGAGCACGGTGAAGAGCCAGAGGCGGGGCAGCAACTGCCAGCCGTCGAGCCCCACTTCCCAGAGCGCCCAGACCACTGTTCCGATCAGCATGGTCCAGTAGATCAGCACGCCCGCCCACCGGCCGCGCCACAGCAAAAACGCGGCGACGACGATGTCGAGACCTGCCAGGGCGTAATAAACGGACCCGCCCAACACGGCGAGCCATGCTCCGCCTCCCAGCAAGGCGAGCCCAATGAGCATGAGGATGGAAGCGAAGATGCGCGGCGGCCGAGTTCTGGGCGCGCGCTGGCTGGCCATGGCGATCATGAAGTTCCCCGGTTCGAAACAGCTCCGCCCGCGATTGTGGACTCGCGGTTTGGCGGAGCGTCACTCTAGTCGCAAATCGGAACCGGCTACCACGAAAACATGGCGCGCAGAAAAGTCAGACGGGCGGGAGATATTGCATCGGATCGACGGCCCGAGCGCCCTGGCGGAGTTCGAAGTGAAGTTGGGGTTCCTGGACCGATCCGCTCGATCCGGCCCGGGCGATCACGGCGCCCTTCCCGACCGCCTGCCCTCTGCTGACGAGAACATCGTCATTATGCGCGTAGGCGGAAACCCAGCCCGCCGTATGCCGCAGCAGGATGAGGTTGCCGAAGCCTTTGAGCTCGTTGCCGGTATAGACGACGGTTCCGGCGGCGGTCGCCTGGATCTTGGTGCCGCGCGGGAGACGGATGTTGATGCCGTCGCTGTGGGCCCCGCCCCGCTGAGGTCCGAAGGTCGCGATCACTTCACCGCTGGCCGGCCAGATAAAGCCGCCGGGCACCTTCTCCTGCTTGCGCGGCGCCGCCTCCTGAGTGGCGGGCACGACCGCCGCCACCGAGGTCGCCGGCTCGAGCGCGCCGCCGGTGGCCGCCGGGATGACCAGCAACTGACCGATGACGATGCCGTTGTTCTCGCCCACGCCGTTGGCCCGGGTCAGGGAATCGATATCGACCCCATAGCGCCGCGAAATACTGTAAAGGGTGTCGCCCGGAACGACCGAGTGGCGCTCGCCGCCGGGAATACGCAACTTCTGCCCTACCCTGAGGCCGTACGGCGGCTCAAGGCCGTTCAGTTCGATGATCTCGCGCGCATTGACGCCGTGACGCCGCGCCAGGGCGTAGACCGTATCACCGGATTCGACGGTAATGGTCCGCTCGCCGGCAACGGCAGGTTTCGGCGTGCCTTGCGGCACGGACGGCGCCGACGCCTTGCCGCCATAGGAGGGCCGCTTCGGCGGCGGCGCTGCGGTGCCACCGCCCGGGACGTCGTCCAGCGTGGCCGTGGCGATGGCTTTCTTGCCGAGCGGCGCGGCCACGATCGGGAATTCCGGTTCCGGCTTGTCGACCGGCTCGGGAACGGGAAAGGGAGAGTTGGGACCGCGTGCCGGAGGCTCCGGCGGCACATAACGCGCCGTGGGCGGTTCGCGGGTTTCGCAGGCTGCCAAAACCAGAATGACGAGAGCCGCCGCGAGTTTGCCGAAGGTGCCGCTGTTTACTTGCATGCCCATGATCCTAAGAACATTGCCGCGCCGCTTCAATGAAACCGTCGCGGAAAACGCTACCCCTCGGTCCCGCCGAGCATGGGGACAAACCGCGTCGGCATCAGGGGCGCGGTGTCGATGGCGTCGCCGCGCCGTGTCACTTTCATGATCGTCTGATTGCCCGAGGGTCCAACCGGAATGATCATCATGCCGCCATCGGAGAGCTGATTGACCAGATTTTGCGGCATGTCTCGGGCCGCGGCCGTGACGATGATCCGGTCGAAGGGCGCGACTTCCGGCCAGCCCTTGAAGCCATCGCCGAAGCGGGTCACCACATTGGTCAGGCGGAGCTGCTTGAACTTGGCGCTCGATTCGATCATCAGGTCGCGTTGCCGCTCGATGGTGTAGACGCGGCGCACCAGCGGAGAAAGGACCGCCGTCTGGTAGCCCGAACCGGTGCCGATCTCGAGCACCAGCATCCGGCGGGTCAGTTGCAGCGCCGCCGTCATGAACGCCACCACGTAAGGCTGTGAAATGGTCTGGCCGCAGGCGATCGGCAGCGCCGTGTCCTCATAGGCGCGGTCGCGGAAGGCATCGGGGACGAAAAGATCGCGCGGCACCCGCTCGATGGCCGACAGCACGTCCGTATCGTTGATGCCGGCGCGGCGAAGCTCCATCAGCAGGCGGATCTTCCGCGCCTCGTCAGTCATTGCCGGCCGCCCTCGCCGCCTGTTCAAGGGCGGTCATGGTCGCCGTGTGGGTCAGGTCGAGATGCAGCGGGGTGACCGATACCCTGCCCTCGCGCACGGCCTTGATGTCCGTGCCCTCGACCAGATGCTCGCGCGACCGGCGGTAACCGATCCAGAAATAGGTTTCGCCTCGGGTGTCGATGCGCTGCTCGAACTGGATGTCCGCCGGATCGCGCTGGCCCTGCACGACGATTTCCATCTGGGATACCGGCCCGCGACGGGCATCGGGGAAGTTAACGTTCATCAGGACTTCGGGCGGCCAGCCGGCGGACGCAAGCCACCGAATGACCTGCTCGCCGGCGCCTTCGGCGCCTGCCCAGTCGATATCGGTCGCGCCGGGATAGACCGACTGGCTGAGCGCGATGGACGGAATACCCAGCAGCGTGCCTTCCATGGCGGCGGCGACGGTGCCCGAATAGGTCACGTCCTCGCCCATGTTGGCGCCGCGATTGAAACCAGAGAGCACCAGCGTCGGCCGCTTGCCCGGGATGATCTTGTTGACCGCGAGCAGGACGCAATCGGTGGGGGTGCCGCGCACCGCGAAGCGCCGTTCGCCCATTTCGCGGAAGCGCAGCGGCTGGGTCAGGGTCAGCGAGTGACCGGTGCCGCTCTGTTCATATTCGGGCGCCGCGACCCAGACATCATCGCTCAGGCGGCGGGCGATGGCCTCGAGGCGCTCGATGCCCGCAGCACCGAACCCGTCGTCATTAGTGACCAGAATCCGGTGGTGGGACAGGTCGAACGGGACGTCGGGCAGCGCAAAAACAGACATCTCAGCCGCGTCCCGCTCCGATGATCTCGAGGCCGCCCATATAGGGCCGCAGGGCCTGGGGAACGACGATGCTGCCGTCCTCCTGCTGATAATTTTCCAGCACCGCGATCAGGGTGCGGCCGACGGCGAGGCCCGAGCCGTTCAGGGTGTGAACGAAGCGGGTCTGCTTTTCACCCTCCTCGCGATAGCGGGCCCGCATCCGGCGGGCCTGAAAATCGCCCGTGTTGGAACAGGACGATATTTCGCGGTAGCGGTCCTGGCCCGGCAGCCAGACCTCGATGTCGAAGGTCTTGCGCGCGGTGGCGCCGGTATCGCCCGAGCACAGGATGACGACCCGGTACGCCAGTCCGAGACGCTTCAGCACCTCTTCGGCGCAGCCCAGCAGACGCTCGTGCTCGGCCTCGGAGTCCTCGGGCCGGGTGATGCTGACCAGTTCGACCTTCTTGAACTGGTGCTGGCGGATCATGCCGCGCGTGTCCTTGCCCGCCGCGCCCGCTTCGGAGCGGAAACAGGGCGAGAGCGCGGTGAAGCGCAGGGGCAACTCACCCGCGTCGAGGATCTGGTCGCGCACCAGATTGGTCATGGTGACTTCGGACGTGGGAATCAGCCAGAAATCATTGGTTGTCCGGAACATGTCCTCGGCGGCCTTGGGTAGCTGGCCGGTGCCGAACACGGCATCGTCGCGCACCAGCAACGGCGTGTCGGTCTCGGTATAGCCGCCTTCCGTGGTGTGCAAATCCAGCATCAGCGAACTGATCGCCCGGTCGAGCCGCGCCAGCGCGCCCTTCAGCACGACGAAGCGCGAGCCGGACATGCGAGACGCGGCGTCGAAATCCATCAGACCGAGGCCTTCGCCCAGCGCGACGTGATCCTTGGGCGCGAAACCGAACACGGGCGGCGTGCCGACCCGGCGCAGTTCAACATTGGCATCCTCGTCGGCGCCGTCCGGCACGGACTCATCCAGATGATTGGGCAGGCCGGCGATCAAATCGTCGAGTTCGGCCTGAAGCGTGCGTTCGCTTTCCTCGCCATTCTGGATCTCGCTTTTCAGCGCCGCGACGGCATCCATGATCGCCTGGACGTCCTGTCCCTTCGACTTGGCGATGCCGATTTCCTTGGACTTGGCATTGCGCTCCGCCTGGGCTTCCTGAAGACGGGTCTTCAGCGCGCGGAGCGATGAATCCAGCTCGAGAATCCTTGTCGACAGGGGCTGCCGGCGACGCCGGGCGAGGCCGTTGTCGAAGGTTTCAGGGTTTTCCCGGATCCATTTGATATCGAGCATGCAGGCGCGTTTCGGTTGGCGGTGGTCAGCCTGTATAGCCGGGCGATCCGTCTCCGTCCAGCATCGCCCCGGTTAAATCTCCGCATCCCGGTCGCGCTTTTTTTCCCAGATACGGATCAGCCAGATCGATGCTTCATAGAGCAGGCAAATGGGGATCGCGAGGATGCTCTGGGTGATCGGATCGGGCGGGGTCAGCACCGCGGCGACGATGAAAATGAAGACGATCGCGTATTTGCGTTTGTCGCGCAGCCAGTCGGAACTGATGATGCCGACGCGGCCGAGCAATGTCAGCCCGACCGGCACGAGGAAGCTGAGGCCGAAGGCGAAGATCAGCTTCATCACGATGGCGAGATATTCGTTGACCTTGCCTTCGAACTGGATCGGCAGGCCACCGGTCTGTTCGGCATTCATCTCGAAGCCGAGGAAAAATGGCCAAGCAACTGGAAAAACAATGTAATAGGCCATCGCAGCGCCGAGCATGAACAGGATCGGCGTGGCAACCAGGAACGGCAGGAAGGCGTGCCGCTCGTTCTTGTAGAGGCCCGGCGCGACGAACAGCCACAGCTGTCCGGCCACGATCGGGAAAGACAGCATGGACGCCGCGAAGAACGCCACCTTGATCTGGGTGAACAGGGCCTCGGTCAGGCCGGTGAAGATCAGGCGCCGGCCCGGATGACCGGCCATGGCCTCGGCAAGGGGATGCACGAGGAAGGCATAGATCTCGTCGGCCCAGAACAGGCAGATGCCGAACATGATCACGAAACCAACGACCGAATAGAGCAGACGGCGCCGCAATTCGATCAGGTGCTCGATCAGTGGTGCCCGGCTGGATTCAAGCTCGTCCTCGGCGGGGATATCGCTCACGAGGTGCCTCGATCATCGCTCTTGGCCGGCACGGAGACCGGCGCGGGCTCGGCTGCCGGGAGTTCGGTTGGCGGAGCAGGATCGGCCAGGGCCGGCGCATGGATGGTGTTGGCGGGAACGGCGCCCTCACCCGCCAGCTGGGCATCGGCCAGTTTCTCCGGATCGTCCGGCCTGGACTTCTTCGCCGGGCCGGTCGGGTCCAACAGGTCGTCGAAATCGCCCTGCCCGTTCATGGCCCGCTTGGTCTTCTCGACCGCCTCGCGCAATTCCTGCAGTTCGGATTCACGCACATAGTCGTTCACCGTGCCCATGAACTCGTCGGCCATGCGCCGCATCTTGGCGATGGCGCGCGCGATGCCGCGCACGACCTTGGGCAGGTCCTTCGGGCCGACGACCACGAGGGCGACGAGCACGATGACCAGCAGTTCGGGAAGACCGACGTCGAACATGGCTTAGCGGACGCTTTGCAAGGCGTCAGCTCTTCGCCGCGTCGTCCTTGCGCGGCGTGACGTCGGCAAGCGGCGTTTCGCGGTCGATCATCCGCTTGTCCTCGTGTTTGGCGTCCGCAACGTCGTCATCCGGCTCGGACAAGCCCTTGCGGAAGCTTTTGATGCCTTTGGCGACATCGCCCATCATGCCCGAAATCTTGCCGCGTCCAAAGAGCAGCACGATCACCAGCACGATGATCAGGATTTCCGGCCAGCCCAAATTGAACACGGTATACCCTCATGTTGCTTCGGAAGCGGGGTGACGCACCGGGGTGCGCCGACGCCACACACATAGGCTCGAACGTTGCCGAGCACAAGACGAACCCTCTCAGCGCGGCGGCGCGCGGAGCGGATCAGCGAGCGGAAGTTCGGCGTCGTCCTCGGTATCGTCCTCGATCAGTTCGTCCGGAATGGCCCGGAAATGCTCGGGCAGTTCGGAATCGAGGAGGCCCGCCGCCTTCAACTCGTCGAGCCCGGGCAAGTCCTTGATGGTCTCCAGGCCGAACTGGACCAGGAACTGCTCGGTGATGCCATAGGTGACGGGCTTTCCCGGGGTCTGCCGGCGGCCCATGATCCGCACCCAGCCGATCTCCATCAGCACGTCGATGGTGCCCTTGCTGACCGAGACGCCGCGAATCTCCTCGATCTCGGCGCGGGTTACGGGCTGGTGATAGGCGATGATGGCCAGCGTTTCCTGGCCGGCGCGGGAAAGGCGGCGCTCCTCCTGCACTTCCTGCTGGAGCAGGAATGCCAGATCGGGCGCGGTCTGGAACATCCACTTGTCGGCCCGGCGCACCAGATTGACGCCGCGGCGCGCATATTCCTCGGCCAGTTCGGCCAGCAGCGGCGCCACGTCGGGATGGCCCGGCAGCCGGTGGGCGATGCTCGCCTCGTCCAGGGGTTCGGACGCGGCGAACAGCAGTGCTTCCACCATGCGCAGATGTTCGAGCCGTTCCGCCGTCATTCGTCCTGTCCCGCCGCGCGAATCCTGGACCGGATCATCAGCGGACCAAAGGTTTCGGTCTGGTGAAGCTCCAGCTTGCCCTGCCGCGTATATTCCAGGGCGGCGGCGAAGGTAGCCGCCAGCGCCGATTTGGACAATGACCGGTCGGCCAGCTCGGGCGGCAGGAACTGGCGCAGGCTGGTCCAGTCCGGCACGTGGCCGACCAGCATCTCCAGCCGCCGCAGCGCGTCCTCCATGGTGAAGATGGGGCGCCGACGGATCCGGTAGTCGCTGACCTCGTTGCGGGCGCGCTGGGTGGCGTAGGCGCGCAGCAGGCCATAGAGATCGGCGACGTACTGGGATTTGCGGATGACCCGGATACCTTCGGGCATGCCGCGCAGGAAGATGTCGCGGCCGACGCGGTGGCGGGACATCAGCTCGGCGGCGCGCTCGCGCATGGCTTCGAGCCGCTGGAGCCGGAACGCCAGGTGCGCGGCCAGTTCCTCGCCGCTCGGCTCGTCCTCGTTCTTCTCCTCGGGCAGCAGCAGGCGGGATTTGAGGTAGGCGAGCCAGGCGGCCATCACTAGATAATCGGCCGCCAACTCGAGCCTGACACGGCGGGCGGCGGCGACGAATTCCAGATACTGCTCGGCCAGCTGCAGGATGGAGATGGCGGCCAGATCCACCTTCTGGTTCCGCGCCAGCATCAGCAGCACGTCGAGCGGACCTTCCCAGCCGTCGATGTTGAGCACGAACTGATCGACCGCCGGGCGCGCCGGCTCTTCGAAGGACAGGATCGTGGAGGTCGGATCGCTCAACTGATGCCCGGGATGAGGATGAACAGCCCTGTGATGCCCTTATACAGGAATTTCACCGCCGGTTGTATGATCGCCCATACCGGATGGAAGTTGGTGCCGAAGAACTGGTTGACGAGCGCCGGGATCAGCAACGCGCCAAAAATGATGAACATCCCATAGCGCTCGAGCCGGGCGAGCGGCCGCGCGAGGCCAAGGGGAAGAATGCCGACCGCGACGCGACCGCCATCCAGCGGCGGCAGCGGGATCATGTTGAAGACGAACAGGACGATGTTCACCGCGATCGCCGTCTGCAGCATGGTCTGGAACCAGGCCTGCGCGCCGCCGCTCAGCACGGCGGTCGCGTTGAGCAGCAGCGCCGCGCCGATCGCCATGAACAGATTGACCGACGGTCCGGCGGCGGCCACCCAGATCATGTCCCGCTTGGGATTCTGGAGCCGCCGGAAATCGACCGGGACCGGCTTGGCGTAGCCGAAGGGCGGCAAGCCGGCGAACAGGAGCATGCCGGGCAGGATGACCGTGCCGAACGGATCGATGTGACGCAGCGGATTGAGCGAGAGACGGCCAGCTTCGGCCGCGGTGGGATCGCCATATTGCCGGGCGACGAAACCGTGCGCGACCTCGTGAAACGTTATGGCCAGCAGGATCGGAATGGCCGCGACCGAGATCTGGTAGAGAACGTCCATCATTCCGGCGCTTTGGCGAGCAGCCCGTCCCTTTCCCAGGTCGCGGCCTCGCGATCGAACGGCTTGGGCGGCGTCAGCCAGTGCATGGCGCGCGTCAGGCGCTTGAGCGTGCCCGGGGATGCAGGATCGAGGCCCTTCGCCACGGCCACCATGTCGTCGAACACGCCATTGCAGTGCAGGGCCAGATCGCAGCCGGCGGCCTGGCTGGCCCGCGCGCGCTCTTCCAGCGTGCCGGTCAGGGCCTGCATAATGAGATCGTCGGACATCAGGACGCCGTCGAAACCGATGTCGCGGCGGATCACGTCCTCGATGATCCGGGGGCTGGTGGTCGCGGGCCTGTCGGCGTCGAGATCCTCGTAGACCACATGGGCCGTCATGGCGAAGGGCGCGTCGCGCATGGCCCGGAAGGGCACGAAATCGGTTTTCCGCAAGGTGGCGGCGCGGGTCGTGACGTGGGGCAGCTCGAGATGGCTGTCGGCGCCGGCGCGGCCGTGGCCGGGAATGTGCTTGATGACCGGCAGCACGCCGCCATCCATCAGGCCGGCGATCGCCTGGCTTCCCAGAGCGGCGACGATGTCGGCCTGCCGTGCATAAGCCCGGTCGCCGATGATGTCGTGGCTGCCGCGCGCTGGAACGTCGAGCACCGGCAGGCAGTCGACCGTGATGCCGAGCTGGTGGAGATCGTCGGCGATCAGGCGGGAGTTCAGGTAGATCGCCTGCTTCGCCAGGGCCGGATCCTGACCGTACAAGCGGCCGAAGGCCTCGCCCTTCGGATAGGCCGGCCAATGGGGTGGCCTGAGCCGGGCAACGCGCCCGCCTTCCTGATCGATCAGGATCGGACATGGCGAACAGGCGGCGAGCGGCTCAAGTTCGGCGGTGAGCGCCCGCACCTGATCGGGGGTGTCGATGTTGCGGGCGAACAGGATGAAGCCGAAGGGCTTCACCGCACGGAAGAAGTCGATCTCCTCCGGCGCGAGGGTCAGTCCCGCGACGCCGAAGATCGCCGGGCAAAGAGCCGGATCAATTCGCATTGACGATGCAATCCCGTCCACGTGATTTCAGTTGTACGCACACCTGCGTCGCCTGGTCCCGCGAACCATAGGGACCGATGACGAGGCGGTAGAGGTCGCCCTTGCCGGGGACCGAGATCTTGACGACCTGCGGCGACGCGCCGCCGACTGCATCGCCGAATTTCCGGCTGACATCGGACCAGGCCTGCATGGCGGCATCGTTGCTGGCGTACGCGCCCAGCTGGACTACGGGCGATTTGCCCCCGGACGCCGGCTTGGGCGGTGCCGGGGTCGCGGTCGCCGGGGGGACCGGATCCCCTTCTTTCCAGGGCGGCGTCTCGCCGATGGTCATGTTGGCGAGATCGCTCTGGGCGCCAGGCTGTGCCGCCGCGCCGGGCGCGCTTTCCTGGCCTGGCCGGTCCTCGAGCGGCGCTGGCGCCACAGGCGCCTCGGCGGCCGGAGCCTCGGCAACGGGAGCAGCGGGCGCCGCGGGCTGTTGCGGCGTTGCTTCGCCGCTCTGCGCTGGCGCGGTCTCGGGTATGACTGCCTCTGCGGGCGCCGGTTCGGCCGCCGCGACCTGCGGTGCGGGCGGCTTCGGCGGCGCGGACGGAGTGAACTTGCGCACGACGATGGGCTCGGGCTTGGCCTGGGGCGTCTCGGGCATCTCGCCGAGCACGTCTTCGGATTCCTCCGGACGGCCGACCGCCTCGTTGAAGACCAGCTTGTCCTTGTCGGGAATAACTTCGCCGCCTGGATTTTCGGGGCGCACCTTGTAAGGCGACGCGTCCGCCTCGAAGGTCTTCACGGGACCTGTCGGTCCGCTCGCCCCCGTTGAATAGGCATACCAGACGACGCCGCCGAAGATGGCGAGACTGGCGACGGCCACCGCCCATTTCCACCAGCCGCTGCTTTCACGCTCTTCAGGCTCGTCGTCCCAACGCGACGACAGCTGATCATCCTGAAGGAAGTCGCCATCGGGACGATAAGGCACTAACGCATCTCCTCGACGGGTTCGACTCCCAGAACGGCGAGACCCGAGGCAATGGTCAAAGCGGCCGCGCGCAACAGTGCAAGGCGGGCTTTGGTCAGTTCGGGATTGTCGGCCCGGATGAAGCGCAGGGTCGTGTCCTCCTTGCCCTTGTTCCAGTAACTATGGAAGGAAGCGGCAAGGTCATAAAGATAAAACGCGATCCGGTGCGGTTCATGGGCCAGCGCGGCGGCTTCGACGGCGCGCGGCCAATCGGCCAGCGCTCGCATCAGGGCCAGTTCGGAGTCGTCGGACAGCAATGCCAGATCCGCGCTCCGCAGCGCCGCCTCCGAGAGGTCGGCGCCTTGCGCTTCCTCGCCGGCGTTGCGGAAGACCGAGGAAATCCGGGCATGGGCGTACTGCACGTAGAAAACCGGATTCTCGCGGGACTGCTCGACCGCCCTGGCGAAATCGAAATCCAGCGGCGCGTCGTTCTTGCGCGTCAGCATGATGAAGCGGACCACGTCCTTGCCCACCTCGTCGACAACCTCGCGCAGGGTGACGAAGCTGCCGGAGCGCTTGGACATCTTGACCGGTTCGCCCTCGCGGAACAGGCGGACCAGCTGGCAAAGCCTGACGTCCAGTTCGCCCTTGCCGTTGGTGATGGCCGTCACCGCCGCCTTCATGCGCTTGACATAGCCGCCATGATCCGCGCCCCAGACGTCGATCATCTGGCCGAAGCCGCGATCGAACTTGTCCTTGTGGTTGGCGATGTCGCTGGCGAAGTAGGTGAAGCCGCCGTCCGATTTCTTCAGCGGCCGATCGACGTCGTCGCCAAACCGGGTGGAGCGGAAGAGCGTTTGCGGACGGGCTTCCCAGTCGTCGGGCAGCTTGCCCTTCGGCGGCTCCAGCACGCCGGTATAGATCAGGTCGCGGCCGGTCAGCTCTGCCAGAACGCTTTCCACCTGCCCTTTCTCGACCAGCGACCGTTCTGAAGTGAAAACGTCGAAACTGATTCCAAGTGCCTGAAGATCCTCGCGGATCATCACCATCATGGCGTCGATGGCGGTATCGCGGATCACCGGCAGCCACTCGGACTCGTCCGCCGTGAGCCAGCGATCGCCATATTGGGCGGCGAGCGCCTGACCGACCGGGACGAGGTAGTCGCCCGGGTACAGGCCCTCCGGAATCTCGCCGATGTCGTGACCCAGCGCTTCGCAGTACCGCAGATAGGCGGAACGGGCGAGCACGTCGACCTGCGCGCCGGCATCGTTGACGTAGTACTCGCGCGTGACCGCGTAACCGGCTTTTTCGAGAAGAGAACACAACGCGTCGCCGAACACGGCGCCCCGGCAATGACCGACATGCATGGGGCCGGTGGGATTTGCGGACACATATTCCACGTTGACGGCGACGCCGCCGCCCGCGGTGCTGTCGCCAAAGCTGGTCCCGGCGGCAAGAACATGATCGACGACTGCGTGATAGACACCGTTCCTGAGGCGCAGATTGATGAAGCCAGGTCCGGCGATCTCGGCCTGCTCCACATCCGGATCATCGGCGAAACCCGCGACGATCATCTCGGCCAAGTCGCGCGGCTTCATGCCGGCATCCCGCGCCAGCACCATGGCCGCGTTCGTCGCCATATCGCCATGGGCGGCCTCGCGCGGCGGTTCCGTGGCGATGCGCGACAGGTCCAGCCCTGCGAGAAGCTTGCCTTCGGCCGCGAGCGTCTCGAGACGTGCGGCAATGCGGTCGCGGAAAGTATTGAAAATGTTCATGATTGGGTCGATCCGAAGAGGCGTTCGTGTTCCATCAGGGCGAAGCGGTCGGTCATGCCGGCGATGAAGTCGGCGATGGTGCGCGCCGCACCGTCCGCGGACTGCCCCATCACCGCGGCCTCGTGCTCCGCCGGCAACGTGCCGGGTTCCGCCATATAGCGGTGAAACAGGTCACCCACAACATGCTTCGCCCGTTTCGCTTCGGCGGCAACGTGAGGATGCCGGTACATGTGGGTCATCAGAAAGTCTCGTAACACCCTTTCGTGCGCCTGCATTTCCTCGGAAAAGGCGATCACCGGATGGTCCAGTTCCCTCACCTCCTGCGCCGACCGGATGCCAGCCGCGTCAAGACGCCGGCAGGATTCGCGGATCAAATCGCTGACCATCAGGTCGATCATGCGGCGGACGGCTTCGTGCTTGAGGCGTGAGCCTTCCAGCGAAGGATAGCGCGCCTTCAGTCCGGCGAGCACCGGCCCGACGAGCGGCAGCTCGGCGAGATCCTCCATGCTGAAGAGACCCGCGCGCAGTCCATCGTCGATATCATGATTGTTGTAGGCGATATCATCCGACAGCGCGGCGACCTGTGCTTCGGCGCTCGCGAAGGTGTGGATCTCCAAATCCTGCCGGGCGAGATAGTCGAGCAACAGCGGATCGAGAAACTCTTCCTCGCCCTTGCGGCACAGCGGTCCGTTGTGCTTGGCGATGCCTTCGAGCGTTTCCCAGGTCAGGTTGAGTCCGTCGAACTCGGCATAGCGCTGCTCGATGCTGGTCAGCAGGCGCAGGGAGTGGATGTTGTGGTTGAAGCCGCCATAGGGCGCCATCACCGCCGCCAATCCGTCCTCGCCGGAATGACCGAAAGGCGGATGGCCGAAATCGTGCGCCAGGGACAGCGCCTCAGCCAGATCCTCGTTGAGGCCGAGGAAACGCGTGATCGACCGGGCGATCTGCGACACTTCCAGGCTGTGGGTCAGCCGGGTGCGGTAATAGTCGCCTTCATGGTAGACGAAGACCTGGGTCTTGTGTTTGAGGCGCCGGAACGCCTTGGAATGAATGATGCGGTCGCGGTCGCGCTGAAACGGCGTGCGGAACGCGCTTTCCGGTTCGGGATAAAGACGGCCGCGCGACTCCTCGGGTTTCGAAGCGAAGGGCGCCACGTCGCCGTAAGGTTTTTCGATCCGATCCACCGTGTCCGGCTCCGATTGACAACCCGCGCAACCCGCCTACATTACGAGTCAGCGAGTTAGAGGCGTTCTAGGGATAACATGACCGTGTCGCAACTGGTATCCGTCACCGACAGCGCCGCCCGGCGCATCGCCTTCCTCATGCAGCAGGATGGCGGCGGCGACGCCGCGCTTCGCGTGGCCGTCAATGGCGGCGGCTGTTCGGGCTTCCGCTATGATTTCACCTTCGACGACGCGCGCCAGCCCGATGACCTCGTCATCGAGAAGGACGGCGCCGTAGTGCTGATCGATTCCATGTCCCAGCTCTATCTTGCCGGGGCCCAGATCGATTTCGTCGAGGATGTGATCGGCTCCAGCTTCCAGATTCAGAACCCGAACGCGTCGTCTTCCTGCGGCTGCGGCACGTCCTTCTCGATCTGACCCTTCACAACAGACATAGAAGTCGTCTCCGTCCCGCCTGAGGGCACAGAGCGGCGTCGGATTCATGAATCTGCTGTTCTGTCATCGCCGTACCGGCTGACACGGCGCCGAGAGCGGTTCCCGTCGCGGACACATCTGCTAACATGCGCGCCGCGCGCGATCCGCGCGCGTTGAGCATTTCCTGTGACCAGTTGGGGCCATGATGAAGATAGCGACCTGGAACGTGAACTCGGTGAAGGCACGCCTGCCCCGCGTGCTGGAATGGCTGAAGGAAGCCAGTCCCGATGTCGCCCTGCTCCAGGAGATCAAGGTGGTCGACGATGGGTTTCCGGCCATGGAAATCCAGGATCTTGGCTACAATATCGCCACCCACGGCCAGAAGACCTACAATGGCGTCGCGATCCTGTCGAAACATCGGCTGGAGGACATCAGCATGGGCCTGCCCGGCGGCGACGGGTCGGACGTGCAGGCTCGGTACATTGAGGCCTTTACGGGCGGCGTCCGTGTCGGGTGCATCTATCTGCCCAACGGCAATCCGGCGCCCGGCGACAAATATGACTACAAGCTGGCCTGGATGGACCGCCTGGTCGCCCATGCCCGCGAGTTGCTGACCTGGGAGGAACCTCTTGTCCTGGGCGGCGACTACAACATCTGCCCGCAGGACGAGGATGTCTGGAACCCGGCCGGGTTCGCCACCGATGCGCTGTGCCTGCCGCAAAGCCGCAACCGCTTCCGGCAATTGCTCAATCTGGGCCTGACCGACGCCATTCGCGCCTATCATACCGGCCCGCTCTACTCGTACTGGGACTATCAGGCCGGTGCGTGGGAGAAGGATCACGGTCTGCGGATCGATCATCTGCTGCTGTCACCGCAGGCCGCCGACCGGCTCAGGGATGCCGGCGTCGACCGCGGCCCGCGTGGCCGCGAAAGGCCGTCCGACCATACGCCCGTGTGGTGTGAGGTGGAGATCTAAGTGTTCCTGGTCCACCGCCTCATTATTGCCCCTTCATTGTCACTCCGGACCTGTTCCGGGGTCGCGAACGAGCAAGGCGCCAAAGCAACCGTTTATGCCATGGCCCTCGTGCCGCTTTCCCACTGATCCGTTCCCGGCCAGAGACAGGCCCCGGAACAAGTTCGGGATGGCAATGGGAGGAGGATTTGTTGGTAAAACTGCCTTGCGCGCCAAGGCGCCAGACGCAATTCTGGCCGGTGCAAGAGGGAGATTTCACTTGAACGGATTACGACTGTTGTTGGTGGCCGCCGCCGGCCTGCTTGCGGCCGCGTGTTCGGAGGAAAAGCCCGCGGAGACGCCGGTTTCCAAACGCCCGACACCCATCGTCTTCGCCACCGACTGGCGCGCGCAGGCCGAACAGGGCGGGTTCTATCAGGCGCTGGCCACCGGCGAGTACGCGAAGCGCGGACTGGATGTGACGATCCTCCAGGGCGGTCCCTCGGTCAACGTGCCGCAGCTTCTCGCCTCGGGCGCGGTGCAGATGGGCATGGGCTCCAACAGTTTCATCATCCTCAACCTGGCGTCGGAAAAGGTGCCGGTGACGGCGGTCGCCGCCTTCATGCAGAAGGACCCGCAGGTGCTGATGGCGCATCCCGGCCAGGGCATTAATTCGCTGGCCGACATGAAAGGACGGCCGATCCTGCTGGGTGACGCGTCGATCACGGCGTTCTGGGTCTGGCTGAAGGCAAAATACGGCTTCACCGACGATCAGGTGCGCAAATACACCTTCAATCCGGGCCCGTTCCTCGCCGACCCCAAGGCGATCCAGCAGGGTTATGTGACCAGCGAGCCGTACACGATCGAGCAGCAGGGCGGCTTCAAGCCGGAGGTGTTCCTGCTCGCCGATGAAGGTTATCCGGGCTACGCGGCCATGGTGCTCGCGCCGGACAGCCTGATCGCGTCCGATCCCGACGCGGTGCGGGCCTTCGTCGAGGGCAGCGCCGCCGGCTGGCGGTCCTATCTGAACGGCGATCCCGAGCCGGGCGACGCGCTGATCCTGAAGGACAATCCGGAAATGACGCCGGCGCTGCTCGCCCAGGCGCGCGAGAAGATGAAGGCGTACGGCATCGTCGAATCCGGCGGCGCCGAAATCGGCGCCATGACCGATGCCCGCTGGGAAGAGTTCTTTCGCATGGCGTCGCAACAGGGCGTGTACGCGAAGGACCTGGATTTCCGCAAGGCCTACAGCCTGGACTTCCTGAAGCCCGCAGCGCCGTGATGAGCATCGCCCGGCTCTCGTCGGTCGAGGTCGAGTATCCGACCCGAGGCAAGGCCCTCGGTCCGTTCGACCTGTCCGTCGCGCCGGGCGAAATCGTGGCGCTGGTCGGCCCGTCCGGCTGCGGCAAGAGCACGGCGCTGCGTCTGCTCGCTGGCCTGGAAGCGCCGACACGCGGACAGGTGGAGCGCACGCCCGGGCGCGGCAAGACCTCGGTGGTGTTCCAGTCCCCTACCCTGATGCCGTGGGCGACGGCGCTGGCCAATGTGGCGCTGCCGCTGGAGCTGGCGGGCGAGGACAAGGCCGGATCGCGGGCCAAGGCGCTCGCGGCGCTGGAGCGGGTCGGGCTGGCCTCGGCGGCCCAGGCCAAGCCGGCGCAATTGTCCGGCGGGATGGCCATGCGCGTGTCGCTGGCCAGGGCGCTGGTGACCGAGCCCGAGTTGCTGCTGCTCGACGAGCCCTTCGCCGCGCTGGACGAGATCACACGGCGCGCGCTGGCCGAGGACGTGCACCGGCTGTGGTCGCAGAGTCATCCGGCCATCGTGTTCGTGACGCACAATGTGGAGGAAGCGGTCTATATGGCCAACAGGGTCGTGGTGATCAGCGCCGCGCCCGGCCGCGTGTTCAGCGAGACACCCATCGACCCCGCCTTCCCGCGCCCGGCCGATTTCCGCACCACGCTGGCATTCCGCGCCGCCGCCGAGAGCATTTCCCACGATCTGGCGGCGGGCATGGAGCGCGCGGCGTGAGGCATGCGCTGGACATGGCCGCGCCGGTCATCCTGATCGCCATATTGCTGGCGGTCTGGGAGATCGCGTGCCGCGCCCTGGCCGTTCCGAGCTATTTTCTGCCGCCGCCTTCACAGGTCGCGCTGGAAGCAGCGGCCGGCGCGCCGGTGCTGCTCGCCTCGGCCTGGAACACTCTGGTCATGGCGCTGCAGGCGCTGGTGCTCGCCAGCGTTCTCGCCTGCGGCGTCGCCCTGCTGGTGGCGCTGAACCGCACCCTCGAAAAGGCGGTGCAGCCGCTTGCCGTGGCGCTTCAGGTCACGCCCGTCGTGGCCATCGCACCGCAGGTGGTGATCTGGGCCGGGCTCGACCATCCGAACCGGGCCATCGTCGCGCTGGCCGCCATCGTCGCGTTCTTTCCCATCTTCTCGGGCGCCCTCACCGGGTTGAAATCCGCCGATCCAGACCTTGAGCGGCTGTTCGACCTGTACGGCGCGAACCGGCGCCAGCGGCTGTGGCGCCTGCGTATTCCGTCGGCCATGCCGTTCGTGCTGGAAGGCCACAAGGTGGCGGGCGGGCTCGCGGTGATCGGCGCGGTGGTGGCCGAGTTCGTCGCCGGGTCGGGCGCGGCGCAGGGGCTGGCCTGGCGCATCCTGGAGTCCAGCAACCGGCTGCAAACCGCCCGGACGTTCGCCGCCGTGATCGTGCTGGCGATCATGGGGGCGCTGCTGCACGCCGTGCTGCGCTATGGCGAACAGGCCATCCTGCGGCGGCTGCG
This sequence comes from Iodidimonas sp. SYSU 1G8, assembly GCF_039655775.1. Classification (NCBI taxonomy): domain Bacteria; kingdom Pseudomonadati; phylum Pseudomonadota; class Alphaproteobacteria; order Iodidimonadales; family Iodidimonadaceae; genus Iodidimonas; species Iodidimonas sp. SYSU 1G8. The sequence goes on along the minus strand of NZ_JBBYXJ010000001.1, from coordinate 544,112 downwards.
GGGTCGCTGAGACAGCAAAAAGCCGCCGCCCCTGCGTGGAGCGATGGCTTTCGACTTTTCGCGGATCAGATCAGATGTCGGCGTAGACGTGAGTCTCGGCCGCGCCGCCCGGATGGGTGACGGCGCCCTTGTAGGCCGGGCCGACGAGCTGGGAATATTTCCACAGCGCGCCGGACTGGTACTGGTTCTTGCGCGGCGTCCATTCCTTGCGGCGCGCCTCCAGTTCCTCGTCCGTGAGCTCGACGCTCAGGGTGCCGGCGTCGGCGTCGATATGGATGATGTCGCCATCCTTCAGGAGGCCGATGGGACCGCCCAGCGCCGCTTCCGGTCCCACATGGCCGATGCACAGGCCGCGCGTGCCGCCGGAGAAGCGGCCGTCGGTGATCAGCGCGACCTTGGAGCCCATGTCCTGACCGACGATGGCGGCCGTGGTGGCGAGCATCTCGCGCATGCCGGGGCCGCCCTGCGGGCCTTCATAGCGGATGACCAGCACGTCGCCCTCGCCGTACTGGCGGTTCTCGACCGCGGCGAAGCAGGCTTCCTCGCCATCGAAGCAGCGGGCGCGGCCGGTGAACTTCAGGTTCTTCATGCCGGCGACCTTCACGATCGCGCCTTCGGGGGCGAGATTGCCCTCGAGGCCGACAACGCCGCCGGTCGGCGTGATAGGGTCGTTATAGGGACGCATCACGTCCTGATCGGTGTTCCAGACCACGTCCTTCAGATTCTCGGCGATGGTCTTGCCGGTCACGGTGATGCAGTCGCCGTGGATGTAGCCGCCTTCCAGCAGGGTCTTCAGCAGCATCTGGATGCCGCCGGCTTCCCACATGTCCTTGGCCACGTACTTGCCGCCCGGCTTCATGTCGGCCAGATAGGGCGTGCGCTTGAAGATTTCGGCCACGTCCTGCAGCGTGAAGTCGATGCCGCATTCATGGGCGATGGCGGGCAGATGCAGCGCGCCATTGGTGGAACCGCCCGTGGCCGCGACGACGACGGCGGCGTTCTCCAGCGACTTGCGGGTGACGATGTCGCGCGGGCGGATGTTGCGGGCCAGCAGTTCCATCACGGCGACGCCGCTGTCATAGGCGAACTGGTCGCGGGATTCGTAAGGCGCGGGCGCGCCGGCCGAGCCGGGCAGCGCAAGGCCGATGGCCTCGGACACGCAGGCCATGGTGTTGGCGGTGAACTGGCCGCCACAGGAGCCTTCCGACGGACAGGCGACGCATTCCAGCTTGAACAGCTCTTCCTCGGCCAGATTGCCGGCGGAGAACTGGCCGACGGCCTCGAACACGTCGACGACGGTGACGTCCTTGCCGTGGAACTTGCCGGGCAGGATCGAGCCGCCATACATGAACACGGACGGCACGTTGAGACGCACCATGGCCATCATCAGGCCGGGCAGCGACTTGTCGCAGCCGGCGAAGCCGACGAGCGCGTCATAGCAATGGCCGCGCATGGAGAGTTCCACCGAATCCGCGATCAGGTCGCGGCTGGGGAGCGAGGAGTACATGCCGGCATGGCCCATGGCGATGCCGTCGGTGACGGTGATGGTGGTGAACTCACGCGGCGTGCCGCCGGCGGCCCAGACGCCGTCCTTGGCGACCTTGGCCTGGCGCATCAGCGCCGAGTTGCAGGGCGCGGACTCATTCCAGGTGCTGACCACGCCGACGAGCGGCTGGTGGATCTGTTCGTCGTTCAGCCCCATGGCGTAATAGTACGAACGGTGCGGCGCCCGCGACGGACCTTCCGTCACATAGCGGCTGGGCAGTTTGGATTTGTCGAAGCGGTGCGCGTCCATGGCCTGATCTCCCGAGTTGTGGGCAGGGTTATAAACGCGGCGCGCGCGCGGGCCAAGCATGGATGCGGCACGCCGCGGCGGTGTCCCGACAGAGAAAAGGCCACCCAGCTTCCGGCTGGATGGCCTTTGGAACGCGTATGGATTGGCGTCAGGCCAGCGCGTCCAGACGGGCGATGGCGTCCTTCAGCGTGGCGACGAGCTGGGTCATTTCCTCGCGCCGCTCGCGCTGCTCGATCACGACCGCTTCCGGCGCCTTGGCGACGAAGCCCGGATTGTTCAGGCGGCCGTCGAGGCTGGCCACTTCCTTGCTCGCCTTGTCGATTTCCTTGAGCAGACGCGCCTTCTCGGCGGCCACGTCGATGACGCCGGCCAGCAGCAGGCCGAGCGTGGAGTCGCCGATGGCGATCTGGACCGTGCCCTGCGGGAACTCGGCCACCGTATCGACGCGCTCGATGCGCGCCAGCCGGGCGATGACCGGCTGGAGGACGGCGGTTTCGTCGAGCAGGGTCGCGAAGGCGGCGGTTTCCGATTGCTGGACCGCGACTGCGATGCGCGCGCCCGGCGGCACGTTCATTTCCGTGCGGACCACGCGGACGCGGGTGATGAGGTCGATCACGCCTTCGATCTCGCGGCTCGAGGCAGCATCGACCAGATCGGTGCGCGGCGCCGGCCAGTCGGCCAGGATCAGCAGGTCGTCATGGGTCTGACGCCACAGATATTCGGTGATGAATGGCATGAACGGATGCAGCAGGCGCAGGATCTGCTCCATGGCCCACGCGGTCATGCCGCGCGTCTCGGCCTTCACCGCCTCGTCCGCGCCGCCCAGCAGCGGCTTGGTGAACTCCAGATACCAGTCGCAGAAATCGCCCCAGACGAACTGGTAGAGCGCGCCCGCCGCCTCGTTGAAGCGGTACGCCTCCAAGGCTTCGGTGACGGCGGCGGTGGTCGCGGCGACCTTGGCGGCGAGCCAGCGATTCACCGGCTGGGTCGCGCCCGACGGCTCGAACCCGCCGACAGCGAGCGCGTCGTTCATGCCGCAATAGCGGTAGGCGTTCCACAGCTTGGTGCCGAAATTGCGATAGCCCTCGACGCGCTGCTTGGACAGCTTGATGTCCCTGCCCTGCGCCGCCATGGCGGTCAGGGTGAAGCGCAGCGCGTCGGCGCCGTATTCGTCGATGAGCTGGAGCGGATCGATGACGTTGCCCTTGGACTTCGACATCTTCTGGCCCTTCTCGTCGCGGACCAGCGCATGGATGTAGACCGTGTGGAACGGCACGTCCTGCATGAAGTAGATGCCCGACATCATCATGCGGGCGACCCAGAAGAAGATGATGTCGAAGCCGGTGACCAGCACGTCGGTCTTGTAGTGGCGCTTCACCTCGGGCGTCTGCTTTGGCCAGCCCAGGGTGGAGAACGGCCAGAGCTGGGACGAGAACCAGGTGTCGAGCACGTCCTCGTCGCGGGTCAGCGTCTCGTTTGTGCCGTAATGGGCGCGCGCCTCGGCGGCGGCGTCGTCTTCGGTTTCGGCGACGAAGACCTTGCCGTCCGGGCCGTACCAGGCCGGAATCTGGTGGCCCCACCACAGCTGGCGCGAGATGCACCAGGGCTGGATGTTGCGCAGCCATTCGAAATAGGTTTTTTCCCAGTTGCGGGGCACGAAGACGGTCTGGCCGGTCTCGACGGCGGCGAGCGCCGGCTTGGCGAGCGTCGCCGCGTCCACATACCACTGGTCGGTCAGCCACGGCTCGATGACGACGCCGCTGCGGTCGCCATGCGGCACCATGTGGACGTGATCCTCGATCTTCTCCAGCAGGCCCAGCGCGTCCAGGTCCTCGACGACCTTGGCGCGCGCCTTGAAGCGTTCCATGCCGCGATAGGCCTCGGGCACGTTCTCGTTCAGGTGCGCCGCGGCGTCGAGGATGTTGATCATGGGCAGACTGTTGCGGCGGCCGACCTCGAAATCGTTGAAGTCGTGGGCCGGCGTGATCTTCACCGCGCCGGAGCCGGTCTCGGGGTCCGCGTACAGATCGGCGATGATGGGAATCTGGCGCCCGGTCAGCGGCAGATCGACCATCTTGCCGATCAAGTCGCGGTAACGCTCGTCATCGGGATGCACGGCGACGGCGGTGTCGCCCAGCATGGTCTCGGGCCGCGTGGTGGCGACGACGATGAAGCGGCCGGGCTCGCCGGCGATGGGATAGCGGAAATGCCAGAGATGGCCCTTGATCTCGCGCGGCTCCACTTCCAGGTCGGAAATGGCCGTGGCGAATTTGGGGTCCCAGTTGACCAGCCGCTTGTCCTTGTAGATCAGGCCGGCGCGGTACCATTCGACGAACACCTTGAGCACGGCCTTGCTCAGGCCCTCGTCCATGGTGAAGCGCTCGCGCGACCAGTCGCAACTGGCGCCGAGGCGGCGCAGCTGGTTGATGATGGTACCGCCCGATTCTTCCTTCCAGGTCCAGACCCGCTTCAGGAACTCGTCGCGCCCCAGATCCTGGCGGCGGATGTTGCCCTGTTCGGCCAACTGGCGCTCGACGACCATCTGAGTCGCGATGCCCGCATGGTCGGTGCCCGGCTGCCACAGCACGTCGCGGCCGCGCATGCGCTCGAAGCGCACCAGCACGTCCTGCAGCGTGTTGTTGAGCGCGTGGCCCATGTGCAGGCTGCCGGTGACGTTCGGCGGCGGAATGACGATGGTGTAGGGATCGGCATCGGGACGCTTGCCGCACGCGAAGGCGTCGGCTTTTTCCCATTCGGCGTAGATTTCGGGTTCGACCTCGGCGGGCCGAAAGACTTTATCCAGCATCGCGGACACGCTTCTCGGTAAACTCGGATTCGGCCCGGGGTTGTACCGGGAAACGGCGCGCGATACCAGTAAAGCCGGAAAAGCCTAGCGGCTGAGGCGGCGAATCTCGGCCTGGATCATGTCCTCGACGATGCGCGGCAGGTTGGCGTCGAGCCATTCCTTCATCAGCGGCTTCAGCATGGCGCGCACGACGCCTTCCAGGGTCTTTTCCTCGCCGGCATAGCCGGTCACCAGGGTCTGCGCGAGCTGGTCGAACGCCGAGCTGGTCTTGACGGCGGTTTCCGGGGACAGGATGCGTTCCTTCGGGGCGTCCATCGATACAACCTCTTCTTGCGGTTCAAGGGCAAAGTCGCGGCTGTCGCCCGACAGGGGCGCCGCAACACTGTCGTCCGCCTCGTAAACGGAATCGGCTTCGTCGGCGAGGTCCTGAAGACCCTCCAGATAGCTTGGGATATTCGGCGTCTGGGCCGCGGTGTCCTGGTACTGCTCGGGCATGCGCGGCGGCAGCGGCTCCATCATGTCCGTCAGACCGACGGTGACGACGGGGCGATAGAGCGGCGGCGGTGACGGCTCGATGCTCCACACCGGCTGCGGCGCGGGCCTGTCCTCCATCTCGTCCTCGACGGTGACGGCCTCGTTGAACTCGTCGGCGGAAAACTCGGCCTCGAGATCGAGCGGCTCCTCCTCGGGCAGCAGCGGGGCGCTTTCTCCGTAGGGATCGGTCCAGTCCGACGCCCCGTCGGCGATCTCCTCGGGCAGAACCTCGGTGAGTTCGAGGACTTCCTCGTCCTCCTCCACGATGGTCCTGGGCGGCAGCGCGTCGGCCTCGGTCGACAGCGCGAGTGTTTCCTCGTCCGCCGTGGGCCGGGCATTCTCGGCGTTGTCCTCGTCCTGGGCGATCATCTTTCGGATCGACGCCAGAATGTCCTCCATGGACATTTCCTCGCCGGCCTTGCTGTCAGGTTTGCTCATCGGTGCTCTCGTGGACCCGGTCCAAGCGTCAGGATGCTGGCGCACACTATACGCCGGTTAGGCCCTGCTGACAGGAAAAACATTCAAACGGCCGCGATTACGACCATTTAACGGCAAAAGCGAAGGATTACGATGAACGGAATACCGCCTGTCAGTCTTCCGTTCCCCAGCCGAACCAGGTGTTGGTCGCACGCTCGTAATAGGCTTCCGGATCATACTGCTGCACCGGGAGGTTCAGGGCCTGCGCCGTGCCTCGTCCCATGGCGGCCAGCAGCCGGAACGACGCGACATATTCGTCGCGGTTCGCGCGCACCAGTTGGACCTGTGCGTCTAGCGCCTCCTGCTCGGCATCCAACACGTCAAGCGTGGTGCGCGAGCCCACTTCCAGTTCCTGCCGCACGCCTTCCAGGGCGATGCCGTTGGCGCGCACCTGGGATTCGCTCGATTCGATGATCGCCTGCGCGGCGCGCAGCTGTTCCCAGGCGACATTGACGGATTCGCGCGTCTCGCGTTCAGCCTGGATCGCCTGCATGCGTCGCTGGGCACTGACCTGCTTGGCCTGCCTGATCCGCGAACTCGTCACGCCCGCCTGATAGATCGGGACGCGCGCCCGCGCCATGATGCTGGTGGTGTCGCTGGCGAAGCCGCTGACGAACTGATCCTCGGCATACTGGTATTCGGCGACCAGGCTGAACTCCGGGCCCAGTTCCGATTTCGCGGTGTTGATGGAGCGCCGGGCCGCCTCTTCCTCGAGACGGGCTTCCTGCAGCACCGGATTATCGGCCAGGGCGATCTCCAGCGCGCGGTCCTCCGACTCGGGGATCGCCCCGAGCGGACCGGGTTCCGTGAGGGTACCAGGCGCGTTGCCGATTATGCGCTCGTACGCGGCCCTGCTCGCGGCCAGATCGGCTTCGGCGGCGATCCGGGCGGAAACCGCGCCCGACATGCGTGCCTCCGACTGGGCGACATCGGTACGGGTGATCTCGCCCACTTCGAAGCGGTCGCGCGAGGCGCCGAACTGGCGGTCGAGCACCTGCACGTTGTTGCGCCGCAGGTCGAGCACCGCCTGATCGCGCAGCACGTCCATATAGGCCGCGACAGCCGCCAACAGGACATCCTGCTCCGTCGCGACGAGGCCGCTGCGGGCGGCCTGCACGCGCGTCTTGGCCTCCTTGGCGGCGTTATAGGTCCTGAAGCTGCGGAACAGCGGCTGTTCGATGGTGACGGCGGCGGTCTTGGGATTGAGGGTCTGCTTGCCGCCACCTTCGAAGAAATTGTCGGTGCGTTCCTTGGCGGCGGTCGCGTTCGCCGACACGGTCGGGCGATATCCCGACAGGGCCTGGGAGACATTCTCATCCTCGGCGCGGACACCGGCGCGCTGCGCCTCGAGCACCGGATTGTTCTGATAGGCCGCGGCCAGTGCTTCCTGAAGGGTTTCGCCGTATGCCGGCATGATCCCCAGTGCCGTGACGGCGGCGCCGAGCACCAGACTTTTCCTGAAATTTCCTATGGACACAAAAAGTCACTCCCCACGGGTTCGCGCCGGTTCACACGCGCTTCCGGCGGTACCATACGAGGCCTTGATGCGGTCTAAAACACAAAACCCGCTTCGAGCGCGAAACCGGGCAGCATCGGAGTGCTGGCGTCGAACAGCTCGCGTCGGCCTATCACACCACCGCTGCGCGTGAACAGCACCGCCTTGCCGATACCGCGTCCCGCGATCACGGCGACGAGCCTGCCGCCTTCGGCCAGCTGATCGAGAATCCGCTGGGGGACATGCTCGACCGCGCCTTCCAACACGATGACGTCGTAAGGCGCCTGGTGTGCATACCCCTCGCTCAGCCGCCCGGTGACCGCCACCGCATTGACCACGTCGGCGGACGCGAGGGTCGCGCTGGCCTGTTCGGACAACGCTTCGTCCTCCTCGAGGGCGACCACCACATTGGCCAGGCGGGCCAGAATGGCGGCGGAATAGCCGGTGGCGCAGCCCACATCGAGCACGGCATCGGTCTTCTTCACGCCGGCCTCCTGCAGCAGGCGGGCAAACACCATCGGCTCCATGACATAGCGGCCGGGCGCCACCTGCAGATCGTCGTCCACATAGGCGACACCGCGCAGCGCCGCGGGCACGAACGTTTCGCGCGCCACCGCGCCCATCGTCTCGATCAAGCGGGCGTCCGTGACCCTGTTGGGCAGAAGCTGGGAATCGACCATCTGCTTACGCGCGGCTGCGAAGTCGGTCATCGGTGTATCCTGGTTCTAGGCGTGCCGCGGAGACGTGAGCCGCCGCAGGCTGGGATTGCGAGGCGATTTATATATTCGGTGGCTCAGGCTGACAATCATACGATTGTCGGGTCTGATCTGCTCTGCTATACCGCGCCGGCACCACAGGCGGCGACGTGGCGGAGTGGTGACGCAGCGGACTGCAAATCCGTGTACGCCGGTTCGATTCCGGCCGTCGCCTCCAAATCATCCCAAGGGATTTAAAAATCCTCGAAAGATGAAAACGGGCTTTGCAAGGCGTAACGGCTTTGCTAATACACACGCCGCCTCAGGCACCATCCTGAAGCGGAACACTGGTCCCCGGTAGCTCAGCTGGTAGAGCACGCGACTGTTAATCGCTAGGTCGTTGGTTCGAGTCCGACCCGGGGAGCCAATTCGAGAAGGGTCAGCCGCAAGGCTGGCCCTTTTTCTTTGTTTTAAAGAACAATGTTCCGAATATTCGGTCCATGAGATTGCCAGTCCCGCACGATTACGTAGGCGACGTCGCAGTGGTCACGCGTCCCGCAGGCGACTCGGCACACACGGAATCATGCTGGTCCGAGAGGTGATCCCGAGCGTTGGGATGGTGGCATGGAACGCAGCCGAGGCGATGGTGCCCAGGTGCCGATTTTTTTCACAAAAAGTCGTTGGGACGCGTTGCGTAGCAACCTGGGTTAAACCCGACGCGCTGCGCGAATGACAGAATCGGAGTGACAGCGGAGAGGACTTATCCCATGACGATTCTAGAAGCCTATGACCGCCTGGATCTAGGGATCTATCGCTGCGCGGACGGCCAGCTCTTCGATATCACTGCTGTCTCATACATTCCCCAGCAGGGAGAAATGGCGTGGCGCTACATCGTGCTGGCTACCTCGACCGATAAAACCCAGAGGGGTTTCCATTGCCTTATACCGCAAGTCGGAAACCTGGGATGGGACGACGCCGACTTTGCCGTCTCAACGGACATACTCGCACATATCCAGCGCCTGCTGGATGGCGGAGAAACCGCCCAACCCATGATCAGCGTCATCGCAGGGCGATACCTGTTGGCCGAGATAGATCGATCCGGCTTGCAACAGGCGCTTCGCCCCACGCACTCCACTCAACCGGCTTGATGCCGTCTGGACATAAGCGGGCCGTTCACCGGAGACCTCTCCGGTCGGTTCAGAGGATTGCCCAGCGGCGCAGCAGGTTGTGGTAGCAGCCGGTAAGCGCGATCAACGCGGGATGATCGTCGCCCACCTCGCCTCGTAACCGCTGGATGCTCATGTCCATATCGAACAGGACGCTACGTTCACCATCATCGGCAACAAGACTCTGTATCCAGAAGAATGACGCGATTCGCGCGCCTCTGGTGACAGGACGTACGCTGTGCAGGCTGGTCGCGGGATAAAGAATCATGTGCCCGGCGGGCAGCTTCACGCTCTGGACGCCATAAGCGTCCTCGATCACCAGTTCGCCACCATCGTAGCTGTCGGGATCGGAGAGGAAAACAGTCGCCGACATGTCCGTGCGGATTCGTCTTCCCGTGCCCGTCACGGGGCGAATCGCGTTGTCCACATGGGTGCCGAAGGTGTGTCCCGGTTCGTAGCGGTTGAACAGGGGCGGAAAAATCTCGGCGGGCAACGCCGCCGACTGGAACAGCAGGTTGCGGCGCAGGGCATCGAGGATCAGCACGCCAAGGTCGCGCGCTGCCTCGCTGTCTTCCGGCACCTGCAGATTATGCTTGGCGCGGGCCGACTGATAACCGGCCGTCACCCGGCCATCGCCCCAGGGCGCGGCCGCCAGCACCGTCATGCAGTGGGCGACCTCGTCCGGGGTCAGGAGCTTTTCGATTTCCAGCAGCATCGTCCCTCCTCCGCCGGCGCGGAGCGGACCAGGCGCCGGACAACCAGTTCCTACAACGAAAGGCCGAGCGACAGAACCGCCGAACGCCGCGCGCCGGGAATGCTCTGGGCGCTGGAGAACGACTGAACGTACTTCTTGTCGCCGATATTGTAGACGTTGAGGCGCAGTGCGACATTCTCGGTCAGCTGATAGGACGCGACCGCGTCGAACAGCCAGTAGTCTTCAGCCTCGATCACGATGTTGCCGGTCGCGCTCTGGCGGATATCGCTGAGGCGGGAGCCGACATACTGGACGCCGCCGCCCAGCACGAGTTCCGGAGTCACCTGCACCGTGCTCCAGGCGTTGAAGGAATGCTTCGGCGTGTTATCGAGCCGCGCACCCTGTTCGATCGGATTGTTGGACCTGGTGACCTTGCCGTCCAGATAGGTGTAGCCGGCGAAGATTTTCCAGTTCGCCGTCAGCGACCCTGCGGCGCCGAGTTCGACGCCCTCGACGCGCTGTTCGCCGTCCAGCACCACGGGCGGGTCGCCCGGATTGGCGCCCGGCGTGCGGGCGTTGGTCTTCTCGATCCGGAAGATGGCGCCGGTCAATTGCAGCTTGCCGTCCATCACATCCCATTTGGTGCCGATTTCGAAACTCTGGCTCCGCTCGGGATCGACGTTGAAGGTCGCGGGCGTGGTGGGCGGATTGTTGTTTCCGCCGGCCAGCTGGACGATCTCGAACCGTCCGGAGGTTTCGAACGAGGTGCCCCAGCCGAGGTAGATGCTGCCGTTGTCCGCCGGCTTGAAGACCAGCGACGCGTTACCGCTCCACTCGTTGTCCTTCTCGGTCAGATCGGTGACGAAGCCGGGCGCGATGCCGTTATCGTCGAAGCCCTGCGCACGAGTCTTCACATGGTCCCAGCGGACGCCGCCGTTGATCTGCCATTGGGGTGCCAGCTCGATGTTGTCGAAGACGTAAACCGAGGCCACGTCGCTCGTTACCTTCGCGCGGGTGCCATTGTAGGCGATAGGCGGGGCGGCCTGAAACACGGGGTTGAACAGGTTGGTCGCGGGGCCATTGACGTCCAGCCGGCGCTTGTTTTCGGCCTGCTGGGTCGACAGCTCGACGCCGGCCACGAAATTGTGGCGGATCGCGCCGGTATCGAAGCTCATTTTGAGATCGGTCTGGCTGACCAGGATCTGATCGACCTGATCGCGCGGCTTCTGGTTGCCCACGACCTGCGTGTTGGGGCCCAGGGTGGTCACGTTGCCGACGAAACGGGGCGCTGACAGGATGGCATCGTTATGGGTGCGCCCGTAACGCAGCTGGCTCTGGATGCGGATATCATCGTTGAAGTCATGCTCGACCTTGATCGTGCCCACATCCACCGAGACATCGCGATAGTCGGTCGAGTAGCCGTAGTAGTTGCGGAAATCGACCGGGGCGACCCTGCCTTCAAAACCCGATCCGAGCAGCGAGAAGTTACGGGCGTTCGGCAGGCCGTAATCGGGCTGCTCGTCCTGCTCCATGTGCAGGTAGCTCAGGGTCACGCGGGTATCCGTGCCGAGACCGAAGGCGAGAGACGGCGCGAAGCCCCAGCGCTCGCTGTTCACATAGCGGCGACCCGGTTCGTCGGCGTTGTGGTAGACGGCGTTCAGCCGGAGCGCGATGCCGCCCTCTTCGGACAGCACGAAGTTCGAATCCACCGATCCGCGATACTGGTCGCTGGTGCCGGCGCTGATCTCGCCATAGTGCCTGTCGGAGAGTTTCGGTGTCTTGCTGATCATGTTGATCGTGCCACCGGTATTGCCCCGGCCGGAGATGGCCGACGACGGACCTTTCGTGACTTCGATGGTCTCGATGTTGAACTGGTCGCGGAAGTAGTTGCCCACGTCCCGCATGCCGTCGCGAAGAATGTCGTCGCGGGCGGTGAAGCCGCGAATCTTGAGCGCATCACCCGAGGGCGGATTGCCCTCGCCGGCCTGAATGCTGATGCCCGTGACGTTGCGCAGGGCATCACGCAGGGTGTTGACGCCCTGCTCTTCCAGCAACAGTTCTGGCATGATTGTGACCGAGATGGGCGTATCGACGAGCGGCTGCACAAACTTGGGCGATGAGAGGGTCTTTGACTGGTAATCCTCGAACACGAACACGGTATCGTCCGCGGAAGCGAGCTCATATTCCCTCGACGGCTCCTGCTCAGCGCGGGCCTCGACGCCATCAAGCAGACAGATCGAGCCAAGCGCCCCAGCGGTCATGAGCATGCTCTTGCGCAGATTCAATTCCATTCGGTGAGTTTCCTTCTTTTGACCGGGTCGCCTTCTTGCGGTTGCGATTGATATGCATATGCCGAGAAAAGCGCAAGTGCGAAGCGGTTGCAGGCGGATCCGAGAACACCGCGAAGGCCCCCTTGCCATACAGGCAAAAGTTCCTAAAATGTTCCTCTCGGGGATTTGTGAAGGTGGACCGGCTGGGCGATAGATGACCCGCAAGATCATCCATATCGACATGGACGCCTTCTACGCGTCGGTGGAACAGCGCGACGACCCCGCGCTGCGCGGAAAGCCTGTCGCTGTCGGTGGATCGAGCCGCCGCGGCGTGGTGGCCGCCGCCAGTTACGAGGCACGGCGATTCGGAATCCATTCCGCCATGCCGTCCGTCACCGCGGCCCGCAAATGCGCCGAACTGGTTTTCGTTAAGCCTCGTTTCGATGTCTACAAGCAGGTGTCGCGGCAAATCCGCGCCATCTTTCACGACTACACGCCGCTGGTGGAGCCGCTCTCGCTGGACGAGGCCTATCTCGATGTCACGGACAACATCCGGCAGATGCCTTCCGCGACAACCATCGCGCTGGAAATCAGGGCGAGAATCCTCAAGGAGACGGGCCTGACCGCCTCGGCCGGGATCTCATACAACAAGTTCCTCGCCAAACTCGCCTCGGACCAGAACAAGCCAAACGGTCAGTTCGTCATCGCGCCGGGAAAGGGAGAGGAGTTCATCGCCGCCCTGCCCGTCGGCAAGTTCCACGGCGTCGGCCCGGCGACCGCCGCAAAGATGAACCGGCTGGGGATCTTCACAGGGGCCGATCTGAAAGAGCGATCCCCCTCGTTCCTCAACGCGCATTTCGGCAAGTCGGGGGGGTGGTATCACGCCATCGCGAGAGGCGAGGACGAACGCCGGGTCGTCTCGAACCGGCAACGGAAATCCATCGGGTCGGAAACCACCTTCTTCGACGATCTCGAGGCGCGCAGCGACATCGAGGCGAGTATCTCGGCCATCGCGGACGAGGTCGCCGCGCACTGCGAGAAGGCGTGCATCAGCGGGCGAACGGTGACGGTGAAGGTGAAATATGCCGACTTCCAGCAGATCACCCGCAGCCGCACCGTCACCGGCGCGATCCGGAACCGGCGGCAGCTTGAACCGGTCGCGCTCGATCTCATCGGCGGAATCTTTCCGCTCGGCAAGAAAATCAGGCTGCTGGGCGTCACGCTGTCCAACCTGGATGTCGAAGCACCCCATGCCGTGCGTCAGCTGGATCTCGGGCTGGGCTGACGTTCCGGGGCGTGACAAAGCCTCTCTTTTCCCACAGCTTGCATTTTCGCCGCTCACGCCGGAGAGTCGGCAGTCTGAACGATGGGGAGACCGCGGATGGGTTACGATCTACAGAAGGTGCCGGCACAAGCCCTGCCGCACACCACCTATCAGGAATATCTCGATGCGGACCGGCACGAGCCCGCGCGCAGCCTGCGCGAGGTGGGCAATGCCGATCTGGGCACCGCCGACGTGGACAAGCGGCGCTATATCGATCGCGCCTTCTACGAGAAGGAAAAGCAGGTCTGGGAGCATGTCTGGCAGGTCGCGTGCCGTGAGGAACACATTCCCGAAGTCGGCGACTTCCATGTCTACGACATCTGCGACCGTTCCTATCTGATCGTCCGCGTCGCCGAGAACGAGATCAAGGCCTATCCGAACGCCTGCCTGCACCGGGGCCGCAAGCTGCGCCTCGAATCGGGGCATGTGGAGAAGTTCCGCTGCCCGTTCCATGGGTTCACCTGGAATCTGGACGGCGCGATCGCGCATGTGCCCTGCGAGTGGGATTTCCCGCAGGTCAATAAGGACGAGTTTCACCTGCCCGAGGTGCATGTGGGCACATTCGCCGGCTGGGTGTTCATCAATCCCGATCCGGATCCCATGCCGCTGGAGCAGTTTCTCGATCCGATCTGGCGCCACTATCAGCCTTACGCCTGGGACCAGTCCTATCTGGGCGTCCACGCGGGCAAGGTGCTGAGAGGGAACTGGAAGATCATCCAGGAGGCCTTCATGGAGGCCTTCCATTCGCTGGACACGCACCCGCAGATTCTGGGCAGCGTCGATGATTTCGGTTGCCAATACGATGTCTGGGAAGGCAAGCCGCACGTCAACCGGATGATGGCGGCGTTCGCGGTTCCCAGTTCCTACGTGGTCGACCAGGTCAACGAGCAGGACGTGCTCGATGAATGGATGGGCCGCAAATGGGACGACGCGGACCGCATCGTGCTGCAGCCCGGCCAGACGGCGCGCCAGGTGACCGCCGATCTGAAGCGCCAGCAGACCGAGCAACAGCTGGGCTATGCCGTGCCGGAGCTGTCGGACGCCGAGCTGGTGGATGGCTGGTATTACGTCGTGTTCCCGAACTTCATGCTGTGGGGCGGCTATGGCCCGAACATGTGGTACCGGTTCCGCCCGTGGAACGACAGCCATGAGGAAACGCTGATGGAGGTGGGCTACATCATGCGCCACCCGAAGGATCAGCCGAAGCCGGCGCCCATGCCGATGATCATGCTGGACATCAACACCAAGTGGGACAGCGTCGAGGCGCTGGGTGGGCTTGGTTTCGTTCTGGATCAGGACACGACCAACATGGCCGCCGTCCATGACGGGCTGAAGGCATCGTTCAAGCCGGGTGTCACCCTCGCTTCCTATCAGGAAGTGCGCATCCGGCATTTTCACCAGACACTCGACAGGTACATGGCCGAGCTCGGCCTGGCCTGATCCTGGCACACGAAGGGCCGCTTCACCGTGAAGCGGCCCTCGCTCAGGTCTCGAACGGGTTGGCCGGGGGGAACTTAGCCGAGCCGCTCGAGACTCCTGATCTGGCATTTCTGGTCGCGCACCAGCACGGCGCCGAACTTGTCCAGCGATCCGCTGGGCGAGGTCACGAAACCGACGGTCTCGCTGTACGGCAGCGAAGAGCAGCGGTTCATGAAGGTGGCGCGGTATTTGTCACCGGACGTGGTCTCGATGATCATGGCGCCCGACCCTTCAGCCTTCCAATCGCGGATCGCGCCGAAATTGGCGAAGCTGATGCTGTCGGCCGGCGCAGCGTGAACCTGGTTCATGGCGGCGCCGATGCCGGCGACCACCGCGACCGCCATGACCGCGGCGATGACACGGGTGGCTACACTTGGCCTCTGTTGCATTTTCAGTCTCCCATCCCCGACGGTCGGCGTCCTTGCTTGGACGGGTATCGCGTGGGGAACATGACGCGGTTATAGGCTCGGGCGACTGAACCCGGCATTAACCCGATATTTAGGTGTGGTTCATCTTTGGGGACTGTCCCGGCGCGCCGGTTGGCGCTATCTAGGGACCATGAGCGACAGCCCACACGCAGTCATATTGCTGAGCGGCGGACTGGATTCCGCCACCGTTCTCGCCATGGCGAAGGCGGATGGTTTCATCTGCCATGCCATCTCGTTCCGGTACGGCCAGCGCCATGCCGTCGAACTTGAGGCCGCCGCGCGGATCGCCGCGCGGGAGAAAGTGGCCGAGCATGCCGTCGTCACCATCGATCTGCGCCAGTTCGGCGGATCGGCGCTGACGGCCGATATCGAGGTGCCCAAGGGCCGCAGCACCGACGACATGGCGCATGGCATTCCCATCACCTATGTCCCGGCGCGCAACACCATCTTCCTGTCCTATGCGCTGGCGCTGGCGGAAGTGCGCGGCGTGAAGGACATCTTCATCGGCGTCAACGCGCTGGATTACAGCGGCTATCCGGATTGCCGTCCCGACTTCATCGCGGCCTTCGAGCACATGGCCAATCTGGCGACGCGGGCGGGCGTGGAAAGCACGCGGCCGCTGCGCATCCACACGCCGCTGATGGACATGAACAAGGCCGCCATCATCCGCGCCGGCACGGCGCTGGGGGTGGATTACGGGCTGACGATCAGCTGCTACGATCCCCTGCCCGATGGCGCCTCCTGCGGCGGCTGCGACTCCTGCCTGCTGCGCAAGAAGGGCTTCGCCGAAGCCGGCGTGCCGGACCCGACGTGGTATGCGCCGTGAGCTACGCCGTCAAGGAGCTGTTCTACACGCTGCAGGGTGAAGGCGCGAACGCGGGCCGTCCGGCCGTGTTCTGCCGCTTCGCCGGCTGCAATCTCTGGTCGGGCCGCGAACAGGACCGGAGCACGGCGACCTGCAGCTTCTGCGACACGGATTTCGTGGGCACCGACGGTCCAGGCGGCGGCAAGTTCGCGGCGCCGGAGATGCTGGTCGAGGCGGCGCTGGACAAGCTGCCGCCGGGCGTGTCGCCGCGCGGGATGCTGGTGGTCTGCACCGGCGGTGAGCCGCTACTGCAGCTGGACGGGCCGCTGATCGACGCGTTCCATGCCGCGGGTTTTGAGATCGCGGTGGAAACGAACGGCACCATCGCGGCGCCGCCGGGACTGGACTGGATCTGCGTCAGCCCGAAGGCCGACGCGCCGCTGGTCCAGACGAGAGGCCAGGAACTGAAGCTGGTCTTTCCGCAGGACAGGGCGAGACCGGAGCGGTTCGAGGGGCTCGATTTCGAGCACTTCTTCCTGCAGCCGATGGACGGGCCGGATCAGTCGGCCAACATCGTGGCGGCGACCGACTATTGCCTGCGCCATCCGCGCTGGCATCTGTCGCTGCAGACGCACAAGCTGATCGGCATTCCCTGAACGAAGGCGAGCGTCCCCTAGCCGCGCC
Organism: Iodidimonas sp. SYSU 1G8; assembly: GCF_039655775.1. Classification (NCBI taxonomy): domain Bacteria; kingdom Pseudomonadati; phylum Pseudomonadota; class Alphaproteobacteria; order Iodidimonadales; family Iodidimonadaceae; genus Iodidimonas; species Iodidimonas sp. SYSU 1G8. The sequence continues at coordinate 527,460 of NZ_JBBYXJ010000001.1, read as the reverse complement.
CGCGATAGGTCGGCACGCCCTGGTCGGGCAGCCAGAGGCCGGCGGGCGGCGCGCCGGTCTGGTAGAAGACGTCGATGGGGATGCCGCCGCGCGGGTACCAATAGCCGCCGATGCGCAGCCAGACCGGTTCGGTCGCCTCGACGATGCGCCGGGCGATCGACACCGTGCAGGCTTCGTGGAACGCGCCGTGATTGCGGAAGCTGGCGAGAAACAGCTTCAGCGACTTGGATTCGACGATGGTATCGGCCGGCACGTAATCGATGACCAGATGGGCGAAGTCCGGCTGGCCCGTGACCGGGCACAGCGAGGTGAACTCGGGCGCGGTGAAACGGATCAGATAGTCGGTACCCGCGTGCGGGTTCGGCACGACTTCGAGGACCGCCTCGTCCGGCGAGGCCGGCAGGGCCGACTGGTGGCCAAGCTGGCCGAGCGACGTATATGTTTCTTCAGACATGGGGAGACCTTTCGATGCGCCCTTCATTAACCCATATCGCCCTGCATTGCGAAGACCTGGACGCGTCCATCGCCTTCTACCGGGACTATTGCGGCCTGCATATCAGTCACGACCGCGCCGATGGCCATGGCCGCGTGGTCTGGATGGCCGAACCCGGCAAGGAGCATGTGTTCGTCCTCGTGATGATTTCGGGCGGCAAGACGCGTCCGCAGCCGGACGGCGATTTCAGTCATCTGGGGTTTGCCCTCGAGAGCCGCGCGCAGGTGGATGCGATCGCGGCCCGCGCCGAGGCCGACGGCATCCTGATCTGGCCGACACGGGAAGAAGCGTATCCGGTCGGCTATTATTGCGGTGTCCGCTCGCCCGAAGGGCATGCGGTGGAGTTCAGCTTCGACCAGCCGCTCGGGCCGGGCGCGGGTGAATCCATGCTGGCGCATGCGGACGCTTGAACGGTCATCGGCGTGTCTCTAAGTTGTCTGTTTCCTGGAAACTGAACCGACCGCAAGCATGAATGTCCGCCGCGACTTCGTCGAAACCATCGGCAATACACCGCTCATCCGCCTGAACCGCGTTTCCGACGCGACGGGCTGCGAGATTCTCGGCAAGGCCGAGTTCCTCAATCCGGGCGGCTCGGTGAAGGACCGCGCGGCCTGGGGCATCATCAAGGATGCGGAGGAAAAGGGATTGCTGCGGCCGGGCGGGGTCATCGTCGAGGGCACCGCGGGCAATACGGGCATCGGGCTGGCGCTGGTCGGCAACGCGCGCGGCTACAAGTCCGTGATCGTGATCCCGGAGACACAGAGCCAGGAGAAGATGGACATGCTGCGCCTGTGCGGCGCGGATCTGCGGCTTGTCCCGGCGGTGCCCTACAAGGACCCGAACAATTACGTGAAGGTGTCGGGGCGGCTGGCCGAGGAAATCGCCGCCGAGAATCCCAATGGCGCGATCTGGGCCAACCAGTTCGACAACCAGGCCAATCGCCGCGCCCATTATGAAACCACCGGTCCGGAAATCTGGGCCCAGACCGACGGCACGGTCGACGGCTTCATCTGCGCCGTCGGCACCGGCGGCACGTTGGCGGGCATCGGCATGTTCCTGAAGGAGCGCAACGCCGACATCAAGATCGGCCTCGCCGATCCGATGGGCGCCGCCCTCTTCGAATACTACGCTCATGGCGAGCTGAAGGCCGAAGGCAGCTCCATCACCGAAGGCATCGGCCAGGGCCGCATCACCGCCAATCTGGACGGCGCGCCGGTCGATTTCCCGTTCCAGATCCCCGACGAGGAAGCCCTGCCGATCATTTTCGATCTGCTCGAGTTCGAGGGGCTTTGCCTGGGCGGATCGAGCGGAATCAATGTCGCCGGCGCCGTCCGCCTGGCGCGCGAACTTGGGCCTGGGCACACCATCGTGACCATCCTGTGCGACTACGGCACGCGCTATCAAAGCAAACTGTTCAACCCGACATTCCTGCATGAAAAGGGCCTTCCGGTGCCCCATTGGCTGGAGGCATAAGCATGATCGACAAAAGCGAAGCAATCGTATCCACCGACTGGCTCCTCCAGCACATCGAACAGCCCGATCTGCGCGTGGTCGATGCCAGCTGGTACATGCCCGACCAGGGCCGCAACCCTCGCGCGGACTATGCCAACGAGCACATTCCGGGCGCCGTCTTCTTCGACATCGACGAAGTGTGCGATCTCGACAATCCGCTGCCGCACATGCTGCCGCCGCCGGAGAAATTCGCCAGCCGCATGCGCAAGCTGGGTCTGGGCGACGGCAACCGGATCGTCATCTATGACGGCTCGGGCCTGTTCAGCGCCGCCCGTGTCTGGTGGATGTTCCGCGTCTTCGGCCATGAGGACGTGTCCGTGCTGGATGGCGGCCTGCCGAAATGGAAAGCCGAGGGCAAGCCGCTGGCCGATCTGCCGGAAATGTCCCGTGAGCGCCACTTCACCGCCCGCGTCAACGGCACGCTGATCCGTGAAGCGGACCAGATCCGCGCCCATCTCGGTAACGGCAAAGAGCAGATTCTGGATGCCCGCAGTCCCTCGCGCTTCAACGCGCAGGAGCCGGAGCCGCGTCCAGGCGTGCGCGGCGGGCATATTCCGGGCAGCAGGAACGTGCATTACCGGACGCTGCTGAACGAGGATGGCACGCTGCTTTCGCCAGACGCCCTGCGCCAGACGTTCCTCGCCGCTGGTGTCGACCTGAACAAGCCGGTCGTCACCTCGTGCGGCTCGGGCATCACGGCGGCGATCCTGGCGCTCGGCCTTCATGTTCTCGGACATCGCCAGGTGTCGGTCTATGACGGCTCCTGGGCGGAATGGGGCAGCCGCGCCGACCTGCCCGTCGACGCCTGAATGAAGCGGGACACTCGGATCGTCCATAGCGGCCGGGGCGGCAAGCATGCCCCCGGCATGATCAACGTCCCGGTCTACCACGCCTCGACCATCGTCTTCGACACGGTCGCCGAATTCCGCCAGGCCGTCGCCAAGCGGAACGAGCAGGTGTTGTATTATGGCCGTCGCGGCACGCCGACCCAGTGGTCGCTGGCAGACGCGCTCACCGAACTGGAAGGCGGCGCGGGGACGGTGCTTTACGATTCCGGCCTCTCCGCCATCACCGGCGCGATCCTCGCCTTCATCGAGACCGGCGACCATATCCTGATGCCGGACAGCGTGTACGAACCGACGCGGTCGTTCTGCGACATGGTGCTGCGCAGGCTCGGTGTCGAGACGACCTATTACGATCCCATGGCAGGCGCCGGGATCGCCGACCTGCTGCGCGCGAACACCCGGCTGGTGTTCACGGAATCGCCCGGGTCGCTGACCTTCGAGATACAGGACTTGCCCGCCATCGCGGCGGCGGCGCATGCGCGCGGGGCCCTGGTGCTGAACGACAACACCTGCGCCTCGCCCCTCACCTACCGGCCGCTGGATCACGGCGCGGATGTAGTCATCTATTCGCTGACGAAGTATGTGGTCGGCCATTCCGACGCGATGATGGGCGCCGCCATCGCCAACGAAGCGACCCTGGAGCGCCTGCGCCGCGCCGGTTATCTTTATGGTCACTCCGTGTCGCCCGACGATGCCTATCTTGCCTTGCGGGGCCTTCGCACGCTGGCGACGCGGCTGGAGCGTCAGGCCGAGACAGCGCTGACGCTGGCGCACTGGTTCAAGCAGCGGGAGGAAGTGGACCGGGTACTGCATCCGGCCCTGCCCGATTGTCCCGGCCACGACATCTGGAAGCGGGATTTCACCGGATCGACCAGCCTGTTCAGCATCGTCCTCAAAAACGACAGTGACGCGGCCATGGCAGCCATGCTTGATGGGTACGAGCATTTCGCCATCGGCTTCTCCTATGGTGGATATGAGAGCCTGGTCCTGCCGTCCAATCCCTCGGGCGTGCGGACGGCGACATCATGGAGCGGACCGCTGATCCGGTTCCACGCCGGCCTTGAGGCGGCGGCCGATCTGGTCGAGGATCTCGAAAAAGGGTTCGAGCGATTTAACGCAGCGTGAGGACAATGCAGACCATCACCATCGAAGATCCCGACCAGCCTGAAATTCACGAGATGTTCGATGCGGCGGCGGCGCTGTACGCCGAACTGTATCCGGACGAACCAAGTTCGCTCTCGACCGTGGCCGATCTGTCGGCGCCGGGCACGGTCTTCTGGGTGGTACGGCAGGACGGCGCGGCGATCGGCTGCGGCGCGCTGACGTCGCATGGCGACTGGGCGGAAATCAAGCAGATGTACGTGGCCGCGTCATCACGCGGAAAGAACGTCGGCGCGCTCATTCTCGAGACGATCGAGGATTATGCGAAAGCTCAGGGGGTGGCGGTGCTGCGTCTCGATACGGCGCACAAGCAGGCGGCGGCGGTCAGCCTGTACCGCTCGCGCGGCTATCAGCCACGTGGTCCGTTCGGCGACCATTCGGCGGATGAGATCAGCCTGTTCATGGAAAAGCGCCTCTGAGCGCCTCGCCTTACTGGATCGTCTGACCTTCGGGCCATACCATCGACTGCATCAGCGCGGCGACGCTGTTGCGCATGCTCTCGGCATTGGTGGTTGGGTAGCTGGCATTGAACCGCACATGGGTGTCCGGCGACAGGCGGAACACGTGCACGGTGGTGAACATCTGCTCGCCATTCTCGCGCACCGAGAAGACTCCCATGCGGCCTTCGAGCCGGCGATCCTTCTCCACCACGGTGATCGGCGCCGAGGTGATCTCGCGAGCGTCCGGATGGTGGTCCGAGATCTGCTGGCGCGCCCAGGCGAAGTGATCCTCGAGCGTCCGCCCAGGATTGACGGTGAAATAGACCGTCACGGCCGAGGCCTGGTGCTCCGTGCCTTCGCTGTCGTCATCTTCCGACGCATAGGTGATCGACGCTTCCTCGCCGTCATCATCATAGCTTTGCAACTGAGATTCGACCAATCCGGCCACCGCGCCGGGCAGCACGGCGCCGGACGCCTTGTGCACGATGGCGTTCGGCGCGAGTCCGCGAGCCCAGGCGAGTCGTTCCCGCTGCTGGGCCATCGCGCCCATCTGTCGGTTGACCTCCTGCGCCTGGTCGTTGTCGCCGAGCACCGTCGCGGCCTCGAAGCGCAGCGCCAGCGCGGCCATCTGGGCCTGCCAGGGGCCGCCGCTCTTCTGGATGTTGTCGAAGGCGGCCGCGGCATTGTCGGCGGCTTCCTTGGTCTTGCCGCTCATCAACTGGATTCGCGCCAGATAAAGCAGTGCCGCGCCGCGCTGTTCGGTGCTGAGTTCACCGGCGAGCGCGGCCTCGAACGCTTTGCCGGCCTGTTCGAACTGTTCCTCTTCGAGCAACGCCATGCCCGGCGCCAAGGGGCTCTCGGGCTGCTGGGCATGCGGAGTTGCCGCGACCGTCAGGAAAAAAAGGGCGGCACCCAGCCACGAAAACGCAAGCCGGATACCGGCGCGACGCACCGGCGCTTACCGGAAACGCTGGCAGGGATACGAGTTGCCCCCACGCGCCAGCGCATTGAGCTGTCCCATGTTGCTGTCGGCGTAATCGGCGCTGCAGCTACGGAACCTGGAGTCCATGTTGTCGCCGAGATAGCGGCCGCCATTGTCCATCCGGCCGAACCGGTTGTAGCTCAACCGGTCATCACCATAACGCTGGTTGCCCCCGGAGGCGCTGAACTGGAGGCCGCCCTCGGGCTGCGGGTTGGCCTGCTGATTGAACGCCTGGCTCTGGGTGAACCCCATGCCGGCATCCTGCATCTGGCTGGGCGTGATCACCTGAAACGCCTGCGCGGCTCCGAGGGGGAGCAACGCGAGGACGGCGGCAACAGCGAACTTGTACATGGTAGCCTCCTAGCTGCCTCTACAATTAGCACAGTACCCCACGAGTTCAACGGTCTGGCTGCGCACATCGAACCCCAGCGCTCCGCCTTTCCGCCGCAACGCCTCGCGGATGTCTCCATCGTCCAGTTCGGTCACGTCGCCGCAATCGCGACAGATCAGGAACTGGCCGGAATGAGACTGCTCCGGATGATTGCACCCCAGATAGGCGTTCATGCTCTCGATCCGGTGGACAAGACCGTGTTCCAGAAGGAAATCGAGCGCCCTGTAGACGGTCGGTGGCGCCGCCTTGCGTTTGCCGTCGTCCATCTGTCCCAGAATATCATAGGCACCGATCGGACGGTGCGAGGACCACACCAGTTCGAGCACGCGTCGGCGCAACGGGGTCAGACGCGCGCCGCGCTCGTCGCACAGCGTTTCGGCCGTTTCCAGCGCCTCGTCGACGCAGACGGAATGGTTGTGATGCGTGACCTGCGGAGCAGCGACCGGTCCGTTCATGGGCCTCCTCGATACGCTCTGGTTTGATACATAGTATCATACTAGATAATCCCGCGAACAACGCAGAGAAGCCCGCACGGGCGTGAAAGGATCCTCGATGACCGCGCTGGCCGCCGATGCGCTCGCCCTGGTGAAGTTCGACGACAATGGCCTGGTGCCCGCCATCGCCCAACAGCACGACACCGGAGAAGTGCTGATGATGGCATGGATGAACGCCGACGCGGTGCGCGCGACGCTGGAGCGAGGCGAAGTCCATTACTGGTCGCGCTCGCGCCGCTCGCTCTGGCACAAGGGCGGCACGTCCGGCCAGATCCAGCGTCTGATCGATTTCCGTGTGGACTGCGATGGCGACACCGTCCTCGTGCTGGTGGAGCAGACCGGCGTCGCCTGCCATACCGGTCGCCGGAGCTGCTTCTACCGCGCGGTCCGTCCGGACGGGATCACCGTCACCGAACCGGTGCTCGTGTCACCCGAGTCGCTCTACGGCGGATGACGCGCCGCGCGGGACCGGATAAGTTCGGTCCATGGTCCAGCTGAGCCCGTTCGAGACGGAAGCCCTATTGCTGTCGCTGAAGGTGGCGGCAGCCGCCGTCTCCTGCTCGCTCCCCTTCGCCATCGCCCTCGCCTGGCTGCTGGCCAGGAAGGAATTTCCGGGCAAGTCGGTCGTCAACGCCCTCGTCCACCTGCCGCTGGTGGTCCCGCCCGTGGTGATCGGATACCTGCTGCTGGTCACGCTGGGCCGGCGCGGCGTCATCGGCTCCTGGCTCGACGAAACACTGGGAATCGTCATCGCCTTCACCTGGGTGGCGGCCGCCGTCGCGTCGGCCGTGATGGCCTTTCCGCTGATGGTGCGGGCCATTCGCCTGTCCATCGAGGCGGTCGACACCCGACTGGAGTCGGTGGCGCGGACACTGGGGGCGTCGTGGCTCCGGGTCCTCCTCACCATCACGCTGCCGCTGACCCTGCCGGGCATCGTCGCCGGGGCCGCGCTCGCCTTCGCCCGGTGCCTGGGCGAGTTCGGCGCGACGATCACCTTCGCGTCCAACATTCCGGGCATCACCCAGACCTTGCCGCTGGCGCTCTATACTGCGATCAATACGCCGGGCGGCGAGGACGGCGCCATGCGCCTCGTCGTCATTTCAATCGTCCTCGCCTTCGTCGCGCTGGGCATTTCCGAGCTGATGGCGCGCCGTGTCACCAAGCTCGTCACGGGCGTCTAGATGGCGCTGGTCGTCGATGTGAAGCTTCGGCGCGGCGACGTCGGCATCGGGGCGGCCTTCCGCGCGGAGTCGGGGATCACGGTCATCGCCGGGCCGTCCGGCGCGGGAAAGACCTCGGTCGTCTCCGCCCTCGCCGGCCTGCTGAGGCCGACCTCCGGCAGGATCGAGGTGGATGGCGCCGTGCTGTTCGACTCCGCCACCGGAATCGACCTGCCACCCTCGGCGCGGCGGATCGGCTATGTCCTGCAGGATCCGCTGCTCTTTCCCCACCTCAGCGTCCGGCGCAATCTGACCTATTCGCGCCGCCGCGGCGCGCTGACGCTCGAGGAGGTCGCCGACATCCTCGGCATCGGCCACCTGTTCGAGCGCAGGCCGGCAAGCCTCTCCGGCGGCGAGCGGCAGCGGGTCGCGATCGGCAGGGCGCTGCTGTCGTCGCCATCCATGTTGCTGATGGACGAACCCCTCGCCAGCCTGGACGCGGGCCGCAGGGCCGAACTCCTGCCCTTCATCGAGACGCTTCGGGAACGGCTGAGGCTGCCGATCGTCTATGTCACCCACAACTGGTCCGAAATCATCCGCCTCGCCGACACGCTCGTGATCATGCGGAACGGCCACGTCGCGACCAGCGGACCGCTTCAATCGATGCTGACCTCGACGGATCCAGACGTCGCCGCGCTGGTGCCGGAAGGCTCGGTGATCGACGGCGTGCCGGCGCGTCATGCCGTCGATGGCCTCAATCGGATCGACACGCCCGCCGGCCCGTTGTTCGTGCCGCAGCCGCCTTCGCAACCGGCCACGCGGGTCAGGCTGTTCATCGACGCCTACGACGTCACCATCGCGCTGCGCCGCCCGGAAGGTCTGAGCGTCCAGAACGTGCTCGAGGCAATCCTCGTCAGTCTGGAGCCGCGCGGCGAGTCCCACCTGGACCTCCGGCTCGCTCTCGCGGGGGATCAACTCATCCGCGCCCGGATCACCCGGCATGCCGGGCAGACGCTGAACCTGCGGCCCGGGATGACGGTGTTCGCCCTGGTCAAGTCGGTCGCCTTCGAGCGCCGCCTGCAATGGCAGGGTTAGGCGCACACCAGGATACTACACACAAAATCTGTTCATCTCGCGTACAGTATCGGCGCGGCACATTCGCTCCCGACGATGGCCAAATTGTCGAATCGGATCTTGGGAGTAGAGCAGATGACCAGGCTCACGAAAATTCCGATGATCGCGGTGTTTTCCGCCGTCATCGCTGCTTTCGGGGTTTCAACAGAGGCCTTCGCCGACCGCGGGGATGACCGGGGCCGCCATTACCGATCGGATAATGGCCGGCATCAGGGCCACGGCCAGTATCATCGCCGCGGCATTGAACGTCACGATCATCACCGTCAGAACCACCGCGCCCATCGCGACTACAGGGGCGACCGCAAGCACTATGCGACGCCGCATCGCGGCTATGATCACGACCGGCGCTATCATGGCAACCGGTCGGCCTACAATCACCACCGGCGCGACTGGGACCGCCATCGGTACAGCCATCATCGGGGCTATCACGGCCGTCATGCCGGACACCGGTACGACTATCACCGCCACTACCGCGACCGGCATTACTATCACGCCAACCGGCATCACTATCGCAGCTGGCGGCCGTACTATGGACCGGTTTGGGGCGGATACCGCCATGCCTATTGGCGTGACCGCGGCTGTCACCCGGTGACGCGCTACTGGACCTGGGACGGCCGGCCCGCGCTGGTCGGCGGCGTCCAGTGCTACAATCCGCGCGGCGTCGGCTTCGTCGTCTCGGACAGCTACTTCCTGCTGAACTATTACTGATCAGCGTGACCAGGATCGCCGAAAGATACCGGCGATCCTGCCGCGGGGCTGCTTTTTCACCGAGAGACTTGCCCCGAGCCCGGCAAAGTTTAATTCTGGTGTTCAGTATTCGTTCATTCACCTGTCCCTAGTCTGGGGTCACTGATGAGATTGGCGTGGAGATTGCCATGACGAAGTTCCGGAAGTTGGCCTTGCTGGCCGTTGCTGCAGCCGTCACGGCGGCGAGTGTTCCCACCTATGCTCAGGCCGGGTGGCGCGGGCATCATCATCACTATCATCATCGCGGCGGCGGTTCTTGGGTTCCCTTCGCCCTGGTTGGTGGTCTGGCCGCAGGGGCGCTGATCGCGTCGTCGGCGAACAGCCGCGACCGTTACGACCGCACCTATTATGCTCCGCCTCCGCAGCCCGCCAACTATGCCACCCGTCCGTGCCACGTGGTTCACCGGCTTGAGGACGTGGAGGGCTATACCGTGAAGATGGCTGCCACCATGTGCTACGACTCCATGGGAACCGCGTACATCGTGCAGGGCAGCCAGCACCCGGTCGACGAGGCCTACGACTACTGATCACGTCCCATGGGCGTATGTCACGGCCGGCGGGATCCCGCCGGCCGTTTCGATTCGCGTGTACGGATTCCCGTTTCGTGAGGCCGCGAACCTCTTTATGAACGGGCTTCCGCCCACCATGTCGAGCGTTCCCGATGAGCATTCCCGCAGGCTTTTCCCCACTTCGTTTCCGCAGCACCCATCTGAACCATGTCGGCCCCTTCTACGAGTCCGTGCGCGACGGTCGTGCGATCATCGGCCTGCCACTCGAGGAAAAGCACATGAATCTGCGCGCCATGGCCCATGGCGGGATCATCTCAACCATGGCGGATGTGGCCCTCAGCTTCGGCCTGGTGGTCTCGGACGAGACACTGGAGGCCGTTTCGACCGTCAGTCTGACGACGGACTTCATCGGCGCCGCCAAGCTGGGCACCTGGCTGGAGGGAGCCGGCATCATCGACCGCATGGGCGGCGGCCTGGCTTTTACCCATGGCACCATCACGGCGGATGGCGCGCTGGTCGCGACCATGAGCGGCGTTTTCAAATTGTATCGCGCGCGTTGACCCCCGCGCGCGTTCCTTTCGGACCAATTTGAGCTAAGCTCGGCACCGTGAGAGAACCCATTACACCGCGAGGCCGCTACGAGGCGGTCGGAAAAGAAGGCAAGCTGGCCGCCGTGATCAGCGGCGTGCTAGCGGTCGTCGTCGTGATCGGCGTCCTGATCACCTTGTTCATCTTTTCGCGCGACACGCCCGAGGCCCCTCCAGAGCCCCAAAAGGTCCAGACGCTCCCCGCCCAACCGACGGCGGATGCGGCCACTGGCAGCGAAGCGGTGACCGCCTTCAAGGATTGCCCCAACTGTCCCATGCTGGTCACCATTCCCGCCGGTGCCTTCACCATGGGATTGCGGCAGGAGGAAATTCTCGCCGACAACGTGCCGTTGATGCAGCAGCAGAGCGAGGCCCCCGTTCACGGCGTCACCATCAAGCATGCCTTCGCCCTCGGACAGACCGAGGTAACCCGGGCGCAGTTCGAGGCTTTCGTCAACGAGACCGGACATCAGGCGCTGGGCTGTGTGGTGCACGATGGGAACTCCTGGGTCTCGGACCGGTCGAAGAGCTGGCGGGATCCCGGTTTCGAGCAGGAGGAAGACCACCCCGTGGTGTGCGTCAACCACGCCGATGCGACGGCATTCGCGGAGTGGATGTCGCGGCGGACCGGCAAGCGCTACAGGCTTCCTTCGGAGACCGAGTGGGAGTACGTGGCCCGCGCCGGACTGGACGGCGCCCACCCTTGGGGTGACAAGCCCGCCCTCGCCTGCGCGCACGGCAACGTCGCCGACCGCAGCCATGCCGCCCGCTTCTCCAGCAAGACTGCCCTCATGTTCTTTCCTTGCCAGACGGGATACGTCTACACCGCGCCGGTCGCCCATTATCAGGCCAACCCGATGGGCGTATTCGACCTTTACGGCAATGTCCGGGAGATCGTGGCCGATTGCTGGACTCCCAGCTACTGGGGCAAGGAGCTGGGGTCGGCGGCACGCACGGTGGACGCCTGCGAGACCATGGTCGCTCGGGGCGGCGGCTGGTTCGACGCGCCGCCGAACGTACGTCCCGCGCGCCGGTTCAGGGAGGACCTGGGACAACGCCGCGCCGATCAGGGCTTTCGGATCGCCAGGGATGTGCCGCTGGCCGGCACTGGCCAGTAATCATGGCCGAAAAGAAAAAGGGTCGCGTCTACTACTACCGGATGCGAACGCCCGAGAAACGTCTCGAGGCCAACGTCAAGATCGCGGCCATGGTCGCCGTGGCTGTCGTCGTCGGTCTGATCGCCGCGTTCGCACTAGCCTTTTTCTTCGGCGCACAGCCCGAGGATGTGCCTGTCGTCAGCGCGCCTCCCGCCGAGTTGCCCCAAGACGCGCCACCGGTCCTCGCGCTACCTGAGGCGCCAGTCGAGCGCCTGGAGCCTCCACCACCGGGAGGCGGTCCGGCCATGCGGCGCGACTGCGCCGATTGTCCGCCTCTGGTGGTCGTTCCCGCCGGCAGCTTCTCGATGGGCGTCCGCGCTGACGAGGCCGGCGGCAGCGGCGTCTCGCCCTCCATGATCGCGTCGGAATCACCGGCCCACGGCGTTACATTCCAGAAGCCGTTCGCTCTTCAGCAGACGGAAGTCACCCGGCGTCAGTTCGAGGCCTTCGTCAAGGACAGTGGCCACCAGGCTGCCGGCTGCACCGTCTTCAATGGCACGGACTGGGTCTTCGACCTGGGCAAGAGCTGGCGCGATCCCGGCTTCTATCAGGACGAAGACCATCCGGTGGTTTGCGTCAGCCGCACGGACGCGCAAGCCTATGTCGACTGGCTGTCGGAGAAGGCTGGCGTGGCCTACAGACTCCCCTCGGAAAGCGAATGGGAATATGCCGCGCGGGCGCGCGTGACGGGCGCCTATGTCTGGGGAAATGACATGACGGCCGCGTGCACCCACGCCAATGTGGCCGGGAGCACCTTCATGTCGCGATACAAGGGGCGGCCCACCTCGATGATCTTCGCCTGCGACGCGCGGCATGCCGAGACCTCGCCCGTGGCCCAGTACAAGGTCAACGCCTTCGGCCTTTACGACATGTATGGCAATGTGCGGGAGCTCACCGCCGACTGCTGGAACAATGGGTACCGGGATGTCGCGCAGGATGGCGCGGCGCGCATGACCGGTGATTGCGGGGCGGCGGTCAGCCGAGGGGGCGGCTGGTTCGATCCGCCGGTCAATCTGCGCACGACGCGGCGCCTGCGCGCTGACGCGGGCGAAAGACGCGCCGATCAGGGCTTCCGGGTCGCCCGAGACCTGGATGAGCCGGGTTTCTGAGAGACCTCAACCGTCGATGACGGCGACCTCGTCACCTTCGGAAATCGTATCTCCGACCTGCACCAGGATCTCGACGATCGTGCCGCCGGCGGGACTGGATACGGGGATTTCCATCTTCATGGACTCCAGAATGAGGATCGCGTCGTCCTCGGCGACAGTGTCGCCCGGATTGGCCTCGATAGACACGACCTTGCCCGGAATCTCGGATTCGACTCGGATGACGGCCATCTCTTCCTCCCTGATGCGGTCCCCGCCTCATTTCTAAAGGCGTGGGCCGACAAGTCAATCGGCCACGCCGCGCTTGCGGAAAACGAGCGACAGGTTGCCCGCCGGCATGTCGATGCGGTGGGCGAGATCGAAGCCGGCCCGGTCCGCCTCGGCCACCACCGCTTCCACATCCCTTACCCCGAAGGACGGATCGCGGGCCTTCAGCCATTCGTCGAACGCCGGGTCGTTCGGGCTGCGCCACGCGCCGTTCTCGCGATAGGGACCATAGAGGAACAGCACACCGCCCGGAGGCAGCCGGTCGCCGGCGCCGCGTATCAGCGCCTCGCAGGCCGCCCAGGGCGCGATGTGGATCATGTTGATGTTGACGATGGCGGACAGCGTCCCCGGAACGTCCGGCCATGGCGCGTCGCGGACATCGAGCGCGAGCGGCGCCAGCAGATTTGCCGCGGGGAACGCCGCCGACCACGCGGCGATACTCTCGCGCGAGCCCGCATCAGGTTCGCTCGGCTGCCAGAGACGCGGCGCCAACGCGGGCGCGAAGAACACAGCGTGCTGTCCGGTACCGCTGGAAACTTCCAGCACCGTGCCGTCAGGCGGGAGGACGCGGCGGAGCACGTCCAGGATCGGTTCGCGGTTGCGCTCGGTCGCCGGCGCGTGCTGGCGGGCGTCACTCATCGAAAATTCCCGTTGGCAGTCCGTCGATGCTGCGCGTGTTCTTGCGTGCCCAGTATGCGCGAAGTTCCTCCTCGGTCTTGGTCTCCGCCCACTTCACCAGGGTGGGACGTTCACGAACCAGTTCATACTGCGGCACCGAATAGCCGCAGGAGGTCTGGGCCTGGTCCACGTCGATCAGCATGATCTGCCGGGTGCCAGGGATGTCGGGGAACAATGCCAGCAGCCCGTCGAACTCGGCCGCGCCCGGCCGGACACTCCTGCCGGTGCCGAATATGCGCACGATCTTCGCGGTTCCGGTGAAGCTGCACCACATGATGGTGATGCGTCCATTGTCCCTGAGATGCGCCGCCGTTTCATTGCCGCTTCCGGTCAGGTCGAGATACGCGACGGTGCTGTCGTCGATTACCCGGAACGTGTCCATTCCCTTGGGCGAAAGATTGACTCGGCCCTCGCCCGGGGCGGTGGCGACGAAGAACATGTCCTGGGCGGCGATGAACTTCTTCAGCGCCTCGTCAAGTGCGGGATAAAACTGCGCCACGGACACACTCCTCGAACTGCCGGGTGAAACACCGCCGCAACACGTTCGATTTGCGGCGCCGCGACGACTATATAGGGTGCTGGGGAGTTTCCGGAAAAATCCAAATGCGCGGCATGCTCAAATACAATCCGTTCAAATCCGTCGGCGCGCGGCTGCAGGGCTGGTTCCTGACCGGCGTGCTGACATTGATCCCACTCTGGATCACGTGGATCATCTTCAAATTCGTGCTGGAACAGCTGTCCGCCCTGGGCATGCCGGCGGCGCGCAAGGTCGCCGAACTGGCTGGACCCTACGCCGGTTTGCTGGCCAGCGACGCCATCCAGACCGTGCTCGCCGTGGTGCTGACGGTCTCGGTGATCCTGCTGATCGGATGGGCGACGACCCAGTTCATCGGCCGGCGGCTGATCTCGCTGTTCGACATGATCATCCAGCGGATTCCGCTGGTCGAAAAAATCTACGGCGCGACCAAGAAGCTTCTCGCCGCCATGCAACAGAAGCCGGACGGCGTGCAGCGCGTGGTACTGGTCTCGTTTCCGCACGAGAACATGAAGGCCGTCGGCGTCGTCACGCGGACTTTGGTGGACAGCGACACGGGCGAGACCATCGCGGCCGTCTATGTGCCGACGACGCCCAATCCCACCTCGGGCTATCTGGAACTCGTCCCGCTCGATCAGGTGATCTCGACCGACTGGACCATGGACGAGGCCATGAGCTTCATCATTTCGGGCGGCGCGGTCTCCCGCGACACGATCAATTTCCGCCGGTCGCGCGGACCGAAGGTGACGCTGGACGACGCGCTGGCGGATACCGGACTTCCGGGTGACAAGCCCTAGCCGAACCGGCGCTTGAGCCAGTCGAGCAGGATGGCATTGAGGTCATCGGGATATTCCTGCTGGATCCAGTGGCCGCTGTCCCTGATCTCGTGGCATTCCAGATCGGCCACGCAGGCGGCCATGCCCTTTTCCAGATCCGGTATGGCGGCTGTCGCCAGATCGTTTCCGGCCCGCACGAACAGGGCCGGCACGTCGATCCGCTGCGGGCAGTGCACCGTGGTCGCCCAGTTCCGGCTCCAGTTGCGGTACCAGTTGATCGGGCCGGTGAAGCCGCTCCGGCCGAACGTGTCAGCAAAGACCCGCAGCTCTTCCTCAGACACGATGCGGTCACCGGGCGGCGGCCCCATCCTCACCCGTTTCACCAGATCGGCGACCCGTTCCTCCCGCGGCAGCTTCTGGTAGTCGGCGAGGGAAATGGGTGACTTGCGCATCAGCACGTCGAACACCCGGTAGGGTTCGGCGTCGAAGACCTCGTCGGCCTCGCGGGAGTCCTGGAAATTGACGATGTACATCCGGTCGCCCCACATCTTCCGGAACATCACGATGGGGTCGACCGGTGTCCTCGGGAGAAAGGGCACGCCGACGCCGATGATGCCCAGGACGCGCGACGGGTGCAGCAGCGGCACCTGCCAGACGACGAGCCCGCCCCAGTCGTGGCCGCAGAAGATGGCTTTATCGATGCCGAGAGCATCGAGAATTCCGATGAGATCGGCGGTCAGGTTGTGGATGTCGTATTCAACGACGCCCTCGGGCTTGCCGCTGTCGCCGTAACCGCGCTGATCCGGCGCGATAACCCTGAAGCCGGCCGCCGCGAGCGCCGGGATCTGGTGGCGCCAGGAATAGGCCAGTTCGGGAAAGCCGTGGCACAGGACGATGGGCACACCGTCATCCGGTCCGGCTTCGTGGACCGCGACCTCTATGCCATTGGTCCTGATCATGCGGGCCGAGGGAAAGTCGCTCATCGCTCACTCCTGTCTGACACCTGTTCGGTTGGCGGACGAAGGACCGGATACCGGGCGATTGCCATCCCGCGCCGTCCGCCGCCTCCCCGCGACAGCGTAAGCCGTTTCGCGGGGAGCCAGCAACGATGGTGTTACCAGGCGGTAGTTTAATGCGACATGGTCAGAATGATCTTGCCGGTGTGCTCCTTCGATTCCATGCGAGCGTGCGCTGCGGCAGCGTTCTCGTAAGGAAAGGTGGAATCGACAACCGGGCGCACGCCGCCATATTCGAACATCGGCCAGACACAACGTTTCAGTTCGGCCATCAGCGCGCCCTTCTCGGCGACGCTGCGCGAGCGCAGTGTCGAACCGGCGATGGTGAGGCGCTTGAGCAGCACGCTCGACAGGTTGAACGTCACCTCGTTGCCGCCGAGCATGCCGACACTGATGAGACGGCCATCCATCTTCAACAGATCCAGATCGCGCCGGATATAGTCGCCACCGACCATGTCGAGCACCACGTCGACGCCTTCGCCGCCGGTCAGGGCGCGGATTTCGTCGACGAAATCATGGGTCTTGTAATTGATCGCCTTGTCCGCGCCGATCGCCTCGCAGCGGGCACACTTCTCGTCGCTGCCGGCGGTGACGAAGACTTTCGAGCCGAGGCCCTTGGCGACGATGATCGCCGTGGTGCCGATTCCGGACGCGCCGCCGTGGATCAGCACGCTGTCGCTGGGGCGCAGCTTGCCGCGCTCGATCATGTTGGTCCAGACGGTGCAGAAGGCTTCCGGCACCGCCGCGCCCTCGGCCATGGAGAGACCGCGCGGCAGCGGCAGGACCTGCGGCGACGGCGCGACCACGTATTGGGCATAACCACCGCCCGCGAGCAGCGCGCAGACGCGATCGCCCACGGCGTAGCGCTGCGTGCCGGGCCCGACCTTCGCCACCGTGCCGGCGACCTCGAGACCCATGATGGAACTGGGACGCGGCGCCCAGCCGGGATAGTCGCCGCGACGCTCCAGAATATCACCCCAGTTGAGCGCGGCCGCCTCGACCTTGATCAGCACTTCGCCCTCGCCCGGTTCCGGCGTCGGATGCGATGTGATCTTCAGCACGTCCGGTCCGCCAGATCCCTCGGCGGTGACGGCGGACATGGTCGTCGGTACGGTATCGGTCATGGCTCTCCCCTTTTCACAGGCCGCCGAGCCTACAATCTCGCGTGACTGTACGACAGACGAAAACATCCAAATCCGCCGCGAAAGGGAATAAGCTGAAGCCAACCCTTGAGGAGGATGTTCCATGGGTAATTCGCTACGCGCCGTTCTCGCGATCCTGACCGTGGCGATCTTCGCCGTCGCCGTCTCATCCGGAGCCCGCGCCATGACCGCCTACGACTTCAATTTCGTCTCGATCGAAGGTGATCCCATGCCGCTGAAGGCCTATGAGGGCAAGGCGCTGCTGGTGGTCAACACCGCGTCGTTCTGCGGCTACACGCCGCAGTACAAGAGCCTCGAGGCGACCTGGCTCGCCTACAAGGACAAGGGCCTGGTGGTGGTCGGCGTGCCGTCCGACAGCTTCAACCAGGAATATTCCGACAACGCCAAGATCAAGAAGTTCTGCGACACCAAGTACAACATCACCTTCCCGCTCACCGAGAGCAACAATGTGAAGGGCGGCAAGGCCCATCCCTTCTATCAGTGGGTGAAAGAGCGCGGCGGACGGGACGCGGTACCGAGCTGGAACTTCAACAAGGTGCTGATCGACGCCAAGGGCAACTTCGTCCAGACTTTCCGCTCCGACGTCACGCCGGAGTCGCCGGATCTGCGCGAGGCGCTGGCCAAGGCGCTTCCGACGTCTCCGTGAGGTCGGCAAGAGACGCGGTCTCGGTAGAAAATGCTCGTCGTATCAATGGGATGCGGTGAGGATGACGAAACCTCCATTGCAGCCAGCGCGCGAATAGGCAACACTCCGCCAACCGCGTGAGAAGCGCGGAGACGCTCGAAGCCAAGGGAGAGCCGCATGGGAATGATCCAGGAATTCCGCGAGTTCGCGGTCAAGGGGAACGCGATCGATCTCGCCGTCGGCGTGGTGGTCGGGGCCGCGTTCAGCCAGATCGTGAACTCGCTGGTCAAAGACATCATCATGCCGCCGATCGGGTACCTTACCGGCGGCATCGATTTTTCCGAATACTATATCAATCTGTCCGGCGGCGAGTATGAGTCGCTGGCCGCGGCGACCGAAGCCGGCGCCGCCACCATCAACATCGGCACCTTCGGGAACGCCGTCGTCAACTTCCTGATCGTCGCATGGGCGATCTTCCTGCTGGTCAAGGGCATCAACCGGATGCGCCGCAAGGAAGAAGCCGCGCCCGCGGCGCCGGCCGCACCGCCGCCGCCGACCAAGGAAGAAGTGCTGCTGACGGAAATTCGCGACCTACTCGCCACCAGGAATCAGTAAGGCAATGGCATTGCTTCCGGGCGCCGTCACCGGTGCCCGGAAGCCCGGCGACCGTTTGCTGCGCTGCGGTGCAGCGCGCTTGAAACTTTCAAAAGCGTTAGATAACGTGCCCTCTCAATAACGGGCCTCTCTGGCAGCGCGTCGCTGCAGCGTCGGACCGGAACCCGCAACGAGTGGTCCGCGCATGCCGTCGTCGATGGCCTGGACGATCAACTCGCCCCCGCCAGGAGGCTGATCTTGCCTGATTTTCTTGCTCCCGAAGTGCTGACCGCCCTGCTCCAGGTGATCATGATCGACCTGGTGCTCGCCGGTGACAATGCCATCGTCATCGGTCTGGCGGCGGCCGGCCTTCCGAAGGACCAGCGCACCAAGGCCATCCTGATCGGCATCATCGCGGCGACGGTGCTGCGCATCATCTTCGCCCTGCTGACGACGCAGTTGCTGCAGATCATCGGCCTGCTCCTCGCCGGCGGCGTGCTCCTGCTATGGGTGTCTTGGAAGATGTGGCGCGAGTTGCGCATGTCCGCCAAGGAAGAGCAGGACGCGGCGGAAGCGCTGGCCGATGAGGACCTGAACCATGACGGGGCCGTGGCCAAGGGCGCGCCGCGCAAGACGTTCGCTCAGGCAGCCTGGCAGATCGTGATCGCCGACGTATCCATGTCGCTGGACAACGTCCTGGCCGTGGCCGGCGCCTCGCGTGAGCATCCCTGGGTGCTCGTCTTCGGTCTGGCGCTGTCGATCGCGCTGATGGGCATTGCCGCGTCCTTTATCGCCCGCATTCTCCAGAAGCATCGCTGGATCGCCTATATCGGTCTTCTGGTCATCCTCTACGTGGCGCTGGAGATGATCTACCGCGGCTTCAACGAGGTCAGGCCGTTTATCGCCGGGATCGTGTAACGGCATCAAGGCGCGCCGGAACATCCGGGCACGGCGGGGGTCGTGATCCAGCAACAACCAACGCCGTCTGAACATGAGCACGATCTTCAAGCTTGGACCGCCAACGGAACACAGCGCTACCGGCGACAGTCGAGCCGCGTGCCCTTGCGCCATTCGGCGGGTTCCACCCAAGCGCCGGCGAACATGCCGCGCCGCGCCTTGCGGGCCTCGTTCCCGGCGGCGATATAGGCCGAGCGCTGCGCGGGTTCGGTGAGGAACTTGCGATAGGGCACGGCCCAGCCGGCGCGCAGCATGGCCTCGGCCACGTCCTGTTCTCCCACTCGGCAACGCGCGACCGGCCGCCCATAAGTCATGTCGCCGCTGGTGGTACAGACCACGGTCCGCTTCGACAGCAGGCCTTTCATGAACGACATCGCCCGTTCGCCGCACGGGAAGCACTGGCCGGCGCCATCGGAGCAGTACTGGGTTCTCTCGGGCGCGTCGATGCCATGGAGGCGAAACGAGAATTGCAGCGTGTCGCCGTCGGTGACCTTGGGCCTGCCCTTGACCGCCTGGGCCAAGGCATCGCTCCCGCCCGACAGCAGCGACAAGAGAAGCACGACCAGCATGGCGGCGCCGAAGCGCGATGACGACAGGAGTGTGGGCGCCGGCAAAGCACCTTGGCCTATTGTTTCTGGGAAAAGTCGCCCGGCCCCAAACAAGGAGAGCCCGCCGACTGGCAGGGCTAACTCTTTGTAATATGGGGAAAGTGGCGATCCCTACGGGAATCGAACCCGTGTTTACGCCGTGAAAGGGCGTCGTCCTAACCGCTAGACGAAGGGATCATCGCGGAGCCCGGTTTCTACAGAACGGGGTTTTGCCGGTCAAGGGTTTTAGGCATGTTCAGGCATCAGAAAATCGCGGCGGCGTCATCGATCATCAACTGCGCCTCGAGACGCCCCATCCAGCGGTCGACGCGGAGGTGCCCGGCGATGTGCAGAGGCTGACCCTTGTGGGCCGCGTCCAGAAGTCCTGGCCCCAAAGGCCCCTGCATCGCGCGGAATGCGATGGCCTTGAGGCGTCCACCATCATTGCTCGACAGGATGCATCGCACATGATCCTCGCCGACCACGTCGGCCTTCACCAGCTTCGCCCGGGGCAGCACGAAGCGGGGCTCGCGGTGACCCGAGCCGAAGGGCCCTGCCCGCTCGAGCATGTCGATGAGCTCGGGCGTGGCGCCCGTGACGCTCAGCAGGGCGTCGATTCGCAGACCCC
Source organism: Iodidimonas sp. SYSU 1G8 (assembly GCF_039655775.1). Lineage (NCBI taxonomy): Bacteria > Pseudomonadati > Pseudomonadota > Alphaproteobacteria > Iodidimonadales > Iodidimonadaceae > Iodidimonas > Iodidimonas sp. SYSU 1G8. The sequence goes on along the minus strand of NZ_JBBYXJ010000001.1, from coordinate 506,916 downwards.
TGGATTCGACGTCGGCATCGACGCGGGAGGAGAAATGCGCGTTGAAGAACGCCTTCAGATCCGGGATGCGTTCCTCCCGAACGGTGAGGCCCGCCGCCATGCTGTGGCCGCCGCCATTCTCGAGCAGGCCAGCGGCGGCGGCCGCGCGCACGGCGGCGCCGAGATCGATGCCCGGGACCGAGCGGCCGGAGCCCTTGCCGATGCCATCATGGACGGCGATGACGAACGTCGGGCGGCGGTAGCGGTCCTTGAGGCGCCCGGCGACGATGCCGATCACGCCCGGATGCCAGCCCGCCGCGGCGGCGACGACGATCCGGTCCTCGCAACCCTCGCCCACACAGGCCAGGGCATCCGTCTGCACGGCCTGTTCGATGGCCTTGCGTTCCTCGTTGAAGCCATCCAGTTCGGCGGCGATGCGAGCGGCTTCGACCGGATCCTCGGTGCTCAACAGCCGCGTGCCGAGATCGGCCCGGCCGACGCGCCCGCCCGCATTGACCCGGGGCCCGAGCACGAAGCCGGCGTGATAGGTGCCCGGCGGCTCGCTCATGCCGCCGACGTCCGCGAGGGCGGCGATGCCCGCATTGCCGCGTTTGCGCATGACCTTCAAACCCTGGGCGACGAAGGCGCGATTGAGGCCTCGCAGCGGCACCACGTCGCACACCGTGCCGAGCGCGACGAGATCCAGCCAGTCGAGCGGATTGGGCCGCTGACGGCCGGCGAACCAGCCGGCGGCCGCCAAGGCCGCATTGACGCCGGCCACCAGCAGGAACGCCACGCCGACAGCCGCCAACTGGCCATATTGCGCCCGCAGGACGTCATCCTCGTCCTGACGGTTGGGGTTGACCAGCGCGATACAGGCGGGAAGCACGGCATCGGCCTGGTGATGATCGACGACGATCACGTCGAGGCCCAGCAGCCTGGCGGCGGCCAGCGGCGCGTTCGCCGTGGTGCCGCAATCGACGGTGACGACGACGCGGACATTCTCGCCGTGCAGCGCCCGCATGGCCGCCTCGTTGGGTCCATAGCCCTCGCGGATACGGTCCGGGATGTAATAGATCGCCTCGCCGCCGACGGCGCGGAAGAAGCGGAGCAGCAACGCCGTCGAGGTCGCGCCGTCCACATCGTAGTCGCCGAAGACCGCGATCTTCTCGCGGGACATGATCGCGCGGACAAGCCGGTCGCAGGCGACATCCATGTCCCGGAGCGCCGGCAGGCTGGGCAGCATGTCGCGGATGGTGGGACTGAGAAACGCCGGCGCGTCGTCGATACCGACGCCCCGGCCCGTCAGGACCCGCGCGACGATATCCGGCAGGCCGTGACGCTGGGCCATGGCCTGGACGACGCGGTCGTCGGTATCGGCAATGTGCCAGGACTGGCCGCTCAGCGACTGCGCGACCCCAAGAAGCGGCGGCTGGTCGTTATCCGTCGCCGCCATGCCCGTCCTATCGTTTGCCGCGATGATGCGTCTTGATGGTGCGGATGGTCTGTGACCACGAGCGCATCACGATGGTCTCGGTGGTGCAGCCGCCCGGAACCAGGCGGACGCCCTCGAGCATGGAGCCATCCGTCACGCCGGTCGCCGCGAAGATGACGTCGCCCGAGACCATGTCTTCCAGATTGTACTTGCGGTTCAGATCGGTCACGCCCCACTTGGCGGCGCGGGCCTTTTCGTCGTCGCTCTTGAACAGCAGGCGTCCCTGGATCTGCCCGCCGATGCTGCGCAGGGCGGCGGCCGCGAGCACGCCCTCCGGCGCGCCGCCCGAGCCCATGTAGATGTCGATGCCGGTGTTCGGATCGGTGGTCGCGATCACGCCGGCGATATCGCCGTCGCCGATCAGATGAATGCGCGCACCCGCCTCGCGGACCTCGCGGATCAACTCGGCGTGACGCGGCCGGTCGAGGATGCAGGCGGTCAGTTCCTCGACGGGGACGCCCTTGGCCTTGGCCAGCGCCTTGAGATTCTCGGCCGGCTTGCGGTCCAGATCCACGAGGCCAGCTTCATAGCCGCCGCCGATGGCGATCTTGTCCATGTAGACGTCCGGCGCGCGCAGCATGGTGCCGTCGTCGCCGATGGCGATCACGGCCAGTGAATTCTGCATGGCCTTGGCGGCGATGGTGGTGCCTTCCAGCGGATCGAGCGCGATGTCGACCTTGGGGCCGCCGCGGCCGACCTTTTCGCCGATGTAGAGCATGGGCGCCTCGTCCCGCTCGCCTTCGCCGATGACGATGACACCGTCGATGTCGAGGTTGTTCAGCTGGGTGCGCATGGCGTCGACGGCGGCCTGGTCGGCCTGCTTCTCGTCGCCCCGGCCGACCAGACGCGCGGCGGAGATCGCGGCTGCTTCGGTGACCCGCACCACCTCGAGAACCAGCATCCGGTCCAGCGCTGATTTGATACCCATGGCTTTCTCCACTCAGGTCCTGTTGAACCGCGCCGACTGAGGGCGCTTAGAAGGTTTCGATCCGGATGGCTTCCGGCTTTTCCGCCGTGAAGGGCAGTTTGGCGATCCGCGCCAGCGCGCGCATCATCTTGTCCTCGGCGACTTCGTGAGTCGTCATGACGACGCTCACGGGCTGACCCGAACCCTTCGGACGCTGCAGCAGCTCTTCCATGGAGACGGACTCGTCGCGCAGCGCCGACGCGACTTCGGCGATGACGCCGGGCCGGTCCAGCACGGTGAGGCGCACATAGAAGCGGCCTTCATTGCTGTCCATGTCCAGACGCCGCGTATCGCGCATGGCGGCGACCGGCGGTGACAGCACGGGATGGGTATTGCCGCGCGCGATATCGACCAGGTCGGCGACGACGGCCGACGCGGTGGGACCGGCGCCGGCGCCCCTGCCCTGATACACGGTCTGCCCGACGAAATCGCCCTCGGCCACGACGGCGTTGAAGACACCGTTCACATGGGCGATCGCGGTGTCCAGGCTGACGAGGCACGGATGCACGCGCTGGAGCACGCCCGTGTCGGTGCAGGTCGCGATGCCGATCAGCTTGATGCGGTATCCCAGTTCCGCGGCGAACTCGATGTCGTGCGGCGTGATCCGGCGAATGCCCTCGACGAAGACCGAGGCGAAATCCAGTTCGGTACCGAACGCGACGCTGGTCAGGATCGCCAGCTTGTGCGCGGCGTCGATGCCGTCCACATCGAAGCTGGGGTCCGCCTCCGCGTAGCCGAGCTGCTGGGCTTCCGCGAGCACGTCCTCGAAGGCGCGGCCTGTCTCCTCCATCTCGGTGAGGATGTAGTTACAGGTGCCGTTGAGAATGCCGTAGATGCGCGACAGCCGGTTGCCCGCAAGGCCCTCGCTCAGCGACTTGATGATCGGAATGCCGCCGGCCACCGCCGCCTCGAAACGCAGCGCCGCGCCGTTGGCGGCGGCCATTTCCGCGAGACCAGGGCCTTGACGGGCGATCAGCGCCTTGTTGGCGGTGACCACGGACTTGCCGGCCGCGAGGGCGGCCTTCACCAGGTCCGCCGCGGGACCGTCGGAGCCACCGATGAGTTCCGCAACCACGTCGACATTAGGGTCCGAGGCCAGGCCGACCGGATCGTCGTACCATTTCATGCCGTCGAGCGACACGCCCCTGTCACGCGACGCATGCCGCGCCGACACGGCGGTGACCTGAATGGGGCGGCCACAGCGATGGGCAATGAGCGCGGCGTGACGATCCAGAATCTGAAGGACGCCGGCGCCGACCGTTCCCAGGCCCGCGACTCCGATGCGAAGAGGCTGGCTCACGCGCCCACCGCCTTGAGTTCCTGCACGCCGCTGCCGAAAAACTTGCGGACGGCCCGGGCCGCCTGACGAATGCGCTGCTCGTTCTCGACGATGGCGATACGCACGTGGCTGTCGCCATACTCGCCGAAGCCAATGCCCGGCGCCACGGCGACCGAGGCCTCCTGCAGCAGCAGCTTGGCGAATTCGTTGGAACCCAGATGCGCATACTGCTCGGGCACCGGCACCCAGGCGAACATGGTCGCGTCGGGACTGGGAATCTCCCAGCCGGCCTGCGCGAAGCTGGAGATGAGGACGTCGCGGCGATGCTTGTAGATCTGACGGGCTTCCTCGACGCAGTCCTGCGGCCCGTTCAGCGCGGCGGTGGCCGCCACCTGGATCGGCGTGAAGGCGCCATAGTCCAGATACGACTTGATCCGCGACAGGGCCGAAATCAGCGTGGCGTTGCCCGCGGCGAAACCGATGCGCCAGCCCGGCATGGAATAGGTCTTGGACATGGAGGTGAACTCCACGGCCACGTCCCTCGCGCCGGGCACCTGCAGGATGGACGGCGGCGGCACATCGTTGAAATAGATCTCGGCGTAGGCCAGATCGGACAAGACGTAGAGACCGTTCTTCCGGCAGAAATCGACCACCTCGGCATAGAAGTCGAGATCGACCACCTTGGCCGTCGGATTGGCGGGGAAGTTCACGACGACCGCGACGGGCTTGGGCACGGAATGCTTCACCGCGTGCGCCAGCGCGCGCATGAAATTGGCGGTAAAGTCGCCCTCGACCGACAGCGGCAGGTGACGAATCGTCGCATCGGCGATGATGAAGCCGAACGCGTGAATCGGATAGGACGGATTCGGCACGAGCACCACGTCGCCCGGCGCGCTGATGGCCGACGCCAGATTGGCCAGGCCTTCCTTGGAACCGAGGGTCACGATGACCTCGGTTTCCTGGTTGAGTTCGACACCGAAACGGCGGCCATAATAGTTGACGAAGGCCTTCCGCAGCCCTGGCACGCCGCGCGACATGGAATAGCGATGGGTGCGCGGATTTTTCACCGTCTCCACCAGCTTGTCGATGATGTGCTGCGGCGTCGGCAGGTCGGGGTTGCCCATGCCGAAATCGATCACGTCCTCGCCGCGCGCTCGCGCCGCTGCCTTCATCGCGTTCACTTCGGCGAACACATAAGGCGGCAGGCGTTTGATGCGATGAAACTCGGCGGACATGGTTCCGTTCTTTCCTTTGGGATGCACTCTAATAGCAGGGGTTCCGGGCAAGTCAAAGCGCATCATGACGCCATGCCAAAGGCATGACAGATGCGCCGGAAAAGCGGGTGCGCGCCATGATTTCGCCGTTACTTTTCACACGGTCGGCCTTTCTATAAGCTATGAGGCCATCGACAGGAGGATTTTGATGACATCGCGCGACGACGGATCCGCTCACCTGGGCTACAGCCCCGAACTGGCGGAGAATCTGGGCCATATCGCGATGGAGTATCAAAAGCTCCTGACCGAGTTCCTGCAGAAGCCCCAGACGGCGCAGGACGTTCCGGGGTTCGACCCCAGCAAGATGACCGACGCCTGGGTCGAGTTGGCGTCCAGCTGGATGAACAATCCGTCGAAGGTCATCGAGGCGCAGCTCGAGCTGTGGCGCGACCTCATGGTGCTCTGGCAGAACATGGCCCTGCGGGCGATCGGCCAGAACCCCGAACCGGTCGCCGCGCCCGCCCCGGGCGACCGGCGCTTCGCCGGCGACGACTGGACGCAGAACCAGATCTTCGACTTCATCAAGCAGTCCTATCTGGTCACCTCGCGCTGGTTCACGAACACGATCAAGAACACCGAAGGGCTGGACGAGAAGACCCAGAAAAAGCTGGAGTTCTTTTCCAAGCAGTTCGTCGATGCCATGTCGCCGACAAATTTCGTGCTTACCAATCCGGAAGTGCTGCACGAGACGTTCGAGACGGGCGGCGAGAATCTGATCCGCGGCCTGAAGAACGTCCTGAAGGACCTTGATCGGGGCAAGGGCCAGCTCGCCATCTCCATGACCGATTTCGACGCATTCGAGGTTGGCCGCAACGTGGCGGCGACGCCCGGCAAGGTGGTCTTCCAGAACGACGTCATCCAGCTGATCCAGTACACGCCGACCACCGAGACCGTGTACGCCAAGCCGCTGCTGATCATGCCGCCCTGGATCAACAAGTTCTACATCCTCGACTTGCAGCCCAAGAACTCGTTCATCCGCTGGGCGCTCGAGCAGGGCTACACGGTCTTCGTCATTTCCTGGGTCAACCCGGACGAGCACCTCGCCAAGAAAACCTTCGAGGACTACATGTTCGAGGGTCCGCTGGCCGCGCTCGACGCGATCGAGCTGGCCACGGGGCAGAAATCGGTCAACACGATCGGCTACTGCATCGGCGGCACCCTGCTGGCCTGCACCCTGGCCTACATGGCGGCCAAGGGCGATGACCGGATCAATTCGGCGACGTTCTTCACCGCGCAGGTTGATTTCACCGAGGCCGGCGACCTGACGGTCTTCATCGATGACGACCAGCTGGAAATCCTGGACAAGCAGATGGCCGAAAAGGGCTATCTGGATGCCAGTTCCATGGCCACGACGTTCAACATGCTGCGCTCGAACGATCTGATCTGGTCGTTCGTGGTGAACAACTACCTGATGGGCAAGGACCCGATGCCCTTCGACCTGCTGTACTGGAATTCGGATTCCACCCGCATGCCGCAGGCGCTGCACAGCTACTACCTGCACAAGATGTATCACGAGAACAAGCTGGTCGAGCCGGGCGGGATCGTCCTCGGCGGCGAGCCCATCGACCTGCGCAAGATCAAGACGCCAATCTACATGCAGGCCGGCAAGGAAGATCACATCGCGCCCTACAAATCGGTGTTCAAGGGCGTCAACCATTTCTCCGGGCCCACCAAGTTCATGCTCGCCGGGTCCGGCCACATCGCCGGCGTCATCAATCCTCCGGCGGCGAACAAGTACAATTACTGGGTCAACGACAAGAATCCCAAGACGCTGGACAAGTGGATGGAAGGCGCGGTCGAGCATCAGGGTTCGTGGTGGCCGGACTGGCATGCCTGGCTGTCGAAGAAATCCGGCAAGAAGGTCCCTGCCCGCATTCCCGGCGATGCTGGCCTGAAAGTGATCGAGGATGCGCCGGGCAGCTATGTGACCAGCTCGAAGCCCTCGGCCTAGAGCGATGTCCTGCTGAACTGTCCGGGCAGATGCTGCATGAACCGCGCGAGGCCATGCAGCCGGCCCGGCTCGCCCGTCGTCAGGTATCGGATCGACCGGGCGCCCTGCCCCGCACCGGAGAAATCCGGTCGCCGGCGGAGATAGTCGCGAAGAGCCTCGGCCACCAGATCCGGCTGTGACAGGATTTGCGTCTCCGGATGCAGCGCCGCGCCGAACAGGTGCCGGACCAGGGGATAGTGCGTACAGCCCAGCACGGCCGCGTCGGGAACCTCACCCGCGTGCCCGCCAAGCGCCTGGGCGGTCCAACCCGCTATGGCCTCCTGCAACGCCGATTCAGAGGCACCCTCCTCGATCATGCCCGCGAGACCCGGGCAGGCCTGCTGGATGATGCTGCAGCCGGGCGCCCGCTTGTTGACCTCTTCCAGATAGGCGCGGCTTTCGACGGTCTTGCTGGTGGCGAACAGGACGACCCGGCGATAGCGCAGGATATCGTCCTCGTGCGGATGATCGCGGTGCCAGGGCACGCCGGCCAGCGCCTCGACCATGGGCACGAGCACGCCAAGAACCCGGTTGTGCGGATAGTGTCTTGGCAGCCAGTCCTGCTGGATGGTGCGCAGCGCCACCGACGCGGCCGTGTTGCAGGCGATCACCACGAGGCGGCAGCCCGAGCGCATCAGGAAATCGACCGCCTCGGTGGTGTGCGACAGGATGTGGCGGTTGTCGAGGTCGCCATACGGCGCCCGCGCGTGATCGCCCAGATAGAGGAATGATTCCTCCGGCAGCGCCTCGACCAGCGCGTTCAGCACGGTCAGGCCGCCCGATCCGGAATCAAAGACACCGATCATGCCGGGTCAGCCGCCCATGTATTCTTTGCCGCGCTGCACGTAGCCGAGGGTCAGCTTGCGGTGGTGGGCGATTTCGTCCGCCGACAGATCGCGCTTGTAGACGGCGGGGCGTCCGGCCCAGAGCTGGCCCGCGGGAATCCGCTTGCCCGGCGTCACCAGCGAGCCGCCGCCGACCATGGCGCCCTCTTCCACCACGGCGTTGTCCATGATGGTGCTGCCCATGCCGATCAGCACGCCATCCTCGATGGTGCAGCCGTGCAGCAGCACCATGTGGCCGATCAGCACGTAATTGCCGATGATGGTCGGATACTTGCCATCGGTCACGTGCACCACCGATCCGTCCTGCAGGTTGGACGAGTGACCCATGCGGATGAAATTGACGTCGGCGCGCATGACGCAGTTGAACCAGATGCTGCAATCGGCGCCGATCTCGATGTCGCCGACGATGCGGGCGCCGTCGGCGATGTAGGCCGATGCGTCCACTCTGGGCATGATGCCCTTGTACGGAATGAGCTGGCCGGCCATCAGGGGAACATGGGCTGCTGGTCGAGACCCGTCGTCTCCGGCAGGCCGAACACCAGGTTCATGTTCTGCACCGCCTGTCCCGAGGCGCCCTTCACGATGTTGTCGATCGTGGACACGATGATGGCGCGGCCGCTGCGCCGGTCCGCCGCGACGCCGATCAGCGCGTGATTGGAGCCGAGGACATGGCGTGACGCCGGAACCTGACCGAACGGCAGAACGCGCACGAAGGGCTCGCCGCCATAGGCCGACACCAGGGCATCGTGCAGGGTTTCGGCGCTCGCGTCGCCGGTCAGCTTGACATAGATGGTCGACAGAATGCCGCGGTTGATCGGAATGAGATGCGGCGTGAACGACACGGTCAGCGGCCGGCCGGCGGCCTTGCCCAGTTCCTGTTCGATCTCCGGGCTGTGCCGGTGGCTGCCGACGCCATAGGCGTGAAGACCGGTCGAGACCTCGGTGAACAGATTGGCTTCCTTGGCCGCCCGGCCCGCGCCGGTCACCCCCGACTTGGAGTCGATGACGATTTCATCGGGATCGATCAGGCCGGCGCGCAGCAGCGGCGCCAGCGGCAGGATCGCGCTGGTCGGATAGCAACCGGGGCATGCCACCAGATCGGCCTGGCGGATGGCGTCGCGCGCCAGCTCGGTCAGGCCATAGACCGCGACCTCCTGCAGCGCCGGCGCCAGATGATCGTGCCCGTACCATTCGGCGTAGGTGCCGACGTCTTCCAGCCGGAAATCGGCGGACAGGTCGATGATCTTCACGGGCTTGGAGATTTCGGCGACGTAATCCTCGCGCTGCTCGACGATCAGTTCGTCGATCAGGGTGTGGCCGCTCTTGTGCATCAGCCCGCGGATGATGTCCTGGGTGGTGCCATGCGGCAGGCAGCAGAAGACCACGTCAACCTCGACGCCCGCCCACTCGACTTCCTCGATGCTCATCAGCACCGGCAGGTCCAGCGCGCCGAACTGGGGAAACACGGTTTCAAGCCGTTCGCCGGCGCGCCGGTCGGCGGTCAGAACGACGATCTCCACATTGGGATGGCGGCTCAGCAGGCGGACGAGTTCCGCGCCCGTATAGCCGCTCGCGCCGAGGATGGCCGCCCTGATGGTCTGCGTGGTCATGGAATTATCCTGTTTAGGGTTGCGCGAAACCTAGGAGCGTCGGCCCGGGTAATCAAGCGCAACGCCGTGACACAAAGAAAAAGGGCCTCCCGCCAGCGCGGAAGGCCCCCAATCCAAACAGTCTGGCCTTGCGCTTAGCGCTTCGAGAACTGGAAGCTGCGGCGGGCCTTGGCCTTGCCGTACTTCTTGCGCTCGACGACGCGCGGATCGCGGGTCAGGAAGCCCACTTCCTTCAGCGGCTTGCGCAGCGAGGGCTCATAGAGCGTCAGCGCCTTGGAGATGCCGTGCCGCACCGCGCCGGCCTGGCCGGACAGACCGCCGCCGACGACCGTGGCGACCACGTCGTACTGGTTCTTGCGGTTGGCGACTTCGAACGGCTGGCGCAGGATCATGCGCAGCACCGGACGGGCGAAATACTCGTCCTGGTCGCGGCCATTGACGATGACCTTGCCGGAACCCGGCTTGATCCAGACGCGGGCGATGGCGTTCTTGCGCTTGCCGGTGGCGTAGGAACGGCCCTGCGCGTCGATTTCGGGCTCATACTTGGGCGCGGTGTCCTGCGAGGTCGCGGCGCCCAGACCCTTCAGGTCGGTGATGGTCTCGGACATGATTACGCGTCCCTCTTGTTCTTCGGGTTACGGCTGGCGAAATCGAAGACCGCCGGCTGCTGCGCCTCGTGCGGATGCTCGGGGCCGGCATAGACGCGCAGCTTGCGCATCTGGTCGCGGCCGAGCGGACCGCGGGGCACCATGCGCTCGACGGCCTTTTCGATGACGCGCTCCGGATGGGCGCCGTCCAGGATCTTGGCCGCGGTACGGCCCTTGATGCCGCCCGGATGACCGGTGTGCCAGTAGTACACCTTCTGCTCGCGCTTGCGGCCGGTCAGGGCCACCTTGTCGGCATTGATGATGACGACATGGTCGCCGCAATCGATGTGCGGGGTGTAGGTCGGCTTGTGCTTGCCTCTAATGATCTTCGCGACTTCGGAGGCCAGACGGCCGAGAACGACGCCTTCAGCGTCGATCACCAGCCACTTTGCCTCAACCTCGGAGGGTTTGGCGGAATAGGTTTTCATCGGTCGGTTCCTGAATGCGAGGCACGACGCGCCTCTGGAGCTTCGGCGGCGGAGTATGGCGATTTCCAAATGCAAGTCAACAGGAGGACGTTAAAAATACCCTATATAAAACAATGGCTTAAAAATACGGTATTTATATACCACACTGTTTGACCGATTTTTCACGATCACTCCCCGCTTCGGTACCGATCCCCACGAGGTAAGCGGCATTTCCCGCCCGCGGACGCCACCGTGACGCAGACCGAGATGAACCGGCTCAGGGCCGGCGCACCATGTGGAGCGCATAGAGCGCGGCCGTGAACAGGATCAGTCCGCCGGCCTGGTGGAATACCGCCAGCCATGCGGGGATGTAGGGCAACAGCACCAGCGTGACGATGCCCGCCACGACCTGGAACAATGTTGCCGCCGCAAGCAGATGGGCAGGCTTGCCCGCCCGGCGGTGCAGCCACCACCAGACCGCGACGAGCACGGTGATCAGGTAGGCCAGCATGCGGTGGTTGAACTGGACGATCCGGTGATCCTCGAACATGCCGGGCCACAGCGGCGGATTGCTGTAGATATCCGGCGGCACGATGTAGCCGTCCGACATCGCCGGCCACGTGTTGTAGATGAAGCCGGCATCCAGGCCCGCGACGAAGGCGCCAAGCAGGATCTGGGCGAAGATCACGAGCGCGAGCCCCGCCGTGAAGGGCTCGAGGCGCCCTTGCGCTGGCCGCGTCAAGGCCAGAAGCAGCCAGACGATGTAGCCGTAGATGGCGAAGGCGAGGCCCAGATGGGCGGCCAGCCTGTACTGGCTGACATAGGGCTGATCGACGAGGCCGCTGGCGACCATGTACCAGCCCATGAAGCCCTGCAGGCCACCCAGCCCGAGCAACAGCCAGAGACGTGGCTTCAAAGGCGCTGGTATCTGGCCGCGCCACAGCATCCAGAAGAACGGCACGGCGAAGGCCAGGCCGATCAGGCGGCCGAGCAACCGGTGGAGATATTCGAACCAGAAGATGGTCTTGAAGTCGGCGACGGAGAAATCGCTGTTCTTCTTCTCGAACTCCGGCGAGGTGCGGTACTTGTCGAACTCCACCTGCCAAGCCTCGTCGGTGAGTGGCGGCAGGGTTCCCGTGACGGGACGCCAGTCGACGATGGACAGGCCGGATTCGGTGAGTCGGGTGACGCCGCCGAGCAGGACCATGAAGAAGATGAGAGCGGCGACCGTGAAAAGCCAGCGAACGATGCGGTTGCGGTCTTGGGATATCAGGCCGAAGGACGTGCCTATCGCCATGATGCGAAGGTGCTCCTCAAGGAAACGGGGCCGGCTCGAAAGCCGGCCCCGGAACTGGTCGGAGTGGCCGGATTTGAACCGACGACCCCCACACCCCCAGTGTGGTGCGCTACCAGACTGCGCTACACTCCGATAAAGCGTCTCGACCGGTTACCCCGTCGAAAGCGGGCGCACTATAATGCGAGCGCGCGACGGGATGCCAGCCCTATTATTCGGGAATGTTCCCTGCGTGCCATGCAGGCAAGGGAATGTCCGCGATCCGCCAGAGGCCCAGGGATTTGTCCGCGTAGGCACCCTCGCCTTCGCGGCATCCCTCGACGACAAGACGCAAGGGTGGCGGGAAGTTGAACGGCGGCCTGGTCAGATTGAGCAAACGCCAGTCGCCGTCCTCGATATCCTCGTTCACCTGGTGCTCTGGAAAGGTCGTCGCGAGCAGATACACGCTGCCGCTCTTGCCGAGATTGTCCAGCGCCTCGCCAATACGCGCGAAGGAAAAATGAACCAGGCAATCCCGGCACAGGATCAGATCCGCCTTGGGCAACGGATCCTGCGTGAGGTCAAGCGTCAGGAAGGATCGAATGCCGGGGCGCTGCCCCCATTCATTTATGTTGTTTTCGACAATTCCATCGACGATGTCGGCGCCGATGTACTCGATGCCGGCGAGATCGGTTTGACGAAGCCAGGAAAAGTCGCCGCAGGGGATGTCGAGGAGCGTGCCGACGCACAGCGCGCGCAGCAAGGCTGGCACTTCGCGGCGCAGGATTTCCGTCTCTTCCGCTGATGATCCCAGACCCGAACGCGACTCGCTGGCGCCCCACATGTTCCGGTCGAAGATGTAGTCGAACCGATCGCGGAGGCCGAGCTTGCGCAGCGTCGCGGCGTGCTGAACGAAGCGTTCGTGAGCGAGTACCGGCGGGCGGCCGCTCACTGTACCAGGAGCGACCTGATGGTGCCGAGTTCATCCAGCAGGCGCTCGAGCTCGGCACGGTCGGGGCCGTCATCCGCGAGCGGCTCGGTCCCGGCCGCCGCGACGGCGACAATGGCCTCCTCGGCTGGCCTCTCGTCGGTGTATGATGGCGTGACGGCCTCGTCGGAGGGCTCCCGGCCGCCATCGGCGACCGACCGGACACCACGTTCCTTGAGGACCTTCTGCACGCCCTTGATGGTATAGCCATCATCATAGAGCAGCCGGCGAATACCGCGCAGCAGCAGCACATCCTCGGGACGATAATACCGGCGGCGTCCGCCCCGCTTCAGCGGCCTGATCTGAGTGAACTTGCTTTCCCAGAACCGCAAGACATGCTGCGGCACGTTAAGATCGTCCGATACCTCACTGATAGTACGAAAGGCGTCAGGCGATTTACGAATGGGGGCACGGCCCTCGTCATTGTCGGTGGACGTCGTCATTCACGCTCTGCTCAACTGGGCGCCCGTGTCGCGCTGGCGACGATGGACTTCAGTACCTGACTGGGACGGAAGACCAGCACGCGCCTTGGACCGATCGGCACCTCTTCTCCGGTCTTCGGATTGCGGCCCGTGCGGCCGCCTTTGCTGCGCACGACGAAACTGCCAAAGGACGAAATCTTTACGCTTTCGCCTTCAACCAATTTATCAGAAATGATGTCGAGTACCTTCTCGACCAGTTCGGCGGACTCGTTGCGCGAGAGACCTACCTCCTGGTACACGGCCTCGCTGAGATCCGCTCGCGTCACGGTTTTGCCGCTCATCGCACGCCCCTGTTCCCCTAGTGGAAGGGAAAAGGTTAGACACGTGCGTTAAACCAGTCAATATAAAAGGAAATTCCGCCGCTATGCCGGATGGCGGAGCGCGCTACCAGCGGACGAGGCTGGCACCCCAGGTAAAGCCGCCGCCCATCGCTTCGAGCAGAACCAGATCCCCGCGCTTGATGCGACCATCCCGGACGGCCCGCTCGAGCGCCAGCGGCACAGAAGCGGCGGATGTGTTGCCATGGTCGTGAACCGTGACGACGACCCTGTCAGGATCCACGCCGAGCTTCTTCGCCGTGGCGTCGAGAATGCGCCGGTTGGCCTGATGAGGGACAATCCAGTCTATATCAGAAGGGCTTAGACCAGTATCCTGAAGCACGGCTTCAACAATGTCGGCCAAATTCGTCACGGCGTGCTTGAAGACATCCTTGCCGCGCATCCGAAGCTTGCCGACGGTTTGGGTCGTGGATGGTCCGCCATCCACATAGAGCAGGTCGTGCTTGGTGCCGTCGCTACGCAACTTGTTGGCGATGATGCCACGGTCGCCCGCGTCCGTTTCGCCACTCAGGACAACCGCTCCGGCACCGTCGCCAAACAGCACGCAGGTCGTGCGGTCTTCCCAGTCGAGGATTCGGGAAAAGGTTTCGGCGCCGATGAGCAGGATGTTTTTTGCCAGCCCGCCGCGGATGAGATTGTCAGCGACGGCAAAGCCGTAGACGAAGCCGGAGCACACCGCCTGAAGATCGAATGCCGCGCCGCCGGTAATGCCCAGCTTGGCCTGCACCGTCACCGCCGTGGCGGGAAAGGTCTCGTCGGGAGTCGCGGTGGCGACCAGCACCATGTCGATGCTCGATGCATCCATGCCGGCGTTCTCGAGCGCGGCGCGCCCCGCCGCGGTCGCCAGGTCCGAGGTATACTCTCCCTCGGCGGCGATATGGCGCTGCATGATGCCGGTACGCTCGACAATCCAGTCGTCGGTGGTATCGACGATCTTCGCCATCTCGGCATTGGTGACGATACGGGCCGGCAGATAGGCGCCGACTCCCTTGACCACTGTCCTGGTGCCACTCACGGTATCATCACCTCTGCTGGTGCAGCCGGCCTCTGGCTGCCGAACCTGGCCATGTCTTCGGCGATGCGGGCGTTCAGATCGCCTTCCGCCAGATCCTTCGCGACGCCGATGGCGCTGGCGATGCCGGCCGCGTTGGCGCCGCCGTGACTTTTCACGACGAGACCGTTCAGGCCGACGAACATGCCGCCATTGTGCGTATTGGGATCGAGATGCGCGCGCAAGGTCCTGAGGCCGCCGCGCGCCATGATGTATCCCAGCATGGAGAGCGGCGAGTTCCGGAACGCGCGGCGAAACAGGTCCGCAATCAGCGTGGCGGTGCCTTCGATGGTCTTGAGCGCCACGTTGCCGGTAAAGCCATCGGTCACGAAGACATCGGCTTTGCCCTGCCCGATATCGTTGCCCTCGGCAAAGCCCGTGAACTCGAAATGCAGGTCGAGCTTGCGGAGAATCTCCGCCGCGTCCTTGACCTCTTCATTGCCTTTGAGTTCTTCCGTGCCGATGTTCAGCAACGCCACCTTGGGACGCTCGACGCCGAGCACCAGACGCGCATAGGCGGCGCCCATGACGGCGAACTCGACCAGATTATCGGCAGAGCATTCCACATTGGCGCCGAGATCGAGCATGGCGCTCTCGCCACGCTTGCTGGGCAGCAGGGTCACCAAGGCAGGCCGGTCGATGCCGGGCAGTGTCCGCAGGATGAATTTGGAGAGCGCCATCAGCGCGCCCGTATTGCCGGCCGACAGGGCCACATGGGCCTTGCCGTCGCTCACTGCCTGGATCGCCAGTCCCATACTCGACGCCCGCCCCTTGCGGAGCGCCTGGCTGGGTTTCATGCCACCGTCGACCACGCTTTCCGCGTGAATGACCGTACAGCAATCCTTCAGCTTGGGACGGCTGGCAAGAGCGGCTTCCAGCTGTTCCCCGTCGCCGAACAACAGGTACTTGACGTGGGGATACCGCTCCCGCGCGAGCTCTGTGCCATCGAGAATGACGCCGGGGGCGTTATCGCCACCCATGGCGTCGAGGGCGATCGTTAGGGCGCCTGCCAATGCGACATCCCCAGCACCCGATCCTTAAAAGGTCTCAGTGGCCTCGACAACCTCACGGCCATCATAATGGCCGCACGCCGAGCAGACGTGATGCGGCAGCTTCACTTCGCCGCAGTTCGAGCACTCGATCGAACCGGTCACCGGCAGCGCGTGGTGCGAGCGGCGCATGTTCCGCCGCGAGGGCGTCGTTTTTCTTTTCGGTACCGCCATCTGTCGATCTCTTATTCTAGAAAAGCGCCCCGACCACCGGGGCCGCGTTTAGGCGCCAGAACATACTCAGAATTCTACGCGCTTCAAGCTTTGTCTTTCAGTTTCTTTAAAACAGCGAACGGGTTGGAAACATCTTCCGCGATCTCTTCGGGCAGCGCGACTTCCGTATCGGCCAGATCGGCGCGGCGCGGATAGGGATCGAGAGCCAGCGCCAAATACTGGACGCAGATGTCGCCCAGATCAACCAGTCCGGCACCGACGACCTCCACATCCTCCTCGTCCGGTTGAAGATCGAGTTCGGCGGAGGTCTGCTCCTGCTCTTCGGTCACCAGCCGGATATGAAGCATCTCATCGATATCGGCCTCCACCGGATCGAGGCTGACGACGCAGCGCTGGGTCACGGCCGCGGTCATCCGAGCCTCGAACCGCGCGGTGGCACCCTTGCGAACGGGATCGAGCCGGCCGAGAACGCGCAGATCGCGGACGGCCACGATTTCGAGCCTCGTGGCGATGGCGGCGCATTCCTCGGGACTGGCGACGAAATCGATGGCGCGGCCGCTGTCGGTCAGCGCGCCGATATCGATGGGACGATGCATCTCGCTCATGGCTTTGGTTCTCCCAGCGCGGGTCCGAAGGTCACCTCGCCCGCCATCAATCGATCAAGAGGCTGCTCGCCCAGATGCGCCGCTTCCCGTCTGGCATAGGCCACCATGGACGCCAGGCTTTCATCCGACGGCGGCGCCGAGCGGTAAAGATTGCGCAGCAAAGCCTGTTCCAGGGCGTCGCCGCCGGTATCGAGGCCCTCATCATAGGCTTTGACCCGGCCCATGAAAGCCTTGCCCATGGCCCTCACCCTCTTGCCGATCCCCATGTCGCCCACGCCCATCTCGCGCAGCGAGCGGTCCATGTCGGAAAACATCTCATCGAACAGCACCTGGGACAAGGTCTCGCCCCGCTCGCCGCCGTCCCGGAGACGGCGCATGACGAGAAACGCGTGCAACACGATCATGTCGAAGCGTCCGTCCAGCGTATCGGGCACGCCGCCGTCCAGATAGAAGGCAGGCTGGCGCGACTGGCCCACGAGCGTGTTATACAGCGCGTTCGCGACCAGCTGGTCCGGGGTTGGGACGAACATCCTGCGTAGGCTTCTGATGAACTGCAGCATCACTTGTTCCGCTTGGTCCATCGCCGACCGGCGCGCGACGTTGACAGTGCCGGGGTGCGATGCCATTTTCTAGCCCAGCGAGATAGGCCCTTGGTCGCGCGCCGTCAACCGGCGGGCGTCATATCCAGTTAGAGAGACACGGTGAAGAAACAGACTCTTTTCGTTGCGTTGGGTCTGGCGGTGACCGTTACGGTCGGACTGCCGGGCTGCGCCAAGACCGTGGATCAGCGCGGCTATCTGATGGATGAGGAGCTGATCAAGGAAATCCGCCCCGGCGTCGACAACCGGGCCTCGGTCCTCGCCGCGCTGGGCACGCCGACCGTTCCGGGCACGTTCGACGACGAGAACTGGTACTACGTCTCGCGCACCCATGAGAGCTGGGCGTTCTTCCGGCCCGACACGGTGGACAACCAGGTGCTGCAGGTTTCGTTCGACCCGAGCGGCAACGTGAAGGAAATCACGAGAGCGGGCATGGAAGCCGCCCGCGAAGTCAATCCGGTCGGCGCCAAGACGCCGACACGCGGCAAGGAACTGGGCTTCTTCGAGCAGATCTTCAGTAATATCGGCCGTTTCAGCGGTCCCGGCCCGGCTTCGCCCGGCAACTGATCGGCTCTGACGCCTGATGGAATGAAAAAGGCCCCGGCGGTCACCCGCCGGGGCCTTTGACGTTTATCGCCGCCGTGGATCAGCCCTGCGCCAGGATGGCGAGCAGCAGAAGCGCGACGATGTTGGTGATCTTGATCATCGGGTTGACCGCCGGACCGGCCGTATCCTTGTAGGGATCGCCGACCGTATCGCCGGTCACCGCGGCCTTGTGGGCTTCCGAGCCCTTGCCGCCATGATGGCCATCCTCGATGTACTTCTTGGCGTTGTCCCATGCGCCGCCGCCGGCGGTCATGGAGATCGCGACGAAGACGCCGGTCACGATGACGCCGAGCAGCATGGCGCCGAGCGCGGCGAAGGCGTTGGCCTGGCCGGCGATGGCGTTGAACAGGAAGTACACGACGATCGGCGACAGGACCGGCAACAGCGACGGCACGATCATTTCCCGAATCGCCGCCTTGGTCAGCAGATCGACCGAGCGGGCGTAGTTGGGCTTGGACGTGCCCTGCATGATGCCGGGATTGTCGCGGAACTGGGCCCGGACCTCCTCGACGATGGCGCCGGCGGCACGGCCGACGGCCATCATGCCCATGGAGCCGAACAGGTAGGGCAGCAGACCGCCGATCAGCAGGCCGACGACCACGTAGGGATTGGACAGGCTGAAATCGACGACGATGTCGGTGAAGAAGTGGCTGAGATCTTCCGTATAGGCCGCGAAGAGCACCAGCGCGCCGAGGCCGGCGGAACCGATGGCGTAACCCTTGGTGACCGCCTTGGTGGTGTTGCCGACCGCGTCGAGCGCGTCGGTGACCTTGCGCACTTCCGGATCGAGCTCGGCCATTTCGGCGATGCCGCCCGCATTGTCGGTCACGGGACCATAGGCATCGAGCGCCACGACCATGCCCGCCAGCGCCAGCATGGTGCTGACCGCGATGGCGATACCGAAGAGGCCGGCCAGCATGTAGGTGACCACGATGCCCGCGCAAATGACGATCGCCGGCAGGGCGGTGGCTTCCATCGAGACCGCGAGGCCCTGGATGACGTTGGTGCCATGGCCGGTGGTGGAGGCCTGGGCGATGCTCTTGACCGGACGGAAGTTGGTGCCCGTGTAATATTCGGTGATCCAGATCAGCAGACCGGTGATCACGAGGCCCGTCACGCCGCACAGGAACAGGTCCATGGCCGTGAAGATCTTTTCACCCGCCGAGAATTCGGCACCCATCCCGCCCAGGAGCGCCTGGGTCAAAGGATAGAGCGCAGCGAGCGACAGGACGGCCGTGGCGATGAAGCCCTTGTAGAGCGCGCCCATGATGTTGTTCGACTTACCGAGGCGCACGAAGAACGTGCCGATGATGGAGGTGATGATGCAGACGCCGCCGATGGCGAGCGGGTAGAGCATCAGGCTCTCCTGCTGCGGACCGACGAAAAAGATGCTGGCGAGCACCATGGTGGCGACGATGGTCACCGCATAGGTCTCGAACAGGTCGGCGGCCATGCCGGCGCAATCGCCCACATTGTCGCCCACATTATCGGCGATCACGGCCGGGTTGCGCGGGTCGTCCTCGGGAATGCCCGCCTCGACCTTGCCGACGAGATCGGCGCCGACGTCCGCACCCTTGGTGAAGATGCCGCCGCCCAGCCGGGCGAAGATGGAGATCAGGGACGCCCCGAAACCGAGCGATACGAGACCGTCGATCAGGGTCCGGTCGCTGAGGCCGTAGCCCAGTTTCTGCAGCAGCGCGTAATAGCCCGCGACGCCCAGCAAGGCGAGACCGGCGACCAGCATGCCGGTGACCGCGCCAGAGCGGAACGCCAGGCTGAGGCCGGCGGCCAGACCGATGCGCGAGGCCTCGGCCGTACGGACGTTGGCACGCACGGAGACGATCATGCCGATGTATCCGGCGGCGCCGGAAAGAACCGCGCCAATGACGAAGCCGAGCGCGGCGAACTTGCCCAGCACGATGAACAGCGCAATGGCAATGACGATGCCGACGATACCGATGGTGGTGTATTGCCGGTTCAGATACGCCTTGGCCCCTTCCTGGATGGCGGCGGCGATTTCCTGCATTCTCGCGTTACCGGGACTTGACGCGAGAATACTGCGTCCTGTCACGACGCCGTAGAGAACGGCGAGCAGACCGCAGCCGATGACTAACCATAGCCATAGTTCAAATGACATTAGTGACTTCCCTCGTTTCGTTTTGTTCTGATTGGCCCTCGTTTCAGTTGAAAAACCTTGGAAGGCTCTATGGTGCCGTCCTTTTTCGGACGTTTGGTTCGAAAAAAACTGTGACCTATCGTATCCCCAAACGCAAGCGCCGGGCCTCGACAGGGAAAATGCCTGTCGAAAGCCCGGCGCTGATGCCGGCCCAAGTATATCCGGCAAAAACCTTCTGCGTAATCCGCCCGGTAAATGAAGCGGTTACGGCCTTTGTTCAGTTCGCGCTGCCGCGAATCCACTTCGAGATATCGTTGATCGCTTCGTCGAGGATCTGAGCCACTTCGCTCAGCTCGGCCCAACGCGCTTCACGGGCCAGATACTGGAGGCCGGGAAGAAGCGACTGGGCATTCTCCTGAGCGGTTTCGGCCACCAAACCACTGATACGCATTTCCGGGGTCATGTTAAGCCACCTTCTCTTGAGTTTCGCGAGCGACCAGGTCGTCCGCAGTCTGAAGTACGGAGTACGTGATGCCGAGCTTGCCGCGGACGCGCGCCAGGATTTCGGCGGAAACCTTCGGGGCGACCGCGCGGACGGCCTCGCCGCCGATCATGCGGGTTTCGCCCAGAACCGTGACCGGCCAGCCCGTGCGCTCCATCAGGATGGTCTGCAGCGCGACCGGCATCAGGATGTAGAACTCGTCGATCCCCTCGCGGATGCCAAACTCCAGGTAGGCGCACATCATCTCGCCGACGGCGCGCAGGCGCTCGTGCTCCGGAAGGTCGGGATCGACCGCGAGGCGGGTGCCTTCCCACACGCGCTCGGACTTGACCAGCGGCGCGAAGGTGACCATGTCGGGGAATACTTCCTCGAGCATGTAAGGCATGGTGGTGGGGCTGACGCGCGTCACGGCCCGGACGACGTTGTGCTTGTCCCTGTAGGTCAGGTAGGTCGCCGCAGGCGTATCGAACTGGTCGAACTCCATGCCCCGGTAGCTCGGGACATCGTAGCTCTGCTGCTGGATGAAAACCTTATAACGAAGGCGATGCTGCGACGCGATCGCGTCGCCGAACATGTGAGCGGTCTCGCAGGTAATACAATCGATCATGGCTCTGTCATCAGTTTGCTGGTTGAAGCCTGATGACGTTACCCCGCTGACGCACCTCCCACACCTACGGTACTCCGTAGGGTTTTGCGAAATGTGACTAGCTCATTGAATTCACAGATGGTTCCGCGCAGGCCAATAAGAAGGGCCGCGACAGTGCCTGTCGCGGCCCTCGCCCGAACACGGGTAAAGACGGAATTAGGGAAGAATAAGGCCGAGATGCAGCGCTTTGACGACCGCGGTGATGCGGGAATCCACGTCCAGCTTCTTGAGAATGTTGCGGACATGGAACTCGACGCCGTGCTCGGAGATGCCGATGATCTCGCCGATGGTCCAGTTGCTCTTGCCTTGGGCGCACCAGTGCAGAACTTCCCGTTCGCGGGCGGTCAGCGACACGACGATCTGATCGCGGCTGCCTGGCTCCTCGAAGGACCAGTAGTTGAGGTGGAATTGGTGAACCAGCGCGTTGAGGACGCCGAGATGACGTGCGGCGTCGGTCTGACCGATGCTGCTCGCCAGGCCGACACCCGAGCTCTCACCGCGCGGACCATGCAGCGGAATGCCGACACCATCATTGAGGCCGGCATCCACCGCGCCACCCATGAGGTTCTGCTGCTGCTTGGTCAGGTGCATGTGCTTGGGCAGCGCGTCCCAGCAGAAGGGGCGCGGCGCCACGATGCCATACCGCACGACCGGATCGAACTTGTCCCAGCGCTTGGCCGCGTACTGGCCCAGCCACTCATTGGGATAATTGGTCAGGACCACCGAGGAGCCCTCTTCCTCGCCCTCGCCGACGGCGCGGGTGCTGTGGTACATCACCCGGTCGAAGCCGTACTGGCCCACGGCCTGACGGAACAGAACCAGCGCCTCGTCACGCGATCCGGCGGCATTCGACCGTTCGATGTAATCGAGAATTTCCATGGGCCTACCCGATCTCTGGAGAAATCAGGTGCAGACGAAGCGCGATCACGACCGCGTGGACTTCGTTCTGCGCGCGAAGACTCTTGGTCGAGGTGCGCATGTGCCGGCGGAAATCATCCGGCGACATGCCGTAGGCGCTCAGACGCGCCTGGGTAACGGCCCCTTCCGCCTGAAGCCGGAGGCAGCACTTCTCTTCCTCGGAGAGCTGCGGCACCGGCGGAATAAATCCGTAGGCCTTCAGCGCCTGGGAGGCCTGAGAATAGAATTCGCGGCCACGATCCAGCAGATCGCCGGTGGCGACCTCGCCCAAGGCGTGCGGCATCAAGGTCAGCAGCGCCTTCTCATCATCGGCGCCGCGATAGGGCAGCACGAGGACCGGCGACTGGCTTCCGGCGGGGTCCGACCACCAGAACGCACCCCGTCCCATCGACTCGCCGATGGACAGGGGCGCCAGGACGGTCGCCATGCGGGCCAGATAACCCGGCTGATCCACGATGGACATGCTCGTGAGGGTGATATCAGGGCACTCACCGTCATTCCAGACGGTGTAGAGGTGGAAGCCAAAATGCGCGAAGCCACGGGTACGCACGAACGCCCCGAACTTGCGCTTGATCCCTTCCAGTTCGCCTACCTGCTCGTACTCTGTCATTACCTGTTCTTTATGAACCCGGTCCCACACGCGGTGGATAATAGGGATGAATTCGCAGCCGCACAATGTCTCATGACCGAAATGAATGCACCGGGACAGCAAATTCCGGCACAAATCCGGTCAACGGAACGGGTTTCCGGTTTTCGCCGAGCGAAGCGCCCCTATTCAGGCCGGAAATACCACCTGGAAACTTCAAAAATCCGGCGATCATCTCGACTCGATAATAGAAATTTGAAATATTCTACCGGTGACGATAACCGGTCTGGTGCAGGACCACCGGCGTGCCGGCGGCGTCGAGCACCCGCACCCCCTGCCCCTCCGTCACAGTGCCGATCCGGGTCACGGGAATACCGAGTTGCGCCGCCTGTTCGAGCAAGGGCGCAAGCCTCTCTGGCGGGATGGTGAAGGCAATTTCGTAGTCGTCGCCCCCGGACAGAACCAGCTCGCCCAGATCGGGGCGTCGCTCGAGCTGGGCGCGCGCCGCGTCCGACAGCGGGATCGCGTCCATCTCCAGCACCACGCCGACCGCCGAGGCCCGCGACAGGTGACCGATATCGGCGGCAAGTCCATCGGAGATGTCGAGGCCCGCGCTGGCGCATCCGGGCAACAGGGGGCCGAGCGCAACGCGCGGCCGGGGCAGCAGATAGCGGTCAGCGAGAAACCCGGTGGGATCATCGAGTTCGCCGTTCAGGGCCAGCAGCCCCAGCGCCGCGTCGCCGATGGTCCCGGAGACGCATACCGCCTCGCCCGGGCGGGCGCCATTCCGGCGCAGAATCCGGCCGGTGGGCGTAAGACCGAACGCCGTCAGCGACAGGGTCAGCGGCCCCGGCGTCGACGTGGTGTCGCCGCCCAGGAGGACCACGCCATATGTTCGCTGATCCTCGGCAAGACCGGCCGCGAACGCGCGTAGCCAGTCATCGTCCTGATCCGGAGACAGGCTCAGACCGAGCGCATAGCCGTAGGGCGACGCGCCCATTCCCGCGAGATCGGACAGGTTGACGCGCAGAAGCTTGCGGGCGACGAGCGCGGGTGGATCCTGGGGACGGAAATGTACCCCGGCGACCATCATGTCCTTGGTCATCACCAGCTGATGGCCCGGCGGTACCGGGATCGTGGCGGCGTCGTCGGTCAGACCGAACGCGCCAGGCGCTTCGGCGCTCAGGGGCGCGAACAGCTCAGCGATGAGCTCGAATTCGCCCAGCCCCGTCTGGCCCGGCATGACGCCGGCCCGTCAGCGACCCGATCCGGAACGGACCTGGCGCGAGACATTGTCGAGAACACCGTTGACGAAGGCAGGCTCCTTCCCGGTGAAGAAGGCGTGCGCTACGTCCATATACTCGTTGATGATGACTGGCGTGGGAACATCGGGGCGCGCCATGGCTTCGTAGGCCCCCGCCCTGAGAACGGCGAGAACGAGACGCTCCAGGCGGTCGATCGTGCGGCTGCCGGTCAGCGCCGCGCCGATATGGGCGTCGATCTCGCCGCGACGGTCCCAGGCTCCCATGACGATGTCCGAAAACAGTTCCTCATCGGCCGGGGTGTAGACATCGCCGTCCACTTCCTTGCCGAGACGCCAGGCGCGAAACTCCGAGATGACCAGGGCGGGCACCGCTTCCTCGCTGGAGGCCAGCTGATAGAGAGCCTGAACGGCCGCGAGACGGGAGGCGCTGCGCGAGCCAGCCTTGTCCTTCGGTTGAGCCTTGCTTTCGGTCATCATGCGAGACCGAACTCCCGTTTCACGGCGATCATGCGCAGCGCCGCGTGCGCCACCTCGCCACCCTTGTTCTTCCGGTCGACGGACGCCCGGGCCCAGGCCTGCTCGTCGTTCTCGACCGTCAGCACGCCAAAGCCGATGGCGAGGCGGTCACGATACGCCAGTTCCTGCAGGCCGCGGGCGCTTTCGGCGCACACGTAATCATAATGGGTGGTTTCACCGCGGATGACACAACCGAGCGCGACGTAGCCGTCATAGCGCTTGCGGGATGCCGCCGCCATGGCGACCGCCGCGGGAATTTCGAAGGCGCCCGGCACATCCAGTACATCATAGGTCGCGCCCGCCTCGTCGAGCGCCAAGGTCGCGCCGCGCGTCAGTTCGGCGATGATGTCCTCGTAAAACGGCGCCCGGATCACGAGCAGATGCGGCTTGTCAGACATGAGCGGTTTCGATCTCCAGAGGCAGCTGGTCGACGACGGTCAAGCCATAGCCTTCCAGGCCAACGATCGTATGATGGGTATTCGAGAGCAGGATCATGTCCTTGACGCCCACGTCGAGCAGGATCTGGGCGCCGATCCCGTAATCCAGCAGCCGGCCTGATTGCGAGCCCTGCCGCATGGACCGCGCGGCGACCGCCCGGGAAAGGACGGTCGGCTGGATATTGGTCAGGATCACCACGACACCCCGGCCGATCTGGCCGATCTTGCGCATGGCGTCATGCAACTGACCAGGGCGAGCCGATACGTCGCCGACGATGTCGGAGAACATGTCCAGCAGGTGCATGCGGACCGGGACCGGTTCATCGCCGCGAATGTCACCCTTGATCAGCACCACATGCTCGGCATATTCCGCCGTATTGGCGTAGATCTTCATCTGCCAGTCGCCGCCGTGCACGCTGTCGATATGCGTCTCGGAGATGCACTTGACCAGACTGTCATGCTTGCGGCGGTAGGCGATCAGGTCGGCGATGGTGCCGACCTTGAGATTGTGCCGCTGGGCGAAGGCGATCAGATCCGGCAGGCGGGCCATGCTGCCATCGTCGTTCATGATCTCGCAGATGACGCCGGCCGGAATCAGTCCGGCGAGACGGGCCACGTCCACCGCGGCTTCCGTATGACCGGCGCGCACGAGCACGCCACCGTCGCGGGCCATCAGGGGAAAGACGTGACCCGGAACGGCGATATCGGCCTGTCCCTTGGTCGGATCGATGGCGACGGAAATGGTCCGCGCCCGGTCCCGCGCCGAGATGCCGGTGGTCACGCCCTGGCGCGCCTCGATGGAAACCGTGAACGCGGTTTCATGGCGCGACAGATTCTCGGTCGTCATCATGGGCAGGCCGAGCGTTTCGATACGCTCGCGGGTCAGCGACAGGCAGATCAGGCCTCGTCCGTGGGTGGCCATGAAATTCACGGCATCCGGCGTGGCCATCTGCGCCGGGATCACGAGATCGCCTTCGTTCTCACGATCCTCGTCATCCACCAGGATGAACATCCTGCCGTTGCGCGCGTCGTCGATGACCTCTTCGATACCCGATAGCCCCGGATGACGGTCCAATCGCCTACTCCCGATCATTGAGGCGCGCTACATAGCGCGCCAGCACATCGACTTCCAGATTGATCCGGTCGCCGGCGCTGTTTTTGCCGAAAGTCGTCATCTGTTGCGTATGCGGAATGATATTCACGCCAAAAACATTTCCTTCGACCTCGTTGACGGTCAGGGACACGCCATTGACCGAGACCGAGCCTTTCGGCGCGATGAAGGACTTCAGTGACTGCGGCACCTCGAACAGGAAACGCAGGGAATCGCCCTCCGGCGTAATGCTGCGAATGGTGCCGACACCGTCGACATGCCCCAGCACGATGTGACCGCCCAATTCGTCGCCAAGGCGAAGCGAGCGCTCGAGATTGATCGACGTGCCTTCACGCCAGTCACCCAGATTGGTCTTGGCCAGGGTTTCCGCGGAGACATCCACGGCAAACCATCCCTCGCCCTTGTCGACGACGGTCAGACAGGCGCCGGAACAGGCGATGGAAGCGCCCATCTCGATGGTCGCGGTGTCATAGGAGGTGCCGATCTCGAACCGCGTGTCGCCGCGCGGCTTGATGAGACGGACATGGCCGATGTCGGTGATGATGCCAGTAAACATGGCGCCATTAATAGGTCGTGCGACGGTAGGTTTCCAGCACATCTTGGCCCAGCCGCACTGTCTCGACACAGTGAAAGCGCCGGAGCGCGCTGACCTTCACCACGCCGAGGGATTCGAGGGCCGTCAGCCCGTCGCCGCCCATGACGGCCGGCGCCCTGAACCAGGCGACGCGGTCCACGAGATCGGCCCGCAACAGGCTGCCGGCGACGGCGCGCCCCGATTCCGCGAGGACGCGGGTGATCCCGCGCGAGGCGAGCGCCGCAAGGACAGCCTGGACGTCGATGCCGCCGCCCTCGTTCGCCTCCAAGGCCAGAACATCGACACCCGCCGCTTCGAAGCGCCGACCATGGGCGCGTGCCGCCGCCTCCGTGGTGACGAGCCAAAGGGGAAGCTGCGCGGCGCCTCGTACCAGCTTGCTGTCCAGCGGCGTGCGAAGGTTGCTGTCCAGCACGATCCGTACCGGGCTGGCATGATCCAGTCCGTCGATCCGGCAGTTCAGCACCGGGTCATCCGCCAGCACGGTGCCGATGCCGGTCAGGACGGCGTCATGCCGCGCCCTCAGAAGATGGCCATAACGCCGGGCCTCCTCGCCGGTGATCCATTGGCTGTCGCCGCCGAACGCGGCGATCATGCCGTCGAGCGTGGTCGCCAGTTTGAGGGTCACCATGGGCCGACCCTCGGTGACGCGGCGCAGGAAGCCTTCGTTGATCTCGCGGGCGGCGGCTTCGAGCACGTTTTCGGTGACGGAAACGCCGGCGTTCCGCAACCGCGCGATGCCGCGGCCCGACACGCGCGGGTCAGGGTCGGTCAGCGCCACGACCACCCGGCTGATACCCGCTTCGATCAGTGCATCGGCGCAAGGCGCGGTCCGTCCATGATGGGAACAGGGCTCGAGCGTCACATAGGCCGTCGCGCCGCGGGCCGCCTCGCCCGCCTGCCGCAACGCTTCGGTTTCCGCATGGGGGCGGCCACCCGGCATGGTATGGCCGCGTCCGACGACCCGACCCTCGCCGACGATGACGCAGCCCACGGCCGGATTGGGTGCCACCTGTCCGAGCACGCGCGAGGCCAGGCCCAGCGCGGCCCGCATGTGCCGCATGTCGGTGGACGCGTCAGTCTTCGGGATCGCCATCCAGATTACCGATGAACTCCTCGAAATCCTTGGCTTCGCGGAAGTTCTTGTAGACCGAGGCGAAGCGCACATAGGCGACCTGATCCAGGCCGGCGAGACCTTCCATCACCAGTTCGCCGACCAGATCGGACGAAACGTCGCTCTCGCCCATGCTCTCGAGGCGGCGCACCAGACCGTTGATCAGACGCTCGACCCGCTCCGGTTCCACCGGCCGCTTGCGCAGCGCGATATTGATCGACCGTGCCAGCTTGTCACGATCGAAGGGCACCCGCCGTCCGGTCTTCTTCACCACCGTCAACTCGCGCAGCTGTACCCGCTCGAACGTGGTGAAGCGGGCGCCGCAGGCCGGGCAATGCCGCCGGCGGCGAATGGCCGAGCCATCTTCGCTCGGCCGCGAGTCCTTCACCTGGGTTTCTTCATTTCCGCAGAACGGACAGCGCATGGGTCCCCCTCCCTTCGAGAGCCGCTCAGGAATTGTAGATCGGGAACGCCTCGCACAGCTTGGCGACCTGCGCGCGGGCTTCGGCTTCCGCCGCGCTGTTATCATCCGGATTGGCGGCGAGCCCTTCCAGCACGTCGCCGATCAGGTCGCCGATCTTCTGGAACTCGGCGACGCCGAAGCCGCGCGTGGTACCGGCCGGCGTCCCGAGGCGGATGCCCGAGGTGACGGTGGGCTTTTCCGGATCGAAAGGAATGCCGTTCTTGTTGCAGGTGATGTTGGCCCGCTCCAGCGCATGCTCGGCCGTGTTGCCCTTCACGCCTTTCGGGCGCAGGTCGACCAGCATCAGATGGGTATCCGTGCCGCCGGAGACGATGTCGAAGCCGCGCGACAACAGCTTGTCGGCCAGCGCCTTGGCGTTGGTCACCACCTGCTGCGCGTAGAGCTTGAACTCCGGACGCAAATCCTCGCCGAAGGCCACCGCCTTGGCCGCGATGACATGCATCAGCGGGCCGCCCTGGAGACCGGGGAACACCGCCGAATTGATCTTCTTGCCCAGGTCCTCGTCATTGGACAGCACCATGCCGCCGCGCGGACCGCGCAGGGTCTTGTGAGTCGTCGTCGTGACGATGTGCGCATGAGGCAGCGGGCTCGGATGGACACCGCCGGCGACCAGACCGGCGAAATGCGCCATATCCACCATGAAATAGGCGCCGACGCTGTCGGCAATGGCGCGGAAACGGGCAAAATCGATGATACGCGGATAGGCCGAACCGCCCGCGATGATCAGCTTCGGCTTGTTCGCCTTGGCCAGCGCCTCGACCTCATCCATGTCGATCAGATGATCCTGCTGGCGCACGCCGTACTGGACCGCGTTGAACCACTTGCCCGACTGGGCCGGCGGCGCACCGTGGGTCAGATGACCGCCCGCGGCCAGCGACATGCCCATGATCGTCTCGCCCGGCTTGACGAGCGCCATCATGACCGCGCCATTGGCCTGGGCGCCGGAATGGGGCTGGACGTTGACGTACTTGCAGTCGAACAGGCGCTTGGCGCGGTCGATGGCCAGCTGTTCCGCGATATCCACATATTCGCAGCCGCCATAGTAGCGCTTGCCCGGATAGCCCTCGGCGTACTTGTTGGTCAGGACCGACCCCTGGGCCTCGAGTACGGCGCGCGAGACGATATTCTCGCTGGCGATCAGTTCGATCTGGTCCTGTTCGCGCTTCAGTTCACCGCGGATGGACGAAAGAACCTCGGGATCGCTCTCGGCCAGGCCGGCGCTGAAGAATCCACTGGAACGTACTGATTTGGTTAGCGTATCGGTCGACATGGCCGAACCCCTTATAACTGCGAAAGCTTGGCGACACGGCCCGCATGGCGGCCGCCGGCGAAATCCGTGGTCAGAAAGGCCTTGAGGGCGTCGCGCGCGACCTCGACGCCGATCACCCGGGCACCGAGCGCCAGGATGTTCGCATCGTTGTGCTCGCGGGCCAGACGGGCTTCGAGACCTGAGTGAACCAATGCGGCGCGGGCGCCGGGATTGCGGTTGGCCGCGATCGATATACCGATCCCGGTGCCGCACACCACCACACCCAGACCTGCCCGTCCGGAGGCGACCGCCTCGGCGACGGCCGCGCCGAAGTCGGGGTAATCGACTGACGCAGGACCAGATGTACCAAGGTCGAGGACCTCGTAGCCCTGATCGATCAGGTCGGCCTTCAAGACATTTTTTAACTCGAATCCCGCATGATCCGCGCCTAGCGCGACCAGCCGGTTCGACGAGGAATCCGTCATCCGCACCGCCGTTGGTTAGAGCCGGAGCGTCACCCGAAGCGGGGCTCCGCGCGCGGCGTTCCTACCATATATCGAATATCCCCGCCAAGCACGCCCTAGGTGTCGTGGAACTGGACCCTGCCATGCGGAATCGGTTGGGAAAACGGTGATCAGGGGCCGCTGATGAAACGCTTGAGCACCGCGACATCACGAAGATCGCCGATGAGAATCTTGCGCGCACCGGCCTCGACGCGGATCAGGGTGGGCGTCACATAGATGTGGTCGCTCAGCGCACGATCGGGACGGAGCAGCACATCGACGATCTCCAGCGAGGAATCATCGATCATCAACTCTCGGAGCGCAGCCGCGAGGTTCTCCCGTGCCGCCTCGGACGGGTTCGCGCCTCCCGCGATATAAAGCGAGAGCGCTACCGGCAATCCGGTGCTCGTGCCCTGCTTGTCCTGTTCCGTCACCACCCTGCCCGTCCTAATCCCCGTCGCGGACACCATCATCCGCACGCCTGTTGTTCAGCACCGCATCCAGACTCTTCTGCTTGCGCCCCAAGCGCCGATCTTCGGAGTCCTGAAGGCTCTTCAGCTCGCTTCTTCTCGCTGCAATCTCGGCTTCAAGCTCCATCCGCTGCATGGACAAACGCTGTTCAGTCAGCTCGAGTTCGACCCGACGTCGCTCGAATTCCTCGCGGCGCGCGCTCTCGGAAGCCTGTTCCGCAAGTTCACGCTCGATCCTCGCCGTGCCCATCAACACGTCGCCACCGGAGAAATAGACATCCGACAGCGTCACCCCTTCATGGCTCAGGCTGACTTCACGCACCTGATTTGAGTGACTCATGCCGCGAGACTTGATGATCGTGATCGCCCGATTGCGTTCTCCGCCCGCGGCCCGGAACGTCAGTTCCATCCAGGTATCCGCGATGGTCGACACGGCCGCCTGCGTCGTTTCGGCCTCGTGGGTGGCCTTGTCGAGGAGCGACGTAACCACAACGGTGATGCCTCGTGCTTTCGCCTCGTCGAGCAGGCGCGCCGCAGCCTCGTTCTTGCCACGGAACTGGGTCCGGTTGGCCAGCGCCGACACGGGATCAAGCACCAACGCCCTGATGTTGTGTTCATCCAGCTCGGCCAGGACCTTCATGAGAAATGCCTCGGTCTCGATGGCGGCGGCTCGGTAGCCATGGATGCGCAGGCGACCTGCGGCGGCATGGCTGGCGAGATCGATCCCCACGGATGCCAGATTGCGAATGATCTGCTCCGGCGCTTCGTCGAACGAAATCAGCAGGGCGTTGTCGCCGCGCGCGCAGGCAGCCTCGATGAACGCGCCGCCGAAGGTGGTCTTGGCGGTACCCGGCGAGCCGGAGATCAGAATGCTGGAGCCCTCGTAATAGCCGCCGCCCAGCATGGTATCCAGCCGTTCCACACCGGACGACACGCGGCGCGTGGAGACCGGATAGGACATATCCGACGACCGGATCCCGTAGACCGCGATACCGCGCGCGCCGATCATCATGGGGTATTCGTTGAGGGAATGGTTGGTGCCGCGATATTTGAGAAGCCGTACGCTCCTGCCACAGATGCCGTCCTGGAGATTGTACCGAAGAATGACCACGCAGTGGCTGAGATACACCAGCAGCGGCTGGCGCGGCATGGGATTGCCGAGGTCGAAGCCATCCGCCTTGGCGGTCAGTATCGCGGTAATGCCCTCGGTGCTGACCCAGTGGAACAGCCGGTGCAACTCGCGTCGTTGACCGGCGGGATCATCCAGAAGGTCGAGAAGGACGTCGACGGCGTCGAACACGATGCGTTTCGCGCCAGACTCCCGGATCAGCGCGGAAAGAGCCGCAAGCAGCCCATTCAGATCGAACGCACCGCTCTGCACCACGTTCGGCAGAAAGTCGGCGTCCATGATGTGCAGTTCGGCATCGGGTGCCTGTGCCGGCCAGCCGAGCGCTCCGAGACACGCCAGGACATCGGCCCGGGATTCCTCGAAGCTGACAAAAATGCCCGTCTCGCCATCCGAGTGCACGCCATCGGCCAGAAACTGCAATCCCAGCATGGTCTTGCCGCTGCCCGTCGCGCCCACAACCACTGTCGCGCGGCCCTGCGGGAGCCCCCCTCGCAGCATGTTGTCGAAGCCTTCGATCCGCGTCAGGACCTTGGGAATTGTCGGGATAGCGCCGGTCTCGGTCACAGGTATTCCTGAAGTTAAGGCATTACGTCGAGGGTCTTCCGCCGCGACTCTTCCGGATGCGAATGTAACAAGGTTTCCAGAGCATCGGCTAGATCATTGGCCTTGAACGGTTTCGACAGAACAAGAATCCGGCTGTCGAGGCCAGGGCGCTGCAAAAGCACGTTATCCGTATATCCGGTGGCAAACAGTATGGGTGTCTGCGGACGCACCTCATTGACCGCCGCGGCCAGATCCCATCCGCTCATCCCCGGCATCACCACATCGGTGAACACCAAGGCGATGTCTTCATGATCGATCAACACGGAGAGCCCCTCTCTGGCATCGGAAGCCGCGAGCGCCCGATATCCCATGTCGCCCAGAAGACGAACGACGGTGGCCCGCACGAATTCATCGTCTTCGACGACCAGAATGAGTTCTCCGTGCCCACGCTTAGCTGGTGGCTGGACGACCTCGGCTTCCGAAACCCCGCTCACGAATACCCGGGGCAGGCCGATCACCACCGTCGTGCCTACGCCAAGCTTACTTTCAATATCGACGAAACCACCCGACTGTCGCACAAATCCATAGATTGTCGCGAGACCAAGTCCGCTGCCCCTGCCCGCGTCCTTGGTCGTGAAGAACGGCTCGAATGCCTTGGCCTGGACTTCGGGGCTCATTCCGCTCCCCGTGTCGGTTACGCTGAGGATCACGTACTCGCCGGCCGGTACGTCATGACGGCCATCGGCCAGCAGGATGTTGCGCGTTTCGATGGTGAGCGTGCCGCCAGCCGGCATGGCATCTCGTGCATTCACCGCCAGGTTCAGCAGCGCATTTTCCAGGTTGCTCGCATCGGCCAGCGTCGTGCACTCCTGAGCATCGAAAAGCTCGACGATGGCGATGGCTTCGCCCAACGCCCGCCGGATCAGGGGTAACATTCCCGAGGCCAATGCATTGACGTTCACGACGGTTGGCTTGAGAGGCTGTCGGCGTGAAAAGGCCAGAAGGCGCTGGGTCAATTCCGCGCCCCGGTTCGCCGCGGCCGATATCTGTTCGGCGAGCCGCTTGACGTCCGCCTCCGCTGTGGCGAGCTCTTCCAACAACATCTCGCCGCTGCCCACGATCACCGTGAGCAAATTATTGAAATCGTGCGCAATTCCGCCAGCCAGTTGGCCTACGGCCTCCATTTTCTGCGCCTGGCGCAGCCGGGCCTCGGTCTCGCTGCGCGCAAGTTCGGCTTCGCGTATGTCCGTGATGTCCCGAAACCACGTCATGCATCCATCGACTTCGCCGGTTTCATTGAGCAATGGCTGAGCGCTCACCTGAACCAGAAGCGGCTTCGGCCGCCCGGGCGAGGTCAGGAGCATTTCCGCGTCATCCACGCTCTGCCCGCGCAAGGCCTTCGATGAGGGAAGCGCATCGGCAGGCACCACCTCGCCCGTCAGGGGATCATGGAAGACGACGCCTTCGGCCGAAAAGTCGCTGCCGTCGCCGGCAACAGCCTGCCCCAGAAACTGGCGCGTGATGGAGTTCGCGAACATGACATGGCCGGTGGCATCCCGGACCACCAGCCCGTCCCGCATGCCTTCTATGACGCGACCCAAGAGATCCGTCTGGCGGCGCAGAGCCGCCTCTCCGACGGCAATCCTTGTCACTCTCTCATGCTCGCTGGTGTGATCAGCCAGCATGACGGTCAATCCATCGGCGCTTGGGAATGTGCGAACGCGCAGCCAGCGATCAGCCCGGTCATAGTATGCTTCGAAATCCAGTTCCCGGCCGCTATCCATGGACTCGACGTAGCGGCGGTGAAACTCTCCGCCAAGGAGAGCGGGAAAGGCTTGCCACAACGACTGGTTCTGGACATCGGCGATACGAAGGCCCGAAATGGTCTCGACCGCCGGGTTGACGTAACGAACGCGCCAGTCGCGGTCGACCGCGACGATGACTTCGCCCATCGCGTCGAAGACCCTCGTCGGGGAACCGAACTCGAGGCTGGTTCGCTCGTTGCGGGTCATGAACTGGAGCACTACCAACGCCAAGGTAGCTGCCGTCACTCCGGCCGGGATCAGTACGTTGGCGTCAGGCGGGCCGATGCCCCAAAAGCCAAGCCACAACAGGACTAGTCCGAGGCTTGCGACCAGTGCGACATGCCGAGGACGACGGCCCACCGCCGCAATCAAGACCGCCAATAAGTAAAGCGTCCCGCCAGTGTCTATAGGCGTAAGAAAGTCAAGGGTTCCTACCAAGCACACCGTGACGAGACCGGCCAGCAGCCAACCAGGCGCCCCGGGGCCAAATAGTTTCGGAGACATTTGGTGGCCCTCAATCACCACATCCTTGCAAAGGCAAATAGACGTGGCTTCAGTACAGTAAATCCGTTTTTCTCTTAAGCGAACGACTGCGCCGCGGCGAGAATAAGCCCCCCAGAGCCCCTCATCACGCCTGACCCAACGTCTCAAGACATGAAGTTACACCCGCGCGACAACCGGCGCCACAAGGCATGTCGGGCCGATTGCACAAAACGGGTACTAAGTCAGCGCGTAAAATTAACTGACGACCTCGACGGTCTTCAGGCAGCGCGGCTGATCTTGCGTCGTTCCCACACGATGTTCAGCGCCTTGACCAGATCGTCCATCATCTCGTCCGTGTGGAACGGGCTGGGCGTGAAGCGAAGACGCTCGGTGCCGCGCGGCACCGTCGGATAGTTGATCGGCTGGACGTAAATGCCGAACTCTTCCATCAGCTCGTCCGACACCTGCTTGCACAGCGATGCCTCGCCGACCCAGAGCGGGACGATATGGCTGGCGGACTCCATGACCGGCAGCCCGGCGTCGCGGAACAACTGCTTCAGGCGCGCCGCACGCTCCTGATGGCGGACGCGCAAATCGTTCGCCTGCTTCAGATACCGGATGCTGGCCCAGGCACCCGCCGCGAGCACGGGCGCGAGCGACGTGGTGAAAATGAAACCGGCCGCATAGGAGCGCACCACATCGACCATGGTCGCCGAGCCGGCGATATAGCCACCCATCACGCCGAATGCCTTGGCAAGGGTGCCTTCGATAATGGTCAGACGGTCCATGGCGCCATCACGTTCGGCGACGCCGCCACCCCGCTCGCCATAGAGGCCGACCGCGTGAACCTCGTCCAGATAGGTGATGGCGTTGTACCTGTCGGCGAGATCGCAGATCGCATGGATGGGCGAGATGTCGCCATCCATGGAATAGACGGATTCAAAAGCGATGACCTTGGGCGCGTCGGGATCCGACTGCTTCAGCAGACTTTCCAGATGCGCGACGTCATTGTGGCGGAACACGCGTTTCGTCTGGCCCGAATGGCGCACGCCCTCGATCATCGAGGCGTGATTGAGTTCGTCGGAGAACAGGATGCAGCCCGGTAGAATGCGGCCGATGGTGCTGAGCGTCGCCTCGTTGGAGATGTAGCCCGAGGTGAACAGCAGCGCGGCTTCCTTGCCGTGCAGGTCGGCCAGTTCTTCCTCCAGCAGCACATGGTAATGGTTCGTGCCGCTGATGTTCCGGGTGCCGCCGGCGCCGGCGCCGCACTCATGCAGCGCCTTCTCCATCGTCGCGATGACGTCCGGGTGCTGTCCCATGCCGAGATAATCGTTGGAGCACCAGACCGTGATATCGCGCTCGCCAGTCTCTCCATAGTGACGCGCGCGCGGGAAATTGCCACGCGAGCGTGCAATATCCATGAACACACGGTAGCGGCCTTCGGTTCTCAATGAATCGATGGCCTGACGGAATCTGGCCTCATAGTCCACGATGACGCTCCTGAGCCTTCCTCGACCTGCGGGATGCTTACTCTATGGAAGGCTCCCCGCCAAGTCCCTGATCAAGATCAATCTAGGACGAAACCGGGGCCGGGGGAACCCCCGGGCTACGCGCGCCGCCCTCGGACCGCCGCCAGTCGGTCCCGTTAGCGCCCCAATCGGGCGTAGCGCAATGCGTCGCTGAGGCCGCGGAGCGGGATCTTGTGGCTGATTTTCTCGGAAGATCCGGGAGTACGCACCTCGACGAAGATGAACAGCATCGCCGATGCCGGCGCCTGCAGGACGGCTTCCAGCGCCCGGCGGCCCAGCGAAAAACGCATGGCGCCGTCGGCGAACTCGCGATTGCGCCCGACATATTGCGACCAGCCTTGGGGCCGATCATCCGGGCGCAGCGAGATGATGGCCTGCCCGGTATGGCTCTCGGTCGCCGGAAGCACCCGGATGCCGAGGCGCGGACGATTGCCCGGAGAGTCGATGACGGTCTCGATCGTCGTAGTCTCGAGACGCGAGGTGTGGACGACCCGCCAGCCGGCGTCCGGGCCGGTCTGCTCGATCGTCCATGCGCACCAGAGCTGCTCGGGACCGAAGCAATCGGTCTCGTCGGCGCGCACCGAAGGCACGGCCACCAGCATCAGCAGGAATGTCACGAACAACACACGCACGAAACCGCCCCCGGACTTCACATGCCTAAGGATATAGGAACCTTATGGTCCGGGTCTAACGAATGGCGCTGGGGAGGACCGTAAGATCGATCTCGTCAAATCCGTTGACGGCGGCGCGGTCCTCCAGCGGAAAGAGATTCCCGGGCCGGCACAGCCCCAATGCCGTCATGCCCGCGCGCGCCGCCGCGTCCAGTTCGTCCGGATGATCCGACAGAAACAACACCGACGATGGGGCGACACCGATTTCCCGGGCGATGCGGCTATATGAGACGGCCTCCTTCTTGTCGCCGATCCGGGTATCGAAGTAGCCCGAGATGAACGGCGTCAGATCTCCGGCGTCCGAATGCCGGAACAGCAACTCCTGCGCGTCGACCGAGCCGGAAGAATAGATGCAGACGCGGCAGCCGCGCTGCGTCCACGACCGCAGCGCGGGCGCGACATCCGGAAACATCTGTCCCGCGTAGCGGCCGGTCTCGTAGCCTTCGCGCCAGATCATGCCTTGAACGGTCTTGAGCGGCGCGATCTTGCGGTCCTCGTCCATCCAGCGGAGCAGCAAGTCGATACACTCATCGACCGTGAGATCGGCGCCCTGCCCTGCCTGGCGGACCTCGGCGAGCAGGACCGTTAGATCCTTCCGGTGATCGCGGACATAGGCCGAGATCCGGGCGCGCGCATAGGGAAACAGGACATCGTAGACGAAGGACACCGGCGTCGTGGTGCCCTCGATATCGGTCAGGATGACGCGAATGTCGCCGTTCACCCGGCGGCCGTCTCGTATCGGGGAAACCGCTCGCTGTAGGGACGCCCGGTGAACCTGGCCGCCCAGCCATCCGGCGACATGAACAGACGGATCGCGGTGAACCGGGGCGCCGGTCCCATGTCGAACCAGTGCGGGGTGCCGGCCGGGACACCGATGAAGTCGCCGGCCTCGCAGCGGACCATGCAGACTTGGTCGCCAAGGTGCAGGTAGAACATGCCGGAGCCTTCGACGAAGAACCTGACTTCATCCTCGGCATGGGTGTGTTCGTCGAGAAACTTGCCGCGCATCTCCGCGCGCCGCTCGTTGTCGGGAAGCATGCGGACGATGTCGAAGGATCGGTAGCCCTCCTCGGCGACAAGGCGGTCGATATCCGCCTTGTAGACGTCGAACACCGCGGCATCATCCGCGCCTGAGGGAATGTCGCGCAGGGCCTGCCAGCGTTCGAAGCGGATGCCCGCCTCGCCCAGCCTCGCCGCGATCACGGCCGCGTCCGCCGAATGGAAAAGCGGCGTCGCCGGATCGCTATCGTTGTAGACAGTCAGGATGCCCACCTAAAACCTCCCGCGTTCCAATTCGTAGGCCAGCAATTCCTCGACAGCTTCCGTGGTGTAACGCGCGGCGTCAACCGTCGCGGCACCCACGGTCAGGCCGTGCCCGCGCACCAGATAGACGGGCGGCGACGCGGGATTGGCCGCGTACCAGGAATTCACCTGCCGCTGCAGCGCCGCCATGTCCTGGGTGTTCGGAAAAATAGCGAAAGTGACCCGCGCGTCATGGCTTTCGATGCCCGGAAATACCTTGAGAAATTCATATCCGGTCAGCGTCACCGACGCCGCATCGGCCCGCACGAAGCTCAAGACCACGCTGGCGCGGGGATGAGTGTGCAGTACCGCGTTGACCTCGGGCCTCAATCGATAGAGCCCGGTGTGCAGCGGCGTCTCCGCCGACGGCTTCTTGCCGTCCAGCGGCGCGCCATCCATGCCGACCCGCATGATGTCGTCAGCGACCAGTTCGCCCTTGTGACGGCCGGAGACCGTGATGGCGACACTGCCATCATCGAGGCGATGCGACAGGTTGCCGCCTGTCGCCGCCACCCAGCCGCGCGCGTGAAGACGGACGCCCGCATGGAGCAGTTCTTCGATCGCCTGATCGTAGGACAAGGTCATTGGCCGCACCTCATGCCCACATTCTTACCATGTCGGCGATCAATGGAAAGACGCGTGCTCCAGACATGACAAAGCCGCCATTCCGGCCTCGCGGAATGGCGGCTTCGAGAAAGGCTTACAGGCGGCCGGCCAGCATCTTGATGATGCCGGAGAAGTCGAGGCCGCCATGACCATCGGCCGAGAGCTTGGAATACAGCTCTTCCGACTGGTGGCCGAGCGGTGTTTCGGCGCCGACGCTTTCGGCGGCTTCCTTGGCGAGGCGCAGATCCTTCAGCATCATGTCGACGGCGAAGCCCGGCTTGTAGTCGTTGTTGGCCGGCGACGTGGGCAGCGGGCCCGGCGCCGGGCAATAGGAGGTCATGGCCCAGCACTGACCCGACGACACCGACGAGATGTCATAGAAAGTCTTTGCATCGAGGCCCAGCTTCTCGGCGAGATTGAAGGCTTCGGAGGTGCCGATCATGCCGATGCCGAGCAGCATGTTGTTGGCGATCTTGGCGGCCTGGCCATTGCCGGGACCGCCGGCGTAGAAGATTTTCTTGCCCATCAGGTCGAGGATCGGCTTGGCCCGGTTGAAGCCTTCCTGCGAGCCGCCCACCATGAAGGTCAGCGTGCCGGCCTGGGCGCCGCCAACGCCGCCGGAGACTGGCGCGTCGACCATCTCGATGCCCTTTTTTGCGGCCACGGCGATCACGTCGCGGGCCGACTGGACGTCGATGGTCGAGCTGTCGATGATCAGGGTGCCGGGCGCCGCCACGTCGATGACACCGCCGGCGTCCGCGTAAACGCTGCGCACGTGCTTGCCCGCGGGCAGCATGCTGACGATCACGTCCACGTCGGTCCCGGCTTCCTGGGCGGTGCCGACGGCGACGGCGCCATTGGCCACCGCACGGTCGAGCGCTTCCTTCGACAGGTCGAACGCCTTGAGGCTGTGTCCGGCCTTCAACAGGTTGTTGGCCATGTGGCCGCCCATGTTGCCGAGGCCGATGAATCCAATCTTAGCCATGTATCTCTCCCGTTTGAGGGACCGCGTCCCTCGCTATGCCAGCGCGGCGGCCCCTCCTCTGCCGGGAGAGATCCGCCCTGAATGAAATCCTAGTTCGCGCGGTCGCCGGGCGCGCCTTCGAAATGGAGGTCGCTGTTCCCGAGCGTCTCGAAATAGGCGTCGATTTCCGCGTCGGAAACGGCGGACAGCGAGTCCGGCACCCATTTCGGCGCATTGTCCTTGTCGACGATCACGGCACGCACGCCCTCATAGAAGTCGTGCCCGTCCATGGTGCGGGTGACCATACGGTATTCCATCCGCATGCAGTCATCGAAATTCAGCTGGGCGCCCCGGCGCATTTGCTGGAATGTCAGCTTGAGGCTGGTCGGCGACTTCTTGCCCAGCGTATCGAGTGTCTTCAGCGCCCAGTTGGAGCCGTTGAGCTTCAGCGTCTCCAGGATGGCCTCGACGGAGTCCTCGCGGAACACCACGTCGATCTGCCCTTCGAGCAGCTTGATGTCCGAGGTGCCCGGGTCTTCATGGAAGCTCTGGAGGATTCCGGCGATGGTGTCCTTGTCCTTCAGATCCGCCTCTTCCAGCACCCTCTGAAGGTCAGGAAGACGCGCCGCCGGCGTGTAGCTGGTGGCGATGCCAAGATGCAGGCTGTCGGCGGATTTGAGCCGGTCGCCGGTCAGCGCCGAATACATGCCGGTCTCGCCCGGGCACCGCGGCATGAAATAGCTGCCGCCCACGTCGGGGAACAGGCCGATGCCGGTTTCGGGCATGGCGTACATGGTGCGCTCGGTGGCGACGCGGAAGTCGCCATGCACCGACAGGCCGCAGCCGCCGCCCATGGTAATGCCGTCGATGAAGGCGATGTAGGGCTTGGGATAGTGTTTGATGTACTGGTTCAGCCGATACTCGTCCCAGTAGAAGCTGAGCGCCTTCGGCCGGTTCTCCAGCCCGTTGTTGCGCAGCCACAGGATGTCGCCGCCGGCGCAGAACGCCTTCTCGCCCGCGCCGACGATCAGCACCGCCTGCACCTCGTCGTCGCTGGCCCACTCGATCATCTTCGGGTGGATCGCCAGCACCATGGGCTGGTTGAGCGCGTTGAGCGCCTTGGGACGATTGAGGGTGATGACTCCGAGCCCTCCCCGCTTTTCGAAAAGGACTTCAGCTTCGTCGGTCATGGTTCCCCCTTTGCTGGAATGGATCAGGCATCCTTGAGAATCTGGCGCGAAATGATCACCCGCATGATCTCGTTGGTGCCCTCGAGGATCTGGTGAACGCGCAGATCGCGCAGGAAACGCTCGATCGGGTATTCCTTGATGTAGCCGTACCCGCCATGCAGCTGCAGGGCGTGATTGACGATGTCAAAGCATACGTCGGTCGCGAAGCGCTTGGCCATGGCGGCCTTGGTGGTCGCGCCCGGCAGCTTCTCGTTCACCGCGACCGCGGCGGAATGCACCATCAGGCGAGCAGCTTCGAGGTCGGTCGCCATGTCGGCCAGCTTGAACTGGGTCGCCTGGAAATCGGCGATGGCCTGACCGAACTGCTTGCGCTCCTTGGTGTAGGCGATGGCGCGCTCCAGGCACGCACGCGCGCCGCCCAGCGAGCAGGCGGCGATGTTCAGGCGGCCGCCATCAAGGCCCATCATGGCGATCTTGAAACCCTCGCCTTCCTTGCCGAGCAGATTGGAGACAGGAATGCGGCAATTGTCGAAGATGACCGCCGAGGTCGGCTGCGACTTCCAGCCCATCTTCTTTTCCTGGGCGCCGAACGACAGGCCGGGCGTCCCCTTTTCGACGACGACGCAGGAGATGCCTTTCGGTCCGTCTTCGCCCGTCCGTACCATCACCACGTAGATGTCCGAATGACCGCCGCCGGAAATGAACGCCTTCGATCCGTTCAGCACGTAGTGATCGCCATCGCGCACCGCGCGCGTGCGCAGGCTGGACGCGTCCGAGCCAGCACCCGGCTCGGTCAGGCAATAGGATGCGATCAATTCCATGGTGGTCAGGCGGGGCAGCCATTTCTGGCGCTGTTCCTCGCCGCCCCAATTGTCGATCATCCACGAGGCCATGTTGTGGATCGAGATGAACGCCGCGGTAGACGGGCATGCCGAGGACAATTCCTCGAAAATGATGGTGGATTCCAGTCGGCCCAGACCGACGCCGCCGACATCGTCGCGCACATAAATCCCGGCGAAACCCAGTTCGGCCGCCTGGCGCAATTCGTCGATGGGGAAAATGGACTCTTCGTCCCAGTGGGCGGCTTTCGGCTCCATGACGTCCTTGGCGAACGCGCGCGCCGTATCCTGGAACAGGCGCTGATCTTCGTTGAGCTGAAAGTCCATCATGGTCTCCGCGAGATGTTTCTGGGCCGCTACCGGTTGTACGCGGCGTACACCGGCCGGATTGCGCCGCAATTCATACCCTATGCGGTCGGGCCGGCAAAAGTCTGAAAAAGCCTTGGGCGACAAAAGCCGCCGCGCTCACGGCACGGCGAGCTGTCCGAGTTGCAGATAAGTCGGATCGAATTCGCCCGCATCCCGCAGCGCGCTCCAGTCCAGGATGTCCAGGCTCGCGCCGTGCAGACGGATCAGCCCATCCCGGCGCATCTCCTGCAGCGTACGGTTGATGTGCACATGGGACAGACCCAGCGCATCCGCGATCTCGACCTGGGTGATCGGCCACTGCATGGAGAGGCCACCGGCCATGTTGATGGCGAGCTGGCGCACATAGACTTCGCAGATGAGGTGCGAAATCCGCTGATAGGCGGTCCGCCGTCCCGCACTGGTCAGCCATTGCCGGAAGATCGCGGCATCCGCCAGGGTTTCCTTCCAGAGCGCGCGGGCGATACGGGGATGGCTCTCGGTAATCTCGCGCATGGTCGCGTGGGTGATGATCGCGATCCGCGCCGGGGTCAGCGCCGCCACGCTGTGGTCCATGACATCGAGCAGGAAGCTTTGCGTATCGAAAATATCGCCCGGAAGATGGAAGGACAGAATCTGCCGCCTGCCATCGGCGAGGATCTTGTACCGGTGCACGAAGCCTTCAAGCAGCAGGCTGCATTGGGTTGGCCTGTCCCCCTCGGTGACGATATCCCGGTCTTCCCCGAAATCGATGGTCGCGCTGAAGGCGCCGAGGAGAGTCTCGAGCTCCGTCTGTGGTAATGGATAGAGATGGTCGAGCTTCGCAACGAGTGCGGCCGACTTAATGGCCATGAGGATCGCCTTTCCGTTTCGGCACCGATCAACGCCTTGGTGTTTTAACAACGCCAGGCGGAACAAGGATGATCCCTATTCATTTATGCATATCGGATCTGGAGAGACGAATGCCTCGATATTTCTTCGACATCGACGATGGCGACACCTCGACCGAAGACGATGAAGGCGTGGAATTCAGCGACCTGCAGGAAGCGCGCGATCGGGCAATCGACGTGTTACC
This sequence comes from Iodidimonas sp. SYSU 1G8, assembly GCF_039655775.1. Classification (NCBI taxonomy): domain Bacteria; kingdom Pseudomonadati; phylum Pseudomonadota; class Alphaproteobacteria; order Iodidimonadales; family Iodidimonadaceae; genus Iodidimonas; species Iodidimonas sp. SYSU 1G8. Next base: position 464,269 of record NZ_JBBYXJ010000001.1, on the reverse strand, counting down.
CAACATCGCGCGCGATATTTTGCCCGACGGGGATCGGCGCGACTTCGTGATCACGGTCAAGGACCACTGCGGAAAACCGGTATTCCGGGCGACCCTCGCCTTCCAGGCCGAGTGGCTGGTCCCGCGCGAGTGCCGCTGACGGAAAACGAAAACGCCCCGGACTTCGGACCTTGGGCCTGAAATCCGGGGCGTGAACGTATTCCGACGTGCCGGACGCCGCGAGGGCGTCCGGAGAACGGATCAGCCAGCCTTGGCGAACTTCTCGATGATGTCCTTGCCGAACAGATCTTCGTCCGACGGGATCACCTTGGTCACGGCCAGCGGCTTGGAAACCCAGGTTTCGTTGATCAGGTCACGCCACGAGATGTTGTTGTTCGTGCCGTTGCCGCCCCACGAGCCGCAGCCCAGCGAGAAGGTCTGACGCATGCCGTTCCACAGATTGCCCGAGTTCGACGCGGCCTGCGGCTGGTTGACCATGACGCGCGAGGTCTTGGTCGCGTTGGCCAGCTTCAGGATGTTCTCGTCGCTGTTCGAGTAGATGCCGCACGAGTGGCCCTGACCCTGGTAGGACTGGATCTGGTTGGTCTTCAGGATCGCCTCGTCGATGTCCTTCACGCGGTACAGCGCCATGACGACCGACAGCTTCTCGCCCGAGAACGGGTGATCGGGGCCATAGCCGGTTTCCGGCACGATGAAGAAGGTCTTGCCTTCCGGCAGGTCGATACCGGCCATTTCGGCGATCTTGGTGGCGGGCTGGGCGACGATGGCCGTGTTGAGGTGGCCGTCATGCCAGATGGTGTGCTGCAGCTTGTCCTTCTCGGCGGCATTGACGACGTAGCCGCCCTTGCCTTCGAGCTTGGAAACCATCTGGTCGTAGATCTTGTCGACCAGCACGACCGAGTTGTCGGACGAGCACGAGGCGGCCAGATCGAGGGTCTTGGAAATGCGGATCTTCTCGGCCGCGTCATCCAGGTCGGCGGTTTCGTCGACGGTGATGACCGCGTTGCCCACGCCCACGCCCAGAGCCGGCGTGCCCGAGGAATAGGCCGCGGTGACCATGGCGCCGCCGCCGGTGGCCAGAATGCGGTCGCACTGCTTCATCAGCTCGTTGGTCTTTTCCAGCGACGGCGTATCGATACCGATCACCAGATCGGCCGGCGCGCCCATGGCGACGATGGCCTCGCGCATCAGGTCGCAGATCATCTTGTTGGTCAGCTTGGCGCGCGGGTGCGGCGCCACGATGATGGAGTTGCGGCCCTTCACGGCGTGGATCGCCTTGATGACCGGCGTCGCTTCCGGGTTGGTCGACGGCGCGAGCGCGCCGATGACACCGACCGGCTTGGCGATCTTGATGATGTTCCGTTCCTTGTCCTCTTCCAGGATACCGACCGACTTGTCGTCGATGATGTCCATGAGGGTGGCGCGGGTCTTGCGCGAAATCTTCAGGAACTTGCCGTCATAATTGCCCAACTGGGTCTCGTCGACGGTGAACTGGGCGATCTTCTCGGCGACGCCCGGCTTGGCAACGGCCCAGACCATGGCGCGGATCAGGGCATCGACCTGTTCCTGGGTATAGTTTTCGATCTGGGCCTGCGCGGCGCGCGAGCGTTCGACAAGGGCCTTGATCTCGAGGGCGGGCGTCAGTTCTTCGTCCGACACCAACTGCGTCATCTGCTTCTGCAACTGTCTTCTCCCCGTTTGAGCGCCCGACTCTCTCCAGACCGGACGCGGGACCATGGGTGAACCTCACCCGAAATTACGCAGTGGACTCTACACAAGACATATTTGCGTTGCCATGCGAAATTACTCGCCGTTACTCTGCGAAAATCCACAGATATGGCGAGAAAATGTATAATTGGGATGATCTTCGTTACGTCCTCGAATTGTCTCGGCGAGGCCGGCTTGCCGCGGCGGCACGGGCCTTGCAGGTAGATCACACCACGGTGGCCCGGCGCGTCGCCGCGCTCGAAGAATCCCTGAATACCCGCCTGTTCGACCGTACGCCGCGCGGCTATGTGGTCACCAAGGCCGGCCAGGCTCTGCTGTCCCATGCGGAGCGGATCGAGGCTCAGTCGATCAAACTCTACGAAGAAGTCTCCGGGCAGGACGCAACGCTGCATGGCACCGTGCGCATGGCCGCCACGGAGGGGCTCGCCATCGAATTCCTGGCCAAGGAGATGGTGAAATTTCGCGAACGGCACCCGGGCATCGTCATCGAACTGGTGGCCAGCACGCCTCTGCTCGACCTGTCCCGGCGCGAGGCGGACCTGGCGCTGACCCTGTCACGCCCCCAGTCCGGCCGGCTGATCGCCTGGAAGGTGGCGAACTACGCGCTCGGGCTTTATGCGACGCGCGCCTATCTGGATCGGATGCCGCCGATCAGGAACAAGCGGGACCTCAACAGGCACGACCTGATCTGGTACGTGGATGACCTCGTCACCCTGCCCCAGCTTCGCTTCCTCGACGACTTCATCAAGGACCCGAACATCGTCTTCGAATCCACCAGCGTCGTCGCGCATTTCAACGCGGCCCTGTCCGGGCTCGGCATGGCGTTCCTGCACTGCTTCGCGGCGGAACCCGATCCCAATTTTGTCCGAATTCTACCGGAAGAAGTTGAAGTCAGACGTGAATTTTGGCTGGTGGTGCATGAGGACCTGCGCCATGTTGCACGCGTGGAAGCGGTATGCGACTTTCTCACCCAACTGCTGCACCAGAACCAGGCCCTGCTGATGGGCCGCACCTGACGGACATCAATGACCGGCCGAACTGCCTCGCCAAGCTTTCCCACGACCCGCATGCGCCGCAACCGCAGGACCGAGTGGTCCCGGCGGCTGGTGGCCGAGAACGTGCTGACGGTCGACGATCTGATCTGGCCGCTGTTCGTGCAGGAAGGCGAAGGCCTGCGCGATCCGGTGGCGTCCATGCCGGGCGTGAACCGGCTGAGCATCGACATGGCCGTCGACGCGGCGGCGCGGGCCGCCAATCTGGGCATCCCGGTGATCGCGCTGTTCCCGCAGACTTCCATCGCCCTGAAAACCGCCGACGGACGCGAAGGAATCAACCCTGACAATCTGGTGTGCCGCGCGGTCCGGGCGATCAGGGCCGAAGTGCCCGACATCGGCATCCTGTGCGACGTGGCGCTCGACCCCTACACCGACCACGGCCATGACGGCCTGCTGATCAATGACGAGATCGCCAACGACGCCTCGGTGGAGGTGCTGGTGCAGCAGGCCCTGGTGCAGGCGCGCGCCGGCTGCGACATCATCGCGCCCAGCGACATGATGGACGGCCGCATCGGCGCTATCCGTCAGGCGCTCGATGCCGCCGGCTTCCAGCACGTGCAGATCATGGCCTATGCGGCGAAATACGCCTCGGCCTTTTACGGTCCGTTCCGCGACGCCATCGGCTCCTCGTCGTCGCTCGGCAAGGCGTCGAAGAAGACCTATCAGATGGACCCGGCCAATGGCGATGAAGCGCTGCGCGAGGTCGCGCTCGATATCGCGGAAGGCGCCGACATGGTGATGGTGAAGCCGGGCATGCCCTATCTGGACATCGTGCACCGGGTGAAGCGGGAGTTCGGCGTGCCGACCTTCGCCTATCAGGTATCGGGCGAATACGCGATGATCGCCGGCGCCATCCAGAACGGCTGGCTGGACCGCGACCGGGTCATCCTGGAGAGCCTGCTGGCGTTCAAGCGCGCCGGCGCGGATGGCATCCTGACCTACTTCGCCGAGGAAGTGGCCGAGAAACTGGTCTGAGCGCCGGGACCCAGACTACAAGAAGTTGAAGCGAGGCCAGCGTCACACAACCCGTATTGACGTTCCCCCTGTTCGTGCCATGCTTGGTGACTTCTCCTTGTAACGTTGCGTGCTCGTGACCGACCAGTTCATCCGCTTTCCCCGCTTCTACCTGACGGTGCCCTCCGCGTGCCCGTACCTGCCGGGGCGGCTGGAACAGAAAATCTTCACCGAACTGAAGGAACCGCACGCGCAGGACCTGAACGACAGCCTGTCCAAGGTCGGCTTCCGCCGGTCGCAGAAGGTCGCCTACAAACCGGCCTGCGATGGCTGCCACGCCTGCATCTCGGTGCGCATCCCGGTGAAGGATTTCGAACCGAACCGGACCATGCGCCGGGTGGCGCGGCGCAATGGCGACCTGATCCGGACGGCGGTGCCGCCGCATGCGACACTGGAGCAATACGAGCTGCTGACACGGTACCTGAACTCGCGCCACTCCAATGGCGGCATGGCCGGCATGACCGCCATCGACTATGCCACCATGGTCGAGGAAACGCCGGTCACCACCTATCTGGTCGAGTATCGCCGCCGGGATCTGGAGCCGCTCAATGCCGGCGATCCGCTGATCGCGACGTGCCTGAGCGACGTGCTCGATGACGGCGTCTCGATGATCTACAGCTTTTACGATCCGTCCCAGACCGATCGCAGCCTGGGCACGCACATGATCCTGTCCCATATCGATTGGGCAAGGAAGCTCGGGCTGCCCTATGTCTATCTGGGATACTGGATCGCCGGGTCGGAGAAGATGGCCTACAAGGCCAAGTTCCAGCCGCTCGAGATGTACGCGGACGACGCCTGGCGCAAGATGAAGATCTAACGGAAGGCCTGTTTCATGATCAGACCCATGGTGTGCGCGGCCCTGATGTCGCTCGTCGCGCTTCCGGCCGCTGCCCAATCATCGGCGCCCCTGTGCAAGGGTAGCCCCAAAGTGGTCGGAGAGTGCTTCACCTTCTATGGCCGCATGACCGTCCACAGCGGCGCGCCGGCGCTGCGAATCTGGCCGACCGGCACGAAGCGCCTGCTCGGCGTCGCCGACACGGACAACTCGCCGGAGACGGTCGCCGTGCCCGAGGATCTTCAGGCGCTACTGGCAACTGATCCGGCCGAGATCAACGGCAAGTTCGAGGTCTGCCCGCTCGATGCAGCCCGGCCAAACCGGCTGACGACGGTCTGCCTCGAGAGCGCCACCAGCCTGAAGGCCGTTCCGAAAGCCCCGACGCCTTAGTCGGTCAGGAGAACCGGTTGTTCGCCGCGAAACCGCGCGGCGCCATCCGGCCGCTCTGGCCGCGCCGGCCGATCCATTCGGTGACGTCGGTTTCCGTGCGGGTCCGCTCGCCTGAGGCCCAGGTGAGACCTTCCGAGAGGTTAAACACCTTCACGTCGCTCAACCCGCCGCCGCGATATTTCTGCAGGGCGACGCCTTTGCCGCGGGTCATTTCCGGCAACTCGTCGCGGGCGAAGATCAGGATTTTCCGGTTCTCGCCGACCACGGCCACGGAGTCGCCGGCGGCCGGGATGCAGATCCTGGCCCGCGTCGGCGCATCGACGTTCAGCACCTGCTTGCCGTTCTTGGTCTGGGCCAGGACGCTGGCGGCATCGACGATGAAGCCGCGTCCGTCGGAGCTCGCCACCAGCAGCTTCATGTCCGGTACATAGGTCATGGCCACGACGATGTCATCGGTCGCCGGCAGGTCGATCATCAGGCGTACGGGCTCGCCCATGCCGCGCCCGCCCGGCAGCTTGTCGCAGCCCAGCGTGTAGAAGCGCCCATTGCTGGCGAACAGCAGCAGCTTGTCGGTGGTCTGCGCGTGGACCGCGAAGGCCGGGCCGTCGCCATCCTTGAACTTGATCTCGGCGCCGCGGTCGATGTGGCCCTTCATGGCGCGAATCCAGCCCATGCGGGACAGGATCACGGTGACCGGCTCCTTCTCGATCAGCGCCTCGGCCGATACCACGACCGCCTCGCCGGCTTCGGCGAAGGTGGTGCGCCGCGCGCCCAGTTCGGTCGTCTTGCCGAAGCGCTGGCGCAGGCTGTCCAGTTCCTTGCCGATCGCCTTGCGCTGCAGGACCGGGCTGTCGATCAGCGCGGTCAGATCGGCCTGCTCGCCCTCGAGACCGGAATACTCCTTGATGATCCCCTCTTCCTCGAGCCGGCGCAGCGAACGCAGCCGCATGTTGAGGATCGCCTCGGCCTGCAGGTCGGACAGCTCGAACTGGCTCATCAGCACCGGCTTCGGCTCGTCCTCGCGCCGGATAATGGCGATCACCTCGTCGAGGTTCAGGAAGACGATCAGATAGCCGCGCAGGATTTCCATGCGCCGTTCGATGTTCCCCAAGCGGAACCGCGACCGGCGGACCAGAACCTCGATCCGGTGGTCGATATAGGCCTGCAGCGCTTCCTTGAGGGACATCACCCTTGGCGTCTGGTCCTTGTCGAGCACATTGAGGTTGAGCGAGACGCGGGTTTCCAGGTCGGTCAGCTTGAACAGGCTCTCCATCAGCACGTCGGGATCGACGGTGCGCGAGCGCGGCTCCAGCACGATGCGCACCTTGTCCGTCGACTCGTCCCGCACATCGGCCAGCAGCGCGGCCAGCTTCCGGTTATTGATCAGGTCCGCGATCTTCTCGATCAGCTTGGACTTCTGCACCTGATAGGGAATCTCGGTGACCACCAGCACGTAGGTGCCGCGTCCCTGATCCTCGATCTCCCACCGGGCGCGCAGGCGGAAGCCGCCGCGGCCGGTCTCATAGGCGCGGGCGATGCTGTCGGCGGGCTCGACGCAGATGCCGCCGGTCGGGAAATCCGGTCCCTTCACATGGACCAGCAGTTCGGTGACGCTCGCGTCCGGATGGGCCAGCAGGTGCTGCATGGCGAGGCTGAGTTCGTCCACATTGTGCGGCGGGATGCTGGTCGCCATGCCGACGGCGATTCCCTGCGAACCATTGGCCAGCAGATTCGGGAATCCGGCGGGCAGGACGAGCGGCTCCTCGTCGAGGCCGTCATAGGTCGGCCGGAAATCGATGGCGTCCTGATCGAGGCCCTCGAGCAGCGCCTCGCCCACATGGGTCAGCCGCGATTCGGTGTATCGCATGGCGGCGGCGTTATCACCGTCGATATTGCCGAAATTGCCCTGCCCGTCGATCAGCGGATAGCGGACGGCGAAGTCCTGCGCCAGGCGCACCAGCGCGTCGTAGATGGACTGGTCGCCATGCGGGTGAAACTTGCCCATGACGTCGCCGACGACGCGGGCGCATTTCTTGTAGCCGCCATTGGGGTCGAGCCGGAGCTGCTGCATGGCATATAGCAGCCGCCGGTGCACCGGCTTCATGCCGTCGCGCACATCCGGCAGCGAGCGCGCCATGATGGTGGACAGGGCGTAGGACAGGTAGCGCTCGCTGAGGGCGTCGCCAAAGGGGATGTCGCGGACGTTGTCGCCGCTGGGCGGGGTAATTTCGTTCATGGGGCGAATATAGCAGGCGGGCGCCGGGCCGCCACCAGATGATGTGTAATTTTCACCCTGGCCGGTGAACGGGTGCCATGCGGGCGAGCATATCGACGAAGCGCATCCGCGCCGGCGGCAGGCGCTGGCGGTTTGGGACGAACACACTGCGTTCGAGGAAATACCCGCTGAGATCGAAGCCCGCGATCACGTCGTCCCGGTCGATCGGGCCGCGCCCCGTCACGAAGCCGGGCAGGACCAGGAGACGCTCGGCATAGGCGCCCGCGCCCTCGCGGCTCACGGCGCGGCCGGTGCGCGGCGAGACGAACGCCAGCGCATCGGTCTGTCCGGTGACGGCGCAGGCGGAAAGGTCGAGGCCATAGCCCAGCGCCCCCAGCACGCCCAGTTCCCAGTGAACCAGCGCGGCGGCGACATCGGCGAGGCTGGCGCTGTCGTCGCGCAGCAGCGCGATCACCGGCAGGGACGCGAGGAAGACTTCCGGATGCGCCTCGCGCTCGGGCAAGGCGCCAGCGGCGACGGCACACAGCGCGGCAAGCGCCAGCAGCCTTTCGGGATCGGCCATGGCCGACGCCGCGTTGGCATCCAGCAACTCGACGGTCACCGTGCCGAGATGCTCCGCCAGCCGGCCGCGCCAGACGACGGCGACCCGGTTCCCGGCCTGCATGACGCCGCGCATGCGCGAAGAGGCGCCGCCCCGGACAAGGCCGCGATGGCGGCCGCGATCGCGGGTCAGAAGATCGACGATGACGGAGGATTCGCCGTGTTTGGCGGCGCCGAGCACCAAGGCTTCATCCGTCCATTCCATGGGGCCTCAATCGCTGAAGTCGAGCCCCATTTCGCGGTACCGCTCGCGCTCGTCGCCCCAGCCCTTGCGGACCTTGACGTTGAGGAAGAGGTGAACCTTGCGGCTCATGATCTCTTCCAGTTCCCGCCGCGCCGCCTCGCCGATCTCCTTGATGGTGCGGCCGCCCTTGCCGATGACAATGGGCTTCTGGCTGTCCCGCTCGACGAAGATCACCTGGTGAATCGCCACCGAGCCATCCTTGCGTTCGTCCCATTGCTCGGTTTCGACCGTCGCCGCGTAGGGCAGTTCCTGGTGCACGCGCAGGAATAGCTTCTCGCGGGTGATCTCGGCGCCCATCAGCCGCATGGGAATATCCGAGAGCTGGTCTTCCGGATAGAGCCACGGGCCGAGCGGCGCCTTCTGCGCGAAGTGGGTCTTCAGCTGTTCGATGCCGTCGCCATTGACCGCCGAGATCATGAAGATGTCGCTGAAGAGGCCCGTCTGGTTCAGCTCGTCCGCCAGCGACAGCAGCGACTCGCGGCGCACCAGATCGACCTTGGTCAGGATCAGCACCGCCTTGCGGCCGCCTTCCTTCAGTCCGTCGATGACATGCTGGGCTTCCGCGTCGACCCGCTTCTTGGCGTCGATCAGCAGGCAGACCACATCGGCATCGGACGCGCCGCCCCAGGCGGCCGCGACCATGGCCCGGTCGAGGCGCCGCTTCGGCGTGAAGATGCCGGGCGTATCGACGTAGACCAGCTGGGCATCGCCCTCGATCGCGATGCCGCGAATTCGCGTACGGGTCGTCTGCACTTTCTGGGTGACGATGGAAATCTTCTGTCCGACCAAGGCGTTGAGCAAGGTGGACTTGCCCGCGTTGGGCGCCCCCAGCAACGCGACGAAGCCGCAACGTGTGGTTGTTTCGGTCATTCCGCTCCAGTCAATTTGTTCAGCAGGACGCGTGCCGCCGCCTGCTCGGCAATCCGTTTCGAGTTTCCCTTGCCCGCCGCCTCGTGCTTGCCGATGGCGACGCTCACGGTGAATTCCGGTTCATGGGGCGGGCCTTCGCGGCCCGTCTCCCGATATGTTGGCGCGGCAAGGCCCCTGCCCTGCGCCCATTCCTGCAGCAAGGTCTTGGCGTCCTTCTCCTTGCGGGCAACGCTCGCGACCAGATCGTGCCAGTGCTTCTCGACGAAAGCGTGCGCCGCGTCGAAGCCGCTGTCCATGAACATGGCGCCGATCACCGCCTCGCAGCAATCGGCCAGGATCGCCGGCTTCTGGCGGCCACCATTATCCTCCTCGCCCGGCGACAGTCGGATGAACCTGTCGAGACCGGTCTGAAGCACGATGCGCGCCAGCGTTTCCTTGCGCACCAGCTCGTTGAAACGGATGGCGAGCTCACCTTCCTTGAAGGTTGGATAATCGCGGTAAAGACGCTGCGAAATGATCGCGCCCAGGACCCGGTCGCCCACGAACTCCAGTCGCTGATAGTTGGGCTGGCCCGTACAGGAGGGATGGGTCAGCGCCTGCTGCAGCAGGTCCGGATCGGCGAACGAGTAGCCCAGAAGGTCGCGCAGGATGTCGGAATCGGCCGGCACCGGGCCTTACTCGATGATATTGAAGAAGCGGCTGTAGCGCATCGCGCTGAACCAGTTCCACGGCTTGAACAATGGCGCGTCGCACATGCTGCCACAGGTCGAGAAGAACAGGATATCCGCGCGGCCCACCAGGTTTTCGGCGGGCACGAAGCCGACGCCGGTCTGCATGCCGCCGAAGCCGGAGGTCACGGGAAAGCGGCTGTCCGTGGAGTTGTCGCGATTGTCGCCCATGGCGAAATAGTGTTCGGCCGGAACGGTGAACGGACCGCGATTGTCGCCCTGCGAGGGAATGCAGTCGCTGCTGCCCTCATAATATTCGCAGTCCAGGGTGTTGTAGCTGACGCCGTTCGGCAGGGTCTCGCGCATCTGACGGAAGCGCTGGCCGGTGCCTTCCATGACGAAATCCTCGATCTGGCGGCGCTCGACGGCCTTGCCGTTGATGTACAGCGCGCCGTCGATGGTCTGCAGCGTATCGCCCGGCAGGCCGATGATGCGCTTGATGTAATCGGTCTTGTTGTCGGCAGGCCATTTGAACACGGCCACATCGCCCCGCTCCACGGGCTGCTCAAGCACGCGACCCTTGAACGGGATGATGCTCATGGGCAAAGAATGCTGGCTGTAGCCATAGGAAAACTTCGAAACCAGCAAGTAGTCGCCCACCCAGAGAGTCGGATACATGGACCCGGACGGGATGTTGAACGGCTCATAAGCCACGGTCCGGAAGGTCAGCGCGATCAGCACCGCGACGACGATCGTCGAGATGAACTCGGAGAACGCCCCCTGCTTCTTTTCTTCCTTGGCCGGCTTGGGCGTCGCCGCGCTCGGGCTCAACGGTTCGGACATGTGGCTTTTACTCTCGTGTCGTCTGCGGGACGATTATTTCAGCAGCGCGGCCATCTCGGCCGGCACCGCGGTGATCAGGACGATGGCCTGGGCCAGCGGAAAATCGTCGGTAATGGTCAAATGAACCTGCGCCACCATACCCGGCGGCGTCATCTGTTCCAGCCTAATCCGGGCGCCGTCGATCAATTCCATGGTCGGACGGCCCGAGGGCAGGTTTACCACACCCATGGTGCGCCAGTGAACGCCCCGCCTGATGCCGGTACCGAGCGCCTTGGAGCACGCCTCCTTGGCGGCGAAGCGCTTGGCGTAGCTGGCGGCGCGGTTCATGCGGCCATCGGACTTGCGCTGTTCGACCTCGGTGAAGACGCGGTCGACGAAACGCTGGCCGAAGCGTTCCAGCGACTTTTCCACGCGGCGGATGTCGATGAGGTCGTTACCGAGGCCCAAAACGATCATGGAATGCTCCGCCGGCCGGCATCCATCAGCGCCCGCATCCGCCGAATGACCGCGTCCAGCCCGATGAAGACGGCTTCGCCGACGATGAAATGGCCGATGTTCAGCTCGACCATGTTGGGAATGGCCGCCACGGCCTCGACCGTGTCGAAGGTCAGTCCATGGCCGGCATGGCACTCCAGCCCCAGGCGCTGCGCCAGCGCGGCGGCATCGCGGAGCCGGCGCAACTCGGTCGCTCTCTCGGCGCCGGTCGCCTTGGTATAGGGACCGGTATGGAGTTCGACGATATCAGCGCCCAGATGGCGGGCCGCTTCCAGTTCGACCGTCTCCGGATCGATGAACAGCGAGACGCGAATACCCTGATCCTGAAGCCGGGCGATGAACGGTTTCAGATGGTTCTGACCGGCATGGACCGCGAGGCCACCTTCCGTGGTCAGTTCCTGGCGCTTTTCGGGCACGAGACAGCAGGCGTGCGGCAGCACATCCGAGGCGATGGCCAGCATTTCGGTCGTGGCCGCCATCTCGAAATTGAGCGGCAGCCCGACATCCTTGAGGGCATACATGTCGGCGTCGCGAATATGGCGCCGGTCCTCGCGCAAATGCGCCGTGATGCCGTCGGCGCCCGCCGCGGCCGCGAGTTCGGCCGCCTTCACCGGATCGGGATGGAGACCGCCGCGCGCGTTGCGCAGGGTGGCGACGTGATCGACATTGACGCCAAGACGCAGATGGTGGGGCACGGTCAGCTCCGCACGCGGTCGACGGACTCGACCACCGTAAGCGTCCTGAGCGCGGCGATGATCTCCGTCAGATGCTTCACGTCCTGAACTTCCAGTTCGATCAATATGGTGAAAAGCCGGAGGCTGCGTTCGGTCAGCTTCAGATTGGTGATGTTGCCATGGTTCTTGCCGATCAGCGTCGAGATCTTGCCGAGCGCGCCCGGCTCGTTGTGGGAACGGATCTCGATGGAGGCGAGGTGGAAACCGTGCTGGGCCGCGTCCGCCTCCCAGGACAGGTTCAACCAGGCATCCGGATCCTCGGTCACGGTGCCGAGGGCTTCGCAATCGATGGTGTGGACAATCACGCCCTTGCCGGGTGTCACCACGCCGACGATCCTGTCGCCTGGCACCGGATGGCAGCATGATCCCAGGGTCATGGCCACGCCCGGATTGGCGCCGCTGACCGGAATGGCATAGGTGCCATCAACCGGCATGATGTTGGACCGCCGGTCCTTGCGGTTCTTTTCGCCAGGGAACTCGGCCTCGAGCACCTGGCGCACGGTGATGTTGCCGCGCCCGACCTCGACCAGCAGGTCGTCGACCGTCTTCATGGAGAGCACCTTGCAGGCAGGCTCCAGCGTCTGGTCGCTGAGATTGTAGCCGGCGCGGATGAAGGCGCGCTCGACCAGCTTCAGACCCAGTTCGTGGTACTCGCCCCTGCCCTGCATGCGCAGGAACCGGCGGATCGCGGCACGGGCCCTGCCCGACACCACGATGTTCTCCCACATGGGCGACGGCGTCTGCGCCCGCGAACGGACGATCTCGACCTGATCGCCATTGTTCAGCGGCGTCGACAGCGGCACCATGGTGCCGTTGACCTTGGCGCCGACGCAGGTATGGCCAACGTCGGTATGCACCATGTAGGCGAAATCGATGGGCGTCGCGCCGCGCGGCAGCGTGATCAGGTCGCCCTTGGGCGTGAAGCAGAAAACCTGGTCGCTGTAGAGGTCGATCTTGGTGTGCTCGAGAAATTCCTCGGGGCTTTCCGCGTTCTCCAGCATCTCGACCATGTGCCGCAGCCAGCCATATTGCAGGCCGTCGATCTTGTGCGCGTCCTGCTTGTAGCGCCAGTGCGCCGCGACGCCGAAGGTAGCGATGGCATGCATGTCGCGGGTACGGATCTGGATCTCGATGCGCTGCCGCTCCGGTCCCAGCACGGTCGTGTGCAGCGAGCTGTAATTGTTCGGCTTCGGGTTCGAGATGTAGTCCTTGAACCGGCCAGGCACCGCGCGCCAGGCGCCATGCACGACCCCGATGGCGCGGTAGCAGGCATCTTCGTCATCGACGATGACCCGGAACGCCATCACGTCGCTGAGCTGCTCGAAGCTGACATTGTCCCGCTGCATCTTGCGCCAGATGGAATAGGGCTGCTTCTGCCGGCCGAACACCTCGGCGATGATCCCGGCGCGCTTCAGCGTCTCCTCCAGCTCGCGCGTGACCCGTTCCTGAACATTGCCCGCCTTTTCGGTGAGAAAGTTCAGCCGGGTCACGATGGATTCGCGGGCGTCGGGATTGAGATAGAGGAACGAGAGGTCCTCCAGTTCGGTCTTCATCGCCTGCATGCCGATCCGCTCGGCCAGCGGCGCGTAGATCTCGACGGTCTCCAGGGCGATGCGCCGGCGCTTGTCGGGATTTTTGATGAAGTGCAGCGTCCGCATGTTGTGCAGCCGGTCCGCCAGCTTGACCAGAAGCACGCGGATATCGTTGGACATGGCCAGCACGAACTTGCGGAAGTTCTCGGCCTGCTTGGCGTCTTCGGAGGACAGCTCCAGCTGCGACAGCTTGGTGACGCCATCGACGAGCTGGGCCACCTCGTTGCCGAACAGTGCCTCGACCTCTTCATAGGTCGCGACCGTGTCCTCGAGCGTGTCGTGCAGCAGGCCGGTGACGATGGTCGCGTCGTCCAGACGCATGTCCGTGAGGATCGCGGCGACTTCAAGGGGATGCAGGAAATACGGGTCGCCCGAGGCACGCTTTTGCGACCCGTGTGCTTTCATGGAAAACACATAGGCGCGGTCCAGCAGGGACTCGTCTACATTAGGATCGTAGGCGCGGACGCGCTCGACAAGCTCATACTGCCGGATCACGCCGCGACCTCCCGCGATATCCGGCCATGGCTATGCCGGGTGTCAGAGGTCTTCTTCTCCGTCGACATCCAGGTCGTCAGCGCCATCGATGTTCATTTCCTGCTCGACCTCGTCGCCGCCAATGTCGGCAAACATTTTGTCGGACAATTCCTCGTGGACGGCGGACATCTGGCGGCCGGCGAATTCCAGGCTCAGTTCGTCTTCTTCCGGCTCGTCCCGTTCGACATAACGCTGCATCGTACGGATGCGCGCCTCGCGCAGTTCATCGGGCGTGATCGTACCGTCCGCGATTTCGCGCAGGGCGACGACCGGATCCTTGTCGTTGTCGCGGTCGATGGTCAACGGCGCGCCGGAGGAAATCTCACGGGCGCGCTGGGCCGCGAGCAACACGAGCTCGAAACGGCTGGGGACTTTCTGGACGCAATCTTCAACGGTAACGCGGGCCATTCAGCCACTCCTGCAACGCGGGTCTCGGACGAAGGAACGTTACATAGGGACATACTGTCCCGAAAGCAACATTTACAGCCGTTTTACGTCATTCGCATCGGGCAGGTCTCGTATGAGAGCATCGATCCCGACCCCTGTCACCGGATGCCGCCACCCCGGCGCGATCTCGTGCAGCGGCACCAGCACGAAGGCCCGTTCATGGACGCGCGGGTGCGGCAGAATCGGGCCGCCCTCGGCGGATTCAACCCGTCCGTCGTAATCGATGAGATCGAGGTCGAGCACCCGCGCCTCGTTCCGGTTCATCCGGACGCGGCCAAAGTCGTCTTCGATCCGGTGCAATAGAAGAAGCAGCGACGTGGGGTCGAGTGTTGTTACCACGCGGACAACACCATTAACAAAATCCGGCTGTTCGGACTTTGGAACGGGAGCTGTCGCGTACCAGGATGAGGATTCCGCCACAAGAATGCCGGAATTCTCCAGCATTATCAAAGCCGCTTCCAGACTAGATCTTGGCGATCCATACCGCGGCGTGGGAAGGTTGGCGCCCAAGGCAATGTAGATAGACTTGTCTCCCGGTGTCACAATCACGCGATCCTTTGATCCCGATGTCAAAATTGCTCTTCCAAACGGCCGTGCCGCCGCCTATTTTTCGACCGAAAGCCTGAATATGGCTTTCAGACCGCCACTAAGACGCATCAGCCCACGAAGACGCATCAGCCAAGACGTTTTTTCTAGGAGTGCCATTTAACATGATCTTCTACCCAAGTGAACGCATTGCCCTTTTCATCGACGGTTCCAATCTGTTCGCAGCCGCACGCACGCTCGGCTTCGACATCGATTACCGGGCATTGCTGAACACGTTCTCGAGCAAGGGACACCTCGTCCGCGCTCTCTACTACACGGCGATTCTGGAAGACCAGGATTTCTCGCCGCTCCGCCCGCTGGTCGACTGGCTCGACTACAACGGTTTCACCGTGGTCACCAAGCCGGCCAAGGAATACATCGATTCCACCGGCCGCCGTAAGATCAAGGGCAACATGGACATCGAGATCGCGGTGGACATCATGAGCCTGTCCGATCACCTCGACCATGTGGTTCTCTTCTCGGGTGATGGCGATTTCCGCCGTCTCATCGAAGCCGTGCAGCGCCGCGGCAAGCGCGTGTCCGTCGTCAGCACGCTGCAGACCCAGCCGGCCATGGTCGCCGACGAACTGCGCCGTCAGGCCGACAGCTTCATCGAGCTGGCCGATCTGGCGCCGATGATCGCCCGCGATCCGGCGGCCCGCGCCGCGTCGCAGGCCAACCGCGCCGCGCGTGAACAGGCCGCCACCGCCGCCGATGAAGAAGAGACCGTTCGCGCCTGACACGTGGCGGACGAGCAGATACAGACAGGCGCAGATAGCGGCCCACCGAAGGACTGTCCCTATTGTCCCCGGCTGGTCGCGCTGCGCCTGTCGCTTCGCGGCAAGCATCCCGACTGGTTCAATGCACCCGTCCCGTCATTCGGCGATCCGCACGCGCGGCTTGCCATTGTCGGTCTGGCACCCGGCCTCAATGGCGCGAACCGGACCGGTCGGCCCTTCACCGGCGACTACGCCGGCGACCTGCTGTATCGGACATTGATCGACCTGGGCCTGGCGTCCGGCGAATACGAAGCGCGGCCCGATGACGGGCTGGTCCTGAACGGATGCCTTATCACCAATGCGGTCCGTTGCCTGCCCCCGGCCAACAAGCCGACGCCTGAGGAAATCAACACCTGTCGCCCCTTCCTCTCGGGACAGATCGAGGCCTTGCCGGCCGTACGGGCGATCCTGGCGCTCGGCCGGGTCGCCCACGAAAGCGTCGTACGCGCCCATGGCGGACGCCTGAAGGATTTTCCCTTCGCCCACGGCGCCGTTCATGACCTACCGGGCGGCATTCGTCTGTTCGACAGCTATCACTGCAGCCGCTACAACACCAATACCCGCCGCCTGACCGAGGCGATGTTCATCTCGGTGATGACCGAGGCGCGGGACTGGGCCCGGCGCTAGCGGCGGCTACGAATACCGCTCTTCCTTCCAGGGATCGCCCTCGTTGTTGTAACCGCGGACCTCCCAGAATCCGGGTTTGTCCCGGGCGCTGATCTCGATCCGCTTGATCCATTTCGGCGACTTCCAGAAATAATACTGCGGGATCACGAGCCGCACCGGTCCGCCATGCTGGCGCGAGATGGGCTGCCCTTCCCAGCGATGGGCCAGCAGCGCATCAGGCGCGGCGAAGGCCTCCAGGGTCACATTGGTGGTGTAGCCGTCATAGGAGTGCATGATCACATGCCTGGCGTCGGCCTTGGGCCGCACCAGTTCCAGCACATGCGCCGTGCTGACGCCTTCCCAATGATTGTCGTAGCGCGACCAGGTAGTGACGCAGTGAATGTCGGAGATGTCCTCGAACACAGGCTGTTCGATGAAGTCCCGCCAACGCCACTCCAGCGGTTTCTCGACCAGTCCGTCCACCACCAGTTTCCAGCTGTCGAGCGGAACGTCGGGCTGTATCCCCAGGTCGAGCACCGGCCAGTCGCGCGTGAGCCGCTGTCCGGGCGGCAGCCGTTCCGTCCTGTCCTCCATTTTCTGGTTGCCGGTCAACAGACGGCCATCGCGCGCCCATTCCTGCTTGCGCCGGATCAGCTTTTCCTTGATCTCGCCGCGCATCTCGATGCCGTCATCGTCCGCCATGAGAGCTCCCACCTTGTTGTCGCGCATATCCTAGCGCGAAATCGCCGTTCGTCACACGGGGTAAGGAATGACAGCCGGTCGCCGCTGGCGTACCCTGAGCCGACACTCGCCGCTTTCGGGGAATGCCATGCAGAACGCCATCTGGCGGCCCATGACCGAAACCGATCTGCCCGCCGTCGATCGTATCGCCGGCCAGATTCATGCCGCCCTGCCCGAGCATGTGGACATCTTCGCCGAACGGCTACGCCTCTACCCCGACGGATGCTGCGTGCTGGCGATCGATGACGTGACCGTCGGATACATCCTGAGCCATCCATGGCATTTCGGCCAGCCGCCCGCGCTGAACAGCCTGCTCGGTCGAATCCCCGGCGATGCGGACACCTATTACATTCACGACCTGGCCCTGTTGCCGGAGGCCCGGCGGACCGGCGCGGGATCGGCCATCGCCGGCTGCCTTGCCGCCCATGCCGCGCAGCGTGGCCTGCCGAGCCTGTCCCTGATCGCCGTCTATGACGCGGCGCCGTTCTGGACGCGGCTTGGTTTCAATGCGCATGACGATCCTGCCCTTGCCGGCAAACTGGAAGGCTATGGCGGCGAAGCCCGCATGATGGTGCGTCGGACAAGCTGACAGCTTTGTCAGCGTCGCGGTATGGAACCACCGTCCGAAGCCGGCGTTCTCAGCAACGAGGGGCTGAATACAAGGAGGACGCCATGCGCACCATTCTTCTCGCCGCCGCCGCGACAGCCACCCTGCTCGCCGGTTGCGCCAGTGACGGCTATGACCGCCGCGCCGGGGGCTACTACGAATATCAACAGTACGACTACAATCGTCCAGATCCGCGGTATGGCTATTATGATGCCGGCCGCTACTACCGGGACGACAATCGGCGCTACAAGGAGTATCGCATGAGCCGCAACGACCGCCTCTATCGCGGCCGTGACGGGCGCTATTACTGCCGCCGCTCGGATGGCACCACCGGCCTGATCGTTGGCGGTGTGACGGGAGGCGCGCTGGGCGCCATCATCGCGCCGGGTGATTCCAAGGCGCTGGGCGCCATCATCGGCGCGGGCGCCGGCGCGGTCATCGGCAACGAGGTCGATCGCGGCAACGTTCGCTGCCGTTAACCCCTCGGTTTTTCCGAAGAGCCGGCATGGTCGCGAGGCCATGCCGGCTTTTTAATGTCTAACCCCGCGCGCGCAGCAGGCGCGCTTTCTGCTTCTGCCAGTCGCGGGCCTTTTCCGTCTCTCGCTTGTCGACGACGTTCTTGCCCTTGGCCAGTCCCAGCTCGAGCTTGGCCATGCCGCGGTCGTTGAAATAGAGCTTCAGCGGCACGATGGTCATGCCGCCCCGCTTGATGGCGATTCCGAACTTGTCGATCTCGCGCCGCTTCAGCAACAACTTGCGCGGCCGGCGGGTCTCGTGATTCATGTAGCTGGCCTGGTTGTATTCGGGGATATAGGCGTTCACCAGGAACATCTCCCGATCCTTCACCTCGGCATAGGATTCCGCGATGTTGGACTGGCCGAGCCGCAGCGACTTCACTTCGGAGCCGTGCAGCATGATACCGGCCTCCAGCGTCTCCTCGATGAAGTAATTGTGCCGGGCCTTACGGTTCTCGGCGACGAGCTTGCGGACCGGCTCGGCTTTTTTCTTGCCCGCCATCAGAGCAGCCCGGCATGGTCCATCGCCGCGCGAACGGTTTGACGGGTTGCGTCGCTCACCGAAACGAGCGGAAGGCGAAGATCGGGCGTGCACTTGCCCAGCAGGCTGGCGGCGTACTTGATCGGCCCGGGGTTGGTCTCGACGAACAGCGCGTGATGCAGCGGCATCAACTGATCCTGCAATTGCAGCGCCATGGCGTAGTCGCCCTGCAGCGTGGCATTCTGGAACCGGGACAACAGGCGCGGCGCCACGTTGGCGGCGACCGAAATACAGCCGACACCGCCATGGGCGTTGAAGGCGAGCGCCGTGCCATCCTCGCCGGACAGCTGGATGAAATCCTTGCCGCACTTCCAGCGCTGCAGGCTGGGGCGCGTCAGGTCGCCCGTCGCGTCCTTGACACCGACGATGTTGGGCAGCTCGGCGAGCCGGGCCATGGTCTCGACGCTCATGTTCACCACCGAGCGGCCGGGAATATTGTAGATGTAGATCGGGATCTCGACCGCTTCGGCGACGGCCTTGAAATGGGCGTACAGGCCTTCCTGGGTCGGCTTGTTGTAGTACGGCGTCACGACCAGCGCCGCATCGGCACCGGCTTCCCTCGCGTGGCGCGTCAGTGCGATCGCCTCGTCCGTGCTGTTGGAGCCCGTTCCGGCCATGACCGGCACCCGGCCCGCGGCGGCCTCGATGCAAAGCTCGACGACACGCTTGTGCTCGGCGTGGCTCAGCGTCGGCGACTCGCCCGTCGTGCCGGTGGGCACCAGCCCATGAGTGCCCTCGACGATCTGCCAATCGACGAAAGCCTGAAACGCCGCCTGATCGACCTGACCGTCCTTGAACGGGGTGATCAGCGCCGTGATCGAACCTCTGAACATGCTGTGCTACCGGGTGATGATGTGCCGTCGCGGGAACATAGTCACCGAAGGGTCACACGGCAAGCGGCACGCAATAAGGCGCTTGCTTATTATATTCTTAAAGTCGTATATTCAAATTCATGAATATATCTCATGCCATACCCATCGACCAGATGAAAGCGAGCGCCGGCCGGGCGTCGGATTTCCTCAGGTCCATCGCCCATCCGCAGCGTCTGCTCGTGCTGTGTCAGCTGTCCCAGGGCGAACGATCCGTGGGCGAGCTCGCTGAACTGCTCGACATGCGACAATCCACCCTCTCGCAACATCTCGCCCGCCTCAAGGCGGAAGGCCTGCTGGCGGCGCGGCGCGAGGGCACGATGGTGTTCTACTCGCTGGAGCGTCGTGAAGTCGTGCCGGTCATCGAGGCGCTATACGCCGTTTTCTGCGGGACATCGGATCCCTCATGAGCCGGCTGACGCGTTTCGTTCCTATCCTGGACTGGGGACGCGCCTATTCCCGCCGCGACCTGCCCGGCGACCTCATGGCCGGCAGCATCACCGCGATCATGCTGGTGCCGCAGGCCATGGCCTACGCCATGCTCGCCGGCCTGCCGCCGGAAGTCGGCCTTTACGCGAGCATCGCGCCGCCCATTCTATACGGTATTTTCGGATCGAGCCGAGCCCTCGCCGTTGGTCCCGTGGCGATTGCCTCGCTGATGACCGCGACCGCGCTGTCGGCCCTGTCGCCGGCCGGCAGCCCTGACTATATCGCCAACGCGCTCGTCCTCTCGCTGCTGATCGGGCTGATGCTGCTGGGCCTGGGCATCGCCCGCGCGGGCTTCCTCGTGAATTTTCTCAGCCATCCGGTCATCGCCGGGTTCACCAGCGCCGCCTCGATCCTGATCGTCATCAGCCAGCTCAAGCATCTTCTCGGCATCGACATCCCGCGCGGCGAGTCGGTGGCGACCCTGGTCAATCTCGCCCGCGGTCTCAGCGGGGCCAATGGAGTCACGCTGGCGATCAGCGCGTGTTCCCTCGTCATTCTCCTCGCCATGCGGGCGCCCCTGACCGCGCTGCTGCAGCGGCTTCGTCTCAGTCCGTTCACGGTGCAGTTGCTGACCCGGTCGAGCCCCCTGCTGGTGGTCATCCTGTCCGTCGTCGTCACTTCGGCCTGGCGCCTCGACGAAAGCGCGGGCGTCGCCATCGTGGGGGCCATTCCCAGCGGCCTGCCATCCTTCACAGTCCCCAGTCTCGATCTCGGCATCTGGCAGGCGCTGCTGCCATCGGCGGCGCTGATCGCCTTCGTGAGCTATCTGGAAAGCGTGTCGGTCGCCAAGGCGCTGGCGGCCAGGAAACGGCAGAAGGTCGATGCCGACCAGGAGCTGATCGGTCTGGGCGCGGCGAATCTGGCGGCGGCCTTCACCGGGGCCAGTCCGGTCGCCGGCGGCTTCGCCCGTTCGATGGTGAACTTCGCCGCCGGCGCCAATACGCCGCTCGCCTCGATCCTGACGGCCTTGCTGCTCGCCATATCGGTGATGTTCTTCACCCCGTTCTTCCATTACCTGCCGCAGGCGGTGCTCGCGGCGACCATCGTCGTCGCGGTCGTGGCGCTGATCGACGGTGCCAGCTTCGTACGCACCTGGCACTACAATAAGGCGGACTTCGCCGCGCAGGCGGGGACCTTCATGGTGGTGCTGGGCATCGGCGTGGAAGCCGGAATCATGACGGGCATCGTGCTGTCGCTCACGCTGTATCTGTGGCGCAGCAGCCGGCCCCACTTCGCCATCGTGGGCCAGGTCGATAACAGCGAACACTATCGCAACGTCAAGCGCCATCATGTCCGCACCGATCCGGCCATCCTGCTGTTCCGGATCGACGAGAACCTCTACTTCCCCAATGCCGGCTATCTGGAGGAACACCTCCGCGCGGAGGTGGCGGCCAATCCGGAGGTCCGGCACGTGGTCCTCATCTGCAGTTCGGTCAGCCTGATCGACGCCAGCGCGCTGGAGACGCTGACCGAGCTGCGCGACACGTTGCGCGCCGCCGACGTCACGCTGCATCTGGCCGAGGTCAAGGGCCCGGTCATGGACCGGCTGCAGGCCACCGACTTCACGCGGGATCTGGCGCCGGGCCGGATTTTCCTGTCGACCCACGACGCCGTCCGGACCCTGCGCGAGCGACTCTACGCCGATTCCTATGCCGCCGACATCTGAGGGAGATCCGTCATGGAGATCGTCAATTTCACGCCCCTGCCCGCTCTGATCGGCGGCATGCTGATCGGCCTCGCGGCCGTGCTGCTCATGGCCCTCAACGGCCGCATCGCCGGCATCAGCGGCATCCTTGGCGGCCTGTTGCCGCCTACGAAAGGCGACATCCCGTGGCGGCTCGCCTTCATCGCCGGACTGGTCCTCGGCGGACTCGGGTTCGCCGCGTTCGGCGGCGTCTCGACCATCGTCATCGAGGCGGAAGTGCCCCTGCTGATCGTCGCGGGACTGCTGGTGGGCGTGGGAACGCGCATGGGATCGGGCTGCACCAGCGGGCATGGTATCTGCGGCATCGGTCGATTGTCGCCGCGCGGCATCGTCGCGACCGTCATCTTCATGGCCGTCGCCATGGTAACGGTTTTCGTCACCCGTCATCTGATCGGAGCCTGACCATGACCCGCATCCTTTCCGCGCTGATCTGCGGCCTGATCTTCGGCGTGGGCCTGGCCGTCTCCGGCATGGTCAACCCCGCCAAGGTCCTCGGCTTCCTCGATGTCACGGGGCAATGGGACCCGAGTCTGGCCCTGGTCATGGGCGGCGGCCTTGCCGTCTTCGCCATCGGCTTTCCGCTGACCCAGCGCCGCGCCAGGCCGTTCTTCGCCGACGCGTTCCAAGTGCCGACACGCCGCGATATCGACCCCAGGCTCGTCGGCGGGGCGGTGCTGTTCGGCATCGGCTGGGGTCTTGCCGGGCTGTGTCCCGGCCCGGCCCTGACCGGGCTGGCCTTCGGCCTGGCGAAAATCTACTTCTTCGTCGCGGCGATGATCGCCGGCAGCCTCACCTACGGCATCTGGCTCAGGCGCGGCGCCTGAGCCGCGCCGATCAGGCGAGATACCGGTACGCGTCGGTGCCGGCCAGCAGGTGCTTCACCCTGGCCCTGTCGGCCTCGGCCATGCCGGCAAGCTTCTCGCGCATCACCTGCAAACAGCGGGCATGGTACTTCATGGGTTTCTGCGAATGAACCATGCCGTCCAGAACCGTGATCTCGAGGCGATCGGCTCCGGATTCAATGGCCTTCAGCGTCGCGTCGAGATAGGGTAGATAGACTTCGCCCGCCAGCCAGAGCAACTCCCTGACTCCGTCGCAGAGCGGGGCGTCGGCGTCGATCCAGTCGCCCTCGACGCCAGAGGCATCGTCGATGATCGTCAGCCAGGGCACCAGGCGCTTCGAGAGCTGGACCATGGTTCTGAACGAGGCAGGGTTCCAGAAACACTGATAGAGCTGACCGTAGAAGCCGAAATCCCCGAGCGATGGGCGCGAGCCGAAGAGATATTCCTGATCCCTGAGCACCAGATCCCAGGCGGAGACGATGCGGCCGAACATGTGCTCGATCAGCGCCACGTTCTGGGGCTCGATGCCGGCGACGGGCCATAGCGGCACCTGCCAGTCGCGGAACTTGTGCGCCGTCTCGCGCAGCGCGTCGTCGCTGGCGGGTCCGGTGCCCGGATAGAGCATCAGATGAGCGACGTAATCGGTGTCGCCGCCCTTGTCCTCGCCGACCCAGCGGTAATGGAACATCATCTTCGTGCCCCACTCGTCACCGAAATCCTCGAGCAGGTGCGCCAGGAACGCATGGGCCGGATCGGGCGGCAGGATCGAGCGCTCCTTGTGCCGTTCCTCGAGCAGATAGGCCATCGGACTGGAATCCACGTGCCAGACATCGTCCGGCTCGCCCGGAAAGTGAATCTTCGGGATGATTGGCGGCTTGATGTGGCGGGTTCGCTCCTGCACCGCCTTGGTGTTCAGTATCCAGTCATGCGGCAGGCGCCGGTAGCGCATGATCGCGCGCATCTTCACCGAAAACGGCGACGACAAGGATCCGATGACCTGATAGCGGCCGGTCGCGCTCATCTTTCCTCCCCAGGAAACTAAAGGCCTCGCGGCCTGGGCCCTCCCGTGGCCCAGTCCAGCAACTCCACAGTATGGACGACCGGCACGCCGGCGCCAGCCCGCAGCTGTGTCATGCACCCGATATTGCCGCTGGCGATGACCTGCGGCGACGTGGCCGCCAGACGCTCGAGCTTGCGATCGCGCAACTTGCCGGCGATCTCGGGCTGCAGGATGTTGTAGGTCCCCGCCGATCCGCAGCAGAGATGGGCTTCCTTCGGCTCGTTGACCTGGAATCCGGCCGCCCGCAACAGGTTGACCGGCTGACGCGCGATCTTCTGGCCATGCTGCAGCGAGCAGGGCGACTGATAGGTCACCCGCAAGCCCGACGGCTGCTCCGGCGGCATGACGCCCAGTTCGGCGAGATATTCGGATATGTCCCGCGCGAGGCCGGCGATGCGGGCGCCCCGCTGCGTCCAGTCCGCCTCGCCGCTCAGGACGAAGCCATAATCCTTCACCATGGTGCCGCAGCCAGAGGCGTTGATGATGATGGCATCCAGCCCGCCGCGGCCGATCTCGCCTTCCCAGATGGCGATATTGGCCTTGACCCGTTCGAGGGTCGCGCTTTCCTGTCCCAGATGGTGGGTCACCGCGCCGCAGCAATAGGCCTCGTGCAGAATGACCACCTCGCAGCCGTGCCGCGTCAGGACGCGGATCGTCGCGTCGTTGATCTCCGGACCGATCGCCTGCTGCACGCAGCCCATGAGCAAGCCGACCCTGGCGCGCCGGTCGCCCTGCGCGGCCACCGTGCGGTTCCGCTCGAGCGGCGCGGCGATGGGTCCATCCGGCGCCATGTCGACCATGTCGCGCAGTTTCCGCGGCAGCAGATCGGCCATGGGCTTGGCGATCTTGGCCAGCCGCAGCGCCCAGCCGAACATGGCCGGACGGGGCAGCAGCCAGCCGAGCAGGCGACGCTGCAACCGGTCCGGCAAAGGCCGTTCATAGGTCTCCTCGATATGGACCCGGGCGTGGTCGACCAGATGCATGTAGTTCACGCCGGACGGGCAGCCGGCCTGACATCCCAGGCAGGACAGGCATCGGTCGATATGCTGGACGGTGCTGGCGTCGGCCGGTTTGCCGCCTTCCAGCATCTCCTTCATCAGGTAGATTCGGCCGCGAGGGCTGTCGAGTTCATCGCCCAACACCGTGTAGGTCGGACACTGGGGCAGGCAGAAGCCGCAATGGACACAGGTGCGCAGCGCCTTTTCCGCCTCCCGCACGTGCGGATCGGCAAGCTGGTCTTCAGAAAAAAGTGTACGCATTCAGGCGGCGCCGGACAGTGGAACAGCTCCCATCCGGCCGGGGTTGAAGATGCCGCTGGGATCGAACCCAGCCTTAACACGCGCCGACAGTTTGGCAAGCCCTTCCGCCTGCGGCTGGAACACCGCCTCCTCGCGGCGCAGGAATTCCGGGGCGCGCACCAGCATGGCATGGCCGCCCTGGGTCATCGCCGCGCGAATCCGCGCGCCCTGCCCTGCGGTCGCCGTTTCATAGCCCAGCCAGACGAGGCCACCGGCCCAGTCCATCAGGTAGGAATCCGCTCCGGACGCCTCGACGATCGCGGCGCCATCGGTGGGCGGCACCGACACTCGCCAGACAACCTGATGATCGGGCGGCAACAGCCATGCATCGCGCAGTTCCGCCCAGAAGCGGCTGGAGTTGGTGCTGTGAAGCTCGTCCAGCGGCCCGAAAGGCGCCAGCAGCTTCTTCAATTCCTCCATGCGGTGGGCGACGGAGACCGCCGGGCCTTCGACGCGCAGCGCGGTGATCGCGCGCCCGGCCCGGCCCACATAGGCCACCTGCGACCGGGACGCCTCGCCGAACGGCACGTGGGCCAGGCCGGAGACCTCGTAGGGACTGTTCGCCGCGATGCCCATCGCCTCCACCGCCCGTTCCGGCCTGAGGCCATGGATCAGCAGGGTATGGGTCTTTTCCGGCGCCGGCAGCACCTTCAAGGTAATCTCGGTGAAGGCGCCGAGGGTGCCGAACGCGCCGGTCATCAGCTTGTGCAGATCATAGCCGGTGACGTTCTTGACGACCCGGCCACCGGACTTGAAGCACTCGCCGCGGCCGTTGACCGCATGGGCGCCCAGGACGAAATCACGCGCCGCGCCGGCCTTCACCCGCCTCGGCCCCGAACTGCCGACCGAGATCGCGCCGCCAATGGTGCCCGGCGCGCTCTGGCCGGTGAGCAACCAGCCCCAGTCGAGCGGCTCGAAGGCCAGCATCTGATGACGTTCCGCCAATAGCCGGTTCACTTCCGCCAGAGGCGTTCCCGGCCGGACAGAGATCACCAGCTCTTCCGGTTCGTAGAAGACCACGCCGGCGATGCCCGAGAGATCGACGCGTGCGGGCGCACCCTGTCCGTTGCAGGACACCGGGCAGCCGAGGCCCCGTTTGGTGCCGCCGCCGACCAGTTCCAGGGCCAGGGATTCGCCCGACGCCCAGGAGATGAGCTCGGCCAGTTCTTTCTCGTCCGATGGTTTGTATGCGCTCGCCATGCACAGATAAGACTGCGTTTTGCCGCACTGCACAAGTGTTTGCATGCGCAAGAACGTCACAAATGCATTTTTATATTTCGAATTGTAAGTATAATTTAATTATTCTAGTTCATTGGGTTACAGACGATACCTATCAAGCCACATCAGAATCGAGGCAAATCCGGAAAGGCGGTTTGCCCCCGATGAACGTGCATTGCACCCAATTCGGCGCACCGGTGCAGGGTCGGAAACACCTTGCCTGGATTCAGGTGCTGCCCCGGGTCGAACGCGCATTTCAGCCGCTGCTGCTGTTGCATGTCGATATCGGTGAACATTTCGGGCATCAGGTCGCGTTTTTCGGTCCCGACCCCATGTTCGCCGGTGAGGACGCCTCCCACCGCCACGCAGAGCCGCAGGATATCGTGACCGAGATGCTCGGCCGCCTCCATTTCGCCGGGAATATTGGCATCGTAGAGAATCAGCGGGTGCAGATTGCCATCGCCGACATGGAAGACATTGGCGATGGTCAGCCCCGATTCGCGGGACAGCTCGCCGATCCGCGCGAGCACCTCGGCCAAACGGTTACGCGGAATGGTGCCATCGAGCACGTAATAGTCCGGCTTCATCTTGGCCGCCGCAGGGAACGCTGACTTGCGGCCCAGCCAGAACAGCAGACGTTCCTCTTCCGATTCGGATGCCCGGACGCCGATCGCGCCATTGCGGGCGGCGATCAGGCTGACCTGCTCGATCAGGTGATCGACCTCTGCTGCCGGGCCGTCCAGTTCGCAGATCAGGATGGCCGCCGCATCGGCGGGATATCCCGGCGCGCAATATTCCTCGACCGCGTCGATGGTGATGCGGTCCATCATTTCCATGCCGGCCGGAATGATGCCCGACGCGATGATGTCGGCGACACAGGCGCCGCCCGCCTCGATGCTGTCGAAGGATACCAGCAGGGCGCGGACCGTTTCCGGTTTTGGCAGGATACGAACCGTGACCTCGGTGATGACGCCGAGCAATCCTTCCGATCCGGTGATGATGCTGAGCAGGTCGTAGCCGACGGGATCAAGGAACTTGCCGCCGATCCGCAGGATCTCGCCCTCCATGGTGACCAGCTCGACGCCCAGGATGTTGTTCACGGTCAGGCCATATTTCAGGCAATGCACGCCGCCGGAGTTCTGCGCCACGTTGCCGCCGATGGTGCAGGCGATCTGGCTCGAGGGGTCGGGCGCGTAATAGAACCCGTCATCCTCGATGGCCCGGGTGATCCCCAGATTGGTCACGCCCGGCTGGGCGACCACGGCACGGTTGCCATAGTCGATGTCGAGGATGCGGCTGAACTTGGTCATCGCAAGGAGTACGCCGCCGGCCACCGGCGTCGCGCCGCCCGACAGGCCCGTCCCCGCCCCGCGCGGCACGACGGGAACGCCGAACTCCCTGCAGAGCTTGAGCACTTCGGCCACCTGGATCGTGTTCTCGGGCAGCACGACGATGCCGGGCATCTGCCGGTGCATGGTCTGGGCGTCCGTTTCGAACGGCTTGCGGGAGATCTCGTCCGTCACGACGCATTCGGGACGCAGCACCTGACGGAAGCGTTCCGCGAGGGCGCCGAGATCGGGCGTGTGCAACTCTGGCGTGGCGATGTTCATGCCGCCACTATACTGCCCGCCTCGCATGGAAGGAACGCGGATGACGGATACAATCTCGCATAATGGTGGCTGCCACTGCGGCGCGGTGGCGTTCGAGGTGGATGCTCCGGCCGACGTCGTCGTCCAGGACTGCACCTGCTCGCTTTGCCGGATGACCGGGTATCTCCACCTGATCGTGCCAGCATCGCGCTTCCGGCTGGTGCGCGGAGAAGACGCCCTGCTCACTTATACGTTCAACACCGGCACGGCCAGGCACCTGTTCTGCAAGCGTTGCGGCATCAAGTCATTCTATGTGCCCCGGTCGAATCCCGATGGATTCTCAGTGAATCTACGCTGCGTAAACCGTTCCACCTTTGAGAGTATCGTGATCGAACCCTTCGACGGTGCGAACTGGGAAGTCCATGGCGACTCATTGCGGCACCTGAGCCTGGACCCGTAGCGAGCGCCAAACAGTCACTATCCGGATGTTGGAAGACCGGCATTGTCTGGATCCCGCCCTTCGGCGGGATGACGGCCTTTGATACGTGCCGCCATCCCCTTCAGAACTTGACTGGCCAATTCGCCAGCCTGTGCTTGCCAACGCTGCGGGCGTGCGTCCTCAGGGCCCGGATGATGAAATCGCGGGTTTCGATCGGATCGATGACCGCCTGGGCGGCGAAGGCTTCGGCGAAATCGAAGGCCGAGGTTTCGCCGGAAACGGCGCCCAGCAGGGCCGCGAATTTTTCCGGATCGTCGTCGTGCTTGACGCCGTGGACCACGTTCACCGCCGTCGCCGGATCCATGAAGCTGATCTCGCCGCCCGGCCAGATGGCGGTTTCGCTGGAGCGGCCGACATTCATGTTGTGCAGCGCCATGCCGAACGCCTTGCGAAGCACGACGGTCACGGTCGGCACGGTGACCTGATCCAGCGCCAGGATCCAGTTCATGATCTTGCCGCCCAGCCGCTCCCTCTCGCCGGCGCGCCCGATGAAAAAGCCCGGCGTGTCGGCCAGGAAGACCAGCGGAATGTTGAAGCTGTCGCACAGCACGATGAAGGGCAGGATCTTGTCGCAGGCCTGGGCATCGAACGCGCCGCCCTTGAACATGGGGTTGGAGGCGACGATGCCCACGCTCTGCCCGTCCAGCCGCGCGAAGCCGGTCACGGCGACCTTGGCGAAGCCGTCCTTGAGCGGAAACCAGGAACCGGGGTCGACGATGATGTCGATGGCCTTGCGCATGTCGTAGACGCGGTTGCGCTGTTCTGGAACGATCCCGAGCAGCCGTTCCTGATCCAGACCGGCGCCGTCCGGAACCGGTGCGCGCGGCGGCAACTCGTCCGCGTTGGACGGCAGATAGGACAGGAAGCGGCGTACCAGCGACAGGGCCTCGGCATCGCTTGCCGCGATGGCATCGGCCATGCCCGTTTCCGTGGCATGGACGCGCCAGCCGCCCAGTTCCTCGGCATCCACCGGCTCGCTGATCGCCAGTTCGGTGACGCGCGGCGAGGCCACGCCCATGATCGCGCCTTTGCGCAGCACCACGAAGTCGGACACCATCGCCTGCCAGGTGGAGCCGCCAAAGCTCTGGCCCAGAATGGCCGAGACCCAGGGAACGTGCCTGTCCTTCTGATAGCCGCCATTGGCGAAGCTGACGATGGTGTCGGCCATGCCGCGCGCGCCCATGGCGTCGGGAATGCGCGAGCCCGAGCATTCCCCCAGCTCGACCAGCGGAAAGCCGCCGCGCTGCGCTGCCTTCTTGACGTAATTGTGCTTCTTGCCCGCGATGTTGGCCGAGGACGCGCCGAGCACGGAGAAATCCGACGCGCTGACGCCGACCCTTCGTCCGTCGATGGTCCCGAATCCGCTGACCACGCCATCGGCGGGCGACTTGGCGCGGATCTCCGGCCTGTCGGCCACGGCGAGCAAGCCCACTTCGGAGAAACTGCCCGGATCCAGCAGGCCGTCGATCCGCTGACGCGCGTTGAGCAGGCCGGCGGCCGCCATGTTGTCGAGGATCCTGGGCGAGCCCATTGCCCGAGCCTTGTCCTGACGCCGCCGCAGCTCGTCGCGCTTGTCGTCGAAATTCATGATTTCTCCCCTTGGTTTCCGACCCGAGCCTAGCAGAACGCCGCGCTTGGGCGCACGCGCCAACCGCGCTAGGATACCGGCCGGTAAACGGGCCTGGGGAGGACGCGGAGACCATGAAATTCGCCAATTTCGCCGAACGTTCCTATGACCATCAGGTCGGCTGGCACATCAATCCCGATGCCGGTGAGAACGCGCCCGAGCGCAAACTGCCCTATGTGGACAATGGCACCGGCAGGATCGACGCCGCACGCTATTACGACGCTTCCGTCGCCGCGCGCGAGTGGGACAGGCTCTGGACGCGGGTCTGGCTGATCGCCGGGCGCGCCGCCGACATCCCCGGCAAAGGCGACTGGTTCCGCTTCGACATCGGCAAGGAGAGCGTGATCGTCGTCCGCACGGGGGACGGGCCCGGGGATATCGCGGCGTTCTACAATGTGTGCCATCACCGCGGGAATCGGCTGGTCATGGCCGATTTCGGGCACGGCGATCACTTCACTTGCGCGTTTCATTCCTGGCAGTGGAACCTGGACGGCAGCCTGAACCGGATCACCGACCGGGACACGTTCCGCGAACCGCTGGTTCAGGACAATCCCGCCCTGACGCCGGTCCAGTGCGACCAGTGGGGCGGCTTCGTGTTCATCAATCTGGATCCGGCACCGGCGCAGACGCTGACCGACTTTCTCGGCTCGCTCCCCGCGCAATTGGCGCCGTTCCATTTCGAGGACATGGTGGTGGTCAAGGACGTGGAAACCTGGTGGCCCGCCAACTGGAAAGTGGCGCTGGACGCGTTCCTCGAGAGCTATCACGTCCATTCGATCCATTCGGAGATCCTGCCCTTCTACGACGACTACTATCAGCAATGGGACCTGCTGGAGAACGGCATGAGCCGGATGCTGATGGAATTCGCCGCCGTCAGTCCGCGCCTCGAGGATCAGGACAGCCTCAATGACGGGCTGAAAATGATGCTGGAGGACGCGGGGATGGATCCCGCGAGCTTCGAGGGATCGGCGCGCGACGTGCGCAAGGCGATCCAGCGGCACAAGGTTCCCGCCTATCAGGCGCAGGGCAAGTGGGACGACGGACTGGTCGAAAACCAGGCAACCGATGACTGGGCCTATTTCATCTTCCCGAACGTGACCCTGAACATCCATCCAGAAGGTTTCCTGTTCCAGCGGTTCAGGCCCGACCCGAAGGACCCGGAAGGCTTCATCTACGACATCCAGGTGATCCTACGGCCGGTCGAGACCGCGCGGCCGCCGGTCTACATGGGCGTGGAGGACGGCACGGACTGCTCGGGCAAGACGCGGCCCGAGCGGCGCCATATCCGCCACGGCGAGCCCGGACTCGGCTTCGTGCTGGAACAGGATTCCATGCTGGTGCCGGTGGTGCAGCAGGGCCTGCGTTCGCGGGCGTTCAAAGGGATGCGCTTCAGCGAACAGGAACAGCGCCTGCGCCATTTCCATGCCGAGCTGGACCGCTACCTCAGCGGCGAAAAATGATCGGGGCTATTTGCGCGCCACATAGATCGAGAATGGCGGCACCTTGTCCTCATTGATCCAGGGCTGGCCGTCCCCGGCAGTGCCGAGCGGCTGGTGCAGTTGCACGACCGACAGCCCGGCGCCCGCGAACACCTGCCGGTAATCGGCGTCGGTCCAGTAATAGTCGGTCAGTTCAAGGCCGACTTCGCTGAGAAAGACCCGAACGGCATCGCCCGAGCGGCAGTCGCGGTTCTCGGGGTAATCGACCTTTACGGTCGCCCATTCATGGGCATAGAGCTCCTCGGCGCCGATCAGCAGAATGAAGACGCCGCCGGGCCGGAGAACGCGGGCGATTTCCGCCGCCGTCGCGGTCATCTCGGCGATGGTCGGGATTTCGAAGAACACCAGCGAGGAAAAGGCCATGTCGAAGCTGGCATCGGCGAAGGGCAACACGCCCGCCTCGATCTTCACGTAAGTGCCGTCGGGATCCAGTTTGCCCGCCGTCTCGAGCATGGCGTCGGAAATATCGACGCCGGTCACCGTCAGTCCCTGACGCTTCAGCAGGCGGGAAGAACGTCCCGCGCCGCAGCCGTAATCCAGCGCGGCCGAACCGCTCACATGCCGGGCGATCAGATCGGGAACATCCCGGAACGCCAGATACATGGTGCCGGTGAATTCGGCCCGGCCATACTGGTCGGCCGTTTCGGCATAGTCGTTGGTTAGGGTCATTGCGGCTTTCTGGCCTCCGCCAGATAAGACATCACGGGCTCGAGCCGGAACATTTCCCAGAACTTGACGATGCGGTCGTCCCGGAAGGTGATCAGATCGACCTTGTCGACGGTCTCGATCCGGTCGGAGCCATGGGCCTTGTAGGTCATGCGGCAGAACCAGGCGATCTGGTCGTCATCTTCCATGTGATCCATGAGCTGGCAATCGAGCACGTCGACTTCTTTCGCCACCATGTCGAAGAATGCCAGAACGCCGCGTTTGCCGGTCCAGCGGCCCGACCATGGAAGGCTGCCCGGTGCCCCGACGGAACACCAGTCCACATCATCGGACAGCACATTCAGCAGGGGCTGCAGATCGCCGGTCGCGCGCCGGGCATAAAGAAACCTGAGCAGTTCGACATGCGTCTGCGCTCCGCCCATGAACAGGCTCCCCTCCCGGCATGAATAATGCCGGGTAGTCTACAGGCGCAGCACCAGTTTGGCGATGATGTCGCGCTGCACCTCGTTGGAGCCGCCGAAGATGGACTGAGCGCGCTTGTTGAGATAGGTGCCGATGGCGGGCGGGGCATAATCGGGTCCCGGCAGCCAATCGTTGATCTCGTAAAGCGGACGTCCGCCAGCCGGCATGGGCGTGGCGTAATAATCGAGCGCCTCGATCATCAGCTCGCTCATGCGCTGGCCCAGATCGACCGACGTCGATTTCATGATGGAGGACTCGGCGCCCGGCGGCTGACCGGCCGCCAACCGCGACATCATGCGCAGCTCGGTGATTTCCTGAGCCATCACGCCGATCTCGACCTTGGCCAACTCGGCGGCGAAGTACGAGTCGTGGATCAGCGGAAGCTGACCACTGACCTGCGACGAGACCACGGTCTTCAGCTTGCTGAAGGCTGCCTTGAGGTAACCGGACGATCCGCCGCCGCGCTCGAACTCGAGCAGGAACTTGGCGTATTCCCAGCCTTGGTTTTCCTCGCCGACCCGGTTCTCGACCGGCACGCGCACGTCGTCGAAGAACACCTGATTGACCTCGTGGTCGAGGCCCATGGTGATGATGGGGTCGATCTTGATGCCCGGAGTCTTCAGGTCGATGAGCAGGAAGCTGATGCCTTCCTGCTTCTTGCCCGTGTTGTCGGTGCGCACGAGGCAGAAGATCCAGTCGGCGTGGTGGGCATGTGTGGTCCAGATCTTGCTGCCATTCAGCACGTACTCGTCACCCTCGCGCACCGCGCGCATCTTCAGGCCGGCCAGATCCGAACCGGCGCCCGGCTCGGAATAGCCCTGGCACCAGTAATGCTCGCCGTTGAGGATCTTCGGCAGGAAGAAATCCTTCTGCTGCTGGGTGCCGAAGGTGAAGATCACCGGACCGACGTAGCGGATGCCCATCGGGATGATGCCCGGCGCGCCCGCCGCGGCGCATTCCTGCTGGAAGATGTAGCGCTGGGTCGCGTTCCAGCCGGTGCCGCCATATTCCTTCGGCCAGAAATACGCCAACCAGCCCTTTTCATAGAGCTTCCGCTGCCATTTCTCGGCGATGTCCTTTTCGACGAAGACGGTGGTCGTCATGTCGGTGGCGCGTTTGAGATCGGGGGTGAGGTTCTCCTTCAGGAAAGCCCGCACCTCGTTCTGGAACGCCAGATCTTCGCCCGTGTAGTTCAGGTCCATGTCGGCATGCTCTTCAATGGTCAACCGGATTTGGCGCGCACTATAGGCACGCGCCGCACAGATGCAAATAATCTTGACGGTCCGGCCAGGTGCCGACGGCGACGGGCG
This sequence comes from Iodidimonas sp. SYSU 1G8, assembly GCF_039655775.1. Taxonomy (NCBI): domain Bacteria; kingdom Pseudomonadati; phylum Pseudomonadota; class Alphaproteobacteria; order Iodidimonadales; family Iodidimonadaceae; genus Iodidimonas; species Iodidimonas sp. SYSU 1G8. The sequence goes on along the minus strand of NZ_JBBYXJ010000001.1, from coordinate 430,477 downwards.
CGGGAGAATCCGGCTTCCTGCCGTGCACCCGCCATGCCTATCATCAGGCGACAAAAAACGGGGAGGACATGATGCCAAGCATTCTCGTCACCGGCGCCAATCGTGGATTGGGCCTGGAGTTCGTTCGCCAATATGCGGCCGACGGATGGCAGGTTCACGCCTGCTGCCGGGATCCCGAAGCCAGCACGGATCTGAGTGAGATCGCCGCCGGGTCGGATGGGCGGGTTACCCTGCACGCCCTATCGATTGGCGAGGCTGGCTCCATCGCCCGCCTCGCCCGCGAACTGAACGGCGCGCCCATCGATATCCTGCTGAACAACGCGGGGACCTACGGACTCAAGGGGTTCGCCGAGGGCGGCATGGAGGCGCAGGCGTTCGGCGGCATGGATTATGAGGGATGGGAGCATGCCTTCGCCATCAACACCATGGCGCCGCTGCGTCTGATCGAAGCGCTGATCGGCAACGTGGCCGCGTCGGAGCAGAAGAAAATCTTCACCATCAGCAGTTCGATGGGCTCCATCGCCGCGCCGCCGGGCGGCCACCTCGCCTATGGCTCTACCAAGGCGGCGGTGAATTTCGTCATGAGTACGCTGGCCATGGATCTGCGCGGCCGCGGCATCACGGTGATGTCGCTGCATCCCGGCTGGGTGCAGACCGACATGGGCGGCAGCATGGCCCCGGTCTCGCCGCAGGCGAGCATCGCCGGGCTCAAAAAAGTCATGGCCGGCGCGTCGCTGGCGACGTCCGGCCACTTCATCGGCTGGGATGGAAACCGCGTTCCCTGGTAGGGAATGCCCTCAGAACATGCCCATGGCGCCGCGCACCTTCTTCTCGGGCGCGCCGGTAATCAGCACCTCGACCTGGTCGCCCTCGACGCGGAGCTTGTAGGTCTTGATCGGCGCCCAGGCCGGCGGGCCGAAGCTGCCGTCGATCAGGCTGAACCGGGCGCCATGCAGCGGGCACATGATGTGATTGCCACGAATCCTGCCGCTCTCAAGGGTCGCATCGGCATGCGAGCAGAGATTCTCGACGGCATAGAAGTCGTCGGACTTGGTGCGGGCGATCAGGACGTCATGACCTTCAACCATGAAGGCCTTGCACTTGCCCTGCTCGATGTCGGTCGTCTTGGTGACGGGAAAATAGGTCCCTTCTTCGGACATCGTCTTTCTCCGGGGTAACGGTCAGGCGGTTCACATAACCGCTGTTGTGTCCCAAGGCAAGCCGGGCTTCAAGCCCGATCAGATCGCACCGCGACGTTTTGCCGCCGCGATGGCGTACATGGCGAAGATCGCCGCGACCAGATTTCCGAACACGATGAAGCCGACGACGGGCCATGGCGTATGGTGATCGAAATAGCCGATGGCCTGCGCCGCCACGCCTCCCGCGAGGAACTGCAGGAAGGTCATCATGCCCGAGGCGGTGCCCGCCATGCGCGGCACGGCACTGAGCGCCCGCGCCGTCGCCGTCGGCAGGATGAAGCCCGCGCCGAAGCCATTGATGACCGCCGGACCGAACAATGACAGCGGGTGGTTGATGCCGGCCGCGAACAGCGACAGCATGATGGTGACGCCGACGCCGACGATCATGAAGCCGCGCATCAGAAGCATGTCCAGATCGACACGTTCGGCGACACGGGCGGTGATGAACGCGCTGCCCATCATCCCCAGTCCGCCGGCGCCAAGATAATAGCCAAGCTCGTCCTTGCCGATCTTCCAGGACTCTTCCGCCACATGCGGCACGCCGCTCATCATGCCGAAGAACGAGACCATGATGAAGGTGCCGCCGAGCGTGTAGAGCAGGAACACCGGCGAGCGCAGCACGCCGAAATAGGCCGCGAGCATGGCGAAAAGGTTAGGCATGGGGATCGGGTCGCGCAGCGTCTCGCGGAAACGGGTCACCAGCCAGCCCAGAATGAGGAAGCCCAGGACGCCGGAAATGGCGAAGATGGCCCGCCAGCCATGGGTCTGGACGATGTAGCCCGCGAAGGCCGGCGCCATGATCGGCGCCACCATCACCACCATGGTGAGATAGGCCAGGATGCTGGTCGCCTTCTCGCGGCTGTAGAGGTCGCGAATGACGGCGCGCGAAATGACGATGCCCGTCGATCCGCCGATGCCCTGAACCACGCGGCCGGCGATGACGACGCCCGCGCTCTGGCCGAACATGCCCATGAGGCTGCCGATCACGAACAGCACCAGACCGATGATCAGCATGGGCCTGCGGCCATAGCGGTCGGCCAGCACGCCAAAAAACAGCGTGGACGCGGCGATACCCCAAAGCGTGGCGCTGATCAGCAGCGCGGCCTCGCTGGCGGTGATACCGAATTCGTCTTTGATCGGGGTGATCGCGGGAATGACCAGATGCATCCCGAACGGCGCGATCGCCGAGAAAGCGATCAACTGCCCCGTCAGTTCCTTACCCGGCTTGGTTACCGATTGATCCACGATCAGCCTCTTGCCGCCGGTCTGCCACCGGCTGGAAAATGCACCGTCTGTCTCGATGGAATGGAGGCAGGGATGAAGCGTCGGCTGCCTTAGCATGGAACGCCAGGAGGTCACCAGAATCAAAAACCGCACGCGCGATTTTTCTGCCGGCACCGCGATTTCTCTGGCACCCGATTTTTTTCTGATAAGGTTCCGGAAAGCCTGAGCAACAGGAACAAGGGGAGACGGCCATGCTGCTCGATAACAAGATTGCCATCGTCACCGGCGGGGGTAGCGGCATCGGACGCGCCGCGGCGTTGGCCATGGCCGCCGAGGGTGCCGTTGTCGTCATCGGCAACCGCTCGGCCGACAAGGGCGAGGCCGTGTGCCATGAGATTGCCCAGGCGGGCGGCACGGCCCTCTTTCACCGGACCGATTGCTCGGTCGCCGCCGACTGTGAAGCGCTGGTGGCCCGGGCGGAAAAGGAATATGGCCGGCTCGATCTGGCGTTCAACAACGCCGGGATGTTTCACGAGACGCTCGTCCCCATCCACGAAATGAGCCTGAGCGAGTTCGACCGCGGCATCGACCTCAACCTGAAGGGCATCTTCTATTCCATGAAGTATGAACTGGCTGCCATGCTGCGCGCCGGGGGCGGCGTGATCTGCAACAATGCGTCGATCTATGGCGTGAAAGGGATGGCTGGATTGAACTGGTACACGGCCGCCAAGCACGGGATCATGGGGCTGACCAAGTGCGCGGCGCTGGAATATGCCGAAAAGAACATCCGCGTGAACGTGATCTGCCCCGGCAACACCAAGACGCCGCCGCTGGATGCCGCGACGGGCGGCAATGACGAGCTGCTGACCGGCATCGTCCCCATGAAGCGTCTGGCGCGCTCGGAAGAGATCGCCGATGGCGTGGTGTTCCTGCTGTCGGACAAGTCCAGCTACATGAATGGCGGCGCGCTGAACGTGGATGGCGGCATGATCGCCGCGTAACGGACAGCGGCGGCGCCGCGACGATTTCGGTTATCCTGGGGAGGACAATGAACCGTGACTGACGTAAGGCCTTTCGACGTAGCCATACCGGACTACGAACTCGACCGCATCAAGCGCCGCATCCGTGAATATGAATGGTTCGAGGAGCCGGTGGATGCCGGCTGGCAGTATGGGTGCAATGGCGCCTATCTGCGCGAGCTTTGCGACTACTGGCTGAACGATTACGACTGGCGCGCCGCCGAGGCAAAGCTCAACGCTTTTCCCCAGTTCAAGGCGAAGGTGGACGGGATCGACATTCATTTCGTCCACGAGAAGGGCTCCAACCCGGCCAACACACCCATCATCCTGCTGCATGGCTGGCCAGGGTCCTATTTCGAGCTGCTGCACCTGACCGGCCCCCTCGCCCATCCGGAACAGTTCGGTGGCAAGGCCGAGGACGGGCGGGACGTGATCATCCCGTCACTGGTCGGATACGGCTTTTCCGGCCCGCCGCCCAAACCCATCGGCCCGCGCGCCCAGGCCCGTTACATGAACGGCCTGATGACCCAGGTTCTCGGCTATGCGTCCTATGTCGTCCAGGGCGGCGACTGGGGCGCGCTGATCGCCGGCTGGCTGGGCTTCGACCATGGCGCGGACAAGGGCGGCGCCGTGAAGTCGATCCACATGAACCTCGTCGGCGTCCGCCCCGGAGGCACCACGCCTGCCGGCATCGCGGGCATGGCGCTGGCACCGGAGACCGAGGAGGAAAAGGCCTGGGCCGCCCGCGCCGCCGCGCGCATGGCGACGGAGTCAGGCTATTTCATGGTCCAGGCGACCAGGCCGCAATCCCTGTCCTATGCCATGATGGACAGCCCGGTCGGGGTCGCGGCCTGGCTGACCGAGAAATTCCATACCTGGTCCGACCTCTCCAACGAGGGCAAGGAAGGCGGCGCGCTGGAGAATGTCTTCTCCAAGGACAAGCTGCTGACCAACATCATGCTGTATGTGGTCACCCGCCGTTTCAACACCGCGGCCTGGCAATATTACGGCGTGGGCACCGAAAAGGGCTTCTCCTTTCCGCCAGGTGAGCGGGTCGAGGTCCCCACGGGCGTCGCCGGTTATCCGCGCGAGATTGCGCCCGTGCCGCCCCGGTCCTATGCCGAGAAGGCCTACAATGTCGTCCATTGGAAAGAGCAGCCCAAGGGCGGTCATTTCGCCGCCTTCGAGCAGCCTGAAGTCTTCCTGGAGGACTTGCGGAAGTTTCTGAGAGACTGGGGCTAAGGTCCTGTTGTAGATGAGGAGTATTAGCGTGCACCCATTCACGGTCGATATTCCGCAGCACGACATAGACCGGATCACGAGGCGCGTACGCGCCTATGACTGGTTCGAGGAGCCGGTCGATGCCGGCTGGCAGTATGGCGCCAATGGCAGCTTCATGCGCCGCCTCTGCGCGTATTGGCTGGATCAGTATGACTGGCGCCGGGCGGAAACCTCGCTCAACCGCTTTCCCCAGTTCAAGGCCGAGGTGAAGGGCATACCGCTTCACTTCATCCACGAAAAAGGATCAGGGTCGAATCCCAAAGCATTGATTTTGCTTCATGGATGGCCCGGATCCTATTTCGAGTTCCTGAACTGTATCGAGCGGCTTGCTCATCCAGAGCGCTTCGGCGGCGACGCCGAGGAGGGGTGCGACGTGATCGTGCCCTCCCTTGTGGGCTATGGCTGGTCGGGCAAGCCGCCCCGCCCCATCGATCCGCGCGCGCAGGCCGGTTTCATGAACGGCCTGATGACCAATGTCCTCGGCTACGACACCTACGTGGCGCAGGGCGGCGACTGGGGCAGTTCGATCACCGCCTGGTTGGGATTCGATCACGGCACCGACAGGGGCGGCGCCTGCGGCGCCATCCACATGAACATGTTCGGCCTGCGGCCCGGCGGCACCTTCCGCAACATCTTTGGAGTCGGCGTCGCCCAGTTGGACACCGCCGAGGAAAAGGCCTGGGCGCGCGAGGCTGCCCGGCGCGGCGAAGGGCGCTTCGGCTACATGGTGCTGCAATCGACCAAGCCGCAGTCCCTGTCCTACGCCATGATGGACAGTCCGGTCGGCACGGCGGCCTGGATCACCGAGAAGATGCAGGCGTGGGGCCAGCGAACCGATGGCGACATGCCTGTGTTCAGCATGGACCAGATCCTGACCAATGTGATGATCTACCTGACCAGCCGGACCTTCAATACCGCCGCGTGGCAGTACTGGGCCGTCCGGGAGACCGGCCATTCGGTGCTGCCGGGCGGCGAGAGGATCATGGTGCCCGCTGGTTTCGCCGACTATCCCGGCGAACTCGCCCCGGTGCCACCGCTGTCCTATCTGGAAAAAGCCTATGCGCGGGTCGTGTACAGGTCGGCGCCCGCGCGCGGCGGGCATTTCGCCGCGCTGGAGCAACCAGAATTATTCGTCAATGACTTGCAGGACTTTCTGAAAGTCGCCGTCTAAGGCTAACCGACCACTTTCAGGCTCTTGCGGAACATGCGGCCCTTCTCGGCATAGGATCTGCCGGACATCTCGAGCATGCGGATGTCCTCCTCGTTCAGCTCGCGGACGATCTTGCCGGGAGCGCCGAGCACAAGCACGCCATCGGGGATTTCCTTGTTGTTGCCGATCAGCGTGTTGGCGCCGATCAGCGTGTTCTTGCCGATCTTCGCCCCGTCGAGGATGACCGCGCCGATGCCGATCAGCGAGTTCTCGCCGATGGTGCAGCCATGCACCATGGCCTGATGGCCGATGGTGACGTTGCGGCCGATGGTGCACGGGAAGCGGCGATCCACATGGATGACGGCGCCGTCCTGGATATTGGCGTCCTCGCCCACCGTGATCAGGTTGTCGTCGCCGCGCAGGGTAGTGTTGAACCAGATGTTGGCGCCCTTGCGGATGACGACCTGTCCCATGATGTCGGCGCTGGGCGCGATCCAGACATCGTCGCTTTCCAGAACCGGATGATGATCGCCGATGGCATAGAGCGGCATGGTCTTCCCCTTGATCGATTCGTCAGGGCCCAAGCCTAAGCCGCGGCGCCCTCGCCGCGCCAGCCCGCCAGATCACGTCAGGCGCGCCAGGCCCTGCCCTCGCCCCGGATGACGCGCGGCAGATCGTGGTCGAGCCAGTCGCGTGCTCCGCCGTCGCCGCGCAGATAGGCGTTCCAGAAGGCGAGCGAAATGCTCCTGACCCACTGGTAGCAAAGCCGCTCGCGCGGATCGACCTGCCGCAGCTCGGCCCGGCCGGCATGATACGCATGGTGATCGGCGCCCTTGAGGATCACGGCATAACGATCCGGCTGACGGCCGAGATAGAACGGCCAGAGCTTGTCTTCCGGTAGCGACTGCACCGACTGCGGAAAGTCCTCGGTGCCCGTCATGTAGAGGGCGGGCACGTCGATGTCGGCGAAAGCGCCGGGGTTGATGTCCGGCTTCAGGGTGATCCCGCTATAGGTCAGCATCGCCTTGATTCGGCTGTCCTTGTAGGAGCGGCCGAGGGGCGGGAAGCGCAGCCCGGCCAGCGCCTGGGCCGTGACCGAGCCGAAGGAATGGCCGGAGATGCCGATCCGCTCCAGATCGATCCAGCCGCGCAGCTCGCCCTCCTCGTTCCATGCCGTCAGCGTGTCGAGCAGGAAGCCGATATCGGTGAAGCGCTCGCCATGGGTTTCCGGCTTGTGCACCTGCGCCCGGGCATAGGCCGCCTTGTTCGGCTGGCTGATCACCGTTTCAGGAAAGATGAAGCGGTCGGCGTCCGTGTGGCGCAGATGCAGCGCCAGATAGCCATGGGCGGCGAGATGCTCGGCGATGTGCCGGCCCCAGGGCGTCGGGCGCTTGGGGTCCCAGTCCATGGGGACGGAGTAGATCACGACGGGCATGGGGGCGGTGATCACGGCCGGCCGGACGACGATGCAGGTCATGCCGATGTCGCGGGAGTTATCGCGCAGGACAATTTCGTCCGTGGTGATCGGCACGGCGGCGCGATCACCCATATAAGGCTCGCGCGCACGCGGCCCGGCGCAGACCCAGCGGCGCCAGAGCCGCACCGCCCGCGAGAGCGGACGCAAGGCAGGCGTATAGCGTAGACGCAGCCGGACAGAACGTTCCAGATGCCCCGGACTTCCCGCCATCCCCAAGCCCCTTGATGACAATGTGTGGTCGCCGATCGAGGGTACAGGCTACCTCATCAACAAAGCGGCGTCGGACTCATTTCCGCAGCAATTTGCCATCCCCTCTCAATGCCGCGTACAGGTCCTCGTCGAGCCACCGCCGCGCCGCAGGATCGCCGCGCAGCCAGGCGTCCCAGAAGGCCAAAGCGATGGAACGGGTCCACTGGAAGCACAGATGTTCGCCTTTGGTGGCCTTGCCGACCGCCATCCGGCCGCCCGGGTAGGTGTGATGGTCGGCGAGGTCGAGCATGACGGCGTAACGGTGGGGAGAGTCGCCGTTGTGGAAGGCGGCGAATTTGTCGGCGGGGGTGTACCAGCGGCCATAGGTGAAATCGCCGGCGCCGACGATCATCAGGAGGGGCACGTCGATGTCGGCGTACATTTTTTTCGGCACGCCGGGCGGCGAGGCCATGATGCCGTAGGAGGCCACGGCGGTGACGCGCTTGTCCTTGAAGCTGGCGAGAGTCCCCGCCACGCGCTGGCCGGCGACGGACATGGCGGCCATACCGCCGAAGGAGTGGCCCGAGACGCCGATGCGGGCGCGGTCGACGTCAGCCCAGCTTTCGAGCGTGTCGAGCAGGAACAGCAGGTCCTTGATCCGCTCGATCTGGGACTCTGGCTTTTCCGCGCAGGCCAGGCCGTAGGCGGCCTTGTCCGGGCGGGTGGATGGATATTCGGGGAACACGATCCGGTCGGTGTCCGGGTGGCGCACCGTGATCGCCAGATAGCCGGCCGCCGCGAGGTGTTCGGCGATGTAGGCGCCGTCGGGGGTGGGATCGTTCGGCGCCCAGTCCATGGGGACCGAATAGATCACCACGGGAAGCGGTCCCGCCGCCGTCGCGGGGCGGCGGAGGGTGCAGTCCATGGCGACGCCGCGGGAGGGATCGACGATCCGTTGGCGCTCGGTATGAACCTCCTGAAACGGCCGTGCTGGCATGTAGGGATCGACCGGGCGCGGGCCGGGACTGGCCCGGCTCTTGCGCCACCGGGCGGCAGCCGCGCGGCCCCGGTTCAGCCTGGCGACGATGCGCTTCGGCGTCAGCGAATGAAGGCCGCCCTGGCCGAGCTGCAGATAATCTTTCAACAACACCCCCACGATGCGGCCTGCCCGGACCCCGTCGGTCGATTCGTGCTGGAACAAGCCTACGGGCATCTTGCATAGTGCCGCGACAATTTTTCTCGGCCTTGGGAGGATCAGATGGCGGGAGTTCTTGACGGCGTTCGGGTGCTGGATTTCGGCCGCTATATCGCCGGGCCGTACTGCACCACCATGCTGGGCTATCTGGGCGCCGACGTGATCCGGGTCGAGAAGCTGAAGGGCGGCGAGGACCGCTATGTCTATCCGCTGCACCACAAGGAAGACGGCAGCGAGGGCGAAGGCAGCCTGTTCCTGCAGGTGGGCGCCAACAAGAAGTCGGTGACCCTGAATCCGGCCAAGCCCGAGGCCAAGGACATCATCCGCCGCCTGGTGCAGAGCGCCGACGTGGTGGTCGCCAACATGCCGATCCAGGCGCTCAAGACCCTCGGCCTCGACTATGACAGCCTGAAGGCGATCAAGCCGGACATCATCATGACCAGCATCTCGACCTTCGGGCCGAGCGGCCCCTATGCCCATCGCGGCGGCTTCGACGGCATCGGCCAGGTCATGTCCGGCGCGGCGTATTTCTCGGGCACGGTCGGCAATCCGGTGAAGTCGAACGCACCCTGGGTCGATTTCGGCACGGCGATCATCTCGGCCTATGCCACGCTGGCGGCGATCATGCATCACCGCGCCACGGGCGAAGGCCAGGAAGTGGAAGGCGCGCTGCTGCGCACCGGCCTGACCTACATGAACGGCCTGCTGATGGAACAGGCCGTGCTGGAGCTGGACCGCGTGCCCAGCGCCAACCGGGTGCAAACCTCGGCCCCGTCCGACATCTACAAGACCAAGGACGGCCACGTGCTGACCCACACGGTCGGCGACGCGCTTTTCGGCCGCTGGGCCGAGATGGTCGGCGACAAGGACAAATGGGTGAACGATCCCCGCTTCCGCTCGGACCAGTCGCGCGGCGACAACGGCACCGTGATCGGCGAGCGCATGGCCGAATGGTGCGCCGAGCACACCACCGCCGAGGTGATCGATCTGTGCGAGAAGTTCGGCGTGCCCGCCGGCCCGGTGCTGACGCCGCGCCAGGCGCTGGAGGACCCGCAGGTGCAGGCCATGGGCGATCTTTATCCCATGGACATTCCCGGCGTGGACAAGAAGGTGCCGATCGCCGGTCCGCCCTTCCGCCTGTCCAAGACGCCCGGCACCATGCGCGTCCGGCCGCCCATGCTGGGCGAGCACACCGACGAGGTGATGCGCGAGCTGGGTTATGGCGACGCCGAGATCGCCGACTTCCGGGCCAAGCGCATCATCTAATCAGCGCTGGCGCCCCCTGCCCCAGCCGCTAGAATGAGGGCAACGGAACGGGGAGACCGAAGATGGGCATCGAGTTGCTCGACCACGTGAACATCAACACGCGGAACCTGGATGCGTGCATCCGGTTCTATGGCGAGGTTCTGGGCTTCGAGAACGGCCCCCGCCCGGACTTCGGCTTTCCCGGCGCCTGGATGTATTGCGGCAGCCAGCCGGTCATCCACATCATGGCCATGGACAGCGCGCCGGGCGGCACCACCGGGCCGCTCGATCACGTCGCGTTCCGCTGCACCGGCTTCGAGGCGATCCGCGACCGCCTGACCGAGAGCGGCCTGAAGTTCGAGCAGAACGTGGTGCCCGACTTCAAGATCAAGCAACTGTTCGTGCGCGACCCGGACGGCGTGAAGATCGAGCTGAACTTCATCGGCGAATAGCTGCCCCGCGCCGCGCAAACCAGCAAAAATGTTTGTTTTCGTTGGCCCGCGCCGGGCGCTGTGCTAGGTCTCGCCGCCTGACGGTGAAGAGGCTTGGTCATGTCGCACATGGAACTGGATCTGGACGCCATCGAAGCCCTCAACCGGCGCCTGCTCAACGGCATGGCGTTCGAGAAGGGCCGCGCCGCGCCGCCCGAGGGCTTCCCTGCCCTGCCGGAGATTCCCGGCGGCCGCTATCTCGACCCCGGCTTTCAGGAGGCCGAATGGCAGGCGCTGTGGAAGCGGAGCTGGCTTTACGCCTGCCACGCCGACGAGCTGCCCGAGGCCGGTTCCTACATGCTGTGGAAGAACACCGGCTCGCCGATCCTGATCGTGCGCGGCGACGACGGCGTGATCCGCGCCTTCTACAACACCTGCCGCCACCGCGGCGCGCCGCTGGTCAAGGACATGCAGGGCACGGCGCGCGGGCTGGTCTGTTCCTATCATGGCTGGACCTATGACCTTGAAGGCAACCTGATCAATCTGCGCGACAAGCGCGACTTCACCGGGCTGGACATGGCCTGCATGTCGCTGGTGCCGGTGCGCTGCGAGCGCTTCGGCAAATGGGTGTTCGTCAGCGAGGACCCGGACGCCATGCCGCTGCTCGAGTATCTGGGGCCGGTCGGCGTGCAGCTCGCCCAGTTCCAGCCGGAGCGCATGCGCTTCGTCGAGAAGCACGGCTTCGACATCGCCTGCAACGTCAAGGTGATGATGGACGCCTTCCTCGAGACCTATCACGTCAAGTCGATCCACCAGCACACGGTGGACCGCTTCATCGACTCGCGCGGCACCGCCATCGAGCTGTGGGAGAACGGCCATTCCATCATGTGCACGCCGAACCGGCGCGACGGGTGGCGCGACCCGGGCACCATCGGCGTGCGTCACATGGACACGGTCACCGACGTGCCGCGCATCCACAATCTGTCGTTCAACATCTTCCCCAACCTGGTGACGCCGCCGCACGCCTCCGGCGTGCCGATCCTGACCTTCTGGCCGACCGGGCCGAACACCATGCGGGTGGAATGCCACTGGTTCGCGCCCGACTGGGGCGACGGGAAGCTGCCCGAGGTGTGGCACACGCGCATCGCCAATTTCGACCGCATCCTGTTCGAGGACACCCAGTTCGCGCCCTTCATCCAGGAATCGGTGGAATCGCCGGGCTTCAGAGGCATCACCCTGAGCTATCAGGAACGGCGCATCTATCACTGGCACGAGGAGCTGGACCGGCGCATCCGCGCGGCCGGCGCCGCCGCCGCGCCCGAGCTGATGATCGAGCCGGTGATGGACGCCTGGAGCGGCGCGGAAAAGGCGGCGGCGGAGTAAGCCTACTCGGCCGCCATGGCCGGCTGGGCGGCGGGCAGATGGCCGCTGACCAGCGCGCCGCCCTTCAGCACGGCGACGATGCGCTCGGGCTGCAGCAGCACGCGGATGTCGGCGGACGGATCGCCGTCGACGATCACCATGTCGGCCAGCTTGCCCGGCTCGATGGTGCCCAGATCGGCGATGCCGGTCATCTCGCCGCCGAACTTGGTCGCCCAGCGGATCACGTCGAGCGGGCTGATGCCCACCTGCTCCACATAGCAGGCCAGCTCGCCCGAATAGGCGCCGTGGGGCGCCATGTCGAAGAAGCCGTAATCGTCGCCCGGCACGAACTTCACGCCGCGCGCGTTGGCGACGGGAACCTTGGCCCGCATGTATTCGAAATCTTCCTTGTCGTAGTACTCGGCGCCTTCCAGCGACGGGTCGTTCGACGCCAGCCAGGGCGTGTACATGCTGGGCAGCACGAACTTGTTGTGGGCGATCAGCGCCTCGATCACCTCGTCGGTCATCCAGTCCGCATGGTCGATGATGTCGACCCCGGCCTCGATGCACTTCATCACCTGGGCGGCGCCGCAGACATGCGCCCTTGTGCGCGCACCGCGCTCGTGCGCCGCGTCCGAGGCGGCCTTCAGCTCCTCATAGGTCATCTCGCGGCAGCTGCGCATGGCATGGCCCTGCGCCGCGAACAGCTTGACGATCCTGGCGCCGCGGTCGATTTCCTGGATGGCGGCGGCGCGGAAATCGTCCGGCCCCCAGCATTTCAGCCACGGCACGCCCTCGGCCGGCTCGTCCTCGGTGACCTTGGGCGACAGCGCCCGGCTGGACGGGATCAGCCGCGGCCCCACCACCGCGCCGGAATCGATGGCCTCGGCGAGGCGCCCGTCCACATCGTGGAAGGTGCCCGCGCCGACTAGGCTGGTATAGCCGGCCCGCAGCGCCTTCTGGGTGTTGGCCAGCGCGTAGAGCGCGAGCTGGGTCGGCGGCGCGCCCATGGGAATGCCGTCGCCGCCGATGCTGTAGGCCGCGTGGTAATGGCCGCTGACCATGCCGGGCATCAAGGTCATGCCCTGCAGGTCGACGTCGGTGTCGCCGGCCGCGCGCGGCACGGCCGCCTGCGTGACCTGGGCGATGCGATCGCCCTCGACGACGATAGTGGTGCCCGCCCGCGCCGGGGTGTCCCCGTCCAGCAGATTGGCGTTGCGGAATACGATACGGCTCATGACGCGCCTCTTCTCCCCGTTTGATCCGAGCGCAATGCGGTGTCCGATGCTAGGCCCGTTCGGACGCGGGTTCAACAGGGCCGGCGGCCGGCGCGGTGGCCGGCCCCGCCCCTGGCCTCAGCTGTAGGGGAACTTCTCGCCGCTCAGATCCACCGGGCCCTGGTACAAGCGGGCATAGCGGCGCGACTTGAACACCCACTTGCCGTCCTCGCGCACCACTTCGTCATTGTAGCAGCCATAGACGCGGAACGAGTTGCCGTCGGGCGTGCCCAGGATTTCGGTGACGTAGGAGCGGCTGGTGCCCGTGTCGCCATTGACCTCGACGATGGCCGGCTGAACCAGGAACACCGCGAAGGGAAACCCGGCCATGGCCTGTTCCCAGATCTTGCGGATGCTCTCGCGCCCCTTCACCGGCTCCTCGCGCAGGTACCATTCGCCGTCCTTCGCCCAGCAGGCCGACCAGTCGTCGCCATTGTGGCGCATGACCGCATCGGCATAACGCTGCGGCAGCATCTGGATTTCGAGAATGTCCTGGGCAACGCTCATCGGTGCTCTCCCCTTCAAGGATGAATGTTTTCGGCGGAGAAGGTAGCCTAGCGGATCGATGCGCGCCACCCTTCCCCGCACGGGAATGCTTCCGCCGCGGCTTCATCGTGCATAGAGTGTGTTCCGGGGAACCGGGTCACGGGGAAAAAGGGGAGAGAGCATGACCGACAACCGCGCGGCGACCATCGCCGACAAGCACGAGATCGAAACCTTGCAGCGGCTGTACGCCAAGGCCACCGACAAGCTGGGCCAGAAGACGCCCCAGCTGCGCGCGGAAGGCCGCCAGATCTATCACCGCATCTTCGCCGCCGACGCCAAGATTCGCACCGCCAACACGCCCGGCGACCTGACCGCCGACGGCCCCGACGGCTGGGCGGCGGTGGCCGAGAACGCCCTGAAGAACTACACCGGCACCCAGCACCTGATCGGCACCCAGCTGGCCGAGGTGCATGGCGACCAGGGCACGCTGGAGAGCTATCTGAACGCCTGGCACAAGAACCCGGACGGGTCGGTGTACTATTTCCTCGGCACCTATCTCTCGAAGGTGCGGCGCGAGGGGGATGGGTGGAAGATTTATGATATGACGCTCAGGCTGGACACGAGCGGAGTGGTGCAGACGACGTAGGGGTTGTTTCCGGCGACGCTGATAAGTTTAGGCCATTGACTTTGGTAACCACGCCGTCAATCTCATGATGCCGCATTCACAGTCTAATAGTAGCGACGGCGCAGGCGAATTAGGAGGAAACCTATTTCCAAGATAAAGGTACGGAAGGCATTTCGACCTCGAGCGCGGCTCCTTGCCCTCCTCGGTGAACAGCTGATCGACAATGCCCGCCTTGCTGTCTTTGAGATGGTCAAGAATGCCTATGATGCCGATGCAAATACCGTAATCGTAACTCTGACCGCACCCGAACAACAATCCGGCTCAATTTCGGTCGTCGACGACGGTTCAGGCATGACTCTCGAAACGCTGACTGAAGTTTGGCTGGAACCTGGTGCAGACGTTCGCGAAATACAGCGTATTGGCGGTATGCGAACTCCTAAGTTCAAGCGACTTCCACTTGGCGAAAAAGGCGTCGGTAGATTTGCAGCACACAAACTGGGTAATCGAATTCGGTTGTGGACCCGGGCAAAGGGTGGTCCAGAACTTCATGTAGACGTTAACTGGGCCGAACAGATCGGCCGCCGCTACATGGACGAGACTGAAATCTCGATCAGCGAGACTGATTCGGTGTATTTCAAGAAGGGTAAGACCGGGACCCGCATTGAGATTACAGACCTTAAATCAGCATGGACTAGAGGAGACGTCCGACGTCTTTGGCGGAATGTTACATCGATATCCGCCCCATTTGCGACAGCCGACGATTTCGATGTTTCGCTGGTGGTACCAGGCAATGAATCTTGGCTAAACGAATTGCTCGACGTCGGCGATATACTGAACATTGCTCTATGGGAATACGATTTTTGTTTCGACGCCGACGGTTTCCGCTGGAAGTATTCGTTTAAACCTCCGCCTGGAATGGGACTGGAAGGTCGCCAACAAAGAGGCGCACATGAGACGTTGCTTTTTCCCAAGCGGCTGGCCCAAGAGTTTTTTGAGGAAAAGCCTGTTCCCAACATCGTTCCCACCGCATTCACCGAGGGTATAGGACCGGTGAAAGGTAGCTTCTATGTTTTCGATCAGGATCGTGAGGTTGCAGCATTTATCCCTGAGCAGTCTCAGATTGCAACCTTCCTGGAAGGAAATGGCGGCGTCCGCGTCTATCGTGACGACATCAGGGTCTACAGTTATGGCGAGCCGGGAGACGACTGGCTCGGACTGGACCTTCGGCGAGTTAATCAACCGACCCGTGCAATCAGCAATAACAACATTGTGGGCCTGATCAGTCTAGACATGAATCTAAGCGCGGAATTGCGGGAGAAAACAAGCCGAGATGGGTTCGACGACAACTTGGCGTATCAGAGACTGAGAGCGATTGTGATATCCGGCCTCACCCACCTTGAAGGTCAGCGCACCATCGATAAGGGACGAATGAGGAGGGTCCTGTCCAAAAATGGGCAGGAGTCGCGCATCAGCCCAAATTCGGCTATCGCCGAACTGCGCAAGGAAGTCGAGAAGCGGTCACTCGGGCCAGAAATTTTGAAACTTGTCGACAAAGTTGGCACACGCGTACAGGAAATGCAGGATACGCTCCTACGCCCCGGCGCAACGCAGATGCATGTCGCTACTCTTTTTCACGAGGTCGAGCATGGGGTACGAGCACTAAACGCTGCGATCCGTCGAGGTGAACCGATGGAAAAGCTACAGCAGCGCTCAGGCTCATTGATTGAGTTGCTAGACAGCTTCGCTAACTTTTTTCGTAAAACTCCCGAGACGCGCGTCCCTGCGTCGGAACTGGTCCGCACGGTATGTCAACTCAACGCGGATCGCTTTGATCGACATAAAATCATCCTGTCGACACCCGTCATCTCCAAGGAGACAAAAGACTTTGAAATCCTTGTTCCTCGAAACATAGTGATGGGTGCGATCTCAAACATTTTAGACAATTCAATCTATTGGTTGGATCAGAGATGGTCTACAGACGCGAGGAAAAGTCGTCGCGCTATTATCATCACGACCAGCAATTATTTCGATGAAGGTCCCGCTTTGATCGTCGCTGACAACGGCCCCGGTTATCGGCTCGCGCCAGACGACATACTGCAGCCTTTCATCACCTTGAAGCCTGATGGGATGGGGATCGGTATGTACTATGCGCGGCTTGTAATGGAAGCCTGCGGGGGCTTCGTTGCGTTTCCGGAAGCCGAAGATGTAGGCCTTCCACGAGCCTATGACGGAGCGGTCACGGCTCTAGTCTTTTCCAAAGGGGAGTGGATTCGGTGATCATCGCGCCTCGGATTATTGCTGTTGACGACAATATCGAACATCTGCGGGCTCTCGAACAAGCGTTTGATGGCCTCGGTGGGCTTTGTGAATGCATTGAATTCGAAAGGGCCAATAACCGAACTGTTCCTTTCGCGACCGGCGTCCGCATACTCTTCATGGATATTAACCTCTTGCCTGGCGCGGCTGCGAACCTGGGACCTCGTACCTTTTCTCCGATTGTCACTATCGTCCGGAAGCTCATCAGCCCCAACAATGGTCCGTACGCCTTGGTGACATGGACAGCAAATGGCGCCGCCCACGAAGCGCTGACCAACTATCTGGAAGAGCATCTTGCAGAGGATTTAAGACCTTGTGCAACGTACTGTCTTTCGAAGGACGGACATCTCGACGACCCGCCAAGACTGATGGAGAAACTTCGTGATCTTCATGGCGACATCCCAGGGCTAGCAATGCTCCTTGACTGGGAACGCGCCGTCACAAACGCTGCAGATCGCAGTGTTCTCCAGATCGCGAAGTTATCTGGCCGCTATGGCCGGCAGCGGGGAGACGCGGTCGCACAAGCCGTCCAAGCGATCAGTCGAGCTTCAGCCGGCGCGGCTGAAGCTGATCGCAATCCTTTTCGCGCTTTTACTCGGGGCATGTCCGCCGTCCTCACCGATCAGATGGATAGTAGCGCACCTGTCCCGAATACCGAAACTGCATGGAAGGCCGCGCTCCAAGCTTCCCCTCCACCTGCCCCGGATGACCAGCAACGGGCTGCGCTCAACACGTTCTTCCACATAGAAAATTCTCCCGATAATGCGGGAAGCGCGCTCGGCGCGATCTTCGATGCACCGTTCGCTCTGGTGAAGAACTACCTTGGTCCTGCTATGAAGACCAAGCAGGCAGCCCTGCTGAGCAAGGAGTTTGTACCTCTAAAGCAAAACCGCCTAGAGACCAACCAAGCTAAACAGGCCTTTTCAAAGGCATGCAAGTTCCGGTTCATACAACTAGGTGCTCCGTGTGATCACTCCAACGGTAAGCTACGAGTTCTAGATGGCCTTCTCGCCGTCGCGATATCCGAGTCAGCATTTGACGATACGGACCTCAAGAATGGTGGTCAATTCAGAGACACCCCGGCTAAATCGGAGTGGCTATTTCAAACACCACCTCTGTTAGCGGCCTCGCGTAGATACGTACTCTTAGTTAATTTGCGCTTCCGCATCGGCCTACCACTTTCGCAGACATTAAAGCTGAAGCGTGTTGGCCGTCTTCGCGAAGCGCTTGCTTCGGAAATTGCGACCCACTCCGCAAACTTCTCTACGCGGCCGGGAATTATCGAATTTCGATAGGTTGTAAATCGAATGAATTAGTAACGCCGTCCATCGCCCACATTGATCTTCAACTGGCGCTACTGGCCTGTCCCTGCCCATCGATCAGTGTTCGGATTACCGTTTCCATTACTGGAGGGCATACACCGTTTCCAAGAAGGCGGATGCGATCCCGGCGGGTACCGTTCTGAAAAAGATAGCTTGGCGCAAAGCCCATTGCGCGCCGAAGCTCCGACACTTGTAACATTCGCATTCGGGGCCCTTCGTCAGTCGGGGTTACCAATGCAAACCGATCTACAGTCGTTACTGTGCGCAGAGGCCGCGCGAGCGGCTGCCATCCTCCGCTACCGTCGGTACCGTAATAGACGATTAAATAGGGCGTGTTCTCTCCGAGAGCGGCGACAGCGCGGTCGGCTCTTGCAAGAGTATCAGTAGCTCTTCCCGGCTTTCTCAGTGGAGTTGTCGGCCAGCATCCATCGGGGTCGAGGATGGAAGCGGCACTGCGCTTTCGGCCTCGGCGCCGATGGCTCACCATTTTTGGCTCCTGCGCAAGATCGCCAACGATGAACAGTCGTCGTCTACTCTGCGCTACACCATAGTCCTTAGAGTTGAGAATCTGTTCCCCAATATTGTACCCGAGTAGCTCAAGCTCTCGCTTGAGCTCCCCGTATCGCGACCAAGGTCGCATATGCACGACGTTCTCAAGCACTAACCAGCGAGGGCGAAAGGTGCGAGCATACTCGACGACTGTCATAGCTGTGGCCCTGCTCGCTTCACTGCGCGGTGCAGACCCTTTTGCACAGGTGTGGTTAGTACATTCGGGAGAAGCCAGAAGCAGATCAATTTGACCTATGTGCTGCTTCAATCCTGATAAACTGATCTCCTCGAGACGCGAAGTGACGACATGCGCACCTTCAAAATTGTCTTGGTAGGTCCGAGTGGCGACGGCGTCCATGTCGATGGCCGCCCGCATCTCTATACCAGCTGCCCGGGCCCCAGCGCTGCTGCCGCCGGCACCACAAAATATGTCGAGTCCTTTAATCACATATACGCCCGATTCATGCCCTCATACCACGCTGCCAGGTCGCGACAGAAAAGGCTAGCCCCATCAACGCTAGCCAGAAATATTACATAGTGACGCCGACTATCGACCGCAGCCTGTCGGTCAAACGCGACCGATCCTTAGTTTCGCACTCCCAAATGACCTCTACCTGCCAACCCAGATCGCGTAGCGCCTGCTCACACCTTGCATCTCGTGCGACATTCGCCGCAAATTTGGAGTTCCAGAACTCCATCCTGGTTTGCGGCGTCGTACAATTAGGGCAGTTGGTGTGACGGTGCCAGAAGCAGCCATGCACAAATATAGCGATCCTTCGCCCCGGCATAACCAGATCAGGTTTACCGGGAAGATCTTTACGATTGAGACGGAAGCGCAGACCTAGCGCATAAGCCGCCTGACGAACAGCGATTTCCGGTACCGTAGCCTTGTTCTTGATCCGACGCATGTTCTCGCTACGCCGGTCGGAGCTAACCCTGTCCATCGTAAAAAACCCTCTTACGCGATGTTAATCTCTCCTCCGTTGATGATTTGAGTATACCAACCACTCAACGATACTAGGGCCATTCATACAACGGCCAATTTCTTCCATTACAGCACAACCGCTCTACCGCTTGCCCCCCGCGCCCTCCCCCGCTAAGACTACCGCCACCTTCCGGCTCCCTCACAAGGAACGCACAGCATGACCTCTGTCGGCATCACCGCCTATGGCGCGTATCTGCCCAAGCGCCGCCTGAACCGCGCGGCCATCGCCGCCGCCAATGCCTGGATGAACCCGGCCCTGAAGGGCATGGGCAAGGGCAGCAAGGCCATGTGCAACTGGGACGAGGACACCGTCACCATGGCGGTCGAGGCGGGGCGCGACTGCCTGACCGGCTTTGACCGGGCGCGCGTTGACGGCGTGGCGCTGGCGTCGACCACCCTGCCCTTCGCCGACCGGCACAATGCGGGCATCGTGCTGGCGGCGCTGACCCTGGACGAGAACAGCGAATCCATCGACGTTACCGCCACCCAGCGCGCCGGCACCACGGCGCTGATCCAGGCGCTGCGCGCGGGCGCGGCCACGCTGGTGCTGGCCGCCGACCACCGGGTGGCCAAGCCGGGCAGCGCGCAGGAGATGCAGTTGGGCGACGGCGCGGCCGCGCTGCTGCTGGGCACCGAGGGCATCATCGCCCGCTTCCTGGGCTCGCACTCGCTGGCGCGCGACCTGGTCGATCATTACCGGTCGGCCAACGCGGAATACGACTACAATCTGGAAGAGCGCTGGATCCGCGACATGGGGTACGATTTGATCGTGCCCGAGGCGGCGAAGAAGGCGCTGGAGAAGGCGGGCGTGAGCGCCGCCGAGATCGATCATTTCATCATGCCGTCCAGCCAGAAGGGCCTCGATGCCCGGCAGGCCAAGCGCATCGGCGTGAAGGCCGAGGCGGTGCGCGGCAATCTGAACGCCGAGATCGGCGAGACCGGCGTGGCCCATGCGCTGCTGATGCTGGTGCACGCGCTGGAGCAGGCCGAGCCGGGCCAGAAGATCATGGTGATCGGCTTTGGCCAGGGCGCCGACGTGCTGATCTTCGAGACCACCGACTCGCTGAAGACGCTGCCCAAGCGCAGCGGCGTGACCGGCCAGCTGGCGCGCGGCACGGAAGACACCAACTACACCCGCTTCCTGTCGTTCAACGGCCAGATCAATTATGAATGGGGCATCCGCGCCGAGCGCGACAACCGCACGGCGCAGAGCGCGTTCTATCGCAAGCGCGACAGCATCACCTCGTTCCTGGGCGGCAAGTGCACCCAGTGCGGCACGGTGCAGTTCCCCAAGAGCAATGTGTGCGTGAACCCGAACTGCCAGGCCATCGGCACCCAGGAGGATCACGCCTTCGCCGATCTGGAAGCGTCGGTGAAGACGTTCACCGAGGACAATCTGGCCTATTCGCCGAACCCGCCCCTGCAATATGGTAATATCGGTTTCAACGAGGGCGGGAACATCTATATGGACCTGACGGATTTCGACCAGGGCAGCATCTCGGTCGGCAGCAAGGTCAAGATGGTGTTCCGCATCAAGGACTTCGACAACAACCGTGGCTTCCGCCGCTATTTCTGGAAAGCCGCACCGGCGGCATGATCCGAGCGCCGATCACTCTGGCAGACTCGCAGCGAGACAAACGAAAGGACACGAGAGATGGCTGGCATTCGTGACAAGGTAGCGATCATCGGCATGGGCTGTTCGAAGTTCGGCGAGCGCTGGGACGCGAGCCCGGACGATCTGATGCTGGAGGCCTATACCGAGGCGCTGGCCGATTCCGGCATTTCCAAGGAAGACATCCAGATGGCGTGGCTGGGCGTGTTCTTCGACGAGCAGAACGTGGGCAAGTCGGCCATTCCGCTGTCGCAGGCGCTGCGGCTGCCGAACATTCCGGTGACGCGGGTGGAAAACCTCTGCGCGACGGGCACCGAGGCGCTGCGCGGCGCGGTCTATGCCGTCGCCGCCGGCGCGTGCGACGTGGCCATGGCGCTGGGCGTCGAGAAGCTGAAGGACACCGGTTACGGCGGCCTGCCCGAGCGCACCAAGGGCACGTTCGAGGATCTGTGGCAGCCCAATTCCACCGCGCCGGGCTCGTTCGCCCAGCTGGCCAGCGCCTATGCGTCCAAGCACGGCGTCGAGATGGCCGATCTGAAGCGCGCCATGGCGCATGTGTCGTGGAAGAGCCACCAGAACGGCGCCAAGAACCCGAAGGCGCATTTGCAGTCGGCCGTGGACATGGACAAGATCCTGAACGCGCCGATGGTATCGTTCCCGCTCGGCCTGTTCGACTGCTGCGGCGTGTCGGACGGCGCGGCCTGCGCCATCGTGACGACGCCGGAGAAGGCGCGCGAGATGGGCTTCGACAATCCCGTGGTGGTGAAGGCGCTGCAGCTCGCCGCGTCCAACGGCGTCGAGATGGGCCACAATTCGTGGGACGGCTCGTACACCATGACCACGCGCATGGCCGCGCAGCGCGCCTATGCCGAAGCCGGCATCAAGGACCCGCTGAAGGAAATCTCGCTGACCGAGGTGCATGACTGCTTCTCGATCACCGAGCTGGTGGTGATGGAGGACCTTGGCCTGTCGAAGGAAGGCGAGGCGTACAAGGACATCCTGAACGGCAAGTTCGACGCGGATGGCGAGATTCCGTGCCAGATCGACGGCGGCCTGAAGTGCTTCGGCCACCCGATCGGCGCCTCGGGCCTGCGCATGGCGTACGAGGTCTACAACCAGATCAACGGCCGGGCGGGCGCGCGGCAGCTGAAGGATCCGGTCATGGGTCTGACGCACAATCTGGGCGGCATTCCCAACCGCAACATCTGCAGCGTGTCCATCCTGGGACGCCTGAACCAGTAAGGACGGGGCCGGTGGACAAGGAGCTGACCCTCGAGGAGAAGATCGCCCTGAAGCAGTGGGGCCTGGACGACGACGCGCTCGCCGTCCATCCCACGGTGTATCGGAGCGATCTGCTCGACGGACAGGTGTTCCTGATCTCCGGCGGCGGCACGGGCATGGGTAGGACGCTCGCCTATCTGGCGGCGCGGCTCGGGGCGCAGGTGATGATCTGCGGCCGCCGCCAGGAAATGCTGGACGAAACGGCCGAGGGCATCGAGCGGCGCCTCGGCAAGACCATCGTCACGCACGCCATGAGCATCCGCGACGAGGACCAGGTGAGCGCCCTGATGGACGCCGCCTGGGAACGCTTCGGCAAGGTGGACTGCCTGGTGAACAATGCCGGCGGCCAGTTCGTGCAGAACGCCATCGACTTCACCAAGAAGGGCTGGCGCTCGGTCATCGATCTCAACCTGAACGGCACCTGGTACATGATGCAGGAAGCCGCCATCCGCTGGCGCGACACCGGCCAGCGCGGCGGCAACATCATCAACAACGTGGCGACGGTGGCGCGCGGCATGCCGCAATCGGGCCACACCTGCGCGGCGCGCGCCGGCATCATCGCCATGTCGAAGACCGTGTCCACCGAATGGGCGCCGTTCGGCATCCGCGTCAACTGCGTCGCGCCCGGCTCGGTGGAGACGACGGGCTTCAACGTCTATTCCGACGAGGCGCTGGTCACCTTCGCCAACTGCAACCCGATGAAGCGCATGGGCACCGCCTGGGACGTGGCCGAGGCCATGATCTACCTGGCCGGCCCCAGCGGCAACTTCATCACCGGCGAAGTGCTGACGGTCGACGGCGGCATGTCCCAGATGGGCTGGATGTGGCCCGCGGGACGGCCGGACTACTTCAAGGATATCGTGGGTTGAACGATCGAGCCGGCGTTCCCCGCCGATCCCGCGGGATCGGCAGGGTGTCCGCGCCACAGTTACTAACGTTTTCCGGTGAAGGTCCCGGTCGCATGCTCGATCGTGCTTTCCGCCGACCAGCTTCCGCCGGTTTCAGCCGCGCCTGGCCCGAAGAAGCCGCCTGAGACGGGCCCCGTCAGTTTACCATCCCCGCTTTGGACAGTGCCTTCAAAACCGCTTCCGGCAATGGTCCCCGTAACGCTCAAGGCGTTCCAGGGTGTCTCCTCCTGGGTCAGGGGGGCCTGTTTCGTCAGGACAAGCTCGCCATTCACCACGCCGGACGCGAAGTCCGCCGTCAGGCTCGACGTTCCCCGCAGTCCGAACTGCTGGCCTGAAGACACCAGATAGCCGCCGGCTAACCCCGCGTAGGTCGCGGAACCGGTAATGGGCATGCTGTCATCCGAGGTGGGTATGCCGAAGACCAGATATCCCCTTTCCGAGCCCAGGGAGGGCGAAACGCTCCAGTTTCCGGTTGTCACATAGCTGAGACCTGTTCCCTCGTCGCCAGCCTTCGCAAGCACCAAGGTGGCTGAACCGTTTCTGTAATAGATGATCCGGGTTTCGGGTGTCTCCTGGATGTCGTCCGGTGTAAACGTCGCATCGACCTGGGCCAGCCCCGTGGTGATGTTCAGCCGAAAGCTGTCGTTGTCGGCATCGTAGATAATGGTGTTTCCGGCGGCGAAGCTCTCCTGCGACACCTCGGGGAAGTCGACGTTCGTCCCCACACTGCTGATGAAGGTCATCTGGCCGGTCGCCGCCTGAAACGTCTGAGACACGACGAGGCCTGTCAGTGACGCATTCGTCGGTGTCGGTGTCGGTGTCGGTGTCGGTGTCGGTGTCGGTGTCGGTGTCGGCGTAGGCGTAGGAGTCGGCGTAGGCGTAGGCGTGGGCGTGGGCGTCGGCGTGGGCGTCGGAGTTGGTGTCGGAGCCGGCGTAGGCGTGGGAGCCGGTGTCGGCGTGGGCGTCGGCACCGGGGTGGGCGTCGGTGTCACGCTGGTGCCGCCGCCGCAGGCGGGCAGCGCCAGCAGGGACGCGAAAATCATTCCATTCACAACGGTCTTGAGCATGCTGGTCCTCGATATCAGAATTTCCGCGACACGCCGATTTCCACCCGGTGGCGGTCATAGTCGTAGAAGTCGATGCTGGAGTGGTTCTTGACGAAGGTGTAGCGGAGCTCCGGCGAGAAGCCCCACAGATTGATGTCGCGCTTGATCAGCGACAGGCCGACGCGCAATTCCGTGTCGTTGCGCCGCCGGTTGAAGGCGGGCTGGATGCCCTTGTAGGGGTTGAAGGTGATCTCGGGCTGCAGGTAGGCGATGATGCCCCAGCCCAGTTCCCGGTAGAGTCCCAGCCCGTAGCGCCATTCCGTGTTGCGCAGCGCCAGTGCGTCGGCGCGCTCGTAGTTCACCGCGAAGATGCCGCGCAGATAGGAGCGGCTGCTGAGCCCGTAGGTGACCGTGGCCGTGAAGGAATAGAGCGGCCCGTCGAGCTGGTCGTTGAGCAGATAGTCGACCTGCTGGTAGCCGATGGTGGCCGAGGCGCGCCAGCGGCGGGCGATGTCCTGTTCCCAGGTGACCTGGCCGCCCAGGGCGCGGTTGTAGGCGTCGCCGCCATACCAGCGGTAATAGCCGGTTGCCTGCGCCGAAATCGTGGTGCGCGACCAGCGGAAGGACGGGCCGATGCCGGCCGAGACCAGCGTGTCGTCGAACGCGCCGCCCTTGTACTCGGAATGGCGGACATAGACATTGCTCTCCAGCTTGGTCCGCTGGCTGAGATCGGGCGAGTATTCCGCGCCGCCGGAGACGACCACGCCGACGCCGGAGCGCTGGCGCGCGTTCTCGTCCAGGATGAACGGCAGGCCGAACAGGTCGACGCGCTCGTCTTCGGGCGCGACGTTGATGTTGGTGTCGGGCGCGACCGAGAAGCCGACGGTCCAGCGGAAATCCTTGCGCGCCCGAATGGCGTCGAGGAACATCTTGATGTTGTCGGCCACCGGTCCGGGCGGCTGGTCGGACAGCGCCAGATGGAAATGATGCTCGGCCGCCTCGTCCTCCTCGTTGAGGAACAGGGCGCGCGCCAGCTCGAGCCGCACGCGGGTGATGCCCGGCTTGTCGGTGAGGATGTCGCGGTAGATCTTCACCGCGTCGCCATAGCGCTTCTCGGCGGCGGCGATGGTGCCGAGCAGGAACCGCACCTCCACCGGATCGGGCGCCTGCGGCGCGATGCGCTCCAGCAGACGGCGCGCCGGATCGGTCTGCCCGGCCAGGATCAGGCGCTTGGCGACCTCGATCACCTCGGGCGGCGTCATCACCTCGGGCAGCTTCTCGAGCGGCACGGAGACGCCCGCAGCCGGCGGCGCCGCCTCCTCCGCCGCGGCGGACGCGCACAGGGCAAGGACAAGGGCCGCCGGCGCGGCGGCCCGCTTGAGCCAGCCAGCCCTCATGCGCGCACGCGCGCCCGTGCGGCCGCGCGCGGCCTCACTGCCGCTTCGCCGTGAAGCCGCCAAGCGCCCGGCCGAGCGCGCTGGACATGGACCACAGGCCGGCCGCATGGCCGGGCATGCCGCCTTCGTCGCCGAAGAAGCCGCCCTTCGCCTCGCCGTTCCAGACGCCGTCCTCGCTGCCCGCCGTGCCGGCGAATTCGCTGGTGCCATCGGCGATGGACATGCGGGCGCGGAAATCGACCCAGGCCGAGGTGACGCCCCGGGAGTCGATCTTCTCCATGCCGGTGAAGTCGGCATTGACCAGGCCGCTGGCGAAGTCGGCGGTGAGCAGCACGTCGCCCTCGACCACGAACGCCTCGGGCGACGCCGTCTCGGTCAGCTCGCCCCGGGTCGTGCCCTCGAAAGTGCCGGAGCCGGTCTTCGGCATGGCGCCGGCAGGGGTGCGCGGACCAAGCGTATTCAGGCTACCCACATGAGCCGCCGCCGCACTCTCCCAGTCGCCCATGCTGTCGTAACGCAACGACATGGCCTCCTGCCCTTCGTCGTCTCCTAGACCGCTGATGCTGCCAGGATCGACCGGGAGCGTTTCGTTAGTGGCGTGAATACCCCCGAAAATCGGAAGGGTGCTGCTGCCGCCTTCGACGACAATGCCTCCACCCGGCGGGAAAGGCGTCGCGGCGGCCAACGCGGCAGCAAGGACATCCCTCGATGTGTTCATGGCGCCAAGTGGCACGGTAACGTCGGTGACGGTAACGTTGACGGCGTTGCCGGTCTGCTCGACATTGACAGTCCAGAAGCCGTGCTGCTGTTGTCCCGTAGTCGCCAGCGTACCGTTGACGCTGGACGCCGTAAGAACCGTATAGCTCTTGCCTACGACACCAGCAAAATCATCGCCCTGCAGACCTGTCCGCAAATTACCATTGAGGTTCGCTGCCGCGCCCACAGCCAGCGTGTCGGCAGAGTTACTTCCCAGCTTCACGAACAAGCTGCCTGTTTCACTTTGAGTATATGTGCCTGAAACGGAGAGGATGCCTATCGAATTACCCATTGCAACCAGCCCGTCATTCGTCAAGTTGCCGTTGAGCGTTGCTGCACCGCTTAGGGCACCAATATCGTTTACGATCATGTCGCCGGTCAGCGTGCCATCCAGGAGAAGAGTACCCGAAACCGTCGATCTATCGATCACGGACGCTTCAGTGAGGTTCATGATGAGGTTGCTATCCGGAGAGACCAGAAGAACCTCTATATTAGTAATGCGCCCCTCAAAGGCTACTGACTGAGAACTCGTGATCGCGTCCCCGTCTGCGCCACCGTCGATATGCCCCTTCGTGACCGATGGTTGAGCGAGTGTGATATCGTCGTTTCCGGCGCCGAGGAAAATATCACCCTCGATCAATCCAACATTCGTCACCGAGTCCGATGTGTCACTGCCCAGGATATTACCCACAATGACGCCGCTATTGGATATGCTGACCTGACGTCCAAACTGCTCCAAACCTTCAGATACTCGAACAGCGCTATCTATGGCATTGATACGTCCCGAATTATTAAGGCTGCTGCCTGCTGCCAGCACGACACCATCACCCTCGGAGTCTATTACGCCGCTGTTTCGTATGCTGGTGCCGACTCCCGTCACGAGGATGCCTTCCCCCCCCTCGCCAACAGTAATGGCTCCGGCATTGGTAACAGAATTGAGTTCCCCAGCAATGATACCAACTTGGGATGCATTAATCTCGCCAACGTTTTCGACCGAGTTATTAATCCCGACAGAAATGCCCACGGAAGCATTTATTTCACCGATGTTAGTGATGCCAGAATAGCCCGTGTCGAAATCGAGATACATCTGGTTGCTGTTGCCCCCGGCAATGCCCGTGCCGGACAAAGCCGTGATCGTGCCTTTGTTCAGCAGGCCATTGTCGTCCAGCAAATCGATCGCATTATTGGCGCCATTCGATACGCTCGCGCCGTCCAAGACGTCGATGCGAATGCCATCGCTCGTCGCATGAAAACCGTCTGTGTCGGAAGTGGAGCAAGTAACCGTCCCGCCGGAGGCTGCCGGATCGGGCGTGCAAGCCGCATTCGCTGAAATCGTGGTGAGAGCCGCAGTCAATGCGACTAAGGAAAAGCCAACAGCCTTAGTGATGATCAATTTCATTTTCGGCCTCACTTCTTGCCTACGAATGCGCCAGTTGCGTTCTCGCCTGGCCCGCTGAGAGTCCAGACGGCGCCAATCTCCTCCGCGACCGGCCCGAAGAAGCCGCCTCGCGTGGTTCCCGTCAGTTTGCCGTCCTTCGTAGCCGCCGAACCGGTGAAGCTGCTTCCGCTAATGTCCGCGGTGGTAGTGAAATCGCGCCAAGGAACAACGGTAGCTGTCTGAACTGCCAATGCCCCCATTCTGTTGAAATCGCCATTCACTGTGCCGGCGGTGAAATTCGCTGTTAAAGTGCCAAAGCCGCTTACCGTGTAGACGTTGCCCTTGGCATCGACCATGGTTCCGGCCGTCTGTCCCGCGTAACTCGCCGTCCCGCTGCCAGGCATCGCGGACACCGGCGTCCGCACACCGAACACCACGTAGCCTGTGGCGAGATCGTTGTTATCGCCGGTTGTGTCGATCCAGTTCCCGAAGGTCACATAGTTTAGGTTCAGGATCGCCTCTTGAGCGTTGAGCATCACATACATTCGATCCCCGCCGGCGCCTTCATAAACGGTCAAGCTTGCGTCGCTTCGCGGATCGATATCCGTGGGCAGGAAGGTTTCGTCTAAGCTGGTCAAGGCATTCGCAATACGAAGCCTGAAACTGTCCGTTTCGACGTCGTAGGTAACTGAATTATTTTCGTTGAAGCCTTCGATGTTTCTAACCGGTGAAAACGCTCTCCCCTGGGCTGTAATGCCCATGTTCAATTCAACCGAAAGGACCGAGAATTTCTGATCTATTGTCAGGTTAGATAAGGAGTCATTTGTCGGCGTGGGCGTAGGCGTCGGAGTGGGCGTCGGTGTTGGTGTCGGAGTGGGGGTTGGCGTCGGTACGGGCGTAGGCGTCGGTACAGGCGTAGGCGTAGGCGTAGGCATCGGTACAGGCGTAGGCGTCGGTGTCGGCGAGACGCCTGATCCGCCGCCGCAGGCTGGCAGAGCCAACAAGGACGCAAAAATGACGCCGTTCACTACGTGCTTCAGCATGAATTTCCCCCAAATGGATTTTGGCCGAAGCCGACATATCCGACAGCGATATAAAATTCTTGGAGACTGTTTCCTTTAGCGTCAACCGCCATTATGGCGAGGGACAGCGCCGAATGCGGAACCGGACAGCGAGAGCCCGGATTCCCGGCAGTCTCGCAGGATTATTTTTCACGCGAGATAGCAAGCTGCTTCACGGCACGGTACTTAGGTAGGACAGCCCCAGTCGTTGCGTTGCAGCAATCACGAATCGTGAGCCCCGGTGGTTCTAGCGCGGAGACGACGAAAGTCACCCCTCCTCCGGCTTCGGGCAGTATTCCCTTTAGACGCTCGTCGGCCACCGCTCGGCCCGCCACGGCGGACTGATCGCGGGCGGCCGCGGCGCCGGTGGCGGCCTCACCTCACCTTCACAGCCGGGCCATGGCCCCGCCGTCGATGCGCAGCCCGATGCCGCTGATGAAACTGGAGCTTTCCAGCGCCAGAAACAGGGCGCCGCGGGCGATGTCGATGGGCTGGCCCAGGCGGCCGACCGGCGCCTTGGTCTTCCAGTACTGGGCGAACGCGTCCGCCTCGGCCTTGGGCGCCGTCGCCAGGAAGGTTTCGGTGATGCCGGTGAGGATGAAGCCGGGCTGGATGTAGTTGGCTGTGATCCCGAACGGCCCCAGCTCAAGCGCCTGCTGCTTGGTGAGGCCGGCGAGCGCGTGCTTGGAGACGGTGTAGGCGGTCAGGGTCGGCCCGGCAACCTGCGACTGGACCGAGCCTGTATTGATGATACGGCCGCTGCCGCTCTGCTTGAGATGGGGCGCGGCGGCGATGGTCAGGCGGTTCACCGCCGTCACGTTGATGGCCAATGTCCGGTTCCAGGTCGCCTGCGACTGCTCCAGATACGGCTCGGTGGGACAGATGCCCGCATTGTTGAACAGGATGTCCAGCCGGCCGAACGCCTCGATCGCGGCGCCGACCAGTACCTCGGGCGCGTCCTCGTCGCTGACGTCCTTGTAGACGCACGCGACGTTGGGATTGCCGGCGAAGCGTTCGGCCAGAGGCGATCCCGGTACGTCACTGGCGAGAACCTTCGCGCCCTGTTCGGCGAACAGGGTGGCGGTCGCCAGCCCGATGCCGCTGGCCGCGCCGGTGACGAGAGCGACCCGTCCGAGAAGCCTGTTTTCCCGTGGCATGTCCGTTCCCCTCAGTAATGCGAAACCGCGCCGCCATCGACCCAGAGGCCGATGCCGCTGACGAAATCCGCCTCGTCCGACGCCAGATAGAGCACGGCGTTGGCGATGTCCTCGGACTCGCCGAAACGGCCGACCGGCGCCCGCTCCTTCCAGTACTTTGCATAGTCGGGCATGCGCTCGAACGCGGGCGAGGTGATGCCGGTGAGGATGGCGCCGGGCTGGATGTAATTGGCGGTCCCGTAAGGGCCCAGTTCGCAGGCCAGGACCTTGGTCAGGCCGGCGACGGCATGCTTGGTCGAGGTATAGGCGACCGCGCCGGAATCGGCGAAATCGGAGCGCACCGATCCCACATTGATGATCCGGGCCGCGCCGCTCTGTTTCAGGAACGGGATGGCCGCCTTGGACAGGCGGTAGACGGAGGTCAGGTTCAGGCCGATGACGAAGTTCCAGTCGGCCTCGTCATGGGTTTCGACAACGCCGCCCTTGCCGACGGTGCCCGCATTGTTGAACAGGATGTCGAGCCTGCCGAACGCGTCGATGGCCGCCGCCACGATGGCATCGGCGGCGCCGAGCGCCGTCACATCCATATCCATGCAGATGATGGACGGGCTGCCGGCGTGAACCTGCGCCAGCGGCTTGCCCGGAAGGTCGACCGCGAGCACGCGCGCGCCTTCGGACGCCATGAGCCTGGCGCTCGCCTCGCCGATGCCGCTGGCCGCGCCGGTCACGATCGCGGCCTTGCCTTCCAGAAGTCCCGTCATCACGCCTCCCCAACCGATGCAGGCCGTCAGAGTGGCGTGCGGTACCGTGCGCGTCAACTGTCGGTACTCACCAGACTTCCGGGATAAAAAAAGGGGTCCGGCACCGAAGCACCGGACCCCAAGGATATCCGAAGGGGCTCGGATAATGCTAACGCCGCATCGCCGCGGTTTGGCCCAAGGCCGGTCGCAACGACGGGCAAATCAATGAGGTCTCTCCGACCATTGCCGGTTACCTGTGCCGGGAATACTACCGTTGGACAAAATAAAAATCAATGTCGTCTGTTTTTAAGAATTCAAATCCATGGTTTCCCAGCCACTGAAGGTATGGTCTATAACCATATGATCTAAAATCGATTTTTTCATCGCAACTAAAGTGCCGCCTGCACCTGTCGACGCACGATGCAGGAAGTATTGTTTCTTTTCGTCCCTTCAGGCGTCTGGCGGCCTATGATAGGGTCCGATCTCAGGCGACCGGGGAGACGCGTTCATGGATTACAATCTCGACCAGGGCGGACCGGCCCTCAATCCGGAGGCACCGGACAGCGCAGCCGATCACAAGGCCGCTTACGTGGACAACGGGACCGATACCAAGGACCCGTCGCGCTATTACAGCGCCGCCTACAAGGCGCGGGAATGGGAGCGCCTCTGGAGCCGGGTCTGGACCATCGCGGGCGTGGCCTCGGACATTCCCGAAACCGGCGATTTCCTGACCTACGACCTGCTGCACGAATCCTTCATCATCGTCCGCACCGGACCGGGCGCGGCCGACATCGCCGCCTACTACAATGTCTGCGGCCACCGGGGAAACCGCCTCGTGCAGGCCGATTTCGGCCGAGTCAGCGGCGCCTTCACCTGTCCGTTTCATTCCTGGCAGTGGACCATCGACGGCGCCCTCGCCCATGTGACCGACGCCGAGACCTTCCGCCCCGAGGTGCTGGCGCAGGCGCCGGATCTGGTGCCGGTGTCCCTCGGCATCGTGGCCGGGGTGATCTTCATCACCATGGATGAGAATCCACGGCCGCTGCGCGATTTCCTGGGGCCGGTCGCGGATCACATGGAGTCCTTCCATGTGGACAAGATGAACGTGGTGCGCCATGTGCGCAGCGAGTGGGCGGCCAACTGGAAGACCGGGATCGACGCGTTCTACGAGACCTATCATCTCGGGTCCGTCCATCCGCAGACGCAGCCGATCATGGGCGACATCAACTGCCAGTTCGACTGTTATCCCAATGGCATGAGCCGCATGATCGTGCCGATCGGCCAGCCCAGTCCGCACTTCCCCGATCAGGAGACGGTGAACGAGGGCCTGCAATACATGCTGAACTCGGTCGGACTGGAGCCCGAGGCCTTCAAAGGGGGTCCGCGTGACGTGCGCCCTGCCCTCGCCTCGGTCAAGCGGGACTGGTCCCGCCAGTTCGGGCTGGAATGGGAGGGGCTTTCGGACGTCCAGCTGACCGACAGCTTCGCGACCGGCATCTTCCCGAACGTCCAGTTCGGCATGCATCCGGAAGGCGCGTTCCTGATGCGCTTCATGCCGCATCCGGACGATCCGCAGCGCTTCTGGTACGACACCATGACCCTGGTGCGCCATGTGGACAATCCGCTGTTCAAGGTACCGGACTGGATGGGCCTGCCGGAAGGCACCGATTGTTCGGGGCGCGAACGCCCGGATATCGAGCGCAAGGCGACCGGCGAGCCGCCGGAGCTCGGCCTCGTGCTGGACCAGGATTCCGAACTGCTGCCGGTGGTCCAGAAGGGCCTGCGCAGCAAGGCGTTCAAGGGACCGCTGTGGTCGGAGCAGGAACAGCGCCTTCGCCATTTTCACAACGAGCTCGACCGATATATCGAGGGCGAGAAATAGCAGGGAAAAGGCGGAGACGCCGCCATCATTTCTAGGGCCGCGCCAACCGATGTTCTAAACTCATCGGCACGAAAAACGGGGATCACGATGACACAGCCGATCAACGCCTTCGGGCGCCTTCTCGTTCGCGCCGCCGCGACCTGGCCCGACCGCGACGCGGTCATCTTTCCCGAACGCAAGCAGAGCTTCGCCGAACTGCATCGCCGTTCGGTCCTGCGGGCAAAGCAGCTCGTCGCGCTCGGCGTCCGGCCCGGCGAGCATGTGGGACTGCTCCTGCCGACGAGTTTCGAGTTCCTCGAGGTGATGTTCGGCATCGCCCTGGCCGGCGCGGTGATGGTGCCGATCAACGCGCGATACCGGGGCAGCGAGATCGCCTATGTGACGGAGAACGCGGATCTGGTGACCATCGTCACCACCGGCAAGGTCGCCGACGGCGTCGATTTCATCGAGCGGCTCGGCGAAGGGCTGCCCGGCCTGTCGGGCGCGGCCGACGCGGGCGCGCTGTCGCTGCCCTCGGCTCCCATGCTGCGCAACATCCTGCTGCTGGGCGGCGAGCGCGCGGCGGGATTCGTCGCCGAAGCCGAGCTGCACGACCAGGCCGCCGCCGTGCCGGACGGCGACATCGACGCCCGGGTCGCCGCCGTCGGCGACGACGATCTGGCGATGATCCTCTACACCTCGGGCACGACCTCCAATCCCAAGGGCTGCATGATCACCGGCCGCTCGATCATCGGCAACGGACGCGCCATGGCCAAGGCCTACGGCATGACCGAGGCGGACAGCTTCTGGTCGCCCCTGCCCATGTTCCACATCGCCGCCACCTTCCCGATCTGCGCCTGCTTCGACATGGGCAGCGCCTATGTGACCATGGGCTATTTCGACGCCGGCGTGGCGCTGAAGCTGCTGGAAAGCTCGCGCGCCACCATCAACTACGCCTGCTTCGTCACCATCATCTCGGACCTCATCAATCACCCGGATTTCGCGAGCACCGATCTCAGCGCGGTCCGGCTGATGAACAGCAGCCTGGCGGTCCAGCCGCCCGGCTTCGCCCAACGGCTGCGCGAGGCGATGCCGCAGTGCATCCAGGTCGGCACCTATGGCCTCAGCGAAGCCTCGGGCACGGTCTGCACCTCGCCGCTCGACAGCCCGGAGCATCTGCGTCACACGCGCCTGGGTTCGCCCATGCCGGGCCAGGAGGTGGAAATCCGCGATCCCGATACCGGCGCGCCCGTGCCGGTGGGCCAGCGCGGCGAGATCTGCGTGCGCGGCGTCAACATCCTGCAGGGATACTACAAGGATCCGGAGAAGACCGCGCAGACCCTGCGCGGCGGCTGGCTGCACACCGGCGATATCGGCTCGCTGGACGAGCATGGGACGATCATGTTCCACGGCCGGTTCAAGGACATGCTGAAGGTGGGCGGCGAAAACGTGGCCGCCGCCGAGATCGAGAGCCTGCTGCAGGAGCATCCGGCGGTGAAGCTGGCGCAGGTCGTCGGCCTGCCCGACGCCCGCCTGGTCGAGGTGCCCGCCGCCTTTGTCGAACTGAAGCCGGGCGAGCAACTCAGCGAGGCCGATCTGATCGCTTTCTGCAAGGGCAAGGTCGCGAGCTTCAAGGTGCCCCGGCATGTGCGCTTCGTGACGGCCTGGCCCATGTCGACCAGCAAGATCCAGAAGTTCAAGATGCGCCAGAAACTGGAAGCCGAACTGGATGCCAGGCGCGGCGCGGCGGAATAGCGGTACCGGCCGCTAACTTCCCTTGGAGCCACGGCGAACTGCGCCTAAATTCAACCGAGCGGAAGGGCCGGAGCGAGCCCGCCTGCCTGTGGGGACGCCGTTCACAAGATTATTCAAGGGGTTGCCGTGCGGGGTCTGGAAAAATCCACCTTCCTGTTTCTTCTGATCGGCACGTCGCTGGCCTTCGCGCTGGTGCTGTGGCCATATTTTGGCGCGATCCTCTGGGCGGTGGCCGTCTCGGTCGTTTTCAACCCGGTCTATCACCGTTTGCTGAGAAGCACCCCGGGGCGCAGGAACCTCGCCGCCGGCATTACCCTTCTGATCATCCTCGTCATGGTGATCATGCCCGCGACCTTGATCGGAATTTCGCTGATCCAGGAAGCATCGAGCAGCTACGCCAAGTTCCAGTCGGGCGAGATCAACCCGGGCGCCATGCTGCGACAGGCCCATGCCGCGCTTCCGCCCTGGGCGATGGGCTTGCTGGACCGATTTGGCCTGGGCGATGTGGACGCCATCACCCGCGAGATCACCACCGGCCTCGCCAACAGCATGCAAATGATCGCCGGCAAGGCACTGAATATCGGCCAGAGCGCCTTCGGCTTTCTCATCTCGCTGGGCGTGATGCTGTACATGACGTTCTTCCTGCTGCGCGATGGCTACGCCCTGACCCGCAAGATCGGCGAATCCGTGCCGCTGCCGCCCGACATGCGCGCCATGCTTTTCGAGAAATTCACGACGGTCATCCGCGCCACCCTGAAAGGCAGCGTCGTCGTCGCGGTCGTGCAGGGCGCGCTGGGCGGCATCACCTTCTGGATCCTCGGCATTCACGCCCCCCTGCTCTGGGCTGTCCTGATGGCCTTCCTGTCGCTGTTGCCCGCCATCGGCACCGGGTTCGTGTGGGTGCCCGTGGCGATCTATCTGCTGGCGACCGGCGCCATCTGGCAGGGCATCGTGCTGGTCCTGGTGGGCATCTTCGTGATCGGCCTGGTCGATAACGTCCTGCGCCCGATCCTGGTCGGCAAGGACACGAAGATGCCGGACTACATCGTTCTGATCTCGACCTTGGGCGGTCTGCATCTGTTTGGCATGAACGGGATCATCGTCGGCCCCATGATCGCCGCCATGTTCATCGCCGTCTGGCATATCCTGACCGAACTGCGCCACCGCCCGACGGAGCCGGACGAGACGGGCCTGCCGCCCGCCGACGGGCTCTGACGCGCGCAGCGCGCCCTTTTATTGACGCCCGCCCCCTAGCGGGGCTATACACCCGCATCCTTCGCCAGTGGGCGAAGCGGCATGCCGTGACGGAGTCGGATGAAAGCACTCTACGCATTGCCTGACCACGAAGTGGTCATGGAACTGATCCCAGGGATCGTGGACACCCATCTTTCGGCCGACGACGCCGTGGCGCGGATCAGGGCAACCAATGGCCTCGTGCCGGTCGCGATCGATCCGGCGGATGGCGGCAAGGTGCTGTGGGCCGACATCGGCGACCATCCCTTCCAGGAATGGCAGTTCATGTACACGGTGCAGTCGCTGGCGCAGAAAGGCGACATCGGCGAGGCGTTCACCACAAACTTCTCCATCCTGCTGGACGACCGTATCCTGGCGGACCCGATCAGTCCGAGCGGCTTCATCTTCCACGTCTCGCGCTGCGGATCGACGCTGACCGCCAAGGCGCTGGCCCGGTCGCCGCGCCATGTGGTCATCAACCAGGGCGGACCGCTGCAGCGTGGTTTCTGGGCGACCATCACCCAGGACTGGGCGCACGAGGCGGAACCGACACCGGATAATCTCAAGGCCTTCCGCAATCTGGTTCTGGCCATGGCGCGCCGGCGCCGGCCTGAACAGCGCTATTCCTTCGTCAAGTTCATCAGCTGGAACACGCTCTATCTGGATTTCGTCTCCAGGGCGTTTCCCGATGTGCCGGCTGTGTTCCTTTATCGCGAGGCCGTCGAGGTCATCGCCTCGGTCCTGCGCGAGACGACGGCGATCCTGTGGGCGAAAGGCCGGCCGCAAGCCGGTTTCCTGACCGGGATGGACTGGCGCGAGACCATCGAGATGGACGATGTGCGCTATCTGGCGATCTGCTTCGCGGAATATTTCCGCCTGGCCCTGAACGCCAATGGCCGCGTCACCCATATCAACTACACGAACATCAATCCCGAGACCTTCCCGGTGATCCTGCGCCAGGGCCTACGCTTCGAGCCCGGCGATGGCGAGTTCGAGTTGATGGTCGAGCAGTTCCGCTTTCATTCCAAGGACGACTCCGACAAGGTGGAATTCCAGTCGGACAGCGCGGAAAAGCGCGCCGCCATGCCCGAGAGCGACCGCCGCGTGATCGAACAGGAATGCGCCGCGCTGATGGAAAAGCTCGACCGTTCGCCCGATAACCTCTTTGCACAGATTGCCGGCTAGGCCTACCCTATCTGGCCTCGCCCCTGGAGACGTTGATGACATCCGAAATCCCGGCGAACCTGCTGACCGTCGTCATGCCCAATTTCAATTATGGGCGGTTCATCGCCGAGGCGATCGGCAGCGTCGCGGCGCAGACCCACAGCCCGATCGAGCTGATCGTCGTCGATGACGCCAGCACCGACGACTCCGTGGCGGTGGTACGCGATACACTGCCCAAGATGACCAATCTGTTCAGTACCGAACTGCTGGCGCTGGAGCAGAACGTGGGCAAGCTGGGCGCGCTGAACCGGGCCCTGCCGAAAGTCCGCGGCGAGTATTTCATCATCCTGGATTCCGATGACCTGCTGACGCCGGAATATGCCGCCCGCTGCATCGCCGAACTGACCGAAGCGCGCAAGGCCGACCCCAGCATCGGCTTCATCTACACGGATTGCACTCTGGTGTCGCAGGCCGGCGAACTGCTCGACCGGGGTAAGTCGACCGCGTTCGATGCCAAGCTGCTCGAGGAATTCAGCTTCGTCCCCGAACCGGCGCTGTGCCTGGCGCGCGCCGTCGTCGAGGCCGGGCCTTTCGATGAGGCGATCCGCAAGGGCACCAAGCACCACAAATGGCGCCGCATGGTCGCCAATGGCTGGAACGGCCAGCATCTCGCCGAGCCGCTTTTCTACTATCGGATGCACGACAAGAACCTGTCGGGCATCGGCAAGCGCGTGATCGCCGAGGTCGAGAACGGACAGCGCGGCCACCGCATCCTGTCCGGCTATTGGCCGACCCAGACCACGCAGCGATAAGGCAGCGCGCATGAACCGCCCCTCCGTGATCCATCCGTTGCCGCTCAAACTCGACGACGTGCGCATCGGCGTCGTTGGCCTGGGCTATGTGGGGCTGCCGGTCGCGGTGGCTTTCGCCGATCAGTTTCCGACTTTCGGCGTGGACATCAACGGCAAGCGCGTCGCCGACCTTCAGGCCGGTAACGACGTGACCATGGAGACCACGGCGGAAGAGCTGCGCGCGGCGCGGCTTTTGTCCTTCACCACCGAATGGGCCGACCTCGCCACCTGCAACGTCTTCATCGTCACGGTGCCGACCCCCGTCGACAGCCACAACCATCCCGATCTGAGCCCGCTGGAAAGCGCCACGCGCGCCATCGGCGCGATCCTGAAAAGCGGCGACGTTGTGATCTATGAATCAACCGTCTATCCAGGGGCGACCGAGGAATTCTGCGTGCCGATCCTGGAGAAGGTTTCCGGCCTGACGTTCAACCGCGACTTCTTCGCCGGCTACAGTCCCGAGCGGCTCAATCCGGGCAACAAGGAACTGAAGCTCTCCGACATCAAGAAGATCACCTCCGGCTCCACGCCGGAAGTCGCCGACTTCGTCGACGCGCTCTATGGCCGCATCATCAACGCGGGGACGCACAAGGCGCCGTCGATCCGCGTCGCGGAAGCGGCCAAGGTGATGGAAAACACCCAGCGCGACCTGAACATCGCCTTGGTCAACGAGCTGGCCATGATCTGCAACCGGCTGGGCATCGATACGCTGGACGTGCTCGAGGCGGCCGGAACCAAGTGGAACTTCCTGCCCTTCCGCCCGGGCCTCGTCGGCGGTCACTGCATCGGCGTCGATCCCTACTACCTCACCCACAAGGCGGAGGAGATCGGCCACCATCCGGAAGTGATCCTGGCAGGACGCCGGATCAACGACCGGGTCGGCAAATATGTGGTGAACCAGTTCGTGCGCCTGCTGGGCCGCCGAGGCCTGTTGAAGGACGATCTGCGCGTTCTGGTGCTGGGCTTCTCGTTCAAGGAAAATTGCCCGGACGCCCGCAACACGCGCGTCGCCGATATCGTCGGCCATCTGCACGAGTTCGATATCGACGTGGATGTGTACGACCCCTGGGTCAATCCCGACGAATGCGAGCATGAATACGGCATTCGGCCGATACAGGCACTGGAAGAGGGCCGCTACGACGGCATCATCCTCGCCGTGGCCCATGAGGAGTTCATCCGGATGGGCGCCGAAGGTATCCGCGCCCTCGGCCGCGCCGGCTCCGTCCTTTACGACGTCAAATCGGTGCTGCCGAAAGACGCCGTCGACCAGCGGCTTTAATTTCGATCACGACCGTAACAATTGATCCGTTGCTCTCGGAACCTTACGATAGGCTTGTCTGGTGAAATGGAAGAATTATCGACATCGCCTATATACTCGAATAGTCCATCCACCTCTCTCCTTGAATAGAACTCCCAAATAGCCCCCCCGAGGCGATGCAAGGCTAGCCTTAACTCTTCAATCAGAGGCCGTTCGTAGAGAAGATTTTCATTATAACTCTTTAAACTTGCGGTCAGATTTAGAGCCTTTGGCGTTATAACGCTTAATGCTCTACCGGCACTAGACACGATATCTTCATATCGAATTACTTTATTATCCATGAGAAGCGGCAGTAGTTTTTCAAAATGCCAAGATAGAAGAACTGTCTGCCGTTCAAACAAATTGCGAACTGCCGGCAACCACCATTTCAGATCACCCGTCACCTTATGTACATATGGAGGAACCCGCCCTTGTCGATAGGCAGCGTCTATCGTGTTCCATGAAGCAAGAATAGATAGAGGATTACGAACAATTCCATATGTCGGATAATGGCGACTTAACTGTTCTATGATTGCGGTAAAAGGAATTGTGTGTTTAATTACTATCTCGAACTCCTCATCTAGTGGCTTTTGTGGAAGCATTGTTCCCACTCTGACCACACGTTTCCGGAGTTTTTTCCCGGTTGATTCTTCATAATGATTATCTAGACCCTCCGAACCAATTGTACAGGGAACCATTTTGTTTTCTTTAAACATCTTCCGCGCCTGGACAAATTTGAGAGAGACTAGCTCCAAACAATCTTCTGGATAAGCTTCAGAGATTTCCTCACGTGAAAATGGTTCGTCTAAAGCAATGATATTTTCAACAACGTTATGATTCAATAAACGACAAGCTAGCGTCGTGCCGGAACGGGCTGGCCCCACTAGTATCTTATTTTTACTGAGATTATGCCGCATTCCTGGCCTCCCTCAGAGACAGGATACGCTCTGCTAAGACAAGACTTTCACTTCCGTCCACGTCTATAGGTGCTTCCGCCATTCTAATTATAATTATACCAATTGATAGATTGAATAAGTTCCGCAGTCTTTTTAGAAGATCCTCGAGAGTAAGAAGCCCTAGCTTATATCTAATTAGGGTTCCCAATCCGACGGCGCGTAATATGCGCCAAGGGTGGGAGCGAAATTGCCCCCCGTACCTCATGACCTTTACGGCGCGTAGAGCTCCGGAATCGCGAAGATAATAAACATTGCAGTTCGAATGGTCGCCGTCTGCGAATTTAAGGTAACCTATAGTAGGCGCCTCGGAGGGGTAAGCACTCTCAACCACGCTCCGAGGCGTCAGCGCAAACGCAACATCAACACCACTGGCGTGGGCCTCATCGATAAAACCGCTAATCACGCCTTCAGTATGGAGAACATTGTCCGCCGTCGTGATAAATAGCGGATAATCCGCCTCCGCCAGTCGACTTGCTACAGCAATCGCGCTGCCTTCTAACGTTTCTTTACTTTCAATTATTTCTAGTTGACCTGACTCTACTAATTGGCAAATATAAGGTATATTTTCAAATAAATTAGAATCCTCAATGGACACAATCAATCTATGAAAGCGGCCTGAACTCCTGATTACACGCAACACGCGTTCAATCATTGTGATTCCGGCAAGTTGCGTCAGACATTTATGTGATACGCCAGCTTGCTCCGCTACGGGGTTTGCTCCCCCTTTACGGTTCGCCGCCATTATAAGTGCTACACATCTCTTCTGATCCAAATCTCACCCCTCTCCGACAAAGGGCACGCGCCCGTATACGTCGCTTCAAAAAGTAATGAGATCGAACCATATCCATGATTCAACAGCAAGAAAAATTAACGATTTGTTGATTTTTCGCAAACCACTAGCGGCCCATAGCGGCGAGAAATCCTAGTCGCCGCCCTGCAATGCGTGGATTCGCTGCATCATGCCGTAAGGCATCGATGCCGCATTTCCAAAGTACAGCCAGTCCAAAGTTACACCGGTTATCGTACAGATCTTTCCTAGATAGATCATATCGGGCATACGCTTGCCCCGTTCCCACTGGCTAAGCCGTGAGGGGCTTACGCCAAGAGCCGAAGCAAAGCTGGTTTGTCGAGAAAAGCCGGCGGCCCTCCGCGCAACGTGGAGGCGCACCCCGAATTTGCTACGCATTTCATCTTCGAGAAAGCCGTTCATCCGAGAATCCTATGCGATGTCATCGTCCTTTGCACAGCCACCAACTCCCTTGCCGCGAACTGCAAATACACATATCGTTAATACGATAGGA
Organism: Iodidimonas sp. SYSU 1G8; assembly: GCF_039655775.1. Taxonomy (NCBI): domain Bacteria; kingdom Pseudomonadati; phylum Pseudomonadota; class Alphaproteobacteria; order Iodidimonadales; family Iodidimonadaceae; genus Iodidimonas; species Iodidimonas sp. SYSU 1G8. The sequence continues at coordinate 389,391 of NZ_JBBYXJ010000001.1, read as the reverse complement.
TTTGCCAAACAGGTCAGACCGATAAGTGATTGAATCGTAATCATGCAAAGATATCCATCCGCACTAACTAACGACGATCTCGGCACCCAGCATTAACTGAACAACGCACAGCGCCGCTCTCTCACATCGACCGGATTCACTAATGGAAGCCCAGAAGCCCGCATGAAGATTGGCTATTATACGGCAGTTCTATAGGTATAACATTCATGCATTAGACCAAAATAGCACTCACGATAGCCAACACGTCCGCATCACTTACAATACTGGGGGCCAAATATGGACGATTTACAGAAAAACAAAATAATACACCACTTAATTATCGCCCTCTCAGAAAGACATAATACGTCCATTAATGAAATAAAAAAGGATTTAGATACAATAAATAAAATAACTGTGGGGGAAGCAACAGAGTCCGCAATACAGTACTTATGCGGCAGAATCGTTGCCAAGACGATTGATTAAATAGACTTCGTCAATTTTCTCACGCCTGATGGCATCGAGGAGACTTTCAGCCCGTCTTATTACGCCGCTTGCGCAGCGTTTCCTCGGTGATATCGAAGGAGTTCTTGTTGTCCACGTCGATCGGGCCATAGGGATACTGCAGAAGCACCGGGTCGATGGTCACCCGCAGCTTGCGGCCGATGACCTTGATCAGCCCGTCGAGACCGGTCAGTTTTAGCTTGTAGAGAATGAACGGCGTGACGCCGAAGGCCTTGAGGATGCGCTTGTGCCGCTTGCCGAACTGGCCGCCGCTCTCGAAAACCCGCACGGCCGAGAGGGACTTCTCGCGGCGTAGCGCATAGAGGTTGCAGGCGGAATAGCCGCCATCCTTCAGCATGTGGAATGCCAGGCCGGAATTGGCGTAGTCGCGCAACACAACATCGTCGCGGGTGAACGCCAGGGCGACGTCCTCGTCCCGGGTCCAGAACGCCGTCATGAAATCGCGGATCAGCTCGGGCGTATGCAAGGCGTTGTCGCCGGTGGTGATGATCAGCGGCAACGGATTCGGAATCACGTCGACGGCCGAGAGCACGCTGTCGGCCAGATTGCCACTGCTGCGCACGAAGGCAACACGGCCCTCGTCGACCCAGGCGCTCATCCGGGGCGTCGCCCGCAGGATGTTCTCCTCCTCGACCGACACATAGATGCGGCTGAAGCAACCGCTGTCGATCAGCGCCTCGAGCACGCGCTCAAGCATGACCTGTCCGTCGATCTCGACAAGGCACTTGTGCGACTTGTTCTGCAGCAGCGCGACGGGATCGTTCACGCCCTTGCGGCTGGCGGCCATGACCAGGACGGTGGCTGGCGGGAAGGAGTCCGGAAGCGGGCGAGGCGTCATGATGTCCAATGCGTTTCTTGGTTGATAGGCGGGATCACGCGACCTGCGCGAACGGGAGAACGAGGTGGCGCATGAGATCGCCGATCTGAGGCAGGTCGGGCAGACGCTCCAGCGCCTTGCGCAATTCGGCGGCGTCGCGTCCGGACAGGAAGCCATCGCAGCAGGCATCGAACTTGGCCCAGTACTGGGCATCGGAGAAAGGCGCCTTCTTGCTGCCCAGCGGCATGTCGATCACGGCCTTGACGGTGCGGCCGTTCTTCAGGGTCACATGGACCTCGGTGGGAAACTCGCCTTCCAGCTTGTCGACGGGATGACGATGAATGATCGGAAACAGGCCGCGGACGTCCTCGCGCATGACGGCTTCCGGACGGAAATCCGCCAGGGTGCAGTCGCCGCGCGCAAGCACGCATCCCACGGCATATTCGGCCGAAAACTTGGCCTGCAGCGGGTCCCGCGGATCGGTGTACATGACGTTGTTGAAGTGCACGCGCGGCATGTAGAGATCGACCGAGGTCACATCCGAGGCCTGAAATCCATACTGGCTACGCAGGTCGAGCATGCCGTCCATGGCGCGGTGGATGGCGCCGCAGGTCGGGAAGCGCTTCACCCGGAACTTGTGTTCGGTGATCAGCAGCGGCGCGCCGACGCTGTCGACTTCATAGCGCAGGTTCTGGCCATGCTCGACATGGGTGATCGTATCCCGAAGCTCCTCATAGTCCGGACCGACCATCAGCCGGTTCATGCCGGTGCGGCCATCGAGGGTTTCCATGCCGGCCGTGATCCCGGCCTGGGCGAAGGTCGCCGCCATGATGCCGCCCTTGGCGGCCAATCCGGCGTGGACGGGCTTCATCATGGTGCCGAACTGGGACATGAAGCCGGCGGACATGCTGGTGGCCGCGGAGAGCGCATGGGCCGACGCGTGGGCGTCAAGCTGCAGAAGGCGTGCGCACGCCGCCGCGGCGCCGATCACGCCGACGGTCGCCGTGGCGTGCCAGCCACGGTTGCGATGGGTCGGGTTCACGCCCTGTCCCACCCGCCCCATGATCTGCAGCCCGACGATATAGGCATCCAGACAGGCCGCGCCGGACAGGTTTTCCTGTTCGGCCAGCGCCAGGATCGCGGGCGCCAGCACCGTCGTCGCATGCGCCTTAGGCGGATCGAAATTGTCGTCGAAGTCCAGCGCGTGGCCGGCGGTCCCGTTGACCAGCGCCGCCCACGGCGCCGAGAGCCGGCTGCGCTGGCCGACCACGGCGCAGGGCCCCTGCCCCCACTGCCTGACCGCGTCATAGGCGTGGCGGGTCGCTGGTTCGGCGGCGCCGGGGATCATCACGGCAATCACGTCGATAAACTCGCGGTGCGCCCATTCGAGGGCGTCCGCCGGCCAGGAATCGGAAACTTCCGCGGTCCAGGCGCCAAAGCTTTCCAGCGGGTTCTTGCTCACCTATGTGACCTCTGAGGTTTATGACAGTCCCGAGCGGGCCCAACCTAATCCCGGCGTATCGCCGGGGCAACATGCGAGTGTGAAGGCCCCCAACGGAAAAAGGGCGCGGTGTGCCGCGCCCTTTCCCGTATTTTCCGGCCGGTGGCTAGAGCACCAGCGCGAGAGGCTCTTCGATCAGGTCCTTGAAGACTTCGAGGAACCGGGCGCCCAAGGCACCGTCGATGGCGCGATGATCGCACGACAGCGTGACGGTCATCACGGTGGCGACGGCCGGCGCGCCATTGCGGGCGATGATACGCTCCTCGCCCTTGCCCACCGCGAGAATCGCACCCTGCGGCGGATTGATCACGGCATCGAAGTTGCGGATACCGAGCATGCCCATGTTGGAGATGCTGAACGTGCCGCCCTGGATCTCTTCCATCTTCAGCTTGCCGCTACGCGCGCGGCTGGCCAGATCCTTGGTCTCGGCCGCGATGTCCTGCACCGATTTCACGTCGGCCGCACGGACGATCGGGGTGATGAGACCACCTTCGAGGGATACGGCCATCGAGATGTCCGCATGCTTGAAGAAGTGCAGACCGTCGTCGTGGTACTGCACGTTCATCTGCGGCACATGCTTGAGCGCCAGACCGCAGGCACGGATGATGAAGTCGTTGACCGAGGCCTTCACATCCGCGCTGGCATTGACCTTCTGACGGCGCGCGAGCAGGCGGTCCAGTTCCACATCCACCGTCAGGTAGATGTGCGGAATGTTCTGCTTCGCTTCCGTCAGGCGGCGGGCAATGGTCTTGCGCATGGTGTTGAGCGGCTGAACCGTATGCGGGTTCTCGCCTGGCACATAGCTCGTGCCGGCCGGCGCGGGAGCACCCTTGGGCGCGGCGGCGGCGGCTTCCACGTCCTCGCGGGTGATGCGGCCGTTCTTGCCGGATCCCTGGACCCGGGCAATATCGACGCCCAGTTCCTTGGCCAGCTTGCGCACGGCCGGCGTGCTGCGCACGTCTTCGTTCAGCGGACCGTTGATTTCGTCGGCATAGGCGCGGACGTCATCCTGGGTGATGCGGCCATTCTTGCCGGTGCCCACCAGATCGGCCAGATCGACGCCCAGCTTCTTGGCGAGAACCTTGACCCGCGGCGTCGCCCACAGCTTGCGCGGCGGCTCCGCCGCGACCGGCTTGTCCTTGGGAAGGCTGTCGAAATAAGCCTGAACGTCGCGGTCGGAAATGCGCGGACCGTCGCTCGTCACCTTGTTGATGTCGACACCCAGCGTTTCCGCCAGCTTGCGGGCGCGCGGAGACGCACGCTTGCCGGAACCCTCGCCGTCATCCTCGTCGGACACCCCGGCCGTGTCGTTGACCGATGCCGAGCCGTAGGAACCCGCGCTGCCGGCCGACGCCTGAGCGGGCTTGTCATTGTCCGAGCCGAGCGCTTCGACGCGTCCGAAAGCCTCGGATTTGTATGATCCCACGAACGCATCCACGTCGGCATCGGAGACATCCTTGTCGGCGATGACGCCCAGCAGGCCGCCGACCGGGATCACCTGACCCTCTTCGGCGACGCGGCGGCGCATGACACCCGGAATGTCGGCTTCAACCTCGTTCGCTATCTTTTCGGTTTCGACGTCCATGATCGGCTGGCCCTTGTCAACGGGCTGCCCTTCCGTGACGTGCCACTTGGCCAGGGTACCCTCGACCATCTCGAGGCCCCATTTCGGCATGATGATTGCCTTGATATTGGCCATGGCGATCTCTCCTTCTCTATCCCCTTAAAGCATCATCGCCCCGGCGGATCATCTAGTCCCCCGGGGCGACGACGCAAACCAAACGTCGATCAGTACTCGACGGCCTTGCGGATGGCTGCTTCGATCCGGCCACCGCTGGGCAGGTAGGCCCTTTCCAGATTCGGCGCGAACGGCACCGGCGAGTGAGCCGAGGTGACCAGCTCGATCGGCGCATCCAGGAAGTCGAAGCCCTTCATGGCCACCATGGACGAAATGTCGCCGGCCACCGAGCAGCGCGGGGTCGATTCGTCGACGATGATCAGGCGGCCCGTCTTCTCGACGCTCGACAGGATGATGTCCTCGTCGAGCGGCGACGTGGTGCGCGGGTCGATGACGTCACAGGTGATGCCATTTTCCTTCGCCAGCTTGTCGACGACGGCTTCCGAGAAATGCACCATGCGGCCGATGGCGACGACCGTCGCGTCCTTGCCTTCACGGTAGCGCATGCCCTTGCCGAACGGGATCGGGGTATCGCCTTCCGGCACCTCGCCCTGGACGCCGAACAATGCCTTGTGATCGAAGAAGATCACCGGATCATCGTCACGGATGGCGGTCAGCATGAGGCCCTTCACGTCCGCCGGCTTCGACGGCACCGCGACCTTCACGCCCGGAATGTGCGTGATGATCGGGTAAATGGCCTGCGAATGCTGGGCCGCGGCCGAAAGGCCGGCGCCGTAAGCCGTACGCAGCACCATCGGGGTCCGCGACGTACCGCCGAACATGTACCGAAACTTGGCGGCCTGGTTCATGATCTGATCCAGGCAGTAGCCGATGAAGTCCGCGAACATGATTTCGACGACCGGACGCAGACCGGCAAGCGCCGCGCCCGCGGCCGCGCCGACGATGGCGGCCTCGGAGATCGGCGTGTCGATGAAGCGGTTCTCGCCGTAGCGGGCATGGAACTGCGGATAGGTGCCGAAAATACCGTTCTGGTTGTCGCGTACACCCGCGGAGCCACCGGCGCCCCCAGCGACGTCCTCGCCCATCACGATGACCCGCTCGTCACGGTCCATCTCGATCATCAGAGCTTCGGTGATCGCCTCGCGATAAGTCTTGATTGCCATATCGTTGCTCCCCAGCCCTTAGTAGTTGATGTAGACGTTTTTGGTGACGTCCGTATCCGGCGGGAACGGCGCTGCAATGGCTTCCGCGACGGCCTCGTCGATGAGCTTCAGGACTTCGGAATCAATGCTGTCGAGATCCGAGGCTTCGAGCAGCTTGGCTTCGGTCACGCGCTTACGGAAGTTCTTCAGGCAATCCATGCTCTCGCGGGCCATCTCGACTTCGCCCTTGATGCGGTACTTCTGGGGATCGCCCTCGAAGTGACCGAAGAAGCGCAGGCACTCGAACTCCAGCGCGGTCGGGCCGCCGCCATTGCGGGCGCGCTCGACGGCTTCGCGGGTCATGTCATAGACCGCGAAGAAATCGGTGCCGTCCGCCTTGGACGCGGGCATGCCGAAGCCCTGGGCGCGGCGGACCATGTCGGTCTTGCCGGCGCCAACGGCGTAGGCCGGCGCGGTCTGTTCGGAATAGCCGTTGTTCTCGAATACGAAGATCACCGGCAGGTTCAGCATCACGGCCATGTTCATGGCCTCGAACACCGGACCGGAGTTGCAGCTGCCGTCACCGGCCAGCGCGACGGCGACTTCGCCCTTGCCGCGGTTGCGGAAGGCGATCGAGGCGCCCATGGCCAGCGGCGGACCGCCACCGACGATGCCGTTCGCCCCCAGCATGCCCTTCGACAGGTCGGCGATGTGCATCGAGCCGCCCTTGCCGCCGCACAGGCCGGTCGCGCGGCCGTAAATCTCGGCCATCATGCCCTTCACGTCGCAACCCTTGGCGATGCAGTGGCCGTGGCCGCGGTGCGTGGAGGTGATGGCGTCGCTGTCGTTCAGGTTCTCGCAAACGCCGACGGCGATCGCTTCCTGCCCCGAATAAAGGTGCGTAAAGCCGGGAATGAGCCCTTTCGGGATTTCCTCGTGAAGACGATCCTCGAATTCGCGGATGGTCTTCATTTGACGATACGCCCGGAGCAATTGCTCACGTGATAATTGCACTGGTGTCTCCCTGGTCCAGATGTGTGCTCGGTTCGGCGCGCATGGCGAGCGGGAGGTTCAACCCCGCTCCGCGCCGGTAGAGGTAGCGGACTGTAGCACAGTAACCCGCTTGGTCTAGCCCCCAGCGTCGCGGCTGAAGGTTTTGTCCGGACCGCCCCCAAACGAGCGAAAAAAGGGCGGCTTTCCGCCGCCCTTTCGCTTGTTGTCTTAGAACTTGACGCGCTTGTTCTGGCCGCCGTCGACGGTGACGTTGACGCCGGTCACCCAGCTGGCCGCCGAGGACAGCAGGAAGACGATGACGTTGGCGACTTCCTCGGGCTTGCCGTAGCGGCCCATGGCGATGGTCGAGAGGACATGCTTGAAGAAAGCCGGATTGCCCTTCTCGATCTTGTCCCAGTCGCCGCCCTCGAAATAGATCGAGCCGGGCGAGACGATGTTGACGCGGATGCCCTTCGGGCCCAGGAAATTGGCCAGCTGCGAGCCATAGGTGACGATCGCGGCCTTGGTGGCGCTGTAGGACATCGGCGCGGCGAAGAATTCGCTGGCCGCCGTCGTCGACATGAACACCATCGAGCCCTTGGTCTTTTCCAGGTACGGGGTGGCTGCCTCGGCACCGGTCACGGTGCCCAGGATATCGGCCTGGAAGTTGTCGGCCCACTTGAAGGCCCAGTTGTTCGGGTCGAAACCGCCGCCGGCCGACACGTTCGGCACAAACATGTCCAGACCGCCCAGCTCGTCGGCCGTCTTCTTGATCCAGGCGACGTAGGCCGCCGTGTCGGCTACGTCGACGACGCCGCCGATGACCTTCACGCCCTTCTTGGAAATCTCGGCGACCGCCTGATCGACTTCGTCCTTGTTACGCGCGCAGATGCCGACGTTGACGCCCTCGTCCGCCAGAAGATCGACCACACGACGGCCAATTCCCTTCGTCGAGCCCGTAACGATCGCGTTCTTGCCCTTAAGTCCCAGATCCATGGTTCATCTCCCAACCAGATTGAAAAAGCATTTTCGGCCCCTCAGCGGGCCGCCGCCGCGCGCCGATCAGCGCCTCGCGATTGTCCTGCGAACCTGGTGCGGCGCGAACCGCAGCCTATTGTTCGAAATTCCCGGAAGGTCTCCCCCCAACTCCGCGGGACGATACGGCAGGATTGGAGCCATAACATAGATTTTTGCAACCGAACAGGATAAGAGCGGGACCCACTGGAGAAGACATCGGACGGGAACCATGACACAGACCTTCATCGTCGTCGGCGCCGGACATGCGGGCGGACAGGCAGTCGCCACGCTGCGTTCCAAGGGCTTCGACGGCCGCATCATCCTCATTGGCGACGAACGCTATGTGCCCTATGAGCGCCCGCCGCTGTCCAAAGCGGTTCTGGCCGGCGAACTGGAGGTCGAGCGGACGTTCCTGAAAAAGGAGACGTGGTATCCCGAGAAGAACATCGAGTTCCGTCCCAATACACTGGTGACGAAACTCGACCGGAAGGCCAGGACCATCAGCACCGCCAGCGGCGAGGTGCTGGGCTACGACAAGCTCCTGCTGGCCACCGGCACGCGCGTGCGCAAGCTGCAGGCGCCGGGGGCGGATCTCGACAACATCTTCTATCTCAGGGCGCTCGACGACACCCTGGCCATTCAACGGAAGATGACGCCCGGCACCAATGTGGTCATCGTCGGCGGCGGCTACATCGGCCTGGAAGTCGCGGCGGTCGCCGTGAAGATGGGGTGCACCGTCACCGTTCTGGAGGGCCTGGAACGTGTCATGAGCCGGGTCGTCGCGCCCGAGGTCTCGGCCTTCTACCACCACGTTCACACCGACGCGGGCGTTGTCATCAAGACGGGCATGGCCGTGACCGGATTCGAAGGCGACGGCAAGGTCGAGCGCGTCACCTGCGCCGATGATTCCGTGTTCGCCGCCGATCTCGTCGTCATCGGCGTCGGCGTGCTGCCGAACGTGGAACTGGCGGCCGAAGGCGATCTCGCGGTGGACAATGGCATCGTCGTCGACGAGTACGGCCAGACCAGCGACGACAATATCTGGGCCGCCGGGGACTGCACCAATCATCCCAATGCCCTGCTCGGCCGGCGACTGCGCCTCGAATCCGTGCAGAACGCCGTCGACCAGGCAAAGACGGCGGCGAACGCCATGTGCGGCGAACTGAAGCCCTATTCGGAAATCCCGTGGTTCTGGTCGGACCAGTACGATCTGAAACTGCAGATCGTCGGCCTGTCGGAGCCGGGCGACGAGGTCGTGATCCGCGGCAATCCGGCCGAACGCAAATTCTCGGCGCTGTATCTGCGGCACGGCAAATTCGTCGCGATCAATGCCATCAACATGATCAAGGATTTCATGGCGGCCAAGAAGCTGATCGCCGAGGGCAAAATCCTCGATCCAGACAAGGCGGCGGACGCCGAGATCGCCCTGAAAGACATGTGACGCGGGAATCGGTTGCAAAGCGCGCGTCCTTTGGCTAGTGAAACGGCCGAAATCTAAAGCCTTAAAATTCAGACATCCGCGAGGGACCTGCATCCATGGCCAAGCTCCACATCACCGACCGTGAAGGCGTCGAAACCGTAATCGAGGGCGAGGTCGGCATCTCGGTGATGGAAAATCTGCGCGACAATGATTACGAGCTGGAGGCCATCTGCGGCGGCCAGTGCTCGTGCGCGACCTGCCACATCTATATCGACGACGCCTGGATGGCCAAGATCGGCGCGCGCAACGACGAAGAGAACGAACTGCTCGAGGAACTGGACTGCGTGCAGCCCAATTCGCGCCTGAGCTGCCAGATCGAGTTCACCGAAGACATGGATGGCCTCGCCATCGTCATCGCGCCCGACGAATAAGCCGTCAGCGCCTGTCAGTCGAAAAAGCCCGGCCATGCGCCGGGCTTTTTGCTTTCAGGAAGATGTTCCGGCGGACGGGAGGCCGCCTGGCGAATGTACGTCTAGAACTGGGTGCCGACGCGGACGCCGCCCCGATACTTGTTCGACCCGCTGCCATTGGAGGAGCCGGAAAACGAGAAATTGACCGGCGGCGGCGCCGCCGCAGCGCCGGGCACTTCGGTCCCGGCGGCGACCGGCGGCGCGCCCGCTGCTCCGGCGGCCGGGCCGGCATCGGGAACGATGGCGAAGCTGGGCATTTCGTCGGTGCGGCAGGCGGGACACGCCAGAGCGCGCTTCCTGACCGGCTGCGCGTTCGCGGCCGGCGCGGCCTGCCCCTGCGCGACGATCGTCTGGGAGGACGCAGCCCCCGCAGCGGGCGGCGGCCCCTCGGCCAGCGCCGGAGACGCCGACAAGGTGGCGAGGAGCAAACAGGATAGCATCCGCATCAGATTTCCCTCTCGGTATCGTCCCCCAGGATTTTAGGACGTTCACGGCGCATGTCCAATCTCCTCGGTGCTTGGCCCCGCTCTCCGGCTGTCATAGGCTGAGCGGCAACAAGGGGAGAGACAATGAACCGCAAGAGCACAGTGGTATTCCAGAACGCGTTCATCGTGAACGACATCGAGGCGGCCGTCGCCCGGTGGGTCAAGACCATGGGCATCGGCCCCTGGGTCATGCTGGAGAACATCAGCATGGCCAATGCCTTCTACAAGGGCCAGCCGACGACCATGAAGCTGCACGCGGCGCTTGCCGCGTCCGGCAACATCCAGATGGAGCTGATCCAGCCCCTGCACGATCATCCCTCGGTCTACCGGGATTATTTTCCGCCGGGCAAGGAAGGCTTCCATCACATCGGCGTCCTGACCGACGACGTGGCGCGAGATGTGGCGATGTACGAAGCGCTGGGACACGGCGTCATCGCCTCGGGCGGCAACCCCGACCAGACCCATATCGCCTATGTGGACACCTGGAACACGGGTCGTTGTCTGGTAGAGCTGATCCATGCCGATGACAACTACAAGCAGTTGACCCGCATGCTGGAGGACGCCGCCCGCAGCTGGGACGGCCAAACCCTCACCGTGCCGCGCTGATCAGGGGGAGACAAAACATGAAACAGCATCAGAATCAGGTGATGACCCAGAATGCCTGGGTCGTCCGCGATCTCCACGACGCCATCGCCCGCTTTCGCGACACGATGCAGATCGGTCCGTTCTTCGTCATCCCGAGGATCGGCCTGCAGAATGTCAAATATCGCGGACAGCCCGCGGAACTGGACATCTCGGTCGCGGTCGCCTTCGCGGGACACATGCAGATCGAGCTGATCGAACAGCACAATGACGGCCCTTCCGCCTACCGCGACGCGGTGCCGAAGGGACAGGATGGCTACCACCATATCTGCTTCTATCCCGACGACTACGACGCCGAACTGGCGCGCTATCGGGCCATGGGCTTCGAAGTCGCCACCAGCGGCGAGGTCGCCTCGGCCAATGGCCGCCGCTTCTGCTACATCGACACCCGCGAGACGCTGAACTGCATGGTCGAGCTGGTCGACGCGCCCGAAGGCGCCAGCATCGTCTGGCAGGCGCTGCGCGAGGCGACCGACAATTGGGACGGCAAGACAGACCCGATCAGGACGATCGGTCTCTGACACCGGAGCACCATCCCGGCACGCCGGGATGGCAACCCCGGTTTCCAGACTTCAGGGCTGGATGATCGTGCCGTTGTCGATCAGCATTTCGGCGCCATTGATGAACTTCGACTCGTCGGACGCCAGGAACAGCACCGTGTTGGCCACGTCCTCCGGATCGCCCAGTCCGGGACCGGGAGGCGCGGCGTTGCCGCCATCGGCCGGCTTGGGCGTCGTGCCGCCTTCCGCCTGGGCTTGACGCACCATCGCCGTGGCGATGCCGCCCGGATGGATGGAGTTGACGCGAATACGGTAGCCGGACTGCTGGCAGTGAATGGCCGCCGATTTGGTCATGGACCGCACCGCGCCCTTGGCGGCCGCATAGGCGAAGAACGGCGGATACCCCAGAAACGCGGCGGTCGAGGAGACGTTGATGATCGAATTGCGGTCCTCGTTCTCCTTCATCAGGCCGATGCCGTATTTCAGGCCGAAGAAGACGCCGTCGGTCATGATGGCATGCACCCGCCGCCATTCCTCCGTCGTCGTGCTCTCGACGGTCTTCACCACGACGATGCCCGCGTTGTTGACCAGCACGTTCAGCTTGCCGAAATGGCTCGCCGTCTGGGCCAGCACCTTCTGCCAGGCGTCCTCGTCGGTCACGTCGTGCTTGATGAAGATGGCGTCGTTGCCGGCCATCTGCGCGGTTTCCTCGCCGCCAGCCACATTGACGTCGGTGATGACGACCTTGCCGCCCTCCTCCGCCAGCCGGATCGCGTCGGCCCGGCCCAGCCCGGCGCCGCCGCCGGTGATCAGGCACACCTTCCCCTCGATACGTCCCATTTGCAGTCTCCCCGTTCTGATCGTCAGATACCGCGCACCATCATGTGCATGCCGTCGGCATTTTGTTCACGCAGCGTCTTGTACGGCAAATATTCGTCACCGTACCAGAATTTCCGGAACACGTCCTCCGACGGGAATCGCAAACAGACGAAGGATTTGTGCGGCCAGCCGCCGTCCAGCTGGTCGAAATTGATCCCCGCCGCGATCGCCTGCACGCCGAACCGCGCGCTGATCGCCGGCACTTCCGCGTAATAGGGCTTCATCGCCTCCATGTCGCGCGTGTCGCCGCCGCCGATCATGAAGACCGCGCCAGTGCCCGTTTCCGGCAACGGATCGTCCGAGAACGCTTCGAGCAGGAGACAATCCTGCTCGCTCGAGCGCTCGCGCAGAACCTTCATGGGCTGGTATTCCGGCGACTTCCAGAAAGACCGCGCCTGCTCAAGCGACGGAAATCCCAGCAGCACCATTCGCTCGCGACGGTAAACGCCGTCGAGCAGTTCGGCATCGTTGTCGACGGCGAGAATCCGGCCGCCATAACTGGCCAGGATCGGCGGTGCCTCCTCGACATATTGCGCCATGCCGGCCTCGTCACGGATGTCGATGCCGATGAACATGTAAGCGACTCTGGTCATTCCGTTTCCCCTCGTTTCGAATTCACCGGACGCCGTGCATCAGTTTCCTGAGCAGCGGCGACAACACCATCAGCAGCGCGGCCGAGCCCACCGCGACCCAGCCCACCGAATAGAACATCTCGCCATAGATCGGCAGCGCCTGGACGACATCCACTTCCTCGCCGGGCGCGTGCTCGATGCTGGCGGTCATGGCGATCAGCCCGGCGCCATAATTGGCGAAGGCATTGGAGAGGAACCATACACCCATCATCAGCCCGCCGATCCGCGCCAGCGACAGCTTCGTGACCGCCGAGAGGCCGACCGGTGAGATGCACAACTCGCCCGTCGAATGCAGCAGGATGCCGAAGGCGAGCCAGCCCAGCCCGACCTTGTCCCCCTGCGCGGTCATCTCGATGCCGATGACGAAGACGAAGAAGCCCAGCCCGATCTGCAACAGGCCAAGGGCGAACTTCAGCGGGATGTGTGGCTCGCGTCCCATGCGGTCCAGCCACAGCCAGATCCAGGCGATGACCGGCGCGAACAGGATGATGCAAAGCGGGTTGATGGCCTGGATCTGCCCCGGCGCGACGGCAAGCCCGAACAGGCTGAGCTCGACGCCCCGGTCGGCGAACAGGGCCATGGACGTGCCGGTCTGCTCGAAGAACGCCCAGAAGAGCGAATGGAACGGCATCAGGATCAGGATGGCGAACACCCGGTCCCGCGCCACCGGCTCCAGCTTCATGGTGGCGTAGATCACGACGGCGAGGATCGCCAGACCGCCCGCGATGCCGAGCGCGCCGCCGACGATGACGCTGTTCTGCACCAGCAGCCAGACGGGCAGCACCATCAGGACACAGCCGAGGATGACGATCTGATTGAGCGTCATCGGCCCAAGGACACGCCGCTCGAGCGCCACGGGATCGGGCGGCATGCCCTTTCCTTCCAGCCAGCCGCGCCCGAGAATGAAGGTGACGACGCCCAGCGCCATACCGATACCGGCCGCGCCGAAACCCCAGGACCAGCCATAGGTCTCGCCGAGCCACGCGCAGGTGAGCGACGCGATGAACGCGCCAATGTTGATGCCCATGTAGAACAGGGTGAAGCCTGCGTCACGGCGGCGATCGCCCTCCGCGTACAGGCTGCCGACGATGGAGGAAATATTGGCTTTCAGCAGGCCGGTGCCGGTGATGATCAGCGCCAGCGACAGATAGAGAATTTGCAGCGCGAAGCCATCGCGGGCCACGGTGCCCGCCGCGTCGATGGTTGCCTGCGCGCCTTCGAACGCCATGCCCGCATGGCCGCAGGCGATGAGTATGCCGCCCAGCAGGATGGCGCGTTTGAACCCGAGATACCGGTCCGCGACGAAGCCGCCGATGATCGGCGAGATGTAGATCAGGGAAATGTAGGCCGAATAGATGCCGTAAGCCGGCGTGTCGCCGAACAGGAAGTGCCGCGTCAGATAGAAGAGCAGGATGGAGCGCATCCCGTAATAGCTGAAGCGCTCCCACATCTCGGTCAGGAACAGGATCACCAGACCTCTCGGGTGCCCCAGAAAGGTCTTTTCCATCGTCCCTGCTGCCATCGCCTGCCCCTCCCATCGTGACGCTGCCACTATAGACAAAGCCGCCTGCCGCAAAAGGGCCTTATCATTCGGCATCGGCCCGCTATAGTCGCGGGCGAAACGAGATTGGAGATTGCAATGACCACCATCCACACCCCGGTAGACGCGACGCTGACCCTTGAGAACCGCGTCGCCGTCATGACCCTGAACCGGCACGACGTGCGCAACGCGCTGACCGGCAACAATCTGATCCAGGACATCGTCGAAACCTGCAAGTGGGTCAACGCGACACCGGAAGTCTCGGTGCTCGTCATCACCGGCGCCGGTTCGGCGTTCTCGGCCGGCGGCAACGTCAAGGCCATGAAGGAACAGGGCAGCCAGAGCGTCGGCTACGTCGCCCAGACCTATCGCGACGGCATCCAGCAGATTCCGCAGGCGATCCAGTCCCTCGAAGTGCCGGTGATCGCCGCCGTCAACGGTCCGGCCATCGGCGCCGGCTGCGACCTCTCGCTGATGTGCGACATCCGCATCGCCTCCAAGGACGCCATCTTCGGCGAGACCTTCGTCAATCTGGGCCTGATCTCGGGCGATGGCGGCGCCTGGTTCCTGCCCAAGATCGTTGGCTACCAGCGCGCGGTCGAACTGACCTTCTCCGGCCGTCTCGTGAGGGCCGACGAGGCCCTGTCGCTGGGCATGGTGCTGGAAGTCACCGAGCCGGACCAGCTAATGCAGCGCGCGATGGAAATGGCGAATGTCTTCGCGTCCAAGCCGCCGATCACCACGCGCTACACCAAGCGCCTGATGAAGCTGGCCGAGCGCGAGCAGCTGAAGGACTTCCTCGATCAGTGCGCGTTCTTCCAGGGCGTGTGCCACCAGACGGCCGATCACCAGGAAGCCGTCGACGCGTTCATCGAAAAGCGTTCGGCTCACTTCGCCGGACGATAAGGCGAAAGAATCGACTCCTTCGATTGAAGTACGCGAGCAGAGCTCCACATACTGTTGAAACAACACAGGTTTCGTGAATCCTGTGTTACAAAAGTCACCAGCAGGAAGGGTGCTCGATGGGACGCGGTATCGCGCTTCTCGCGTTGCTTCAATCGATGGCGCCGGCCGTCGTTCTGGCTCAGGACGTCCTGCCTGAACCCGTGTCCGCCATGCTGCGCAAGGCGGCGGACCGCGACATCCGGGAAAGCACGACGCGCTATCTCGACGCGGCGGTGCAGATCGCCATCGACACCTATCCGGACCGCCAGGCGCAAATCCTGTCCCAGGCCACCGCGCTCGCGCCGGCACGCTCGAGCGCGCTCGCCGCGTTGACGGGCGTCACCATCACGTCAGGCGTACCCGTGGTGATCGTCGATCCGCCGCCGCAGGAGCCGCAGGTTTCGGCGGATGAGAAGTCCGTCGCGCCCGCCAGCAAGGCGGCCGTGAAAGCCGCCCCGCCGAAGCCCAAGGGATTTCTGCCTCTTGATGGCTGGAACGGCGGCGTGGAACTGGGCGCGGCACTGAACACGGGCAACGTGTCATCGAAATCGGTCGCCACCGCGATCAACATGCAGAATGACCGCGAGGACTGGCGGCACAAGGTCGGTGGCACCTTTGGCCTGATCAAGACCGATGGCGTGACCACCAAGGAACGGGCCACGGCGTCGTATCAGCTGGACTACAAGTTCAGCGAACGGCTCTACAGCTTCGGTCTGCTGCAATATGAGCGCGACCGTTTCAGCTCGTTCAACGACCGGTATCTGGAATCCCTCGGCGTCGGTTATCGCGTCCTGCAGGGCGAACGCGTCTCGCTGGATCTGGAAGGCAGCGCCGCGCTGCGCCAGAGCACGCTGACCGAAACCATGCTCGATCAGGACGAGGTCGGCGGCCGCCTGAACACGATCTTCAACTGGACGGTTTCGGACACGTTCGCGATCAACAACACCGGCACGGCGTTCGTTTCCGACCTGCGCACCACGCTCGAGAACACCGTGTCGCTCAAGACCAAGATCACCCCGACGATCTCAGGCAAGCTGTCCTTCAACGTGAAGCATGATACGGACGTGCCGTTGGACGCGGACAGGACCTCGACGGAAACCAAGGCCACGCTGCTGTACAGCTTCTAGCTCAGCCGGCGTCGGCCATCACGTAGCGGCGCTCGAAGCGCCGGCTCAACCCCGTGAGCAATTCGTAGGAAATCAGTCCCGCGGCCTCGGCCGCGTCGTCGAGCGACCAGCGCGGACCGACCAGGTCGACGAGCGAGCCGGCCGTCGCGCTTCCCGCGGGAGCATCGGTGACGTCGAGGGCGATGAGGTCCATGGATACGCGCCCGACGAACGGCACCCTCGCATCGCCCAGCATGCATGCCCCTCGGCCGCTGGCGGATGTCGGCCAGCCATCGGCATAGCCCGCGCCGATCACCGCGAGCCGGGTCTGGCGGTCGGCCACGAAGCTCGCGTCGTAGCCGACGGTTTCACCGGCGGCGACGGTCCGCTCCTGCAGCACGCGGGCGCTCAACCGGACAACCGGCTTGAGCGCGCCGGCGGCATCGGCCAGCGGATTGCCGCCATAGAGCGCGATCCCGACACGGGCCAGATCGAAACAGTAGGAGGCGCCGAGCAGCACGCCGGCTGAATTGGCGAGGCTGGCGCGGAATCTGGGAAACAGCCGCGTGACGCGCCGGAACTGCGCCAGTTGCTCGCTGTTCTTGGGATGCTCGGGCTGGCGCGCGCAGGCCAGATGGCTCATGACGCAGGCCACATCGAACCCCAGCGGTCCGCCGCCGGCGACAGCCTCGGCCTCGGCAACCGGCAGGCCGAGACGATTGAAGCCCGTATCCACATGAAGAGCCGCGGGAAACCTGGCGTCCCGCTTCCGGCAGAACGCCTCCCACCGGCGAACCTGATCGATATCGTTCAGGACCGGACGCAGGCCGAACTCCTCATAGGCCGCCTCGTTACCCGGCATCAGTCCATTGAGTACCAGGATCGCCGCATCGGGCAAAATCTGGCGCAGGGCCGCGCCCTCGCCCAGCGACGCCACGAAGTAACTCCGGCAGCCCGCGCCCCACAGCGCCGGCCCCACCCGGTCGGCGCCGAGGCCATACGCATCCGCCTTGACGGCGGCAGCGACTTCCGCGCCGTGCGCCCGGGCACGCATGGCGCGGTAATTGTCGGCGAGTGCCGCAAGGTCGATTTCGATGATACCGGGCGCACTGCCCGGAAGGGATTCTGAAAGGATCGCAACCACCCTGGGTCGAAGTTTCGTGCGGCTCGGTCGTTTGCACCATAGGCGCCCGAATGGCGCAAGCGGTTTTCCCTTCTTGGCTTGCGACAATTGAGTTGCGAGGGTATGGGAATCACCTAATGTGGCGGCGAACTGGGCGGTAACATCCGCCCAAGCCATACAACCGAAAGGGATGTCAGATGAAGCTGGGGATTTTGCTGGGCTATTCCGGTGGCCGGATGGATTTGGGTATCGAAACGGTCAAGCTGGCCGAGAGCCTGGGATACGATTCCGCCTGGACCGCCGAGGCCTATGGCTCGGACGCGGTGACTCCGGCGGCCTGGGTTCTGGCCCAGACGTCCAAGATCAAGGTCGGCACCTCGATCATGCAGATTCCCGCCCGGACCCCGGCCTGCACCGCCATGACGGCGATGAGCCTGCAGGAGCTTTCGGGCGGCCGCTTCATCCTTGGCCTCGGCCCGTCCGGCCCGCAGGTCGCCGAAGGCTGGCACGGCGTTCCCTATGGCAAGCCCATGGTGAAGGTGAAGGAATATGTCGAGATCGTCCGGCAGATCCTGAAGCGCGAAGGGCCGCTGGAATACAAGGGCGAGGAATATCGCATTCCCTATGACGGCCCGGGCGCGACCGGCCTCGGCAAGCCGCTGAAGTCGATCCTGCACGGCGACCCGAACCTGCCGATCTACACCGCCGCGATCACGCCCGCCGGTATCCGCGCCTCGGCCGAGGTCGCCGACGGCTTCTTCCCGATCTGGATGAATCCCGAGCGCTTCGACGTGTTCGAGGAAGACATCAACAAGGGCTTCGCCAAGGCGGGCAACGGCAAGTCGCTCGACAAGTTCGACGTGGCGCCGTTCGTCAACGTGGTGCTGGGCGACGACATCGACGAGTGCCGCAACAAGGTGCGCCCGGGCATGGCGCTCTACGTCGGCGGCATGGGCGCGCGCTCGAAGAACTTCTACAACGACTATGCCAAGCGTCTGGGTTTCGTGGACGAGGCCGTCAAGATCCAGGACCTGTTCCTGTCCGGCAAGAAGGCCGAGGCGGCCGCCGCCATTCCCGACGCCATGGTCGACGCCGTCGCCCTGTGCGGCCCGAAGGAGCGCATCAAGGAACTGCTTGCTCCGTGGAAGGAAGCCGCCAAGAAGAAGCACATCGGCTCCATGCTGATCGGCCGCACCTCGCCCGAGGCGCTCAAGGTCGTCGCCGAGACCATGCTCTAGGCCGCAGGCGATCGGACAAAAAGAAACGGCGCGTCCCTCGGGGCGCGCCGTTCTGATTCCTGCTGGGCGGAACGCTTACGCGGCCTTGACGACGGGCGTACCGGTCGACCAGTCGATGCGGCGCACGGGATCGGTCTTGCCGTCCCAGCTTTCCGAGCCGTCCTTGATGATCGCGAACATCTTCTCGATCATTTCGCCCTTCGCCATCAGCTGGATCATGACGCCCGGCTGATCGACGGAATCGATATAGGCATGGGCATCGCCGTAATTCTGGCGGACGATGAAGTCCATCCCCTTCCGCTTCAGCTCCTCCAGCTTTTCGGCGATGGTGCCCTCGCACCAGACCGCGAGATGCTGCAAACCACCTTCCGGATGCGTGCGCAGATACTCCTCGTAGATGCAGGGCGTATCACCCATCGGCTGGATGACCTCGATCTGCTGGTCGCCCGAATAGGCGAAGGCGGCCTTCAGCTCGAGCTTGACCGGCTTGCCGTCGACGACGCCGTCGAAATTCTTCAGGTGCTCCATGAAAAACGGCCCGATTCCCCGGGCTGTCCAGTGCTTCATCGCCGCGTCGATATCGGGCACCACATAGCCCTGCTGCACCACCGCGCCAAAAACGTTGCTCATGATCGATCTCCCCGGAAATTCACGTTGGCGCGATCGTATCGCCTTTACGACAATGGTTGCAAGGCACGCCCTAAGCCAACAGAAGCGTTGCATTCCATGGTGGAGAGCTTATCTTCAGGCGCATCAATGGCCGAACGGCCCACCGCCCCATGTGGAAAAGCCGCCCTTGTCCGTTAGCCGTTAAACCCGCCCGACATTCCCAAGCGCAGTGACTAGATGACTCATCGTTTCGCCTTCACTACAGCCGCCCTGTGCCTTATCGCCTCGCTCGCGACCACGGTGGTGCCCGTGAGCCCTGCCCTGGCCCAGACCAAGTCCGCCAAGGTGAAGGAAGAGCCCAAGCCGCCCTTCCTGCAGGGCCAGTGCTACTGGACCGGAACCCGCGTGCTGCATGCCCTGCTGCGCGAGGACACGATCGCGGCGAATGATCATCTGGGGTTCTACGAGAAGTTCAAATGCCCCGGCGACCGCATCCCGCAGGCTTTCGCCTGCGCGGTCGATGCCCCCGTCGGCGCGGCACGCCCGAAGAACGATATTCTGGTGAAGAACTGCTGGGAAACACTGACGCCGAACCGCGAAAGCGAAGTGGAGGCGAACGCGAACGCGGCCGCCAAACCGGAACGCAAGCAGGCGAAATAAGCAGGCCTCGGTCACGGCCTCGCCTTCTTCCCTTGCTGAAATCATCGGCCGGGATCAGCATTCCGGTGTATCGCAACCGTTGAGGACCGCCTTGCAGCGCCACGAGTTCTCTCACTGATGCGCAATATCGTTCTGGCGATCATCATCGGCGCCCTGGTCCAGGCCTATGCCTGGTTCATTTCCTATGACATGAGCATCCCGCCCGAGGTCACCACCCGGGTGCAATCCGTCTCGTTGGACGTGGGCGGGCCGAAAGCGGCCACCGCCCCCATCACGCCCGCGGCGCTGCAGCGCGTCGGCGACATGCTCGACCGGGTCAAGACCGTCTCGTCGCAGGTTCGGCTTTATGCCTCGACGGGTCTGGCGGCGGAGGTGCCCCGGCTGGCCAACGAGCGCGGCATCGCCGTCAGTCTCGGCATCTGGCTGGGACGGGACGAGCAGAACAACAAGCGCGAGATCGAATCCGCGCTGCACATGGCCAACACGCTGCCGAATATCCGCTCCATCGTCGTGGGCAATGAAACGCTGCTGCGCAGCGAACTGACCCTCGAGGAACTGACCGGCTACATCCGAGAAGTGCGCCGGCGCAGCCGTGTTCCGGTCACCACCGGCGAAACCTATGACGAGTGGATCGCGAATCCGACGCTGGTCAACGAGGTCGATTTCATCTCCGCCCATATCCTTCCCTATTGGGAAGGCGTTCCTGCCGATGGCGCTCTCGAGCACACCATGGCGAACTATGAGCGCCTGAAGGCGACGTTCCCCGGCAAGCGGGTCGTCATCGCCGAATTCGGCTGGCCGAGCCAGGGCTCGAACGTCTACGGATCGGTGCCCAACATGCTGCGCCAGGCCGAGTTGATCCGCGGCTTCCTGAACATGGCCGACGAACGCGACGCCGAATACAATCTGATGGAGGCGTACGACCAGCCCTGGAAGACCAACGAGGGCAGTGTCGGGCCGTATTGGGGATTGTTCGATGCCTCGGGCAAGGCCAAGTTCCTGCTGCAGGGCGAAGTCAACGATGCCAGCCATGGCCGCACCGCCGCCGTCGCCATGGTGCTCGGCGCGCTGCTGAGCGCCATCGCGCTGGGTCGCCGCCGCACGGCATTCGGCCACGCGCTGGCAGTCGCGCTGTCGGCGCAGGCGCTGGCAGCGGGCGTCGCGCTAGCCCTCGCCTACCCGTTCGAGAACTATCTGAACACGGGCTCGGCGATCGCCTGGGGCATCGGCTTCCTGCTGATGTGGCCGCTGACGGCCATGACCCTGCTGAAGATCGACGAGGTGGCGGAAGTCACCGTGGGCCGGCGGCCGATCCGCCTGCTGCCGCAACCGGTGCCGGCGACGCCCGATTTCCAGTATCCCAAGGTCTCCATCCAGGTTCCCGCCTACCGCGAGAATCCGGACATGCTCAACGAGACGCTGAGCAGCCTGGCACGGCTCGACTATCCTGACTTCGAAGTCATGGTCATCATCAACAACACGCCGGATGAGGCGCATTGGGGACCGGTTCAGGCCCATTGCCGTACGCTGGGGCCGCGCTTCAAGTTCCTCAATCTGCAGAACGTCAAGGGCTTCAAGGCCGGCGCCTTGACCCTGGCCATGGAACAGGTTTCTCCCGATGCCGAGGTCCTGGCCCTCATCGACGCCGATTACGTGGTGGACAAGAACTGGCTGAAGGATCTGGTGCCGGCATTCGCCGACCCGAAGATTGCCTTCGTCCAGGCGCCGCAGGATCACCGCGATGGCCCGGAATCGGCGTTCAAGACCGCCATCAACAGCGAGTATGCCGGCTTCTTCGATATCGGCATGGTCCAGCGCAACGAGCGCAACGCCCTGATCGCCCACGGCACCATGCTGCTGATCCGGCGGTCCCATTTCGACGAGGTCGGCGGCTGGAGCACGGCGACGATCACCGAGGACACCGAACTCGGCCTGCGCCTGCTGGAGGCCGGCTACGAGGGCACCTATACCAATCGCCGCTACGGGTGGGGTCTGTTGCCGGATACGTTCGAGGCGTTCAAGACCCAGCGGCACCGCTGGGCCTATGGCGCCATGCAGATCATCCGCAAGCATTGGCCGCACATGAAGCCTTCCGCGCCGGGCCTGAACTATCGGCAGAAGAGCCAGTTCATCGCGGGTTGGAGCTACTGGATCTCCGACGCGTTCGGCGTACTGACGGCGTTCCTGAATCTGTTCTGGGTGCCGATGATCATCCTGGCCGACATGATGATTCCCATGCTGCCGTTCACGCTGCCGATCCTGGTCGCGTTCGGCGTGAACCTGCTACACTGCGTCCTGCTCTACATCACCCGGGTGAAGATTCCGGCCCACCGCATCTTCGGTGCGGCCCTCGCCGCCATGAGCCTGCAATTCACGGTGGCCCACGCGGTCGGACGGGGCCTCGTCAGCGATGCGCTGCCCTTCAAGGTTACCGCCAAGGGCGGCGGCAACAAGGGCGGCTCCAAGAGCCCGGTCCGGGTCGAGAGCGCGGTGGGCGTATTGCTGCTGATCGGTTCCGCCGCCCTGATCGCGACCAACGAGTTCCAGACACCGGAACGTTATGTCTTCGCCGCGACCCTGGCGGTGCAGAGCCTGCCGTTCCTCGCCGCGCCGCTGCTCTTCGGGCTGGAGCGGGCCCGTGGCTGGTTCCGGCAGAGTCCGGACACGACGGCCGGGAACAGCGCCGCGCCCACCGTCTCGCAGGCGAAGGCGGCGTAACGCCTTTCTAAATCTCGGGGCTTGGGATACATCCAGCCCATTGATGTCCCGCCAGAGGCTCCTCATGTCCCGTATCGCTTCCATCGTCGCGCTGATCATCGCCGGGGTTGTCTCCTACGCGCTCTGGGCGCATTTGGGCCGCCCCATCGACATCGTGGATGTGCCGCGCGGCCACCTGCAGTGCCTCTCCTACACGCCGGCGACCGACGCTTCGTCTCCGCTCAACGCCAAGGACGGCCTGTTTTCGGTGCCCGACGGCATGATCGAGAACGATCTGAAGATCCTGTCCCAGTACACCGACTGCATCCGCACCTATTCCATGCTCGGCGACCAGGGCAAGACCATGAAGGCCGCCGCAGACGCGGGCATCAAGGTAATGGTCGGCATCTGGATCGGCGCCGACGACGAGCGCAACGAACTGGAGATCAATCGCGCGCTGGAGCTGGCGCATCAGTATCCTCAGGCCGTGCGCGCCATCATCGTGGGCAACGAAGTGCTGCTGCGCCGGGAGATGACGGGCGAACGGCTGGCGCGCATCATCGCCTCGGTCAAGGCACGGACGGACTTCCCCGTGACCTACGCCGATATCTACGAATTCTGGCGCCGCAACCCGGTGGTGGGCGAGACGGTCGATCTGGTGACCGTCCACGTTCTTCCCTACTGGGATGATCCGCATCCCGTGTCCATCGACGAGGTGCAGGCCCATTCGCGCCGCATCATCGAACAGACCCAGACGCTGTTCCCCGGCAAGACGGTCCAGATCGGCGAGATCGGCTGGCCGTCCGCGGGGCGGACCCGCTCGGGCGGATCGCCCACCCTCGTGCATCAGGCCCGCTTCGTGCGCGAGTTCGCCGCGCAGGCGGAATCGATCGGCGTCCCCTACAATCTGATCGAGGCCATCGACCAGCCCTGGAAGCGCATGCCGGAGGGCACGGTCGGTGGCTATTGGGGCATCCTCGACAAGGACCGCGTGCTGAAGTTCCCGCTGACCGGCCCGGTCAGCGAGTGGCCGAACTGGAAACTGGCGGCGGGATTCACCGCAGCGGTCTCGCTGCTGGCCTTTGCCTGGGCGCTGCTGTGGCGCAAGCCGATCACCGCGCCGCGCTGGATCGGCCTCGGCCTCGTCGCCCCCGCCGTCGGCGCGACGCTCTGGGCGCTGGGGGCACAGCTCGGGCTCATCGTGCTCAACAACTGGTGGGGCTGGGTGTGGATTTCCTGGCTGATGGTGCTCGCGGTCATTGGCGGCGCGCTGCTGATCTACGCCGTCGCGGGTGGCCGCAACGTGCCCAAGCCCGCGGGTTTCGACGGCGTCGTCTCGGCGTTCAGGAACCGGAAGTTCGACGGCGCACAGCTCATCGGCGCCTATCACTGGGCGGTCATGCTCCCTGCGGTCGTTCTCGCCCTTTCCATGGCGCTTGACGGCCGGCACCGCGACTTCCTGCAGCTGGCGTTCTGGCTGCCCGCGGCGGCCTTCCTGCTGCTCCACCTTCAGCCGTCAACCCGTGAACGGAGCGACCAGCCTCAACCGGAGGAAGCCTGGGTGGCCGCCCTGCTGCTGATCGCCGGGCCTTTCGCCATCGATCAGTTCATCAATCTGGAAGCGGTCGTATGGGCCGCGACCTGCGTGATGCTGTCGGTGCCGTGGTTGGGGTTCGCCATCCGGGAAGCAAAGCGCATCGACCTGGCGTTCCGAGGCAGAACGCGAGGCGCCATCGGATGAGTTTTCCCGGCGAGTGACCAAAGCCGCCTTGCTCTCCGGCAGGTATCGGGTAGATTCCACCGATACTTGCTGGGGGAAATTTAGTGAATATTTCGGATAATACCGCGGCAGGTCCGCGAGATTTCAGACCCGTCAGCTCTTCTCCCGAGACACCCGAGGGTCCGCTTGGCGGCTCCTGGATCATCCGCCACTGGCGTGGCCAGCTTTCGCTCGGGGTTTCGTACTGGGTCAACAATTTTCTCGGCAATATCCTGATGATCGCCGTCGCGCTGGTCTTCAGCGCGCTTTTCGATGATTACCAGCCTGTCTGGTCGTTCATCGCCCTTTCTTTCTTCTGGTCATTTATCCTCGCGGTAGCCACGTGGCAGATCGTCGGCGTCTGGCGATCGGCAGGGCACCACGTTTCACGCGGCGGCCAGAAATTCTGGGCGATCGTTGCCCGGTTGATGGTGCTGGTGGGACTCGTGCAGGTCGGCAACGTCGTCGTGACCAACATGCTTCCCCAGCTCGCGGAATCCTTCCGGATTCTCACCGGCGACACCAAACTCGGGAATTTCCACATCCGCCTACTCAATAACGGCACGGAACTGGAATTCGCCGGCAGCATCAAATTCGGCGCGACAGAGCAGTTACGGCAGGCCATGGACGGAAACCCGGTCAAGGTCATCCATCTCAACAGCAACGGCGGCAGGATCGCCGAGGCGGTAAGGATGCGCGACTTCATCCGCAGCAAGAAACTGGTCACGATCACCACTTCCCGATGCCTCTCGGCCTGTACCATCGCGTTTCTCGGCGGACGTGAACGCTATGTGCCGTCCACGGGGCAACGGTTGGGATTTCATCAGGGGAAATTCCCCGGCGTCGATCAGCAGGATATGCGGTTCACCATGCAGTCCGTGATCGATGACGCGGTCGCGCACGGCGTCGATCGCGCCTTCATGGAGGAAGGCTATGCCACGGCCCACTCCAGCATGTGGTACCCGACCACGGAAGAAGCCATCGCCGCCGGATATGTCACGGGGGCGTCCAGCGGACAATTCGCTGTCTCTGGCACGGGCGGGGCCTCCTCCGAGGCCATTCGCGAACAGTTGAGGACGGTCCTGCTCGCCAGGAACATCGAAAAGGTCGATCCGAAGGCGTTTCACATCCTCGCTGATCATTATGCCGAGTCCCTCGCGCAAGGCATTCCCGAAGAGCAAGCGCTGATCAATCTTCGGATGACCTTCGGGATGCTGTTGCGCAAATACCTGCCGCATACCTCCGAGGCCGCGCTGCTGGAGATCACCAAAGTCACGCTAAGGCAGATCGAGGCGGTTCAGGCCCAGGATCCCGAGGCGTGCGGCCACTTCCTCTTCCCTGACGGCACGCGTCTCATCGACCTGAACGACTATGTCGACGAGGAGTTGATCGCGCGGGAAGCAAGGGCGTTCGACCTCGTGTTCGACACGCTGCCGGCGACGGCCTTGACCCTTCCGAGCGAAGAGGAGGCCCAACCCGCGGTCACGTTGCTCCTGGAGAACATCCGGGACAAATATGGAGAAGACGCCGTGACGATGCTGGGATCGATCGAGACGGCGCCGCGCGACCAGGTCTGTCCGGTGATGCAGGCGATGTATTCGGAAGCGCTGGCCCTGCCGATGACGCAACGAATCCAGGTGCTCCGCCTCATCTACTCAGGGGGTTAGAACGCTGTGTCAGCGGGCGCGGATCAGGCAGAGCAGCGCGATCACAGCGGCCGGGACAGCCATGGTGTTGTTG
This sequence comes from Iodidimonas sp. SYSU 1G8, assembly GCF_039655775.1. Classification (NCBI taxonomy): domain Bacteria; kingdom Pseudomonadati; phylum Pseudomonadota; class Alphaproteobacteria; order Iodidimonadales; family Iodidimonadaceae; genus Iodidimonas; species Iodidimonas sp. SYSU 1G8. Next base: position 363,336 of record NZ_JBBYXJ010000001.1, on the reverse strand, counting down.
TAGAGGATCATCCCGAAGCCAGCGGCGATCAGCGCGACCACCGCAAGGAGCCGGGCCACCCCGGGGCTGCGGCGGATCAGCGCCAGCACGCCGCCCAGTGCCAGCAGCAGCGCCAGCCAGCCGAAGCCGTTCAGTTCCGTGAACATGATGAAGCCGGTTCGGAGCGGGCACCACCAGGGATTGCCCCGTTCGCACGCCGCACCCATGGCCTCGGGCTCGACGAAGTCGTAGCGAATCCAGTACCCCAGCCCGAAGCTCGCGGCGCACAGCAGCACGCCTCCCAGCGCGCGCGCCTCGCCCCACAGAGCGAATAGTCCGCCGCGCGCCGCCTCGACCTGTCCTGCCGCCATCGGAAATCCTCCGCCAGATGGTGTATCCGCCTGAAAGCGCATGGTTAGGCCGCGCGGCAGCCCCGGTCAATGGTTGCCGGCATCAACGGACGTTTGACCGCCAGGGAACTAGCCGCCATTGTACGGGCCGGGCAGACACGAGGGAGAGAATCGTCATGAATTTGAAGTGGTCGGAAGAAAAGCGCCTGCACGAAATCATCGCCCGCGACGAGATCATGCAGCTGGTCCAGAACTACATGCGCGCCCAGGATCGGCTCGACCCGGTGCTGCATCGTTCGGTGTTCCACGCCGACGCCTGGCTGTCCTACGGCATCTATGAGGGTGGCCCGGATGGCTTCGTGGAATTCGCCCAGAACGCGCTGCGGCCGCACAAGGCCAACCATCACATGATCGGCCAGGTCCAGATCGACGTCGAGGATCTGGAAGCGTTCGGCGAGGTCTATTACCAGGCGCATCACCGCATCGAGGAAGATGGCCAGGAATACGATCTGTTCATCAGCGGCCGTTATGTGGACCGTTACGAAAACCGCTTCGGTGTGTGGAAGATCGCCTATCGCAGCGAACTGGTCGACTGGGTCCGCAAGGAGCCGGCCACCGGCGACTATTTGAGCGCCAGCAAGATGCTGCCGGGCGCCCGCAAGCCGGCCGATCCGCTGTATCACCGCGACAAGATGCGCAAGCCCAAGGATCAGTAACCCCTGTTCGGGGACGAACCTTCGAGGTGAAGCGGGGACGTAACCCATGAGCGAATTCATCAAGTCCAACATCGATCCCGACGGGATCGCGGTGCTGCGGATCGACCGGCCCGAGCGTCGCAACGCCATGTCGTTCGCCATGCTGGGCGCCTTCATCGAAACGGTGGCGCGACTGGGCGCCGACCCCGCCGTCCGGGTCCTCATCGTCACCGGCGGCGACCAGGGTGCGTTTTGCGCCGGGACGGACCTGTCGGATCTGAACTCCATTCCCGGCAAGGAGCGCGGCCTGCGCGGATCGGCCGAGGACAGCGGGCGCTGGTGGCCCTTGTTAAAGTGCCCGAAGCCGGTCATCGCCGCCATTGACGGTCCGGCGGTGGGCATGGGGGCCGAGTTCACCAGCCAGTGCGACGTACGCATCGCCACGCCCCGCGCCCGCTTCGCGTGGAATTTCGTGCATCGCGGGCTGGTCCCGGACACGGGGGCGGGCACCTGGCTGCTGCCCCGCCTGATCGGCCCGCAGAAGTCCCTGCAATTGCTGTATTCCGGTGCCTTCCTCTCCGCCGAGGAAGCCCTGGCTATCGGGTATGTCGCATCCGTCGTCGAGCCGGAGAATTTGCTGGCCGCGGCGAGAGCGGAGGCCGAGCAATATCTCAAGGGCTCTCCCTTCGCGCTCAGCCGGATCAAGACGCTGGCGTATGAAGGCCTGGAACGTTCAGCCGCCGAGCACATGAAGGCGCACACGGCGGCCCTGAAGGAGTGCTTCGGCTCCGACGATCACGCCGAGGGCGTCGCCTCGTTCCTCGAGAAGCGGCCGCCTCGCTTCACCGGCACCTGACAAGGCCACCCCCCGGAAACAGCGATCGGCGGAGCAGGCACGCCGCGATATAAGGGCCGGCCTCGTCAAACCGTTCGGAGCCCGCCATGGCCGTTCAGCCTGAGATCCTGGTTCTCATCGCCCTGCTGGCCGGTGTCGGCCTTTTCGGCGGCATCCTTTCGGGCCTGCTCGGCGTGGGCGGCGGCATCGTCATCGTGCCGACGCTGTATCATATCTTCTCCTATCTGGAGATCGATCCGTCGGTCAGGATGCATCTCGCGGTGGGCACGTCCCTCGCCACCATTATTCCCACTTCCATTCGTTCGGTACTTGGCCACCACCGGCGCGGCGCGGTGGACGTTCCTCTCCTGAAGCAATGGAGCGTGCCCCTGTTCATCGGCGTCCTCATGGGCACCGCCGTCGCCGTCTATGTCCGGGGCGAGGCGCTGACCGTGGTCTTCGCCACGGTCGCGCTGCTGGTGGCCGTCCAGATGACATTCCTCCGGCACGACTGGAAAGTGCGCGATGGCGTTCCCCGAGGCGTCGGCGGCGCGCTCCCGCCCGTCGGGATCGGGGCGTTCTCCTCCATGATGGGAATCGGCGGTGGCACTCTCGCCGTCCCTACCCTGCAGGCTTTCGGCGTGCCAATCCACCGGGCGGTGGCCACCGCCGCCGGGTTCGGCTTGATCATCTCCGTGCCGGCGACCATCGGGTTCATCATCGCCGGCTGGGGCAACCCGCTCCTGCCCGTGCTGTCGGCCGGCTTCGTCAGCCTGATCGGTTTCGCGATCATCGTGCCAGCCACCCTGCTCGCGGTTCCCTGGGGCGTCGCGCTGGCCCACTGGCTGAAGCCGCAGCCGCTGCGCTGGGCATTCGCCGGCTTCCTCGCCCTCACATCGGCACGCATGTACTGGGATCTGTTCGGCTGAACTAGGACGTTCCGCCGCCCGCCAGTTCGCGCGCATTGGCCGTGGCGGCCAGCGCCGCCGCGCGGCTGACGTACTGGAAGCGGCGAAAGCCGCCATCAACGGGATAGGAACCGCGCACGCCGCCGACCCGGTCGGGATCGCCGGTCAGGGCGATTGTGCGGCGAACGAAGCCCATCGCGGCGCGCGCGGCATCCCGAAAGGCGCGGTCACCGGTAAATTCGTGGAGCGCCTCCCAGCAGATTGCCGCCTGCGCATCGCCGGCCAGCCCACTCCAGGTCACCGCCGGCTCCCACTTCTCACTCAGGCGGCCCGGCAGCGAACCGTCCTCGCGTCGCTGGACGGCGACCAGAGCCCAGCCCGCCATCACGGCGGCATCGAGATGACGCAGTGTCCGCCCGGCCCGGTAGCACTCCAGGAAGCCGCGAACGGCGTCGGCGATGGTGACGGTGAGCGGACGGACCGGATCGTCCGTGCAGCAACTGGCCATCCAACCGTTGCGGCGCTGCTGCGTCATCGCCCAGGCCAGCGCACGGTTCGCCGCCTCGGCGAAGCCCTGCCCCGGTGCGATGGTGTCGGCCCGCATCAGCGCCCAGGCTGTCTGGGTATCGCGCACAGTCGCCGCCGGCCAGGAGCCGTCCTGCTGCTGCGATGCCAGAAGATGTCCGGCAGCGAGGCGCAGCGCCTCCGATCCTGCCAGATATGGCCGGGCCGCCGCGAGCGCGAGGATTGCCTGACCGGTCACGAACGCCGCCGACGCGCCATCCGTGGCGGCAAATCCGCCATCGTCCTGTTGCTGGGCGAGCAGCCAGTCCAGGGCTCGCCTCGCCCGGGGCGCGAGTTCAGCAGGGGATGGCGTGGTCTCGAGCCAAACGGCAATGGCATCGGCTGTGGCCAGCGCGCAGGGCGGGGTCCAGCCATCCAGCAGGCTGAACGAACGGCACAGGCCGCCGTCGTTTGGGAGAGCGCTGTCCTGCGCCCGGTCGAGCCAATCGAGGGTGGCGGCCAGCGTCGGCGCCGCGCCGGGATCATCGGGCCGGAGCCGGCCCCGATCCGCCCGTTGCTGGCGACGGGCGGGCGCTGGCAGGGTCAGCCACTCCCAGAGCCGGTGAAGGCGGTTCCGCACGAGGCCGCCGGCGGACCTATTCGTCCGCTGGCGGAGCGGCGAGCGGCTGGCGCTGCTCGCGCCGGGACTGCAGGACGACGACCGGCAGGGACAGGGCGTAGATGAGCGCCAGAATGACGTAGGTGGCCCAGAAGAACGAGGTCAAAAGCGCGGCCAGCGCCGCCGCCGCCAGCAGGATCGGCATGACCGCGTGCCGGTTGACCTTGATGTGCTTGGCCGAGAAGGTCGGCACCCGGCTGATCATCATCAGGGCAAGCAGCGCCAGATAGATGGTGCACACCACAGGCTCGCGGAAAAAATCAGACTCGGTATGAAACGTCAGGGCCAAGGGCACGAGAGCAAGGCCCGCCGCCGCCGGCGCCGGCATGCCCATGAAATGGCGCTGGACGGTGCCGTCTTCCGCCGCGTTCTGGTCCATGATGTTGAACCGCGCCAGACGCAGCGCGCAGCACACCGCATAGAGCAGGACCACGGCCCAGCCGAAGCCGCGCACGTCATGCAGCGCCCACAGCCACAGGATCACGCCCGGCGCGACACCGAAGCAGATGACGTCCGACAGCGAATCCAGTTCGGCGCCGAACTTGGTCGTCCCCTTGATCATCCGCGCTACACGCCCGTCGAGCATGTCGAACAGGCTCGCCAGCAGAATGGCGATGACCGCCGCCTCCCAGCGCTCCTGAAAGGCATACCGCATGGACGTGACGCCCGAACACAGCGCCAGCACGGTCAACAGCGTGGGCGCGAGCGCCCGGACCGGGATCAGTGGCGGCATGCGGCGTTGCAGCGGGGCTTTCATCTCTAGCGCACCTCGCCCCGGTGCGGCGGCTCGACCGCGCCCTCGTCGGCGAGCACCGTTTCGCCCGCGATGGCCGTCTGGCCGACGGACACCAGCGGCTTCATGCCCTCGTCCAGATAGACATCGACCCGGCTGCCGAAACGGATGATCCCGAAGCGCTCACCCGCGCGCAGCAGGTCGCCGGGCGCAACCGGCGTGACGATCCGGCGGGCGACCAGACCGGCGATCTGCACGAACGCGATATCCTTGCCGCTGGCCGTCGTCATCCGCAGCGCCATGCGCTCGTTGTCCTCGCTCGCCTTGTCCAGCGTCGCGTTGATGAACAGGCCCGGGGAATAGACCTTCTTGGTGATGGTCCCGTCGCAGGGCGACCGGTTCACATGCACGTCGAAGACATTCATGAAGATGCCGATCCGCAGGCGCGGTTCGGTGCCCATCTCCAGCTCGGGCGGCGGCGGCGCGAAGGCCACGGACACCACCTTGCCATCGGCCGGACTGATGGTCAGACCTTCCCGCACCGGCGTCGTCCGGTCAGGATCGCGGAAGAAATAGACGCACCAGACGGTCAGCACCAGACCGACGAAACCCAAGGGCGCCCAGATCAGGGTCAGAACCAGGGTTACGACGGCAAATATGCCGATGAACATATGCCCTTCACGGTGAATGGGCACGAAGACCGACTTTACGCTATCCAGAACGCTCATATTTTCCCGTTGCCTCGTTTTCGCCAGGGCTTGTGACGGCCATTGTTGGCCAATTAGTAGTCCGCCGCCAGCGTTTCCAGCTTTTCCGCCGCGGCGACGGCTTCCTGCTGTCGCTGCCACATGGTGGCGTACGATCCTTCCGGTAACGCCAGAAGCGCCGTATGTGTCCCGCGCTCGACGATCCGTCCGTGTTCAAGCACCACGATCTCGTCCGCGTCCACCACGGTGGACAGGCGATGCGCGATCACCAGGGTCGTGCGGTTGCGCGACACGCTTTTCAGCGCTTCCTGTATGTCCTTCTCGGTATTGGTGTCGAGCGCCGACGTCGCCTCGTCCAGAACCAGGATCGGCGGATCCTTCATGATGGTGCGGGCGATCGCGATCCGCTGCTTCTCGCCGCCCGAGACCTTGAGCCCGCGCTCGCCCACATTGGTGTCGTACCCTTGCGGCAGCGACGTGATGAAATCATGGATCGCCGCCAGCCGCGCCGCCTCCTCGACCTGCTCGAAGGGCGCCGATGGCCGGCCATAGCCGATATTGTACCCGATCGTATCGTTGAACAGCACCGTGTCCTGGGGAACGATGCCGATGGCCGCGCGCAGGCTGTCCTGGGTCACCTCGGCGATATTCTGGCCATCAATGCGGATCGCGCCGCCGGTCACGTCATAGAAGCGGTAGAGCAGGCGCGAAATAGTCGACTTTCCCGCGCCGCTGTGGCCGACGATGGCGAGCTTGGCGCCCGCCGGCACGGTGAAGCTGACGTCGAACAGGATCTGCCTGTCGGGCTTGTAGCCGAACGACACGCGGTCGAAGACGATCTCGCCGTCGCCGACCACCAGAACATCCGCGCCGGGCTTGTCCTCCACTTCGCGCGGCTGTTCCATCAGGTCGAACATGGCCTCCATGTCGATCAGCGACTGGCGCATTTCGCGGTAGACGAAGCCGAGGAACCCGAGCGGCATGAAGAGCTGGGCCAGCAGCATGTTGACGAACACGAAATCGTCGATGCCATGGCGACCGGCGGCCATGTCGAAGGCCGACATGATCATGACCGCCATCAATCCGGCGGCGATGATGGCGTTCTGGCCGATATTCAGGCCGGACAGGCTGCTCTGGTTCAGCACCGCCGCGCGCTCGTAGCGGCGCATCGCCTTGTCGAAGCGCTGTGCCTCGTGCTCCTCGTTATTGAAGTACTTTACCGTCTCATAGTTCAGCAGGCTGTCGATGGCCTTGGTGTTGGCCTCGGTGTCTTGCAGGTTCATCTCCCGCCGCAGCCGCAGGCGCCACTCGGTGATGGCGAAGGTGAAGATCACATAGGCGGCGATGGACGCGACCGTCGCGGCGGCATAGCGCCAGTCGAGCACGCCCCACATCATGCCGGCGACGAAGAAGATTTCCAGAATGGTTGGGATGATGTTGAAGATCATGAAGCGCAGGACGAAATCCACGCCCTGCGTGCCGCGTTCGATGACGCGGCTCAGCCCGCCCGTGCGCCGGTCGAGGTGGAACCGGAGCGACAATCCGTGAAGATGCCGGAAGACGCGCAGGGCGACCCGGCGCAGCGCCTGCTGGCCCACATTGGCGAAAATCATGTCGCGCAGTTCGCCGAAGGCCGGCGATAAAAGACGCGCGATGCCATACCCCACGATCAGCAGAACGGGCACCGCGAATGCGTCGCCGCCGGGGACGGCGTCCTGCCCGGTCAGCGCCGCGACCACCGCCTTGTAAACCAGCGGAATGGACACGGTGATCGCCTTCGCGGCCGCCAGCAATACCAGCGCGGCGACGACGCGGGCCTTCATGGTCGTCTCGCCGCGCGGCCACAGATAGGGCAGCAGGGTCTTGACGGTCTTCCAGTGATGCCGGCCGTGCGGCGCACGATGCTGAGGGGCGGAACTCATCGCGGCTGTATAGCACAGCCACCACCGCATTACGCGAGGCTGAGCGCATGGGAAGAAAGCGACCTTGCCACCTCGGCCCAAGGTCTCGCAGCGCGGCCCGTCTGCCAGACAATGAACAATAGATTAACGGAAAAATTATATTCGTTAATCGATTGTTAATATATGGATTGGGCGGCGTTCGGTAATAAAGATAAAATAATTATTTTAACTGCCTTCCGAAGGGTAATGCCTCCACTTCACGTGGAAGGGACATCATCACGAAGGAGGCAGTCATGATTAAGTCTACTCTGGCCACCGCCGCTCTCTTGGTCGGTGCCTCACTGTTCACTTCCGCATCCGCGCACGCCCTCCCCGGCTACACGACCGCGCGGGTTCAGGTGAAGGCTGGACCCGACCTGGCCTATCCCACGGTCGGCAGCATCAAACGCGGAGCGCCTTTGCGGATCAACGGATGCCTGAGGGACTGGAGCTGGTGCGAGGTCACCGCGCGCCGCGACCGCGGCTGGATTCGCGGCGATCTCGTGGCGGCCGACTACCGCGGACGGCGTGTGAATGTGATCCAGGTCGCGCCGCGCATGAACTTGCCGGTGATTTCGTTCAGCTTCCGCTCCTACTGGGACAACCACTATCGCGACCGCGGCTTCTATCGTGATCGCGGCCGTTGGGAACGCCACTGGAGCGACCACCGCCGAGGTCCCGATCATCGCGGCGACATCCATCGCAGGGACCGCGACCGGCCCGACCACCGCCCTCATCGGTGATGGTCCGTAACCCTGACCAGTCATTGTTTCGCGCCCGGAACCCTGAAGGGGTCCGGGCGTTAGCGCCCTGCGCGGACCGAGAAAAGACAGCGGCCCACGCCGCAAGTCATCAAGCACGTCTTTTGGAGAGAACAATGTTTCGCAAATGCGTCGCCGCCGCCGTGCTCGTCGCGGGCGCGGCTTTCTTGCCGGGTGCGGCGAATGCCGCCAATGGCTTCACCGTCGAACGGACCGAGCTGCGCGCCGGACCGGATTACGACTATCCTACAGTGCGCGTCATCCGTGACGGTCGAAACGTCGACATCTACGGCTGCCTGAGAGACTGGAGCTGGTGCGATGTGGGGTACCGGTCCGATCGCGGCTGGGTCGCCGGCGAGGATCTGGTCGTCGACTACCGCGGTCGCCGCCAGGGCATCGTGACCGCCGCCCCCTATCTGGGGATTGGCGTCCTCTCCTTCAGCTTCGGCAACTACTGGGACAACTACTATCGCGGCCGCCCGTTCTATTCGGAGCGCAACCGTTGGGAACGGCACTATCACGACCACTACAGGCCCAATTGGGGTCCCCGTCCCGACCGCCGGGACTGGAACGATCGTGATCGCCGTGACGGTCGTGATTGGAATGATCGTGATCGGCGTGACAATGACCGCGGCGACAATGATCGCCGCGATAACGACCGCGTCCGGGACAACGATAATGATCGCGCCCGCGAACGTGCCGAGGAAGCCCGCCGCAATGCCCAGGAGCGGGCGCGCGAGGTTCAGCAGCGCACCGCACCGGTGACGGCCCCGAAGCCGCAGGCGCAGCCTCAGCCAGGCTTGCATCAGCGCGGCATCGAGCGCAAGGAACCGACGCCGGACCGCACCCCGACGCCGGCCGCCAGCGAAAGGCGGAATGATCGCCCCAGCATTGAGGAGCGCCGTGCCGCGCGTCCGGACGTCCAGCAACGCCCGCAGGCGGAACGCCCGACCGCGGCGCCGCAGCAGCGGGAGGCGCCGCGCGAGCGCGAGGAGCGTAAACCGAGGGAGCGCCCGACGCCGGATCAGGACGAGGATAACCGTCCCGGCCGCTGAGCGACGCCGCGGCCTTGATCGACAGAGTACAACGGCCCCGGAGATGTCCGGGGCCGTTTCTTCGTCAGGCCCGGTCCGTGAAGGAGGCGGAGAATGCCGCTTCGAGAATCCGGTCGCAGTCGGCCTCGATCTCCTCGAACCAGCTGGCGGGCGCGAATGACGGCCATTTCCCGATGGCGGGCGGATCGCTCAACGCCGCGAGCCTGCCGAGAGCCGCCGGCGATTGCGGATAGCCGCAGCGGGCAAGAACATCCGCCATGACGCCGCCCACATCGGCGACGAGGTCTTCATAGGCGATGGAGATATCGCCAAACCGGGCGCCATGCGCGTGCGACAGGCGCCAGATCATGTAGTGGATGGCGTACGGATGCCGGTGTGCGGACGGATGCAGGAACGGATACACGCGCGCCAGGTCTCTCGCCCATGCCAGTAGATAAAACCGGTCGTGCACTTCGAAAGCCGCCGGGCTCATGTCACGGGTTACCGGCTCCCGGCCCAGACACGACATCCATTGTTCCCGCGGCGAGCGGTAGAGATGCACGATCCGCGCGGCTGGAAAATAGGCGCGGAGCCAGCGCAGCCGGAAATCGACCCGATTGAATTGCAGCACGGGCACGACGCCCGATACCGAGGCGAGCGCGGCGATATAGTCGTGAAGATCCGGATCCCAATCGCCCTCGTCCATGTACAGCTTGTCGAACGCCCACGCTTCTCGGTGCAGATGCCCCAGATCGCCGACCCTGTCGAAATTGAGCCGGTAGTCGGTCACGCCGCGATGTGTCTGATCGACATGATCCCATCGCCGCCCAGGCCCGTGCCGCTCGTTGAGGGGTTCGTAAAACGCCGCGAATCCGTCCAGCTGGTTGAAGAGCTGCCAAAGAAACGTCGATCCGGTCCGGAACCGGGCCGTGATGAAGATGGCGCCCGCGCCATCGCAGCGTGGTGCGCGCGACATGCGCTCATAGCGCGCCGGCAATGGCGTCAGCGGCACATCGCGCGGATCGGAAAAGCGGGCGTGCGCGGCCCGGGCCCGGATCATCGCCTCGATTTCGTCGCGAAAGCGATAGGATGCCAGCATGCGCTCGAGCAATCGTCGAATCATCGGGCGCGTCCTCCCAACCGGTCGACGAGCGCCATGAACTGGTCCGCGCGCGATGGCCAGCCTGACCCGAGCGCACGGCGATAGCCCGCTTCCGCCATGCGGTCGCGCCGCTCGGGATCGTCGAGGAGCGCGGCCATCGCGGCGCGGATGGACTCGATACTGTGACCATTGACCAGCAGACCGGTTTCACCATCGACAACGGCATCGACCACGCCGCCGTCGCGCCCTCCGATCACCGCCTTGCGACAGGCATTGGCCTCGAGAAACACCAGGCCGAAGCCTTCCGTGTCACCATCGGGCATGCGGCGGTTCGGCATCACGAAAAAGTCCCCGAGCGCATAATGATCGGCGAGTTCTTCCACCTTCACGGACCCGGTGAAGACGACATGGCCCTCGAGATGGAGTTCACACACCAATGCCTCCAGCGCGGCGCGAAATTCGCCATCCCCGACGATCAGGTAACACAGGTCGGGCCGGGCCTCGACCAATCCGGCGAGCGCGTAAAGCGTACTGTCGATACCCTTCTTTTCCATCAGGCGGCTGATGGTGAGTATGGTTCTACGACCGGCGAGGCCGTATCGCGCCACGAGGTCCGCCCGTTCCGCCACTGGGCGGAAGCGGTCCAAGTCCACGCCATTGTTGATCACCTCGATCTTCGCCGGATCGGTGCCCATCAGCGCCACCAGCTGCTCGCGGGTATAGGAACTCACCGCCACCACCGCATCGGCATGACGCAGCGAGCGGGCACGGTTACGGGCGAAGCGCCGGTAGCCGAACTCGGTGGTGATTTCCTCGCCATGGATAAAGCAGATACTGCGCATGCCCGGCACGAGGCGCAGGGCCGAAGCGATCCATCCCAGAGAGATCAACTCGCCGATGCAAACGACCCTGATGTCATGGGTGAGGCACAGACGGAGGATGGCGGCGGTGACCTTCAGACGCGTCCAGTAGTCGGCCAGAAGCGCCGCGCCGGCCGACAGCAAGCCAGGACGCCGGCGGCTCTCGCGCGGCCGCAGCCAGTCCACCCGGGCGATCGGGTAGGCGCGGCTCTCGTCCAGCCCGCGCCAGCCCGGTAATTCGAGGCCCGTCTCGATGTCGTGACGGCCGGTGAGCACGACGATCCGGCCACCGGCGTGACTGGCCAGCTGGTCATAGACCATGGCCGATCCCCCAATGACCGGCGGAAAGTTTCGGGCGATGAGAAGGCACTTGGCCGGCCGGTCGGTCACGAACGAGCCCCTTGCGGGCGGTGGATGCTGAACGCCAACCTATTGTCGGTCAATTCTCCGGCGGCAACAACGGACAACGCACCGTCAAGGTCAGCGCAGCACGACCGGTGCATTGGTGACCGGGTGCCGCTCCTGCCCCTTGTCGAGCTGGAAAATCTGGGTATAGAGCGTGCCGCCGGACGGCAGCGCCCGCACCACGTGCCAGACATCCATGTCGCGGACGACGGCGACCTTGCCGTCGCTAGGCGACATCCTGAGCGTCGCGGTGAGGTCGAACACCTGCTCGACCCTGAGCGCCACGCTGTCCTCGACGCCGATCTGGTCCATGCGCAGAATATGTCCGCCTATTCCAGGCGCCTTCTCGAGTGCCAGGCTCCAGCGGCCCTTGTCGTCGGCCGACGCCGTCCCGACGGCCGTCCCGTCGAGCGACAGGCGAACCTGCGCCGACGGCGCCGAGTGGCCGGAAACGACCACGACACCGGACGGCAGGCGATCGATGATGTCGAGGCCGACCTCGACCTTTGGCCGCAGTGCCCCGGGGCGTTGGAGCACACGGCTGGCGGCGCTGCCATCGCGCGGCGTCAGGACGGCAATGGCGCCATCGTCATCGGTCGGGCCGTCGGTCTTTGCTGGCGGTACCGCCACCACGATGATATTGCGCGACTGCGCTTCCAGTCCGCCGGGCAGGGTCGCGGTCAGGCTCAATGCGCGGGCGCCCGGTTGCAGCGGCGCGGCGAACACAAGTTCCCAGGCACCGGTTTCGCTAGCCCGTGCCTTGCCAATCGACACCCCATCAACCAGGACGTCGATGAAGGCGCCGGGCTCGCTATCGCCGGCGATAACCCCCGAGCCTTCGCGGCTGATCCGAATCACGTCAAAATCGATGACTGGCGCCGGAGTCGTCACGCTCGATTCCATGCCGGACGACTCGCCGACCGCGATCTGCGGCGCGTCGTCGCTCGAACCACGGAACGCGACGATCCCACCCGCGATGATGGCGGCGGCGACAACGATGGGCACGATGGGAATGCGCACGCTGATTTCTTTCCAATGACCTGCACCGCGCCGGACACCCTGCACCGTGCCTCTTGTCACCTAGGGCAAAAAGCACGTGTGTCCACGCGCGCGAACCATAAGGTCAGGCGGTGTTGCACTGCAACGAAATCCTCCTGTAAGACTGAAGCACGCGGCCAAGGCCGTCCTGTGACAATGGGGAGCGAGGGCTGATGGTCCTGCCTGCATCAATCTGCGTGTTCTGCGGATCGCGGCGCGGCCGTGATCCCGCCATGGCCAGGGCGGCGGCGGCGCTGGGCCGCCTTCTGGGCGAGAACGGCATCCGCCTGGTCTATGGCGCCGGCGGCATCGGCCTGATGGATGTGGTCGCCCAGGCGGCGCTCGATGCCGGCGGGCAGGTCACCGGCGTCATGCCGCGCCATCTCGCCACCAGGGAACTGATCAAACAGGGCCTGACCGAACTGCATGTCGTCGACAGCATGCACGACCGCAAGCGCATGATGTTCGACCTGTCGGATGCCTTCATCGCCCTGCCCGGAGGGATCGGCACGCTGGAGGAAACGGTGGAGATCCTGTCCTGGCGGCAGTTGGGAATCCATGACAAGCCCGTGCTCCTGCTGAACGTCGGCGGTGCCTGGGGCCATTTCGCGGCGCTGATGCGGGACCGCGCCGATGCCGGCTTCTGCGCCGAGAGCGATCTCGATCTCTATGAAATCGTCGATGACGTCCAGCACGTGCTGGCCGCGCTGGGGAATGCCCGCCCCCCGACGATTCATCCTTTCACGGACTGGACCTGACAGGGCGCGCCGGGTGCATTACAGCCATCCTGAAATTTCCCGGTCCAATGCTTTTCCGACGCCGGACCCGATGCTATGGTGCCGCGACTTTTCCGTCCCGTTCACGCGTGATTAGAAGGAAGAAACAACAATGGCGAAAATCAAAGTCAAGAATCCGGTCGTTGAGCTGGACGGCGATGAAATGACCCGGATCATCTGGAGCTTCATCAAGGATCGCCTGATCCTTCCGTACCTGGACATCGACCTGAAATACTACGATCTGGGCATGGAACACCGCGATGCCACCGACGATCAGGTGACGATCGACGCCGCCAACGCCATCAAGCAGTACGGCGTCGGCGTGAAGTGCGCGACCATCACCCCGGACGAAGCGCGTGTCGAGGAATTCAAGCTGAAGAAGATGTGGAAGTCGCCCAACGGCACGATCCGCAACATTCTGGGCGGCACCGTGTTCCGCGAGCCGATCGTCTGCACCAACATTCCGCGTCTGGTGCCGGGCTGGACCAAGCCGATCGTCATCGGCCGTCATGCCTTCGGCGACCAGTACCGCGCGACCGACTTCAAGGTGCCCGGCGCCGGCAAGCTGACCATGAAGTTCGAGCCCGAAGGCGGCGGTGAGCCGATCGAATATGAAGTGTTCCAGTTCCCGAGCGCCGGCGTGGCGATGGGCATGTACAACCTGGACGATTCCATTCGCGATTTCGCCCGTGCCTGCCTGAACTATGGCCTCGACCGCAAGTGGCCGGTCTACCTGTCCACCAAGAACACCATCCTGAAAGCCTATGACGGCCGGTTCAAGGACCTGTTCCAGGAAGTGTTCGACAACGAATTCGCGGCGAAGTTCAAGGAAGCCGGTGTCATCTACGAACACCGCCTGATCGACGACATGGTCGCCTCGGCCCTGAAGTGGGACGGCGCGTTCGTCTGGGCCTGCAAGAACTACGATGGCGACGTGCAGTCCGACACCGTCGCGCAGGGCTTCGGCTCGCTGGGCATGATGAGCTCGGTGCTGCTGACCCCCGATGGCAAGACCTGCGAGGCGGAAGCCGCGCACGGCACCGTCACCCGCCATTACCGCCAGCACCAGCGCGGTGAAGCCACCTCGACCAACCCGGTCGCCTCGATCTTCGCCTGGACGCGCGGCCTTGCCCATCGCGGCAAGCTGGACGAGACGCCGGACGTGGTGCGTTTCGCCGAGACCCTGGAAAAGGTCTGCGTCGATGCCATCGAATCCGGCTTCATGACCAAGGATCTGGCGATCCTGGTCAGCCCCGACCAGCCCTGGATGACCACCCAGGACTTCCTGGCCAAGCTGGACGAGAACCTGCAGAAGGCGCTCGCCTAAGCACGTCATGCATTAGATCGGAAGGGCGGCGCGGGCGACTGCGCCGCCCTTTTTCTGTCCGCGCATCGTCAGCGGACAAGAAAAAGCCGCCATCCCCACCTAGAGGATGACGGCTTTCATGATTTCCGGATTATGCCGCCGCGACCGCCGCTTCGATGGCGTCGAGCGCGTCCTGCGCCTTTTCCACGTCGGGACCGCCGGCCTGGGCCATGTCGGGGCGGCCGCCGCCGCCCTTGCCACCCAGCGCTTCCGCGCCCGCGCGCACGAGATCGACGGCGCTGAGCTTGTCGGTCAGATCGGCGGTGACGCCGACCGCGACGGACACCTTGCCATCGGCCACGGCGACGAAGGCGGCGATGCCCGAGCCCAATGACTTCTTGGCTTCATCGATCATGCCGCGAAGATCCTTGGCCGAGACGCCGTCCAGCTTGCGGGCGATCATCTTTACCGAGCCGATCTCGCGTACGTCGTCATTGGCGCTGCGGCCGGTGCCGCCGCCGAGCGCGAGCGCCTTCTTGGCATCGGCCAGTTCACGCTCCAGCCTGCGCCGGTCGTTGAGGAGCGCCGCGATACGCTCGGGAAGCTCGGAAGGAGACGCCTTCACGGCCGACGCCGCCTGGGACAGGAGCTTTTCCTGCTGGGTCACATAGTCTACCGCGCCCTCGCCGGTCATGGCCTCGACGCGGCGCACGCCCGCCGATACGGCGCCCTGTCCCACGATCTTGAACAGGCCGATATCGCCGGTGCGGCGGACATGGGTGCCGCCGCACAACTCGACCGAGAAATTGGAACGTGACGGATCCTCGCCCAGCCCCATGCCGACCACCCGAACCTCATCGCCATACTTTTCGCCGAACAGCGCCAGCGCGCCGGCCTGCACGGCATCATCGGGCGTCATCAGCCGCGTCGACACTTCGACGTTGCGGCGGATCTGCCGGTTCACCCGTTCCTCCACCGCGGCGATCTGCTCCGGGGTGAGCGGTGCCTGGTGCGAGATGTCGAAACGCAGGCGCTCCGGCGCGACGAGCGAGCCCTTCTGGGTCACATGCGGGCCGACAACCTGCCGCAAGGCTTCATGCGCGAGATGAGTGGCCGAGTGATTGGCGCGCAGGCGGTCGCGGCGATCCGCGTCCACATGCATCTGCACCACGTCGCCGACCGCGACCGGGCCGGCTTTCACCTTGCCCACATGCACGTGCAGCGCGCCGAGCACCTTGCGTGTATCCGTGATCTCGATCTCGCCGGTATCGGCCACGAGCGTACCCGTGTCGCCCATCTGACCGCCGGACTCGCCGTAGAACGGGGTCTGGTTGGCGACGACGGAAATCTCGTCGCCCGCTTCGGCCACATCGACAGGCTTGCCGTCACGGACGATGGCGACGATCTTGCCTTCCGCGTCGGTGGCGTCATAGCCGAGGAACTCGGTGGCGCCGTGCTCCTCGCGGATTTCGAACCACAGGGATTCGGTGGCGGTCTCGCCGGAGCCGGCCCAGGCCTTGCGCGCCTCCGCCTTCTGGCGGGCCATGGCCGCGACGAAGCCTTCCTGTTCGACGGCGCGGCCCTGGGCGCGAAGCGCGTCCTCGGTCAGATCAAGAGGGAAGCCATACGTGTCGTAGAGCTTGAACGCGACCTCGCCCGGCAACTTCGAGCCGGACGGCAGCCTCTCCAGTTCTTCATCGAGAAGTCGCAGGCCGCGTTCCAGCGTCACGCGGAAACGGGTTTCCTCGAGGCGGAACGTCTCGGTGACCAGGGCCGCGGCGCGGTTCAGTTCGGGATAGGCCTGGCCCATCTCGTTGGTCAGGGCCGGCACCAGCCGGTACATCAGCGGCTCCTGCGCGCCCAGCATGTGGGCGTGGCGCATGGCGCGGCGCATGATCCGGCGCAGCACGTAGCCGCGCCCCTCATTGGACGGCAGCACGCCGTCGGCGATCAGGAACGAACAGGCGCGCAAATGATCGGCGATGACCCGATGCGAGACCTTTTGCGCACCGTCCGGATCGGTGTTGGTCGCGTCGGCCGAGGCCTCGATCAGCACCCGCAGCAGATCGGTGTCGTAATTGTCGTGCACGCCCTGCAGCACCGCCGTGACGCGCTCCAGGCCCATGCCGGTGTCGATGCTGGGTTTGGGCAGGCTGATGCGCTTGTCCGGCGTCACCTGCTCGAACTGCATGAACACCAGGTTCCAGATCTCGACGAAGCGATCGCCATCCTCGTTGGCCGAACCGGGCGGTCCGCCGGGAATGTGATCGCCATGATCGTAGAAGATCTCCGAGCACGGACCGCACGGGCCGGTATCGCCCATGGACCAGAAATTGTCCGAGGTCGCGATGCGGATGATCCGGTCATCGGAGAGGCCGGCGATCTTCTTCCACAGTCCCGCGGCCTCTTCGTCTTCATGATAGACGGTGACCGTGAGACGGTTCGGGTCGATGCCGAAATCCCTGGTCAGCAGCGACCAGCCAAACTCGATGGCGTCCGGCTTGAAATAGTCGCCGAACGAGAAGTTGCCGAGCATCTCGAAGAAGGTGTGGTGGCGGGCGGTGTAGCCCACATTGTCCAGATCGTTGTGCTTGCCGCCGGCGCGCACGCACTTCTGGCTGGAGGCGGCGCGCACGTAGTCGCGCGTCTCGTTGCCCGTGAAGACGTTCTTGAACGGCACCATGCCGGCATTGGTGAACATGAGCGTGGGGTCGTTATGCGGCACGAGCGGCGCCGACGGCACGACGGTGTGGCCATTCCGCCCGAAAAAATCGAGAAAGGCCCGCCTGATTTCGTTGGCGCTCTTCACGGCCGCTCCATCCCCTTGCCCAGTATCATCCTATCGCTCCGGCACAAACCGAGCGGTCCGCTTTTAGCGTCTGCCCGGAACCAAGTCCAGCGCACCCGCATGGCGGCGGCCATGCGCCGGCCGCGCCTGCGAAACACGCGGATGACCGGTCACGGACGGGCCGTGCCGGTCACCAGCAATATGGATCGAATTTCCGCTAGAGCGAGCCGTCTTCGTCGTCGGCATCGGCTTCGGGCCCACCGGTAATGGCGGCGGCGATGATGCCCGCATTGGCCCGGATCGCCTTTTCGATGGACGCGGCCATTTCCGGATTGTTGCGCAGGAATTCCTTGGCGTTCTCGCGGCCCTGGCCGACCCGCTGGGAATCATAGGAAAACCAGGAACCGGACTTCTCGACGATCCCGGCCTTGACGCCCAGATCGATCAGTTCGCCCATCTTGGAGATGCCTTCGCCATACATGATGTCGAATTCCACCGTGCGGAATGGCGGCGCGACCTTGTTCTTGACCACCTTCACCCGGGTCTGGTTGCCGACGACCTCTTCCTTGTCCTTGATCTGGCCGATACGGCGGATATCGAGACGGACCGATGCATAGAACTTCAGCGCGTTGCCGCCCGTGGTCGTCTCCGGATTACCGAACATGACGCCGATCTTCATGCGAATCTGGTTGATGAAGATGACCATGCAGTTGGAACGGGAGATGGAACCGGTCAGCTTGCGCAGCGCCTGGCTCATCAGCCGGGCCTGCAGGCCGACATGCGAATCGCCCATCTCGCCTTCCAGTTCGGCCCGCGGCGTCAGCGCGGCGACACTGTCGATGACCAGAACGCCGACGGCGCCCGAGCGCACCAGCGTATCGGCGATCTCGAGCGCCTGCTCGCCGGTATCCGGCTGGGAAATCAGCAGCTCGGGCACGTCGCAGCCCAGCTTGCGGGCATAATTGGGATCGAGCGCATGCTCGGCGTCGATGAACGCCGCCACGCCGCCGCGTTTCTGCACCTCGGCGACCACATGCAACGCCAGCGTCGTCTTGCCCGAGCTTTCCGGTCCGTAGATTTCGATGATGCGCCCCTTGGGCAAACCGCCGATACCGAGCGCGATATCCAGGCCGAGGGAGCCCGTGGGAATCGCCTCCACATCCACCGAGGCTTCCTTCTGGCCCAGCTTCATCACCGAACCCTTGCCGAAGGCGCGTTCGATCTGGCTCAGCGCTGCGTCCAGAGCTTTCTGCTTGTCCATGGTATCCCGATTGATGAGCTGGAGAGTGGCCGACATGGCTTTGTTCCTCTGTTATTTCACACGCCCAAGACCGATTCAACGCGCTATATGTACGCGTTTTGTTCTCTTTTGGCAATGGTCATGTAAAGCATTGATATTTAATGCCTAATCAAGGAATGTTCTCGAAACGTCCCGCGTCTGGAACCCACTTGCGCGGAGCCGGACCGATTCTTTGTTACGGCGAATCCCTCTCTGGTCCGCGCTAAAAGAAAAGGCCGGTCCAGAGACCGGCCTTTCTGACTTTGGCTCTCCCCAGGGCGTCAGTCGTCTCGGTGAACGCGTTCCTTGCGCTCGTGCGCTTCCTGCGCCTCGAGCGTCATGGTCGCGACCGGACGCGCCTCGAGCCGTTTCAGGCCGATGGGCTCGCCCGTGACTTCGCAGTAACCGTACTCGCCGGTTTCGATCCGCCGCAGCGCCGCGTCGATCTTGGAGATGAGCTTGCGCTGACGATCCCGTGTGCGCAGCTCCAGCGACCAGTCGGTTTCGGTGGAGGCGCGGTCCGCGAGATCCGGTTCCTGAATGCCGCCTTCCTGGAGCTGGTCCAGGGTTTCGCGCGATTCCCGGAGGATCTCGGCCTTCCAGTCCAGCAACTTCTTCTTGAAGTAGGCCAGCTGGGTGGGGTTCATGAATTCTTCGTCGGTGGAGGGCTCGTAGCCTTCCGGTAGCTTTATGCCGTTGGCCTTGTGAACAGCGACCTGAGAGTTGTTCCGATCCACAATCTTATCCACGTGGTCTAACCCGCCATGCTGTTGAGGGTGCCTAGAAAGCGGCCCGAGATATAATCAGGACACCGCTTTCACGCAACCGCTTTTCCACAGCCCGTAAAGGGAGACATGCAAAATTCACACCTTGACGAACGGCGTCATGTATTTCAGCGCACCTTTTTCCATTTTGCCAGCACGATACCGAGCGCCAGCGCCATCAACGGGTCGGTCACTTCGGCCACGCCTCGGCCGCTCCACGCCTGCCCGACCTCCACGGCCAGGGTCACCGCCATCGTCGCGGCGATCGCCACCGGATAGCGATTCCCCTTCCCCTTCAGGAGCCAGATCGACGTGCCGTAGAGGAATATCTTGGCAAGCACTGCCTTCAGATTGAGCAGCATCGATCCGATCAGCAGCCCCTCGAACGGCAGCCAGAGGAAATATCCGGGAGTCTCCCGGAACACGAAGGGGTGAAGTCCGGCCCAGAAGATGGACGCCAGCAACAGGACGCCCGCCATGCCGCGACGCGCGGCCGTGCGCTCGCCGCGCCAGAACCACAACATCACGGCGATGGCCATGCCGATCACCTCGTTCAGCGCCACGCTGTTGCCCACGATCACCAGCCTGAGCAGGAACGCCAGCCCGAGCACCGCCAGATAGGCGAGCCGCTGCCGCGACCGGTCCGCCACGAACTCCTGCACGAGGCACCCGATGGCCAGCCACACGGCCAGCGCCTGAAAAACTTTCGGCGCATCCAGAACCGGCGCCTTCAGCAGCGGCTTCAGGCTGGCGATCACCTGCGCCAGGTCGATGGTGGGCACGAACGGCGCCGCGATCGACGCCAGCCAGAAGCCGATGAGCAGCGCCGGCGGCGATTGCCACCACGTCAGGGCGCCGGACCGCATGCCGCGCTGGACGACGGTGAGGCTTGCCAGGCCGAGACCCGCCGCCAGGCCGGCCATGTTCCAGACCACATCCTGGATCTGCGGCACCCTGTCCTCGATCCAGAACTGGGCGATCTGGAGCGCCGCCGCCAACAGCGCGCCGGTCCAGACGATCCGGCGCGCCGGCACCGTGAAGCGCCCCAGCAGGCCATAGGGCACGAACAGCAGGATGTTGCCGAGAATGTCGCCGCGCGACGGCAGATCATTCCAGGTGGCGAGGAATTGGCGCACGGCGCCGCCGCTCGGCCAATGGGGCACGAACGCGAACGGATAGAGCGAGCCATAGACGATGGCCGCCACACAAAGGACGAATAACAGGCGCACGGTGCGAAACTACACCGGGGTCTTGCGGAGTTACACACCTGCGTGCGGGCATGGTCTGGCCCTTAACCCTTGATCGTCCCTGCACGCGCGCCTAATTTGCGAGGCAACAACAGTCAGGCTGGAAACGAGTCCATGAAATTCAAAGGTACCGATAGCTACATCGCCACCCAGGATCTCAAGGTGGCGGTGAACGCGGCGATCACGCTGCAGCGCCCCCTGCTCATCAAGGGCGAGCCCGGCACCGGCAAGACCGTGCTGGCCATCGAGGTCGCCAAGGCGCTCGGCAAGCCGCTGATCCAGTGGCACGTCAAGTCGACCACCAAGGCGCAGCAGGGCCTCTACGAATATGACGCCGTGTCCCGCCTGCGCGACAGCCAGCTGGGCGACGCCAAGGTGCACGACATCTCGAACTACATCATCAAGGGCAAGCTGTGGGAAGCCTTCACCGGCGACACCTCGCCCGTCCTGCTGATCGACGAGATCGACAAGGCCGATATCGAGTTCCCGAACGATCTGCTGCTCGAGCTCGACCGCATGGAGTTCTTCGTCTACGAGACGCAGGAGCGCGTCGTCGCCATCAACCGGCCGATCGTGATCATCACATCGAACAACGAGAAGGAACTGCCGGACGCCTTCCTGCGTCGCTGCTTCTTCCACTACATCCAGTTCCCCGACCCGGACACGATGAAGGACATCATCGACGTCCACTTCCCGGACATCCAGAAGAAGCTGGTCAGCGAGGCGCTGAAGATCTTCTACGAAATCCGCGACGTGCCCGGCCTGAAGAAGAAGCCGTCGACGTCCGAGCTGCTCGACTGGCTCAAGCTGCTGATGTCCGAGGACATGACCGCCGAGACCCTGCGCGAGCGGGACCCGAACAAGCTGATCCCGCCGCTGCACGGCGCGCTGCTGAAGAACGAGCAGGACGTCCACCTGTTCGAGCGTCTGGCGTTCCTGAGCCGCCGGCAGGGCTGAACCGGCAATTCCCTCTCCCGGCGGGAGAGGGTTTTCGAGGGAAGAAAAGATGTTCACGAACTTCTTCTACGAGCTGAAGGAAGCGAAGATTCCCGTGACGTTGCGGGAATATCTCACGCTGCTGGAAGCGCTGGACAAGGGCGTCGCCGACTACAAGGTCGAGGACTTCTATTACCTGTCCCGCTCGTGCCTGGTGAAGGACGAGAAGAACCTGGACAAGTTCGACCGGGTTTTCGGCAAGTGCTTCGAGGGCATCGAGTTCACCGGCGACGCCGAGAAGATCGATATCCCCGAGGACTGGCTCAAGCAGCTGGTCGAGAAGTTCTTCACCGACGAGGAGAAGGCCGCGCTCGAGGCCATGGACTGGGACGAGCTCATGGAAACCCTCAAGAAGCGTATGGAAGAGCAGAAGGCGCGGCACGAGGGCGGCAACAAGTGGATCGGCACGTCCGGCACCTCGCCCTATGGCGCCTATGGCTACAATCCGGCGGGCGTGCGCATCGGCCAGAAGGAAAGCCGCAACCAGAAGGCGGTCAAGGTCTGGGACAAGCGCGAGTTCAAGAACCTCGATGATTCCGTCGAACTCGGCACCCGCAACATCAAGGTGGCGCTGCGCCGCCTGCGCCGCTGGGCGCGCGAGGGCAACGCCGAGGAACTGGATCTGCCGGACACCGTCCGCGCCACCGCCAAGAACGCCGGCTTCCTCGACATCAAGATGGTGCCCGAGCGTCACAACAACGTGAAGGTGCTGCTGTTCTTCGACGTCGGCGGCTCCATGGACCCGCATATCCGGATCTGCCAGGAGCTGTTCTCGGCCGCGCGGACCGAGTTCAAGAACATGGAGTATTTCTACTTCCACAACTGCGTCTACGAGGAAGTCTGGCAGGACAATGTCCGGCGCCGCGCCGACAAGCTCAACACCTTCCAGGTGCTGCACACCTACCCGCACGACTACAAGGTGATCTTCGTCGGCGACGCGACCATGAGCCCTTACGAGATCGTCCATCCGGGCGGCTCGGTGGAGCACTGGAACGAGGAGGCCGGCGAGGTCTGGATGCACCGCGTGCTGAACGTGTATCCGAAGGCCGTCTGGCTCAACCCAGTGCCGGAAGGCTATTGGGAAACCTCGCCGTCGATCCGGCTGATGAAGCAGATCATGGGGCACCGCATGTTCCCCATGACCCTAGACGGCCTGGAGCGGGCCATGAAGGAACTCAGCCGCTAGGGTTGGGTTTCCCGTCCGGCAAGGAGCGACCACATGGTGAAGGGTTCAGTGCGGGCGCCGGAGATCGACCGGCCCGGCCTGCAATGGTTCAATGTCCAACGGCCGCTGTCGCTGAAGGATCTGCAGGGCAAGATCGTCCTGCTGGATTTCTGGACCTTCTGCTGCATCAACTGCATTCACCTGCTGCCGACGCTGGCGATCCTTGAGGAAGCCTTTCCCGAGGAAATCGTCGTCATCGGTGTCCACTCGCCCAAATTCGACGCCGAGAAGGACACCGACGCGCTGCGCCACGCCATCGCCCGGTACGGCATCACCCATCCGGTCATCCAGGACACCGAACACGAACTCTGGCAGCAATATGCCATTCGGGCATGGCCGACCCTGACCTTCATCGCGCCGGACGGCACCGTGATCGGCCAGACATCGGGCGAGCCGTCGCCCGAGAAGCTGCTGCGCTTCGTCGCCGACCTGCTGCAGGCGGCCGCCGACGGCGAACAGCTTGTCCCTTCGCCGCTGCCGCTGGTCCCCTACACGGCCGCCACCGGCACCTTCGCGTTCCCGGGCAAGCTGCGGCGCATCCCCGGCACGGCGCTGTGGGCGCTCGCGGACGCGGGGCATCACCAGATTGCCCTCCTCGACGAGGACGGCGCCGTGGTGCGCCGCCTCGGCTCCGGCGAGCAGGGTTTCGACGACGGCACGGCCGAGGATGCGAGCTTCAACCGGCCGCAGGGACTGGCATGCGCCGAGGGGGCCATCTATGTGGCCGATACCGGCAATCACGCCATTCGGCGGATCGATCTGCAATCCGGCGTCGTCACGACCTTCGCGGGTACGGGCAAACGCGGCCCGATCCTGACCGACGTGCAGGCTATCAACACCGTGGCACTCGCGTCTCCATGGGACCTGGCCGTAGCCGGCGAGGCAATCTATTTTGCCAATGCCGGGACGCATCAGATTGGCGTCATTGATCTTTTCGCCGAAACCGTGTTCGCCATCGCCGGCAGCGGGCATGAAAATCTGGTCGACGGACCGGCGCTCGACGCCGCCCTCGCCCAGCCGAGCGGCCTCGCCCTCAGCCCCGATCACAGCACCCTCTATTTCGCCGACAGCGAAACCTCCTCGATCCGCGCCCTGGGACTGCGCGAGCCGCGTATGGTCTCCACCCTGGTCGGCACCGGCCTGTTCGAGTTCGGCCACGAGAACGGTCCCTTCGCCGAGGCGCGCCTGCAGCATGCGCTCGGCGTCGACCTGCTGGAGGATGGCAGCCTGATCGTCGCCGACAGCTACAATGGTGCCCTGCGCGTGCTGGACCTTGCCTCGGGCGTGGCCGGCGACCTGGACGACGGCGATTACAACTGCACCGACCCCGTCTGCATTCCCGCCGCCGAACCGGCGGGCGTCACGGTGGCCGAGGACGGCCGCATCTTCCTGGTGGACACCAACAACCACCGGGTGCTCGTGTATCATCCCGAAAGCCGAACCTACCGCACCTGGGCGGCCTGACGGGCCTACCCCAGCAGCGGCACGCCGAACAGCCAGCCATGGGCGACGAGCACCGCCGCATAGACGGCTGCCGCGAGCGCCATCCGCCACCAGCCAATCTCCCCGAGGCGGAAGCTGTTGCGGCCCTGGATGATGGCGAGAAACGGCGTTCGTGACGTCCGGGCGGCAAAGACCGCCCAGCCATCCGGATCGGACTGCGCCCGCTTGCGATCGATGTTCGGCATGCCGATCAGGGCCACGAGCAGGAAGGTGCCGAAGAAGATCACCGACGCCACGTCGCCATTGGCGAGCAGGTGTGCGCCAGCCCACAGGGCCACGCCCACGAGAAAGGGATGGCGGGTGACGCGCACGATCCCCGTTACGGGATCGCCCTGCCTCAGCAGGCCTTCCTGCTGGACCGACGTGGGGTTCTTCGTCGTGACGCCGATGACCGCGAACAGCAGCGCCAGCAGCATGACCGGCATCAGGGCGTGGACGATATTAGGCAATATCCACAATATGTTGGAGCCGGTTTCCGAGATGACGTTGTAACTCATCGCCATCCAGACCACGGCCGCGAGGGAGACAATGCTGAACCCGGCCCTGTAGCCGCCCTCACCGACGGCGCGGATGAGCCGTGTGCGCAGGCCGGTGCCGGAGATTAGCGAGTGAATGAGCAGAAACAACGCGCAGGCGGCGATCAGGCTGGTCATGCATCTCTCCCCGACAGGCAGACGGATTAGGATACCCCAGCCGCATCGAGCTCACAACGTATCGCGGGAAAATCCGCTGACTCACGGATTTCATTGGTGTTCTCCGGTTGATTCCCGCCCCGGCTTAAGCGAGAGTTGATCCACATTCCAGAACCGGGAGAGCCGTGATGGCGCAGGTCGAGATCGACGTGGCGAACGTCCGGACCATCCAGGGCGAGTTGACCACCATCGCGGGCCGCGCGCCCGTCGACCGCGAGCCGCCCCGGGAAGAATCCGCGCGCAACCTGCTGATTGTCGCCAGCGCGCTGTCGCTGCTCTGGGCCAGCCTGTGCGGCCTCTACATGTTCTTCATGCATGACGCCGCGCTGCTGACCTCGGTTTCGGCGGAACAGGCCGTGCTCTACACCATGGCGACGGTGCTGCCGCTGCTCGCGATCTGGCTGATCAGCATCAACCTGCTGCAGGCCCGCGCGCTCCGCCATACCAGCCGGATGATCAATGACAGCCTGCTGGCCATGACCTATCCCTCCGATGAGGCGCAGGAGCGCGTCGCCTGGGTGGTGCGGAACCTGAAGGCCCAGGCCGCCGATCTGGCCCACGCCACCGACATCGCCCGCGAGCGGGCAGAGGCCATGGAACGCGTGCTGCGCCGACAGACCGACGCGCTGCTGGAGGCCTCGGAGGCCGTCGAGAAAGGCGGTGGCGACGCCGGCGCCCTGCTCGGCCAGCAAGCGACCGTCCTGGATCAGGCCATGGAAACGCTGAGGCAGCGGGCCAGCGCCATCGAGGCGACCGTGGCCATGGCCGCCGACAATCTCTCCCGCGTCTCGGCCCAGTCGCTGGAAAACACGCGGTCGGCGCAGGCCGCGCTCGCCAACCGGTCGGAAGATCTGCTGACGGCAGCCGAACGCGCGGCCAAGCGCACGGAAAGCATCAGCGAAACCTACATCGCCATCGTCGCTCGCTTGGACCAAGCGACGGCCTCGGCGGCCCGCCAGATCGAGGACATCAACAACGGCTACGCGGCGCAAGCGCAGGCCATGGTGGCGGCCGGCGACACGCTCGCGGCGAAGATGCGCGACATCACGGAGCTGGCACGGCGCGAGGTCAAGGCGATCGAGGACTCCGGCGAACGCAGCCGCGAGCGCGCCGAGAAGATGGAACAGACCGTCGCCGCCCACGGCAAGCGGTTGAACGGCATCGCCGAGGAAACCCGGCAGTGGATCAACCAGACGGCGGATCACTTCGCGTTGCAGGCCCAGTTCATGAAGGAGCTGTCCCACGAAGCCCTCGACGGTCTGAACAACGGGATCGGCGACGCCGTCAGCCGGGTGGACGAGGCGGGCAAGCGCTTCTCGATCCTGACCGACGCGCTGGAGAACAAATCGGGCGAAACCGCCGAGCGCATGGACGAGGCCGGCCTGCGGCTGCGCCAGAACGCCGAGACGGTGACGGCGGCATGGCAGAACGCCGCCGCCGCGGCCGCCGAACAGGCGCGGCAGTCGACCATCGCGTTCCGCGCGCGCGCCGCCGAACTGGAGCGCACCGCCGCCGCCGCCGCCGAGGGCATCAGCGCGGCATCGGCCGCCATGCGGAAGAATCTCGGCACGGACACCGACACCGCCATGCGCGCCGCGGAAACCGCGCTCGCGCGCACCGAGGCGCTGCGCGCCGCGCTGCGCCAGGCCGCCGGAGAGGTGGACTCGGCCGGCACCCAGACCGCCAAGACGCTCGACGTGGCTGGATCCCAGCTGGCGGGACAGGCGCACCGGCTTGAAAACACGGCGCAAAACGCGGCCTTGCGCACCGAGGCGCTCAGCACCCTGTTCGCCACCGAATCCCACCGCCTTTCGTCGGCGATCAACCAGACCGAAACCGATATCGCCGCTCTGGGCGGCAATGTGGACAAGGCCGCCGCCATGCTGCGGGCGCTTGCCGACGACATGATCGAACGCTCCCGAACCCTCGACGAGACGGTGGCGGGCCGCGCGCAGTCGCTGACGCAGACCATGGACCGAGCGGCGCAGGACGCCCGGCAGATCGAGGCGTTGCTGGAACAGGCGGCCAGCGGGTTGTCGCATTCCTCGGAAACCGCCCGGGACCGTCTGCGCGACGCCGGCATGGATGTGCTGCGCCAGATCCAGGATCTGCGCACGGCCTCCAGCGAAGGCATACACAGCCTCACGACGGCCTCGGCGACGGTTGCGCGGGACACCCTCTCGCTGACCGAGGCGAGCGACAGCGCGGTCCAGCGGATCGACAAGCTGCGCGAGGCGCTCCACGAGCATGACGCCGAAGCCCGGCGCGCCAGCAATCGTGCCTTCGAGCGGGTCATGAGTGTCGGGGAAATCCTGGAAACAGTCGGCCAGAAACTCAACGCCACCGCCGAAGACGCCGTGCAGCGCATGGACCGCTCGGCCGAGGACCTTGCCACGCGCGCGGCGGGCATCCAGAACACTGTCGACACGGTGACGTCGGCTGTCGCGGATGCGGGACAAAGCCTTGAGGCCAACAGTGCCCGTCTGGCCGCCTATGCCGCCGAAACGGAAAGCTTCCAGCAGCGTGCCGAACTTCTGGTCGCCGGCGCGCGCGAGTTGGCGGCGGCGGCCAGCGCGGCCGACGCGATCTCGGAACGCAGCGACGAGGCCTTCAAGGCCCGCACCGACCGTCTCGTCGCCATGGCGGAAGGCCTGGCGCATCGCCTCGCGGCGCTCGAGGCTCTCGAGCGGCAGGCCACGGGCAGCGCCTTTGCCCGCACGGCCAACAATGTGATCGAGTCCCTGGGCTCGATCGCCATCGATCTGGACCGGGTTCTGGAAGCCGAAATTCCTCAGAAGGTATGGCAGCAGTATCGAGGCGGCGACACCCAGGCATTCGCGCGGCACATCGTGAAGCTTGGCGGGTCGGACTGGTCGGAGAAGATCGCCCAGCGCTACCGCGGTCATCCGGAGTTTCGTGACTACGTCACGCGGTATCTCGGGCATTTCGAGGGCTTGCTGCGCCAGGCCATGGAGAATGAACGCACCGACGCGCTCGCGGCCTCACTCCTCTCATCGGACATGGGCAAGCTCTACGTCCTGCTGGCCAAGGCGATCAACCGGCTGAACTGAGGCGGCTCAGTCGATGCTCGGTTCCTCGACCGTCTGAGGCTCGACCATCAGCTTGTCGATGCGCAGACCATCCATGTCGATCACCTCGAAGCGGTGCTTTTCGTAGATCACGTACTCGCCTGATTTGGGCAGGTGTCCAAGCTGGTTGAGCATGAACCCGGCCATGGTGTGAAAGCCGCCCTTGCCGCGCAGGCGCCGGATGCCGGTCCGATCCTCGAACTCGTCGACAGGCATGGCGCCGTCGACCAGCCATGACCCATCCTCGCGCGCGACGAGCATGGGCGAGGATGTGTCGCCGCGCTCGGGAAGCTCGCCCGCGATGGCTTCCAGCACGTCCGTCACCGTGACGATGCCTTCCAGGCTGGAATATTCGTCGATCACCACGCCCATGTGCACGCCTTCGCGCTGGAAGCGCTCAAGCAGCAGCAACACGGGAGTCCGGTCCGGCACCATCAGGGGCGGGGTGACGAACTGGGCCAGGTCGAGCTCGGCGCCCCTCAGCGCCAGCGGCAACAGATCCTTGGTATGCAGAAACCCGACCGGATTATCGACCGTGCCGTCACACACCAGCAGCCGGGAATGGGAGTTGGTTTCGACGGCGTGCAGGATCGCGGCCGCGTCCGCCTTGATGTCGATCCACGCGACGTCGATGCGCGGAGTCAGGATCGCCATTACCGAACGGTCGGCCAAGCGAAGGACGCCCTCGATCATCTGCTTTTCCTGCGGCGCGAAAATGCCTTCGCGCGTGCCCTCGTCGATCATGGACTTGACCTCGTCCTCGGTGATCGCCGATTGGCGGATCTGGGATTGCCCCAGAATGCGCAGGACGAAGTCGGTGGATTCCTTGAGCAGCCAGACCGCCGGCGCCGCGACCTTGGCCACGAACTGCATGGGCCTTGCGACGATGACAGCGATCCGTTCCGGATTGGCCATGGCGACGCGCTTGGGGACCAACTCGCCCGCGACCAGAGTCAGATAGGTGATCGACGCCACGACCAGGATCATCGCCACGGTATCGCCGTGGGGCTGGAGAAAGACAAACCGGTCGAATTCGTCGCCCAGCCGGTCGGCGAGCGTGGCGCCGCTGACCGCGCCCGCGAGAATGCCGACGAGCGTGATGCCGATCTGGACGCTGGAAAGGAACCGGCTGGGCTCCTCGATCAGCTTCAAGGCCGCGCGGGCGCCCTTGTTCCCTCGCTTGGCCAGTTCCTTGAGACGCGCGGGCCGCGAGGACACCACGGCCAATTCGGACATGGACAGCACGCCGTTGATGATGGTGAGGGCAACAACGAAGAGAAGTTCGAAGTAGAGCATTGGCCGGTGACGGCTCCGTTCCCATGACACGCGTGCGAACCAACAGATGTACCGGATATTCGTTCTGAAAGCGACATGCTCGCGGGCCTTTGCCGGAGGCGACCGGGCGGAACTTGTCGCGCGGAATGGCGTTGGCCACTTCTCGATGGACAGTGCCTGCGCCGGCTCTAACTGTTATCAGTGACCCCACGAGCCCGACACTGCGGAGAACCAAGAAGATGAAGACACTCAGAGGCCTGCTGCTGATTCTGGTGGCTGCTTTCGCCCTGCCCTCCCTGCCCGCCGCCGCACAGTCGGCCGCGGCCGGAACCATGGTCCAAAAGCTGGCAGACGACACGGTATCGCTCCTCCAGTCGCAGACCAGGGGCGCCGACCGGGACCAGCGTTTCCGCCAGATGATGAGCGAAGGCTTCGATGTGGGCTTCCTGGGACGTCAGGCGCTGGGCCGCAACTGGCGCACGGCGACCGAAGCCGAACGCAAGGCGTATGAGGAAATCTTCGACGACTACATGCTGCGGACCATCACCTCGCGGCTCGCCCGTTTCGAGCAGGAGACGTTGAAGGTCACGGGTCAGCGCAAGGGACCCAAGGAAGACACCATCGTCGATTCTCAGATCCTGGGTCGCGGCGAGCCCATCGCCATGGAATGGCTGGTCCGCCCCATGGATAATGGCCTCAAGATCATCGACGTGAAGATCGAGGGTATCAGCATGCTGATCACCACCCGCGAAGAGTTTGGCGGGATCGTGCAGCAGAAGGGTATGCAGGGCCTGCTGGATGCGATGACGTCCAAGATCGACGTGATGAAGGCGCAGTCGGCAGCAGCCTCTAACTAGTCTCAGATCTCCGCCCACATCCTGAGCAGGTTGTGGTAATTGGCGGTCAGCGAAACCACGGTGGGATGAGACTGACCAATCTCGCTGGACAACTGCTGGATGTTGCTGTCCAGCTCGAACAGCAGCCGTCGCTGATCATCGGAACGGATCAGGCTCTGCGTCCAGAAGAACGAGGCCCAGCGGCTTCCCCGGGTGATTTCCTTCACCCGGTGGAGGCTGGTTGACGGATAGATCACCGCGTCGCCAGCCGCCAGCTTGATTTCCTGGGTGCCGAACGTGTCCTGGATGACCAGTTCGCCACCGTCATAGGTCTCTGGGTCCGTCAGAAACAGCGTGGTCGATACATCGGTGCGGATGCGCATGGAGGCGTTGGCCACGAAACGTAGCGCGCTGTCCACGTGATCGTCGAACCGCATGCCCGCGTCGTATCGGTTGAATAACGGCGGTACCAGTCGCAGCGGCAGCGCCGCGGAATTGAACAGCGCATTCCGCCCCATGGCCCTCAGCACGAGATCCGCCAGCTGCCGTGCTTCCGGCGCGGCTTCAGGGACCTGAAGGTTATGCTTGGCGCGCGCCGCCTGCTGCCCGGCGGTGATACGGCCGTCGACCCATTCCGTCGCCGAAAGCACGGACACCACATGGGCGACCTCTTCGGCCGTGAGGACCCCGGGAATTCTCAGCAGCATGGCAATCCCTTCCAGCAGGAAGGGACGAGCCTTCGGCCCGTCCCCTTTCCCCCCTCACTTAACCTTCAAGAATGACGCCGGACAACGTCAGAAGTTGACGGCCGCCGTCACCAGGAATGTGCGCTTGGGGGCAGGCATGACACGGCTGCCCCAGATCGCGGAGTAATTGACGCGATTGAACAGGTTGTTCGCATTGAGCGAGACCGTAAACTTGCCGAAATCATAGCTCACGAGCGCATCCACGCTGACAAAGGGCCTGGCCGAAGCCGTCTCGGTGGTGTTGGCGAACACCCGACTCCGATAGGTCAGGCCACCGCCGAGGGTCAGGTCGGGCAATGGCTTGTAGGTCGTCCACAGCGACGCCGCGTGCTTGGGCGTGTTCTGGAGACGCGAGCCGATCGCAGCCGGGGTCGTCGAGTCCGTCGTCTTGGCGTCCAGATAGGTGTAGCCGCCATAGACCGACCAGTCCTGCGTCACCTGGCCCGACAGGCTCAGCTCGAAGCCCTGAACCTTCTGCGCGTCGCCGGAGATCACTTCCGTCCCGGTGGAGTCGGTGGTCAGCGCGTTATCCTTCTTGATGCTGAAGGCACTGATGCCGACACCAAGAGCATCCTGCAGGAAGCTGAACTTCGCGCCCACTTCGAAGCTCTCCGACTTCTCGGGCGGGAAGATGCTGTTGGTCACCGAAATCGGCGTCGGCGCGGCGGCGACCACGGTGGAAATCGGCCGCTCGGACTGGGCCCAGGTGAAATACACCGTGATATCCTCGCTCGGCTCCCAGATCGCGCTGGCGGTCGGACTGAACAGATTGTCGCTGCGGTTGACCGTGACCGCGGTGCCCGACACGTCGACCGACGTCGAGCGAATCTTGTAGTTTTCCCAGCGCATTCCGGCCTGGATCGAGAACTGCGGCGTGAACCACATGCGCTCGTTCAGGAAAAAGCCCACGGTTTCGGCCGTCGTATCGCGCAGGGCATTGGTCGTCGCCGTGGCGTTGGCGAGCGTCGGGTACGCGATCGAATAGGTCGGCGTGTGATCCGGATCGAGCAGCGAGGTCGCCGGACGCGCCGGCGTATACACCTTGTTGAGGCGCTCGGTGGTCTCGTGCTGATAATCGATGCCGCCAAGCAGCCGGTGCTTGAGGGCGCCGGTCTCGAAATCCGCCACCGCCGTGGAGAGATTCTGGAAGCCTTTCGTCGTCAGCTCGAACGCCGGACCGCCGCGGCCCGACAACGGCACCGTCAGCGGATCATTGTCGAGGAACGCCGGCACGCAGGTCGCCGCCGGACAATTTGCCGCCGTCGCGGCGAAGTCACGGGTGTATCGGCCGTAGCGCGTATCATTGGTGAGGGTCAGCCAGTCGCCGACCTGATGCTTGAAGCGAGCGGTCACCACATCGATCACGGTGTCGTCCCGGTCCAGCGTCGTACCGTAGAAATTCCGGCGGTTGACGCCCTGGTCCGTGACCGGCGTCCCGTTGACGATCGGCACGCCGTAATCGGGCACGCGGTCATCTTCCTGGTGGATATAGGAAACCGTGAAGGTCGTGTCGGTACCGAGCCCGACACCGACCGAGGGCGCGATCGCCCAGCGCTCCGATTCCACGAGGTCGCGGCCCGCCACCTCGGAATTGGTGTACATGCCGTTAAGCCGCACGCCAACGGTTTCGCCGATGGGCATATTCACGTCGGCCGTGCCTCGCCAGTGCGGGCCGGTCCCGCCGGCGACCGTGGCGCCATAGGACTCGATGAGGTTCGGAACCTTGGTCGTCGCCTCGATCGCGCCGCCGACGGTGCCCCGCCCGTATGCGGACGAGGACGGCCCCTGAAGCACGGAAACCTGTTCATAGTTGAACGCGTCGCGCGTGTAGTTACCGAAGTCGCGCAGGCCATCCGTGAACACGTCGCTGCGTGCGTCGAAACCGCGAATGCGCAGATTGTCGCCGCTGACCTGGCCATTCTCGCCGATCATCATGGTGATCCCCGGCGCGTTGCGCAGCACTTCCTCCAGTGTCGTCGCCGCCTGCTGCCGGATCAGTTCCTGCGGAATGACCTTCACGCCTTGGGGAATATCCTGAACTTCTTCGGGAATGCGCGAGATCCCCGTGGTCGCGCGGTTGGTATTCTGTGTTGCCTCCGCCTCGCCGCCGACCCGGACCGGACCGAGCACCTGGGCTCCGGACGTCTGCGCGGCGTCCTGCGCCAGCGCCGGCATCGCGGCGACCGTGAACCCGAACGCCGCCGCGGCGATCGCGTAATGGGATACAAGACCCCGCCCCTGGTTGAGACACTTCCTCATTTTGTTGCCTTTCTTGGCGTGCGTGGTGGTTGTTACCATCCGGCCGGGAAGCCATTCGAGGCCATAGATGCGACTGCGAATGACTCCTATTTGC
Organism: Iodidimonas sp. SYSU 1G8; assembly: GCF_039655775.1. NCBI lineage: Bacteria > Pseudomonadati > Pseudomonadota > Alphaproteobacteria > Iodidimonadales > Iodidimonadaceae > Iodidimonas > Iodidimonas sp. SYSU 1G8. The sequence goes on along the minus strand of NZ_JBBYXJ010000001.1, from coordinate 329,931 downwards.
GGATCGCACCATGCAAGCAGCCAAAGCGGCTGTCAAGATAAATGAGAACGATTTGCAATAGCATGCGGAGCCGCCTGAACCCGGCGGTTCCGCTCGCGATCAGGAGCTGGGAAAACGGGTCAGACGGTCTGCCAGCGGCAGACGCAGGAAAGCTGCTGCGCCGTATTGTCGATGGCGGCCAGACACGCGTCGACGCGCGCCGGAATATTCACCTCGAAGCGGGTCACATAGTCGGTACGACCACCGCTGCCCGGCAGACGGGTCGAGTTCATCCGCACGATGTTGCCGTCGTAGTCCTGGAACGCCTCGGTCAGGCGCGCGATCAGGCCGGGACGGTCGCCGCCGACCACATCAATGACATGGGTGATGCGCGCGTTCTCGGCCGGCGCGGCGGCATGGGCGAACGGCACGACGGCGACCTCGGCCTCGCCGAGCTGCTCGAGCGTCCGCAGCTCGCCCGCGATCTCGTCCAGCGACGTGCCGAGCGCCACCTCGCAGACCGCGTTGAATTCGAACCCGGTGCCGAGAACGGCGAAATTGGTATCCGCCAGATCGGCGCCCAGCTCATAGAGGCGCGCGGTGACGGCCGAGATCAGGCCGACCCTGTCGGGACCGGTGATCGATACATAGGCGAGTTGGCTGCCCGTACTCATCGCGCTCCCCTTGCGATTGTGGCGACCCCGGCGTGACTCGAACACGCAACATCCTGCTTAGAAGGCAGGTGCTCTATCCAGTTGAGCTACGGGGCCATTGCCGGTCAGGCCGAGCGGGTCGTCCTGGCGAACTTGAAATTGTCGGAATAGGCCTTGATGCGCAGCTTGCGGGCATGCGGCTCCTGGACTTCATACCCCAGCCCGTGCTTTTCGGCATAGGCCACGGCCTCTTCCAGGGTATCGAAGCTCAGTTTCACCTGGCGGCGCGTGTCGTCGGAACTGGTGTAGCCCATCAGGTCATCGATGCGCTTGGCGCGCTGGGCCTCATAGACCAGAAGCCACTTGCGGGTGTTCGCCCAGCCGGACTGCATGGCGTTCTTGGCCGGCTTGTAGATGCGCGCCTGGATGCGTGACTGCATGTGCTCGTCCTGCGTGTTTTCGATGGTCGGGGCGGCCGGATTCGAACCGACGACATCCTGCTCCCAAAGCAGGCACTCTACCAGACTGAGCTACGCCCCGAAAACGTCAAGGCGTGGAGATACACGACCTGCGCATCCACCTCAAGGGCGAGGCGCTGACGGCGGGGCCGGCCTGCTGAAAAGATCATGCCTCAGCCGGTCGCCGACGGCGATGCCGAGCCGCGCGCTGGCGCCGCCATTGATCTCGAGTACGGCGCGGGCCGGGCGCTCGGAAGGGATCGGCGCCAGCGAGAACGGTTCCGTCTCCCGCGTGATCTGCAGAATGGTCCCGTCATCGCCGATGAACAGCAGGTCGAGCGGGATATAGGTGTTCTTCATCCAGAACGAGACTCGGGCCAGCTCGGGGAAAATGAACAGCATGCCTTCCCGCTCCGGCATCTCGGTCCGGAACATCAGCCCGGTCTGGCGGGCGGCGTCGGTGTCCGCGACCTGCACGCTGAGCGCGACATCGCCCTTCGCCGCCGTCTCCACCATCAGCGATGACAGGGGCAGCGACTGCGGCACGCCCGCGGGTCCGTCCTGTCCCGACGCGGCGCCGGACCAGAGCCCAATGGCCACGATCAGCAGGGCGCCGAGAACGCGCGCCCGTGACGATGCATGCATGACCAGGGTGGAATTCATCGGATCTCCTCTTCGTCCGGCGCCATGTCGAGAATGCGCCGCGCCATCTGGAAGGAAAAGCCCGCCCGGGCGAACGCCGCCAGATCCTTCTGCCGCCGCTCCGGCGCCGCCGGCGAACGCGCATAGGGTCCGACCCGCTTGCGGCGGGCGAACGCAAGCGCGGCGTCCAGATCCACATCATTCGTCTGCTCGGCCAGCCCCTCGACCGCGTCCGCCGCCGCTTCCGGCGGCAGGCCCGCCGCGACGAGCGTGGCCTGGATACGGCGTGACGGGCGCCCGCGCCGCAGCAGCGAACGCGCCCGTCCCTGCGCGAACGCCGCATCGTCCAGCAAGCCCAGAGCCGTGAAGCGCTCCGCCAGCCGGTCCACCCAGCGGCGCGCCTCGGCCTCGCTGATGCTCTCGGGCAGGCCGCGCCGTTCGATCTTGCGCCACATCACCGCCTTGAAATTGGCGATGCTGGACGCGAAGCGCGACAGGTAGTGCACCGCCGCCCTGTCGAGCCACGCTTCGCTGGCCGGACGCGGCGCGGGACGCTCGCGAGGCCCCTTCTCGCGCGCCGCGCGCTTCTTAGACTCTTGCCTTTCCAGCGGATTCCCCTTAAGTACCGGCGCCCAATCCGTCGCTATGCTTCGACTATGTCAAATTTTTGAAGCCCCGACGCCTAAAAATGAGCTAGTCTTTTCGGCGTCTGTGGACTTGGGCGAAACGGTGGGAAGGCTAGAGCTTTCGGGAAGGATCACTCCCCGGGGCGAAAGACAGTGGCGGACTGAGGAAGACCGAATACAGCCAATATGCTGACACCAACACCGACGGATGATCCCGGCCTGCCACGTCGCAAGGCCGACTTTGCAACGTTGCTCGACGCGCTGGACTATGCTGCGCGCGGCATACGCGGTTTCAATTTCTATTCCGCACGCGGCACCCTGGTCGATGTCCTGACCTTCGCCGACTTGCGCGACCGGTCGCTTGGTATTGCCCGGCGCCTGATCACGGCGGGGATCGAGCGCGGATCCAGGGTCGCGCTCATTGCAGATACCACCTCCGATTTCATCGCCGCGTTCTTCGGCTGCCAGTATGCTGGCCTGCTGCCGGTTCCCCTGCCGCTGCCGACCTCGTTCGGCGGCAAGGATGGCTATGTGGAACAGCTCAACAAGCAGATGATCAGCTGCCACGCCACCGCCGCCATCGCCCCGGCGGCGATGGCCGACCTGCTGTTTCAGGCCGCCGAAGGCCTCAACCTCGCGCTGGTGGTCTCGAGCGAAGACCTGAACACCATGCCCGAGGGCAATCCCGCCCTGACGCCGCAGGGTCCGGGTGATATCTGCTATCTGCAATATTCTTCCGGCAGCACCCGGTTTCCTCACGGCGTCGCCGTGACCCAGACCTCGGTGATGTCCAATTGCCGCGGCAATGGCGTCCATGGCGTCGGGGTGCGCGAGGGCGACCGGATGATGTCCTGGCTGCCCTTCTACCACGACATGGGCCTCGTCGGCGCCATGCTGACCCTGGTGACCATCCAGGTGTCGGCGGATTATCTGCCGACCGAGTTCTTCGCCCGCCGGCCCATGCTGTGGCTGGAGCTGATGAGCCGGAACCGGTCCACCGTCACCTACAGCCCCACCTTCGGCTACGAGTTGTGCGCGCGCCGCGTGAAGCCGGAAGCGGTGGCCGGTCTCGATCTCAGCGCGTGGCGCATCGCCGGCCTGGGCGCCGAGATGATCCGCGCCGATTCCATGCGCGAATTCGCCGAGACCTTCGCCCCGGCTGGCTTCAACGAAAAGGCCTTCCTGCCCAGCTACGGCCTGGCCGAATGCACGCTGGCGGTCAGCTTCATGCCCGTCGGTCAGGGGATCGTCATCGACGAGGTCGACGAGGGCCTGTTGTCGCTCGAACACCGCGCCGCGCCGCCGACCAACCGCACGGTCAAGACCCGCGAAGTCGTCAACTGTGGCGTGCCGCTGCCGGAATACGACCTGCAGATCCGCAACGAGGAAGGTGAAACCGTCGGCGAACGCCATGTGGGCAAGATCTATGTCCGCGGGCCGTCGGTCATGTCCGGCTATTTCATGGACCCGGAAGGCACGCGTAACGTACTGGACGAAGCCGGATGGCTCGACACCGGCGACATGGGTTACATGATTGGCGAGTCGCTCTACATCATCGGCCGCGCCAAGGACCTGATTATCCTGAATGGCCGCAATCACTGGCCGCAGGACATCGAATGGACCGTGGAGCAGATCGAAGGCCTGCGCTCGGGCGACAGCGCCGCCATCTCAGTGCCGGGACGCGATAACGAGGAAGTCGCCCTGATCCTGGTCCAGCCCCGCGTCGGCGAGGCCGACGAACGCGGGCGCCTGGTGGCCGAGATCAAGCGACGCATCCAGAAGGAAGTGGGCATCGCGTGCCGCGTCGTGCTGGTGAAGCCGCGCAGCCTGCCCCGGACGTCGTCCGGCAAGCTCAGCCGCGTGAAGGCCCGGGCCAACTACATGTCCGGCCTGCTCGAGCCGCTGGACGGCAGCGATCCCTATCCTTGGGAAGACGCGCTGCCCCTGAAAGCGGCAGCGGGCCAATAAGCACCTTGGACCCCCGCGGCAAACGGGTCGCGCTCACCGGCGCGACCGGCTTTGTCGGCGGCCATACCCTCGATCACCTGGTTGGCCAGGGATACAGCGTCAGCGCCCTCACCCGCCGCGCCATGCCGGCACGAGACGGCGTGCGCTGGGTCGAGGGCGATCTTACCCAGGACCGCGCGCTTGCCGCCCTTGTCGATGACACGGACGCGGTCATTCACGTGGCCGGCCTCATCAAGGCCCGGCGCGACGCCGATTTCTTTGACGTGAATGTGGACGGCACCCGCCGCCTGATCGCCGCCCTGGCCGGTCGGCCGGTCAAGTTTGTTTACCTGTCGTCCCTGGCGGCGCGCGAGCGGCATCTGTCGGCCTATGCCGCCAGCAAGGCCGCCGCCGAGGATCTGCTGACACGGACAGAGGGGCTGGACTGGACCATCCTGCGTCCGCCGGCCGTCTATGGGCCGGGCGATCGCGAGACACTGGTGTTCTTCAAGGCGGCGGCGACGCGGCGGCCGCTCCTGCCCGGCAGTCCACGGCATCGCAGCTCCCTCATCCACGTTCTCGATCTGGCCGGCGCTCTCGAGGCCGCCCTCCGCCTGCCAGGCCTTTCCGGCAAGACCGCCGACGTGCATGACGGCAAGGACGGCGGATATGCCTTGGTGGACGTGCTGGCGCTGATCGCCGGACGCCCCGGATGGCACAGGCCGCTGTTTCTGCCGCCCATCGCCCTGGGCAGCGTCGGCGGCATGGTCAGGATCGCCAGCATGCTGACCGGGGGCGTCCCCATGCTGACCCCCGGCAAGGCACGTGAGTTGTCCTTTCCCGACTGGGTGTGCCGCGACCGGACATTGGAGGCCTGCGGCTGGCGCGCCTTGATCGACGCCGAGCGCGGCCTGCCCGACACACGGCGCTGGTATGAAGCCAGCGGAGACCTGCCCTGACGGCAATCGTGGGTTGGGCTTCATTCCGCACCAATGCTATAACCCGCGCTTCGGAGACAAGAACGCAAGGCCGACCATTCATGAGCAACGCGCTGGACGACATCCGCACCCTGATCGCGCCGTATAACAAGAAAGGCGTCGCGGTGACTCCGGAGACGACGTTCGCCACCGACCTGGAATGGGACTCGCTGACCGTGATGGATTTCGTTGCCGAGATGGAAGACCATTTCGACATCATCATCCCGCTGAACATGCTGCCCGATCTGGAAACGGTCGGACAGGTCGTGGATGCCGTCGATACGCTGATCGAAAAGAAGTAAGGATCGGAAACCGCCCATGGCTGATCTGTTCGACAAATTCGAGCCGATGATCCGGATGCGCCAGAGCATCGTGATCGAACACGCAAGCCCCGTCGACGTGGTGATGGAGGAGATTCTCTCGCCCACCGAGGCGATGATCGAGGGCCGGCGCACCATCCTGGCCGGCACCAACAACTATCTCGGCCTGACCTTCGATCCGCGCTGCATCGCGGCCGCGCACGCGGCGCTGGACGCCGCCGGTACCGGCACGACGGGCTCACGCGTGCTCAATGGCACCTACACGGGCCACAAGGCGCTGGAGGCCGCGATCGCCGGCCTTTATGGCACGGACCATTGCATGGTCTTCAGCACCGGCTTCCTGGCCAACATGGCCACCATCGGCACCATCGCCGGCAAGGATGACGTGATCCTGCTGGACGCCGACAGCCACGCCAGCATTTACGACGCCTGCACCATGTCGGGCGCGACGATCGTGCGTTTCAAGCACAACGACCCCGACGATCTGGACAAGCGCCTGCGCCGCCTCGGGACGGATGGCGGCAACGTGCTGATCATCGTCGAAGGCCTGTATTCCATGCTGGGCGACAAGGCGCCCATGAAGGAACTGGTCGCGGTCAAGAACAAGTACGGCGCCTCGCTGATGGTCGACGAGGCCCATTCCATCGGCGTGTTCGGCGACACCGGATGCGGCGTCGTGCAGGAAGCCGGCGTGATGGACGACGTGGAATTCGTCGTCGGCACCTTCAGCAAGAGCGTCGGCACCATCGGCGGCTACTGCGTGTCGAACCATCCCAAGTTCGAAATTCTCCGCCTTGCCGCCCGCCCCTACATGTTCACGGCCTCGTTGCCGCCGTCGGTCGTCGCCTCGGCGCTTCAGGCGGTCGAAATCCTGAAGTCCGAGCCGCAGCACCGCGAGAAGCTGTGGCGTAATGCCACGCAGCTGCATGACGGCCTGAGCCGCGCCGGCTTCAATCTGGGCGCCGATGTCAGCCCGGTGGTCGCGGTGAAGATCGACGACCGCGACATGGCGGTGCGTCTTTGGGAACAGCTGCTGATCAACGGCGTCTACGTCAACCTGGCGATGCCGCCGGCAACGCCGCAAGGCCTCAACCTGCTTCGCTGCAGCCTGAGCGCCGCGCATACGCCAGAGCAAATCGCCAAGGTGGTCGATACGTTCGAGCGGCTTGCCCGTTCCAACAGCGTGCTGAGCAAGCCGGCGGCCTGATCCGCTACCGGTACGCCCCGCTCTTGCGGGTGCGCAGCATCAGGACGAGACCGCCGATCACGGGATGCCGCCGCTGCCACGGCGCGATGTCGATCTCGACGCCCGAATGGCGCCGGATCTTCCATGCCAGATAATCGAGCCCGCCGGAGAAGGTGAAAGCGCCCTTGAGCAGGCGTAGGACGCTGAGCGTCTTGCCCTGCACGCGCCGCCAGCGCCAGCGCCGTGCTTCCGCGCGGATATGGGACGACGGCACCTCGACACGGAACACGCCGCCATCATCCTGCGCCTCGAAGCCCCCGGCCCGCAACGCCGGACCGGTCAGGGCCCGATAGCGCTCCGCGTACTCGCGAAAGATTTCGCCGCCCTTGGTCGCGGCGTTCTCCGAACGCAGCTCGGCGCCATAGGTCATCTGAAACAGGTGGGACCACAATTCATCCGCCGTGAATGGCGAAGGATGCACCGGCACGGCGCTGCGCACGGCCGTGACCACGGCCTGCGACACCGACCGGACGATCACGTCCTCGACCGCCGTGTCCCGTGTCCACGCGATGGCGCAGGGCTGCGCGAACCGGGCCCAGAAGGTGGGATTCAGATGATCCGCCTGCATGGCGGCCCGGAATCCGTCCACGGACATCAGCGCGTATTTGCTGCGGACGACACGGCCCTCGAACGGGGTTTCGCGATAGAACACGTTTGGCGGCAGCACCCGGTTGAAATAGCCGAGGACGCCGCTGCCATTCGCGGCGGCCAGATCATCCGCCAGGATGTAGAAATCGAGGATCTTGTCCTCGTCCGTGCCCGCCCGCAGACAGGAGCCATAGAACAGAATCGCGGCGGTGCCCGCATGCCGGTCGCGCAAATCCCGGGCGGCGGCATCGGCGGCGGGAAACAGCGGCTGCCCCAACTCGTCGCGGATACGGCCCATCACGGTCCGGACTTCCGCGTGCTCGGACGTCATTCGTCGTCCAGCCGGACGAAGCGGAACGCTTCGGTCGCCTCGAGGCGAACCGGCAATGCCGGATCGGGATGGAAAAATTCGCCATCCAGCGTGACCGGGCTGCCGGTCCGAATTTCCACGCTGTACATGCGGCGGCGCACGAGGCCGCGCACCAGCTTGGTCGAGGGCCGGCCGAACAGGAAGGTGCGCGCCGCGCGCAACACGGCCCACAGATTGTATTCGATGCTCGTGTAGCGCAGCGATCCCTCGCCCACGTTCGAGGCGGCCGACAGGCCCAGGATCAGCCGGTTCAGGGTCGTGACCAGCACGATCATGTACGCCTTGGATTCCGGGGTGGAGTCACCGAAATTGACGAACATGGGGTCGCGCCGCATGGGCGAATTGCGGCTCTTGAACGGCAGGATCGCCAGCAGGATCAGCCAGATGATCGCCACGGTATGCGACAGGAAATTGGGCAGGCCCAGCGGGTACACCACACGGCGGCAGAACTCGATCCCCCGGACGATGGTGGCCGCGCCGAAGAACGCACCGTAAACCGGCGGCGCGCCCGGGGTCAGTTCCATCCGGATGAACGGCAGGTCCACGGTCTTCAGGCCGCGCGGCCCTTTCAGCGCGCCATCCACCACATCCCGCAGGCAATCGTCGGGCGAGCCGAACATCCCGAGCGCCTCGGCGACCATGTTGGTGCGTCCGCCCGGCAGGATCGCCATCAATGGGGGATCGGGGAAAGGATCATGAGTGATCAGCGCGGTCATGCCCGCCTGGAGCGTGCCGTCACCGCCACTGAGAATGACCATCCGCACACCCTTGGCGGCGAAATCGGCCAGGATCGAAGGCATGTCGTCGATCGATGCCAGTTCCCGATACGACAGTCCGGGATAGGACTCCACCGCGCGGCGAAAGACCTTGAGTTCCTTGTTCATCCGGGTGCTGCCCGGATTGCTGATGACACCGATTTCGTCGAGAGTCACCGGGACCCTTCCCCTGAGGCGCTGGAAAGCCGCAGAACTTATGCATCAAACCGCCGCCGGTCAAACGGCAAGACACTCACTATCCTGTTACGAGGCCCTCAAGGGGGTCAGTAGCGGAGGTCAATCTTCACGTCCGTTCTAGTGGCGTGGGTCTTGAACGCGGCATCCTTGTGGGAGGCGGGACCGAAGAGCCCGGCCTTGGCGTTGTTGGAGAACCCGTAACCTTCACTGGTAAAGCCGTATTTTCCGTCGGCGTTTTCGTCGTGATAGATGCCGACGGCATAGGTTCCATTGCCGTAGGGCAGCGGCATGCACACTTCCATGCGACCGGCGACGGCGGGCACGTCGAACCGTATCAGCTTGCCGCCCTTCTTCTTGCCGACCCACTCGGAAGGATCATCGCTATGGAGGCTGAGCCTGAGATTACCCTTGCCGTTGCGCAGGTTGGGGACGATCACCCGGATCTCCGGCTGCTGGTTGGCCGGATCGCAGTATCCCAGCGGACGAGACGGATCGATGCGGCCCGCGACCAGCTCGAGCGCGCGGCCCGACAGGTGCATGCCCTTGAGGTGCTCCGGGATGGGAGCCTTTTCAAACTCGGCCTCGGCATGGACCGCAGGACTGCCCGCCAGGACAGCGACAAGGCCCAGGGCGACCATCAGGCCACCGCGCCGCGCGTTGGATATCGTCAACATTGTTCTCCTCGTTGCCTTTCGGCTCGCGTCGCAACCAACTTCGCGGGCGACGCGTTGATGTAGTGCTCCTGGAGCTCTCTCCCAAATGTTGGTTTGCAGAATTCGATTGCAATCACGCCCTGCGTCTCTTTACTTGAACCGCTGCCGCGTGATCGCATGGCCCTGCATCGCTGGTATATCTATCTGGATCCGCTGAAAGGGTTCCCGGCCGTGTTCAAGAAAGTCGATGTTTACATCCTGCGTCAGGTCATGACCCCGCTGCTGATGACCATCGGCGTCTCCGCCATGCTGCTGCTGCTCGAGAAGATGCTGCGCCTGTTCGACATGGTGGCCAATCAGGGCGGCCCGGTCGGCGTCGTGTTCCGCATGCTGGGCAACCTGATCCCACAATATATCGGACTGGCCCTGCCCCTCGGCTTCCTCCTCGGCGTCCTTCTGGCGTTCCGTAAGCTATCCAACTCCAATGAGCTCGAGGGCATGCAGGCTGGCGGCATGGGTCTCTTCCGCCTGATGCGCGCGCCGCTGTGCCTCGCCTTGGCGCTGATGGCCGTAAACGTGGCCCTACTGGGCTACATCCAGCCGCGCAGTTTCTACTCCTATCAGAGCCTGCTGTTCGACCTGACGTCCGGCGCGTTCGGGACGTCGATCCGGCCGGGTGAGTACAGCGATCTGGGCGACGGGTTCACCCTGCGGATCGAGCGGGCCTATGATGGCGGCCAGAAACTCGAAGGAATCTTCGCGCAGAAGGAGCGTTCGGATGGGCGGGTCACCACCATCACGGCCCGCGAGGGATCGTTTCTCGCCACGCCGGATGGATCGACCGTCCTGATGCGTCTTCGCGATGGCACCATCGTGGACGTGGAGCCCAACAAGCCCGCGCCGCGCGTGTTCACGTTCAAGCAGCACGATTATCCGTTCGAGATGCCCAAGATCACCGAGTTCCGTCAACGCGGCGACAAGGAACGGGAAATGACCCTGCCGGAGCTCTGGTCGGAATCCCATACCTCGCAGAAGCCGCGAGAGGCGCAGACCTATCTCTCGGCCTTTTATGACCGACTGTTGCGTTCGCTGACCATTCTGGTGCTGCCTTTCATGGCGGTTGGCCTCGGCGTCGGCCCCAAACGCCAGCAGAAGCAACTCGGCCTCGTCGTCGGCGTGATCCTGTTGCTGACCCTGCACAAGACCCTGGAGTTTGGCACCGCGGCCGCCGGACTGGGCGATGGCTCCACATTGCTGAACCTTTTCCTTCCCTTCATCGGCTTTACCGCACTGTCGTTCTTCTTCTTCCACACCACCGCTCACAGGGTTGGCGCCAGGCCGCTGGCATGGATCGAGAACGGGTGGGAGTTCCTCATCGAGAACATCCAGAAAATCAGCTTCTTCCGGCGTTCGGAAGATGACGCGGAGGCCCGTGGCGCATGACCCGATTGCAACAGAGCCGCCTGTCTGTTCCGGTACTGCTGGAATACATCGCCAAGGCATTTCTCGTCCGGTTCCTGCTGCTGCTGTTCGGTATCGCCCTGATCATGCAGGCTCTCGATGTTCTGTCGCAGAGCGGCGACGTGCTGGCGCCAGCGGGCGCGGGCATGGAATCCATCTGGCGCTTCACCGTGTTGCGCTTTCCCCAGATGGTGTCGACCGTGGTCGGCTTCTCGGCCCTGCTCGCGACCCTGTTGACCTGCACGACCCTGGCCCAGAGCAGCGAGGTCGCGGTCATGCAGTCGGCGGGATTGTCCTCGTTCCGCATCATCTTCCCCATGATGGGCGTCTGCGCCGTCGTCGCGATCTTCCATTTCACCATGAACGAGACCATCGTCACCCAGTCCAACGAGGAGTTCGAGCGCTGGCAGGCGAGCGGTTTCGCGGTCGGCGCCGTCGATCTGCCACCAGCCAAGGCCGACGCCTGGGCGATCGAGGGCAATACCCGGATCAGGGTGCAGGCGGTGACACGCGACGGCACCATCCTCGACAAGGTGACGCTGTACAAGCTGGACGACGCCGGCAAGATCGTTGAAATCACCTCGGCCAATTTCGCCGCCTATTCCAACGGGCAATGGACCATGTTCGACGTCACCCGCTTCTGGGTCGATCAGACCAAGGTCGAGACCGTTCCGCGCGCCGCGTGGAACACCAAGGTCCCGCCGTCCCGTTTCCGCGCCCTGTCCATCGACCCGGAAAGCGTGCCGATCGGCCGGCTCGCCAGTGCCGTCGGCCAGCTCAAGGCGGAAGGGATGAACGCCAACAAGCTGACCGCGTGGCTGCATCACAAGGTCGCGGGCCCGCTGGGTACGATCCTGATGCCGCTGCTGGGCGCCATGGCGGCGTTCGGCCTGCAGCGGTCAGGCACCATGTTCCTGCGCGTCATCGGCGGTCTCGCCTTCGGCTTCAGCTATTTCGTCGTCGACAACCTGCTGCTCGCCATCGGCCAGTTCGGCACCATCCCGCCGGTGCTCGCGGCCTGGAGTCCGCTGGCGCTGTTCTTCTTCCTGGGAAGTTCGGTCCTGTTCTACACCGAGGCTTAGCGGATCGATGTCCACGGCGCCGCCCGGCCCATCGACAAAGGCAGTGATGGCACGCGGCGCCGGCCTGGCGCTGCTGGGCCGCAGCGGCGCGCTGATCGAGCTCGTCAGCTTCTTCCTGTTCACCCAGATGTACGGTTCCCAGACCTTCGGTCTGTTCATGACGCTCTGGGGCCTCGTTCAGGGGCTCGCCATCATTTCCGATTTCGGCATGACCATGGCGCTGCAGCGCTTCATTCCGGGCACCGCCGACGCCGTCAGCGCCGGCCGGGTCCTGAAATACGCGGTCAACACCTCACTGGTCATCTCCTGCCTCGTCGGCATCACCATGGCGGCGTTCGCGCCGGCGCTGGCGGGCATCATTAACGCGAACGAGGCCGACTCCCGGCATCTGGTGCTCATCATCCAGCTCTATGCGTTGGCGGTACCGCTGTGGTCGATGATCGAGGTGGCGACGGGCGCGATCCGGGCGCGCAGCATCTTCGGCCCGGAGGTGAAGGTGCGGATCTTCTACGAACAGGGGTTCCGGCTCGTGTTCGGCGTGCTGTTCTGGGTGATCGGCTTCGTCTCGCTCGGCCTGTTCGTCTCGCACCTGATCGGCCTTGCCGTCACCGCCGTCTTCGCCTTCCGGCTGGTGCACAAGCATTACGGCCTTCAGCACCTCATCGCGCGGACCGGCCTCGGCGCCAGCCTGGGCAAGGAGATGGTGTTCTACTCTTCCAGCATGATGCTGCCCAACTTCGCCAAGAAATGGCATTCCTGGCTGCCGGTCATCTTCCTCAACGTGATGCTGCCCGGTGCGCGCGGCGCCGAGGCCGCCGGCGTCTATGCGGCCGCGCGCAAGCTGGTCAGCGTGCTCAACGTGTTCCGGGAGAGCTTCGAATACGTGCTGGCGCCGCTGGCGGCCGCCAATAGCGGGCTCGAGGAACGGGCCAAGCTGCGCGAGATGCTGGCCTTCGCCACGCGCGTTTCCGTGGCCGCCTTCATTCCCATGGCGACGCTGGTGATCTGCTATCGCCACGAGCTGCTGCGCCAGAGCGGATCCGAATTCGTCGCCGGCGCCGGCGCGCTGCTCATTCTCGTCATCGGCCGCAGCCTCGAAGTGACCTGGGGCCCGTCGACCTCGATCCTCGCCATGATCGGCAAATACCGCATTCCGTTTCTCAACGCCGCGGCCGGCGTCATCGTCACCGCCCTGCTCGCCTATTTCCTGATCCCCCGGCCCGAGCTGTTCGGCGGCGGCCTGCGCGGTAGCATGGTCGCGGCCGCCATCGCCGCGGCCGGCGGCATCAACGTCTCGGCGATCCTCGGCTTCCTGGAGGTCCGCTACATCTACGGCCTGAAGCCCTACGACCGCCGCCTGCTGCGCCCCATCGGAACAGCCCTGGTCCTGTCCGCCATCATGGCGACCATTTACACGGCGACCAACGGCATGTGGCGCACGGGCTATTTCATCCTGGGTATCGTGATCCTGCTCGTCGCCCTCGTCGTACTGGTGCGTGTCGGATTCACCCGCGAGGACGCCCAGTTGATCGTGCCCAAGAAGCTAGCCAAGCGCATGCCGTTCCTGGTGGAACGCTGATATGCAGGCGTTTCCCGTTGGATAATCCCGCGAGGAGGACTATTTTCCCGGCGACCGTGCTATAGTGCGGCATGCAGGCAGGCTGAACAGGACGCAAGACATCGTGATCAAGATCGGCTTCTGGAAACGGCGGCGTCACCATCTCGACAAGATGACGCTGAAGGAACTCACCGTCGCGTACTTCCAGTATTATGCAATCCAAGCCTACATCGTCGTCGCCATCGCCGGCTACGCCTATGCCCTGAGCAGCGGCGCGCCCATCGGCCCGCTCCTGCTGACAGGTCTGGCCTCGGCCCTGATCTATCCGCTGGCCTGGTACGGCATCCACCGCTTCATCCTGCACGGCAACTGGCTGGCGAAATCGCCGCTGACCGCGCCGGTATGGAAGCGCATCCATTACGATCACCACCAGGATCCGCACGACCTGCACATCCTGTTCGGCGCGCTCTACACCACCCTGCCCACCGTCGCCGCAGCCACCATGCCCGTCGGCTACGTCCTCGCCGGCTGGCCGGGCGCGGCGTTCGGCCTGGCGACCGGCGCGGTGATCACCTGCTTCTACGAGTTCTGCCACTGCATCGAGCATCTGTCCTACAAGCCGAAGAACCCGATCCTGGCGCGCATGAAACAGCAGCACATGGCGCACCATTTCCACAACGAGCAGGGCAATTTCGGCATCACCAACTTCATGTGGGACCGCCTGTTCGGCACCCTGTACACCAACGCCAACCGTCCGCCGAAAAGCGCGACCGTGTTCAACCTGGGATATGACGAAGGCATGGCCTCTCGGTATCCCTGGGTCGCCAAGCTCTCCGGCGGTGTCGATACGGGAACGCCCCGCGACCGCCGCCAGCGCGAAGCGGCCTGAAGCCCATGGGGTTCGGTGAAGGCGGCGTCGACGTCGCCGAGGTGGTAACGAAGGCCGATCTCGAGGCCTTCATCAGTGTTCCGTGGACGGTGTACCGGGACGATCCCTACTGGACGCCGCCGCTGCGCTTCGAGCGCCGCGAAATGCTCGACCGGCGCAAGAACCCCTTCTTCCAGCATGCCGAGGCGGCCTATTTCCTGGCCCGCATCGACGGCAAGCCCGTCGGGCGGATCAGTGCGCAGGTCGACCGGCTGGCGCAGGAGCACCAGGGACCGGGCACCGGCCATTTCGGTTTCCTCGAGGCCGTCGACGACCCGCTGGTGTTCGACGCCCTGTTCCATGCCGCCGAAGACTGGCTGCGCGCCCGCGGCATGACGCGCGTGCTGGGTCCGTTCAGCCCCTCGATCAACGAGGAATCCGGCCTGCTGGTCGAGGGCTTCGACGAGCCGCCGCGCCTGCTCATGGGCCATGCCCGCCCCTATTACGGCCAGCATGTCGAGGCCATGGGCTATGCCAAGGTCCAGGATCTCTGGGCGTACGATCTCAACATAACCCACGAATTCCCCGGCAACGTGCAGCGCCTGCTCGACAAGGCGCGCAAGCAGGACAAGCTTAAGCTGCGCCGGGTCAGCAAGAAGAACTTCGCCGACGAGCTGAAGATCATCATCGACATCTTCAACGACGCCTGGCGCGACAATTGGGGCTACATCCCCATGACCGACGCCGAGATCGACAAGATGGGCCGCGACCTGAAGCCTTTCATCAAGGAACAGGGCTGCATGATCGCCGAGTGGGAAGGCGTCCCGACCGCCTTCATGCTGACCGTGCCCGACATCAACCAGGCGGCCCGCGACCTCAACGGCAACATGCTGCCCTTCGGCTGGGCCAAGCTGGCCTGGCGCCTGCTGGTCAAGTCGCCGACCCAGTGCCGTGTGCCGCTCATGGGCGTGCGCAAGCAGTTCCAGGGCACGCTGGCCGGCGCGTCGATGGCGCTGTTGCTGATCGAGACCATTCGCCAGGCCACGACACGCGAGGTCGGCTACCGCCGAGCGGAACTCTCGTGGATTCTCGAGAGCAACGTGCCCATGCAGCGCATTCTCGAAATGATCCTGTGCCGGCACTACAAAACCTACCGGATGTACGAGAAGCCGCTGTAAGCACCGCCCAGCGCCGGTACCCGAGGCCTCTCGTCATCTCCCCGGCTTTCAGGCAAGCTTTGCACGACGGCGCGGCCATGGGGGCACTCGCGCCCGGCACGAGGCCTGCACGTCGTGAACAGTGTCACCATCAGCAAGAACCTGCCGCCTGTCCGGATGGGACGCGCCGAGTTCGAGCAACTGGTCGCCCTGATCGCTGACGAATTCTCGCCGGACCCGGTGAAAATCCGGATCAAGGACAGCAGTGGCCTTTCAACAATCCGAGCCAACGATCCCGCCGAGTTCCTGGCGAATCCGGGATTGTCCCCCAGCCTGCACATGGTCAGCATCACCGCGCGGGACAGCACGAAGAGGCCCGAGGGACAGCGGCGGATCCTCGTCAATCTTTACAATAGCGGACCCGGTGTCTTCGTCGAGGCCGACAGCCCCTACTGGGCGGAATCAGCAGCCGGCACCATTTATGATTTTCTGAGCAAGCACCGTCCCTGGCATTTCCCGATGGACGGACTGATCGGCGCCGGGCTGTTGGGCCTCGCGCTCGGCGCCATCCTGCTGTTCGGCGTCAGGCTCCTCTACAGGATCGCCACCTGGAACGTCACACCCGATCTTGTCGTCACCTCTCTGGCGATCATCGCCGGCTCGTTCGCGGTGGCGGTCACGGCCCTGTTGCCCGGGATCGAGATCAGAACCGGCCCTCGAGCCGATCCCCTCGTCGTGAAAATGGAAAGAGCGATCAGGATCAGCGCCGCGATCTCGGTGCTGCTGTTCGGCATCGGGCAACTGATCTGAGAGGTCCACCGGACGCCAGAACCGGCGGCGGCCCCGATCAGGCGTCGGCCAACCTCAATACGTCCCGCCCAGCTTTGAGTGGTCCCAGCTGATGGTCTTGACCGGCGTGAAGCGGATGATCACGCGCTTGCGGGCGGAATAGCGGATGCTTTCCATCTCTTCCGGCGGAAAATCGGTCTTCGACGGGTCGCGCTGGCGGCGGATGTTCATCATGGTCTCCACCACGAAATCATTGTCCTCGATGATCTCGGCGGTCGCCTCGGCCATCATGGACTGCAACTCGGCATAATCATGGCCCGCCTCGATCAGCAGCGCCGCCTTCGGGTCCCGCTTCAGGTTCACCACCTTCTGGCTCGCGCCGTAGGTGGACACCAGAAACCGCCCCTGCTCGTCTAGATAGAAAAACATGGGCATGGGATGGGGAAAGCCATGCGGTCCGTTGGAAACGATGATGAGCGTATGTTCGCGGAGGATGAACGCCTTCAGCTCTTCCGGCGTCATGGTGATCTGGTCGCGGCGCGATACCATGGCCTTACTCCTTGATCGGCTTGAAATTTGTGGGGCCGACATAGACCAGCATTTCGGTGATCAGTCCGTCCTCGTCGCAGGTGATGACGTTGGCGCTCTCGACCATCAGCGGATGACCGTCGGGCGCGACGCGGGCGATGGACGTGGCGAGCGCCCGGTTGCCGGCGATCCGTACCGCGCCCTCCGCCTCGACCGGGATCGAGCCGCCCGAGCCGTCGAGCGCCGCCTTGTAGCGGGCGCGGATGGCGTCATGGCCGATGGCCGGCGCGGTCCCGACCGGCTCCTCCCAGCGCGCGTCGGGCGCGAACAGGGCCACGATCCCATCGAGGTCGCCTTTCGTCATCAGCGCCCGGTAGCGGTCGAACAGCGTCCGCATGTGCTCGGCGCCCGGCTTGTCCGGCAAACCGCCAAAAATCTTCTCCAGCCGCGACATGACTTTCTCCCCTGAATGCTGATGCGCGCCGGCGGGCCGGCGACGACTCATGGACGGCAGATATACGACACTTCCCGCCGCCCGGACTAGCGGCGGCGCGGATCCGCGACGGCCGCGACGATGGCGGCGAGCCCCAGCAAAGGCATCATCCAGGCCTCCGGCGATCCCATGGCCTGAAGGGTCGCGCCGCTGACCACGCACCACAGCACGGGAATAACCAACAAGATCCAGCGCGCGGCGCCGGACGCCAGCAGCACCAGCCCCAGCGTCGCCGTGACCGTCGGGTCGGGCGCGATGCCGAATATTTCCGCGCCCGCCCACGAGCGCCCGGCGAGGAGTCCGGCCAGGGGCTGAAGCACGAGCGCGAACAGCAGAAAGGCAGGGGCCGCGTAACGCGCGCTGCCTTCGACGGCGCCAGGGGAAAACCGGTTATGGATGACGCCGAGCCAGATGAGCAGCAGCGCCTGCGCGGCGAACGCGCCCGCCAGCCACGGCGCGGCCCAGTTTATCCCGGCATACCGTTCCAGATGATACGCCCATGCGACCCACAGCCAGCAGGCGGCGAGGCCGGTGGCTATCGCGTAACCGCGCCACCACACCTGTCGCCGGAGCATCGCGACAAGGAGCACGCCAAACGCCAGCGTGACCAGATGCAGCGGCCAGGCCGACACGTTCAGGCTTTCGAACAGACGGTAGTAGGTGCTGGGCGAAAACAGCAGGAAGTCTTCCAGGCTGTAACTGAGCCAGTGATCCATCAGAGCTGACCGACATGCGCAGCCATCCGCCTGCGCATGGCCTCATCCGGCAGCCGACCGCGCGCCGCGCCCATGTTCTCGCGAAGATGATCGACCCGGCTGGTCGCCGGAATGGCGCAGGTCATCGCGGGATGGGAGATCACGAACTTCAGCAGGAACTGTGCCCAGTTCGCGCAGTCGATCTCGGCCGCCCAGTCCGGCAGCTCGTGGCGCTGCACGGCCGCGATCAGGTCGCCTTGCCGGAACGGCCTGTTGGCGATCACCGCGATGCCTTTTTCCCGGGCCAGCGGCAGGATGCGCTGCTCCACCTCGCGGTCGAGGATGTTGTAGGTGACCTGGATGAAGTCCAGTTCATGATCGCGCATGATCCGTTCGAACTCATCATGCCGTCGTCCATGTGACGTGGTGATGCCCACATAGCGAAGACGCTTCGCCTGCTTCATGGCCTGCAATGTCTCGAGCTGCGCTTCCCACGAGCGCAGATTGTGGACCTGCATCAGGTGGAAGTACGGCACCCGCCAGTACTGCCGCGATTGTTCGATCTGACTCGGCCCCTCGTCGCCGGACGAAATCCAGACCTTGTCGGCGGAAAACACCGCGCGCGTCTTGCCGAGCTTCTGCAGCCCATAGCCAATGACCGGCTGGGACGAGCCGTACATGGGCGAGGAATCGATCATGGTGCCGCCGAGATCGAAAAACGCCTTCATCACATCGGCGCAGCCGTCGCGTAGCGCCCGGTCGTCTCCGACGTTGAACGTCTGCCAGCTTCCCAGCCCGATGACGGGCAGCGTCTCTCCTGTCGATGGGATGGGGCGCTTCAACGGGGGCGCGGGCTGTGCGAGGGCCGGCATGGCGGCCAGGGCGCCCGATGCCGCGAGCAGGCCGAGAACAGCGCGGCGGTCAGGCGAGAATGAGCTGTTCATGGCAATCCTCCGGCACGACTGGCTTACCGAAACATAGAACGGCAGGCCCCGAGGTCACGTCATGTGGCGGCAAAAGTCATCTTTCGGCCCCATGGTGGACCCAATCCGTCAATTTCTACAACTACATGCAAACGTGACCCGGCCAGACACGACAAGGAAAACCGGCATGACATCTTCACCCGGCGCGCGAACAGTCGGCAAAGGCAGTCCAGAGCGATTTGTCATCCTTGATGGCATGCGCGGGTATTTTCTCGTTTTCATGCTGCTCAATCATCTGTCGTTTCAGGGCAGCTACATGCTGGTCAAGATCAACCATGCTGAACTGAGCTTCGTACAGGATGCACCCGGTTTCGTCTTCCTGTCGGGCCTGCTCATCGGCATGGTTTACACGCGGCGCATGGCAGAGAAAGGTCTGGCGACGGCCGGGCCGATCATGTGGCGCCGTGCCCTTGAACTGTTCGCCTATGCCGCCGGGTGCCTGGCCGCCGTGCTTATCCTGATGCGCATCATTCCCAATGCCGCCAGCGCCTGGCAGCCATGGCTGGAGGGCCTCGTGGGCGGCGGATATGCCTATCTGGCGGCGGCGCTGACGCTGCTCTACCAGCCCACCTACATGGACATCCTGCCCCAATATATCGTCTACCTGACGGCGGCCCCGCCGCTGCTATGGCTCTGCGTCAAGGGCAAGTGGCACTGGGTCGCCGCGTTGTCCGGCCTGCTCTGGTTCGCGGTACAGATCGGATTGCATCTGCCGCTCGCCAACACCATGAATGCTGGACTCGGCGCCGCCCAGGACGGACTGGCCATGCGGGGGCACTTCAATTTGATGGCCTGGCAGATTGTGTTCATGGCCGGCATGGTTCTCGGCACGCTCGCCATTCAGGGCAAACTCGACCTCGACCGGCTGTTCAACCCGCATCGGCGCTTCCCCTTCACCATCGCGGTCGCCGTGCTGACCTTCTTCCTTGCTCTAAAGCTGTCCCTGACCGCTCAGATACTGCCCGAAGATATCCTTCAGCGGCTTGCGCCCTATGACAACCGCCCGGAATTCGGTGCGATATATCTGTTGAACTTCGCGGCGATGGCCTACGCGGTCGGCTGGCTGATCGTGGCCGGCAAGCAGACCCGAAATGGCACCCTGCGTTCTCTGAGCGCGGCACTGACCTGGATTTTCCAGTTAAGGTTTCTGCGTCTGCTGGGTCGGCACTCGTTGCAGGTTTATGCCTACCACGT
This sequence comes from Iodidimonas sp. SYSU 1G8, assembly GCF_039655775.1. Classification (NCBI taxonomy): domain Bacteria; kingdom Pseudomonadati; phylum Pseudomonadota; class Alphaproteobacteria; order Iodidimonadales; family Iodidimonadaceae; genus Iodidimonas; species Iodidimonas sp. SYSU 1G8. The sequence continues at coordinate 309,711 of NZ_JBBYXJ010000001.1, read as the reverse complement.
GGTTTTGGTCTACGTGCTTGCCGCTTTTGATCGCCAGATGGGTCCCTTGCCGGAGGGACAAAAAACCATGATCGCCATCGCGGGGATCGCAAGCCTCGCGCTGCCTGCCCTGTTGATGGAATGGCGCGCCCGTGTGAAGCGGGTGGATAGTGAAACGAACCGCGCCACGATCCCGTTCAGCCCGAGGCCAAGTACCTGATCGCGGCATCCCGTTCGAAAAGGTAGAGCAGCACACGCAAGGCATCACTGCGAGGCCCTTTTAGTTGCGGATCCTGCGCGAGAATCCGGGTGGCCTCTTCCCGCGCGAGGGCCAGCAGATCGCCATGGACTTCAAGGTCCGCGACCCGAAACCGGGGCATGCCGCTTTGCCTGGTTCCAAGCAGTTCACCGGCGCCGCGCAGACGAAGATCCTCTTCCGCGATGACGAAACCATCATCCGTGTCGCGGATGACCTTCAGGCGTTGCTGGGCCGTCTCGCTGAGCGGTGACCCGTAGAGCAGGATGCAGGACGACTTTTCAGAGCCGCGGCCCACGCGACCCCGAAGCTGATGCAACTGCGCCAGACCGAACCGTTCCGCATGCTCGATCACCATGATGCTGGCGTTGGGCACATCCACCCCCACCTCGATCACGGTGGTGGCCACCAGGATTGTCAGCTCGCCGGCAGAGAACCGGGCCATCACGGCATCCTTCTCGGCCGATTTCATCTTGCCATGCAGCAGGCCGACACGGTCGCCGAACCGCTTCTGCAAGGCTTCGTGGCGCTGCTCGGCCGCGGCGACGTCCAGCACTTCCGATTCCTCCACCAGCGGGCAGACCCAATAGGCCTGCGCGCCTCGTCCCATCGCCCGCTCAAGCCCGGAGACGACCTCATCCAGACGGGTCGCGGGAACCGCGCGGGTGTCGATGGGCGTGCGTCCCGGCGGTTTCTCGGTCAGGCGCGAGACATCCATGTCGCCATAGCTGGTCAGGGTCAACGTGCGCGGGATGGGCGTGGCCGTCATCACCAGCACGTCCACAGGACCGCCGCCCTTGGCCGACAAGGTCAATCTCTGGTGAACGCCAAAACGGTGCTGCTCGTCGATCACGGCGACGGCGAGGTCATGAAAGGCCACGTCGTCCTGCAACAGGGCATGGGTGCCGACGATGATGTTGGCCGTGCCGGACGCGATATCCGCGAGCAGCGTTTCCCGCGCCTTGCCCTTGTCACGCCCCGTCAGCAGCTTGATCCGCAGGCCCAACTGATCGGCGAAGGGAAGCAGCGTTTGGAAGTGCTGACGGGCGAGAATTTCCGTGGGCGCGAGCAGCGCACCCTGCGCCCCCTCTTCCACGGCGGCCAGCATGGCATGCAGCGCCACGACGGTCTTGCCGCTGCCCACATCGCCCTGTAGCAGGCGCAGCATGCGGTCAGGCGACGCCATGTCGGCCAGAATTTCATCGATGGCCGTCTGCTGGGCATTGGTCAGCCTGTACGGCAACAGGGCCGCCAGTCGCGACCGCAGGCGGCCATCGCCCCTGACAGGCCGCCCCCGGGCACGGCGCATCCGCGTTCTTACCAGCGCGAGGGCAAGCTGATTGGCGAGCAGCTCATCGTAGGCGAGCCGCTCGCGCGCGGGCGCCGATGGCGCGAGATCGTCCATGGTTTCGGGGCTATGCGCGGCGCGCAACGCATCGGCCCATGGCCGCCAGCCGCGCGCCGACAGCAGTTCAGCGGGCGTCCATTCCGGCAGGGAAGGCAACTGGGCGAGCGCGGCCCGGATCGCCTTGGTCAGGATCTTGGGCGATAGTCCGGCCGTCAACGGATAGACCGGCTCGACGATCTGCACCGAGGCGCGGTTCTCGACGCTGACCACATAGTCGGGATGGTTCATCTGCCGCCCGCCGTTGAACTCCTCGACGACGCCGCTGACGATCCTGACGCTGCCCTCGGGCAACAGCTTGCGCAGATAGTCGTCGCGGGCGCTGAAATAGACAAGCGAGATGAACCCGGTCTCGTCGGCGCAGATCACGCGGTACGGACCGCGCGTGCTGTGCGGCTTCTCGTGCCGGTCGACGCGGACGGTCAGCGTCGCCACCGCGCCGATAGGGGCATCGGCGACGTTCGGAGCAAAGCGCCGGTCGATCAATCCGGCGGGCAGATGCCAGCACAGATCGGCAACCTTGCCGCCGGCCAGACGTTCGATCAGCTTGGCCATGCGCGGCCCGACGCCGGGCAGCGTGGTCACGGATGCGAACACCGGAAACAGGACTTCGGGACGCATAAAGGGAAAAGGCCCTTCCAGATGCTGACAGACAGGCTGGGAGACATTATATCGGGGGCCGCGAAGGGAGCGAGCTTCATGACCGAGACCCTGGAAATTCTGCGCAAGAAATTGCGGTTCCGTGCCTGGCACAGGGGCACGAAGGAGAGTGATCTCATGATGGGCGGGTTCGCCGATGCCCATCTGGAGGAACTGGGCGCCGAGGACCTCGCCCATTTCTCGGCGCTGCTGGACGAACAGGATCTCGATGTCTATGGCTGGGTGATCGGACGTGATCCGGTCCCGGAAGCTCATCGTACCCGGGTGATGTCCATGCTTCAGGCATTCGATTTCACCGTCGAGGGGTTGCGGTGAACCCACGCGTCCTCGAAATGGCCGGCCGCCTGACCCTGTGCGGCGTGCCCGAGGGCGCTGACGCGCTCATCCTGGCCGAAGTGGCGCGTGCGCGTCTGGCCGAAGGCCTGAGCGGCGGAATACTTCACGTCGCCCGCGACGACGCGCGGCTGTCGGCCCTGCAGGATGCGCTGGAATTCTTCGCGCCCGAGATCGAGATCATCACCCTGCCCGCCTGGGACTGCCTCCCCTACGACCGGATTTCCCCCAATCCGGTCCTGTGCGCCCGGCGCATGGAAACGTTGAGCCTGCTCGCGGCCCCAGGCCAGCGCATGCGGGTGGTCCTCACCACCGTCAACGCCGCGAGCCAGCGGCTGCCGCCGCGCGACGTCCTGCGCCGGAACAGCTTCATCGCCAAAATCGGCGACACGGTGAAGATCGACGACCTCGTGCGCTTCCTGTCGGAGAACGGCTATGTCCGCTCCAGCACCGTCAGCGAAGCCGGTGAGTTCGCCGTGCGCGGCGGTCTGGTGGACATATTCCCGGCTGGCGCGGAAGAACCGATCCGCCTGGATTTCTTCGGCGACTCGCTGGACGGCATCCGCCGCTTCGATCCGCTGAACCAGCTGACCACCGGCAAGGACAAGAAGTTCCGGCTGGTGCCGGTCAGCGAAGCGCCGCTGGACGAGGCCTCCATCACCCGCTTCCGCAAGGGCTACCGCGAACTGTTCGGCGCCGTCACTGGCGGCGACCCGCTTTATGAAGCGGTCAGCGAGGGCCGCAAGTATCAGGGCATGGAACACTGGCTGCCGCTGTTCTACGACGGCATGGACACCATCTTCGACTACCTGCCGGACGCCTTCGTCAGCCTGGACCATCTCGCCGACGAGTCCTTCTCGTCCCGTCACGAGATGATCGAGGACTATTTCCGCTCCCGCAAGGAACAGGCCGACCAGAAAGGCGCCAACCGCTATCATCCGCTGGCGCCGAAGATGCTGTATCTCGATCCGGCGGAATGGAACGCCAAGCTGGAAAAGCACGACGCGCGCGCCTTTAACGCGTATCAGGTGCCGGAAAGCGCCAGCGTGGTCGACTACGGCGCGCGCAAGGGCCGCGATTTCGCGCCCGAGCGCAATGCGCGCGAGGTCAATGTCTATGACGCGCTGCGCCAGCACCTGATCACCCTGGTCGATTCCGGCAAGCGCGTGCTGATCGCCAGCTACAGCGAAGGCTCGCGCGAGCGGCTTGGCCTGGTCATGGCCGATCACGGCATGACGGGGACAAAGCGGATCGACCACTGGTCGGATATCGAGACGCTGCCGAAGAACATTGCCGGGCTCAGCGTGCTGCGGCTGGAACATGGGTTCGAAACGGCCGATCTGGCGCTGGTGACCGAGCAGGACATTCTCGGCGATCGACTGATCCGCAAGCCCAAGCGCTCGCGCCGCGCCGAAAACTTCATCGCCGAGGCCTCGTCGTTGAACGAAGGCGACTATGTCGTCCATCTCGACCACGGCATCGGACGCTATGAAGGCCTCAAGACCATCGAGGTCTCGGGCGCGCCCCACGATTGCGTCATGCTGGTCTACGCCGGCGGCGACAAGCTGTTCGTCCCTGTCGAGAACATCGACGTCCTGTCCCGCTACGGGTCGGAAGACGCCATCGTCCAACTCGACAAGCTGGGCGGCCAGGCCTGGCAAAGCCGCAAGGCGGCGCTGAAGCAGCGGCTGAAGGACATGGCGGAAGAGCTGATGAAGATCGCCGCCGCGCGCGAGTTGCGCGTCGCGCCGAGGCTGTTGCCGCCGCAGGGCCTTTACGACGAGTTCTGCGCCCGTTTCCCCTATCAGGAAACCGACGACCAGCTGCGCGCCATCGACGACGTCACCCAAGATCTGGCCCAGGGCAAGCCGATGGACCGGCTGATCTGCGGCGATGTGGGTTTTGGCAAGACCGAAGTGGCGCTGCGGACCGCGTTCATCGCCGCGCTGGAAGGCCGTCAGGTGGCGCTGATCGCCCCGACGACTCTGCTGGTGCGCCAGCATTTCAAATCGTTCACCGAGCGCTTCGCGGGCCTGCCCGTGCGCATCGAGCAATTGTCCCGGCTGGTCTCGGCCAAGGACGCCAAGCTGATCAAGGAGAACCTCGCCAGCGGTCATGTGGACATCGTGGTCGGCACCCACGCGCTGCTCGGCAAGGGCATCAAGTTCCACGACCTTGGCCTGCTGATCATCGACGAAGAGCAGCATTTCGGCGTGCGCCACAAGGAGCGGCTGAAAGCACTGCGCGAGGACGTGCATGTGCTCACGCTCACGGCCACGCCGATCCCGCGCACCCTCCAGCTTGCCATGAGCGGCATGCGCGGCCTCAGCATCATCGCGACACCGCCTGTGGACCGGCTCGCGGTGCGCACCTTCGTCATGCCGCACGATCCGCTGGCCATTCGCGAAGCGTTGCTGCGCGAGCACTATCGCGGCGGCCAGTCCTATTATGTCTGTCCGCGCATCGCCGATCTGGCCGAAATCGAAGCGTTCCTGAAGGAAAGCGTGCCGGAAGTGAAATTCGCCGTGGCCCACGGCCAGATGCCGTCGGAACAACTCGAGGACGTGATGAACGCGTTCTACGACAATCGTTTCGACGTGCTGCTGTCGACGACCATCATCGAATCCGGCATCGACATTCCGACGGTCAACACCATGATCGTCCACCGCGCCGACCAGTTCGGCCTCGCCCAGCTCTACCAGCTGCGCGGCCGCATCGGCCGCTCGAAATTACGGGCCTACGCGTACCTGACGGTCCCGGCCGGCAAGACCCTCACCAAGACCGCCGAGAAGCGCCTGAAGGTGCTGCAGTCGCTGGACGAGCTGGGCGCCGGCTTCACCCTGGCGAGCCACGATCTGGACATCCGCGGCGCCGGCAATCTGCTGGGCGAGGAACAGTCCGGCCATATCAAGGAGGTTGGCGTCGAGCTTTACCAGCACCTGCTGGAGGAAGCCGTCGTGCGCGCCCGTACCGAACAGACCGGCGGCGACACCAGCAACCTGGAGGAATGGTCGGCCTCGGTAAATCTGGGCACGGCCGTCCTCATCCCGGAAGACTACGTCCCCGATCTCGGCATTCGCCTCGGCCTCTACCGCCGAATCGCCCAGCTGCGCACGTCGCAGGAGATCGAATCCCTCGCCGCCGAGATGATCGACCGCTTCGGCAGCCTCCCCGCCGAAGTCGAGAGCTTGCTCAAGATCGTCAACATCAAGCAGCTCTGCCAGCAGGCGGGCGTCGCCAAGCTGGATGCCGGCCCGCGCGGCGCGACCGTCGCGTTCCGCAACGCGTCGTTCAACAATCCGATGGGCCTGGTCGAATTCCTCTCCAAGCAGTCGGGCACGGCGAAGCTGCGGCCCGATCACACGCTGGTCCTGATGCGCGACTGGTCGGAGGACAAGAAGCGGGTTCGCGGCGCTCACGAGTTGGTCAAGGCGCTCGCCGGGATCGCCGCGAAGGCGGCGTGATCACGGCTCGTTCAGCAGCTTTTGCATGAAAACCAGTGTCAGCCAGCGGTCGAATTTGCGGCCAATTTGTGGCATTCGGGCGACTTCCTGAAAGCCTAGCGCCGCATGCAGCCCGATGCTGGCCTCGTTGTCCGCGTCGATACCGCCCACCAGCACATGCACGCCATTGGCCCGCGCGCGCTCGATCAGCGCCGCCAGAAGCCGGCGCCCGGCCCCCGAGCGGCGCGCCTCGGCCGCCACATAGACCGAGAGCTCCATGGTGTGGCGATAACCGCTGAACGCCCGGAACGGCCCGTAGCTGGCATAGCCCAGAACCTGGCCGTCCTTCCGCGCCACCAGCACCGGATAGCCCCGCATCCGCTTGAGTTCGAACCAGGCCTCCATCTCCGCAGGCGTGCGGATGTCGTCGTACCAGACGGCGGTCGTATGCAGGATGGCATGGTTGAGAATGGCGGCGATGGCAGGCACGTCGGACGGCGCGGCGTCCTCGATCGAGACCGGGTCAGGCATGGCGGATTCCGCGTTTCCCGGCCAGGATGCCGTGGGCAAAGGATCGCCGCAGGGCCTTCTCCACTTCGAGGAGACCGAACAGCACCGCCCCGGCACCGCCGACGACGGCCCAGTCGAGCCAGCCGAGCGGCTGGGTGGCGAACACGCGGTTCATGAAAGGCGCGTAGGTGAACACGCACTGCAAGGCCGCCGCCGCCAGGACGCCGAGGATAACGGCCTTCGTCCCGACCACGCCGCGCCATGTCAGCGACGGCTGATCGAGGTAGCGGATGCTGAACAGGTAGAACACCTCGAACACGACCAGAAGATTGACCACCAGGGTACGAGCGAGATCGACGGACGCCGACCGCTCCAGACTCCAGAAGAATACGCCGAATGCTCCAAGAGCAAAGACGGCGGAAACCGCCACGATCCGCCAGAGCAGAAAGCCCGACACGATGGGCTGGCCCCTGCCGCGCGGCCGCCGCGCCATGACGTTGGCCTCGGCAGGTTCGAAGGCGAGGGTCAAGCCAAGCGCGACGGCCGTGATCGTATTGACCCACAGGATGTGCAATGGCGACAGCGGCAGCATCACGCCGGCGAGAATGGCGGCGACCAGACAGGCCGCTTCTCCGCCACCCGTCGGGAGAGTCCAGGCGATGACCTTCATCAGATTGTCGTGGACGGTGCGGCCCTCGCGCACCGCCGCCACGATCGACGCGAAATTGTCGTCGGCGAGGACCATGCTCGCGGCCTCCTTCGCGACCTCGGTTCCCTTGACGCCCATGGCGATGCCCACATCGGCGCGCTTGAGCGCCGGCGCATCGTTGACGCCGTCCCCCGTCATGGCGACGATGTCTCCCTCGTTCTGCAATGCCTGCACGATGCGCAGCTTGTGCTCGGGTGTCGTGCGCGCGAACACGGCAGTTTCCCGAACCATGTCGCGCAGCGCCGCGTCATCGAGCCGGTCGAGGTCATGGCCGGTCGCGACCTGTTCCGCGTTCTCCAGACCGAGCTGCGCCGCGATCGCGGCGGCGGTGGCGGCATGATCCCCGGTGATCATCTTGATGGCGATGCCCGCCTGACGGCACTCGACGATGGCGCGGATGGCCTCCTCGCGCGGCGGATCGATGATGCCCGCCAGCCCCAGGAGGCAGAAACCACTCTCGACATCGCCAAAGTTCAGGGTCAGCACGCCCGGTCCGGCCGCGCGCATCGCCAGCGCGATGACCCGCTGACCCTCGCCGCCCAGCCGCGCCACATGCCCTTCCCACCAGGAGACGTTCAGCGTCTCGTCCATGCCGCCGCGCCGCTGGCTGCCGCACATGGCGAGAATTCGCTCCGGCGCACCCTTGATGAAGATGAGGCCATTACCGTCGTGATCGTGATTGAGGGTCGCCATGAAACGATGACTGGCGTCGAAAGGAATTTCGTCGGTGCGAGGCACCTGCCGGCGAAGCAGATCCGGCGCCGCGCCGGCCTTGACCGCCAGCGCCATCAGGGCTCCTTCCAGAGGATCGCCATGGACGCTCCAGCCGTCTGCTCTATCATGCAGTTCCGCGTCGTTGCATAGCGCGGCGGCCCTCACGAGCATCAGCAGATCGTCCTGTCCCGATGGATCGATATCGGCGCCGTCCACGGAGAAGCCTCCCGAGGGCGCGTACCCCTCGCCCGATACGGCATAGACCGCCGCGGCGGTGACCGCATGGCGGACCGTCATCTCATTACGGGTCAGCGTGCCTGTCTTGTCGGTGCAGATCACCGATACCGATCCCAGCGTCTCGACGGCCGGCAGTCTGCGAATGATCGCCTGCCGCCACGCCATGCGCTGGACGCCGACCGCAAGCGCGATGGTCATGACCGCCGGCAGCCCTTCCGGAATGGCCGCCACCGCGAGACCGACCACGGCGAGGAAGGCGTCGGGCGTGCTATAGCCGCGCAAAAGGACGGCGACGGCAAACACTGCCACAGCCAACCCGATGATCGCGAAGGCAAATGTCCTTCCGAAGCGGTTTACCTGCTGCAGCAGGGGTGTGACCAGGGTCGCGATGCCGCCAAGAAGAGCGCCGATCCTGCCCAGTTCCGTCGCGCTTCCGGTGCGCACCGCCACACCGACTCCCTGACCGGCGACGACCAGCGTGCCGGAGAATGCCATGCAGCGACGGTCCGCGGGCAGGGTGTCGGGCGGCACCGGATCGGTGGACTTTTCCACCGGCACGGACTCGCCGGTCAGAAGCGACTCATCGACGGCCAGATTGCGGGCCTTGATGAGCCGCAAATCCGCCGGAACCTTGTCCCCGGGATCGAGAATGACCAGATCGCCGGGAACGATGCTCTCAGCCGGCACCGAGGTTCTGACGTGGTCGCGCACCGCCGACGCGAGCGGACTGACGGCACGGCGCAGCCCCGCGATAGCGCTCTCGGCCCGGCCCTCCTGAACGAAGCCGATGACAGCGTTCGCTGCGACCACCAGCAGGATGACCAGCGTATCGGTCACATGGCCCAGCACGGCCGTGACGGCGGCCGATCCAAGGAGAAGATAAATCAGGATATTGTTCAACTGGGCCAGCAAACGCCGCCAGGCTGGCCGGGAGGCCATCTCCGGCAGGACATTGGGTCCATGCCGGCGCAGACGCGATTCCGCTTCCGCCGCCGATAGCCCCTCGCCTGGCGCCGCGAGGGTTTCCAGCACGCGGCTCACCGAAAGAGCGTGCCAAATCTCGTCATCGGGCAGTGGTTTCATCGGCCGCTCGCCAGGGGGTGGAAGGGCAGTCTAGCCGAAATCCCTTAAAATCAGGTGACTTCCTGCTATATAAGGAACCGGCGTGAGAACAGGGGAAACGGCGTGATCGACCCATTCGGGCGGCACATCAGCTATCTTCGGGTATCGGTCACCGACCGGTGCGATTTCCGCTGTGTCTACTGCATGTCGGAAGACATGACATTCCTGCCCAAATCGGATGTCCTGACGCTCGAGGAACTCGACCGGCTGTGTACGGCCTTCATCGCGAAGGGCGTGCGCAAGCTGCGCCTGACCGGCGGCGAGCCGCTGGTGCGCCGCGATATCATGACGTTGATCAATGGTCTGGGCCGTCACCTGCTCAGCGGCGCGTTGGACGAGCTGACCCTGACGACCAATGGCAGCCAGCTGGCACGCTACGCCCGTGATCTGGTGGGCGCAGGGATCAAGCGCATCAACGTCTCGGTCGACACGCTGGACCCGGCCAAGTTCACCCGGATCACCCGGTGGGGCAAGCTGGACCAGGTTCTCGGCGGGCTGCAGGCCGCCAAGGAGGCCGGGCTCCGCATCAAGATCAATACGGTTGCCCTGCGCGGGGTGAATGATGATGAGACGTTCGAGCTCATCGACTGGTGCGGCCGCGAAGGCTTTGACCTGACCTTCATCGAAACCATGCCGCTGGGCGAAGTCGACGTGGCGCGGGTGGACAACTACATGCCGCTGTCCCTGCTCAAGGCGCGGATCGGGCAGCGCCATGACATGCGCGAGTCCGATCACGCAACGGGCGGCCCTGCCCGCTACGTAACCCTGGCGGAGACCGGGCAACGGCTCGGCTTCATCACGCCGATGACCCATAATTTCTGCGAGTCCTGCAATCGGGTCCGCGTGACCTGCACCGGCATGCTGTACATGTGCCTGGGGCAGGAAGATTCCGCGGACCTGCGCGCCGCGCTGCGCGCCGACGCCGACAATGTCGCGCTGAACGACGCCATCGACGAGGCGATCGGAAGAAAGCCCAAAGGTCATGATTTCGTGATAGACCGGCGGCGCGAACGTCCGGCCGTTTCACGCCATATGAGCGTGACGGGCGGTTAGGGTTCGTCCCGACTGTCCGAGTACCCCATGCAGACACCCGCCATCGCGTTCGCCGCCAGTCCCACGCCGAAGGCCCAGGCGGCCATGGAGGCGCTCACCGCGCGCTATCCGGCCGTGCCGCTGGATCAGGCCGAGGTCATCGTCGCCCTCGGCGGTGACGGCTTCATGCTGAGGACGCTGCACAGCGTTCTCAAGCACGGCCTGCCCGTCTATGGCATGAACGCGGGCTCGCTCGGCTTTCTGATGAACGACTATGCGGAAAACGACTTGATCGAGCGTATCCAGGCGGCCGAGCTGGTCGAGTTGCATCCGCTGCGCATGCGCGCCCATTGCGTGGACGGCAGCTTCACGGAAGCGCTTGCCATCAACGAGGTGTCGCTGCTGCGCCAGACTTATCAGGCCGCCAAGCTGGGCATCCATGTCGACGGCAAGGAGCGCATGAGCGAGCTGGTCTGTGACGGCATCCTGCTGGCGACGCCCGCCGGCAGCACAGCCTACAATTTCTCGGCGCACGGACCGATCGTTCCGATCGATTCGGATATTCTCTGCCTGACCCCGATCAGCGCATTTCGCCCGCGCCGGTGGCGCGGCGCGCTGCTGCCGCACGATGCCCGGGTCGAATTCCATGTCGCGGAGCCGACCGAACGTCCAGTCAGCGCCACCGCCGATAATCTGGAGGTGCGGGACGTGACCCGCGTCGAGGTGCAGGAAGACCGCAATCTGGCGCTTCGCCTGCTTTACGACCCCGGGCACAATCTGGCGGAACGTATTCTCGCCGAACAGTTCGAGGCCTGAGCCGTCTCAGCGACGGCGTCTGTCCAGGCCGAGAAATACGACCAGCGGAAGCCAGACCACGCAGAAGAAGGCCTGGGCGTAATAGGGCGCGGCCCAACTCGGCAGATCGCCCACCGGTAGACCGCCCTTCAGATACTGGATGAAGGGGATGGATACGCCCCAGGACGCCGCGACCAGCACCGCCATCACGATGCCGCCAAACAGGCTGGAGGCCAGATCGAGCGCCCGCGAGACCACCGGCAACGCAAGGCCCGCGGCCGCCCCGCCCACGGCCAGAGCGGCAGCACCCTGCACGTAGCCATCGGCCCATTCGGCGAAGCCCCAGGCGGATGCGATCGACGCCAGCAGGGCAACGGTGAGCACCGACCTCGTCAGACCGTAGCCCAGTCCGATCCCGATGGAGACGCCGATGGCATAGCCGAACGGAAACGCGGCGAGGAGGACGATCTCGTCCGTGGTGCCCGGTCGCCAGAGATCCCGGAGGCCATCGATCAGCGGGACAGCCGCCAGCGACGCCAGGTGAAGGATCACGAAGGCGGGCACAACGACGAGGAGTTTTCTCCAGACGGACATCGCTGACCTCTCTCCATCCGGTTCAGGCTTTGGCCCGCCCTCCGTCCAGCCAGCGCATCAGCGCGGGCAGTACCAGTTGGGCAGACAACTCGATCATCACCATTGCCACAGTCAGCAGCAGGCCGAGGCTCGCTGTCCCCCAATGTGGCGACAGGGACAGGCTGCCGAAAGATGCGATGGTTGTCAAAGCACTCAGGGTCACCGCGCGCGGCGTACTGGACTCCATGACGCCATCGACCGAGCCCGTCTCGCGCCGACGCAGCACCAGATGGACGGCGCTGTCGATGCCGAAGCCGAGAAGCAGCGGCAGCACGATGACATTGGCGAAGTTGAACTGAATTCCCGTCAACACGGCAATCGCCGTCGTCAGACTGCCCGCGACCGCCAGCGGCGCCAGCACCAGGAGCACATCCCGCCACCGCCGCAGGATCGCATACAACAGGAGCGAAACGAGGACGATGGTCAGGGCCGAGGCGATTTCGAATGCCTCCAGAACGATCCGGCCCATCCCTGCCTCGCCGATCGCGCGCCCGGAGGCGAGCGGATCGACGGCGCTCACCGCGCGCGCGAATGCCGCCAGCTGTTCGTGGTCGCGCATGTCGCCCGACGGTACCGCCGTCACGGAAATCTGGCCCGTGGGCGCGATATCGCGCGCCAGCATGTCGGCAGGCAGATCGGCGAAGGTCACGGGCGAGGCCTCGAATGCCAGACGCAGCCGGTCCACCTGGGCCTGCACATCGCCCACGAGCCCCGCTTCAAGCCGACGCAGTTTCTGATCCCCGGCCGGGTCCTCGAGCAGCTTCAACAAGGAGGCACGGAGGGCGGCCACGGTCTGGGCCGTTTCCGGAGTGAGTGATCCCGTGGTCGCGGCCCTGTCGGCAAACGCCTGAACCGACGCCCGCCGTTCCGCCTCGGATGGCGGAGCCGCCTTGTTTTCAGGATTGAACACCGGCCACATGAACATGGCCGACTCCTCGATCATGGCCAGTTTCTCGTCCTGATCGGACGGCACGTAGTCCTCGGGCGTGATGACCGACTCGACCTCGGGAAGCGCGCGCAGCCTGTCGGCCAGCAGCGCCGCGGCCGCCTTGTTCTCGGCCAGCATGTAGGCGGCATACCCGATGTTGCCCTGCTCTTCCGTCAGGTCCTCGAGGGCGGTCACCGACTCCGAGGTCGGATCCTTCAGCGCCAGGGTGCTGAAATCGAAACGGGCGCCAAAGGCCACGGGAACGGCGAGAATGGCCAGCGCCAGAATGGTCCAGGCGATACGGTCCCGCCAGCGCGTCTTCAGGTCGCTGACCGCGACGGGCCGCCAAAGGGCGCGCCTCGGCACTCCGGTCACCGCCAGCAGGGCGGGGAGGACGATCAAGCCGGCCAGAAAGGCCATCAACACGCCGCCCGCCGCGATCACGCCGAGATCGGCGAACCCCTTGTATTCGGTAAAGGTGAAGGACAGGAAGCCGATCGATGAGGAAATGACGCACAGCGCGAGCGCCGGTCCGACACGCCGGCCCGTATCGACAAGCGCCACACGCTTCTCCATGCCGGAGGACACGTTCTCGGCGTAGCGCAGGCAGAAATGGATGGCGTAATCGATGCCGAGGCCGATGAACAGAACCGCGCAGGACGCCGAGATCATGTTCAGTTCGCCGACCGTCAGGGCGGCGAAGGCCGAGGTCCAGACAAGACCGACGGTCAAGGTCGCGTAGGCGGCGCCGATCAGCCGGATACTGCGCAGGCCCCAGCCCAGGATGAGGATCAGCAGGATAAGCGAGACCGTGCCAGCGATCTGAACGCCTTCGGTCACGGACAGCAATTCCTCGTACGAGAGGACGACGTCGCCGGTCAGGCGCACGGTCGTACCAGGCGCGATCTCGCCGGACTCGCGCAGTTCGGCGGTCACCGCCTTGAGGCGTTCGACACCGGTCTCCGCCGACAATGCCTGGGAGAAATCAAGCTTGAGTCGCGTCAGCACCAGACGCGTGTTCGGACCACCCTCGCCCATGGCGCCCTGCAACAGTCCGCCCGGGACGGGCTTGTCGTCCCGCACCGCATCGGCGGCGGCGGTCAATCCCGACATGACGTCGGTGAAGGCGGGAGGCAGCGGTCCGCCGGTCAGCAGCGCCTGATCGAGCACACCGAACAGACCACGCAGGCTGGGATCCTGGGTCATGATCGCCAGCGCGGGCTGGGCCGCGGCGAGCCGATCGAGGACGGCGGCGAGCTTGTCGGTTTCCAGATACAGCAGGCCATTTCGGTCGAAATACGGCCCGGTTCCCGGCGCGAATACGTAGGAGAACAGTTCAGGCTGTCTGTTCAACGCCGCCGCCATGGCCCGCGCCGCCCGGTCCGTCGCCATGGCGTCGCGGTCCTGGATGACGATCAGGATGACGTCGTCATTGTCCGGAAACGCCTTCACATACGCGTCTTCGGCAACGCGGAACGGCTCGTCGGCGGGCACCAGGGTCTTGGTGTCCGTGTTGATGCCCAGATTGGCGGATGTGTACCATCCGGCCGCGAGGGTCAGAATCGCGGCCAGCACGAGTACCGTCCAGGGCCGCCGTGCCGCGAACTCCAGCCATCCGGTCAGCAGCTTCATCACCAGCGGTCGCACTCCTCTCTATGGCCTTTGTCCGGAACGGACGGCCCCCTATATTCTAGCCGGCGACGAATGACGGTCGTTGCCCGGTGTAAACCGGCCACGAACCGATGGCGCATGCCTGACAAGAATGTAGGAGACGAACCGTTTGAAACCCTTTCTGGCCGCATTGATTCTTGCGGTGTTCTTCGTGTCAGGCGCTCATGCACAGGCATCCATCCCCGCAGGTTCGGCGCAGGCGGCCGTCGACGAGTTCCAGACCGGCATGCTGGGTATCCTGAAAAAGACGAGCGGACAACCCTTTGCCAAGCGGGTCGAGGCACTGTGTCCGCTGCTCGAGGCGAAGATGGACGTCAAGCTGCAGAGCGCCATGGCCGTGGGACGCGCGACGTGGAACAACTGGAGCCCGGACCAGCGCACGACATACACCGATAAATTTCGTCAATATCTGTGCGCGATCTATGCCAGCAGGTTCCGGTCGTTCACGGGCGAAACGCTGGTCGTGGTCGGCGACCGGCCCGGCCCGGCGGGAAAGATCATCGTCAACAGCGAGGTGCGTATTCCCCAGGAAGACTCGGTCGCGATCGACTATGTCATGCACAAGGATGGCGGGGACTGGAAGGTCGCGGACCTCTATCTGGGAGGACGGATCAGCGAGGTTGCCTTGCGCCGCTCGGAATTCGCCGATGTCATCCGCACGCGAGGGTTTGACGGACTTATCGCCGCGATCACCGCGAAAACCGCCGCTCAGGGGGCTACCCGACAGCGTTGAGGCAGATCAAGGCCGGCCGTTTTTACTTGTGCGACCCTGCGATTCAGCCAAGCTGAGAGGGCAAGGCATGATCGGGGAGAGTGTTATGACGATCCGCAATATTCTGTTCCATGCATTCGAAGGCGATGCCGGCGCGGCGCTCGAAAACGCCGCATTCGATCTGGCGCAGGCGCACGGCGCGACGTTGACGGCGCTGACCGTCGTCGACAACACGCCGATTCCCTCCTATGTGGTGCCCTACGTCCCCGCGAATCTGGCCGAGAGCTATATCGACGAGGCCCGCGCCGCTGCGAAGCAGATCGAGACGCGCATCAAGGCGCGTGAATCGGCGACGGGCATACACGCCGAGTGGCGATACCGCGAGGGAGACATCCGCAGTGTCTTCACCCAGCACGCCCATTACACCGACGTGGTGGTGCTGGCCCAAGGCGGCGGCGAGGACGCGCCCATCAGCGCGGCGAACAATCTGGCGGGCGATCTGGTGCTGACGGCCGGCCGGCCGGTGCTTTCACTGCCGTGGAATGCGTCGGTCTCCGCCATCGGCAGGCGCATCCTGATCGGCTGGAACGGCAGCACGGAAGCGACGAGGGCCGTGAACGACGCCCTTCCGTTGCTGGTCAAGGCCGATGCCGTGAAGGTGTTGAGTGTCGGCGACGAGGAAACCCGGCACATTCCGGGATCCGAAATCGCCCAGCATCTCGCCCGGCACGGCGTGAAGGCCGAGGCTGATCACACCGTGGAAAGCGATTCCTCCTCGGCCGAGGCGCTGCTGTTCGAGTGCAAGGATTTCGGCGCCGACCTGCTGGTGTGCGGCGCCTGGGGTCATTCCCGCATGTTCGAGACGGTTCTGGGCGGCGTCACGAAGGATCTGCTGCGGCGCATGGAACTGCCGCTGCTGCTGTCGCACTGAGCTGGCCGCCGGACCGCGCGCCTTCATCTACAAGGCTAGGGCCGTTTCGACGACCGAGGCATCCTCGCCTGGCCGCGTCGTGAAGCCGAGGCGCGTGGCGAGATCTCGCATGGCCGTGTTCTCGGACAGCACCGTCCCGTGAAGTTCGTGGATACCGCGCTGACGCGCATAGCGGATCAGCTTGTCCATCAACGCCTGCCCCAGACCGCTACCCTTCAGATCCGACCGGATGATGACCGCGTATTCGGCGCGCTCGTTATCCGGGTCCGCGATCGCCCGGACGACGCCAACGGTCTCGTGCCCATCAGACGCGGGGCGGGTCGCGATAAAACACATTTCGCGGTCGTAATCGATCTGGGTGAAGCGCGCGAGGGCTTCGTGAGAGGGTGATTTCACCACATTGAAGAAGCGCAGCCGCAGATCCTCGGAATCGAGATGCTGGAAGAAATCCAGGTGGGCCGGCTCGTCCTCGGGCCGGATCGGCCGCAACAACACCCGCTCGCCGCCAGGCAGCTGCACCGTCTCTTCCAGGTCCGACGGGTAAGGCCTGATCGCGAGCCGCCTGATGCCAGCGATCGTCGCGGGCTTCACCACGACCCGGGCGTCAAGGGCGATGGCGCCGTGGTCGTCGGCGAGCAGAGGATTGATATCCAGTTCCGCCACCTCGGCCAGATCGGCGACCAGTTGCGCCACCTTCAGCAGCACGGAGACGATGCCCTCGAGGTCCGCCTTTGGCCGGTCGCGGTAGCCTTCGAGCAGCCGGTAGATCCGGGTCTGCGACATCAGATGGCGCGCGATCACCGGGTTGAGCGGCGGCAAGGACACAGCCCTGTCGCGGACCACTTCCACCGCGGTGCCGCCCTGCCCGAACATGATGACCGGACCGAACACGTCGTCGACGAACGCGCCGACGAGCAGTTCATGGGCACCCGGCCGGCGGACCATCTGCTGCACGGTGAAACCGTCGATGACCGCTTCGGGTCTGAGTTCCCCGACCCTTTTCGAGATGGCGTCGACGGCGGCTCGCACCGCGTCGGCGGATTTGAGGTTGAGGGCGACGCCGCCCACATCGGATTTGTGGCTGATGTCCCGTGAGAGGATCTTGACCACCACGGGAAAGCTCATGTCCTCGGCAAGCGCGGCGGCCTCGTCGGCGTCGCGCGCGATCCGGGTGGCGACGATGGGAATCTCGTATGCGTCCAGCAGTTCCTTGGCCTCGAATTCGGTCAGCAGGTCTCGGCCTTCGGCGAGAACACCATCGATGACCGCTCGCGCCCGCGCCATATCGGGCTTGAATGTCTCGGCCTGCGCGGGCGGCGTCTGGGTCAGTAGCGACTGCAGGCGACGGTAGCGGATCAACTGCATATAGGCCCTGACCGCCGCGCCGGGCGTCTCGAACGAGGGAACCGCCGCATTTTCCAGCATGGCGCGCGCCGGTTTGACGGCGCGTCCGCCCATCCAGTTGGTGAGTACGGTCTTGCGCGCGCCTTCGATCCGCTCGATGACGCCCCGGGCGACCTCGTCGCTCGACGTGATGCCTGTCGGCGCATGCATGATGATGATCGTGTCGGCCTCGGGCGCGTCCAGCAGCACGCCGAGCGCGTCGGCATAGCGCGCGCCAGGCGCATCGCCGATGATGTCGACGGGATTGCCGTGGGACCATGTACGCGGCAGCACGCCGTCGAGGGCCGCTTTCGTGGCATTAGACAGGGCCACCAGCGAGCCGCCGAGCGGCGCGAGGGCATCCGCCGCCATGACGCCGAGCCCGCCGCCATTGGTCAGGATGACCAGTCCCTCGCCCGCCGGGCGCCGGGCGCGCGCCAGCGTCTCGACCGCCTCGAAGAGATCCTCGGTACTGTCGACGCGGAGCACGCCGCCGCGCGCAAGGGCCGCCTCGTAGACATCGTCCCGTCCCGCCAGCGCGCCTGTGTGAGAGGCGGCCGCGCGGGCTCCTTCGCTGTTCCGTCCCGATTTGATGGCGACGATGGGCTTGGCGCGCGAGGCCGCGCGGCTCGCCGACAGGAACTTCCGGGCGTGACTGATGGATTCGATGTAGAGCAGGATGGCCCGGGTCTTGTCGTCCTGCGCCAGATAGTCGATGACGTCGCCGAAGTCGACATCGGCGCAATTGCCGAGCGAGATGAAATGGGAAAAGCCGATCTCCCGTTCGGCGGCCCAGTCCAGCACGGCGGTGCACAGGGCGCCGGACTGCGACACGAACGCCACGTTCCCGGCCTTCAACGTGCCCGGCGCGAAACTCGCGTTGAGACCGATCCCAGGCACAAGCAAGCCGACGCAATTATGCCCGAGAATACGCAGCAGATACGGCTGGGCGGCCCGCAGCAGGGCGTCCACGTCGACGCCGGCGGTGATGACCACGGCCGCCTTCGTGCCCCTGCGCCCCAGCGCATCGATCAGCCCCGGCACGGTCGCGGGCGGCGTGCAGATGACCGCGAGGTCGGGCACGACGGGCAGGCTTTCCACATCGGCGTGGGCAATCACCCCGGCGACCGATACCTGCCCGGGATTGACCGGCATGATCGGTCCCTCGAAGCCTGCATCGAGCATGTTCCGCATGATGACCTGCCCGACCGAGTCGGGACGGTTGGAAGCGCCGATCACCGCGACCGATGAGGGGCGGAACAGCTTGTCGAGATTGCGGACGGTCATGAGCGCTCCAGAGTGATGTCGGCCAGCATCCGCGCCGGCCGGAGAGCCGCGCGATGCTATGCCGAGATGGCGAGCAATGCTTCGGTGACCAGTCCCGGCCCCGGCGTGTCGAGCCTGGTCCAGTCGATGATACCCACATTATGAGAAAGTTGTTCGGTCAAGACCGTGACATCGGCGTCGGATGGGTCGCCGGTCCGGACCGAAACGCGCTCGCGCAATATCTCGACCGGTGTCTCCAGCCAGAGCCCGGAGAAGCGCATGCCGCAGTCTGCCGCGACGGCGGCGAGGGCGCGGCGATCTTCCTCGCGCAGCCATGTCGCGTCGGCGATCACCACCTGGCCGGCCTCCAGCGCCAAGCGGACGTCATTGTAGAGCTTGTCGTAGACCTGGGCGCTGACAGGGCCGGCATAGGCGTCCGGTCCGAGTTTTTCCTCGGGTTTCTTGCCGAAGAGGCGCTTGCGAATGACATCGCTGGAAATGACGACGGCGCCCGCGCCGGGCGCGAGGCGGAGCGCCAACGCGGCGGCCAGGGTGGATTTTCCGGTCCCCGAGAAGCCGCCAATACCGACCAGCCGGGGCGACGGACGATCGAGCAGCCGGTGCGCGAGGTCGAAATGCAGGCGGGCGTCGCGACCGAGGTCACCGCCCTCGTCATCTTCATTGGAGGCCTCGATGAGCGACGCCATCCCGCGAATGGCGGCACGCAGGGACAGAAGCGCCGGCAGAACAGGGAGCGCGCCGAAATCGGCCGTCGCGCTGAGATAGCGGTTGAGCACGAGACCGGCTTTTGCCGAGGCACCGTGATGGATCAGGTCCATGAGCAGGAAGGCGAGATCGTACATCACGTCGATGCACGAGAAGTCGTCGTTGAACTCGATACAGTCGAACAGGATGGGGTCGCCATCCACCAGGCAGATGTTGGCGAGATGCATGTCGCCATGGCATCTGCGAACGAAGCCGGCATCGCGCCTATCGTCCAGGAGAGCGGCATGGCACAGGAGGGTGCGATCGATCCGTTCAGCCCAGGAGTCGATGGCCTCGCGCCGAAGAACCGTACCGGCATAGCGGTGCAGATTCGAGGCGACATCCCGTGCCGTGGACCGAAGGATCCCGGCGCCGCCCTTGTCGGTGCGCCGCTCCGCCGTATCGTGAAACGCGATGACATGCTCGGCGAGCGCCGCGGCGACGTCGCGCGTCAGCCTGCCGCTGCGCGCGCACCGGCTCAGAAGGGCCCGCTCATCGAAGCGGCGCATCTCGACCAGCCAGTCGAGCGCCTCGCCCTGCCCCCCCACCGCGAGGTTGCGCCCGTCCCAGGTTACCGGCACCACACCAAGATAGAGCGTGGGCGCCGTGCGGCGATTGAGCAGCACCTCGCGTTCGGACGACGCACGCCGCAAGTCGGCCGTCGTGAAATCGACGAAGCTGAAGCGCGCCGCCCGTTTCATTTTCCACGCCCTGTCGCCCACCAGAAAGATGTGGGAAAGGTGCGTCTGGACATGCCTTACGGGTTCACCGCGGAAAGCGGTGTCGGACGACAGAAAGTCGACGATCTCGTCCTGGTCGGGCTGGTGCATCGATCTCCGGGCGGATCACACTACCGCATGCCGGACGTTGGCCCCGGGAGCGCGGTAACGAACTAGTGATCGCCGATGATATGCCGTCTGTTCACCGTGCGCACGAAAGGAATCATGCCGTCTTCCGAACGGTGCTCGCCATCCTCGAGCCGGCGCCGGGCGATCTCGATCACGAGACGGGTGATGTTGGGCAGGTCGAGACTCTGGGCGTCCTTCAGCTTGACCCATTTCAGGTCGAGCAGTTCGCCATTGCCATAGACCGAGCCGCGCAGGTGATCGGCATCCACCATCAGAAAGCGTGTGTCGAAGCGGCGCGGCCGACCAGGCGGCGTGATGGCGCGCGCGATATATTCCAGCTTGTCCAGCGCCGGCACGAGGCCGCTGGCATAAAATGGCTTCCAGTGAGGCGACCCTGTTCTAATCCTGGTGTCGTGCTCGGCGGCCAGCAACATGCCGGCTTCCTCGAAGGTCTCGCGCACCGCAGCCATGGCAAGGGCGCGAGCCCGCGCGGGCGAGGCGGCACGCTCCAGCTTCGCGGCCACGCCGGGCTGAAGATCGACGGGCCGCGGCACCATGCCGTCGGCGCGATCGACCCGGCCGCCGGGAAACACGTATTTGTTCGGCATGAAGGCGTGCTTGGCGCTGCGCACGCCCATCAGCACCTCTTCGCCGCCCCTGATGATGAGCAGGGTCGCGGCGTCCTTCGGCTTCAGCTTGTAGGCGGCGACGGGCTTTTCTTCAGTCACGGGAAATCTCCAGTACGATCCGGCCGGCAACCTTGCGCGCGGCGATCTCGTCGAACGCGTTCACCAGCCCCTCGAACGGCATGATCTTGTGGACGTGGGGATGGAACAGGCCCTCATTGGCCATGCGCATCATGTCGGCCGTGACGCGCCGTCCGCCTTCCGGATTGAGCCGGCCGTACTCGCCCGCCCGGACGCCGATGACGGCGAACTGCTTGATCAGCGGGTAGTTGACCGGGATCGACGGGATGCGGCCGCTGGTGAAGCCGATGATCAGGATGCGGCCGAAGGGCGCGATGCAGTGGGTGGATTCGTCGAACACGTCGCCGCCCACCGGATCGTAGATCACGTCGGCGCCCTTGCCGCCGGTGAGTTCCTTGACGGCATCCCGGAAGCGGGGCGTTTCGCGGTAATTGATGACGTGATCGGCGCCCATCCGCTTGACGATCTCGAGGCGGTCGTTGTCACCGCCCGTGCCGATGACCGTGCAACCGAGAATCTTGCCCAGTTCCACGGCGGCGAGGCCGACACCGCCGGAGGAGGCGTGCACCAGCAGCGTCTCGCCCGGCTGGATGCCGCCGCGCGTGACGATGCCCACATAGGCCGTCCGGTAGGCGCTGCCGAAGGATGCGCCGGTGTACCAGTCGAAGGCGGGCGGCAGCGGATTGATCAGGCCCTCATCCGTGACCGCGAGCTCGGCATAGGCGCCGAAACGGACGCCGCCCATGATTTTGTCGCCCGGCCTGAAGCGCGTGACGCCCTCGCCGACCGCCAGCACCTCGCCGGCGCACTCGCCGCCGGGAATGAAGGGCGTCTTCGGCTTGTGCTGATGCTTGCCCTGGACCTGCAGCATCTCGACGAACGTCACGCACGCGGCGCGCGGCCGAACCAGCACCTGCCCGGCCCCGGGTTCGGGGTCGGGCACGGTGTCGATGGCGATGTCGTGATAGTCGCTGAACTGGCGGCAGACCCAGGCGCGCATGGCGCGGACTTACTCGGCCGCGTGCTTGGCGATCTTGGACTTGAGCTGCTTGCGCATCACCCGGCGCATCATCGGCTCGAACTCCTCGAGGGTCATCGTCGGATAGTCCGGGTCGAACGCCGGCATATCGTATTTGTCGATGAATTCCTTGGTGTGCTCGTAGTACGGGCTGTCGATGAACCTGTCCCGGCGGTTCTTGTCGAGACCGACGAAGTGATAATAGTAGTAGCCCTGAAAGTCCGTGTGGTTCTCCAGCATCCAGTAGTTGGCCTTGGAGATGAACGGCTTGAGGATCGCCGCCGCGACCGCGCCATGGGCGTAGGTGCCAAGCGTGTCGCCGATGTCGTGCAGCAGCGCGCAGACCACATATTCCTCGTCCTTGCCGTCACGATAGGCGCGGGTCGCGGTCTGCAGGCTGTGGGTCAGACGATCGACCTGGAAGCCGCCGAAATCGCCGTCGAGCAGCTTCATGTGGTCGATGACGCGGTCGACGACGCCGCTGGCCATCTTCATGTATTCGCGGCCCAGGATTTCCCAGTCCGCTTCCGTGCCCTCGTCCATGCGGCGGAACTGGGCCCGGTCTTCCGATTGCGAATGATCCGACATAATACTTCTCCCCGAAAGGTCAGGCAGCGCCCGATGTGAGAACGATCTTACCCTCGGCCTGCCGATTGACAAACAGGTTGAGCGCCTCGCGGGCCTGTTCCAGTGGCATACGCTTGGAAATATGGGGCTTCAGCTTGCCCTGACGATACAAATCGACGATTTCCTCGATGGCCTGCTGGCTCTTTTCCGGCTCTTCCTGCTTGAAGCGGCCATAGAAGACGCCAACGATGGCGCAGCCCTTCAGCAGGGTCAGGTTGACCGGCGCGGTCGGAATGCGGCCGCTGGCGAAACCGACCACCAGAATGCGGCCGTTCCAGTTCACGCAGCGCAGCGCCTGGTCGAAATAGTCACCGCCGACCGCATCATAGATCACGTCGGCGCCTTTGCCGCCCGTCAGTTCCTTGACCTTGTCCTTGTATTCGCCTTCGGCGTAGTTGATCAGGTGATCCGCGCCCGACTCCTTGGCGATCTTCAGCTTCGATTCGCTGGAGGCCGCGGCAATGACCGTGGCGCCCAGCGCCTTGGCGATCTGGACCGCCGCGAGGCCGACGCCGCCCGAGGCGCCGAGCACCAGCAGCGTCTCGCCCTTCTGCAGGTTCGCGCGGTGCACCAGCGCGTGATAGGAGGTGCCGAAATTGGTCAGGAAGCCGGCGGCTTCGGCGAAGTCCATGCCCGCCGGGAATTTCACGCAGCGATCCGCCGGCGCCACCAGTTCCTCGCAGAAGCTGCCCCAGCTGGTCAGCGCCAGAACGTGGTCGCCAACGGCGAAACCCGTCACGTCATCGGCGACCTCGGTCACCACGCCCGCAGCCTCGCCGCCGGGAATGAACGGCATCGGCGGCTTGAACTGATAGGTGCCCTTGATGATCAGCGTGTCCTGAAAGTTCACGCCCGCCGCGCGGACGGAAATCCGGATATGGCCCGGTTTCATCTCGGGCGCCGGCAGATCGACCAGCTTCAGAACATCGGGCGCGCCGTATTCGTCGCACAGAACAGCTTTCATGATCGCTTCCCCTTCAAAAGAAATCCGTCAGTCGCCGGTCACAATACATTCAAGCATGCACGTTGCAAGACTCCACGACCGGGTCTACGCTTTCTGCTTGGTTGTTCGATCGTCAAAGCCTTTGTCCAACCGGTTTCCAAGGCGCGCGGGCGACGCGCCGATGTCCGCCATCCATTCCGTTGCTCGGCGGCAGCTCCGGCGACTTCAACGATCGGGCGTTGTCGCGCGACGGCAATGGGAAACGGGGAACATCAATGACAGACATCATCACCCATCCGCTGGCCATGGACGGCAAGGACCCGCGCAATGTGCGCGGCGACCGCATTCCGGCGGACCGCTATTACTCGCGCGCGTTCATGCAGCGCGAATGGGATCACATGTGGACGCGGATCTGGCATATCGCCGGCCGCGAGAACCAGCTTCCCGAGCCGGGCGACTACATCGTCCACGACTTCATGCACGAATCGGTGATCATCGCCCGCCAGCCGGACGGAACGCTGAAGGGCTTCTACAATGCCTGTGGTCACCGGGCCCAGAAGCTGGTCTGGGAAAACGGCGCCCAGGACAGCTGGACCTGTCCCTACCATGGCTGGGTCTGGGGCCTGGATGGCAGCCTGCTCGACGCCTGCGACCGGGACGATTTCCCCCAGGGCGATCCCGTCGGCAAGGTGCGGCTGATCGAGGTGCGGGTCGGTACATGGGGCGGCTTCGTCTGGTACACCATGGACAACGAGGCGCCGCCGCTGTTGAAATTCCTCGAGCCCCTGCCCGAGGTCTACAAGAACTTCCCGTTCGAGACCATGGTGCGGGTGCGCTGGGTCCGGGTGGAGTTGAACTGCAACTGGAAGTTTTCGTCGGACAATTTCAGCGAATCCTATCACACCCGCACCGCCCATCCGCAGGTGCCGCCGATCATCGACCAGGACCATTTCACCTCGCGCTACGAGATGTTCCCCATGGGCCATGCGCGCATCATCCAGATGGGCCGTCCGTCACTGCGGGACCGCGTGCCCGACGGGCAGCCGCATCCGTTTGATGACACGCTGCGCGCCTGGGAGATCGATCCGGCCCGCTACGCGACCTACGAGGAAAAGGCGATGCAGGGCTGGCTGGACCTGAAGGCGGCCAAGCGCAGGCTGGGCCCGGCGCGCGGCTACAGCCATTTCGACCGGCTGACCAACGAGGAGCTGACCGAAAGCCCGTTCGGCGTGCTGTTTCCGAACATCGCCTTCGGCTCGGGCGCGGAAGGCATGTCGTTCTTCCGCTGGGAGCCGCATCGGGACGACCCGGAAAAATGCTATTTCGACCTGTGGGAGCTGGCCTATCCGATCGATGGCGAATACCGCGCCCGCCTCACCGACACGGCGGTGGAGATGAAGGAAGCCGAGTTCGACTTCCGTGTCTACACCGGGCCCGACGCGGTGGCCGACCTGCACGACCAGGTCGTGTTCCAGGACTGGGCGCTCAGCCCCGGCCAGCAGGCGGGATGGCGCTCGCGCGGCTATCAGGAGCCCTATCTGGCCGGTCAGGAAACCCGTGTGCGCCGGTTCCACGAGGTGCTGAACGATTATCTGGACGGCAAGCCGCCGGGCTGGTGAACCCGGCGGGACATCGGTATCAGGTCATGATGGCCTCAATCAGCCGCGGTCCTCGCTCGGCGAGGGCCACTTGCAGCGCCTGGGCGAGGCCTTCCGCCGTGTCGACGGCGACGGACGGCACGCCGAAGCCCTCGCCGATCTTCACCCAGTCGAGGAACGGCCTGTCGAGGCCCGCCATGGAGCGAGTGATCGGTCCCGGCTCGGTCACGCCCGCGCGGGCCAGTTCCACGTTCAGGATATTGTAGCTGCGGTTGGAGCCGATGATTGTCACCACATCGAGCCGCTCGCGCGCCTGGGTCCAGAACGCCTGCACCGAATAGGCGCCGCAGCCATCCGACTGGAAGTTGATCACCTTCCGGCCCGGGCATGCGATGGCGGCGCCGGTCGCGGCGCCCGGCCCTTCCCCGATGGCGCCGCCGGTCAGCATCAGATGGCTGAAGCGCGGCGCATTGCGCGAAGCGTCGAAATAAGGCGTCCCCACGGTCAGCGCCTCGTCCATGATGATGGCATTGGCGGGCTGCAGGCGGGCGATGACCGCGCTGACCGACTGGGCATCGAGCGCGCCGGCGGGCATGTCAGGCAGCGGCCCGGCGACGGGATCAAAATCCATGGGCGCGCGCAGCTCGCCCGCCAGAGCGTCCAGCGCCGCCAGCGTATCCTCGCCCGGCCCGGTCAGCGGTACCGTCTGCGCTTGCGTGGTGAGATGGCTGGGCAGGCCCGGATAGCCGAAGAACGCGACCGGCCGGCGCGTACCGGCGATGACGACCTTGTCGTAGCGACGGGTCAATTCCAGCGCCTGATCGGGGAAGTAGGGCAGTTTCGCCGGCTGCGGCAGGCCGCCGCCCCGTTCCATCCGCGCGAAGAAGGTGTCGCACAGCAGGTCGGCGCCGGTCGCGGCGGCAATCCGACCCGCCAGCATCAGCCCCGCTTCCGAGAGCCCCTCGCCGCCCAGCAGGATCGCCGCGTTGCCATCCCGCAGCACCTGCGCCGCGTTAGTCACGTGGCGAGGGATGAAACTTCGATCCGCTGCAGCGCGGCGCGCGGCGCTGCCCTGGCTTGCCTCGGCGATCTGGGCGTCGTGGGGCACGATCAGGGTCGCGACCGCTCCGCCGTTCCGGTGCGTGGCATCGACGGCATCGGCCAGATCCGAGGCCACGGTCTCCGGCCCGGCGCTGGTGTGCACATGAGCGCCGACCATGCGCGCCACCTCCTCGATGGGGCTGGCCAGCAGCGGGTCGGCCGGCAGATGCCAGGAGGCATGCTCGCCGATCACGTTCAGCACGGGCGTGAACGCCCGCCGCGCGTTGTGCAGATTGGTCAGCCCGTTGGCGAGGCCCGGCCCAAGATGCAGAAGGCACATGGCCGGCTGGCCGGTCATCCGGCCGTAGCCATCGGCGGCGCCGGTCGCCACGTTCTCGTGCAGGCAGAGGATGCCGCGCATGCCGGGCACGGAATCGAGCGCGAGGACGAGCGGCATCTCCGTGGTGCCCGGATTAGCGAAACAGACCTCGATGCCGTGATCGATCGCGGCGGCGACCAGTGCTTGCGCACCGTTCATATGGCGGCTCCCTTGGTGGAGGGACGATCCTAGCCGGGGCGGCATGAGGGTCAACGGAATAAGCCCGCCGACACGGGGAGGAGTCGGCGGGCTCGCTCAGGAGACGTCTAACATGACGTCACGGGGATTCCGTTGGCAGTTTCCGGCCGGTAGGAGCGCTGGTGACGGGGAGCGCACGATCCTTTGGGGATCATACCGTCACCAGCGCATCCCAGCCGGAACTTGCGAGTGCGTCTTAACTGAAACAAGATGTACCGCACCTGAGAATCGCTTGCAACAATAAAATGCGATTCATTCGCAAAAACTTTCAGCGGTCAGATCCGGCGGGGTGCCGTTACAGATGCTTCAGCACATCGGGGTCGACTTCGTATCCCATGGCGGCCAGCCCCTCTTCGAGGAAATCCCCCAGCTGCGGCGTGCCGGTAAGATAGTCGGCGGTGGAGTTGGTCGCTTCCAGGCGGGCGGTCTCGATCGCCTCCTCCCAATCCTCGGCATCATAGGTGCCGCGGCCGATCCACATCAGGGCCACGAGTTCCAGCGATGCGTCATCGTCCAGATCCTCGATGGCATCGCGCAATTCCTGATAGGTCGGATCATCAACGAAATCCTCCAGGATGATGCGTTCGCCGTCATCGGCTTCGTCGGAGGCCGGGTTTTCCTCGACCGGATCGACCTTGGCGTCAAATTCGCGCGCTTTCACGATGATGTAGGAGACAGTTTCCACACTGAGCGCTTCCATGGCGCGGGCTCCTTTCCCTGCTGGCCTGTGGATCATATCCGGAACCGTCCGCCCACGAAATCGCAGCGCGACATCAGACGGCGTTGACCGGAATCTTGAGGTAAACCACGCCATTGGCCTCGGGTTCCGGGAAATGACCCGCGCGAATGTTCACCTGGATGGCGGGCAGGATCAGCACCGGCATCTCCAGCGTCCTGTCCCTCGCCTCGCGCATGGCGACGAAGACGTCCTCGCTGATGCCATCCTGGACATGGATGTTCCCGGCTCTCTGGGCGGCGACCGTGGATTCGTGGAGATACGCGCTGCGGCCGTCGGGCAGGTAATCATGGCACATGAACAGGCGGGTCTCGGGCGGCATAGCCAGCAGGCGGCGGATCGACCGGTAGAGCGTGCGGGCGTCGCCGCCCGGAAAGTCCGCCCGCGCGGTCCCATAGTCCGGCATGAAAAGCGTGTCGCCGACGAAGGCGCAGCCGTCGAACACGTAGGTGACACAGGCCGGCGTGTGGCCGGGTGTGTGCATCACCCGCACATCGAGACCGCCGACACGAAACTGGTCGCCTTCATGGAACAGCCGGTCGAACTGGCGGCCATCGGGGCTGAAGGAGGGGCCGAGATTGAAAAGCCTGCCGAAGATCGTCTGGACCGCGGTGATGTGGGTGCCGATGCCGAGCCGGCCCCCCATGCGCTCGAGCAGATGAACCGACGCCGTCAGGTGATCCGCATGCGCATGGGTTTCCAGAATCCATTCCACATCGAGACCCTCGGCATCCAGATAGGCGATGATGGCGTCGGCCGAGCGGGTGTGCGTACGTCCCGATTTGGGATCGTAGTCGAGCACCGGATCGATGACCGCGCAGGCGCGGCTACCTGGATCGCGCACCACATAGGAGAATGTCGAGGTACTGTGGTCGAAGAACGCCTTGATGTGCGGCTGCATGGGTCGCCTCTCCACGAATTTCGCAGAGCTTCGTCATTCTGTTGCGATGCCGCCTTGATTCACCTCAAAGGATCGGGTCGTCCAGCAGATGATCGCCGTTGCGGGATTCGACCTCGACCACCCAGAGATCGGGATCGAATTTGACCTGCCGGCCGATGAAGGCGTCGGCGTCGGCTTCCGGCACCGGCTGCGGCCCGGTGGCGCGCAGCCAGGCGCGGTTGCCATCGGCGTCCACCGTGCGCTCGAACACGGTGCAGCCCTTGTCGAACTGGTTCAGCTTGATGAGCACGGTCCCGGCGGTGTCGTCGCCGTGGCGAACGACCAGCGCCGGGATATCGCGCGTCGCGCAGATGCGGATATACGCCTTGACCCAGAAATTGGCGTTAAGGCGCGGCTCCATGCTCAGAGCACCACTTCCTCGTACTTGCCGATCTCCGGCGCGCCGTCGATCACGCCGCCCAGACGCGGCAGCACGGCCGCCACATGGGCGGAGTCGCGGTGAGCCTGCAGCGCGGCCTCGTCCTTGTAGATTTCGATGACGATGAACTCGAGCGGGTCCTCGGTGCGGAACACCTTGTAGACCAGCGTATCGGGCTCGTTGGCCTCGACCACGCCGCTCATGGTGCGGCTCACCGCCGCGAATTCCATTTCCTTGCCCGGCTTGACCCGAACCTTGACGATCTGTGACAGCATGATGTCTCTCCGCTTTTCCGATTGATTATTTCAGTCGCCGATCTTCAGCATCAGCTTGCCGTCATGGGCGCCGCTGAACAGCTTGTTGAACACCTCTGGCGCATTCTCCAGCCCCTCGCGCACGTCCACCTTGAACTTGAGCTTGCCGGCCTTGATCCACTCGTTGATCTGCTGATAGCCGGGACCGGCGCGGTGCATGTAATCGGACACCAGCAAGCCTTCCACATGGGCGCGCTTGACGAGAATATTCCACATGTTCCGCGGGCCGGGCGGCGGGTTGTGGCTGTCGTTGTAGGCCGAGATCATACCGCATATGGCGATCCGGGCATGCAGCGCCATGTTGTCGATCGCCGCCTCGAGGGTGGGGCCGCCCACATTCTCGAAATAGACGTCGAAGCCGTTCGGGAAATGCCGGCCGATCTCGGCGGACAGATTGTCCGTGACGCGGTAGTCGATGGCGGCATCGAAGCCCAGTTCCTCGGTCAGCCAGCGGCATTTCTCGGCGCCGCCGGCGATGCCCACCACCTTGCAGCCCTTGATCTTGCCCATCTGGCCGACCAGCGAGCCGACACCGCCCGCCGCGCCCGAAACCAGCAGGTTCTCGCCGTCCTTCAGCTTGCCGATCTCGAACAGGCCGTAATAGGCGGTGGCGCCCACCGCGCCGAGCGGATGCAGGTAGGTGGTCAGGTCGTGGCCCCATTCCACCGGCACGGGACCGACATAGCCCGGCTTGCAGATGACATAGTCGGCCCACGCGCCGAGCCCGGAGACAATCTGGCCCACGGGATGGGCGTCCACATTGGATTTCACCACCCTGCCCAGCACGACGGCACGGACCGGCGCGCCGAGCGGGATCGGCGGCATGTAGTTGCCGCTGGCGTCCATCCAGCCGCGCTGCGCGGGGTCCATGGCGGCATAGAGCACGCGCACGACGAACTCGCCCGGACCGGGTTCCGGTACGGCGCTTTCACGCCACTCATAATCACTGGCCTTGGGCTCGCCCTCGGGCCGCTTCACCAGCAGCCATTCACGGTTGGTCTCGGTCATGTTGATCTCCCATTTCCCTGCGTCATCAATACGGGATCGATGCGCTCCCGTCGAGACCGCCCCGGTTGGCACGGGCACCGCGATGCGCCACTATGCGGCGAGCCGTCATCAGGGGAGACAAGGATGGGCATGCCGAGCGAGCGCAAGATTTTCCAGAACGCGTGGGTCGTCGACGATGTGTTCGAGGCCGCCATGCGCTGGGTGAAGTTCTACGGCGTCGGGCCGTTCTACATCAGCCAGGATTTCAGCATCGGCAACGTGCAGTATCGGGGCGCGCCGGGCGAGCTGCGCATGTCCGTCGGCCTCGCTCAGGCGGGCGACGTGCAGATCGAGCTCATCCAGCAGCACAGCGACAGCAACAGCGCCTATCGCGACATGTATCCGAAGGGAGGTCACGGCTTCCATCATTGCTGCGTCTGGAGCAGCGACTACGAGGCTGACATGAAGGCCTATCCGGCGGCGGGATATGAGGCCGTGACCTATGGCGGCGGCGATGGCAGCGCGCCGCGTTTCGCGTATTTCGACGCGCGGAAGGACTTCGACATCTTCCTCGAGATCGTCGAGCCCAACGACTCCATCCGCGCCACCTTCGAGAAGGTCCGCAAGGCGGCCGAGACCTGGGACGGCAAGACCGATCCGATCCGCATCAACATGCCGGACGGCAGCTACCGGGTACCGTGATGCATCCGGCGCGCGCCGCCATCGGTGTCGTCCTGCTTACCCTCGCCGCCTGCGGCGAGCGCGTCACGCTGGAGACGGCGTGGTGCGACGAGATGCTCGAATCGGACATGATGGCGCGGGCGCTGCGCGGCGAGACCATCGGCGAGGCCGTCGATCAGGCGAAGCAGCACTGCGTGCTGATTCCCGCCGGCACGCCGTTCAGCGTCATCGAGGAAACGACCAACGATTTTGGCCAGGCCTACATCCAGGCGGATGTGACCCGGCCCGATACGGGGCAGACCGCGGCCTTGTGGGTGCGCAAGGCCGCGGCGGGAATCGAATAGGAGACGAGGATGACGATGGTACAACGGGCGGCCTGGGGCGGCCTTGACGGAATGAATGCGGCGGAGGCCGCCGGCTTCGTGCAGCGGGTGGAAGGCCTGGGCTATGGCGCGCTATGGATACCGGACGCGCTGGGTCGCGAGCCGCTGTCGCACGCGTCATGGTTGCTGGCCAACACGACGAAACTCGTGATCGCCACGGGTATCGTCAACATCTATGGCCGTGACGCCCGGGCGGCGCGGGCGGCGCAGATGTCGCTCAACGAACAGTCGGGCGGACGCTTCCTGCTGGGCCTCGGCGTGTCGCACAAGCCTTTCGTCGAAGGGTTTCGCGGCCATGTCTACGGCCCGCCGCTGGAGGCCATGCGCCGTTATCTGGACGCCATGAAGGAGGTCCAGTACATGGCGCCGCAACCGCCGGAGACGCCGCGCACCGTCATCGCCGCACTCGGGCCGAAAATGCTGGAGCTGGCGCGCACCCATGCGGATGGCGCGCACCCCTACCTGGTGACGCCCGAGCACACGGCCGAGGCACGGCGCATTCTCGGCGAAGGCAAGCTGCTGTGCGTCGAGCAGAAGGTCCTGCTGGAGCGGGACGCCGCGACGGCGCGGGCCATCGGCCGCAAGGCGCTGGCGATCTATCTGCCCATGCCCAACTACCGCAACAACCTGCTGCGGCTCGGCTTCAGCGCCGAGGACATCGACGTGGGCGGCGGCAGTGACAGGCTCGTCGACGGGCTCATCGCCTGGGGCGACGAAGCCGCCCTGGAGCGCCGGGTGCAGGCCCATCTCGACGCGGGCGCCGACCAGGTCTGCATCCACGCGCTCAGCACCACCGGCACGCCGGACGAGCGGGCGCTGCAAGCCCTCGCGCCGGGGCGCTGACCGGGAGGAAAACGGCCGGCGCTAGATGCGCCGGTCCATTCCCGCCCAGTAAGGCTCCTTGAGCTTGCGCTTGAAGATCTTGCCAGAATCCTCACGGGGGAGTTCGGACGCGAACTCGACGACGCGCGGCACCTTGTAGCCGGCAAGCCGCTCGCGCAGGAACGCCTTGATGGTGCCGATGTCGAGGCTCGCGCCGTCCTCGGGTTCCACATAAGCGCACAGCGCCTCGCCGAACTCGGGATCTGGTATGCCGAACACCGCGCAGTCGCGCACGCCCGGCATGCCGATCAGCGTGGCCTCGATCTCGGCCGGATAGATGTTCACGCCGCCGGAGATGACCATCTCGATCTTGCGGTCGCACAGAAACAGATAGCCATCCTCGTCCAGGTAGCCGATGTCGCCGATGCACACCAGATTGTCGCGGCCGATCTCCTCTCGCTTGGCGTCAAGGCCGTGATAGGTGAAATCGGGCATGCCTTCCATCCAGACATAGACCTCGCCGATCTCGCCGGGGCCGAGCGCCTTGCCATCCTCGTCGAAGATGCGGATCTTGGCGCCGGTGATGGCCTTGCCGACGGTTCCGGGCTTGCGGAGCGCGTCGTCGCTGTTCGCCGTGGTGATCAGGCCGATCTCGGTGCCGCCGAAGTACTCGTTGATGACCGGGCCGAACCACTCGATCATCTGGCGCTTGACGTCCGGCGCGCACGGCGCCGCGCCATGGGTGATCCATTCCAGCGACGAGATGTCGTAGCGTTTCTTCACGTCGTCCGGCAGCGCCAGCAGACGCACGAACATGGTTGGGACCATGACCGCGTGGGTGATCCTGTGGCGCTCGACCTGCCGCAGGAAATCCTCGGCATCGAACCGGGGCTGAAGCACGGTGTAGGCACCCATGCCGGCCGCCGCGCTGGCGTAGCCGGAAGGCGCGGAGTGATACATCGGGCCCGTGACCAGAATGCGGTGGTGCGGCCCCGAAAAGCCCCAGGCTTCCGACGCGGTCCGGATCATCAGGCCCATGACCTGCTGGATATCGACGACGCCGCGCTTGACGCCCTTGGGGCGTCCGGTCGTCCCGGACGTATAAAACATGGCGCCGCGCGAGGCGGATGACGGCGCGGCGTGCGGCTCGAGGCCCGAGAGCCATTGCTCCCAGCAGGTCATGCCAGCCGGGACGAGCGCCCGGTCCGGTGTGACGCCATAGGCCGCCGCGACTTCCTCTGGCGTCGCGACGACGATGGTCTCGACCCCGTCAGGCACGAAGCCTTCAACCTGAGGCAGCAGGTCGGCGTGGACGACCAGCGCGCGCGCCTGGGAGTCCTCGAGAATGTAGCGCACCTCGTCGCCCTTGAAGTGCCAGTTGATCGGCACCGCATAGGCGCCGGCGAAGGTCGCGCCCCGGCTCGCCTCGAAAAAAGTGAAGTCGTTTCGGAGCATGACGGCGACGCCGCTGTCCGGGCCGACGCCCATGGCCTGAAATCCCGTTCCGGCCCGCAGTGCCCGTTGCATCAGGTCTTCGTGCGAGCGGGTCCGATCGCCGCTGAAAATGGCGGTCATCGTGACATCCTGTGTAATTTTCCCCATGTCCTAGATAGGCGACCCCGCGCGGCTTTCCAAGCATATACAAACCCGCTATCAGGAAAGAGTTACCAATCGGAAACGGAGGACCTCCCCATGGAAGACACGACGCCCATTCTGGTCGGCGCCGGACAGTTCACGGAAAAGGGCGTGTCGCCGGAGAAGGCCCATCCGCCGATGGGGATCGCCGCCGAAGCGGCCAAGGCCGCCATGGCCGATACCGGACTGGGCGCGGCGCTGGCGCCGCACATCTGCACGCTGGCGATGATCCGCATCTTTCCCGATTCGACGAACCGCCCGCGCATGGTTCACGGCTTTGGCCGCGCCGAGAATCCGCCCCGCGCCATCGCCCGCCGCATCGGCGCCAAACCGCGCCATGCCATCTACAGCCAGGTCGGCGGCAACACGCCCCAGAAGCTGATCAGCGAAATGTGCGAGCGCATCGTGGCGGGCGATGTGAGCATGGCGCTGATCGCGGGCGCGGAAGCGATCCAGACCACCAAGGACGCGGCCCGCCTGGGCCTGACCCTGGATTGGCAGGAAGAGGATGAAGGCAGTCTCGATGACCGGGGCATCGGGAGCAATTTCGTCACCGCTCACGAATTCGCCCACGGCATCGGCATCCCGATCCAGACCTATCCACTGTTCGAGAACGTCATTCGCGGCAAGCAGGGCCATAGCGTGGAGCAGCACCTGCAGGCCATGGGCGCGCTGTTCGCCCCGTTCACCCGTGTGGCCGCGCGCAACCCCTACTCGTTCTACGGTACCGAGCGGAGCGCGGAGGAACTGGCGACGCCGGGCGGCGAGAACCGCTATATCAGCTTTCCCTATCCGAGATGGATGAACGCCATGGACGGCGTCAATCAGGGCTCGGCCGTGATCCTGACCTCGGTCGGCAAGGCGCGCGAGCTGGGCATTCCGCCGTCCAACTGGGTCTTCATCCATGGTGTCGGCGAAGCGGTCGAGAAACTGGTCAGCTTCCGCGAGGATTACAGCCGGGCGCCCGCCATGCGGCTGAGCGGACGCAAGGCGCTCGACATGGCCGGCATCGGCATCGACCAGATCGATTTCATCGATCTCTACAGCTGCTTTCCGTCCGCCGTGGAAGTCGCCTGCGACGAACTGGGTCTCGCCTATGACGACCCGCGCGGCCTGACCGTCACCGGCGGCCTGCCCTTCTTCGGCGGCCCGGGCAATTCCTATTCGCTCAACGCCATCGCCGCCATGCAGCCG
The DNA here is from genome assembly GCF_039655775.1 of Iodidimonas sp. SYSU 1G8. Taxonomy (NCBI): domain Bacteria; kingdom Pseudomonadati; phylum Pseudomonadota; class Alphaproteobacteria; order Iodidimonadales; family Iodidimonadaceae; genus Iodidimonas; species Iodidimonas sp. SYSU 1G8. The sequence continues at coordinate 274,797 of NZ_JBBYXJ010000001.1, read as the reverse complement.
CTGCTGCGCGGCAAGCCGGGCTCCTATGGCCTGATCGGAGCCAATGGCGGCTATCTCAGCAAGCAGGGCACCGGCATCTATTCGACGACACCGACCGAAGGGACATGGGCTCGGGAGAACCCTGCTTCGTATCAGGGCGAAATCGACGGGCTGCCGGACGTTCCCTTTACCGAAACACCGTCGGGCAGCGGCACCATCGAGACCTATACGGTGTGCTTCGGGCGCGGCGGGCCGGAGCGCGGCATCGTCATTGGCCGCCTGGGCGACGGGACGCGCTTCATCGCCAACACGCCGACCGACGCGGCGACACTGAACGGGTTGATGGACCGCGAAAGCTTGGGCCGGCCCGGCACCGTCACCAGCGCCGAGGGCCGCAACGTTTTCACGCCGGACTGAGCCTTCAGATCGCCCGGGCGACCTCGGCGGCCTCGTGGATCGCGGTCATCATGCTGTTGCGGCCGCGCACGTCGCCGACCAGATGGATCTTCACGTTGGAGAACCGGGCGGCGAGCTGTTCGGCCAGGTCGCGATTGGGCTGGTTGAAGCTGACCAGCACCACCGTCTTCGCCGGGATTCTGCGCACCCTGTCGGTAAAGAGCACGCCGATCTCGACCTCGTCGGACGTGATGTTCCGGATGTAGTGCCCGCCGATGAAGTCGAAATCGGCCGACATGAGACGCTCCCGCGCCGCGCCGACCGTGACCGGCGGGAACGGCACGTTCTGGCCGAGCTGTTCGGTGCGCGAGACCATGGTGACCGGAACGCCGGCCTGCAGAAGCACGTCGGCGACCGAAATCGCCTCGAATGTCCCGGTATCGTCGAAGACGACGGCCGGACCCTTGATGTCCGGCTTGCCGCCGACGCCGAAGAGCTCCCATGAATTGTGGACGTGCGGCAGATCCCAGCCGGGAACCGGCACGGAGGGCGTCGCCACCTGAAAGCCGTCGTAGCGCGGCGTGGTGCCCGTGGCGACGATGACTTCATCGGGCGCGATCTCGGCGACCATGTCGGCATCGACCATGGAGTTGAGATGCACCTCGACGCCGAGCGTCTCGATCTCGCTTTCGAGCCAACGGGTGATCTGCCCCACATCCGCCCGGTGCGGCGCATCGGCGGCCATGGCCACCTGACCGCCAAGGCGCCGCATGGCGTCGTGCAACTCGACCTTGTGGCCGCGCAGCGCCAATGTGCGCGCCGCCTCGAGACCGGCCGGTCCACCGCCGACGATCAGGATCTTCTTGGGCTGGGTCACCTTGTCTTCCGGCTCGAACGACACCGTACGCTCCTGGGCCGCCGCGACGTTGACCACGCAGCTGATCACGCCGCGGGTCATCAGCTGCCCGACACAGCCCATATTGGTGCCGACGCACGGCCGGATCTTGTGTTCTTCCAGCCGCCGGCCCTTGTTGACCAGCTCCGGATCGGCGATGAGCGCCCGCACCATGGAGACCATGGTCGCCTCGCCGCTGCCGACGATGGAGCTAGCGTGATCCAGCGTCATGATGCGCCCCACCACGATGGTCGGCTTGGTCACGCCCCTGGTAATGACCTTGTTGGGGATCATTTCCACGCCCAGCGGATCGTCGGACGGCGCGATGAGTTTATGGAATCGCCAATAGGCGCCCATGTGCAGCGACACGTAGTCGACGTGGGGGTCGAGCACCTGCGCGATGGCGGCGTTTTCCTCGGCGGTCAGGCCGCCCGGTACGTAATCCTCGTTCGGCAGCCGGACGCCCACGGCGATGTCATGGCCGACCTCGGCCCGGATCGCGGCGATGACTTCCATGAGGAACCGCATGCGGTTCTCGCGCGAGCCGCCATATTCGTCCTCGCGCCGGTTCAGCGCTGGCGACAGGAACTCATGGATCAGGTATCCGCTGGAGGCGTGAATATCGACGCCGTCGAGGCCGCCGTCGCGCACACGCCGCGCCGCCGCGCCGAATGACGCCACCACATCGTCGATCTGGGTCTTGGTCATGACGAACGGCATGACCTGGATCATGGGATTCGGAATGCCGCTGACCGACCAGGAATCGGGCGACCCGCCGCCGCTGGCGCCGGAGTGGTAGATCTGCTGGAACAGCTTCATCCCATGCTGGTGCATGCGCCTGCTGATCTTCTCGTAGAACGGCAGGATGTCGTCGCTGTGGAGCGGCAGGTGGGTCCGGGCGCTGTGGTGCACGCCCGTCGCCTCGAGCGTGGACATGCCGACGCCGCCCCGCGCCCGTGCTTCGTGATAGGCGATCAGATCGTCGCCGCCAAGATGGGTGCCATGGGCGGAGCGGACGATCCGGTTCGGGATCGTGACTGGCCCGACCTGAATCGGTTCGAACAGGTTATCGTAAAGAGCCATCGTCTCCCCACCCCGGCCTTTGTGATTTCCTGCACGATTGCAGAATGGCTGTGGGGGGTCAACAACAGGCGTATGATGAGCCTTGATCTGAAACAAGGCATCCGCATCGCGATCACTTCAGGATATGGCCATGAAAACAGCTATCGCCCTCGCCATCGCCCTCACCTTTGCCGCTGGATCCGCCCCGGCCGAAGAACAGGCGTTGCCGCCTGGAACGGCACCCTACCCCGTGGCCGAGAAAGGCGCAGACCTTGCACAGATCTGGTGCAGCGCCTGCCATGTCACCGGCACCGCCCCGGCCCAGACAGGCATGGACACCGCGCCCGCCTTCAGCAAGCTCGCGCCGGCCGTGGCCGCCGATCCGGCACGATACAAGACGTTCCTGACCCGTCCCCACGGTCCGATGCGCGAGATCACTCTGAGCCGCGACGAAATCGACGCGCTGCTGGCCTATATCCAGTCGCTGGACGAAACGCCGGCTCGATAGCCGGCGCACCGTTTCAGAAAGAGCGGCTCGTTGCCTGCGCGGCGAAGCGGTCCGCGATGGCGAAGAAGCTCTCGACCGTCTCGTCGATGATCTGCTTGGCGGGCTTCACTTCATGGATGAGACCAATGCCCTGGCCAGCAAGTCCCAAACTGGCTTCCATGTCGCCGCCGAAATAGAGATCGAGGACCGATCCGAACCCGGTCGCGCGCTCCATGATGCCGGCCTCGGCGATGGCCATGGACCGCTCTGTCTTCAGCGCGCGGACGCAAGGCGTCGACTTCTTGTTCAGCACCACCGTGCCGGTTTCATCGCCGTCAACGATGGCCTGCTTGAAGTTGCGGTGCACCGGGCTTTCGGCCGAACTCACGAACCGGGTCCCCATCTGAACGCCTTCCGCGCCGGCGGCGAAGGCGGCCGCCATGCCGCGGCCATCGACGATGGCGCCGGCGGCGACCATCGGGATGTCGGTCTTCTCGCGAATGGTCTGGAGCAGCACGGACAGCGAGACTTCCTCGGGGTTCTTGTACCCGCCACCCTCGGCGCCCTCGACGATCAGACCATCCACCCCGGCGGCAACCGCCTTCATGGCCATCGCCGTGGTGGGGACCGCGTGATAGACGATCACGCCGCTCTTCTTCAGCTTTTCGATATATTTGGCGGGGCTGCCCGCCGAGGTGGTGACGAAGCGCACGCCTTCGTCGATCACCATGTCGACCATGTTCTCGCTACGCAGGAACATCAGCGCCAGATTCACGCCAAACGGCTTGTCGGTCAGGGTCCGCATCTTGCGGATTTCTTCCATGCACTGCTCCATCTCGCCCGACGAGGTTTCGATGATGCCGAGCGCGCCGGCATTCGAGACCGCGGACGCGAGCTGCGAGCGTGCGATCCAGGCCATGGGCGACTGGATGATGGGATATTTGGTGCCGAGATGCTCGAGTACGCGGTTCATATCTGCTTCCCTGGGAATGAATTTCTTGAGGCTTTTTTTAGGACGCCTATCGTGCATAGTGATCGTTGTAAATCAACGGGGAACAGTCACGCGTGAACGGTTTATTCAATATCGAGGGCAAGGTTGCCCTGGTCACTGGCGGGTCGAGTGGCATCGGCAAGATGATCGCCGAAGGCTTCGTCGCCAATGGCGCCAAAGTTTATATCGCATCGCGCAAGCTGCATGTGTGCGAGCAGGTCGCGGCGGAGTTGTCGAAGACAGGCACCTGCATTCCCTTGCAGGCAGACGTGTCAACCCATGCGGGCGTGCTCGCGCTCGCGGAGCGCATGAAGACGCTCGAGCCCAGGCTGGACGTGCTGGTGAACAATTCCGGCGCCGCCTGGGGCGCGCCCTTCGACGACTTTCCCGAAGCCGGATGGGACAAGGTCTATGCCCTCAACGTCAAGGCGCCCTTCTTCCTGATCCAGCAGCTGCACGGTGCCCTGAAGGCGGCGGCGAGCGCGGAGCGGCCGTCCAAGGTGATCAACATCGCCTCGATCAACGGCCTGACCGTGCCCGACATGGACACCTTCTCGTATTCGTCGTCGAAGGCCGCGCTCATTCACCTGACCCGCGTGCTGGCGCGCACGCTGGCCAAGGATCACATCCGGGTCAACGCCATCGCGCCGGGTCCCTTCCCCAGCAAGATGATGGCCGAGACCATCGAGAAGAATGGCGACAAGATCCTGAACCGCGTTCCGGCGGGCCGCTTCGGCCAGCCCGAGGATGCGGCCGGCGTCGCCATCTTCCTGGCGTCCCGCGCCAGCGACTACGTTCACGGCGCCGTGCTGCCCATGGATGGCGGCTCGGCCACCACCGTCTGAGGACAACCGCATGAATCTTGATTTCAGCCGCGAGGACATGGCGTTCCGCGACGAGGTGCGCCGGTTCCTGGACGAGACGCTGACCGACGATCTGCGGGAGGCGGCCATGACCCAGACCGCCATCTTCGCCGAGTTCGAGCCGACCATGCGCTGGCACCGCATCCTGCACGAGAAGGGCTGGATCGCGCCGTCATGGCCGAAGGAACATGGCGGCACCGGCTGGACCATTCCCCAGCGCTATATCTTCAACAAGGAAATGACCGAAGCCTATGCGCCCAAGCCGCTGCCCAACGGGCTCGGCATGGTCGGCCCGGTCATCATCAAGTTCGGCACGCCGGAGCAGCAGCGCCAGTACCTGCCGAAAATCCTGTCCGGCGACGATTACTGGGCGCAGGGCTATTCAGAACCGGGCGCCGGTTCGGACCTTTCGTCGCTGCGCACCAAGGCGGTGAGCGACGGCGACCATTACATCATCAACGGCTCCAAGATCTGGACCACATACGCGCAATATGCCCAGCGCATGTTCTGCTTGGTGCGGACCAGCGATACCGGCAAGCAGCAGCAGGGCATCAGCTTCCTGCTGTTCGACATGGACCTGCCGGGCATCAAGGTCGAGCCGATCATCACATTGGGCGGCGACCACGAGGTGAACCAGGTGTTCTTCGACGATGTACGCGTGCCGAAGTCGGGCCGCATCGGCGAGGAGAACATGGGCTGGACCTATGCCAAGTACCTGCTGGAGTGGGAGCGCGGCGCCGCCGCATGGTCGCCGAGGCTTATCGCCGACCTGAAGCATCTGCGTCACATCGCCCGGCAGGAAAACGCCAATGGCCGGCGCCTTGCGGATGATCCCGCCTTCGCCGCCCGGGCCGACGACATCGAGGTCGAGTTGATGGCGCTGGAGATGATCGAGTTGCGAATCATGTCGGTGCTGTCGAAAGGCGGCTCACCCGGCCCCGAAGCGTCCATGATCAAGACTCGGGGTTCAGAGGCCATGCAGCGGCTGACCACACTGACCATGGAAGCGACGGCGTATTACGCCGCGCCCTTCACCATTCACGACCTGCGCGGTCACAATCATGTACCGATCGGCCCGTCCTACGCGCCGCCCGCGGCACCCCATTACTTCAACGCCCGCGCTGGTTCCATCTATGCGGGGACCAACGAGGTCCAGCGGGATATCATGGCAAAGCTGGTGCTCGGCCTCTAACCTGTTGACCCGTTGGATTAAAAATCATCGTTGCCGAAAACGTCACTAGGCGTCAGGCGGGCTTACTTGTATGCTGCACCCGCACACCAACAGAGTTGAAGCCCGTGACCGATCAGGATAATGCCTCTCTCGCCCGCGACGCGCGGCGGCACCAGACAAAAAAAAGCATCGCAACCCGGAATACCATTCTGGACGCGACCATCCAATGCTTCCTTGAACTGGGCTATCACCGCACGACGACGACAGAGATCGCCAAGCGCGCGAACGTGACGCGCGGCGCCGTGCAGTATTACTTTCCGACCACACCGGATGTTCTGCGCGCCTCGATCGACCACATGATCGATCAATGGATCGAAACCTATGCCGAGGAACTGCGCAAGATGCCGGCCGCGGAAAAGCGGCTGCAGGGCGGCGTGGATATCTACTGGCGCTTCGTCCAGAATCCGCTTTTCGTCGCCTGGCAGGAGCTCCAGGCCGCCGGGCGTACCGACCCTGAACTGGCCGAGATCGTCGAAGCCGCCGGAAAGCGCTATGACCAGCGCCGGCTCGAGCTTGGCCGCGAGGTCTATGGCGAAGTCGCCGCCATCGACGAGGCGAATTTCGCCGTCGCGCGCGATCTACTGCGTGTTTCTCTCGAAGGCCTTTCGGTGGCCGAATTCGGCCATGACAAGGAACAGCGCCAGCAAGCGGTGATCGACCTTCTGAAGAAGGTCATGGGACGGATGATCAGCGCCAAGTAACCGGCTGGAACGGAATCATCATCCCGGCCTCGGGATGATGATGATGGGCCGTTCCAGACGAATTTAGCCGTGCAGCTTCCTGTAGGCCGAGTATTTCGGGTTGTCGACGCCCAGATTCTCGACCGCGACCTTGCGCAAATGATCCAGTAGCGCCGGATCATCGAGGTCGCGTCTGCCCTCGCGAATCTCCTCGCACAGTTCCCGGTTCAACACTTCCATATTGCCCTCATGGCCCAGCAATGCCATCAGGCGATCGCGCTGATCATGCTCGATCGCCGGCGACTGGGCGACCTCGCGACGCACCGAGGCGATCACGTTGGCGGCGACGCGCGCGTGGAAATTAAGATGGCCGCTGACGGCCGGCATCACCTTGTCGCGCAGAAATTCCTCGACGGCCTCGAGCATCTCGTCGGCGGTGGGACGGTCGGGACGCATCAGCTTCTCCCCAGCAGAATCATCAGATCGGCCTCGCATTCGGAGGAGCGGCGGCCGATGGCCGGACGCTCCACCGATCGGTCATGGCCCGTCAGGTGGGTGAAGGCCATGGAACGGCAGGTCACGCCCCAGCGCAGGCTGCCGAAAATCTCCCAAAAGCGAACGCGTTCCGGGTCCACCTTGACGCCACTGACCGCCTCGTAGCCCTCGAACATCTGTTCGCGGTCGCCGAAACCGCCGACAGGCTTGTCGATGTTGCCGAAACGCCAGGAGTTGACGCAGATCCACGCCAGATCCTCCATGGGATCGCCGAAATGGGCGATTTCCCAATCGAGCACCACGCGGACGCCTTCCGGCCCATAGATGATGTTGCCATTGCGATAATCCCCGTGAACCAGCGTGACGCGGTCTCGGGCCGGCACACGCTCCTTCAGCCAGCGGAACGCATAATCGAACACGGGCGATGGCGACCACTCGAGGAAGTATTTCTCGTAGGCGTTCCAGGTGTTCCGCCACTGCTGCTCCGGCGTGATCTCCTCGAGGAAATCCAGCTCGTCGCGAGGGACATCATGGATCGAGGCGATCACCTCGCCGCACTGGCGGGCGAGCTGGGGCCGGACGGCGGCGTAGAGCTCATCCCGCAGAATCCGCGGGGCGAGCGTTTCGCCAGGCACCCGATCCATCACGAAGCCGACGCCAAGACCATCCTCGGGCTGCAGCACATAACGCACGTTTGGCGCCTTCACGCCGTGCCTGTGGCAGATCTGGATCAGTTTCGCCTCGCGCACCTGACCGATCGCGGTGGAGCGACTTTCCGGAATGCCGCCGGGCGCACGGCGCAGGATCAATTCCTGCGTTCCGGACGCCGTCGGCGCATCGAACGCCCACGTTTCCTGGGACGCGCCCGCCGAGAGACGCTTCAGATCGGCGATGCCCGTCGTCTCCGGCATGTACCTGCGTGTCGCGGCGTCCAGCGCCTTCTCGAATTCACCATCCGCCATCAGCCAGCCACTTCTCCACCATCCATAATCTGTCCGATCCCCAGAAGGGTTCGCCATCGACGACGATGTAGGGAGAGCCGAACACTCCCTCGGCCATCGCGTCCTCGGTAATCTGCTTGTAACGCGCTTTCAGCGCCGCGCTGTCGGCGGCCGCCAGCCAGGCGTCGCCGTCCAGCCCCAGCGTGGTGAGCATGGATGCGATCTCGGCGGGACGGGACGCGTCCGTCGCCTCGCAATAGAGCTTGCGGTAGATGCCGAGCGCCAGTTGCCTGGCGGCATGCTCGTCCTGGTCCGCGGCCCAGTAGAAGGCCCGCCCCGCGACCGCCGGATTGACCTGACGCATGTCAGCCACCTGCCAGGGCGCGATGCCGTAAAGCCGCGCCATGCGCGGCACATCGTGCATGAAATAGGGTCCCTTGATGGGATAGCCGACCATGGGCTTGTCGAAGCCCACCGCCATGGCGACGGGGCGCAGATTGAACGGCCGCCATCGCACCGTACGGCCATATTTTGCGGCGATGGCGTCGATACGCGTCGCGGCGAAAAACCCGTAAGGTGAGATGAAGTCGAAATAGAATTCGATCGGCGTGGTGATCGGCGCCTCCCCTGGCCGGCGGCTATCCTGCCGACCGATGGCACCAATGCAAGAATTTTCTATGAATATACCGTGTCGCCACCTTGTCATGGAACACCGACACACCTACAACAACGCCGTTCCCATGCCGGGTTCCGATTTCAGCGAGAAAGGCCGACCGTGAAACCCTCTGATGCCGCCGGGCCCGGCCTCGTCCCGGCATACTCGGCGCGGTACCGGTGGTATGTCCTCGGCTTGCTGACCGTCGTCTTCGCGTTCAGCCATATGGATCGGAACATCATTTCGATCCTGCTCAACACCATTACCCACGATCTCGACCTCAGCGATTGGGAGGGCGGCGCCGTTTCGGGATTGGCCTTCGCCAGCACCTACATCCTGCTCGGCATCCCCCTCGCCCGCGTCGCCGACCGCATGAATCGGGTCGGCATCATCGCGGCCTCGCTCGGCGTCTGGAGCGTGATGACCGCCATCTGCGGCGCGACTCACAATATGTGGCAGCTGTTTCTGGCGCGCATGGGCGTCGGTGTCGGCGAAGCCGGCTGCGTGCCGCCCGCGCAGTCGATCATCGCCGACTATTTTCCCAAGGAGAGCCGCGCCTTCGCCCTGTCAATCTTCGGGCTGGGCATTCCGATCGGCACGCTGATGGGGTTCGTCCTGGGCGGATTGCTCAACGAATCGTATGGCTGGCGAGTCGCGCTGGTCGCGGCCGGCGTACCCGGTCTGATTATCGCGATCGTGGTCTGGTACACGTTGCGCGAGCCGCCGCGCGGCTATTCCGACAAGGTCGAGCATCTCAGCGGCGAGGCGCAGCCCAGTTTCATGGAAGTGGTTCGCTTCCTGGCGGCGCGACGCTCGCTCATCCACCTGGTCACCGGCACCTCGCTGATCGTCTTCGGCGGCTACGGCTCGCAGACCTGGGTCCCGGCCTTCTTCGAGCGTTCGCACGGACTCACCTCCGGTCAGATCGGCGTGTGGCTCGGGCCATCCTTCATCGTCGGCGGCGTCGGCGGCATGCTGCTCGGCGGCTGGCTGGCCGACAAGCTGGGCAACAAGGACGCGCGCTGGTACGTCTGGATTCCCGCCATCGCCATGATCCCGGCCATCCCGATTTCGGCGCTGGTCCTGCTCATGCCCGCGACGATCTACCAGATCGGCGGTTTCTCGGTGCATGCCTATGTGATTTCCATCGCCCTGATGGCGCTGCCGGGCGCGGCCTATTCCTGCTACATCGGCCCGGTCAACGCGGTCCTGCAGCAGATGGTCAGCCTGCGCATGCGCGCGACGACGGTGGCGATTTTCCTGCTGTTCACCAATCTGGTCGGCATGGGCCTCGGGCCTGTCGCCGTCGGGGCGGTCAGCGATTTCATGCATGCGCGGTTCGGTCAGGAATCGCTGCGCTACACCATGCTGTCCTTCCTGTTCATCTACGCCTGGTCCTCATTCCATTTCTTCCGGGCTGGCCGCGCCATCCGCGACGATCTGCAGGCGCAGTACCAGTAGGAATCGCCCGGTGACGCTGCTATCACCGCGTGCATGAGCCAGGCTGAAACTCCCTCCGGAAAAGGTGCCGCCGACGAGAATTTTCCCGTCGGCTCCTTCCTGTTGCCCAAGCATCTGCGGCCGCATGTCGCGACCTATTACGCCTTTGCCCGCGCGATCGATGACATCGCGGACAATGCGGCCCTTCCGACGGCCGAAAAGCTCGACCGGCTGGATGGCTTCGCCGCGGCCATCATGGGCGAAAGCAGTGAGCCGGCCTTCGCCAAGGCGCACGCCATGCGCGCCAGCCTTCTGGCGACCGGCGTCACGGCGCGTCACTGCCTCGACCTGATCTCGGCGTTTCGCCAGGACGCGGTGAAGAACCGCTACGAGAGCTGGGCGGAGCTCATCGACTATTGCGACCGTTCCGCCTCGCCGGTCGGGCGTTACCTGCTCGACCTGCATGGCGAGAATCCCGCCGGCTACCGCTATTCCGACGCGCTGTGCAACGCGCTGCAAGTCATCAACCACATGCAGGACTGCGCCGACGACTATGCCGAGATGGACCGTGTCTACCTGCCGCAGGAGTGGATGCGGGAAGCCGGCGCCGTCACCGAGGAGCTGGCCCGGCCCGCGCTGACGCCGGGGATGCGGCAGGTTCTGGACCGCGCCGTCCAAGGCACTCGCGGCCTGCTCGCCGAGGCGCGTCGTCTGCCCGGCGTGCTGGCGAGCCGGCGGCTGGCGCTCGAATCGGCGGTGATCTTCCGCATCGCCGACCGGCTGAACGAACGGCTCTCGCGCGAAGACCCCATCGCCGCGCGTGTCGCCCTGAGCAAACCCGCCGTACTCGGCTGCTCGGCGTTGGGGATCGCCGACGTATTGCTGCGCCGAAAGGGCTGATCATGCTCGTCGCGCTGGGGGCCGCCGGGCTGTTGGCTTGGCTTTATCTGGTCTTCTTCCATCACCGCTTCTGGCGCGCCGACCAGCGCCTGGGTCCCGCGGCCGCGCTCGACAGCTGGCCGGCGGTCACCGCCATCGTGCCGGCCCGCGACGAGGCCGCCACCATCGCCCACTGCGTCGCGGCCCTCGCCGCGCAGGATTATCCCGGCCTGCTCCGCATCATCATCGTCGATGATGGCAGCACCGACGGTACCGGCGAGATGGCGCGGCGGGTCGCCGCCTCCGCCATTCGTCGGATCGACGTCATCGATGGCGAGATGCTTCCCGAAGGCTGGAGTGGGAAACTGTGGGCCCTGGACCGGGGTCTGCGCCACGCGGCCATGGAAGCACCAGCGCCTTACCTATGGTTTACCGACGCGGATATCGCGCATCCGCCGGGTATCCTTCGTCAGTTGGTCGGCCATGCCGAAACCGATCGGCTTGATCTCGTTTCCCAGATGGTAAAGCTGCACTGCGAGACGCTGTGGGAACGCTTGCTGGTGCCGGCTTTCGTGTTCTTCTTTCAGATGCTTTATCCCTTCCCGGCCGTCAACGACCCGCGTTCCAGGGTGGCGGGCGCCGCCGGAGGCTGCGTCCTGCTCCGGAGCGCCGCGCTGGAGCGGATCGGCGGCATCGCAGCGATCCGCGGCAAGCTGATCGATGACTGCGCGCTGGGGACCGCCGTGAAACGTAGCGGGGGTCGGATCTGGCTCGGCCTGGCCGATGAGAGCCTGAGCCTGCGGGAATCGGCGGGCTTGGCGGATCTATGGCGCATGGTGACGCGCACGGCCTTCACACAGCTTCGGTACTCCGTTCTTCTTCTGATCGGCACCATGGCCGGGCTGACGGTCACATTCCTGTTACCGCCGCTGCTGCTCGTGAGCTGGCCGCTGCATCAGCAGACACTGCCGGCGCTCATGGGGACGCTTGCCTGGGGACTGATGGCATTTGCGTATATCCCCACCGAAAGGGACTATCGCCAGCCAGTCGCGGCAAGTCTGGCGCTGCCTCTTGCCGCCGCGCTTTATGCGGCAATGACCGTCCATTCCGCGCTCAACCACTGGCTGGGAGCGACCAGCCGGTGGAAGGATCGGGAGTATCAAAAAAGTCACACTTCGCAGATGCAGGGGTGATTCGGCCGGCCGGGCGCGGCAACAAGTTGGCGCAGGACGCCGACTGCTCTACCATATATGGCAGCTGGAGGGGTCAGGCTACGCGGCGCATATTGCTATGCAAAATGTCCGAGGCAGTGTAACCGTCCCTGTTCACGGCCCATGATCAAGAACGACCGGGACCTATGGCGTTAAAGACTCCGCTACTCGACACCATCGCAACCCCTGACCTCCTGAGGGCACTGGATCCCAGCCAGTTGCGACAGCTCGCAGACGAATTGCGGGGGGAAATCATTGATGCCGCGTCCCAGACCGGCGGACATTTCGGCGCGGGCCTCGGCGTCGTCGAACTCACCGTCGCCTTGCACTACATCTTCAATACCCCGGATGATCGCATCATCTGGGATGTCAGCCACCAGGCGTATCCGCACAAAGTGCTGACCGGCCGCCGCGACCGGATCCGTTCAATTCGCCAGAAGGGCGGGCTCTACGGCTTTACGAAGCGCAGCGAGAGCGACTTCGATCCGTTCGGCGCCGCGCACAGCTCCACCTCGATTTCCGCCGGGCTGGGCATGGCCGTCGCCCGCGACATGAAGCAGGCGGACAATCATGTCGTCGCCGTGATCGGTGATGGCGCGATCAGCGCCGGCATGGCCTACGAGGCCATGAACAACGCGGGCGCGCTGAATTCGCGCCTTCTGGTCATCCTGAACGACAATGCCATGTCCATCGCGCCGGCCGTGGGCGCGTTGAGCCACTATCTGCTAAGGATCGTCGAGGAGAACCCGCTACTGTCGCTGGCGGACATCCGGTCCCGCGTCCGTGCTGCCGATCCGCTGCCATTCGCCGACGCGGAAGAACGCGCCAAAGCGCACGCCGCCGGTCCCGACCATCGCGGCACCCTGTTCGAGGACCTCGGCTTCGAGTATGTCGGGCCGGTCGATGGCCACAACATCGACCATCTGGTCACCGTCCTCGACCGGATCCGCGACAGCGAAGCAACCGGCCCCGTGCTGCTGCATGTGCTGACGGAGAAGGGCAAGGGCCATCCGTTCAAGGCGCCGAACGCCGAGAAATATCACGCGGTCAACAAGTTCAACCTGGAGACGGGCGAGCAGGTGAAGTCCGCCCCAAAGGCACCGAGCTATACGGCTGTCTTCGCCCAGGGCCTGATCGAGGAAGCCGAGCACGATCCGAGCATTGTCGCGATCACTGCCGCGATGCCCTCCGGCACGGGCCTTGACATCTTCGGCCGCCGCTTCCCCGAACGCACCCATGATGTGGGCATCGCCGAACAGCATGCGGTGACGTTCGCCGCTGGTCTGGCGACGGAAGGCATGAAGCCCATCGTCGCGATCTATTCAACCTTCCTGCAGCGCGCGTATGATCAGGTGGTCCATGATGTCGCCATCCAGCGCCTGCCCGTCCGCTTCGCCATGGACCGCGCCGGCCTCGTCGGCGCCGATGGCGCGACACACGCCGGCAGTTTCGATCTCGCCTATCTGTGCTGCCTGCCCGACTTCGTCGTGATGGCGCCCGCCGACGAGGCCGAGCTGAAGCACATGCTGGTGACATCGCTCGCCATCGACGACCGTCCCTCGGCGATGCGCTATCCGCGCGGCGAAGGCTGTGGGGTCGCCCTGCCCGCGCGCGGCCAGGAACTGCCCATCGGCAAGGGGCGTATCGTGCGAGAAGGCAACCGCATCGCCCTGCTGTCGCTGGGGACCCGATTGCACGATTGCCTCAAGGCGGCCGACGAACTGGCCCACTATGGCTTGCCCGCGACCGTCGCCGATGCCCGGTTCGCCAAACCGCTGGATCATGATCTGATCCGGCGCCTCGCGCTCAACCATGAAGTGCTGGTGATCGTCGAGGAAGGCGCCGCAGGGGGCTTTGGCGCCCATGTGCTGCAGCACATGGCACGCGAGGGCTTGCTGGACACGGGCGTGAAGGTCCGCACCATGTGCCTGCCCGATTTCTTCATCGGCCATGGCAGCCCAGAGCAACAATATGCCGAAGCCCGCTTGACGCCGGGCGACGTGGTCACGACAGTGCTGGGCGCGCTCGGACAACCGCAATTGCTGCGCGAGGTCGGCGCGAACTGACTTCTCTCAGAGGACTCGCCGTGTCGCTGGCACAGCCTTCCCTATCGCCTGTCCCGCCCAGCCCCACCGATCTGGCGCGGGTTCGCGAAACCGTGATGTCCGCCGGCTCGTCCTTCTATTGGGCCATGCGGGTCCTGCCGACCGAGAAGCGTGATGCCATCTTCGCGGTCTACGCCTTCGCGCGCGAAGTGGATGACATCGCCGATGGCGACGCGTCCGATGCCGAGAAGCGGATCGGCCTGGAACGCTGGCGCGCCGAGATCGACGCCCTGTATCGCGGTGAGCCCAGTCATCCCATTACCCGCGTGCTGCTGCCCGCGCTGGATGCCTATGGGCTTGAAAAGAAAGATTTCGTCGCGCTGATCTACGGCATGGAAATGGATGGCATCGGCCCGATCCGGGCGCCCTCCATGGACGAGCTGATCCTGTATTGCGACCGCGTCGCCTGCGCCGTCGGTCGATTGTGCATCCGCATCTTCGGCGAACCCGGCACGGCCGGACAGGAAACAGCCGATCACCTCGGTCTTGCTCTGCAGCTGACCAATATCCTGCGCGATGTGGAAGAGGATGCCGCCATGGGACGGCTTTATCTGCCCCGCGAACTGCTGACCGGCGCAGGGATCGAGTCTTCCGATCCCGCCCTGGTGCTAAACGACCCGCGCCTGCGAAAGACTTGCCGCGATCTCGCCGTGCGCGCGGAAGAGGAGTTCCGGCTGGCGGAAGCCGCCATCGCCCGGTGTTCGCGGCGGGCCATGCGCCCCGCGATCATCATGATGATGGTCTATCGCAAGACATTCGACCGTCTAATCGCGGAAGACTGGTCATACCTGCCTCACAGCATGCCCAAGGGCGTTTCCAAACTGGAAAAGCTTTGGATCGCGGTGCGTTACGGTATCTTCTGAGCTCATGGCACGCATTCACATCATCGGCGCAGGACTGGCCGGCCTGAGCGCGGCGCTCTCGCTGTCGCGGACAGGGCGACAGGTCACCCTGCTGGAGGCCACGCGCCGCGCGGGCGGACGCTGCCGTTCCTATCATGACGACACACTGGGCTGCGTGCTGGATAACGGCAACCATCTGGTGATGAGTGGCAACAAGGCGGCGATGGCATTCCTCGACGAGGTCAAGGCGCGCGACCGCATGGTCGGTCCCGCGAAGGCCGCCTTCCCCTTCATGGATGTCTCCACGGGCAAGCGCTGGACGGTGCGCCCCAATTCGGGGCCGATTCCCTGGTGGGTTCTGATACCTAGGCGCGGCGTGCCCGGCGCCAATGCCTTCTCCTATCTGCCCGCGATCAAGCTCCTGCTGGCCCAGGAAGGCCAGACAGTCGCCGATGTGCTGCCGGCCGAAGGGCCGCTGTACCGAGGCCTCTGGGAGCCGTTGATTATCGCCGCGATCAATGCCCCGGCCGATGAAGCGGCCGCCGTCCTGATGAAGCCGGTACTGCTGGAGACCTTCGCGAAAGGCTCGGCGTCATGCCGTCCCCTGATCGCCCGTCACAGCCTCGCCGACAGCTTCATCGATCCCGCTCTGGACACTCTGGCCGCGCGCGGCGTGGATGTGCGTTTCGGGAGTCGTATCCAGTCGCTCGAACGTACGCAAGGCCGCGTCTCGGGCTTGATCGCGGGCGACGAGCGGATCGAGATCGCGCAGGGCGACATGGTCATTCTCGCCGTGCCGCCTTGGGACGCGGCAGCGTTGCTGCCCGGTCTCACCACGCCGCCTGCCGGCGATCCCATCGTGAACGTCCATTTCCGGCTGCCGCGCCCGCCGCGTGGGACGGATGCCACCGAGATCATCGGCATCGTCGGCGGCTTCGCCCAATGGATATTCGTCCGGGGCGATGTCGTCTCGATCACCATCAGCGCCGCGCGGCGCGAAGCGCAGATGGATTCAGAGGATATCGCCGGGCGATGCTGGCGCGATGTGCGCGCCGCTCTCGCGATCACCGACGAGATGCCGCCTTACCGCGTCGTCAAGGAGCGCCGTGCGACTTTCGCCCAGACGCCGGAGGCTGTCATTCAGCGGCCCGACGCGGCGACGGTCATCGGCAACCTTTTTCTCGCGGGCGACTGGACCGACACCGGCCTGCCCGCCACCATCGAAGGCGCCATCCGCTCGGGTAACCGGGCCGCGGAGTTAGCATCCCGCACAATCGGAGGAACCGGGTCATGACCCGTCTTGGTATCGTCACCGGCATGCAGTTCGAAGCGGATATCCTCGCGGCCGAGCTGGCAAAATCCGCCGGCGCCGACATCAAGGTCATCTGCGCGGGTCCTGGCTACCGTCCCGCGCGCCGTGCGGCCGAAGCCTTGATGGACGATGGCGCCGACGCCTTGCTGAGCTTCGGCATCGCCGGCAGCCTGCTCGAAGAAGCCAGGCCCGGCACCCTGCTGCTGGCCGACCAGGTGATTCACTGGAGCGATGCCATCGATGTCGACGCCGCCTGGATGGGCCGTCTGCGCGAGGGCATCGCCGGTCAGAAATTTCCATCCCGGCACGGCAATCTCGCCCATAGCGACCCACCGGCGGCGACGCCGTCCGACAAGCGGTTCCTGCACATCCAGACCCGCGCCCTAGGCGTCGACATGGAAAGCTTCGGCGTGGCCGAGATCGCGAGAGATCGCGGGGCGCGGTTCCTTGCCCTGCGCGCGGTCGCCGACGCGCACAATCGCATGGTGCCCGTGTCGGCCATCGAGGCCATGAACAATGACGGCACCGTGAGCGCTGTCAGGGCGCTCACGGTGCTGGGTCTTCATCCTTGGGAAATCGGCGACATGATCCGCCTCGGCCTGAACACCGCGGCGGCGAAGCGGACCCTAAGCGACCTTGCTCGTCTCGGCGTCCCGCGCCTTTTCTTCATGTAGGTCGGTCATGAAGGTGGTGACCTGCTTCTCGAACACGTAGGTCGCGGGCCGCTGGTTCTGCAGCGGGATATCCGGCGCCATCGGGGCATCGGTCGAGACGCCCTTCATGAACACCTTCAGCGCCTTCAGCGGGTTTGACACCGTGTCGGTGACGGCGGTCGGCTCATAGCCGCAGTGAACCATGCAGTTGGCGCACTTTTCATATTTGCCCGTGCCGTAGCTGTCCCAGTCGGTGGTTTCCATCAACTCCTTGAAGGTCGAGGTATAGCCCTCGCCCAACAGATAGCACGGCTTCTGCCAACCGAAGACGTTGCGCGCGGGGCTGCCCCAGGGCGTGCATTCATAGGTCTGGTTGCCCGCGAGGAAATCCAGATACAGGGTCGACTGGTTGAACACCCAGTTGCTGCCACGCTTGTCGCCGAGACGGAAGACGTTGCGGAAGAGTTCCTTGGTATCGCGGCGCGACAGGAAGTGGTCCTGCATGGGCGCACGCTCATAGGCATAGCCCGGCGATACGGTGACGCCTTCGACGCCCAGCGTCTTCACGTAATCGAAGAAGTCGGCAACGCGCTCCGGTTCGGCATTGTTGAACAGGGTGCAGTTGACGGTGACGCGGAAACCGCGCTGCACCGCCTGCTGGATCGCTTCGACGGCCCGGTCGAAGACACCTTCCTGCGACACGGACTTGTCGTGCTCTTCCTTGAGGCCGTCCAGATGAACCGAGAAAGTCAGGTAGGGAGATGGCTTGAACAGGTCCATCTTCTTCTTGAGCAGCAACGCGTTGGTGCACAGATAGACGAACTTCTTGCGGGCGATGATGCCCTCGACGATCTTGTCGATCTCCTTGTGCAGCAGCGGCTCACCGCCCGGGATCGATACCATCGGCGCTCCGCACTCGTCGACCGCCTCGAGACATTCCTCGACCGACAGCCGCCGGTTCAGAATCGCATCCGGATAGTCGATCTTGCCGCAGCCCGAGCAGGCGAGATTGCAGCGGAACAAGGGCTCGAGCATCAGCACCAGCGGATAGCGCTTATTGCCCTTCAGCTTCTGCTTCATGATGTAGCTGGCGACGCGCACTTGCTGGATCAGAGGGACAGCCAAGGATTTATCCTTTCAGAAGAACCTGTTGCGATGCGTCCGGCCTTACGCCGCCGGCCGTTCGACATTACGTACTTGAGACGGCAGCTTGAACTGCACGTTCTCGATAAGGCCATCGAGCATCTCGACGCCTTCCGCCCCCAATTCCTTCAACCGCGCGATCAGTTCATCCACGAGCGCCTCGGGCGCCGACGCCCCGGCGGTCACGCCGACGAGCTTCTTGCCGTCCAGCCACGCCGGATCGAGACACGTCGCGTCGTCGATCAGATAGGACGGAATGTTCATTTCCGCACCGATCTCACGCAGCCGGTTCGAGTTCGAGCTGTTCTGGGCGCCAATGACAAGCAGCACATCGGAACGCTCGACCAGATGCCGCACGGCTTCCTGGCGATTCTGTGTCGCATAACAGATATCCCGGACATCGGGGCCCTTGATCGCAGGAAAGCGCTGGTTGAGCGCCGCGATGATGTCACGGGTGTCATCGACAGACAGCGTGGTCTGGGTGACATAGGCGAGTTGTTCCGGATCAGCGACCGTGAGACGCGCCACGTCCTCGACAGAGCCGACAAGATGGGTCGGACCATCGATCTGCCCCAGCGTGCCGATCACCTCGGCATGGCCCTCATGGCCGATCAGGATGATCTCGTGCCCATTGCGGGCATAGCGCTGACCTTCCATGTGGACCTTGGCGACGAGCGGACAGGTCGCGTCGATCACCTCGAGGCCGCGCTCGCCGGCATCCTTCTCGACGACCTTGGCGACGCCATGGGCGGAGAAGATCGTAATGGAGCCGGCCGGCACCTCGTCCAGTTCATCCACGAAGACGGCGCCCTTGGCGCGCAGGTCTTCGACCACCCGCTTGTTATGCACGATCTCGTGCCGCACGTAGACAGGGCGGCCATATTTGACAAGCGCCCGCTCGACGATGTCGATGGCCCGCTCGACACCCGCACAGAAGCCGCGGGGCTGCGCCAAAAGAATCTTCATTGCGTCCGCTTTCTCCCGGGGACGTTTCCGCCAAGGTCCGTCCTGCATGGCAGGGCTCTGGACCGCTTCGAGCGTGTATATAGTAGATTTCAGGCTGTTGCGCTGCAACCAATACGCAACCCGGTCATACTAACGCTCCCCAGGCTGTCTCCGGTAATGGTAGCGATACACCGGTTCGCCCATCCCGAGGCTGCGATAGAGCGCCTGCCCGGCGACATTGTCGGCCATGACCTGGAGACAGACCGCCGCCGCCCCCTGCGAGGCGCCCCAGCCCATCAGTGACCGGATCAGGCGCGCGGCCGCGCCGCGGCGACGCCATGCCGCATCCGTGACCACGGATTCCAGACAGAGCAGCCCTTCACTGACCGTGCCATAGGCGAGAGCACAATACTGGCCGTCCTCCCTGAACGCCGCGAAGCCAGAGGGGGCCGCGATGGACCGGACAATGCGGTGATAGGCCAACGCCGTATCGGGTGACTGGTCCTGCAGCCGCGACATCGCCATCAGCCAGGCTGCGTCCGGCTCGGGGGTTATCGTCACCGCGGCATCCATAGTGCGGGCGGCGATCGCGGCGTGAAGGGTCAGCGTCCTGCCCTCGGTCGTGTAGCCGGCATCGTCCAGCCGCTGGTCCAGCCCCTGCCCGATCAGGTCGGTGACGCGAAAGATCGCCGGCTGTCCGTGCGACGCATAAAAGCGCTCCGCGACCGGCACCAAGGCCGCGACAGGACCGGGCGCAGGCCCGAGAGCGTTCACCGAGTTGATCCGCCGTCCCAGGCTGCCGGCAAGGTTCAGCACCCAGCCGTCGAGCCAGAGGGAGCGGGGCGCCGGCCACGCGTTGCGGCAGGCGCGCTCCATCCGCCAGGCAAGTTCAAGGTCGTTCATGAATGCGTCCACGCGGTATATACACATCGATTTACCACACCCCGTCACCATTCGCCTCAGTCTAATCGGGATGGATGGCGGCAAGGATACCCGCGCTGGCGGCATCGCTGGACAGGGGCGCGGAGTCCTGCCACCGTTTCACCCGAAAAACGGGGAATTCGGAGACCAGAACCATGATGACGGGCGAGCAGTACAAGGCGTCGCTGAACGATGGCCGCGCGACCTATTTCGAGGGGCGCCGGATCGACGATCTGATGGCTCATCCCATCTTCGCCAAATCCATCGACGACGTGGCGGCCGACTACGACCGCTTCTACAAACCCGGACCGGGCGCGGTCAGCGACTACATGACCGTGCCGGGATCGGTGGACGAGCTGCGCAGGAAGGTCGAGCTGCACCATGAGGTCGATCTGCTGACCCATGTGACCTATGCCTCGATCATGACCTTGCTGACCGCCGCCGACCGAGTGAAGGAAGCCCGGCCGCAAGCGGTCGATGCCATCAACCGGTTCGTCAGGCATGTGCAGGACAACGACCTGCGCATCACCGAGTGCATTACCGACGCCAAGGGCGACCGCGCGCGCAAGCCGGGCCAGCAGGATGATCCGGACGCCTATCTCCACGTGGTCGAGCGGCGATCCGATGGCGTGGTGATCCGGGGCGCCAAGCTGCACATCTCGTGTGCCTCGACAAGCCACGAACTGATGGTCATCCCGACCAAGGCCATGCATGAGGGCGAGGAAGATTACGCCATCGCCTGCGCGGTCCCGGCGAACGCGCCGGGGGTCAAGATCGTCAACACCTCTCCCGCGCCGCGCAACCGCGATGCCCGCGACTACCCGATCTCCAGCAACCATATCGTGCCCGAAGGGTTCGTTATCTTCGACAACGTCTTCGTTCCGAACGATAGGATTTTCCTCGATGGTGAAACGGCTTATGCCGCTGTCTTCGCCCATTCTCTCGGTCTGTGGGAACGGCTTGGCGGCCTGGCGTCCCTGGCGAACGGCGCCGACATGCTGGTGGGGTTCGCCCAGCTGATCGCCGAAGCGAACGGCCTCGAAAAGGTCGGCCACATCAAGGAGAAGATCTCCGAGATGATCATCAACGCCACGCTGATCCGCGCCTGCCTCGAGGCGGCCATCGCGCACAGCGAAGTCACCTCGGAGGGCGCCGCCTTCCCCAACGAGCTGTTCACCAATGCGGGCAAGTACCATGGCGCGGCCAATTACAGCCTGATGGTGCGCCACCTGCACGATATCGGCGGCGGCTCCATCCTCACGGTGCCATCCATGAGCGACCTGGACAATCCGGATACCGGGAATCTGTTGCGCAAATATCTGGGCACCAAGCAATCGGTTGATGGTCGCTATCGTGCCCGTCTGTTCCATGCCATTCGCGATCTGACCGCGGATACCTACGGCGGCTACAAGGCTGTCTCGACCATCCAGGCGGGCGGCGGCCTGTATGCCCAGCGCATCGTCACGCGCAACCACTATGACATGAAGCGGGCCAAGGGCCTGGCGCTCCACGCGGCAAGACTGCACGAGGACGATGGCGCCCTTTCATCGGCGGCGGAGTAAGCGGTGATGATGGGGCTGATGCAGCAACGGCCGCTGCTGATTTCGTCGCTGCTGGAACACGCGGAACTGAACCATGGCGAGACCGAAATCGTCTCGTGCCCGGTCGAGAGCGGCGAGCACCGCTATACCTACGCGGATTGTGCCAAACGCACAAGAATGCTCGCCAAGCTATTGTTATCACTGGGGGTTGAACCAGGGGACCGCATCGGCACGCTGGCCTGGAACACCTGGCGCCATTTCGAGCTGTTCTATGCCATTCCGGGTATCGCGGCGGTGTGCCACACGATCAATCCACGTCTCTTCGAGGAGCAGATCAGCTATATCGTCAATCATGCCGAAGATCGGTTCCTGTTCATCGACCTGACCTTCGTCGAACTGGTGGAGCGGCTGATCGACGACCTGCCCTCGGTCGAGGCGGTGGTCATCATGACCGACGCCGCGCACATGCCGGCCACGACCCTGTCGAACGCGCTGTGCTATGAAGACCTTCTCGCTGGTCAGAACGATGCGTTCGAGTGGCCGCTGTTCGATGAGAACACGGCATCCTCCCTTTGCTATACCTCGGGGACGACGGGTGATCCCAAGGGTGTGCTTTATGCGCATCGTTCAACGATTCTGCATACTTACGCCGCGTCGCTGCCTGACGTGCATGCCTTCAGCGCCCATGACTGCATCCTGCCCGTCGCACCCATGTTCCATGCCAATTCCTGGGGTATCCCCTATTGCGCCGCGGCCGTGGGCGCCAAGCTGGTGTTGCCGGGCCGCGATGTCAGCGGCGCGCGCATTCACGAGTTGATGTTGAAGGAAGGCGTGACCCATTCCGCAGCAGTACCAACTATCTGGCTCGATCTTCTCAACCAGATCGAGAGCTCGGGAAAGGGCGTCGGCCAGCTGAACCGGGTCTGCATCGGCGGCACCGCGCCGCCCCGCAGCATGATCGCCCGCTTCCACAAGCTGGGCGTGCAGGTCCGCCAGGGCTGGGGCATGACGGAGATGAGCCCGATGGGCACCTTCGCCACCTTGAAGCGGGACATGCTCGACTGGCCGGAGGAGCGCAAGCTTGACGTTCTGGTCAAGCAGGGTCGCGGCGCGTATGGCGTGCAGATGCGGATCGTCGACGATGAAGGTCGGGTACTGCCCCGTGACGGCAAGACTTTCGGGCTGCTTCAGGTGCGCGGTCCGTGGGTGACCTCGGGATACTTCAGGCGGCAGGACAGCCCCATCGATGCCGATGGCTGGTTCGACACCGGCGATGTGGCGACCATCGATCCCCACGGATTCATGCAGATCACGGACAGGGCCAAGGACGTCATCAAGTCCGGCGGCGAATGGATCAGCTCCATCGAACTGGAGAACGCGGCGATGGGCCATCCCGGCGTCGCCGAAGCCGCGGTGATCGGCGCCGCGCACCCGAAGTGGGACGAGCGTCCCCTGCTCGTCGTCGTGCCCAAGGGCGCGCCGCCGGACAAGCACGAGCTGATCGAGTATCTCAGCGCCCACGTGGCGAAATGGTGGCTGCCCGACGATGTGGTGTTCGTCGACGAACTGCCCCATACGGCGACCGGCAAGGTCCAGAAAACGGCGCTACGGGACCGCTTCCGCGACTACACGCTGCCGACCGCCTGAAGGAGCATGCCATGAGCGACATCAACCGCCAGTTCATGCTCGCCCGCATCCCGTCGGGTCCGCTGACGCAGGACTGTTTTCGACTGGAGCGCGGCGCTATCCCGATGCCGGGCGATGGCGAGGTCCTCGTCAAGGCGCGCTACGTGTCGCTGGACGCCGCCAACCGCGCCTGGATGCAGGGCGCGACCTATAGGGACGCCATTGAGGCCGGCACGGTGATGGCAGGCGGCGTCCTGGGTGAAGTAGTGCAGTCACGTCATGGGGATTTCGCACCGGGTGACCTGGTGTCAGGTGATTGCGGGTGGCAGGATTATGCCGCAAGGCCTGGTAAAGTATTGAGAAAGGTGACGCCAACAGATCCGCTTTCCCATCTGCTCAGCATCTACGGGATCACCGGTCTGACCGCCTATTTCGGCCTGATCGAGGTCGGCCGGCCAAAGGCAGGCGAGACCGTCGTCGTCTCGGCCGCGGCCGGCGCGGTCGGTAATGTGGTGGGCCAGATCGCCAAGGTCCTGGGCTGCCGCGTGGTCGGGATCGCGGGCTCGGACGACAAGTGCCGCTGGCTGACCGACGAGCTCGGCTTCGACGAGGCGGTCAACTACAAGTCCGGCCCGCTCTACAAGACCCTGAAAGCCGCCTGCCCCGGCGGTATCGACGTCTATTTCGACAATGTCGGCGGCGACGTGTTCGAAACCGTGCTGTTTCAAATGAACCTGCTGGGCCGCATCGCCTGCTGCGGCGCCGTATCCGCCTATGATGGCACGCCGCCTGCCCACGGCCCGCGCGGCGTGCCCGGCCTGTTCGTGGTCAAGCGCCTGACGGTGCGCGGCTTCATCGTCTCGGACTTCTTCGAGCAGCGCGACGAGGCGCTCGAGCAGTTGCGCGCGTGGGTGGCCGATGGCCGGTTGAAGGTGATCGAGGACGTCATCAGCGGTTTCGAGGCACTCCCCGAAGCGTTGATCGGGCTGCTGAACGGCGAAAACCGCGGCAAGCGCATGGTCAAAATCTGTTAGTACGCTGGTTGAACTGCGGGGATTTCATCCCCAATTGTGTCCTGACCCAAATTACCGGCAACCCAAGGACACCACATGGACCCGACCAGGCTGCTCAATCAATTCCTCGGCGCCGACGCCAAGGCTGCCCTAGGTCAGGCCGGGGGCTTCGCCAAAGAGAAAATGGGCGGCATGGGTGGGATGGGCGGTTTCGCTGGCGGCGCGGCCGCAGGGGGCCTTCTGGCCTTGCTGCTGGGCAACAAGAAGGTTCGCAAGATGGCCGGCGGCGTCGCGGGCTATGGCGGTGCGGCCGCTCTGGGCGCCCTGGCGTTCAAGGCCTATCAGAACTGGCAGCAGGGCAAGGCCGCGGCCAATGCGCCTGTGCCGACGCCGGCGGATATTCGCCATACGGATGAGCGCTTCCTGCCATCGGCGACGCCCGCCGCCAACGGTCAGCCCTTCGAGCTCGCGCTCGTCAGCGCCATGATCGGCGCGGCGAAGGCGGACGGCCATGTGGATGCCGATGAACAGAAGCAGCTTTTCGAGCAGGTCGATCGTCTCGGGCTCGACGCGGAAGCCAAGGCGTTCGTGTTCGATGCCCTCGCCCGGCCCGCCGATCTGTCCGCCATCGCAGGGGCGGCCAGGACGCAGGAGCAGGCCACGGAGATCTACCTGGTGTCGCGCCTTGCCATCGATCCAGATCATCCGGCCGAGAAGGCCTATCTGGAGGCGCTCGGTCATCGGCTGAAACTCCCGCCCGATCTGGT
Organism: Iodidimonas sp. SYSU 1G8; assembly: GCF_039655775.1. Lineage (NCBI taxonomy): Bacteria > Pseudomonadati > Pseudomonadota > Alphaproteobacteria > Iodidimonadales > Iodidimonadaceae > Iodidimonas > Iodidimonas sp. SYSU 1G8. The sequence continues at coordinate 249,724 of NZ_JBBYXJ010000001.1, read as the reverse complement.
CGCTCATCTGGACCGCCAGGCGGAAGCGAGCCTGGTCACGGCCTGAGCGCCTCGCGACTTCCCTTAACGGGGTTTTAGCCACTACTCTTCGTGATCGGAGAGACGGGTCGGATACGCCGGTCCTCTCGATCATGGGGAGGTACAGATGGCCAGACCGACGCTATTCGGGCTGATGATCACCGCAGTCATCGGCTATGGCGCTTCGGCACATGCCGCCCCGGAAATCGTGCTTGCCGAGGGGCGGATCGCCGGTACCGTCATCAACGGCTATGAGGCCTATCTCGGCATACCCTATGCCGCTCCGCCCATCGGCAACCTCCGCTGGCGCCCACCGCAAGCCGTCAAGCCATGGAGCGGCGTTCTCGATGCCAGCGATTTCGGCGCCGTCTGCCCTCAGCCGGTGATGCTTGGCGCTGCGCCGGACGGTCCTCGCATGGACGAGGATTGCCTGAGCATCAATGTCTGGTCGCCGCCGGAGTCGGCCGGCAAGAAATTGCCCGTCATGGTTCAGATCCATGGCGGCGCGTATTTCCTGGGATCGTCACGCAAGCCGCTCGATCAAGGCATCACCGGACTGTCCAGGCGCGGCATCGTCCTCGTGTCGATGAACTACCGACTGGGCCGGCTGGGGTTTTTCGCGCATCCCGCGTCCGCTAGGGAGCATCCGGACGAGCCCACCGCCAATTACTGGCTGATGGATCAGATCGCGGCGTTGGAATGGGTGAAGCGCAACATCGGCCATTTCGGCGGCGACCCGGAGAATGTCACGATCTTCGGCGTTTCGGCCGGTGGTACCAGCGTCAATGCGCTGGTCGCCTCGCCCAAGGCGCGCGGCCTGTTCGCCAAGGCGATCGTGCAATCGGGCGGCGGCCTTTTCAACTCGAGCACCGCGCTCGCCGATGCCCATAAGGTGGGTCTGGAGGTGGCGGCGCGTGCAGGCGCACCCGGCGATGATCCCACGGCACTGGCGAAACTGCGCTCGCTCACGGCCGAACAGATCCTTGGCAACGAACAGGGGCCGCCCGCCTATGGCCCAGTGGTCGACGGCACATTGCTGACGGCCCCCATCGCCGAGTCCTTCGCGAAAGGCGACATCGCGCGGGTGCCATATCTGTCCGGCTCGACCAGCGACGAGTTCAGCGTCTTCGGCCTGATGGGCTTCACCGGCGAAACACTGAAGGAAAAATTCGGCATCCAGCTGGACACGGTGCGGCCCGCCTACGAACCGGATGGCCCGTTGCGCGAGGACGACCTGGTGTCGCAAGTCGGCACGGACTTCATCTTCACCGCGGGCTCGCACGGGCTCGCCAGCATGGCTGCTCGGACGGGCGCACCCGTCTATGTCTATCGGCTCGACTATCTGGGCGACGAGTGGCGCGGCACACTCACTGGCGTGCCCCATGGCGGCGACCAGATGTACGTCTTCGGCGTGGACTACAGGCCGGAAGGCAAAGCATCGGACGGCACATACCTTGCCCACCCAAGCGACAAGGACCGGCGCACCGCCGCCATGATACAGACCTACTGGACCAATTTCGCCAAGACGGGCGATCCCAACGGCGAGGCGTTGCCGGCGTGGCCCCGGTATGAAGGCGCCGATCCCCAGACCCTGGTCATCGACGATGACACGGCGGCGGCGCAGGATTTCCGGAAGGCACAGCTGTCGGTATGGTACCGGATGTGGGAGCAGCAGACCGGCCTGTCGGTCGAGTAGGGCCCGCCCGAACGCAAAAGCCCCGCGCGGCATAGCCGCGCGGGGCTTTGCTTTCTTCTGCGAAAGACGGCGCTTACGCGGCCGCTCGCTTCTTGTCGAGCAGGCCGAGGATTTCGGCGGCGGCGTTGGGAATATTGGTGCCCGGGCCATAGACGGCGGCAACGCCGGCGTCATACAGCGCATCGTAATCCTGCGGCGGAATGACGCCGCCGCAAACAACCAGGATATCGCCCGCGCCCTGCTTCTTCAGTTCCCCGATCAGCGCCGGCACGAGGGTCTTGTGGCCGGCGGCCTGCGAGGACACGCCGATCACATGCACGTCGGCTTCGACGGCCTGGCGGGCGGCTTCCTCGGGGGTCTGGAACAGCGGGCCCACATCGACGTCGAAGCCGATATCGGCGAAGGCGGTCGCGATGACCTTGGCGCCGCGGTCGTGACCATCCTGGCCCATCTTGACGACGAGCATGCGCGGCCGGCGGCCTTCGGCGGCGGCGAACGTCTCGATATCCTTCTGGATATTGGCGAAGCCTTCGTCGCCCTCGTACGCCGCGCCATAGACGCCGGAGATGGAGCGGATTTCGGCGCGGTGACGGCCGAACACCTTTTCCATGGCATCCGAGATCTCGCCCAGCGTGGCGCGGGCCCGTGCCGCGTTGACCGCCAGCTCGAGCAGGTTGGCATCGCCCGCCGCGCCCTCGGTCAGGGCGGCCAGCGCCGCCTGACAGGCGGCTTCGTCGCGGGTCTCGCGCACGTGCTTCAGGCGAATCACCTGGGACTCACGCACCTTGGTGTTGTCGATGTCCATCACCTCGAAAGGCTGCTCGCTGGACGGCTTGTACTTGTTGACGCCGACAACGACTTCCTCGCCGCGATCGATGCGCGCCTGCTTGCGGGCGGCGGCTTCCTCGATCTTCAGCTTGGGCATGCCGCTGTCGACGGCCTTGGTCATGCCGCCCAGGGCTTCCACTTCCTGGATCAGCTCCCACGCGGCATCCGCCAGCGACTTGGTCAGGCTTTCCACATAGTAGCTGCCACCCAGCGGGTCGATGACATGGGTGATGCCGGTCTCTTCCTGCAGGATCAGCTGGGTGTTGCGCGCCAGACGGGCCGAGAAGTCGGTCGGCAGCGCGACGGCTTCGTCAAACGCGTTGGTGTGCAACGACTGGGTGCCGCCGAAGGCCGCGGCCATGGCCTCGACCGTGGTGCGGATGATGTTGTTGTAGGCGTCCTTCTCGGTCAGCGACACGCCCGAGGTCTGGCAATGGGTGCGCAGCATCAGCGAACCCGGCTTCTTGGCGCCGAAATCCTTCATGATCCGCGCCCACAGCATGCGCGCCGCGCGCAGCTTGGCGACTTCCATGAAGAAGTTCATGCCGATGCAGAAGAAGAACGACAGGCGGCCGGCGAAGGCATCGACGTCCATGCCCTTGGCCTGGGCGGCGCGGACATATTCCATGCCGTCGGCCAGGGTGAAGGCCAGTTCCTGGAGCTGGGTCGCGCCGGCTTCCTGCATGTGGTAGCCGGAGATCGAGATCGAGTTGAACTTCGGCATGTTCTTGGCCGTGTACTCGATGATGTCGGCGATGATCCGCATGGAGGGCGTCGGCGGATAGATGTAGGTGTTGCGGACCATGAACTCCTTGAGGATGTCGTTCTGGATGGTCCCGGCCAGCTTGTCGGCCGATACGCCCTGCTCCTCGGCGGCGACGATGTAGAAAGCGAGCGTCGGGATCACGGCGCCATTCATGGTCATCGAGACCGACATCTTGTCGAGCGGGATCTGGTCGAAGAGAATTTTCATGTCCTCGACGCTGTCGATGGCCACGCCGGCCTTGCCGACATCGCCGACGACGCGCGGATGATCGCTGTCATAGCCGCGGTGGGTCGCCAGATCGAACGCGACCGACAAGCCCATCTGGCCGGCGGCCAGATTACGGCGGTAGAAGGCGTTGGACTCCTCGGCGGTCGAGAAGCCCGCGTACTGGCGCACGGTCCACGGACGGTTGGAATACATGGTGGCGCGCACGCCGCGGGTGAACGGGAAGAACCCGGGCAGGTTTTCGTCTTCCGCCATCGCCTCGAGATCCTCCGAGGTGTAGAGCGGCTTTACCGTGATGCCTTCGGGGGTTTCCCAGTCCAGATTGGCCAGCGGAGTCTGCCCCAGTTCCTTCTGGGCCAGCGCCTTCCATTCATCGACGGTGGGCTTCTTGGTATCCGACATCCCTGGTCTCCCTGAACACGCTTCCGTTCGTCACGTTAACATGACAAATCGATGGCAACCTATATTGGGGGCGGAGTATCGCCAAACCTGCTTCCGTGTCAAATCGCGCCGTTGCATGGGCGGCTGACGATGGCGCATGGCCTGCTATTCGGCAGGCGCCATATCGAGCGCGGCCTTGCGCCGCTCATTGGTCGCGGCCTCGTTTTCGTCATAAGCGCGGGCGGCCTCGAGGCAGCCCATGTCCAGCGCCGGTTCCTTGCCTTCACCCATGCGGATGATGTTGACGCAGAACCAGCCCTGCTGGCCATGCTGCTGCAGCAGGGACCGGTGCGAGGGGCTGAGATCGGGCGCCTCTTCCTCGCGCACGACCAGTGTGTGCTCATAGGCGGGCAGCGCGTCGATCTCGCCCCGGATCAGCTGGCCAGGGCACTCCGTGTCGCCGCACAGCGGCCGGGCGATGCCGACCACGTCGAGCGAGCCATCATTGAGCGCGGATTCCATGGCCTCGCGGGTCCGGAAGCCGCCGGTCACCATCAGCGGCATGGTCGCCGCGGGACGGATCGCCTTGGCGTATTCGACGAAATAGGCCTCGCGGGCGCGGGACGATTCCTTCAGCGGGTCCTGCCAGGTCCTGGCGCTGCCCTTCTGTCCGACCATGGCGGGCTGTTCATAGGTACCGCCTGAGACCTCGAGCAGGTCGATGCCCGCCTCGCCCAGCCAGCCGACGACCTGACGGCATTCATCCAGCGTGAACGCGCCCTGCTGGAAATCCGACGAGTTCAGCTTCACCGAAATGCCGAAATGCCTGCCGGTCGCCTCGCGGACCGTGCGGACGATGTCGAGCAGCAGCCGGGCGCGGTTCTCGATGGGACCGCCCCACTGATCGGTCCGGCGGTTGACCACGGGCGACAGGAAGTTGCTCAGGAGATAGCCGTGGGCGGCATGGATCTGCACGCCGGTAAAGCCGGTCGCCTTGGCCGTCTCGGCCACATGGGCGAAGCGGCGGATGATATCGACGATCTCGTCATGGGTCAGCGGAATGGGCGTGCCGAACGCCGCTTCGCTGGAGCCGAGCCGAACATCGGACGGCGCGCGCGGCCGGGCGCTGATCGAGGCCGGCTCCTGCCGGCCGGGATGATTGATCTGCATCCACAGCTCGGTGCCGCCGGTCCTGCCCGCCTCGGCATAGGCCTTCAGTTCGTCGAGGCCGCCATTGCCGTCGATCGCCACGTTGCCGGGACGCTCTAGGTGGTTGCGGTCGATCTGCACGTTGCCGGTCAGCGACAGGCCTATGCCGCCTTCGGCCCACCGCTTGTAAAGGACCGCATGCTTGCTGGTCGCCCGCAATTGCGGATCGGCCAGACCCTCGGTCATCGCCGCCTTGCACAGGCGATTGGGCAGCGTAATGCCGCATGGTAGATCGAGCGGCGTTCCCAGCGTGACAGTCATACGTGCATCTCCCCTTTTCGCCGAGGAGAATGGACGAGTGGTTACCGCCAAGTCAACGCGGGCGCGCAAGCGAGACAGGCAGAGACAAGGATGGCCACAATCGACACGACGCGCCATCTTGATGAATCCTGATACATCATGATAGAATTGGTGTATGAGTGATATGAAGCAAAAATTCTCGACCCAGGTTAATCCGGCGATCCTGCAGGAAGTGCGGGCTTTGGCCGATGCGGAAGGACGGCAACTTCAGGCGCTTATCGAAGAAGCCCTCGCAGATCTGATCGAGAAGCGTAAGCAGAGCTCACCGCGCAAGCACATCATGGCTCACTATAAGAACAGCGTTGAAAAATTCGGCCCGCTCTACGAACGGCTGGCCAAGTAGCCAAGCCTCAGAATCATGACCGACTATCTCACGGTCGCCGACATTCTGGCGATCCATGACGATCAGATCGAACGATATGGCGGCTCGCATGGCATCAGGGACATGGGCGCGCTTGAGTCCGCCCTGTTCCGCCCCCAAACGGGTTACTACGCCGACCTTGTCGAGGAAGCAGCCGCCCTATGGGAAAGCCTCGCACAGAATCACCCGTTCATAGACGGTAACAAGCGCGTCGCGTTCGCGGGAACCTACGTGTTCCTCGCCGTCAATGGTCTGACCATCGAGGCGGATCCGTTGAAGGCATACGAGTTTATCAACGGCCTCTATGAAAACCGCGACTTCCGCTTCGAACATCTTGTCATATGGCTTCGCGCGCACACCGCATAGGCAACCGTCACGATAATTTCTGTTGCCTGCGCCGCCCAATGGGCAAATATAGAGTCCAGATGACTCAGGTCCCCCATATATGCCCGCGGGGCCGGCAGTTGGGCCACGGAGCGGGATGAAGAACGATCAGGACGATAGGCGCCTGGTCGCCGTCCTCGGTCCCACTAACACTGGCAAGACTCACTTCGCGATCGAACGCATGCTGGGGCATAGCTCCGGCATGATCGGCCTGCCGCTGCGCCTGCTGGCGCGGGAAGTCTATGACAAGATCTGCGCCATGCGCGGGCCCGCCCATGTGGCGCTGGTGACCGGCGAGGAAAAGATCGTCCCGCGCCATCCGTCCTACTGGGTCTGCACCGTCGAGAGCATGCCGCTGGACAAGGACGTGGCGTTTCTCGCTATCGATGAAATCCAGCTGTGCGCCGACGAGGAGCGCGGCCACACCTTCACCGACCGCCTGCTGCACGCGCGAGGCCGCGAGGAAACCATGTTCATGGGCGCCGAGAGCATGGCCCGCATGGTGCGTCGGCTGCTGCCCGATTGCGAGATCATCAACCGCACGCGGTTTTCCCATCTCACCTATGCCGGCTCGAAGAAGCTGACCCGCCTGCCCCGCCGCAGCGCCATCGTCGCCTTCACCGCGCGGGACGTCTATTCCATCGCCGAGCTGATCCGCCGGCGCAAGGGCGGCGCCGCCATCGTCATGGGTGCGCTGTCGCCGCGGACCCGCAACGCCCAGGTCGAGATGTACCAGAATGGCGAGGTGGACTATATCGTCGCCACCGATGCCATCGGCATGGGCCTCAACATGGCGATCAACCATGTGGCGTTCGCCTCGCTGACCAAGTTCGACGGCATCCGCCACCGCAGCTTGCTGCCACAGGAAGTCGCCCAGATCGCTGGCCGCGCCGGACGCCACATGAATGACGGCACCTTCGGCGTGCTCAGCGACGCGGGCGGCGACTTCGGCGGCCGCGACCCGATGATGGAGCCCGAAATCATCGAGGCCGTCGAACAGCATCGGTTCACGCCGATCGAGAAGCTGCAATGGCGCAACGCCGCCTTCGACTACGCCTCGCTGCCACGGCTGATCGCCAGCCTGGAAAAGCCTCCCAGCATCGCCGGGCTGCTGCGGGCGCGCGAGAGCGAGGATCTCGCCGTGCTGAAGGCGCTGGCAGGCGACGAGGAGATCCGGAGCGCCGCGACTCATCGCGCGGCCATCTCCCGCCTCTGGGAAGTCTGCCAGGTACCGGATTTCCGCAAGACCATGGCGGACGAACACGCGCAGCTGGTCAAGAAGCTGTTCCTGCATCTGATGGAAGAGAACGGCAAGCTGCCCGAGGACTGGATCGCGTCGCAGGTCAAGCGGTTGGACCGGACCGACGGCGACATCGACACGCTCGCGACCCGCATCGCGCACACACGCACCTGGACCTATATCGCCAACCGGCCGGACTGGATGAACGATCCGGCTCACTGGCGCGGCGAGACCCGCAAGATCGAGGACCGGCTCTCGGACGCGCTGCATGAACAGCTGACCCTGCGGTTCGTGGACAAGCGCTCGGCCATGCTGATGAAGCGCATGCAGTCGGACGAGAGGCTGTTCGCGGCGGTCGATCCCCAGAGCGATGTGCTGGTGGAAGGCCATTATGTCGGGCGGCTCAACGGCCTGGTATTCGACGTGGACGAGACAGCGCGCGGCGCCGAGGGCAATGTGTTGCTCAACGCCGCCAGCCGGGCACTGCGCCGTGAAGTGGCCGGACGGGTCCAGCGTATCCGTGACGGCGCCGATACGGCATTCAGCCTGACGCCAGAAACCGGCGACATTTCGTTCGCCGGCGGGGTGATCGGACGCCTGAGCAAGGGCGGAACGCCGCTGAGCCCGCGCGTCGAGGTGATCGCCGGCGACTTTCTGGAAGCGGCTGAACGCACCGCTGTCGCCGCCAGGCTGTCCACATGGTGCGAAACACATCTGCGGCGTGCGATGGCGCCGTTGTTCCGGCTGAAGGACGCGCTGGATGCGTCCGACAAGAACACGGGCGAGGCCCTCACCGGGCTGGCACGCGGCATCGCCTTCCGCCTCGTGGAGGCGCTCGGCACCATGCCGCGCGATGCCGCGGCCGAGGACATCCGGAAGCTTGCGCCGCGGGAGCGCTGGCAGCTGCGGTCGCTGGGCGTGAAATTCGGCGAAGCCAGCATTTTCATTCCCGCGGTGCTGAAGCCCGGCGTCACCCGCCACCGTCTGATGTGCTGGCGGGTGTTCAATCGGCTGCGCGACGTGCCGCAACCGCCCGCGCCGGGCCTCACATCGCTGGTCGCCGCGCAGGTCCCGGACGGCTTCTATGAAATGGCGGGCTACCGGGTCATCGCGGGGCGGGCCGTGCGGCTCGACATGCTCGAGAAGGTGGCCGAAGCCGCACGGACTCGTCACGAGGCCGGCGCGCTGAAGGCCGACCGCGACCTGACCGCGTTCGTCGGCTGCCGGGGCGAGGCGTTCAACGCCATCCTTGCCTCCCTGGGCTATCGAGGCCAGGCGGCCGATGACGGCGAGATCATCTTCGTGCGGCAGCGCAAAGAGCACCGCAAACATACCCTCAAGGCGACACGGCAGATGCGTGAGCGCGACGAGCATTCGCCATTCGCCGGATTGAAGGCACTTAAAACCGCACTCGGGACAGGCTAGACGGAGACCCCATGCACGAGATGGCCCTGCGCGTCGATAAATGGCTCTGGTACGCACGCTTCTACAAGAGTCGATCCCTGGCCGCAAAACACATCCAGGCCGGCGACATCAGGGTCAACCGACAGCGTATATCGAAGGCGAGCGCCATCCTGAGGATCGGCGACGTCCTTACCTTCGCGCAGGGTGACCTGATCCGGGTGATCGAGGTCGTCGCCCTGGGTGAGCGGCGGGGGCCGGCCCCGGAAGCACGGGCGCTTTACCATGATCTGGCGCCGTCCGCCGGCTGCGCCATGGGCGGCAACCTTACGGTACCGATGGGCGCCGCGGAATGATCCGCGAGTTGCGGCACCGTGCCGGGCATGTTACCGGAATGCGATGATCGACGCCCTCAAAGCCCTCTTCACCGCGGCGCCGCGCAGCGTCGTTCCGCACAGCCAGGACATTCACGTCGCCGCCGCCGTCCTGCTGGTTGATGCCGCCTGCATGGATGGCGAGTTCAACGACGCCGAGCGCGAGACGGTCACGACGATTCTGCAGCGCCATTTCGGACTGACTTCGGAGGCCGCCACGAACCTTGTCACTATGGCCGAGGCCAAGCAGGACAAGGCGAGCGATCTCAACCGCTACACCCTTACGGTCAAGAGTGAATTCAGCGAAGCGCAGCGCGTGGAACTCGTTGAACTGCTTTGGGAAGTGGTGTATGCGGACGGCGAACTACACGCCTATGAAGCAAATCTGTTGCGCCGAATCGCGGGGTTGCTCTACGTTTCCGACCGTGAACGAGGGGAAGCGCGCAAGCGGGTGCTCAGCCGGCTGGGCGTGTCAGAATAAAAAAGGCTCAAGGAGACCGCGATGGCTTACGTCGTGACCGAAGCTTGCATCAAGTGCAAGTACACTGACTGCGTTGAAGTGTGCCCGGTGGACTGCTTCTACGAAGGGGAAAACATGCTCGTCATCAATCCCGACGAGTGCATCGACTGCGGGGTTTGCGAACCCGAGTGCCCGGCCGAGGCGATCATGCCGGACACGGAAGACGGCATCGACCAGTGGGTCGAGCTGAACGCCAAATATTCCAAGGAATGGCCCAACCTGACTGAAAAGAAAGAGGCCCTTCCCGACGCCGACGACGCCAAGGGCGAGAGTGACAAGTTCGAGAAGTATTTTTCGTCGAATCCCGGCGCCTGAGACGTCTCGACCTGAACGCATAAGCGTTATGTGAGAAAAGCATCCCCGATCCTTGAATTCGGGGGTGCTTTTTTTACGATTTTATGATACCCATAGCCGTCGCGTCGTGACAAATCGGCGTAAGTCGATGTCCCTTGTTGCGGGGTGCGCGTCTCCCGTTTCGGTGAGAACCGGTCGTCCAACGAGGCGACAGTACAGCAATCATCCGGTCAGTGCGGCAGCAGCCGCCGGGCGGGAGTTGCTGTCAACTGCCGGCACTATCCGGCACGGCCACCAACCCGGGACTTTGGAGAGAGATGGCAAGATGGATAGCATGACCACCAAGAAGCTGGATGCGTCGAAGAAGAAGTTCCGCAAGGGCGAGCATATCGTCTATCCGGCGCATGGCGTCGGCCGGATCGTTTCCATCGACAAGGAAACCATCGCGGGCACGGAACTGGAACTATACGTCATTGAATTCGATAAGGAAAAGATGACGCTGCGGGTTCCGATCGCGAAAGTTGACCAGTTGCAGATGCGCAGTCTCGCATCGCCCGACATCATGAAGACGGCCCTCACCACGCTGCGCGGCCGTGCCCGCGTCAAGCGGACCATGTGGAGCCGCCGCGCGCAGGAATACGAAGCCAAGATCAATTCGGGCGATCCCGTGTCCATTGCCGAAGTCGTGCGCGATCTGCACCGCGCGGACGACCAGCCGGAGCAATCCTACAGCGAACGCCAGATTTATGAATCGGCCCTTGGCCGTCTGGCTCGCGAGGTTGCCGCGGTTGAAAAGATCGACGAGCGTTCGGCGATCGAGAAACTGGAAAAGACACTCAAGGCGGCATAAAGCAAGCTCGCACATCGCGTTTGCAGAAAGGCCCGCCTCCGGCGGGCCTTTTTTCGTCTCATCACCTTAAATTGAACGCCGCCATACCCATATCATATTAGAATTGGTCCAAACTGCTCGCCACACCGTAAGAATGGATAGCGGTTCGTCCGCGCCGACGCAGGAGGGAGCGACAGTAGGAGGTCCACCATGGATCTGAATCCACAGCGTATCGACCAAAGGCTGGTCAAGGCAGCCACGGATGCCCGTCTCCTGGGAAAAGAGGAGGAATTCGATCTGGCCCGTCGGTGGCGGGACGATCACGATCACGCCGCCTTGCAGCAGCTGATGGGTGCTTATCTACGTCTCGTCATCAGCATGGCGAGCAAATATCGTCATTATGGGCTGCCCGCGAACGATCTCGTGCAGGAAGGCTGCCTCGGACTCATCCAGGCCGCCGACCGTTTCGAACCGGAACGGGACATCCGCTTCTCGACCTATGCCAGCTGGTGGATCAGGTCGGCCATCCAGGATTACGTCCTGCGCAACTGGTCGATCGTCCGGACCGGCACCACCGCCGCGCAGAAGAAGTTGTTCTTCAACCTGCGCCGGCTGCGGAGCCTGATCGGACAGAGCACGGGCAATGACAGCGCCGCGCCGATTTCCGCGGAAACACGCCAGCGGATCGCCACCCAACTGGGCGTGAAGCAGCAGGAAGTCGATTACATGGAAGCGCGCCTCACCGGCGGCGACCAGTCGGTCAACGCGCCTGTCGGCGAGGAAGGCGACAACGAATGGCAGGACTATATCGCGGACGACCGGGCGATTCCGGAAGACGCGGTGATGACCGCCCATGACACGCAGATCCGTCTCGGCTGGCTGAAGCAGGCCATGGAGACGCTGACCGAGCGCGAGAAGCTGATCATCCAGGAACGCCGCCTGGGTGAAGAGTCGGTAACGCTCGCCGTGCTGGGAGACCAGCTGGGCATCAGCAAGGAGCGTGTCCGCCAGATCGAGCATCAGGCGCTGGGCAAGCTGCGCAAGGCGTTGCTGCGGCTCGTCGGCGGCGACCCGCACAGGGTCGGACTGATCCCGTCGACATAATGGAATTGGGGAGGGCCTTGGCCCTCCCCTTTTTTATCGGCGCTGGTCAGACCCGCCGTCCAACACTTCCAGTTGTTCGGGATGAGTGAGCTCGACCATCGGGCCGTTGTAGCTCTTGAGCCACCCGCGCACCCGGACGGTCCTGCCCTCGAGCGACACGGGGTCGTCGCCTTGTCTGGCAAGCGCGCGCTTGACCTTGGCCGGCACCATGATGGTGAAATCGGTCTTCCAGTCCTCGCCGAAGTTCAGGTAGACACGGCCCTTGACCTCCGCCGCGTCGACGACCTTGCCTTCCACGAGCTGAAAGGTGTTGAGCGCCTTGATCGCGCCCGCTGGCGTCAGCACCGCGTAATAGGGATGCCGCCAGATGCCGCGCCGGGCGGCGCGCGCCTCGCGCTCGAGGCCTCGCATGGACGATGCCAGCATGCGATTGTCCGGGAAGGTATACATGCGGGCCCAGCCCAGCCGCAGCATCTCGCCCTGAACCCACAGACCGTCATCGCGGCTGAGGTGTGCCAGCGTGCGCTGCCAGCGGTCCGTCGGCGTGGTTGCGGGATGCAGGGTCAGGCGTTTGTTGAGGACCAGTTCCTCGAGCGCGCGTTTTGCTTCTCGGGCCAGCGGCCATTCCCTGAAGTTGGGACGATCGAGCGGCAGCTTCGGGGCCTGAAGGCCGACCAGACGAACCGTCACGCCATTGTCGAGAACCAGGGTATCGCCGTCGGTGACCGACACGACGCGCGCCTGTCCAGTTCCCGTCGTCGCATCCGCCGGCAGGGTGGCGAAGGCCGCGGCGATCCCTGGCCGTGCGACCATGACGGTTGCGAGCAGGAGTGCCGCGAAGAAAGAACTGAGTTGCATGAGATCGAGACTAGCATCCGCGGCGCGGTGCGTCAGTTGAAGACGGCGCCCAAGACCAGATAAGCGAGCACGATCACGACCAGCACGGGCAGGATGAGCCCGCGCAAGAATGACAGCAGAACCGAATCCATGTTTCCTAACCCCCTGAACACGCCGTACATAGCGGGCTCGGGAAACTGGATAGCGTCGGAGTTCGGCGACAATATGGCGAATACCGCTCCGCTTTGTGCGCCCCGCGCGGCGCAGGAGGAAAAGCATCCCCTCGCCGGCCAACAGGCACCCAAGCGTTGTCCGGCCCCGCGATTTCCGCTATCTCTCCATCGGGGCGCCCGTAGCTCAGCAGGATAGAGCACAGGATTCCTAATCCTGGGGTCGTGAGTTCGAATCTCGCCGGGCGCACCATTACCGACAAAGCCGTCCCCCCTAAGGTAGGGGGCCACCTGTTTCATCAATAATTGCTGATTATCAGCCGAAATTATTGAAAGTACTGAACTAATTTCCGATGGTGGCGTTGTCTCCCTTGATGGGTAGACAGGTTGAATTATCGTGATCGAGCATGTCAAAGAGAAGCGGGATCCGACCCTGGGCTGTAACGAGCGGCGCAATCTCGCGCGCAATCTGGGATTGCTGTACGGCAAGTCGGAGGATACGCCCCTTCCCGACCGGTTTCGGGCGCTGTTGAAAGAGTTGGACGACAAGGAGAGCGCTGCGTGTGCCCCGGCGTCTCACCGTCCAACAAAGCGGGACAAACCTCGGCAATAATCCTTCCAAGGGTACTACACGCGCGCCCTCGGCAAAGGCGTCCCCATTCCATGCCAGTTTGCCGCCCCTGCCCACCGACCAGATCGTCTCAATGGTCGATGAGGGCAATTCACGGTTTCCCCGGACCCCCGCGACTATATAGAACTATAGATGGGGACGACATTCGAACCGAGGAGCACCATGCGCGCCATATCCTTCCGCCTTCCCACACTCGCCCTTGCCGCGGCGGTTCTCTGGTCCGGGCCAGTCGCGGCCTGGGAACGCGACGGCCATCGGATCATCGCCCTGATCGCCGCTCCTTACCTGACGCCGGCGGCCAAGACACAGGTGCAGGAGCTGTTGGGAGGCGACCCCGTCGCGACCATGATGTCGGCGGCCGGCTGGGCGGACGAAATTGTCGCCAACCGTCCTGAAACCAAGAGTTGGCATTACGCCCCGGTTCCCGTCGACCAGCCCGCCTACGATCCGGCCCGCGACTGTCCGGATGGAAACTGCGTCGTGGCCCAGACGGAGCGGGCTTACCTGACCCTGGCCGACAAGACCCAGCCGAAGGCGGCCCGCGCGGACGCCCTGAAATTCCTGATCCACCTGGTTGGCGACATCCACCAGCCGCTGAACTGCGGCGACAACGGCACCAACCGAGGTAACGACATCAAGGCGACGGTGGATGGCAAGGACACGACGCTGTACGCGCTCTGGGAAACCGCCATCGTCCCGGTCATGGGGTCCGACCCGACCGCTCTGGCGACCAGGTTCAGGAAGAACATCACACTCCAGCTGCGCAAGAGCTGGTTCACGGGCAGCGTGCGCGACTGGTGCTGGGAATCGGCGCAGGTCGCCAAGACCGGTGCCTATGACGATCTGCGCGGCGCGGCCACCGACAATGGCAGGATCATCATCTCGGGCGACTATCCGTACGAGAAAGCGAACATCGCCTCCACCCAGATGAAGAAGGCCGGCGTCCGCCTGTCCGGTCTGATCAACCAGGCCCTGAAGTAGCGCCAGGTCCCGAGGGCCGAAGCCTGACGCGGCACAGAGCGGTCGGAGCTCTCGTCCTAGCCGGGGAAGCGCTCGAAGGCGGGCAGTCCTTCGGGAATCGTGTGGAAGGCCTGTTTGTCGATGGTGAAGATCGCCATGTCAGGCCCGCCGAACAGCGACGGATCATCAAATGTGCCGACCTTCAGGATCACGCCCGGAAAGCCCTTGGCGCGGGTCAGGATATGGGTGCCGCACTCCGGGCAGAACTCGCGTGTCACGGGGCGCGGGATATCGGAGCGAGAGAATTGCTTGGGCTCACCCTTGGTGTAAGCAAAGCCATCAAGGGGCATGCCGACGATCACATTGGGTGATCCGCCCGAGATATACTGGCATTCGCGGCAATGGCACTGAGCCTTCAGCACGGGCTCACCCTCGGCCGCATAGCGCAGCCCGCCGCAATAGCATCCGCCTTCGATCTTCATGATGTCCCTCCCCGGTTCACCCCGACTGTAATCGGCTCCGGCGCGGCTGTCATCACCAGCGCAGGGTCACCCGCAAACCGCCAAGCGGCGAGATGTCGAGCGCCAGCGAACCGCCCGTCGCCTCGGTAAGCTCGCGGGCGATGGCAAGACCCAGTCCATGACCACCACCGACTTCATCCAGCCTGCCGCCACGGGTCAGCGCCTCGGCCTGGCGGGTCTCGGCGATGCCCGGCCCGTCATCCTCGATGCACAGCCAAGTCTTGCCATCCGCTGTCCCGCCCGTCGCAAGCACGCGCCGCCGCGCGAACTTCACGGCGTTCTCCAACAGTGTTCCCAGTATCTCGCTCAGATCCTCGGCGGGAACAGAAATCCGCAGGCCTTCTGGGATGTCGAGTTCGCAGTCTGTCCGCATGCCCTTTTCCGTGCGCTCCAGAACGGCAGCGATCCGTTCGGCAACGGCCAGCGGGAATGCATCTGCGGCCTGCGGCGCCAGCCGGGACGCCGCGGCACGGGCGCGGGCGAGTTCCGCCTCCACCGCCGCACCGGCCGCGCCAATGACACGGTCGAGTCCGTCCGCGGCCTCGGTATTTCCTGCGCCGCGAATCCGGCGGCTCTGCGCCGCGAGCGCCGCCAGCGGCGTTTTCAGCGCGTGGGCAAGATCGGCGGCGCGTTGGCGGGCCCGTTTCAGGTCGCTCTCGCGCGCCGATGCCAGGTCGTTGATGGCGTCGGTCAGCTGGCGGACCTCCGAGGGATACTGACCGCCCATCCGAGCCGACGGATGGCGGCGTAACGCGGCCAGTTCCTCGCGCACCCGCCGGAACGGCCGCAGTCCAAGGCGCACCTGCAGCCAGGCAGCCGCCAGCAAGACCGTCCACAGCAGCGCCATGAACACCGCCAGCTCCCGCGCAAACTCGGCGCGCGCGTGACGGACGGCGGTATCGTCATGCGCGAGCTGAACCAGCAGAGGCACGCTTTTGCCGATCTGTACCCTTCGCTCCAGTACCAGCACCGGTCTCTCGAACGGTCCTTCGATCTTACGGAGCCGCCATTCCGCGGCGGGCGCCTCGTGCGCGGTAGGCAAAAGCTGATCCCAAAGTGAGCGCGAACGCAATGTTCTTGCACCGGTTACCTGCCAATACAGGCCGCTCAAGGGCTTGGAGAACCGAGGGTCGGTCGGCTGACGCTGGAGCCGTGGCGAGCCGTCAGGACCGACCTGAAGACCCGCGATCAATTGCACGCCATCGCGCTTGAGTTCCTCGGCGATACCGCGTTCGACGTGGCGCTGAAACAACAGGATCATCACCACGGACGCGACCGCCAACGCGGTGAAAACGGCCAGCCCTGCTCCCAGCAGAAGCCTGAGCCGCAGAGATCCGGGAGTCATGCCCCGTCCACCAGAAGATAGCCAAAGCCGCGCCGCGTCTCGATGGCCGAGGCACCAATCTTGCGCCGCAGCCTGACGATGAGGGCCTCGATGGCGTTGGTGTCTCCGGCTTCTTCCGCGCCGTAAAGGTGTTCCGCCAACTCGCCTGCGGGTACCGCGCGCCGAGGCTGGTGCGCAAGGTAGTTGAGCAGCCGGAATTCAAGCTGCGACAGCTTCACCGGTACGCCATTCACCTCTACCGACCCTCGCCGGGTATCGATGCGCAACCGGCCGATGGCGAGGACCGGAGCCGCATGACCCGCCATCCGTCGAACGAGCGCGCGCACCCGGGTAATGAGTTCTCCCATCTCGAAGGGCTTGCCGAGATAGTCGTCGGCTCCGGCCTCAATTCCGTCGACCTTTTCCGTCCAGTCGCCGCGCGCCGACAGGATAAGCACGGGCAGATTACGGCCATTGGCGCGCCAGCGTTGCAGGACGGTAAGGCCGTCGAGGCGAGGCAGCCCCAAATCCAGCACCGCGATGTCGTAATCCTCGACATCGCCCTTGAACCACGCTTCCTCGCCATCACTCGCCACATCGACCACGAAGCCGACGGCTTCCAGACCCCGGGCGATGTCGAGCGCGACATCCGGATCATCCTCGATCACCAAAGCGCGCATCAATCGTCCTCGATTTTCAGAAGGGCCCCGTCTCTCGCGTCCAGATGAATTTCGCGCACCTGTCCTGACCGGGTGAGCACCTTCAACTCGTAGACCAGACGACCATCCTCCTCATCGAGGTCGACATCGATGATGTCGCCGGGCTGATAACGCCCGGCAATAGCCAGGATCGTGGCCAACGGCAAGGCGGCGCCGCGCCCTAACGCGTCCCGCGCCAGATCATGTTCAGAATAGTAGTCGTCGTCCCAGTCGTCATCGGCGTTGACGGGATTCGCGGTCAGCAGACCGGCCAGGCATGCGAGCAGGATACGCTTCATCGGTTCCTTTTAGCCTTCGAAACCTGACAGGAACCTGACAGGTTGCGTCGGACCGATGTCAGGCGAGGGTTGCTAGAAACACGGTGTCACAGCAACCAGGAGACAGAATCATGACCATCGCAAGCAATCCCATCCGCGCCACCCTGCTCGCCATCGCCGCCGCCGGAGCACTCGCGGCGCCTGTCTGGGCCGATGATCGCGACGATGGCCCCTCCGGCCCCAGCGTCAACCCCTCCGGCTTCAGCATGGTCGAACGCGAGGCGCGAACCCAGGGTCTTCGCATCGAGGAGATCGAGATGGATGACGGCGTCTACGAGGTCGAAGGACGCGATGGCAAGGGCCGCGAGGTGGAACTGAAGATTCATCCGCAGACGGGCAAGGTGGTGTCGCGCGAGGTAGACGACGACCGTTTCGGCGACTGAAGCCCGCTCGGCCCAAGGTAGGAACCTCACACCCGCAACCGCGTTAGATAAGCTTTACAACAGGAAGGATTTCCCATGAAGAACCATATTGCAGTGGCCAGCGCCGCGCTGATGCTGAGCCTGGGTGGTACGCTGTCCGCCATGGCCCAAGCCCCGTCCGCTGCCGCCCCGGCCCTTGTGGAAGTGGACGATGATTCCCTGCAGGTCACGCCCTTCGGTATCAATGTCGATCAGCTGGAAGAGCTGGACGTGGTCACGCCGGCTGGTGATCGCATCGGCGACGTCGAAGAGGTGCTCGCGGACTCGACCGGCAAAATCGTCGCGGTCGTTGTCGAATATGGCGGGTTCATGGGCGTCGGGGAAAAGGAAGCGGTATTCCAGCTGAACTCCCTGAAACTCCAGAACAACAAGCTTGTCACGACCATGACCAAGCAGGAACTGGAAGCGCTGCCGAACTGGCCCTGAAGGAACGAGCCCCGCCGGCGCACGGCGGGGCTTCTTCCATGCCGCCGATGACGACATGTCGTATCGGAATCGCGGGCTGGGCGATCCGCTCGGAGCACCGGGATAATTTTCCTGGACCTGGAACGCATCTCGAGCGCTATGCGCGCCACTTCAACGCCGTCGAAATCAACTCGTCCTTCTACAGGCCTCACCAGCGCGCGACCTATGAAAGATGGCGGGAGTCTGTCCGAGATGGTTTTCGCTTCGCCGTCAAGACCCCCAGATCCATCACTCACGCTGCCCGCCTGCACGAGGCCGATAAACTTGTTGAGGACTTTCTGGAGCAAGCCCACGGGCTGAAAGAAAAGCTCGGCGTGCTACTCGTCCAGCTGCCTCCAAGGCTCGCGTTTTCAGCGGAGACAGCAGCGCGTTTCTTCGATTGCCTCCAAACACAAACGGACGCCCACGTGGCATGCGAGCCGCGTCACGCAAGCTGGTTCACCGAAGAAGCCGGCGACCTGCTCGCGCAGCGAGGGATCGCGCGCGTCGCCGCCGATCCCGCGCCATGTCCCGGTGCCGATGAGCCGGGCGGCTCCGAAAAACTGGTGTACTACAGGCTTCATGGCGCGCCTCGGATGTACTGGTCGCCCTATTCCGAGGCGGATTTGACCCGGATCGAGGCGCATCTGGGGCGACATGCGGAAAACGGCGCCAATACCTGGTGCATCTTCGACAACACGGCGGCGGGCGCGGCGACAACCAACGCCCTTGCCCTCACCAAACGGCTTTGACGCTTGACCCATCTTGCTTATTTGTCGCTCCCGCGTGACCCTGTTTTCTTACGAAACTGGGGAGTACGTGATCATGGGACAGCTTGACGGAAAAGTAGCCATCGTCACAGGCGCGGGACGGGGCATCGGCAAGGCGACCGCAATCACCTATGGACGTGAAGGCGCCAGGGTCGTGGTCGCCTCGCGAACGCCGGCCACCACCGAGGCCGTCGCGCGGCAGATCTGGGATGCAGGCGGCGAGGCCATCGGCATCGCCTGCGATGTCGGCCACAAGGACCAGATCTTCGCCATGGTCGATCAGGCCGTCGCGGCGTTCGGTCCCATCGATATCCTGGTCAACAACGCACAGGGCTTCGGGACCGAAGCCAATCCGCAAAAATCGACGGTGTTCGTCTCCGTGCAGGACACGGACGACGTGGAACTGGAGTATACGTTCCGGACAGGCGCGCAGGCGACCCTCTGGGCCATGCAGGCGGTTTTTCCGCACATGAAAGACCGGGGCGGCAAGATCATCAACTTCGCCTCGGCGGCGGGCATGACCGGCGACCCCGGCAATACCTCCTACAACATCGCCAAGGAAGCCATCCGGGTGATCACCCGCACGGCCGCGCGCGAATGGGGTCCGCTCGGCATCCAGGTCAATACCGTCAACCCCTTCCTGCGCACCGATGCGTGGGAGAACTGGGAAAAGGCCAGGCCCGAGGACGTGAGGAAATACGCGGACTCGGTGCCCATGAAGCGCCTGGGCGACCCGATGAAGGACGGCGGCCCGCTGATGGTGTTCCTCGCCAGTGACGGCAACTCGTACATGACCGGCTCCGATTTCAATCTGGATGGCGGCTGGGAAATTCACGCCTGAAGCACGGCGCCGTGTTCACGAAACCATCATCGATTTCCCATTAGATTTTACCGGGCGCGACCCTAGTTCCTGTAGGCTTTTGAGTGCCGCGCGATTGTGGACACCCAACAGGATATGTCCACGAGACCGTCATGAACAAAGCCCTGCTCGTCATTCTGGCCACGGTCACGCTGGATGCCATCGGCATCGGCCTGATCATGCCCATTCTGCCCAGCCTGCTGCGCGAGGTGGGCCACACCACCGAGATCGCCGGCACCTACGGCGTCCTGCTGGCCCTTTATGCGCTGATGCAGTTTATTTTCGCCCCGATCCTCGGCGCGCTCAGCGACCGCTTCGGCCGGCGGCCCATCCTGCTGATCGCGCTGGCGGGCGCGGCGGTCGATTACGTGGTGATGGCGCTGGCGCCCAATCTGGCGATCCTTTTCGTCAGCCGCGCGATCGCCGGCATCACCGGCGCCAGCATCGCCGTGGCCACGGCCTATATCGCCGATATCTCGATGCCCGACGAACGGGCGCGGCGCTATGGGCTGATGCAGGCATGTTTCGGTATCGGTTTCATCGCGGGCCCGGTCATGGGCGGACTGCTGGGCGAGCTGTCGCTGCGTTATCCGTTCCTGCTGGCCGCGGCGCTCAACGCGATCAACTTCCTCGTCGGATGGTTTGTCCTGCCCGAGTCCCATGCGGCGGACCGCAAGCCAGTCCGGCTGAAATCCCTGAACCCTTTTGGCTCCTTCCGCTGGGCGCTGAGCATCCGCGCGCTGCTGCCTCTGATCGCGATCTTTTTCACCATGCATCTGGTCGGCCAGATTCCAGGCTCGATTTGGGTGATCTATGGCGAGGACACGTTCGGCTGGGACACCTGGATGGTGGGCGTATCACTGGGGGCGTACGGTTTGTTCCACGCGATCGCCCAGGCCTTCCTCACCGGTCCGATCACGGCACGTCTGGGCGAGAAGCGTACGCTGGCGCTGGGCGTGGCGATCGACGGCACGGGCTTCGTGCTGATGGCATTCGCGACGCAGGGCTGGATGGTGTTCCCCATCCTGATGTTCCTCACGGCGGGCGGCGTCGGCGTGCCTGCGCTTCAGTCATTGGTCTCGCGGCAGGTCGGCGAGGACAAGCAGGGCGAATTGCAGGGCACCGTCGCCAGCCTGATGAGTCTGGCCTCGATCATCGGCCCGCTTGCGGTGACCGGCATCTATGCCGCGACCGCCGCCCATTGGAACGGCGCGATCTGGATCGTGGGAGCCTGCCTCTATCTCCTGTGCATTCCACCGCTGATGGCGGCCCGGAACACTCCGCGCGTGTGACGCGCGACGGCGTCACAGGCATTTGGAAAAACCAGCACGCATGACGCTTCCATTGAGGAGCGTGCAATGATTAGATTTCTCCGCGCCCGGGGAGAGCGCTGAGTATTGAAAGGGAGAGTGATGAGCAAGCCGAACGACCATGAAGTCGTCTCAATTTATCCGTACACGCCCGAGCAGCTGGACCGGCTGATGACCGACGCAAGGGAATGCGTGCTGATGTGGTCGACCAAGGATAACTGGCCCGTCGGCGTCTACCATTCTTTCATCTGGCGGAACGGACGCATCTGGATCACCTTCGCCGCGCACCGTCACCGCGCCGCCGCGATCAAGCGCAACCCGAAGGTCGCCGTCGCGGTCAGCGGCGTCGCCGGCGTGGAGCCGGATTGCCCCATGGGTTCGGCGACCGCCAAGGGCATCGGCATCTTCCATGATGACGATGAAACCAAGGCCTGGTTCTACCGGGCGCTGGCGGACAAGTCCCATCGTGGCGACAAGGCCCGCGCCGACCGCTTCGTCGAAACACTCAATTCGCCCATGCGGACGATCCTCGAGGTCATTCCGACGCAGTGGATCACGTTCGACAGCGGCAAATCGGCGCGGCACATGGACGGCACGTTGAATGATGACGAATTGGGTCCGCGGCTGACGTCGGATGCACAGCGCCTTGCCCGCGAACGGGAACAGCGGGGACTGGACAAGCGCTAGACTGGGTGTGACGGATGGCCGCTTCGGCGGCCATCGCGGCGTGCCTGCCCGTCGTGCACCTTGCGTTGAAGGAATATGCACGGTATGTCAGCACCAACCGTTGCCGCTATTCAGAATAGATATTGCCATGCATTTGGATACTAGAAAGCCCGTGTGTACCCGCGAGGCAAAACTTCCCGTGCGCATCATCTGCACCGATGCCCGCCTCCCAGGCGGGATTTCCATCGTCGCCTTGATCGAAGTCCGGCCGGGTGTTGAAACGGTCGCGACCTATACGGCCGAAGGGAGGTTCGGCGGCCCGGAAAACGGGCACGCCCTCGACCTGATAAACATTCTCGTAAACTAGTTGAGGCTCGCGGTGGCCGTGCCAGGGGCGACCAGAATGCAGCTGACCTTGCCGCGCTTCAGCTGGGTGCACGCCTGCTGCGCTTCATTCCGGCTGTTGAAGCCGACCAGCCTGGAGCGGTAGAGCGGCTTCTTGCCCTCGACAAGGCTGACTGCGGGGCTCACATGGTCAAGCGCATCGGACAGCTTGCCAACCACCGTCTGGGCGAACTGACGCGCGGCATCGCGCTTGGCGAACGCACCCACCTGAACGGCCCATCCAGCCGGGGTGTCCACATCGGCCGGCTCCGGCTCGTTATTGGTCATGGCCGAGGCGAGGCTGACGGTGGCCGGCTCCGACCTGGCTTCGCTGTCCGCGGCGGCCAGAGACGCCGCGCGCAACACCGCGGGATCAGCGGAAGCGACCTGATCGTCCAGGGTCTGCATGGTCACCGCGGGCTGAGCCACGGGCGTTCCATCCGGGGTGAAGCCGGCGACCTTGATGCGCTCGACCTTCGGTTCCGGCATCTCGATGACAGCAACCTTGTTGCCGGATTTGGCGTCGTCTTCCTTCACATACTCGACGCCGGGAAGATCGTTGCCCTTGGCCCGGGCAAAGCTGGCATCCATGATCTCGCCCATGTGCGCATCGCGCGAACGGGCAGTGGAACCGCCGAACACCACGCCGACCAGCCGGACGCCATCGCGCTCGGCGGCGGCGAGCAGATTGAACCCGGATGCGCCGATGAAGCCGGTCTTGATGCCGTCGGCGCCCTTGTAGTTGGCGACGAACCGATTGTGCGACGTGTGGGTGACACCGTTGAAGGTGAAGCTGCGGGTCTTGAAGTAATCGTATTGACGCGGGAAGTCGCGGTGGATGGCGATGCCGAGCAACGCCATGTCGCGCGGTGTCGAGATCTGCTCCTTGTTGGGCAGTCCGGACGCGTTGCGGAACAGCGTGTTGCGCATGCCCAGTTCACGCGCCTTGGCGGTCATCAGGTAACCGAAATCGCTTTCAGTGCCGCCGATGGACTCGGCAAGCACGGTGGCGACATCGTTCGCCGAGCGGGTAACCAGGGCGAGAATAGCGTCCTCGACACTGATCTTGCTGCCTGCGGGAAGGCCCAGCTTGCTGGGCGAGCGGCTGGCCGCCTCGCGCGAGAACGTCAGCTTCTGATCGAGGGTCAAGGTGCCGTTCTGAAGCGCTTCGAAGGTCAGATAAAGCGTCATGACCTTGGTCATGGAGGCCGGATACAGCTTCTTGTCGGCATTGCGGGAGTAAAGCACCTCGCCGGTCGCCTCATTGATGATGATGGCGCCGGTACCGATCTGGTAGGCGGGCTTCTTGGCTTTGGCGGTCTTGCTCTTGTGCGTCTTGGCCTCGGCTACGGGCGCGGCCGCGACACCGATGGTGAGCAGTCCCGCGATGACAAGAACGTTGGCCTTGATGATCTTCGCCGCAAAACGACGTCCGAATGCCCTGAAAAGCACCCCTACCCTCCCTTTGACCGCCCTACTCCACGAGCAATTTGATGATGTCAAAAGAGTCTTATGTTTCGCGGGTTTGTGCAAGCTAAAGTTAAAGTGAAGACTCAGGAAGCGTCATATTTCCGCCACCGGGCGCAGCATGGTACCGCAGCGCGGCCCCTCATTAGGCCGCAGCACCGAAACGATCAGACGCGGAACGTCCCGAGATCGCGTTTGGGCCACAGGAAGTGCAGACGCGTCCGGTGAATCAGCCACTCGTCGCCCACCTTACGGTATTCGTCGTCGTAAATACCAAACAGGATCAACGGATTCTCCGTGCCCACGGCGGTCCGGAGGTCGAGCAGATACCACCGCCCTGTCGCGCGGTCTTCGCCGTTCAACTGGATGAACGGGTTGGTCACGGCGTGGAGCACGTTGAAAATGCCGCCATACCTCGACATGAACTTGCCATAGTTCGCATGGATCGCCGGACGACCGACCCAGTCGCCGCCGTAATCGGGACCGAACTCGCAGACGGCGTCGTCGGTGAAGAGGGCGGCCAGCTTGTCGACCTCACCGCCATCGTAGTAATGCGAATAGAGATGCCGCGTGGTCTTGATCTTCTCGATCTCAAGCAGGTCGTCGATCGTCATGCCAGTCCTCGTTCAATCTACGGCAGAACCATAGCTCGCCCCTCCCCGCCGCTGGCAAGAACAAATCGTTCACGCGTGCTTGTTGTCCCTTCACAAGCGTTTCGGCTTGGGGCAGTTTGGCGGCCGAAGGAGCATTCCATGCCATACGACTTTCACGACCGCTTCCGCGACGCCATAGGCACCAATCTGGCAGCCTTTCCCCATGAGCAGATCGACACGCAAGGCATGCGCCACGCTGCCGTGGCGCTGACCATCCTGGCGGGCGACACGCCCGAGGACGGCGCCTCCATGCTGCTGACACGGCGCACCTCCAAGCTGAACAAGCATGCAGGACAGTGGGCTTTGCCGGGCGGACGGATCGACCCGGGCGAAGACGCGTTCCAGGCGGCGCTCCGCGAGATGCGCGAGGAGATCAACCTGGAACTGGACGAGACTCATTTCCTCGGCCGGCTCGACGATATTTCATCCCGCTCGGGCTACGTCATCTCGCCTTATGTCTTCTGGGCGACCGACACCTCCGCCATGACGCCCAACCCGGACGAAGTCGCGTCGATCCATCGCATCCCGCTTGGCCTTTTCGAAGGTGTGGACGCTGTCCAGTTCATCGATGTCGAGGGGCAGATCGAGAAGATGTTGCGTCTGCAGCTCGGACCGCACCGCATCCATTCTCCGACGGGCGCGTTCCTGCTACAGCTTTGGGAAGCCGGCGTTCATGGCCGGCCCACCAGGGTGAAACAGCACCTGCATCCCGACTGGTCGAAATAGCGCCGTTCATCGATCCGGCTTGCGCCGACCGCCGATGGGGAGGCTATGTTGCTCCAGGACGCACCGAGTGAGGCACCATGCGGCACAAGACCTACCTGACCGTCCTCGGCGTATTGTTCCTCATCCTGTTCGTGGCTCTGGCGATTTCGCCCGCCGACCGGTCCGCGTGGCTGCTGGAAAACGCCCTGGTCGCCGCCTTCATCGGCGTGGCGGCGCTCATGCACCGGCATTTCGCCTTCTCGCGCCTGTCCGCGACCATGATCTTCCTGTTCCTGTGCCTGCACGAGGTCGGGTCGCATTACACCTATTCCGACGTTCCCTACGACGCCTGGTTCCACGCGCTGACAGGCGCGTCGCTGAACGAGGCGTTGGGATGGGAGCGCAACAATTATGATCGGGTGATCCACTTCAGTTACGGCCTGCTGATGGCCTATCCCACGCGCGAGATATTCCTTCGCGTCGTCAACGTGCGAGGTTTCTGGGGGTATTTCCTGCCCCTCGACGTCATGATGTCGACGTCGATGCTCTACGAACTGATCGAGTGGGGTGCCGCCGCCTGGTTCGGCGGCAATCTGGGCATGGCGTTCCTGGGCACACAGGGCGACGTCTGGGACGCCCACAAGGACATGGCGCTCGCGAGCCTGGGCGCGCTCATCGCCATGGGCGTCACGATCGGGGTCAACATGGCGCTTCAACGCGATTTCGCGTCCGAATGGGCCGACAGTTTCCGGATCAAGAACCGCCGCCCCCTCGGCGAAGTCGCCGTATTCAGAATGTGGCGTCTTCGTCGGGGCGCGGACTGAGCGTCAGGCCGCGGCTGAACGATTCAGCACGTCATCCCGCACCGAGTTCGCAAGGGCGCCGACATCGGCGATATCCGTCTCTGATACGCCCAGCTCGCGCAGCGTCGCCGCCAGATTCTCGATCACGGCATCCACATGGGAGTCGTCGAGGCCCTGTGCCACCAGATGGGCATGGCCCTCCCGCATGGACTTGCCCGAGTAGCCATTGGGACCGCCGGTGACCATGGTGAGAAAACCGCGTTGCTTCGCCCGCTGACGCTCCATGTCCACGCCGTCGAAGAACCTGGCGATCCGGTCATCGGCGAGCACCTTGCCGTAGAACACGTCCACCGCCGCCTTGATCGCCGGCGCGCCGCCGAGCCGCTTGTAGAGACTTTCCATGTAGCCCTCCATAAGATGCATTCTATATACATCTTTAATCTGTTTCCGATGGATCGTCAAATGGCGAAACAGCCAACCAGCGAGTTCTTCTCCTATGCGCCTGACGCAACATACCGACTACGCCCTCCGCGTGCTTATCCACGTCGGCCTCAAGCGGGGCGAAGCCTCGACCATCCGAGAGATTTCGGAAAGCTATGGCGTTTCGCGCAACCATCTGATGAAGGTCGCCAATACGCTGGGGCGGCTTGGGTTTGTCGTGCCCACTCGGGGCCGCGGCGGCGGCCTTGTGCTGGCGCGCGGCCCGGCGGAGATCAATATCGGGGACGTGGTGCGCGACATGGAGGAGAACCTGACTCTGGTCGAATGTTTTCGCAGCGCCGACAATACCTGTCCGATTGCCGGCATCTGCCGTCTGGAGCGCGTTCTGGCCCAAGCGCTTAAATCCTTTCTGGCGGTTCTGGACGGCGTCACCCTGGCTGATCTGCTGTCGGACGGCGGTGCGCTCCGGCTCAGACTGGGCATTGGTGGGCCTGTCACGTCATCGTGATCAGGAAGAAATTGGCTGCGAATAAAAAACATTCCGGTAGAATAGTCTTTCAGCACCCAAGCCCCCTCAAGCTGATGTGCTGACGGCTGGACGGGAACGTCTGCAGCGTCTCCCCGTCCAGCCACCTGGGTTCCGGCGCATCTCGGTGGTCAAACCCGCGAATTGGGTCTAGGCTGCCTGAATGCTGGACCTTCGCAAAGTCGCCGACGACCTCTCGAACCGCTTGCGGGAACTGACTGACCGCGCCGATCGGCTTGAGCACGACCTTCGCCTGCCCCTCGATCCGGACTTCGCCGAGCAAGCCACGGATATGGAATCGGCCGAGGCCAATCAGGCCCTCGAAGAGTCGAGCCGCGCCGAGATTGTCCAAATCCGCGCGGCGCTTGCGCGCATCGAAGAAGGCGAGTACGGCATCTGCACGACATGCGGCGATCCCATCGCCGAAGCCCGCCTTCAGGCCCTGCCTTACACGCCGCAGTGCATCGAATGCGCCCGGCGGAACTGAGCGTTTCGGCACTAAAATAATCCCATGCGGTCCGAGAGATTTGCGCAGGGCGTATAATCGCCTAAATCTAGTGCGAACACGGGGCCGGGGGCGGCATCACAATACCGAGGAGATCACGAACATGCTGAAGTTCACGCGTCGCGGAGTCCAGGCGGCGGCATTGGCGGTCGCTCTGGTCACGGGGACGGCTTCCGTCGCGCTGTATCCCAGTCAGCCGGCCCAGGCGGCGTCCGAAGCCGACGCGCATGAACTGGTATCCGCCGCGCGCTTCGCCTTTGACGACCTGACCGACCGGGGCTCGCACGCGACTTTGCGCGCCCTGCTCAAGGACGCCAAGGGCGTGATGATCTTTCCGTCCGTGATCAAGGGCGCGATCGGCATCGGCGGCGAAGGCGGCAGCGGCGTATTGCTGGTGCGCGGAGAAGATGGGGTCTGGAGCTATCCGGGCTTCTACCATCTCAGCTCGATCAGCATCGGCCTCCAGCTCGGCGGCCAGGAAAACCGTTTTCTCCTGATCCTGATGACCGACAACGCCGTGCGTCGGGTCATGAGCGGCGACGTACAGATCGGCGCCGATCTGAGCGCGGTCGCCGTCGAATCCGGCGTCGACAAGGCGACCGGCACAACGACCGGCCGCCGCGACATCTACTATCACGCCGAAACCCAGGGCGGCCTGTTCGCCGGGGTCAGCCTGGAAGGCACCAAGATCAAGTCCCGCAACAAGATGGCGGCCAAGTATTACGGCGGCAGCGTCACCTCGCGCGACATCCTAATCGAGCGCCGTGTCTCGAACCCGCAGGCCGAGGAGCTCCGGACCCTCGTCTCCTCGCAGTCGGGCCTCTAGCCGCCCGACGCGGCCAGGGCCTGCTCCAGGTCGGCGAGAATATCGTCGATATGTTCCAGGCCGATGGACAGGCGCACATAGCCATCGGTCACACCCGTGGCCAGCTGTTCCTCCGGGGATAGCTGGCTGTGGGTCGTGCTGGCCGGATGAATGGCCAGGCTGCGCGCATCGCCGATGTTGGCGACGTGGTAGAACATCTTCAGTGCATCGATGAAACGGCGGCCCGCATCGACGCCTCCCGCCAGTTCGAAGCCGATCAGCCCACCATAGCCCTGTTTCAGGTAGGCGTCCGCCCGGCGGCGCGCCTCGCCCTTCTGCTGGCTCGGATGGATGACGCGGGTGACGTCGCCGCGGGCGGCGAGCCACGCCGCGACCTTGTTGGCATTGGCGCAGTGCCGCTCCATCCGCAGCGGCAGCGTCTCCAGCCCCTGCGCGATCATGAACGCATTCATCGGGCTCAGTGCGGGGCCAAGGTCACGCAGCAGCACTGTCCGCGCGCGCATGATGTAGGCGATGGGTCCCAGCGGCCGGACCGCGTCGGTCCAGACCGCGCCATGATAGCTCGGATCGGGCTGGGTGAGATTGGGCTGACGGTCGGAATGCGCCTCCCAGTCGAAGCGTCCGCTGTCGATGATCATGCCGCCGATCGAAGTGCCGTGACCGCCGATATATTTGGTCAGGGAGTACACGATGATGGCCGCGCCATGGTCAAACGGCCGGCACAGCAGCGGCGCGGCCGTGTTGTCCATGATCAGCGGGATCCCTGCCTCGCGTCCGATGGCCGCCACTTCCGAAATGGGGAAGACCTGCAACTTGGGATTCGGCAACGTCTCGGCGTAATAGGCCCGGGTGCGCGCATCGGTTGCCCGGCGGAAATTCTCCGGGTCGGAGGGATCGACGAAGCGGACCTCGATGCCTTGGGCGCGCAACGTATTGGCGAACAGATTCCAGGTCCCGCCATAGAGATCGGTCGAGCTCACCACATTGTCGCCCGCCGATGCCAGGTTCTGAAGCGACAGCGCCGACGCAGCCTGTCCCGAAGCGACCGCGAGCGCGGCCGCGCCGCCCTCCAAGGCCGCCATCCGGTCTTCCAGCACCCCGGTCGTCGGG
Source organism: Iodidimonas sp. SYSU 1G8 (assembly GCF_039655775.1). NCBI lineage: Bacteria > Pseudomonadati > Pseudomonadota > Alphaproteobacteria > Iodidimonadales > Iodidimonadaceae > Iodidimonas > Iodidimonas sp. SYSU 1G8. The sequence goes on along the minus strand of NZ_JBBYXJ010000001.1, from coordinate 220,424 downwards.
TTCATGATCCGGGTATAGACATTTCCCAACTCCTCCAGCGCGAACAGACGGCGCGCATGGTCCGCGTCGCGGAACTGGTAGGACGTGGTTTGATAGATCGGCACGGCCACCGCGCCGGTCGTGGAATCGGCGCGATAGCCTGCGTGGAGCACCAGTGTTTCAGGGTTCGGGCTCTTTGTTCCACTCATGTGAGGCTCCTTGGACGATGCCAGTATGGTTGGCGAGCATGCCCGGCAGCCATGCCGGATGCAACGCCCCCACCTCATGCCGCCGCCAAAACTCCCCCATGCGGGCAGCATAATACCCCTCGTGACCGGAGACAATTCGGGCTCCAGCGCCAAGGTCCGCGGCTTCGCTTGGGGTTGCCGATGTCAACCTGATTATCACGAAATCGCGATCATCAATGCGCTTGACGATACCCCCTGCCGAGCACAAGATGTTGCGTCCACGGTGCCTCGAACAGTCATATTTGGGGTAAAAGGGAAGCCGGGAAGCAGGCAAAAACCCTGCGAATCCGGGGCTGCCCCCGCAACTGTAGGCGGCGAGCAACTGTCGTTCGCGTCACTGGCGGCAACGCCGGGAAGGCCAGGCAGAAGCGGTGACCCGCAAGCCAGGAAACCTGCCGTGGAAGTTGGAAACGTCCCTGGGCGGAGGGCCTTGGGGGTGCATGCCGGAGTTTAGCGCCGGATAGCGTCCTTCGATTCCCCGCCACGAGAAGAGAAAGAAACGCTGTATGTCTTCGCTCGCTTACGACTTCGACCGTAACGGACATCTGGTGCCGCAACAGCAGCCCGCAGCGCGTCTTCCCATTCCACCATCGCAGCTTCCCTTCAAATTCTCGGCGGACGCGTCATCGGCCGAGCCGGCCAAGCGCGCGCCGCTGCCCATGCCGCTGGCGCCGAAGCCGACCCCGGCCGACCTCGTGCTCGATCGCGGCCGCGACGCCCTGCTGACGCCCTTCGGCAAGGCGACGCTCGAAGATCGGTACCTGCTGCCCGGCGAGTCCTACCAGGATATGTTCGCGCGCGTCGCCTGTGCCTATGCCGACGATGTGGAACACGCGCAGCGCATCTATGACGCGGTCTCGCGGCTGTGGTTCATGCCCGCGACGCCGATCCTGTCCAATGGCGGCACCACGCGCGGCCTGCCGATCTCATGCTTCCTCAACACGGTGCCCGATTCCCTCGACGGCATCGTCGACATCTGGAACGAGAATGTCGCGCTGGCGTCCAATGGCGGCGGCATCGGCACCTATTGGGGCAACGTGCGCTCCATCGGCGAGCCGGTGAAGGGCTGCGGCGAGACCTCGGGGATCGTGCCTTTCATCCATGTGATGGACAGCCTGACCCTGGCGATCAGCCAGGGTTCGCTGCGCCGTGGCTCGGCGGCCGTCTATCTGGACATTCACCATCCGGAAATCGAGGAGTTCCTCGAAATCCGCAAGGCGTCCGGCGATTTCAACCGCAAGGGCCTGAACCTGCACCACGGCATCAACGTCACCGATGCCTTCATGGAAGCGGTGCGCGACGGCGCCATGTTCCCTCTGGTCAGCCCGAAGACCGGCCAGACCATCCGCGAGGTCAACGCCCGCCAGCTCTGGCAGCGCATCCTGGAGACGCGCATCCAGACCGGTGAGCCCTACATCCTCAATATCGACGCGGTGAACCGGGCATTGCCCAAGCATCAGCGCGATCTCGGCCTGAAGGTGTCCACGTCCAATCTGTGCAGCGAGATCACCCTGCCGACCGGTGTCGACCACCATGGCGAGGAGCGCACGGCCGTGTGCTGCCTGTCGTCGCTGAACGTCGAGACCTGGGATCAGTGGAACAACGAGCCGGGCTTCATCGAGGATGTCATGCGCTTCCTCGACAACGTGATGACCCAGTTCATCGAAGAAGCGCCCGACAGCATGAAGCGCGCCCGCTATTCGGCGTTCCGCGAGCGGTCGGTCGGCCTGGGCGTCATGGGCTTCCACTCGTTCCTGCAGGCGCGCGGCATTCCCTTCGAGAGCGCCATGGCCAAGTCGTGGAACATGAAAATCTTCCGCAAGATCCGCCGCGAGGCCGACGCGGCCTCGGTCGCGCTGGCGGAAGAGCGCGGCCCCTGCCCCGATGCGCTGGAGCGCGGCATGAAGGCGCGCTTCAGCCACAAGCTGGCCATCGCCCCGACCGCCTCGATCAGCATCATCTGCGGCGGCACCAGCGCCTGCATCGAGCCGATCCCGGCCAACATCTATACCCACAAGACGCTGTCCGGCGCCTTCCCGGTCCGCAATCCGTATCTGCAGGACCTGCTCGCGCGCAAGGGCGAGGATACCGCGGAAACCTGGCAGTCCATCGTCGAGCATGAAGGTTCGGTGCAGCATCTGGCGTGCCTGGACGAAGACGAGAAGGCGGTATTCCGCACCGCGTTCGAGATCGACCAGCGCTGGCTGATCGACCTGGCGGCCGACCGGACGCCCTTCATCTGCCAGAGCCAGTCCCTGAACCTCTATCTGCCAGCGGACATCGACAAGTGGGACTTGCACATGCTGCACTGGACCGCTTGGGAAAAGGGCATCAAGAGCCTGTATTACTGCCGCTCGAAATCGATCAGCCGCGCCGCTTTCGCGGGCCAGCTCGAAAAGGCCGAGATGCACGTGGTCCAGGGTGAGCGCACGGATTACGAGGAGTGCCTCGCATGTCAGTGAGCGACCTGTCCCATGTCGACCCGCGCAGCCTGATCGGTACCGGCAAGGTCGGCCTGCTGACGGCCACCGGCACCTATGACGTCGATCGCTATCCATGGGCCTACGATTTCTGGAAACGCCAGCAGCAGACGCACTGGATGGGCGAAGAGGTGCCGCTTGGCGCGGACATCAAGGACTGGACCTCGGACCGTGTGACGCCGGCCGAGCGCGCCCTGCTGACCCAGATTTTCCGCTTCTTTACCCAGTCGGACGTGGAAGTGGGCGACAACTATCTGAAGCGCTACATCCCGATCTTCCAGCCGATCGAGGTGCAGATGATGATGGCCGCCTTCACCAACATGGAAACGGTGCATATCGACGCCTACGCCCTGCTGCTGAAGACGCTGGGCATGCCGAAGGCCGAATTCGAAGCGTTCCGCGACTATCGTGAAATGCGCGACAAGGCCGACTACATGCACACCTTCGGTGTCGGCACGGTGTCGGACGTGGCCCGTACGCTGGCCATGTTCGGCGCGTTCACCGAGGGCATGTCGCTGTTCGCCAGCTTCGCCATGCTGCTGAACTTCCCGCGCCACAACAAGATGAACGGCATGGGCCAGATCGTGTCATGGTCGGTGCGGGACGAGAGCCTGCACTGCGAGGGCATCATTCGGCTTTACCATCAGTGGAATCGCGAAACCGGCGCCGTGACCAAGGCCGTGCGCGACGACATCATCGACGTGGCCAAGACCATGGTCCATCTGGAGGAACAATTCGTCGATCTGGCCTTTGGCCTGGGCGGGATCCAGGGCATGACCGCCGAGGACATCCGCGCCTATGTTCGTTATGTCGCCGACTGGCGGCTGACCCAGCTGAAGCTGTCGCCCGTGTTCGGCTACTTCAGCGAGCACGACAACACCTACAGCCAGATCAAGGCGCATCCGCTGCCGTGGCTGGTGGAAATCCTGAACGGTGTCGAGCACGCCAACTTCTTCGAGCAGCGCGCCACGGAATATTCGAAGGGCGCGACAAAGGGAAGCTGGGATGGCGCCAATGGCGTCTGGGCCGCCTTCGATGCCAAGCGCCAGCCGAAGGAAGAGCAGAAGCTGCTGGTCTAGGGATCAGGAACCTTGTTTCCGGCCGGCCTCAGGCTCTCGCCTTGGGCGACATCAGCTTCTGGATCTGCCGGGAATCAGCGACCAGCCTGTCCTGCGAATCCCAAATCTCGCCGTCTTCCTCGAAGAATCCGCGCGTCAAAAGGCGCGTGGTGAAACGGAACCGCAGCCACCCCGGCGCGGGGCGCCGGCGCAGATGGGTGGTCAGCTCGATTGTCGGCACCCAGCCGGTCGCGCCGACCACGTTGAAGATCGCCGGCGGCACGGCATCGGCGAACATCAGAACCGAATACAGATCGGGCTCGAGCCCATCCTTGAAACGGATATAGCCCGCCATCTCCCCGACCCCGTGCGGCGTCGCCCTCGCCCAGCCCATGTGGGTGGGGTGAAAGCGCATGTCGATCAGTTCCTGGAACTTGGGCGACTTGCCTTCCACATAGGGGTGCTCGACGCACTCTTCCGGCGGCGGCAGGTCCGGCGGGGTCGCATGCACGACCGACTTGCCGGTCGCCAGATCGAAATCGGTGAAGGTGGCGGTGAAATGGGTTCGCTGCACACCTTCCTGGATCAGCCGGGCCAGGCCGGTCGACGTGGTGAGGCTGCGTCCCAGACGCTCGGTCAGGATCTCGACAGGCCCCGCCGAGGAGCGCTTCATGTAATGTCCGGTAACGGTCAGCGGATGCGGATGCTCTAGCGTGCCAGCCAGGGCCCGGACGGCGATGGCCATCAGGTAACCGCCATTGGGCGTGCCGCCCGCGATGCCCCACGTCTCGTGAAAATTGGCCAGGAAGCGCGTATCCGCGACCTTCTCGACAGCGGTTTCCAGGTCGAAGAATGACGGTGTTCCGTTGGCGGACATGATGTGGCTTCCCTTGCAACTCCGGCGACGGCTTAGCGAAATTCAACGGCGCTGGCAATGGCCGAGGCCCGGCTATTCCCCGGGACGCGCCGCCGGACCCGGTGTCTCAGACTCGTTCTTCGGATCAGGCGATCCGAACGCGATCTTGCCGGCACGCCTGCCGAGCCATGCCTGAATGTCATCGACGATGGTGAAGACGACCGGCACATAGACGAGGCTGAGCACCGTGGAGGTGATCAGGCCACCGATCACGGCAATGGCCATGGGCGAGCGGAACTCGGTATCCGCGCCGATGCCCGCGGCGATCGGCAACATGCCGGCGCCCATGGCGAGCGTGGTCATGATGATCGGCCGGGCGCGCTTGTGGGCGGCGTCCAGCAAAGCCTCGCGCCGCGTCGCGCCCCGCTCGGCGCGGGAGACGATGGCGTATTCGACGAGCAGGATCGAATTCTTCGCCGCGATTCCCATCAGCATGAGGATGCCGATCAGCACCGGGACCGAGAACGGCTTGTCGAGAAGCAGGAGCAGACCGAATGCGCCGCCGAATGACAAAGGCAGCGCGGTCAGGATGGTGATCGGATAGCCGAAGTTCCGGAACAGCAGAGCCAGCACGAAATACATCAGCAGAATGCCGGTCACGAAGGCAAAGATGAAGCCGTTGAGCAGTTCACCCAGATTCTCCACGTCGCCGGTCGGCACCTCGAACACCCCCGGCGGCAGGTTCTTCATGGCCGGCAGCGAATAGACCAGATCGTTGGCCTCACCCAGCGGCAGACCGGCAAGTTCGGCCTCGATCACCGCGTTACGGCGCCGGTCGAGCCGGTCGATCTGCGACGGGCCGGCGCCGAATGAGACATCGGCCACCGACGACAATGGTACGGAACCGCCATTGTTGGTCTGGACGCGCAAATTGCGGATCGTATCCAGGTCGCGGCGCGCGTCCTCCACCAACATCAGGCGAATGGGAATCTGCCGGTTGGGCAGATTGTACTTCGGCAGGTTGACATCGACGTCGCCGAGGGTCGCCACCCTGACCGCCTGCGCGATGGTCTGGGTCGCGACACCCAGAGAGGCGGCTTTGTCCGCCTTGGGTGTGATGAGGATTTCCGGGCGGGCAAGATTGGCCGTGGATGCGACGTTGTTCAGTCCGTCGAGACCGCGCATCTCTCGCTCCAGCTGGCGCGAGGCGCGGGTCAACGCCTCGGCGTCGTCGCTGACCAGCGCGATCTGAAGCTTGGAGCCGCTGGAGCCATCGGCGCCGAAACGCACGCGCACCCCGGGCACGGCAAGCAATGTCGGACCCACATCGGCCTCGAACTCCTGCTGGGTCAGGTCACGGTCGCCGCGCGGTACCAGATTGACGGTCATCGTCGCCCGGCGCACCTCACCCTGGGTGCTGCCACCACCGCCCGGTCCCATCAGCTGGATGCTGGTGCCCAGGGCGACGTAGATGGATTCCACTTCGGGCCGCTTCTTGAGAATGTCCGACAGGCTCGCGACAACCGCGTCGGTTTCGCTCAGGTTCGCGCCCGGCGGCAGCTCCACGGACATGACGGAGCGGCCGGTATCGCTGACCGGGACGAAGTCGAACTTCATGAAGGTTGCCATCAGCACCGAGATGACGACGACGCCGAAGCCGGAAAGGATGACCTTGACCCGGTGGTCCAGCGCCCAGCCGACGATTGCCAGATAGCGCGGCATCCAGCGCGGCTCGTCATGCCTGAGGTCGCCACCCTTCAGCAGATAGGCGCCCATCAGCGGCGTGATCGTGCGCGCGACCAGCAAAGAGAACAGCACCGAGACACAAGCCGCGATGGCGAAGGCCCGGAAGAACTGGCCGACGATACCGGGCATGAAGCCGACCGGCGCGAACACTGCGACGATGGTCATGGTGGTCGCCACGACCGCCAGGCCGATTTCGTCCGCCGCCTCGATGGCCGCGGGATAGGCAGGTTTGCCCGCGCGCATGTGGCGCACGATGTTCTCGATCTCGACGATGGCGTCATCCACAAGGATGCCGACGGTCAGGGCGAGCGCGAGCAGCGTCACGATGTTGAAAGACTGGTCGAAGATGGCCATGACGGCGAAGGTCGGGATCAACGACAGCGGCATGGCCAGCGCCGAAATGAACGTGGCCCGGCCATCGCGCAGGAACCACCACACCACCAGCACCGCCAGCGCCGCGCCGAGCAGCAGCGCCTCCAGCGAGGCCATGTAGCTCTGCTGCACGAACTCGTCGGCCGAGGTGACTTCCTCGATGCTCACGTCCGGACGGGCTTCGTCAAGCTGCTTGACGGCGGCGCGCGTCGCCTCGGCCACATGCACTTCACTGGCGCCGCGCGTGCGGACGATGCCGAAACCGACCACCTCCTCGCCATCGAAGCGCGCGCGGGTGCGCGGCTCGGCCCAGGAATCCTCCACCCTGCCCAGGTCCGACAGGCGCACGGTGCGGCCATCGGGCAAATTGACCAGGCTGTCGGCGAGCCCCTGAACGGTGAGCGCGCTGCCGATCGTACGGATGGATTGCTCGGCCGCGCCGATGTCGGACCGTCCGCCCGGCAGATTGGCGTTGATCAGCCGGAGCTGCTGGCTCACCTCGCCGGCCGTGATGCCGAGCGCGGCAAGGCGCTGCGGATCGAGCCTTACCGCGATTTCACGGGTGACGCCGCCTTCCCGCTGCACCCGCGAGACGCCCGGCACCGCGAGCAATGCCTTGGCCACGTCATTGTCGACGAACCAGCTCAGTTCCTCGGGTGAGAGGCCCGCGCCGCGCACCACGTAGGTGACCAGTTGTCCGCCGGTGGCATCGATGCGCTCGACAATAGGCTCTTCGGCGTCGGCAGGAAGGTCGGCCCGCACGCCGGTCACGGCATTGCGGACATCATTGGTGGCGCGGTCGGTGTCCGTGCCCAGCTGGAACTCAACCGTGGTGACGGAAATACCGTCATTGACCACCGAGCGGATGTGCTTGACCCCGCCCAGACCGGCCACGGAGTCCTCGACCAGACGCGTGATCTGCGTTTCCATCTCGGATGGCGCGGCGCCTGGCTGCATCACCGAAACGATGATCGCCGGCACGTCGAGATCAGGCGTGTTGTTGATCCGCAGCGACGAGTAGCCGGCGATGCCGGCGATCACCAGCAGGAGGAACAGGACGATCGTGGGAACCGGATTCCGGATCGACCAGGACGAGAGGTTCCTCATTTGGAGCGGGGCTCCGTGCCCGCGAGCGGATGGGCCGTCTCCGGTTGGCGCGCGACGGTGACCTGATCGCCGTCCTCGAGGAACCCGGCACCGCGCAGCGCCACCTGATCACCGGCCTTCACGCCTTTAGGGATCTCGACGAACGCCCCCGCGCGATCGCCCGTGGTGACCTGGGTGAAGCGCACGGTCATGTCGGGGCCGACCACGAAAACACCGGCGCCGCCATCGCGATAGATCACCGACGATTGCGGCACCACCAGTGCGTCGTCCCGGTCGAGAGCAATGCTCGCCTGCGCGAACATGCCCGGGCGGAAGCCGGAATCCGGCGGCAAGGCGATATGCGCCACGCCGAGCCTGGAGCGGGTATCGACGCTGGGCGCCACATCGCGGACGGTACCGCTGGTGGGCGCGACACCACCGGCCGAGACGGTGGCGATCTGTCCCGGACGCACGGAGGCCAGCGCTGCCTCCGGCACCTCGGCGTCCAGTTCGAGGCGGCCCTGACGGACGATCCTGAACAGTTCGGTGCCCGATGACACGATCTGACCGATCACGGCGCTGCGTGCCGACACATAGCCATCGTCCGGCGCGACGATCCGTGTCTGTGCGAGACGGGCGGCCGTTTCCGCCCGAGACGCCTCGGCCAGCGCCAGCTGCGCCGCGGCGGTATCGGCCGCCGCCCGGCGCGCATCGGCGGTTTGTCCGCTGATATGCCCCTTGGGCAGCAGGTCCTCGGCACGGCGGAGATTGGCCTGTGCTTCCGTCAGGCTGGCCCTGGCCGACGCGATGGTGGCCTCCTGCTGGGCAAGCTGCGCGCGCAGGGTCGTATCGTTGAGCTTGAGCAGCAGCTGTCCGCGTTTCACCGCGTCGCCCTCGTCGACCAGCACGTCGGTGATCGCCAGTCCGCTGACTTCCGCGCCCAGAGGCATTTCCTCCCAAGCCACCACGGTGCCCATCACCGTGATCTCACGGGTGACGGGTCTGGACTGGACCGGCGCGGTGGTCACGGTCATGGCCGACCGCGCGACCTCGGCCTCGGGTTCGGCATCGCCGCAGGCCGCCAGCAACGCGGCGCCCAGGATGCCCGTCAGCAGCCTTTTGTGCAGAGGAGAGCGATAAGTACGCATGAAGCCTTCAAGGGTCTGGGTACGGCGCGACGAGAACGCGTGGTGACCGTGGCGGTCGATCAAATCGAGAAACACATAGCCTGGAACTCCGTTACCATCCGGGCGGGACCTGCCTAAAAACCGACAGCCTCGACTTGAACAATAGGCGCGCGACATATAGGCCCTCGAAAGTTTACGGCCAAGACTTTATCGCCCGGTTTGAGCGCCATATCAGGTTTTTTCAGAATGGCAGGACTACGGAAACGGGATACCCCGCTACCGTAGATCCACAGGGGAAAAACCCTCGTACAAAGCTCGGCCCTAGGGCGCGGCCGGTGCCTTGGCTTGGGCCTGGCCGTCCGTCTCCGGAGGCAGCCCTTTCACGGATTTTTCCCGCAACGCGGGATCCCCGACGGCGACGCGATAGGCCGTGTAGTACTTGTAGATATTGGAAACGTACTCGACGCTCTTGCGGCCGAGGGTCTGCGCGGCGGCCAGTTCGACGTTGTTGAACCATACGTTCGGGTTGAGGCCCGACTTTACCGCCGCATCGCGGACCCGTTCCAGGTTCTTGGGGCCGGCATTGTAACCGACGAAGGCCATCAGCGTCCGGTTCATCTGGTCCATGTTGGGGTCGTCCAGATAGGAGTCCGCGATATAACGCAGATATTTGGCGGCGGCCTCCACATTACGTCCCGCGTCCTTTTCGATCCCTCTGATCCCCACCACAGACGTCGCCGCCGTGGCCTGGGTGATCTGCATCATGCCGACCGGGCCATAGGGGTTACGCACCTTCTGGTTGAGACGGGACTCCTGATAGCCGAGCGCCATCATCATCAGATGATCGAGGTCATAGGCGTCGCCATACTTCTTGAACATGTCGATGGCCTGATTGAACTTCGCCATCTCCCCCTCCGCCGTGGCGTTATTGGGCAGGGCCGTCTCGCCGAGATACTTCTTCAACGAGGCCGCGGCAAAGGTCGACGGCTTGTTGCGCGCCAGGAACCCTTCCATCAGGCGCTTGAGCTGGGGGCTGTCCTGACGCACGGCCCAGGCAAGCTCGGTCCCACCGTAGTCCAGCAGATCGTCCCGCACGACGAGGCCTGACAGGACCTGGGACCAGAATGCCGCGACGTAGCCATCGACCACCGCGACCGACAGCAAGCCGCCATTGACCATTTGCAGCAGATCTTCGTCCTGCAATTCCTCCGGAACCGTAATGAGATTGATGGGACGCTTTCCCTCGGCGACCATCTTGTCGCTGAGCTGGCGCAGCGGCACATAAGCGGCACTGGACGCGTGGATGGCCACCTGCCGCCCGGAAAGACGCTCCAGTTCGGGAACCGGATCACCGCGTTTGCGGGTAACGATGACGGCACCGCTGTTCGGCGCCAGCGCACCGCTCAAATCCAGTCCGATCCTTCCCTCGGGCTCGGTGGTCAGACCGCCCGCCGCAATGTCGCCCAGACCGGCCTTCAGGTCGGGAAGAAGCCGGTCCTCGGCGACCGGTACGAACACGATCCGGATATTGCCATCCTGCGCGGCACCGTCCGTGTGGGTATTCGCCCACTTCTCCAGCGACAGCCCCATCTCGTGCAGCACGCCCATTTCCTTCTCCTTGTCATAGAAGAAGAGGGTCTTGCTGTAGGGCACGAGGATACGGATGACCTGACGGTCCTTCATGCCATCGAGGTCACCGGTCCAGGGCTCGGGATTGGTTTCGACGCGCGACGGTGTGGAGACTTCCGGCGCAGCCTTCTGTTTCACGATGATACGCTGCGGTGTGGCCGTCTGGGCTGCCGCGGGCGACGCGGCAAGCGTCACCCCGATCACCATCGCCGCGACCGTCGCCAACCTCAACATCGCGTTGCCGCGACGTGGCCGGATTATCTCAGCGGGCTGAAACAATGCCGCTCCTTTTGCCGTCCGGGGGCGACATAAAAGCATGGGACGCCGCCGCACGCTACCCCGTGCGACGAGTTCGATCGGGGGACGGTCGTCCACGGCCCGTCACGCGCCCCCGCCAACCCGGCTTCCGCTGGGCAATTACGGCTCCGTGACGGCGCGGCCGCAACGCGGTTGGAACGTCCTCATCCGGCCAGAAGCGCGGCTTTCAGGGCATCGACGGGCGGAGGGATCGATTCGCTCGCGAAGGGACCGGATGATTGATCTAGTCGGCAGGCCGCATAGGACGGTAGAGAGCGTGCTGCGGCGAAAGACCGCTGACCAGTTCCAGTCCCGCCAGCCCGCCACCTGGTCCGCCGGAGCTCGGCATTTCCTGCGCGAACTCGAGCAGCGCACGGCGCTCCGCGATCTTCCAGACGCCGCCGCGCCGTTCCAGCCTGTCGAGATAGCGGCTGCCAAAGAAGCTCTGGGTAAAGCCTCCCTCTCCATCGGGCCGCCGGCCGCCGGCGAGGCTGTTGCTCTCGGCCTCGGCCGTGTCTCCCTCGATCCGGATCAGGATGTTGAACACATAATGGAACCGATGAAGGCTCTCCTTCTCGATCGGCATGACCGCGACGCACCAATCATGGGCATTGCCGACGAAAAATCCGTAGTCGACATGGCCGTCGGGATGGAAGCAGTCCTTAAGAGCCTCCTCGTCGAGCCAATCCAGCGCCCGGCCGTAGCGCGCGCCGAGCACCTCTGCAATCTCCTGCTTATCCCAAAGGGTCTGAAGCCTCGGATCGTCGGACATTCGTGTCATCCCCATTTTTAAAGAAGCCTCCGCCCCCGAGCCTAGCGCGTGACGCCGGAAAAAGCACCCTTGCTTATTCGCAGCCGGCACGACACCATTGACAGGCAGCGGACATCTTCGACACGAGGTCGCATATACCGCGCTCAAAAACAAACAGTCGTATTGTTTTTAAAAAATCATGCTTGAATGCTGAGGGGTAACATGGTCTGATTTTCAGGCCGTTGCGACATGTAGGCACACCATCTTGGGGAGGATCGGGTGCGTGCTACCGGGTCATCCGAAACGCCACCAAGTGGAGAAGTCGGTCCTCGCTCAAGAAGCCGACGCGACATGAGCAGCCCATTTTTCGGAAATTTAACAATGGTCCTGATGCGGTGGCGTCGGGCGCCAGACACAAGGGAACCGGCTGGGGAAAGCCGAAACAGGGGAGTAAACAGTGACCAAGAGAGCGACAGAGCATAAACGCGCGCGCCGGCTGGCCGGACGCGTGCTTACTGGCACGGCGGGGGCTCTGCTCCTGACGTCGGCCAGCCTGCCTGCGGGCGCACAGGATGCGCCCCCGGCACCGCCCGCGCCGGAAGCGCGCCGCACCATCGACACCGTCATGGTCAGCGCGCGCAAGACCGAGGAACGGGCCATCGACACGCCCGTCGCCCTCGCGGTGATGGATGAGGCCCAGATCCAGCGCTACAACACCACCGACATTACCCAGCTCACCTCGCAATTGCCGGGCGTTGAGGTCAACAAGGCGTCCGGCGGCGGCGCCGGCGGTAACTTCATCATTCGCGGCATCGGTCGTCAGGCATCCGACTACGGCGCCGACCAGCCTGTCGCCTTCGTGCTGGACGGGTTCTCGTTCACGCGCGGCCACATGTCCAGCGTCGGCTTTTTCGACGTCGAGAACGTTCAGGTGCTTAAGGGCCCGCAGACCCTGTTCTTCGGCAAGAACAGCCCGGCCGGCGTGATCGCGGTCACCAGTGTCAGCCCCGACGACGAGTTCGAGGGCTTCGCGCGGGTCAGCTACGAATTCCGCGCCGAGGACCCCAGCCTCGAATTCGGCGTGTCGATCCCGGTCAACGAAAAGCTCGCCATCCGCGTCGCCGGTCGCGGCCAGTTCATGCAGGGCGGCTACTACAAGAACACCTCGTCCGATCTTGTCGGCCTGCCCCGTAATCTGGGTCTGGAGACCACCTACCCGACCAATCCGAACCAGTTCACGGAAACCCCGAAGACCAAGCAGTTCGTCGGCCGTTTGACGGCGGTGTTCACGCCCTCGGATAGTTTCGATGCGACACTGAAGATCTTCGGGGCGGACTCACGCGACAATGACGCCGGCGCGGCCGCTGTCATCGCCTGCGCCGACGGTATCGGCGGCAGCCCATATCAAAACACGGGCTTCTTCGGCCTGGTCAAGGACCCGACCCAGGTTTGCGACGGCAAGATCCGCTGGCGGCGTCACAGCACCCAGCCGACCGAAGAATGGCTGGCAACCAACCCGACGCTGGACGACAACGACACCCACTACTTCAACCATTTCCGCAACTTCCTGACGACCCTGGAAATGAACTGGCGGATCAATGACGACCTCGAGCTGACCTCGGTGTCCGGCTACTGGGATTACAAGCAACGCGAGTTGACCCAGTACGACTACACCTATGGCGTCGTCGCGTCGAAGCAGGGCGAAGGCGGTCACAGCTTCACCTCGGAACTGCGTCTGCGCTCCGACTATGACGGCCCGGTCAACTTCATGATCGGCGGCTTCTATGAAGACATGTTCCGCGACCTGAACGCGCCGGTGCAGATCTTCCCGCTCGGCCCTGCCCCGTCAAGCCCGTTCTATGACAGCTTCTACGATGGCAGCTTCCTGACCTATCACCAGTACTGGAAGAACAACATCACCAGCTGGTCGATCTTCGCGGAAATGCGCTGGGACATCACCGATACCCTCGAGCTGTCGGGCGGCGTGCGTTACACCGAGGACGAGCGCAAGGCCAACGGCAAGCAGTTGTTCAACCGCCTCGACCAGTTCTTCGGCCTTCTGGGACTGCCTGAAACGGCCAACCCGTTCGCGCATTCGGGCACGGAATACAATCTGAACCGCCGCTTTACCAACACCTCGCCGCAGGCGACCCTAAGCTGGAAGGCCACGCCGGATATCTTGCTCTACGCGTCCTACAAGACGGGTTACCAGGCGGCCGGTATTTCCAATCCGGGCACGATCGGTAACTTCTATTCGAAGGATCAGAACGGCGCGATCCGCTACGACGTGAACGGCAATCCGATCCGCGCGACCAGCGAAGAGGTCAATCCGATCCTGACCTTTGACGGCTCAACGGTGAAGGGCTTCGAACTCGGCGTGAAGGGATCGTTCTTCGACGGTATCCTGACCGGCGATCTGGCACTGTACCGGATGAAGTACAGCGACCTGCAGGTCGCCGTGTTCAACCCGGTGACCACCAACTTCACCGTCCAGAACGCCGCCGCCGCCGTCAACAAGGGCGTCGAGGCCAACCTCTATATGTATGCCACCGACGAACTGCAGCTGCGCCTGTCGGCCCAGTATAATGACCTGAAATATGTCAGCTTCCCGGAAGCCCAGTGCTATGCGGGTCAGGCGGATCCGAGCGCGTCGAACTACCGTCCGGAACTGGCTGCGCTTTGCGGCTTCAGCTCCAGCGGCACCGGCCGGGTGCAAGACATGTCGGGTGAAAACTATGGCGGCGCGCCGTTCCAGATCAACGCTGGCTTCACCTACGATATCGGCCTGAGCAACGACTGGAACCTGTCGCTCAGCGGTGACGTGAACCACCGGACGAAGGGTCGCGAGACCATCCGTCAGCCGGGCACCGCCGTCGGCGCCCGGACCATCATCAACGCTTCGCTCCGTGTGAGCCAGGTGGATGGCCCGTGGGAGTTCGCGCTGATGTGCTCGAACTGCGCCAACGAGCGTTACGTCTACAGCATCCAGGACAAGCCGCTGGGCAAGACCGGCGACCTGACCGGCCAGCTCGGCTTGCCGCGCCTGGTCACCATCCAGAGCACCTATCGCTGGTAAGCTATCCCAGCATAAGCCGCCAAGGGGCGGGCCGGGAAACCGGTCCGCCCCTTTTCTTTCGGCGAGCTGTACGTCGGACAGCCACTCACTGAAAGTGGCTGTCCCGCCCGCACGACCGGCGGTGTAGACTGTTGCAACCTGCGCAGCCCGGAAAATTCATGCTTGAATGTATTAAAATATTATGATGTTGTTTTAAATAGTCGAAGCACTGATCTGGGGAGGACAGGTGCGGATGGTCACCACATGGGCTTCTCGCACCCTCACGCCGGGCACCTCCTCGCGCATCACCACCACAATCAAAACAGACGCGGGCGTAACCGCAGCCTGATCTCATGTCCGTTGGGCACTCCAACGGTCGCAGGACAACACGACAAGGGGAGAAAACAACCAGTGAGACAGCTTTTTAATTATCTCGGCCACTCCGGTCGAACGCTGACCGGTTTGGCGACCGTGCTGGCGCTATCGGTTGGCGTGCCGGCTGCCGCACAGGAAGGGGTCGCGCCACAGAGCCCATCGGAACAGCCGGCCGCCCAGCCCAGGAGCCAGGCCATCGACACCGTCATGGTCAGCGCCCGCAAGACCGAGGAACGCGCCATCGACACGCCCGTCGCCCTCGCGGTGATGGATGAGACCCAGATCCAGCGCTACAACACCACCGACATCACTCAATTGTCGACCCAGCTTCCCGGCGTCGAGGTAAGCAAGGCCTCCGGCGGCGGCGCCGGCGGCAACTTCATCATCCGCGGCATCGGGCGGCAGGCGTCCGACTATGGCGCCGAGCAGCCGGTGGCGTTCGTGATCGACGGCTTCTCGTTCACCCGCGGCCACATGTCCAGCGTCGGCTTCTTCGACGTGGCCAGCATCCAGGTGCTCAAGGGCCCGCAGACCCTGTTCTTCGGCAAGAACAGCCCGGCGGGCGTGATCGCGGTTACCAGCGTCAGCCCCGGTGACGAATTCGAGGGCTTCGCCAAGCTGAGCTATGAATTCAGGTCCGAGGATCCGACCGCCGAGTTCGGCGTATCGATCCCGGTCAACGACAAGCTCGCCATCCGTGTCGCCGGCCGCGGCCAGTTCATGCAGGGCGGCTACTACAAGAACACGTCGAGCGACCTGATCGGCCTGCCGCGCAATCTGAGTCCGTACGAAACCGACGCGCTTTATCCGACCAACCCGAACCAGTTCAAGTCGCAGCCCCAGACCAAGCAGTATGTGGGCCGTATCACCGCCCGTTTCGAGCCGACGGACAATTTCGACGCCACGCTGAAAATCTTCGCCGCCGATTCCCGCGACAACGACGCGGGCGCCGCCGCGGTGATCGCCTGCGCCGACGGCATCGGCGGAAATCCGTATCTGTCCACCGGCTTCTTCGGCAACGTCGCGGACCCGACGCAGACCTGCGACGGCAAGATTCGCTGGCGCCGCCACTCGACCCAGCCGCCGGAGGCCTGGTTCGCCAGCAACCCGACGCTCGATGACAACGACACCCACTACTACAACCATTTCCGTAACCTGCTGACGACGCTGGAAATGAACTGGCAGGTCAGCGATGACCTGACGCTGACCTCGGTCTCGGGCTACTGGGACTACAAGCAGTCCGAATTGACCCAGTACGACTACACCTACGGCGCGGTCGCGTCCAAACAGGGTGAAGGCGGCCGCACGTTCAGCCAGGAACTGCGCCTGCGCTCCGATTTCGACGGCCCGGTGAACTTCATGATCGGCGGCTTCTATGAAAACGCCAGCCGCTATCTGGATGCCCCGGTGCAGATTTTTCCGCTCGGCCCGGCCCCGGACAGCGGAGAGTATCCCGACTTCTACAACGGCAGCTTCCTGACCTATCACCAGTACTGGGATAACAAGGTCGAGAGCTGGTCAGTGTTCGCGGAAATGCGGTGGGACATCACCGACGCTCTCGAGCTCTCCGGCGGCGTGCGTTACACCGAGGACAACCGCAGCGCCACGGGCGTGCAGCTGTTCAATCGGCTTGACCAGTTCTTCCCTGAAGTGCTCGGCCTGCCCGACACGGCGAACCCGTTCGCCCACACCGGCACCACCTACGATCTGACCCGCAGCTTCCACAACACGTCGCCTCAGGTGACCCTGAGCTGGAAGCCCGTAGATGACCTGATGGTGTACGCTTCGTACAAGACCGGCTTCCAGGCCGCCGGTATTTCCAATCCGGGCACCATCGGCAATTTCGGTCCTACGGTCGACATCCAGGACACGCTGACCTTCGACGGCTCGACCGTCAAAGGCTTTGAAATCGGCGCCAAGGGTTCGTTCTTCGACGGCATCCTGACCGCCGACATGGCGATGTACTACATGAAGTACAGCTCGTTGCAGGTTGCGGTGTTCAACCCGGTGACCACCAACTTCACCGTGCAGAACGCGGCCGCCGCCATCAACAAGGGCGTCGAAGCGAACCTGCTGCTGCAGGCGAGCGACGAACTGCAACTGCGCCTTGCCGGCCAGTATAACGACCTGAAGTACGACAGCTTCCCCGAAGCCCAGTGTTATGCCGGTCAGGCCGATCCGAATGCCTCGACCTACCGGCCCGAGCTTGCGGCGCTGTGCCGCGTGGCGGCTGACGTCACCATCCAGTGCGCCAGCCCTGCGGCCACCGGTTGCATCCAGGATCTGTCCGGCCAGCGCTACGGCGGCGGTCCGTTCCAGATCAGCGCCGGCTTCACCTATGACGTGCCGGTCAACAATTCGTGGAACCTGGCCCTCAGCGGCGACGTGATGCACAACAGCAAGGGCAGGCTCGCCATCCGCCAACCAGGATCGGCGGTCCCGGCGCGAACGATCATCAACGCGTCTCTCCGCGTCTACCAGGTCGACGGCCCGTGGGAGTTCTCGCTGATCTGCTCCAACTGCGCCAACGACCACTATGTCTACAGCATCCAGGACAAGCCGCTGGGTAAGACCGGCGACCTGACCGGCCAGCTCGGCATGCCGCGGCTGGTGACGATCCAGACCACCTACCGCTGGTAGACTGACCGCGACAGGAACGGGGCGGGCCTGGGTACTGGTCCGCCCCGTTTTCTTTTGCCTCGTCCCCACGCGGGATTAGCGCTTGATCGCTAACCACCTGGTGGCCAAAGTGCTGGCCAATCCGCCTTATTCGTCTGGTCCCGCCATGCTTTCCTACCGTCATGGATTTCACGCAGGAAACCATGCCGACGTGCTGAAGCATGCGGTACTGGTCTATCTTGCCCGTTACTTGCAGCAGAAGGACGGCGCGCTGCTGTTCCACGACAGCCACGCGGGCGCCGGGCTCTATGATCTGCGAGCGCCCGAGGCCGAGAAGACCGGCGAATATCACGCCGGAATCGCCCGCCTGTTGTCGGCGTCCGCCGAAACGCCGGAGCTGTTCCGCGTCTATCTGGAGATGGTCCGCGCGCTGAACCCCGCGGGTAATCTTCACGCCTATCCCGGATCGCCGTCGTTGATCCTATCCTTGAAACGCCCCCAGGACAGGGTGGTCTTCCATGAACTGCACCCTGCCGACCATCAGCGCCTCGTCGAGATCACCCGGCGCGAGCACGGTGTACGGGTCGAAAAGAGTGATGGGCTCGGCGGTCTGATCGCCCTGACGCCGCCGCCGGAAAAGCGCGGTCTGTTCCTGATCGACCCCAGCTACGAGATCAAGACGGATTATGCGGTGGTGATCACGGCCATCGCGCGGGCGTGGAAAAAGTTTCCCACCGGTACCTACGCCTTATGGTATCCGGTCATCGATCGGAACCGGGTCCGGGCCATGGAGGTCGCCTTGCGCGCCGCCGGCCTGCGCAAGACGTTCCGGATTGAACTGGGTATGGCCGAAGACACGCAGGAACGGGGCATGACCGGCTCAGGCCTGTTCATCGTCAATCCTCCCTATACGCTGCCCGCGGCGGCACAGGCCGCCCTGCCCTGGCTGCGCCAGGCATTGGGCGCGGAGGGTCCTTCCACGGCCGAATGGCTGATGCCGGAATAGCCTCATGTATATATGCGAGGGACGCATTGGCCCGTCGCGATAGCCCCGGCGTCCATGGCGATTTGACCAGGCTGATCTACCCGGCGCCTTGCAACGCTGACCCGCTATCGGCCGCGCGGAACCGAACCGAAGGGTAAACGTTTGTGGTGCTCCAGTACTGAAGGGGCGCGAGGCGAACATGAGATTCCTGCTGCGGCACACCACGACCTATAATTACGCCAATCCGGTGACGCTCGGCCGCCATCGGTTGATGCTGCGTCCCCGCGACAGCCATGAGATGAAGCTGCACGACGCCACCTTGATGATCGATCCGTTGCCGAGCCAGATCGTCTGGCAATATGACGTGTTCGGCAACAGCATCGCGCTCGTCGATTTCGACTGTCAGGCCACGACGCTGACCATCGAGAGCACCCTCGATGTGGAACGCTTCGCGTTCGTCGATGCGAATGCTCTGTTATCCGACCATGCCCGTCACCTCCCACTCGCCTACTCCGCTGACGAAATTCGCGACCTCGCCGGTTTGCAGGAGCGTCATGTGGTCGATCCCGAGCATGAAGTCGATCTGTGGGCAAAGACGTTTCTGGCTACTGCAGAAGGCACCACGACGACCAAGGAGACGCTGAGCCTGATCAAGGAGATCGCCGGGTCCATCAAGGACAACTTCGCCTACATCCCGCGCGATATCTATGGCACGCAGTCGCCGCTTGAGACTTTGCACGGCGGCAGCGGCACCTGCCGCGACTTTGCCTATTTCATGATGGAGGCAATGCGCAGCGTCGGCCTGGCCGCGCGCTTCGTCAGCGGATACATCTATGACGCGGCTCAGGATCCGGGCTCGAACGCAGTCGGCGTCATCGGCGGCGGCGCCACTCACGCCTGGTTGCAGGTTTACCTCCCGGGGGCTGGATGGACGCACGTGGACCCGACCAACGCCCTGACATCGGATATCGAACTGATCCCCGTAGCTATCGTCCGCGAGCCGCACCAGGCGTCGCCGATCCAGGGGTCGATCGAAGCTTTTCCGGGCGACACCCTCGGCATGGTCGTGGATATCTCGATCACGAACCACGCCTAGCCTGTCCTGCAGCTTAACACCACCGCGCCACAATCCTGCCGCGAACCCTCGCTACCGTTTCCGCCATCGCCCACGGGGATTGGGGCCTGCGCCTTGAAGGCGCGTTATGGTCGGGAAGCGCGCGATGGCATTGAGCAAGACGGAGACGGCGATTCTGGCCAATGCGGCACGGCGCGCTTCGGGCACGCTGCTTCCCCTTCCCCGTTTCATCTACGTCCGCGGTCTCGCCGTGGTGATCGCGCTCGAGCGCCTGATCCGCCGTGGTTTGATCCATGAACGACAGGCTCTTGCCGACGAGCCCATCTGGCGGGCCGGCCGCACGGCTACGACGCTCTCCGTCTCGGAAGCCGGGTTTGCCGCCCTGAATGCCGCCGGCGGCGCGGCACATATGGACGAGACCACCAGCGATGCGCGCGAGGCCCAGGATCAGGCCGCCATGCATGCGGGTGAACTGCTGTCCGAAGAGGACCTGCACTGGGTCTTGATGGCCATCATGGGCAAACCCCACGGCGCCGACATCACCTCCATTCAGCGGGAGACGGGCCTTTCGTCACAATCGGTGCGCGCGGCGATCAGCGGCCTGCGCGCCGAAGGATATGTGTTCGATCACGTCCGCGAGGCCAGCGGCCTTACGACCTACCAACTGATCGGCTGGCTGCCCGGCGAGGGCGGCCTGGAGCATGTGACCAGCGACAGTCTGCACGCATAGGCTGCATTTTTAACGGATAATTCCCCCGCTCCAGGAACGCGAGCACGGCCCGTACGTTGATGGGATGTCAGACGCCGCCGAAACTTACAGGGCGGGTCTTCCGGATCACAACAGAAAGGCAGAACGATGCAAACCACCTCGAACGCCCGTCTGATTTCCTCCGACAAGGTTGAAGGCACCACGGTTTACAATCCCTCCGGCGACAAGGTCGGATCGATCTCCAATGTCATGATTGACAAGCTGAGCGGCAAGGTTGCCTATGCCGACATGTCGTTCGGCGGATTTCTCGGGATCGGCAACCGGCATCATCCGCTTCCATGGAGCGTGTTGAAGTACAACACCGACATGGATGGCTATGTGGTCAATATCGACAAGGAAAAGCTGGAAAAGGCGCCGTCCTACGACGCAACCGATCGTCCCAACTGGGAAGACCAGACCTGGGGCAAGCAGGTCCACAGCTACTACAACGTCACGCCGTACTGGCTCTGACGGGCGACATCCAGAGTTGATTTAAAGCCGGGCAATGCCCGGCTTTCTTTTGTCTCACACAGGCGGTGCTGGATCCCCGCCTCTGTAGAGGGGGCTGCTCAGATACTGGTCGATGGCATAACGGGCCAACACACCGATGACCGCCGCCATGGGCACGGCGAGCAGCAAACCGACGAATCCGAACAGCGCACCACCCGCGAGCAGGGCGAAAATGACCGCGACGGGATGCAGATCGACCTTTTCACCGACGAGCATGGGTGTCAGCCAGTTTCCCTCCAGGGCCTGACCGAGCAGGAACACGCCTCCCACCGCGACGATGCGCCAGACACTGTCGAACTCCAGCGCCGCCATGCCCACCGCCAGCACGAACCCGCCGACGGCACCGACGAACGGCACGAAAGACAGTGCCCCGGCGAAAAGGCCGATAAAGAGTCCGACCTTGAGCCCGAGCAGGGTCAGGGCGATGGCGTAGAATGCCCCGAGCAGCACGCAGACCAGCGCGACGCCGCGCACCCACGCGGCGAGCGTCACGTCGATCTGCCGCGCGAGATCACGCACGGTATCGAGCTGATTGCGGGGAATCCAGGAATCGAGCTTCGCGACGAAGCCGTCCCAGTCTCTCAGCATGAAGAACGCGACGACCGGCGTAAGGAAGACCAGAGAGAGGATGTTCAGCATGGCGAGGCCGCTGGACAGCACACCCGCCATGAGGCTCGCGATCCATGCGCCGATCCCGCCGAGAGAACTGGTGAGGCTGTCGCGAATTTGATCGGAGGTACCCGGATCGAATATCCGGTCCATGTAGTCGAGCAACGACTGGGCCCGGCTGCGCGCCAGCTCCAGCAGCGCGGGAAGACTGTCGATGAGGTCGCTCAGCTGATTGATCGCCAGCGGAAGCAGCAGGGCCGCGCCGGCGACCACCATCAGCGCGAAAGCGATCGTGAGCAGCGATGTCGCCCAGATTCGCGACATGCCCCACCGCTGCATCCGGTCGGCGACCGGATCAAGGAAATAGGCGACCGCCAATCCGGCGAGGAACGGAAGCAGGATCGACCGCAGTAGCCAGACCAGAAGCATGAACACGAAGAAGCCGATCAGCCAGAACAGCAAACTCCGCCGTTGCGATACCGTCACGTGCATTCTCCCTGAACATGCCATCCGCCGCATATGGTCGCGGCAGGGTATCGAACCGGTTAGGTTGTCACCAATCAAAAGAACACCGTGCCGCGCGCGGTCGCCGCGCACCTTCGATGAAGGAGACCTTATGCCATTTCCGCCGAGACTCCGAATACGCCGCGCCGCGCTTCTCGCCATGGTCCTCGGCACGTTGACGGCGTGCTCCCCCGGCGACGGAGAGACTATGGCGGTGGTGAAGAATTTCGACGCGCAGCGTTACATGGGCGACTGGCACGAAATCGCCACCGTTCCGGCCAGTTTCCAGGATGATTGTAGCGGCGCGGCGCAGGCACGCTATGAACTCGACGGCCTGCTCGTGCACGTCACCAATCGCTGTGCGACCGGTTCGGGCACAGAAAAGACGGCCAAGGGTCTTGCCCGTTTCGCCGGCCCTTCCACCGAGGGAAAGCTGGAGGTGACCTTCGTCGATGTGGGAGGATGGTGGATGTGGCAGGCGGCGGGCCGGTACTGGATTATTGGCCTCGACAGCGACTACCGCTGGTCCGTGGTCGGAGAGCCGGGTCGCGACTACGCCTGGATACTCGCCCGCGAGGAAGCGCTGCCGGACCAGACCCTCGCCCGCGCCGCCGCGATCCTGAGAGAGGCGGGTTACGATACCTGCGACCTCATCGTCACCTCAACCGCTCAGGCACCCGGCCGGCCCCAATTGTGCACGCTGGTCCCGCCCGCCGGACGCTAGGCAAAAAAAATCCCCCCGTTCCGAGAAACGGGGGGATCTGTCTCAGGAGGCTGGGACCCGCTGACGGGCCCCAAAAGCCTGACTTAGCGCATCGCCAGCAGCCAGAGCTGGGCGAGACGTTCATAGGCGGCGTCACCCTTGACGGCCTTGAACGCATTGGTCGCGGAAGCCTTGTTGCCGGTCTTCACATAGGCCTGGCCAAGGTGCAGCTGAACCTGGGCGGAGTTCTTCACGCCCTTCTTCAGCGCGCGCTCATAGGCCTCGATCGCCTTGTCGTATTGACCATGGCTGGCATAGGTATCGCCCAGCGCCGCATCCGGATCGCCGTTCGGGGCGGCCTTGGCGGCCGGCTCCAGTTCGGCGATGGTCGCGAGATCCTTGGCCGCCTCGGTGGTGGTCAGGGTCTTCATACGGTCATGCTTCTTGTCCGTGCCCTGCTTGTCGCCGCCCAGGATGCCCTTTTCGAAGCCTTCGTCGATGACCCGCTTGCCTTCACCCGGCAGACGCGGCTGCAGCAGCTGGGTGAGTTCCGCCCACTCGATGTAATCGGCTGCGGTCTTCATGGTGCCGGTCTGTTCCTTCAGACGGTAGACCTCGATATTGAGGTCGGTGTTACCACCGGCGGCGCCCTGCTGCTGTTCGAGGAGACGGTTCCAGTAATCGTCGCTCGGGAAATAGCGGACCAGATTCTCCAGGGCCTTGACGGCGCCGGCATTGTCCTGGGCCTCGACGGCGCAGGTCAGCTCGAGCTGGTACCAGGTTTCCTTCGGTGCCTTGCCCGAGGCCTTGGCGGCATCGGTGGCCTGCTTGATGGTCTTGCTGGCCGCATCGCACTGCTTCAGTTTGTACTGCGCGAACGCGATCTGGCCCATGACGTCGAGGTCATTGGGGTTGGCCTTCAGATACGCCTGACCTGCATCGACCATGGCGCTGAAGTTGTTGGTGTTGGTGTGAATCTGCAGGATCGCCTTGCGCATGGAGTTGACCTGCTCCGGCGAAGCGTAGCCGGAATCGATCATCGCCTGGGCCGCCTTCGCCGCCTGCGGCAGCTGCTTCTTGCCCACATAGGCGTTGTATTCAAAGTTGGCGATCATGAAGTTTTCATACGGACTGCGCTTCTCGACCTTCTTGGCGGTCGCGAGAGCGGCCAGCGCGCCATCCCAATCCTTCGAGTTGATCGCGCCCTGAGCTTCGGTCAACGGCTTGGCGAGTTTTTGGCTGATGGTATCCTTGGCGGCCAGGGCCACCCCGACATTGGTCACGCCGCTGACCATGACCGGCGCCATGAGCGCAAAGGTCACGGAGGCGACAAGCGGTTTCCAGTTCATGTGTGTCTTCCGTTTCTTTACCAGTCCACGCGTCGATCGCGCGATTCACAAAATAGTTTCGGGAGGTTGAACCCCGCCTGAACGAGGCTCAACCTCCCGAAATCTGGTTACATGCCGACGGAATCGTTGATCAGACCCATCTTGGTCAGACCAAGCCGCTGCGCCGACGCCATCACTTTCGCGACGTAGTCGTACTTCACCAGCTTATGCGGCCGGATGTGGATTTCCGGCTGCGGCACCTGGCTGGCAATGTCGGACAGGTAGCCGTTCAACTGCCCCATGCTGGACACCACGTTGCCGTTCCAAAGAACGGTGCCGTCGAAGTCCACCTGCAACTCGACCACGACCGGTTCGACGGCCGGGGGCGGGTTGTTGTTGCTCTGAGGCATATCCAGCTTCACCGCATGCGTCTGGATCGGGATGGTGATGATGAACATGATCAGCAGCACCAGCATGACGTCGATCAGCGGTGTCGTGTTGATGTCCATCATCACGTCGTCGCTGTCACCCGAACCTGTCGTTACACTCATACCCATTTAGGTACTCCTTCTACAGGGCCGGATCAGGACGGTGCGCGAACGGGTTCGGTGATGAACCCGAGCTTCACGATGCCCGACCGCTGACAAGCCACCACCACGCGTCCGATAAAATCGTAGCGGGCGTTCTTGTCTCCACGAATGTGGACTTCCGGCTGCGGCACCATGACGGCGACCTCGGCCAACTTGTCCATCAGTACTCCCTGGTTCGCCAACTGAACGGCGTTCCAGTAGATTTTGCCCTCGGCATCGACGGCGACCACGACGTTCTCCGGTTTCGTGACCGTCACCTGGTTGGTAGCCGTGGGCAATTCCACCGGAAGCGTCTGGACCACCACGGGAATGGTGATTAGGAAGATGATGAGGAGCACGAGCATCACGTCCACCAGCGGGGTGGTGTTGATGGTCGAGATCACCTCATCGTCTTGCGCTCCGACGGCCATTGCCATGTTAGTGGCTCCGGGTGGTCGCGGTCACCGGACGGCCGGCAGCGCGGCTGGTCACCAGATAAGCGCCGTAGTCGGTCACGAAGTTGCGAACGAACTCCAGCACGGCCTTGTTGCGACGGCCCAGCCAGTTGTACGCGAGCACCGCGGGAACGGCGACGGCCAGACCGATGGCGGTCATGATGAGTGCTTCACCGACCGGACCGGCGACCTTGTCGATCGAGGCCTGGCCCGACACGCCGATGGCGACCAGAGCGTGATAGATGCCCCACACCGTACCGAACAGACCGACGAACGGAGCAGTCGAACCCACGGTGGCGAGGAAGGCCATGCCGCCCTGGAGACGATTGTTGATGTTGTCGGCTTCGCGCTGCAGGTTGTTGGCGATCCACTCCGAACCGTCGATCTGGTCGGTCAGACGGCCTTCATGATGGGCCGCGGCGCCGAGACCTTTTTCGATCAGGGTGCGGAACGCGTTGTTGCGGTCCAGCTTGTCCAGGCCTTCCTGCAGGCTCGGGGCCTTCCAGAATTCGTTGTCGACGGCCTTGGCCTGCTTGTTCAGCTTATGCTGGTCCCACACCTTGGTGATCATGATGTACCAGGTGCCCATGGACATGATGACCAGGATGATCAGGGTGCCCTTGGCGACGAAATCGCCCTGCGCCCACAGAGCCTGCAGACCATAGGGGTTTTCGACGACGGTCGCGTCTTCGTCTTCGATCGGCGCGGCTTCGACCGGGGCTTCGGCCGGGGCGGGTTCGGCGGCGACCGGATCGGTCATGACCGGCGGCGTCGTGCCATCGGCCGGCGCGGCGGCGTCAGCCGCCGGTGCGGCGGCGTCCTGGGCCACGGCGGCGACCGGGGCGACAAGCAGTGAGAGGGCAAGCGCGACGGACGCGAGACCCGGAAGAGTGTTGGACAGGCGGTTCATATTTTGTGATCTCCGTTCTGGATTCTTGGACGTGAAAGCCGCTCAGCGGCCCCGGGCCTTTTTCAATTCGAACACGACGCGGAAATGGTGCCACGCGGCAACCGGCTTCCCGTCTTCAGTGGCCGGCGTAAACCTCCAGGCCTTGCGGGCCTCGGCGATAGCGGCCTTGTCGAGACGCTCGAACCCGCTGCTTTCCTCGACCGTGATGGAATCAGCATCGACACGGCCATCAGGCTTCACCATGAACTTCAGCACGACCGCGCCCTCTTCTTCGAGGCGGACGGAGGTCGACGGATATTCCGGCTGCGTGATCGGCCGCTTTGGGTTCTGCTGCGGCTCGGTGCGCGCCTTCTTCGGCGGCGCCGGCGGCGGCGGCGGCGGTTTGACGACCGGACGCTCATTAGTCACTGACTGAATGGCGTTGGTGGTCGCGGGCGCTGTTTCGATATTCAGCACCGGCATGTCGACGAAGGCGGGCGGCGGACGCTCGAACTCCGGCGGCGGCGGCGGCGGCGGCTCGTCATCGGTCTGAATCTCGTCGATGATCTCGGTCTCCATTGGTCCGCGAATAACCTGGACCACTTCCTTGGCGAGACCGGTGATCAACGCATAGACGATCCCGACGTGAAGAAGAATGACGAGGCCGAAGCCGATCATTCTCCCCGAGATTGCACTCTGGTTAACCTGGGTCATGGTACCTCGACGCTTTTGAACTTCCCCGGCGCGCCCTGGCGGCGCGCCATGTCGCCCTCCCCGGGCGACAAAGCCTCGACACATGTGTGCGAGAGGCCTTCAGGTCGAGGTTATGCGCGCCTGCATGAACTGACCATGACCCGAAGATTAACTTTTGTTCATCTTTCCCGCGCCCCCCGGAACAGGAA
Source organism: Iodidimonas sp. SYSU 1G8 (assembly GCF_039655775.1). Lineage (NCBI taxonomy): Bacteria > Pseudomonadati > Pseudomonadota > Alphaproteobacteria > Iodidimonadales > Iodidimonadaceae > Iodidimonas > Iodidimonas sp. SYSU 1G8. The sequence continues at coordinate 193,469 of NZ_JBBYXJ010000001.1, read as the reverse complement.
GGAGAGCGGCGGCTTTCTGCGGGGTTTCGACACGAATTGAATCACGGCCGTCAGGCCGGGCAAATTATCGTGCAATTTCAGAAAAGCGCCGTGCAATTTCGCAACTGCAGCAACCAGGCTAAGACCCAGGCCGGAGCCCGGACTTTTGCGGGCTGCGTCCAATCTGACGAAGCGATGAATCACCCGCTCGCGAGCCTCGGCCGGGATGCCCGGCCCCCTGTCGCTGACCTCGATCAGCGGACCAAGTGGACCGAGCGAGGCGCGCAGTTCGATGGCGGTGCCGCGCGGCGAGTACTTTATGGCGTTATCGATAAGATTGGCAATGGCCTGCGCGAGCAGTTCCGGATGAGCCCGAACCTGGATCGGTTCCGCCGCGTGGACGTTGAGCCGCAACCCACTCTCTTCGGCAACCGGGACGTAGAGATCCCCGACATCCGAGATCAACGTGGCCAGGTCCATGTCGACCATCTGATCACCGCTCACCCCGGCCTCGGCGCGGGCGATTTCCAGAAGGGAATTGAGCACGTGCAGCATGGAATCAACTTCGCTGGCCGCGTCGCGCATTGCAGTGCGCAGTTCCTGCTCCCCGCCGCGCCCGCCCGACGCCATCTCAAGGCGCGCGCCCAGCCTTGTGAGAGAACTGCGAAAATCGTGGGCGATGCTGTCTGTCACCGCCCGCATGGTGGTCATGCTGTCCTCGATGCGAGACAGCATCGCGTTAAGCGAGGCGGAAACCACACTGAATTCAACGGGAAGATAGGTTACCTTCACGCGGCGTGAGAGATCGCCGCCCAGAATGTCCTCCGCCGTCTCGACAATGCTGCTCATGTGACGCTGCAAGAATCGGGAGACGGCGTATCCCGTGACCACGGTGAGCGCGAGCGCAATGGCGAGTCCCAGACCGGCGGCCTGGAAGATGATCTGGGTCGGAACACCCCATTCCGATCGGGGCATGGCCACGAGCACCCTGTAGCGTCCCGGCAGTTCACTGCCCGCCGCGCCCATGACCTCGGGCTCGCTGAAGGTCGACCGGCTGAGCTCGGTCACGGTCCACTGAAAGGTGGAGCCGGTCTTGGACGGCCAGGCGGTGATGTTACCCGCCACCCGGTAGCGCGCCCCGTCCTCCAGCAGATACAGTAGGTGCTTGCGCGTCGGGCCGCGCAGCCGGTGCCGGATGAGCATATCGACGCCCGCCGGCCCTTCCTGCGAATAGACCGACCGCAACGTCGACAGTTCCTCGGCGACCTCCCGCGCAGCCTTTTCTTCATAGACGCGAGACAGCTCGAAGAACAACACGCCGAAGGGAACCAACGTGGCGATCACGGCCAGCGGCACCAGCGCCCTAGCGATCTGGAGCGTGGCGCTCTGCGGACGGCTTGCCATGATGTCTAGCCTTCGGCTGCGAGCCGGTATCCGGCGCCGCGTATGGTGTGGATCAGTGACTGCTCGAAGCCCTTGTCCACCCGCTGGCGCAGCCGACTGATATGGACGTCGATGACGTTGGTCTGGGGATCGAAATGGTAGTCCCACACGGCCTCGAGCAGCATGGTCCGCGTAACGAGTTGCCCCTGGTGGCGCATGAGATATTCGAGCAGCGCGAATTCACGCGGCTGAAGCTCGATGATCTTGCCCGCGCGCGACACCTTGCGGGCAATCAGATCCATTTCCAGATCGGCGCAGCGCAGCTTGGTCTCGGCTTCGGGACCCGCGCTGCGTCGGCGCAGCAGCACCTCGATACGCGCGAGGAGTTCGGAAACGGCGAAGGGTTTGACCATGTAGTCGTCGCCGCCGGCCTTGAGGCCCTTCACCCGCTCGTCCAACGTACTGAGCGCCGAGAGCAACAGTACCGGTGTTTCGATTCGGGCGGCACGCAGCGCCTTGAGAACGGACAGTCCATCCAGTCCGGGAAGCATCCGGTCCAGAACGACAAGGTCGTAGGCGCCATCGCTAGCGAGATAAAGCGCTTCTCGTCCATCCTCGGCGATATCCACGGTATAGCCCTGCTCCCGGAGGCTCTGCACCAGGTAGCTGGAGGTAATGGAATCATCCTCCACGACTAGCAGCTTGCGGCTCACCACATTCCCCTGAAAAACGACGATGGTACAATGCGCCGGCGCCTGCGGCGAGGTCCTGCCTTGCAGTTACAAGAACCTGGCTCTATGTGTGGACGGCAGCAGAGGCTGAGCCAAGCGGAAAATCCGTTCCGGCGCTTCTTCGGGAGACGTATCGGTGACCAAGGCCCGGAATGCGGGCACTTCCTGGACCGACTGGTTCGAGCGGCACTGCTGCCGGTCGAAGGCGTTGCTCGTGGCCGTTCCGCTGCTTCTGCTGTCGCTTGTCCTCGACCAGAGCGGGCAGCCGTCGCCCGGCATCGCCGACCGGTTTGCCCAGGCCAGCGATATTGCGGATCCGATCTCCGACCTGGCCGCCTCCCCGCTCGACGCGGCGAAAGCGCAGGCATCCGGGCGAGCGGGAACGCAAATCTCGGACGCGACGCGTTCGAAATTCACGCCCTCGGGCAGCAATTCCGGCGGTGGATTTCTGATCCCGCCCCTTCCGCCCGCGCCGCGTCACGAGGCGGAGACGGCCGCTCCCAAGCCCGCGACGGTGCTGGCCACCGCGCCGTTGGCCGTGCAAAACGGCCCACGCGCGCCGCCCGCCCGGCAGGTCTGAGCGACCGCGCTCCAGGCGCGTCATTTCCTTTCCGGGGAACTTCATCAATAGACATCGGCCCCGCCCCCCAACAGGCGGAGGCTGCAGGCCGCAAAGGCCAGGGACGGACTCCATGCAGACACCCAAGTGGCAGATTTATCTTTACAGCGTCGTGATCCTCTTCGGGATCGTGATGGCGCTTCCCAATGTGTTCCATAAGGACAAACTGGCCGAGTTGCCCGGCTGGATGCCCAAGCAGCAGGTGACATTGGGCCTCGATCTTCGCGGTGGCTCGCACCTCGTTCTGGAAGTGGATTCCAAGGCTCTGATCAAGGAACGCCTGCAGTCCATGGCCGACGATATCGTCCTGTCGGTGAAGCAGGCCAAGATCCAGAGCATCCGCGCGACGCCGGTCGGCGACGCGGTGATGGTGAAATTCCTGGATACCGGCCGCAGCGCGGATATTCGCAAGATCATTCAGGACATCACCCAGGCCCCGCCATCGGCATTCGGCACGCCCCAGCCGGACGTGAACATCGAACCGCGCGGCACGGATCAGTTCCGCGTGACCTTCACCGAGGAAGGCGAACGGCGGCGTATCGTTGCCGCGGTCGATCAGAGCCTGGAAGTGGTACGCAAGCGTATCGACGGCGCCGGTGTCGCCGAACCCACCATCCAGCGCGTCGGCACGGATCGCATTCTGGTCCAGTTGCCCGGCGAACAGGATCCGGGCCGCATCACCAAGCTGCTGGGCGGCACCGCCAAGATGAGTTTCCATCTGGTGACCGATCCGGTCGCGCCGGGCGCGACCCCGCCTCATGGGGTGATCGTGCTGCCCGACGAGAGCACCGGCCAGATGGTGGCCCTCATCGAGCGGCCGATGCTGACCGGCGATCATCTCGAAGGTTCGGACGTCAGCTTCGCCCAATACACCAGCGAACCGCAGGTCGGCTTCAAGTTTGACGCCACCGGCGCCCGCCTGTTCGGCCGTATCACGCAGCAGAACACCGGCAAGCGCATGGCCATCGTGATCGACAACAAGATCCTGAGCGCGCCCACCATCAATGAACCGATCCTGGGCGGACAAGGCGTCATCACCGGCAACTTCACCACCACCGAGGCCCGGGACCTGTCGACCATGCTGAAGGCGGGTGCCCTGCCCGCGCCGCTGGTCGTCATCGAGGAACGCACGGTCGGCGCCGATGTCGGCGGGGACGCGATCACCATGGGCGCCTGGAGCGGCCTGATCGGCTTCGGCCTGGTGTTCGTCTTCATCGTGATGCTCTACGGATCATGGGGCCTGATCGCCAATCTGGCGCTTGCCCTGAACACCATCCTGACCGTTGCCGCGCTGAGTATTCTCGGCGCCACCCTCACATTGCCCGGCATCGCCGGCATCGTGCTCGGTATCGGCCTCGCCGTTGACGCCAACGTGCTGATCAATGAGCGTATCAGGGAAGAAAGCCGAAAAGGCATCGGCGCCTACGCGGCGCTCGATGCGGGTTTCCGCAAGGCCTACGCCACAATCATCGATTCCAACGTCACGACCCTGATCGCGGTCGTCCTGCTGTTCGCCATGGGCTCCGGCCCCGTGCGCGGCTTCGCCATCACCATGGGCCTCGGCATCGTGATCTCCATGTTCACCGCCGTCGCCGTGGTGCGGGTGATCATGCTGCAGCTGATCCGCTGGAAGGGCCTGAAGACCATGTCGATGGAGCCGCCGATCGGCGTGGTGCCCTATGGCACGACGATCAGCTTCATGAAGGCGCGCTTCTTCGGCATCGGCTTCTCGATCGTGCTGTCCGTCGCCTCGATCATCCTGTTCATCACCCCCGGGCTGAACTATGGCATCGATTTCAAGGGCGGCATCCAGCTGGAAGTCGCCACGCCGGAGAAGTCCGATCTGGGCGCCATGCGCGATGCGCTCGGCGGCCTGGGGCTGGGTGACGTCGCCCTGCAGAACGTGGACAATGACCGCACCGTGCTGATCCGGATCGAGAGCCAGCCGGGCGGCGAGCAGGCACAGCGCGTGGCCGTGGAGACGGTGCGCACGACCATCGAAAAATTGGTCCCGGGGGCCGTCTTCGACCGGACCGAAGTGGTCGGGCCGAAGGTGAGCGGCGAGCTGGCGCAGGACGGCCTGATCGCCGTCGTGCTCGCCAGCATCGCCATGCTGTTCTACATCTGGTTCAGGTTCGAGTGGTACTTCGCCGTGGGCGCCATCGTGACCCTGATCCTCGATGTCACCAAGACCATCGGCTTTTTCGCCCTCACCGGACTCGACTTCAATCTGACCGCGATCGCGGCCGTGCTGACCCTGGTCGGCTATTCGGTCAACGACAAGGTCGTGGTCTACGACCGCATGCGCGAGAACATGCGGCTCTACAAGAAGCTGAGCCTGCGCGAGATCATCGATCGAAGCATCAACGAAACCCTGGCCCGAAGCATCTACACCTCCGCGACGGCCTTCCTCGCCATGCTGCCCATGGCGGTGATCGGCGGCACGGCGGTGGAAAGTTTCGCCGTGCCCATGCTGTTCGGCATCTTCATCGCCGCCAGTTCGTCGATCTTCATCGCGGCGCCGATCATGCTGTTCCTTGGTGACTGGCGGACGCGCTACAGAGATGCCCAGGACATCGAGGACGGCGTCGTCGAAGGCACGGCCAAAACCGTGCCGGGGCAGAGCTCCGGCGCCCTGCCGAAGTCCTGAGGATCGTGATGGTCTCGTTGCTCGCGGCGGATGGTCAGACCATCGTCGAGGCGCTGATCCTCGGCCTGATCGAGGGTCTGACCGAATTCCTTCCCGTGTCGTCGACCGGCCATATCCTGTTGGCCGGTCACTTCATGGGGTTCGAGTCGGCGGGAAAGACCTTCGAGGTCGTCATCCAGCTCGGCGCCATTCTCGCGCTGCTGCTCGTCTACGCCCAGCGTCTGCTGGGCGTGGCGGCGGCCGCGCCGAAGGATCCGGCGGCGCGGCGGTTCATCGCCAGCATCCTGCTGGCGTTTCTGCCGGCGGCGGTGATCGGCGTTCTGGCCCATGATTTCATCAAGACGGTGCTGTTCGAAACCCCATGGCTGATCTGCGCCATGCTGATCCTCGGCGGCATCGTCCTGTTGTTCGTCGACCGGATGAAACTGACGCCCCGCCATACGGACGCCATGCGCTATCCGCCGGGTCTAGCCTTCAGGATCGGGCTATGCCAATGCCTCGCCATGGTCCCGGGTGTGTCGCGTTCGGGCGCCACCATCGTCGGCGCGCTGTTGATGGGTACCGACAAGCGCTCCGCCGCCGAGTTCTCGTTCTTCCTGGCCATGCCGACCATGGCCGGGGCCGTCGTCTATGACCTCTACAAGAATCGCGACGTGCTGAGTTTCGACGATACGGCGATCATCGCCATCGGCTTCGTGGCCGCCTTCGTCACGGCGTTGCTGGTGGTGCGCGGCCTGCTCGCCTATGTCGGCCGGCGGGGCTTTGGCCTGTTCGGCTGGTGGCGGATCGCCATCGGCAGCGCGGGGCTGTTGGCCCTGTTTCTGATCGGCTAGACGGGGTCCTTGCGCGCAGGTTCGGCCATGGCCGTCGCCACGGGCGCGGGCGGCTGAAGCGCGGCCGGCTTCTCCGCCACCGCTTCGTCCTCGTCATCCTCGGCCAACCCCTTGCGGAAACTGCGGATGCCTTTCGCCATGTCACCCATGAGATCGGAAATCTTGCCCTTCCCGAATACAAGGACGAGCAGCAGGATGACGAGCAGAGCCTTGATGGCCATCGGAAACCTCCGGTTAAGCCGCGCTGGTGGCGGATGAAGCGGTACTTAAGCCTTCCACAGCGGGACTGCAAGGTGGTGCCGGCGACAACCGGGTTCCGGCGGACCGCCAAAGACGCTAGCATCCCAGCATGCGCCGCCCTTTTTTCACCTTCGGATATCTGTTGATGCTGGTCACGGCCCATCCTGTCCAAGCCGCCGACACCCTGCCCGAAGGCTTCGTGTATCTGGAGGAGACGGTCCCGGGACTGCGCGTCGATCTCGCCTATTCGGGAACCGAGAACTTCGTCGGCGCGGTCGTGGACGGTTACGAAGGGACGCGTGCCATTCTCTCCGCCCCCGCCGCGAAGGCCCTTGCCGCCGTTCAGGAAGAATTGCGACCGTTCGGTCTCGGCCTGAAGGTGTTCGACGCCTATCGCCCGCAGCGAGCGGTGGCGCACTTCGTCCGCTGGGCCGAGATGCCCGACGATCCTGACATCAAGGCGCTCTACTACCCCGACATCGACAAGCACCGCTTGTTCGAGGAGGGCTATGTGGCGACGCGGTCAAGCCACAGCCGTGGCAGCACGGTGGATCTGACGGTGGTTTCGCTGGCGGATGGCGCCGAACTGGACATGGGCACGCGGTTCGACTTCTTCGGCCCGGAATCCTGGCCAGGTCACGAGCCGTTATCCGACGAACAGCGGGCGAACCGGCTCCTGCTGCGCCTTGCCATGGAACGGCACGGGTTCAAGCCGTTCGACAAGGAGTGGTGGCACTTCACCCTGACGAACGAACCCTTTCCGGACACCTATTTCGACTTCCCCGTCCGCTGACGGGCGCGGCCGTTCAGGCGGATGCGCTGGGCCGCGCGGCGAACGCCGCTCGCCAGCGGACGATATTGGGAAAGTCCTCCGCCGCCTTCACCCCCACATAGTCGCCAAAGCCGAGGGTCGAATAGAGCGTGCAGTCGGCCACCGTCGGCGAGCCCCCCGCGACGAACGGACGCTCGCCGATTTCCCGGTCCATGACGGCCAGGGTCTTGCGGTAGCTGTTCAGCGCCATCGTGGCGGCCTCGGAAGATTGCGGCCCCTTGTCGGCGAAGAACGGCGAGACGTTATGGACATAGTGCGCGAGCTCGACCATCAGCCCCAGTTCCGCCAGCCGGTCCAGTTCACGGATCCGGGCGCGCTCCAGCGGCGAGGTGCCGAGCATGGGCGGGTGCGGATGCAGTTCCTCGAGATATTCGATGATCACCAGGGACTCGCGGATCACGGTGCCATCGTCCAGTTCGAGAAACGGCACGACGGCCAGGGGATTCTTCGCCAGCATCTCCGGCGTCCGCAGTTGATGCCCCAAGACGTCCACATCGATGAGCTCGAGCGGAATCCCCTTCTCGGCCGCATAGATGCGGACCTTCTGAGGATTGGGCGCGGCGAAATTGTAGAGTTTCATGGCGAGTTCCCCTGTTCTTCGGCGAGGGGACCACAGGCCAATCGGATAATCAATTGATCCGGCGGGATCGTTCCGCGCTCACCTTGGCGTCATCGGCAAGGACGACGACATGGACGGCGCGCACCTCCTTCGGTGCACGCCGTTCTACAACGGCTTGGCCAGGCGCGTCCGGTCAGATACTGGTGCCGGCGCGTTCGGCTGCCTGGGCGCGCGCGGCGTCCTTGTCCTGGAACCACAGGGCGTTGATTTCGATGAAATCCTTGGCTGCCGGGGGAATCTCGTGGTCGGCGAAGATCGCGCCCACGGGACAGGCGGAGACGCAGACGCCGCAATCGATGCACTGCTCCGGCTCGATATAAACCATCCGGTCCTCGTCTTCCTGGTAGATGCAATCCACCGGGCAGACTTCCATGCAGGACATGTCTTTGACGTCGATGCAGGCGTTGCTGATTACGTAGGTCATAAGCTCCCGAGCCTCATATGTGCGGCCGATGTCCAGGATCGCGAATCGCCCCGGTTCGGCCAATGCTTTGGTATCGGCGTGCCTGCCAATTCTACCACCCGGAACGCGCCGTGCCCTGGTGAAATATGTGGGCTGACGGCGGTCGAAGGTGGTTCTCTCCCCATGGAAAGGCCCGCCGTCTCCCGACGCGCGCAGTACACCCGCGAGGGTATGCCAAGTCAAGCGTGACTTTATGCGGCGTTGCCTTACAGGGGTACACCATGTAACGTTGCTTTGGGGAAAAAAGTCACAGTTGAACGGGGTAGATGATGAATACTGAACCTTTTGCCAGTGTATTCGCCAGAGCCGTCGGCGCCGACGCGCTCGCCGGCGATTCCGACAGCGACATGCAGGCGCTGTTTCCCCTGATGCCCCTTGGCCAGACCGTGGACATGGGCCACGCGCCGGACGGTACGCCGCTGATCGACCCGCGCCTGTTCTATTCCGCCGAATTCCGGCGCAATCCGTGGCCCTATTACCGGCTGATGCGCGATCACTATCCCGTGTTCCACAACCAGCTGAACAACACCTATTACGTGACCCGCTATGACGACATGACGGAGTGCTACTTCGACGATATCGGCTTCAACACCATTCCAAAGGGCTCGTCCAACGGCGTGCTCGGCAATGTCACCCACGAGCTGAGCGGCGTCGAGCATCGCCGCCGGCGCAACCTGTTCGGACAGCATCTGGTCGGCAAGGCGCTGGACAACCGCGTCCCCGCCATCGAGCGGCTGGCACAGGAGATGATCGACGACTGGGAAAATGTCGACGCGCACTGGAAGATCGACCGCGACGGCGTGCGCACCATCGAACTGGGTCAGGCATTCGCCGACGCCTTCCCGGTCCGCGTGGTCTGCGACGTGCTGGGCTTCCCCAAGGAAGCGCGCGGCAACTTCGTCTACTGGTACAATTCCATCATGGGCGGGCTGGGCGCCTCGGAAACCCACAAGCAGGGCATGGAAGCCCGCCAGCACCTCGAGGACTATGTCGAGTCCATCGTCGAAGAGCGGCGCGCGCGGCCGACCTTCCTCTATGACAATGACGGTAACGTCATCGGCAAGGACATCATCTCCAAGCTGTGCGAGAGCCAGGTGGACGGCGACTACCTGTCGACCGAGGAGATCACCGCGCTGATCGCGCTGGTAGTCGCCGGCGGTGGCGAGACCACGCGCGGCACACTGATGAACATGTGGTACTCGTTGCTGCAGCATCCGGACCAGACCGATGCCGTCGCGCGCGACGAAAGCCTGTGGGACGCCGTGTTCCACGAGACGCTGCGACACTCCAACCCGATCGGCGGCCAGCCGCGCCACAACACCTTCGACGTGCAGATCCACGGCATCCACATTCCTGCCGGCTCGCTGATCGAGATGGTCAACTTTTCGGGCAGCCATGACGAGCGCATCTTCAAGGACCCGGACAGCTTCAACATCTTCCGTCCCGACCTTTATACCGGCAAGCTGCTGCGCAGCGGCTACCGCAAGGAAGGCAAGTGCAGCCACATGGCGTTCGGCGTCGGCCCGCACATGTGCCCCGGCGCCTGGATTTCGCACCAGGAAGCCGTCATCGGTTCGCGGATCATCGCCCGGACCATGAAGAACCCGCGCATCAATGTGGACCGGATGCCCAAGGACATCGACGGCGTCAGCCTCGCGCCCATCGGCATCAACAAGACCCGCGAGCTTTGGCTCGACTACGATCTGGCCTAGGACACGCGCAATGAGCACGGAACTGAAGGAAGCGGTGAAGCCGCCGAGCTATGGCGCCGGCGCGCCCGACAAGGACGCGTTCACCGGCCGCAACGGCGTGCCGCTCTACGCCCGCAACGGTGTTCAGTCGGACTACCGCACCTATGAAATCTATCAGCGCGAGCGGGTTCACGAGGCGACCGACAAGATTCGTCCGATCCAGCTGGTGTCCGAGGAGTTCGCGCGCGATCCCTACCCAGCGCTGGAAATCCTGCGCGAGAACTATCCGTTCTACCGCGACTGGCTGGGCAACTCGTTCTGGGTCACCCGTTATGATGACGTCACGTCCATCTTTACCGACGAAGCCAATTTCGAAACCCGTCCAAAGCGCTGGTTCTACGGTATCGAGGATCTGGGGCGCGATCTCGGCCAGGAATTGCCCGTCCTGGAAGCACAGGCCCGGGGCATCGACGCCAATGCGGAACGGATCGCGCGCGAGATCGTCGAGGGCTTCGCCAGCAATGGCGGCACCGACCTCGCCATCGAATTCGCCGCGCGCTTTCCCATGGAACTGCTCGCCTGCGTGCTCGACCTGCCCAGGCAGGACTTTCCCCAGTTCGTCGAGCGGTACTGGCGGATGCAGCGCGGCCATCTGTGGGAGCCGAAAACCAGGCAGAGCGGTCTGCAGGCGATCCGGGATCTCGTGGCCTACTTCCGCCCACTGATCGAGGCGCGCCGCGCCGCGCCCGGCGACGATCTTGTTTCGGCGATCGCCGGACTGGACACGGATGGCGGACCGGCGACGGCCGAGGATCTGGTCATCACCCTGCTGGAACAGGATCACGAGACGCTGCACGGCGCGCTGTCCAACATGTGGTTCCTGCTCCTCACCCATCCCGAGCAGATGGAACGGGTCAAGGCCGAACGGCGCATGCTCAAGTTTGCCTATCTCGAGACCCTTCGCCATTCCGCGCCGGTGCTCACGGCCCACCGGTTCTCCCGGCACGAAGTGGAACGGTTCGGCCGGCTTATTCCCATCGGTGCGCTGCTGCACTGTTCGGCGGCGGCCGCCAATCGCGATCCGCGCCAGTACAAGAACCCTGACGACTTCATCGTCGGTCGCAAGGATCTGTGCCAGCGCGAACCGAGAGGGCAATACCGGGCCGATGGCCTGCCGGCCGGCATCGCCGTCGGACTGGGCAAGCCGACCCGGCATCCGGCCGTGCCTGAAGATCGTCCGCGCTCGCTTTATGCCATCACCCGCGACACGGCGACCACCGCGTCCAACGTGCTTCTGGAGATGCTGCCGGCTCTGAAATTGAAGCCCGGCGCCGCGCCAACCCTGCGCTGCCTGCGGCTTGGCGAGATGCATACGTGCTGGAGCCTGCCCGTCATCTTCTGACCGCTTGATTTCAATCATTGTCAAGTCAAGCGTGACTTTTGATTCATTGCCAATCGACCAGCCAGGATGTAGGTTGGCGAAAATCTGGCCCAAACCGAACCGAGTGAGGCCCACAGTGGAATCCATCACCTCTTTTCTGAACACGATCGCGGACACCGATACGGACAGCGGCAGCAGCAACGCCGATACCGGCCAGTTCCCGCTGATGCCGCTTGGTCAGGCATGCGACATGGGCCACGCGCCCGATGGCACGCCCCTGATCGACCCGCGCATCTTCAATTCGCCGGAATTCTTCCGGAATCCCTATCCGTACTACCGGATCATGCGGGATCACTACCCCGTCTTCTTCGACAAGTTGCACAACTGCTACTACGTCACCCGGTATGACGACATCACGACCTGCTATTTCGACGATGAAGGGTTCAACACGATCCCGAAAGGCTCGTCGAGCGGCGTCCTTGGCAACACCCAGCTCGAGCTGAGCGGCGTCGAACATCGCCGCCGCCGCAACTTGTACGGCCAGCATCTGGTCGGCAAGTCGCTGGACAACCGCATGCACGCCATCGAGAGCATCGCCAAGGAGATGATCGACGATTGGGATACCTTGGATGAGAGCATCGTCCAGGACTCCAACGGTGTGCGCACCATCGACATCGCTCGCGCCTTCGCCAACGAGTTCCCCATCCGCGTCGTGTGCGACGTGCTCGGCTTCCCGAAGGAGTCCCGGAAGAACTTCTACTTCTGGTACAACTCGATGATGTCCGGTCTTGGCGGGTCGGAAACCCATCACATCGGTCTCGAGGCACGCCAGCATCTGGAAGACTATGTCGAGACCCTGGTCGAGGAACGCCGCGTGCGCCCGACCTATCTCTATGACGCGGCCGGCAATCCCAGCGGCAAGGACATCATCTCCAAGCTGTGCGAGACCCAGATCGACGGCGATTATCTGTCGACCGAGGAAATCACGTCGAATATCGCGCTCGTCGTCGGCGGCGGCGGTGAAACCACCCGCGGCGCCATCCTCAACATGTGGTACCTGCTGCTGCAGCACCCAAACCAGTTCCAGGCCGTTTCCGAAGACGAGACGCTGTGGGATGCCGTGTTCCACGAGACGCTGCGCAATTCGTCGCCCATCGGCGGTCAGCCACGTCACAACTCGTTCGACATCGAACTGCACGGCGTCAAGATTCCGGCCGGCTCGCTGATCAACATGGTTGATTTCTCGGCCAACCACGATGACCGCATCTTCAATGATCCCGAAGGTTTCAATATCTTCCGGCCGGACCTGTATAGCGGCAAGCTGCTGCGCAGCGGCTACCGGAAGGAAGGCAAGTGCAGCCACATGGCTTTCGGCGTTGGTCCGCATCTGTGCCCAGGCGCCTGGATCTCGCATCAGGAAGCCGTCATCGGATCGAAGATCCTGTGGCGCTACCTGAAGAATCCGCGCATCAACGTGGCGAAAATGCCGAAGGATATCGATGGCCAGAGCCTCGCACCGATCGGTTTGATGTCGGTGAAGAATCTCTGGATCGACTACGACCTCAACTAGGGCTTATCCCATGAGCACGACAGAAACGACCCGGACCGTATCAGGTACCGGAACCTCCCAGCCTGCGACGGCTGCGGCGACGCCCAAGATCACCTATGGCCGCAACGGCGTGCCGATCACGCCAGGCGGTGTGAAGGGCCATGGTTTTCGCACTTATGAAGTCCATCAGCGCGAGCGGTTGGGCGAATCCACGGCGAAGATCAAGGCCGGGCAACTGATCTCCCCTGAGTTCGTCCGCAATCCCTACCCGTTCCTGGAGATTCTGCGCGAGAATTATCCCGCCTATCGCGACTGGCTGGAAAACTCCTACTGGATCACCCAGTACAACGACGTGACGTCGATCTTTACCGACGATGCCAACTTCGAAACCCGACCGAAGCGCTGGTTCTACGGCATAGAGTCCTATGGGCGCGACCTGCGACAGGAATTGCCGGTGTTGTTCGCTCAGGCGAAGGGCATTGACGATAACGCCGCCGCGGTCGCCGAAGAGATCATCGCTGATTTCTCGGGCAACGGACGCGCCAACCTGGCCATCGACTTCGCTGGCCGTTATGCACTGGAGCTGCTTGCTCGGGTACTCGACCTGCCCAAGGCCGACATCGGCCTGTTCTCGCAGCGTTACTGGCGCATGCAGCGTGGGTTCAATTGGGAGCCGAACGCGGAACAGGACGGTCTGGCGGCGATCCGCGAACTGACCGAGTACTTCCGTCCCCTGTTGGCGGCCCGCCGCGCCAATCCGGGAAGCGACCTGATCTCGGCCGTCGCCATGCTGGATGCCGATGGCGGCGAAACAACCGCCGAGGATCTGGTGATCACGCTTCTGGAGCAGGACCATGAGACCCTGCACGGCGCATTGTCGAACATGCTGTTCCTGCTGCTCACCCATCCCGAGCAGCTCGACCGTGTCATGGCGGAACGGCGTCTGGTGAAGTTCGCGTATCTGGAAACGTTGCGTCATTCCACGCCGGTGCTGTCAGCCCGCCGCTTCGCGCGCCATGAAGTAGAACGCTTCGGCAAGCTGATCCCGGAAGGTGGCATGATGATCTGCTCTGCCGCTGCGGCAAACCGGGATCCGCGCCAGTACAAGGATCCCGACGTATTCGTCGTGGGCCGCAAGGACCTGTGCCAGCGCGAGCCGCGGGGTCAATATCGGGCCGACGGTCTACCTGCAGGCATCGCCTTCGGCCTCGGGGCGCCGACCAAACATCCCGCGGTGCCCGAGGATCGTCCCCGGTCGCTTTATGCGATCACCCGCGATACGGCGACCACAGCGGCATCGATCCTGCTGGATTCGCTTCCCAATCTCCGGCTGCAGGCGGGCGCCAAGCCTGAACTGCGTTCGCTGCGGCTTTGGGAAATGCACACATGCTGGAACCTGCCCGTCGAATTCGACGCGCGCTGACCCCTCTTCCATGATCCTGGAACGGCCCTCCTTCGGGAGGGCCGTTTTTCGTTTCGGTAACCGGCGAGGATTTGTCGGCCGCGTCGAGCCGAGGCGGTGGTGCCTGGCGCTGTCCGGTGATCCAGGTCACGTTCCCGATGCGGAACATCCGAAACGCCACGAACGTTAATGAACCAACATCAATGAACCATGGAATATCAGATGACCACGAAGACAGAACACCCTGTCGCCGGGGACGTCTCGGAGCAGTATGCCCACCCCGACGACATCCTCAATGACCGCTCGCTTACCAACGCTCAGAAGATCAAGACGCTGAAAGAGTGGGAGCAGGATTTGCGGCAGCTCATGGTCGCGTCCGAGGAAAACATGCCTGGCACGACCGCGGGTCAACCCGCGGAATCGCTGCAACACGTCCGGGAGGCGCTGGCAACCTTGTCCGCCACCGGACCAGGGGACAAAGGCTCTCCCTCCAAGACAGGCTGAGCCACTCCATTTTTGAACGAAAACGCCGCCATGACATCATGGCGGCGTTTCTTTTCATGCACCGGGCTGCGGCGGGGTCCGGTCAGGGTCGGAGATAGGTGGAACTTCGTCTGGCACCTCGGTGGGAGCCGGCGGCTCCGGCGGCTCGTATTCAGGCGGTGCCTGCTTTTCGATGGGCACTTCAGGCTCCGGCCTTTCCGGATGGGAAGGGGTATCCGGACGCGATGACGGCGGGGTCGACATGATCGGTCTCCTCGAAGCTGCTAGCTGGAATGAGAACGACCTGTGGGCGATGCCGGTTCCTCAGGGCGATCGACCTAGAAGGAAGCAGGCTTATTCGAGCAGGCGGATGCGAACCGCCAGGCTATTCTCCCGTCGTCATGCCGAACACGGTGCCGCGGTGAGATGGCTCGGCATAGATATAGGGCGGCAGGTCCTGTAGTTGCTTCTTGGTGGCGTTCACGCCCAGTCTACGACCATCACTGGACACGACGATACCTGACCAGTCGATGGCGACATGCCTCTCACCGCCGCCCAGAAAGCCGCCAACGCCCACGACGACCATTTGGACATTACCCTTTTCGTCCACCTTCACGCCCTCGACCTCGCCGATGATCTGGTCGTCGAGATTGTGGACTTCGCGGCCGACGAGATCCTGCGCGGCGACCGATGTGACCTCTTCTCCGCCCGGCGCGGCGGCGGCGGCGATGATCGGCGGATTCCCCGCGATCTGGTCTTGGGCGGCAACGGGTGCCGCCATTGCCGCTATCAGGCCAAGAGCGATAACAGTCGCGGGTCCACGCACGGCAGATCCTTCCTTGTGCGAAACAATTGCCTCGTGAACATCGGATTGTCGCCAAAGTTCCAGACAGGTGGTCGGGTCTGAAAAATGACGGAACCTCCTCCCGGGCCTTCGAGTTGTCTTAAATGCCGGCAATCGCCGGCGCTTCCATCGCGCGAGAGGAGAAACGATATGAATCGCTATCGCGAACGCCATGAAGGCGACCATTTCCGCCACAACGATGATGAGCCTCGCGGGCATGACCGGGACGACCGGTACAGCCCCAATTTTCGCCAGCGAGGCGACCATCGTCGTTGGAACACCCACGGTGACTGGAGAAGCGAACGTGACGATCACGGCTCGGCCCACCCCTTTGGTGTCGGGGCCGATGCGGCCTATGGTGAGCCGAATTACAGTCGCCCGCTCCGCAATTACACGCGCCCTGAACGTGATTATGCGCGGTACGAAATCGACGATCGTGATGAGTGGGGACGCGGGCCGCGATATCCCGAATCCCGCCCCGGTACGCTGCGGCAGGTCTCTGGGCAGACAACGGAAGACGCCTTCTGGTCCCCCAATTACGGACCAGACACTGGTGACCGACTGACTGGGGAGGATCTGCGCCGCTATGCGAGAAGCGTGGATCCCGAGTATGAAAACTGGCGCGAGGATCAGTTGCGGGCGCACGATCGCGATTATCACGCGTGGCGCGCCGAAAAGCGCCGCGCCTATGATGACGAATATGCCAAGTGGCGTGAGGAGCGACAGTCGAGATTCGGTCAGGATTTCGGTGATTGGCGCACCCAGAAATCCAGCCAGACCTCTGGAGCGAAAGCCACCGAAAGTGACCGGCGTGGGTTATCAGCGTCGCGCGTGCCCGAACCGGACCGCTCGTCCAAGAAGCACGACGCCTGAAAGTGACATGGGCCGCCTTGGGCGGCCCATTCCTTTCCTATTGCTTCCCCGCGATACTATCCCGGTTGGGTGGCTGCGCAGTCGGACAGACGATCAACCTGTCGCATGACGTCGTCCAGTGCGGCGTTCCGCCTGCCGCCGCGTTTCCGCGGGGGAAGATTACCAGCACCGGAAAGCAGCCGCTCCATGTCGGTTCTGGCCCGCGCCACGCGGCTTTTGATCGTCCCGACAGGGCAATTGCATAGCTGAGCAGCCTCTTCATAGGAAAAGCCGCCTGCCCCGACGAGGATGAGTGCATCCCGGCGCGACGGAGTCAGATGCATCAACGCCCGTTGCACATCACCCAGCGCGAGTTGATGGTCCTGACCGGGCGCCGTCGAAAGCGCGCGTTCGGCCATGGTTTCGTCCCATTCTCCGGTGAACCGGGCCCGCCGGACCCCCGAGAGAAAAAGATTGCGCAGGATCACGAACATCCATGCCTTGAAATTGGTGCCAGCGTGAAAGCGCTTCCGCGCGTTCCATGCATTGAGCATGGCGTCCTGCACCAAATCGTCGGCGCGGTCGGCAGCGCCTGATAGACTACGGGCGAAGGCGCGCAAATGGGGAATGATGTCTCGTAATTGCCGCTCGAAGTCGGCGTCGCTCAGAACCGTAGGAATTTCTTCCGGTTCAATGGCGTTATCCATCAGTCACAGTATCCTTTACACTCCAAGCAACGGAGAATTCCGTGCTTGTCAGGATCGGTCTTGTGACCTCGTCAAGATCGTCGGGTCCGATTCCAAAGACTACAGCGAGAAGTCTTTCCCCACTGACTGCAACAATAGACGCCAATCCGCTACAACGCGTTAACCTGGATCAACAGCATCTCACTATTTTGTTAACTGTTACGAAATCGCAGACGTCTGGGATACGCGTCAAGATGCAGATAGGACGGATCAAAATCGCACAGCGCGACCAGGGCATCCCGGTCAACCAGTTCGATCCATTGTCCATTCTTGGTGATCAGACCGCAGTCGCGGAACCGTTTCAGCACCCGGTTCACATGGATCGACGTGAGCCCCAACGCGTCTCCGATCACCGACTGTGTCAGCGGCAGGCGAAAGCTTGTCCCCTGACCTTCATCGACCATCAGCGCACGTCGATGAAGCTCGAGGACGAAGTGCGCGATACGCTCCGCCGCGTTGCGCCGTCCATTGCGCACGATCTGCTCACGCAGCATTGCCTCTTCCTGGACCGCGGTCCACCAAAGCGCCTGGGCGATCCGGCCTGAACTGTTGAATACATCAAGAAGGTCTTCGGCGCGGAACAGCTTGACGTTCATATCCGTGAGCGCCGTCACCGAGTGGTCGGCCTGTGCGGCGACAAACACCTGCAGGTCAAACATGTCACCCGGCATCAGCACGTTCAACACCTGCCGCCGACCGTCAGAAAGCAGCGTATAGCGCATCGCCCAGCCGCTCTCGACGATGAAACCGTGGGTCGGCGAGTCACCGGCTCTGATCAGTTCCGCCCCACGCATGACGTCCATATAGCGGCCGGGCAACTCAAGGAGTGGCTTGGTAGCGTCGTCGTCGAAGTCGCAGTAATATTTCAGCCGTTTCACGAGGCTCACCACGTTGCCGTCCCCTGGTAACCACAGATCGACCCTGGAAACGCGAACGATGGCCAAACGGCCCCAGTAGCCCTTGCTGACAAACGCTGGACTGACTGCACTGTTCCTCAGGTCATGGAACCATGACGCATTCCACGCCGTTATCCAAGCTCACGCCAGCAAGGAGAGCCAGATGACCGACAAATGGAAGAATCAGGGCGAAGGCGACAAGGAAAGCGCACGCAAATACAATGAGAAGACCGAGGCGTTTGCCAAGTCGGGCAAGGTCGAAGCGGCCGCCAAGGACGCCAAGGAGGCTCTTTCGAGCGATGAACGCGAAGAGCTGCTGAAGGCCGAGAAGGCTGGCAAGAGCCACGCCAAGCATTGACCGTGAGGGGCGGAGACGCGCATTGACGTCTCCGCCCTTTTCTCCAAGAGTTACAGCGGCGCACGACAGGTTGCGCTGAATACGGTCAGGTGTAATGGTTCGCCCGTTGTAAAGGGGAACCCATGACCGCTTCCGCTCCGCCTGCCGCGCCGGCCAACACGACCGGACGTATTGTCGTCGCCAGTTTCATCGGCACGGCGATTGAGTTTTATGACTTCTACGTGTATGCAACGGCAGCGGCGCTGGTGTTCGGCCCGCTGTTCTTCCCCCATGAATCGACATCGGCGCAGCAGTTAAGCTCGTTCGCGACTTTTGCCATTGCGTTCGTGGCCCGGCCGCTGGGGTCGGCGCTGTTCGGCCATTTTGGCGACCGCATCGGTCGAAAATCCACTCTCGTCGCTTCCCTCGTGATCATGGGAATTTCCACGACTCTTGTCGGGGTACTGCCCACCTATGCCGACATCGGCGTCGTCGCCCCGATCCTCCTCTGCCTTCTGCGCTTTGGCCAAGGCATTGGTCTGGGTGGCGAGTGGGGCGGCGCCGCGTTGCTGGCGGTGGAAAACGCGCCGCCGAACCGCCGCGCATGGTTCGGCATGTTTCCCCAGCTGGGCGCGCCGGTCGGCTTCATCGCTGCCAATGGCCTGTTCCTGCTACTCGCGATGCAGTTATCCGAAGAGCAGTTCCGCGACTGGGGCTGGCGCATCCCCTTTCTCATGAGCGCCGCACTTCTGGTCGTCGGTCTGTACGTACGCTTGAAGCTGACCGAAACGCCTTTCTTCCAGAAAGCACTGGATCAGGGCGAGAAGCAGCGCATTCCCTTGGGCACGCTGTTGCGCAGCTACCGCAAGGACACCGTGCTTGGCACCCTGGCCATGGTCGGCTGCTACGCCGTGTTCTACCTTGCCACCGTCTTTGCCTTGGGCTACGGGACCAAGACGCTGGGTTACAGCCGAGAGGCGTTCCTCGCCCTGCTCTGCGTCGCCATCGCCTTCATGGCGGTGGGCATCCCCATATCAGCATGGTTGAGCGACAGGTGGGGACGCCGGCCCGTGTTGCTGACCGGGCTGGTCGCGACCGCCACCATGGGCTTGCTGCTGGGGCCAATGTTGTCCAGCGGCTCGACCCTCGTCATCGGGCTGTTTCTGTGCATGTCCCTGCTCTGCATGGGGCTGATCTTCGGCCCGATGGGCGCGGTGTTATCCGAGTTGTTCCCGACTCACGTGCGCTACACCGGCGCCTCGGTGACCTATAATCTGGGGGGCATCCTGGGCGCCTCGCTGGCGCCATTCGTCGCCCAGATCCTGGTGGACATGGGCGGCCTCCACTGGGTCGGTGGCTATCTGATCGCCGCGGCCCTGATCAGCTTCGTGGCCATCTGGCATATGCGGGAGACCCGCGACGAAGCGTTGGGCTGATCGCCCATAGGAAAGTGGAATACGCGATGAGGACAGTTTTCGGCGCCGCACTCTTGGCATGTCTGACCCTGGCGACGGCCGGCAGGGCTGAAAACCTGGGCTATCCGGCGCAGGACCTGCTGTCGACACAGGCCGACGTGCTGGGACGCGGGATCACCTATCCCTCGGGCCCCGCGAAGGTCAGCTCGGCGATCGTGACCATCAAGCCCGGCGAATCGGGACAACTGCACCGGCATCAGATTCCCATGTACGCCTATGTGCTTCAGGGTGAGATCACGGTGGACTATGGCCCGCACGGCACCCGGACATTCCGCAAGGGCGACGCCCTCGTCGAGGCGCAGGAAGTCCCGCACCGGGGCATGAACAAGGGAAGCGAGCCGGTCGCCCTTCTGGTCGTCTATATCGGCGCCGAAGGCGTGGCGAGCGTGGTACCGGTGGAATGATGGAACTCGCCTTGCAGGCTTAGGGCGGCGCGGGATTGCTCCCCGCCGCCCCTGCCAGTCAGGCTTCGAGGGTGATCGCCCCGGCGGGACAGACCTCGATGGCTTCCTCGACTTCCTGGCGCAGATCGTCGGTATCGATCTCCTCGACCAGAAGCTTGGGATAGCCGTTTTCGGTGCGCTGAAAGATGGTCGGATGGTTGTAGTAGCACTCACCCGCCTTCAGGCACTTCCGGTAGTCGACTTTCACTTTCATCGCCGTCACTCGGGATCGAATGTTAGCCACAGATCGTCAGGCGACCGGAAACCGCCTGAATCGATGTTGGGAGACTTGATCCCCTCGTGTTCGGCGAATTTGGGCCGCAGGTTCTTGAGCGACTTGGCGAAGTAGGTGCAGGCCAGAACCGCTTCCTGCCGCGCCATCGCATAGCCCATGCAGAAATGCTGACCCATGCCGAAGCCGAGATGGCCAGGCTTGCCATCCTTGTACCGGCCGGACCGGTTCTCGCGGCCCATGTGGAGATCGTCGCGGAAGGCATCGAACGTGTCCGGATCCTTGAACACCCGCTCGTCGCGGTTGCCGGCACCCAGATAGATCAGCACCATGGCGCCCTTGGGGATCACCTCGTCATAGAGCGCCATCTCGTTGACGGTGCGGCGGCCCTGCGTATGGACCACCGGGTCATAGCGCATCATCTCGGTGAACACGTTCTCCCACAGCTCCGGATTGGCCCGGACGCGGTCATACTGGTCCGGCCGCGTGTACATCATGTGGTACATCATGTTGGCGATGGCCTTGTCGGTGGTATCGCCACCGGCCGCGAGCAGCAGGGCGACGAAGCCCTTGATCTCGTCCATGTCCATCTTCACGCCGTCGAGCTCGGCCGCGATGATGCGGGACAGCAGGTCCTCGCCGGGATTCTTCTCGCGCTGCTTGATCAGCGGCTCGAGATATTCCCACATTTCATTGCGCGCCGCGATGCCGCGGGCCAGATGCACGCCGCCGAAGCCGAGGCCCGCGATCAGCGCCTGGTACCAGCCGACGAACATGTTCTCGTCCTCGCGCGGCAGGCCGAGCATGTTCGAGATCACGCGGATCGGGAACTGGTGGCTGAACTGGGTGACCAGTTCGACCTCGCCATCGTTGCGGAACTTGTCGATGAGTTCGCGCGCGATCATGTCGATCACGGGCAGAAAGTCGTTCAGCTTCTGGCCGACGAACTGTCCGGCGATCACGTTGCGCAGCCAGCGGTGACGGTCGCCCCGGCCATATTCCAGGATGTTCGGGCCGAACACATGGCGCGAGCCGAATTTGTATGGGCCATCCTCTTCGTAGATTCCGCGCGTGTAGGCTTCGCTGTTCTGGAACACGGCGTCGACATCCCAGTAGCGGCTGATCACCCACCTGTTGTGGAAACGGTCATGGTAGACCGGATGATGGTCGCGCAGACGCTGGTAGAGCGGAAATGGATTGCGCTGGAACTCCGGCGCGTCGAATTCACGAGGATCGATCTCGTTCTTCAAGCGCTCGCGGATCATCTCTTCAACGGCCGACATGTGCTCTCCCCAGTCCACATGGCATCGCACCCCGTGGCGACGCCTCAAGGTCCACCAGATGCTAGCGCAGTCGCCAGCGCACTTACAAGCACGGATGACGGTGAAAACGGCGCGTTGAATTTCAGCATCGGCGGTAGCCGTTTGCGCCCGCCGCTCCTATCATCGGTCGGCATGGACTTTGGGGAGATGTCGCATGACTCATGATACGGACAAGACCGCCCGTCCCGGGCGGCGCGAGATTTTGCTGGGCGGCGCGACGCTGGCCGCTGCTGCCACGATGGCCGCCGGCGGCGCCGCGGCACAGGCGGCCGCGGCGCCCACCACCGCGGGCCGATTTGCCGGCAAGAACGTCCTCATCACCGGCGGAACCTCCGGCATCGGCGCCGCCACCGCCAAGGCCTTCGCCGCGCAGGGCGCCGCCGTCGTGATCTGCGGCCGGCGCGAGAACGTCGGCAGGCAGCTCGAGAGCGAGATTCGCGCGGCCGGCGGCAAGGCGACCTACATCCAGGCCGACGTGCGGGAGGAGGCCCAGGTCGCGGCCTTGGTCGATGCCTGTGTCGCCGCCCATGGCGGTATCGACATCGGCTTCAACAATGCCGGCATCGAAGGACCGTTCGGCGCCTTCATGGACGCGCCGCTCGACGGCACCATGGGCTATCACGACACCATCCGCACCAATGTGGACGGGGTGTCTTACGCCATGCGCCATGAGTTGCGCGTGATGCTGCCGCGCAAGTCGGGGATCATCATCAACACGGCGTCCATCGCCGGCAGCAAGGGACTGGGCGGCAACGCCGTCTATGCCGCCACCAAGCATGCCGTCATCGGTCTGACCCGGTCGGTGGCGCTGGCCCATGGCAAGGACGGCATTCGCGTGATCTCGGTCTCGCCCGGCGCCGTCGACACCCCCCTGCTCCGCCGTGTCATCGGCGACGACATGGAAGCCGCCGGACGCGCCAACCCGAGCGGGCGGGTCGCGCAGCCGGAAGACATCGCCGCCGCCGTCCTCAATCTGGCGGCCCCGGAATCCAGCTACATCAACGGCGCCGATCTGAAGATCGACGGCGGCGCGACCGCCTGACAGGGAGAAAGACGTGACAGATATCGAAAAGCTGCTGGCCATCGAGGAAATCAAGCAGCTCAAGGCGCGGTATTTCCGCTCCATCGACACCAAGGAATTCGACACGCTGCGCACCGTGTTCGCGCCCGATGCCGTCTTCGATTTCCGCGAAGCGCTGCGCGATCCCGTGGCCGGAACGCCCGAGGGCTATACCGAGCATGAGCCGGTCTCCGGGCTGGAGAACATCGTCACCTATATCGGCGGCGCGCTGGCCAACGCCCAGAGCGCCCACCATGGCCATACCCCGGAGATCGAGCTCCTGTCCGAGACGACGGCGCGAGGGATTCATCCCATGGAGGACACTGTCAAGAACGGCACGTTCTTCTTCCGAGGCTACGGCCACTACCGCGAGACCTATGAAAAGATCGACGGCGCATGGCGGATCAAGACGTCGCAACTGACCCGTCTTTTCGTCAAGATCGAGAGCCGCTGACGGTCCTGCCCCTGCTTGTGATGACAAATCGCAAGCGGGGGCGTATCCTCCAACCGTTGGTTGCCCGAGATCCTGACACGACGTCGATTCTGGGGAGCATAGGCGGCAATGGTCTCTCTCGGGCGTTCGCGCAGCAAATGGGGAGTCTGACCATGGGCACCGTCACAGGCGTGAGCTCCGATTACGCCGAAGCCAAGATCCACAAAATCCGCGTCGCCGATCTTCGCGATGTCCTGCGACAGGGTATGCGGGATTACGCCAGCAACCGCAGCGACGTGCTGTTCTTGTGTCTCATCTATCCACTGCTGATGTACACGGTCGTTCGCCTGGCCTTTGGCTATGGCGTCATTCCGCTGATCTTTCCGATCGTGTCCGGATGCGCCCTGCTCGGCCCCGTCGTCGCGGTCGGCCTCTATCATGTCAGTTGGCGGCGTGAACAGGGACTGGAGACCCACTGGCGCGACGCCTTCCAGGTTTTCCGGCTGCCAGGCATCGGCAGCATCGCGGTGCTCGCGGTGCTGCTCGCCACCCTGTTCATGGCGTGGCTGGCGGTCGCGATCACGCTGTATCAGTCGACTGTCGGCAGCGGCGCCATCTGGTTCATGTCGCCGGGAGAATTCCTCGCCGAGGTATTTGGCACGCCGCGAGGCTGGCTGCTGATCGGCGCGGGGAATCTGCTCGGACTGATGTTCGCGGGCGTCGTGCTGTCCATCAGCGTCATTTCGTTCCCCCTGCTCGTCGATCGGGACGTGGGTCCGGTGGACGCGGTCCTGACCTCGCTGCGCGCGGTCGCGGCCAATCCGCTTCCCATGGCGGTCTGGGGACTGATGGTGTCCGGCCTGCTGCTTCTCGGCGCGTTGCCGTTCTTCGTCGGGCTGGCCGTGGCGATGCCGGTGCTCGGCCACGCCACCTGGCATCTCTACCGAAGGGTTATCACGCTGCCCTGAACCGACGGGAAAATTCTCGTTCTCGGAAATGCCCGATGGCGGTCAAATTGCCGCCACAGGACGAAGCGACTTTACCGGTGTTGGCCTCGTCAGCCCGGTCACGATCTCGGAATTCAGCCCCCAAGCCCTATCCGAGTTTGTGACCGGGCGCTTATTTTTTCGACGCCGCCAAACGGAGTGGCTAGCGGCCACTCTCCCCAAGACGACGCACCTTCGCGAACCACTTGTCGCGCGTTTTCGGCCCGGCGGCTTCCACCATGCCGAAAAGCGTGTCGCTGACCGGGCTGAACCCGACGAAGGAGAGAATATTGCGCTTCAGCGCCTTGAGGCCGTGCGCACCGTAGAACCAGCGATACGCTGTCGCGGGCATGCCCATGGTGACGATGAGGCGGGCGCTCTTGCCTGCCCAGAGCTTCTCGGGCAATCCCTTGTCGCGGTAACGGAACGCGATGCCAGGCCGCATCACCTGCTCCAGGAATGCCTTCAACAGGGCCGGCATGGTCCCGAGCCACAGTGGAAAAACCAGGACGAGATGCCCAGCCGCGCCGATGGACTCGCAGGCGGACCTCAGGGAGTCCGGGACCGGTTGATGCTCGAACTCCCGCTGCGAAGACAACAGCGGGATGGCCAGAGTCGCCAGATCGATGAAGTCGACCTCGTGCCCCGCTGCCCGCGCGGCGGTCACATACGCGCCGGCCAGCGCCCGGCACAGCCGCTCCGCGGCGGGATCGGGATGCGCGAGAATGACGACG
Source organism: Iodidimonas sp. SYSU 1G8 (assembly GCF_039655775.1). Lineage (NCBI taxonomy): Bacteria > Pseudomonadati > Pseudomonadota > Alphaproteobacteria > Iodidimonadales > Iodidimonadaceae > Iodidimonas > Iodidimonas sp. SYSU 1G8. The sequence continues at coordinate 168,254 of NZ_JBBYXJ010000001.1, read as the reverse complement.
ATTCGCTTGTGTGCCACGGACGTCTCCATGCCGCGCAGATTAGCGCGCGAAGACGAAGTCGGATTTGTTCTCGATCAACGAAAGAACAGCCGCCCGGCGAAGGGATACCGGGCGGCTGCGGGAGGGGACGGCCTGGCTGCTGATCAGGCCGCCGTCGAGAAACTCCAAGGCTGGCAGGTACACCCGCACCATAAGCCGGGTCAACCACCGTGAACAGACTATCTGCCCTGTTGTATACACTTCGTCCGGCCGGACATCTGCGGCAATGTTTCAAAACAATGCCGACAGGGTTTGCCGCCGCCTACGCCGATCTGACCGCGAGCCGTAGATCATCCACGAACCGGCCATATTCCCTTTCCCGGGCGTCAGCGTCCGGCAGGCGGAGCAGGTAGGAAGGATGGACGGTCGCCAGCACGTTCAGGTCGCCGATTGCCATGATCCTGCCCCGGTTCTTCCCGATCGGCAGTGCTTTTCCGGCGAGGCTTTGGAGGGCCGTGGCACCCAACGCGACGACGAGGCGCGGCCTGACCACCTCCAGTTCGCCGGAAAGCCAGAACCGGCATGCCTCGATTTCGCCCGCGTCGGGCTTCTGATGCAGCCGCTTCTTGCCGCGCGGGGTAAACTTGAAGTGCTTGACGGCATTCGTGACATAGGCCCGGGTCCGGTCGATCCCTGCCTCGGCGAGCGCCCGATCCAGCACCTCGCCCGCAGGGCCGACAAACGGCCGGCCCGCCAGATCTTCCCGGTCGCCCGGTTGCTCCCCGACCAGCACGAGTTCCGCATCCTCCGGACCTTCGCCAAACACCGTTTGAGTCGCCGGCTTCCACAGCGGGCACGAGCGGCAGCGCGCCGCCTCTCGCGCCAGCGCCGCCAGCCCCGGAAGCATCTCCCCGGCGTCAGCACGTGACATGAGATGCTCCTGACTCTGCGGCCTGGCGTTCGGTTGCTGGGGTCCGGCGTCCACCATCTGCGCGGACCGGGACGCCGCCTCCCTGATCAGGGGGGCGATCAACGGTGCCTCGGGGAGATTCTTCCAGTATTTGCGCGGCATCTCCGAGCGCATGGCCGACACTTTGAGGCGGGCCGGATTGAAGATTGATGCGTAATAGGTTCGCCATAGGTCCTCCGCGTCGTCGACCTCCGCCGGAGGCTTCGGAACACCGGGGCCGATCGTCAGGTCTATACCGTTCCAATGGGCACTTTGTTCCGGCGTCAGGATCGACCACCGCATCGCGGCGAAACGGCGCTGGAAGAACGGCGCCGCAGCTTCGACGATGTGATGCTCCGGCTCGAACCAGGACACGTAATGAATGCCCCTCTCGTCCGGGTGCTCCCGGAACCGGACGAAGGCATGCATCTTGTGAATGTCCCGCCGCACCGACTTCGCCATGCCTTCGATCCGTGCAACCAGCGGATCGACGCTGACATCGAGCAGCCCCTTCTCCTCCCGTAGCCGCCATAGCAGGGTGTACAGCAGCGCGAACCGGGCTGGCTCCTTGTGCAGGATGGCCGTACGCGCCAAAGGAAGGAATGCGGCAGGGACCGTCAATTCGCCTGTCTTTGGCGGCGGCGGCGCTGCCTCCCCGGCAAATAGATCATCCTCGTCAACACACCATATCAACGCGTCCGGAACGACGCCCGCCGCGGCGTAGCGACGCGCCATGCGACGCCACCCGTCGAAGTCCGTTTCTCCGGCCAACCGGATGGTCGACATGCTCAGAACGCCAGGCTCAACTGCTTCGGTGGCGGAACCAGTCTTGCCTTCAAGGCGGCCCCGTCGAGCAATGCGGTGGATGGCCGGTGATCGCTGAGAATGACGAAGGGGAGCACGCGCGCGACGGGAACGCGCAAGCGGCCAAGGTCCTCGACACGGATGAAACGGTGCCTGCGCGAGGCGATGATCCTCTCGACCGCCTTGCGCCCGAGACCGGGCACGCGCAAAAGCCGCTCGCGCGGCGCGCGGTTCACATCGACCGGAAACTCGCCCCGGTGCCGCAGCGCCCACGCAAGCTTGGGGTCCATGTCCAGCGGCAGCATGCCATCATCCGCACCGGCGATTTCAACGACATCGAAGCCATAGAAACGCATCAGCCAATCGGCCTGATAGAGTCGGTGTTCGCGCACCAGCGGCGGTGCGACTAGGGGCAGCGCACTGCTGGCGTCGGGAATCGGGCTGAAAGCCGAATAGTAGACGCGCTTCAGACGATAGGCGCCGTAAAGGTTGGCGCTGGTGTCGAGCACGTCCCGATCTGTCGCTGCGTCGGCGCCGACGATCATCTGGGTGCTCTGGCCGGCCGGCGCGAAGCGCGGCGCGTGCTTCTCGGCACGGGCTTCCTCAAGCCTGAGGCGCAGGTTGCCCATGGTCCGCCGTATGGCGCGGCTATCCTTTTCCGGCGCCAGCGATGCCAGGCTGTCCTCGGTGGGCAGTTCCACATTGATGCTGAGCCTGTCGGCATAAAGACCTGCCTCGGCGATGAGGGCCTGATCGGCATCGGGGATCGTCTTCAGATGAATGTATCCCCTGAAGCCATGGTCCACCCGCAGGCTGCGCGCGACACGCACCACCTGCTCCATCGTGTAGTCGGGATTGCGGATGATGCCGGATGACAGAAACAGGCCTTCGATATAGTTGCGCCGGTAGAAATCGAGAGTCAGGCCCACGGCTTCCTCGACCGTGAACCTCGCCCGGGGGACGTTGCTGGATGAACGATTGATACAATAGAGACAGTCGAACGCGCAGGCATTGGTCAGCAGGATTTTCAGCAGCGATATGCAGCGTCCGTCCGGCGCATAGGAGTGGCAGATGCCCATCCCCTCGGTGGATCCGAGTCCCTTGCCGTCGCGCGAGTCGCGTCGGTCCGTTCCGCTCGAGGCACAGGACGCATCATATTTCGCGGCATCGGCCAGAATGGCCAGCTTGCGCCGGATGTCCAACGGCACCTCCTCTATGTTCTTCTTTTGTTCTATACAACTCCTGGATGAATGCCAAGGCATTGATTGACATCGAAGCTCTATCGCTTCCGACAAAAGAAGGAGCCCGGGAACCTAACCAATCACGCGTCGTTGAATGAGGACTACTCCCCCACCGATGTGAAAGGATAGTTCCATGGGTAGCACCGCTGACAAGGTTAAGGGCGCCGCCAACGAAGCCGCCGGCAAGGCCAAGCAGGGCGTCGGCAAGGCCGTCGATTCGCCGAAGCTGCAGGGCGAAGGCAAGGCGCAGGAGTTGAAGGGCAAGGGCCAGCAGGCTCTTGGCGAAGCCAAGGAGAAGGTCAAGAAAGCCGCGGACCTCTAATCGAGGCGCTTGCTTCTTCCGACCCGATAGGAGGGCGGCTCTCGGTGAGCCGCCCTTTTTCCGTCTAGCGCTTACGCGCCTTGCGCGCGGCATAGCGCGCATCGCGTTTCGCTTTACGCTCGGCTTCCAGTTCGAGTTCGCGCTCGGCCTGGTTGATCTTCTCGGCCTCCAGACGCAGCGCTTCTTCGCGCGCAGCCTGTTCCCGCTCGGCGGCGGTGGCGGCCAGTTCCGCTTCGCGCCGCGCCTTTTCTTCAGCCTTGGCGGCCTTGCGTTCGGCAAGCCGTTGCTCACGGGCTTCGGCGACCGCCTTCTTGGCTTCCTGGCGTTTGGCGAACTCAGGATCATTCAGCGGCGATTTTGCCTTCGCTCGCTCCAGCAGCGCCTGCTTCGCCGCCGCCGAATCCTTCAACCGGTCGGAGAAGCTCCCGGTTTCCTTACCCTTCATGTCGTATAAACCTTCAGATCAATGTCATCGCGGGTCGCCAATGGCGACGTGAACCGCTGTTTAAGACCTAAACAGCGGTAAAGTCCACAAGGCGATGAGATTCACTTCCGAAAGATGGCGTCAGGCGACCGCGGCATCGACGGTGGGATACATCTCGATAATCTTGGAAAATCCACTGACCGTGAACACTTCCTGCACACCGGGCGTCAGCGCGGCCAGCACGATCTTGCCGCCCTTGGACTTGGCGGTCTTGGCGGCGGTCAGAAAGACGCGCAGTCCCGCGCTGGAAACGTAGGTGACACCGGCACAGTCGATGACCACCTTTCCGGCCCGGTCGGCGAGTGGCACGAGCGCGGCTTCCAGCGCAGGCGAGGTGATGCTGTCGACCCTGCCCTCGGGACGGACGACCAGCGCATCGCCGACTGTTTCGCTTTTCACTTCCATGTTGTCCTCAACGTTCTGTTATTCGTGACCGATGGCTGTCACAGCGGCGCCATGAACAGGATCGGCGACGCCGTGCGAATGTCCGATATGACCGCGGAAACCGCCTGGGCGATCAGTTCCAGATTGCCGACTTCCTGTATCCGCGCCGACAGCCGTTCGATCTCGGCGGGCGACATGAACAATTCCAGAATCCGCGTCTCATAGGCAAGGCTGATCAGCGCCACGTCCTCGGACGAGGGAATATCATCGCTCATCAGCGTCGACAGGATACGCAGCTTGGCTTCCTGCTGAATGACGCTGCTGAGCGGCGGATAGCGCCGGCTCTTGAGCACCCACAGGAATGATTCATCCTTCTTCGCCAGAATCTGCCGGTCGACCAGCCGCTGGAGCGCGAGCGCGTGAATTTCGCGCGCCACTTCCATCACGTCATAGACCGCCGTCTGGATGGGCATGCGCTCGCCCTTCCCCGCCAGGTATTTCAGCGCCAGGTCGAGATGCGGCTCGCCGGTCGGCTCGGGATTGACGATGAACAGCTCGGTCACGTCATTGTCGATTCGACCGCGGAACGCCAGATCGATCAGGCTGGCGCCAGCGACAGCGGCGCGAACGGCGAGTTCCTCGCTCCATCGCAGCAGCTTGCCCTCGTCGTTCACCGTGAGAAGAATGATCTCTTCGCAGACCGTGATGGACATCGCGCGCCTCATGTGTCGGAAATGCGTCCGGCCGCTCGCGTGCCGAAGCCTGTGCTGATCCGCATCCAGCCTCGACGAACCCCTTGCCCTGGCCGGATGCACGCCGAAGGTAGCCGCTTTTATTCGCAAAGAGAACGGCGTTTTTCCCTATCCCACTGCTCCTTCGGATGTCGACATCGACGCGAGTCGATGGAAGTCCGCGAAGAACTCCAATGACTAAGCGGCCAATTCATTTTGAGAACCCAAACCGCCGCACTAAAATCCGCCGCACCCGTGGCCTGACCCGCAAACCGCCCATCCCGCGCGGACGTGGCGGCGGTCCGCGCCCTGCCCGCACGATCGGAGACTCTGGCCTTGAAGTCCTCATCGACGCCGTCACCCGCTGTCCGCGCGCGCGATCGACGAAGCCTGATCCAGCTGGGCAGCCTGCTGGCGATGTCCCTGGTCATTGTGGGTCTGCTGGCCCTGTTTTCCGTATGGTCGATCAATCGGGATCACGTCGCCAACCAGAAGGTCATGACCGAGGCTCTTTTCGCGCTGGATGACGGACGCTCGGCGCAGACCCTGTTCAAGATCCAGGTCCAGGAGTGGAAGAACCTGCTGCTGCGCGGCAGCGACCGAACGGACTACGCGCGCTACCATGCCGCCTTCGAAGCCGAGGAGACGCGTGTTCGCGAGCGTCTCGCCAGCCTCGGCGAACGCGCCGGGACGCTGAACATGACATCGATTCGCGACGCCGCCACACAGGCCCTCGACGCGCACGCAGACCTCGGGCGCTCCTACCGGGCCGCGCTGGCGGCCGCACGAGAGGAGGATTGGCGGCCCACGCAACTGGACCGCAGCGTCCGCGGCATCGATCGGGCGCTGAACACGGCGCTTGATGAGATCGCCGCCGACCTTCTGAAGGAAACCGAGCGCCGGCGCATTGCGATCATGCGCGAGGAAGCGGACCGCTACCAATCCCTGAGGGGCTTCATGGGGTGGTGCGTCACCTTGTCCGTGGGTCTCGTGGGCCTCGTCCTGTGGTCCGCCCTGCGCAACCGCCACGACCGGCGATGAGTCTGGCTCCACAGATCGCGGCCGGGTTCGGCCTGTTCTTTATCGGCATTCGCCTGATCGGCGACAATATGCAGCAGTTGGCGACCCGGCGGGTACGCCAGTATCTGGGGCGCGCCATGGTCCGCCCGGGGGTCGCCCCGCTGGCTGGCCTTGGACTAGGCGCCCTGGTTCAGAGCACCAACGGCGTCACCTTCATCGCCATGAGCCTGGTCACGTCGGGACTGCTGGCGCTGGGTCCTGCGCTGTCTCTGCTGGGGTGGGCCAATGTCGGCACCTCTGCCCTGGTGCTGATGTCGACTTTCGACCTGCACACCATGGTCTTCTATCTCTTGGGACTGATCGGACTGGCGTATTTCCAGGGCCTGGACCGCGCGTCCGGCCTGAACCACGCCATTCCCGCGCTGCTTGGAGTCGCCCTCGTCTTTCTGGGTCTGACGCTGGTGAAGGAGAGCGTCGCCGAACTGCGCGGGAATCCGTGGGTGGAGGAGTTCGCCGCATTCTCCGGCGAGAGTGGCCTGATCGCCTTTCTGGTCGGTCTCGTCGTCGCGGTCGCCGCTCAATCTTCCGCCACGGTGACCATCCTCACCCTGCCCCTGGTCGAGGCCGGTATTCTGGGTGAAGCGCAGATGGTCCTGATCGTCTACGGGGCGAGCGTCGGTTCGGGCCTCGGCGTGATGCTGCTGTCCTCGAACCTTGACGGAACGGCCCGGCAACTCGGCCTTTATCAATCAGGCCTCAAGCTGCTGGCCGCCGCTGTGTTCGTGCCGCTTTACTATCTCGAGCAAATCTGGGGTATCCCGCTGGTACAGGCCGCGGCCGATGCTCTAGCCGACTCCCCCGTCATGCGGGTCGCGCTGATCTACCTGCTTTTCCAGATCGGCGCCGCCGTATTGGGATATGTATGCCGCGTACCGTTCGCGCGGGCGCTGGCGGCGCTGTCGCCCCCCACGGAACGCGAAACGCTCATGCGTCCGCGTTTCCTGTTTGACGAGGCGATCGGCGACCCGGACACCGCGCTCGAGCTTGTGCGCCGCGAACAGGCGCGTCTGATCGCCGCGCTGCCATCCTATCTCGACATGGCAAGACCCGTCGAAGAACGGCACGAAGAGGCCATGCCGCTCGCCCTGCGCCATGCGGCGAGTTCGGCGGTCGCGGCCGAGACGGACATCTTCCTGTCGGAAGTGGCCAGTTCCAATCCGGGGTTCGATGGAGTCGAGCGGCTGTTCGAGGCCCGGGCGCAGCTGCATGTCCTTCGGGCATTGCAGACATGCCTGCACGATTTCGCCCTCCATGCGAGGGCCATGCCGGATCGCGAGACCCATTCCCTTGGCGCCAACTTGGTGGAATCGTTACACCTGTTGCTGACGATGGTGGCCGATGTCACCCAAACGGGCGATAGTGACGATGGGGCGCTGCTCGTACACCTTACCTCGGACCGGTCGGACATGATGGATGGCATCAGGAAACAGTTGCTGGGACAGGCGAGCACCGCCGCCGTGCGGGAATCCCTGCTGGTCGGAACCATGTTGTTCGATCGCGCGGTCTGGCTGATCCGCGACCTCACCCTGCCGGGCCTCGCGTCGGACTTTCCAGAAAAGGCGGTGTCATGACCCATCGCTTTCATGCAACGCTGAAGAACGATCTCGCCGATCTCGCCGCGCTGCCTCCCAGGCTAGAAGCCTTCGCCGAGGAGGCCAGTCTGCCCATGGACGCGGCCATGCATATCGACATCGTCCTCGATGAACTCCTGGTCAACACCATAAGCTATGGTTATCCGGATGGACGGCCCGGTGTGATCGACCTGCGCATGGACGTGGCCGATGACGTCACCATCGTCATCGAAGATGATGGCGACGCCTTCGATCCGCTGTCCTTGCCGCCGCCGGACCTGGAATCCGATCTGGACGACAGGCCGATCGGGGGGCTTGGCGTACACTTCGTAAGGACCATGATGGACGCAGTCGCCTATGAGCGTGTCGGCGCCCTCAACCGGATCACCCTTCTCAAGCGCCTTTCAACGGCAGGCCAGCCCCATGCAAACAACAATTGAACGCTCCATGAATCCGCTTCACTGGCGATGGCTTGGCCGGCTCGGCTTGCGCGGCAAGCTGGCGCTGATGGGACTGTTGCCCATGGCGCTGTTGCTGGGTCTGCTGGTCGCGGTGCAGGGATGGATGCTGTTCTCGGCCCATCGCGAGGGCGGCGAGGCGCTGTTGCGCACCGAGGTTCACGAGGCGGCCCTGATCCACGAAGGCACCGCGCGCGTCGCCAATGCGGTGCCCCAGACCCTGGCGCTCGCGCAGCAGCATGGCCTGTTCGGCAAACGGGCCGAAAGCCTGGCGCTGCATCGGGCAGCGGTGGAGGCGTTTCCGCAATTCACCGGCAGCGCCATCGCCTATGAACCCAATATTGACGGCCAGGACGCCGCGTTCCTGGCGTCCGCTACCGCCGAGCAGCGAGAGGCTCTGAGCGAAACCGGGCGATTCATCGCCTACTGGTTCCGCGACCCCCAAAGCAAGGCCACCCGGCTCGCGCCCCTCACGGGTCTGGAGAACAACTACTACTACCGCGGCGTGCGGAACCGGTTCGATGGCGAGCCGGAATCGACGGGCGTCACCGTCGACGGCGGCCTGAGCAAGCTGTGGGGCGATCCGTCGCCCAGCGGCTCCAGCCCGATCCGCCCGATGATCACCGAGCCTTATATGTACGAAGGCAAGCTGATGGTGGAGCACGTCTTCCCCATCGTCATCGACGGCACCTTCGTGGGCGTTACCTCGGCGGACCTGTCGCTGGAACAGCTGGACGAGCAGCTGAAGTCCTATCGCCGCTACGACGGCGCCCAGTTTATCCTGATCAGCGAGCGGGGTCGGATCATCGCCGATACCTCGTCGGCGGCGCTGCGGACCAAACGGCTGGAAGACACGCCGCGCGCCGCCATCCTGGAAGCCGTCTACAAGGGCGGCGACTCATTTTTCCAGGTGAGCGAGGATCCGGTGACCGGCGAGGAGGCGTACTTCGTCAGCTCGCGCATTCCGACCAATGGCTGGCGCCTCGTGATGATCGTGCCGCAGTCGGAAGTTCTGGCGCCGGCATGGCGCGGCGTCCGCTATTCGGTGCTGATCGCCGGAGTCGGCGCGCTTGCCCTGATCCTGCTGGTCGCCAGCCTGATCAATGCCGTCGCGGGACGCATGGGCGTGGCCGCGGGCGCGGCCGAACGGGTGGCTCATGGCGACCTCACCGTCACCGTCCCCACCGGCGGCAATGACGAGTCCGGCCGCCTGCTCGATGCGGTCGGCACCATGGTGAAATCGCTGACCAGCCTGGTGCAGGGCCTCAAATTCGCCAGCGTCCAGCTGGTCTCGACGGCGACGGGCATCGCCGCGATCTCGCGCGAGCAGGAGGGCAACGTGACCGATCTGGGCGCCTCCTCGAGCCAGATCGCCGCCGCGGTGCGCGAAATCGGCGCCACCTCCGTCGAACTGTCCAAGACCATGGGCGAGATTACCAGCGCGACCGAGGCGACGGCCAACATGGCCTCCACCGGACAGACCTCGCTGTCGAGTATGGAACGGGCGATGGGCGGCCTGGGCCAGGCGACCTCGACCATTTCCGAGAAACTGTCGGTCATCAGCGACCGGGCGACCAATATCGGCAGTGTCGTCACCACCATCACCAAGGTCGCCGATCAGACCAATCTGCTGTCCCTGAACGCCGCCATCGAGGCGGAAAAGGCCGGTGAAGCCGGCCGCGGCTTCGCAGTCGTCGCGCGGGAGATCCGCCGCTTGGCCGACCAGACCGCCGTCGCCACTCTCGACATCGACACGCTGGTGCGCGAGATGCAGTCGGCGGTGTCGAGCGGCGTGATGGAGATGGACCGGTTCACCGAGGAAGTGCGCCGGAGCGTCGGCGACGCCGCCGCCGTCGGCCAGCAATTCGCCGCCATCCTGGAGCAGATCCAGACCCTGTCGCCGCGTCTCGCCGCCTTGCATGACGGCATGCAATCGCAGAACGTCGGCGAGCAGCAGATCAACGAGGCCATGCTGCAGCTGGTCGAGATCGCGCGCCGGTCGGCGGATTCGCTTCACGATTTCCATCAGTCGACGGACCAGCTCAACACCGCCGTCGCCGCGCTGGAATCAGAACTGGGCCGTTTCAAGACGGAATGAAACCCATGCTGGCGTTGCTGTTTCGACTGGGAAGCGAACGATTCGCGCTGGATCTGGCGGGACTGACCGCGATCCTGCCGAACTCGCACATCCAGCCGATCCCGCACGCGCCGCCGGAGATCCGCGGCGAGTTCAACTGGCGCGGCCGGATGGTGCCGGTCATCGACCTGCGGCAGCTGTTCTTCGGCGTGCCCTGTGAATGGACCCTGACCACGCGCCTGGTGGTGTTCCGCTGGCAGGGTAAGAACCAGCGCGGCAACGTGGCCTTGCGCGCCGAGGGGATCACCGACACGGTCGAGTACAGGCCGGCCGACCTGCAGCGCCCGAGCGTGTCCGATCCGCAGCGGCCGGGCATCGTCGGATCGGTTGTCGCCGAAGGCCAGTTGATCCGTGTGGTCGATCCCCAGGCGCTGGTCTGGGAGTCGTTCCGCGACATCCTGTTCCGCGAGGCGGTCACATGAGCGCGACCGCGACAAGCGCGATCGAGATCGTCCGCCGCCTGCTGGGCGACAAGGCGGGACTCGATCCCGGCGCGATGAGCGACAATCTGCTCAGATCCCTGGTGGAAGCACGGCTGCGCCATCACGGCGGCGATTGCGCGACATGGCTCGAGCGTCTGCGCGCCGACCGGGCTGAACAGCAGGCGGTCATCGAGACCGCGCTGGTCCATGAAACCTGGTTCTTCCGCGATGTCGCCCCGTTCGATCACCTGATGGATCTGGCGCGGGATCGCTGGCTGCGGCGCACCGCCGCGAACCCGGTGCGCATCCTGAGCGCTCCCTGCGCCAGCGGCGAGGAAGCCTGGTCGATCGCCGCCACGCTGGTCCAGGCAGGGCTGGCGCCCGAGGCGATTTCGGTCACCGCCATCGACCTCAGCGGTGTGATGGTCAAGGTGGCGCAGTGCGGCGTCTACGGCGCGCGCAGTCTGCGCAATCATCATGGCGACCTGATCCGTCCCTATGTGGAGCCGCTGCCCGACGGCGGCTTCAGGATCGGCGCCCTGCTGCGGGGCTGCGTTAGCTTCTCGCAGGTCAATCTGCTGCACCTGCCCGACGAGCGCGGCTTCGATGCGATCTTCTGCCGCAACGCGCTGATGTACATGCACGAGGCGGCGCGCCGGAAGATCGTCGGCAGGCTCAAGACCGCGCTGGCGCCCGAGGCGCCCTTGTTCGTCGGCCATGCCGAAGCGGCCATGCTGATGTCCCATGGGCTTTACCCGTCGGGCCCCAGCCGCGCCTTCGCGCTGAGACTGCGGCCCGCCGAGAAGCCCTGCAGGCCCGAGGCCGCGCTCCCGCCGCCCGTCATCCGCCCGCCTGTCGCCATCAAGCCCGCCCTGGTGACCCCGGAACCGGGCAAGGCGCCGGCGGAAATTCCCGCCGACCTGCTGATGCGCGCCCACAAGCTGGCCGACAGCGGCGCCCTCGAAGAAGCGCTGGTGCCGCTGCGACGGTTTCTCGACGCCGTGCCCATGAGCCCCGAGGGACACGCGCTGGCCGGGATGATCCTCGCCGCCAGGGGCGAGCGGGCCGAAGGCATCCGGCACCTGCGCAAGGCCCTGTACCTCAACCCGCGCGACGAGGCCAGCAAGGTCCAGCTGCAGCACCTGCTGGACGCGCCGCGATGATCGAACCCTGCTGGCAGCGGATCGGCATCCAGGGCGACCGTTCGTGCCCCGAGCTGATCGAGCACATCCATTGCCGGAACTGTCCGACCTTCATCGACGCCGCCCGGGGCTTTCTCAACCGGGTGCCGGACGCCGACTATGTGGACGAGCTGACCGGGCTCAACACCAACATGTCGAGCGGCGGCGAACGCGATGACGGCGTGCCCGTCATGGTGTTCCGGCTGGGTGACGAGTGGCACGGCCTGCCGGTCCGCGTCATCGACCAGATCCACAACGCCTCGGCCATCCGCAGGGTCCCGCACCGGATCAACCCCGGGTTTCTCGGCCTGGCGTCGGTCGAAGGCCAGATCGAGCTCTGCATGTCGCTGCACGCCGTCCTCGGCATCGACAAGCCGGCCGACGGCGCCGCCAAGGGCGCCCGGCGCTGGCTGCTGCTGAAGCTGGGCGGCGAACGCTGGGTCGCGCCCGTCGACGAAATGAAGGGCGTCGTGCGCCTTGACCGCAAGCGGATCCAGCCGATCCCGTCGACGGTCGAGCGCGCGCCCGACCCCGCGACCTCCGGCCTCTTCGAGACGGACGGCGTGCGCGTGGCGCTGCTGGCCCCCGATCCGCTGCTGCGTCGGTTCAGGGCGAGCCTGGCATGAGCATGGACGCCGATCCCGAACTGCTGGAGCTGTTCCGCGCCGAAGTGGAAGAACACATCGCGGTGCTGCAGGAATCCATCGTGGCGCTGGACGCGGGCGGCGATGCGGCGCATCACCTCGCCTGTTGCATGCGCGCCGCCCATTCGCTGAAGGGCGCCGCGCGGATCGTCGGGATCGATCCCGGCGTCGATCTGGCCCATGCCATGGAAGACGCCTTTGAAGGCGCGCGCCAGGGCCGCCTCACCCTGGGCGCGGATCATATCGACCACCTGCTCGCGGCGGGCGACTATCTGGCGCATATGGGGCGGATCGACATGGCGGAGCTGCCTCGGTGGCTTGCCGCCGAGGCCGGCGCGATCTCGGCGCTGGTCGTCTCGTTGCAGGACATCGGGCGCGGCGCGGCCGAGCCGCGGAAGGCGGCGCCGCTGGCAAGTCCCGCCGAGCCCGCCGCTCCGGAACCACCGCCGGCGCCTGTGCCCGAGGTGGCGCCGGAACCCGTACCCTCGCCCGCCCCGGTTCCCGCCGCGCCCGTTCCCGCGCCAGCCCCGGCGCCCACCATGCCGGCGGTGAACGATGCCGAAGCCAGGCAGATGCAATCCGTCAAGATCAGCACGGAAACCCTCTCCCGCTTCATGGGCGTCTCCGCGCAGGTGCTGATCGACGCCAAGCGATTGCAGGGAACCGTGGACTCCTTGCAGCAGGTCCGCCGGCGGCTGGCCCGGCTCGAGCGCACGCTGAGCGACGCGGACGGCCGCAATGGCCGCATGACGGCCAGCGACGAGGCCCGCCACGAACTGGCGACGCTGCGGGAGGATCTGGGCGCCAGGATCGAGGAATTCGAGACCCAGGCGAGCCGGGCGCTGGTCAATGCCGACCTGCTCTATGGCGAGGTGCTGCGCAGCCGCATGCGTCCCTTCTCGGACGTGGTCGGCAGTTTTCCCCGGCTGGTGCGCGACGTGGCCCGGCAACTGGACAAGAAGGTCAATCTGGTCATCGAAGGCCGCAACACGGAACTGGACCGGGACATCGCCGCCGTCCTCGACGCGCCGCTGGGCCACCTGCTGCGCAACGCCATCGACCATGGCATCGAGGAAACCGGCGTGCGCCGGGCGCTCGGCAAACCCGAGGACGGAACCATCGCCATCGATGCACGCCATCGCGGCGGCGCCCTCGTCGTCACCGTGCGCGACGACGGCAAGGGCGTCGATATCGGGAAGCTGCGCACCAGGATCGTCGAGAAGGGGCTGGTCGACGCCGAACTGGCCAGCAATCTGAGCGAGGCGGAGACGCTGGAATTCCTCTTCCTGCCGGGCTTCAGCACGGCGCGCGAGGTCACCGACATTTCCGGGCGGGGCGTCGGCCTCGACGTCGTCCAGTCGACGGTGCAGCGGGCTGGCGGCATGGTCCACATGACCTCGGTGCTGGGCCAGGGCACGACCTTCGAGCTACAGATGCCGGTCGCCCGGTCGGTCGTGCGCGCCCTGCTGGTTACCATCGCCGGCGGTCCCTGGGCGCTGCCGCTGGCGCGCATCGACGAAATCCGGCAGGTGCCCGCCAGCGACGTCCGGATGATCGAAGGACGCCGGGTGATCGAGGCCGATGGCGCCGACATCGGCATCGTCCCGCTGGCCGATGTGCTGGAGCTGGGCGCCGAGGACGCCGGCAGCGACATCCTCACCCTGGTGATGATCCGCGAACAGGGCCAGCGCTTCGGCCTGGAGGTCGATGCCGTCATCGGCGAACAGGAACTGGTCGTCCGGCCGCTCGATCCGCGCCTCGGCAAGGTCCCCGACGTGCTCGCCGCCTCGCTGCTCGATACCGGGGCCGCCGTGCTGATCCTCGATATCGAGGATCTGGTGCGTTCGGTCGACAGCCTGCTCGCGGAAGGCCGGCTGCGCGGCAACCGGCGTGCGCGGGCCGAAAGCAGCCGCCGCGCCCGGCACGTGCTGGTCGTCGACGATTCCCTGACCGTGCGCGAGACCGAACGCAAGCTGCTGGAGCGCGCCGGCTATCTCGTCGACGTGGCCGTGGACGGCGTCGCCGGCTGGAACGCGCTGCGGCTGGGCAATTACGACCTGCTGCTGACCGACGTGGACATGCCGCGCATGACCGGCATCGACCTCGTTCGCGCCGTGCGCGACGACGCGCGCCTGCGCAACCTGCCGGTCATGATCGTGTCCTACAAGGAACGCGAGGAAGACCGCCTGCTGGGGTTCGAGGCCGGCGCCGATCGCTACATCACCAAGGCGAGCTTCCGCGACGACGGCCTCCTGCTGGCGGTCGAGGAACTCATCGGCGGCCCCTGGTCCGAATAGGAAGACGCATGCGGATCGGGATCGTGAACGATGTGATGCTGGCGACGGCGGCCCTGCGCCGTGTCGTCGCCGCGACGCCCGGCCATGAAACCGCCTGGACGGCGGCGACCGGAGCGGAAGCCGTCCAGCGCGCGGCAGCCGACCCGGTCGACCTGATCCTGATGGATCTGATCATGCCGCAGATGGACGGCGTGGAAGCCACCCGGCGCATCATGAAACAGTCGCCCTGCGCCATCCTGGTGGTCACATCGACGGTCACCGGCCATCTGGACATGGTCTACGAGGCCATGAGCCTGGGCGCGCTGGATGCCATCCAGACGCCGGTGCTGGGCCTGTCCGGCAACATCGACGGCGCCGCCGCGCTGCAGGACAAGCTGGCGATCATCGCCAAGCTGATCGGCAGGAACGGCCGCGCGCCGAGGGTCAATGGGGCCGCCGCCGTCACCGCGCTGACCGAGGAAGCACCGCTGGTCGCCATCGGCGCCTCGACGGGCGGTCCTCAGGCCGTCTCCGAAATCCTTCAGGCGCTGCCCGCCGACCTGCCCGCCTCGGTGGTCATCGTCCAGCATGTGGACGAGCATTTCGCCACCGGTCTGGCCGAATGGCTAAGCCGCCGCTGCGCCCGGCGGGTCCTGCCGGCACGGCAAGGCGACAGGCTGGGCGCGGGAAAGATCTTCATCGCCGCCGGCCCCGACCATCTGGTGATCGAGTCCAATGGCCGCCTCGGCTACACGCCCGAGCCGAAGGAAAGCTCCTACAAGCCATCGGTCGATGCCTTCTTCATGAGCGCGGCGCGGCGGCGCGGCATGCGCGGCTGCGCCATCCTGCTGACCGGCATGGGCCGCGACGGCGCCGACGGCCTGCTGACGCTGCGCAAAGCCGGTTTCCATACCATCGCCCAGGACCAGAAGACCTCCGTCGTCTGGGGCATGCCCAAGGCGGCCGCCGAGATCGGCGCGGCCGTCGACGTTCTGCCCCTTCCCGCCATCGGCGCCCGCGCCCTCAGAGCCATAAAGGAACTTCACCCATGACCGCAGATCCGATCAGGGTCCTTCTCGTCGACGACCAGCGTCTGGTCAACGCGGCGGTCGCCACCATGCTGCGCCCGGAAAAGGATCTGGAGCTGCGATGGTGCGGCGAAGGCAGCAAGGCGCTGGAGGTGGCCCGCGAGTACAAGCCGCAGGTCATCCTGCAGGATCTGGTGCTGCCCGACGCCGACGGCCTCGACATCGTCACCGCCATGCGCGAGGACCCGTTCCTGCGCGAAATTCCGCTGGTCGTCCTGTCCGGCAAGGAAGAGCCGGCGGTCAAGGCCGAGGCCTTCGCGCGCGGCGCCAACGACTATCTGGTCAAGCTGCCCGCCGCCGTCGAGCTGATCGCCCGCATCCGTCACCATGCCAAGGGCTATCTCGCCCTGATGGAACGGAACGCCGCCTATGAACGGCTGCATGCCGAACTGGGCGAAGCCGCCGCCTACGTCCGCTCGATCCTGCCGCCGGTGATTTCCCAGCCCATGTCGACGGCGTGGAAATTCTATCCCTCCAGTTCGCTGGGCGGCGACGCCTTTTCCTATCACCAGCTGGACGACGACCATTTCGCCATCTACCTGCTGGATGTCTGCGGCCACGGCGTCGGCTCCGCGCTGCTCAGCGTGTCGGCCCTGAACACGCTGGGCGCCCGCGCCCTGCCGGATGTGGATTTCCTCAACCCGGCCAAGGTACTCGAGGCGCTGAACAACGCGTTCCCCATGGAGCGGCAGAACCAGCTCTACTTCACCATCTGGTACGGCGTGTACCGCATCTCGACCCGCGAGCTGACCTATGCCGCCGCCGGTCACCCGCCCGCCGTGCTGCTGCCGCCGGGCCGCAAGCCGCAGCTGCTGCAGGGCGAAGGCCTGCCGATCGGTACCTTCGAGGGGCTGGAATACGACATGTTCTCGACCTTCATCCCGCCCGGTTCGCACCTCTATGTCTTCAGCGACGGCGTCTTCGAGGTGGAATGCCTCGACGGCTCCATGCTGCCCTTCGACGACTTCGTGCGCATCCTGACCGACCTGTCCCATGACGATGCCGAAGCCCGGCTGAGCTGCATCATCGAAAGCGTTCAGGAGATCCAGGGCAAGACCGCCTTCGACGACGACTGTTCCCTGGTCGAGTTCGTGTTCGACGGCGAGCTGTAACGGCGGCCTGCTCAGTCCGCGAGGGAGACGACCCGGTCGGTCATCATCGCCGCCGACTCCGCGTCCTGGCCGATCAGCGCCAGGCCCTTGGCGATCGAGACCAGCTGGTCGCTGCTCTGGATCACGGCGCCGCCGAAGCGATGCTCGAACAGCGCGCGGACCGCGGGCACGAAGGACGTGCCGCCGGTGAGGAAGACGATGTCGATGTCCTTCGCCGCCAGCCCGGCCTCGGCCAGCGTCTGGTCCGCCAGCGCGTCGAGCTTGAGCATGTCGCGCTCGATCCAGCCATCGAACTCGGCGCGCGTGACATCGGCGTCGATGGCCTCGCCATCGAAACCCAGATGGAAGCGCGCGCTGTCCTGCAACGACAGATCCCGCTTGGTCCGCGAGATGGCGGCATGGAGATCGACCGCCGCTTCTGAATCGATGAAGCGAAGAAACTTCTCGATCCGGTCCGGGGCATAGCTGTAGCGCTTCAGATCGGCGATCTCGCGGTGGATCTTGCCGATCCGCAGCGTGTAGATCTCGTTCCAGCGCGCCAGCCGGTTGTAATAGGTCGTCGGGAACGGCAGCCGCTTGCCCAGGCTGTCGTAGTCCGAGCCCTTGCCCAGCGCGGGCGCGACGATCTTGTCGATCATCCGGTAGTCGAACCGGTCGCCGGCGATATCGTTGCCGCGCGACGCCAGCGGCTCGAGCGCCAGCCTGCCGCCGCGCCGCTCCAGCCGAATGATCGAGAAATCGCTGGTGCCGCCGCCCAGATCGGCGACGAACACATTGGCCGCCTCGGTCAGGTCGCGGACGAAGTAATAGGCGGCCGCCAGCGGCTCGAACACCGTCTGCATCTCGGTGAACCCGAGCGCCTTCAGCGCCGCGCCATACCGCTTGAGCGCCAGGTCGTCATCGGCATTGAGCCCGGCGAAGCGGATCGGGCGGCCGATGACGATGCGTTTCGTGTCCCACGCCCCGTCCGCCGCGCCATGGGCGCGCATGGACGACAGGAAGGCGCGCATCAGGGCCTGGAAATCGTACTGCGCGCCATAGACCAGCGTGCTGGAGAAATGCGGGTTGCCGGCGAAGGTCTTGATCGATTTCAGGAAGCGGCAATCCGGCTCGGTCTCGCGGTAGGCGTCGATGGCCCACTGCCCGCCCTCGACCAGCGTTTGCGCCCGCCCGCGCCCGCTTTCCTCCTGCCAGAAGGTCAGCAGCGACGGAAAGATGCCCTCGGGACCCTCGGGCCGCTCGAACGACACCGTCTCCACGTCGCCGCCCTCGCCCACCCTGCAGGCGACGGAATTGGTGGTGCCGAAATCGAGACCGATGGAATGCACGTGACGCTAACACTCTACTGAAGCCGCCGCCGGGAGCGGCGCGGGTGCTCCCGATAAACAATCCTGCGACAATCCTCTAGTCAATTCCGACGGTGCCGGGATCGTTCGCCCAATCCTCACCGCCGTGGCGCACGCGGATGATCGCGATGTGATCCGCCTGTTCCGTGAAGATGATAACGTGGGATTCGTGCCGATAGATCCTGACAGGCGGGGTGTACTCACGACGTTCACGCACCATGCGCGGATTGGCCGCGATGCGCTCGATCGAGCTCACCATCCGTGTCAGATATTTGTCCGCCTGCGTCGGTGACCAGCGCTGCGCGGAGAATTCCCAGATTTCCTCCAGATCTCGGAGGGCCGCGGGCGTAAAACGATACGGCTTATCTCTGCCCGCGATCATGAGATGCCCGCGCCTTGGCCAGAAGGGCAGGAAGATCGAGCTCTCGCGCTTCTCCGCTCTCGATACCTTCCGTGATCAGCGTCTGGAGCGCGTCGATCTTGCTGGCGCGATCCTGATCGCGACGGATCAAATCGCGGACATAGTCACTCGCATTCGCGTAGCGGCCCGTTTTCGCCTGCGCTTCGACCCAAGCCTTCAGTGGCTCAGGGAGCGATACGTTCATCGATGCCATCGAAACCGTCCTTTCTATCCTGTCCAATATTTCAAGAATGGCAATCTTTGTCAAAGCCTGCCATTCCGGGCGCTGGATACAAGTTACGGCAGCCTCAACACCTGCTTGGCGATGACGTTCTTCTGCACCTCGGTCGCGCCGCCATAGATGGTCTGGGCGCGGGTGAACAGGTAACTGGCCATGGAGGGTGACGCCCAGTCGGGAATGCCGGAGTTGGAGTTCCAGTCCGGGCGGGCGCGGTCGGTGATGAAATGGGCGCTGTAGAGGCCGCCCAGTTCCACGAAAAGTTCGGTGATCTCCTGCGCCCGCTCGGTCGCCATGATCTTCAGGATCGAGGATTCATTGCCCGGCGCCTGCCCCGAGGACAGCGAGGCGATGGCGCGCAGCACCGTCATTTCGAGGGAGGCCAACGCCACGTCGGCCTCGGCCATCTTCTGCACGAACAGCGGGTCCTCGGCCAGGCTGCGGCCGTCGCTGGTGACGGTGCGGGCAAGCTGCTTGAGCCGCGCCATGTCCATCTTCTTGCGTGCCACGTGGGCATAGGAGGTGCGCTCGTGGGTCAGCAGGTACTTGGCGTAATCCCAGCCCTTGTTCTCCTCGCCGATCCGGTTCCCGACCGGCACCCGCACGTCCTCGAAGAACACCTGGTTGAGATAGTGGCTGCCGTCGATGCCGATGATCGGCCGCACGGTGATGCCCGGCGTCTTCATGTCCATGCACAGGAAGGTGATGCCTTCCTGCGGCTTGCCGGCGCTGGAGGTGCGCACGAGGCAGAAAATCCAGTCGGCATAGTGGGCCTGCGAGGTCCAGATCTTGACGCCGTTGACCACATATTCGTCACCGTCCCGCACGGCGCGGGTCTGCAGAGAGGCGAGGTCCGATCCGGCCCCCGGCTCGGAATAGCCCTGCGCCCAGAACACGTCGCTGGACAGGATGCCCGGCAGGAAACGCTGCTTCTGCTCGGGGCTGCCGAAGGTGTAGATCACCGGCGCCACGTAAAGCAGGCCCATGGGCACGACGGACGGGGCGCCGACCCTCTCGCGCTCCTCGTCGAAAATATACTTCTGGGTCACGCTCCAGCCGGTGCCGCCATATTCCTCCGGCCAGTTGGCCGCGCTCCAGCCTTCGGCGTGATACGCCTTCTCGGCGCGGACCAGATCGTCCTTGCCCAGGGTCTGGCCCCGGCGGATCTTGTCGAGGATATCCTTGGGAAAGCGCGTCTCGAAGAACGCCCGGACCTCGAGCCGGAAGGCCTCGTCCGTGTCGGCGAATGCCAGGTCCATGATCGTCTCCCCTTGGTTACCACCCGGACACCATTCTAGACGGAATGGATCGGGCGCGTACATGGGGCTGGGCAGTCACGCATGAATTTTCTAAAGTGCCCGCCACATCCGCGTTCATCTGGAGACCACCGTGTCCGACTTCGTCATCGCCCATCATCTGCCCGACGCCATCGCCCAGCAGCTCGCGGCCAAGCTGCCGGCCGGCGTCACGCTGAAGCGGACGCCGAAGGACGCCAACTGGCAGGTCCCCGAAGACGCGGCCGCCATGATCTTCCTGCCGCCGCACGCCGGTGTGCACTTCCCCGAAACCGCGCCCGAGGGCTGGCCCTTCAACCTGCGCTGGGTCCAGACCGTGTCCACCGGGATCGACGACTATCCGCGCTGGGCGTTCGACGTGGCCGACGCCACCTGCGCGCGCGGCGTGCAGGCGAACGCCATCGGCGAGTTCGCCCTGGCCAGCATGCTGGCGCTGGAGAAGCGCTTTCCCGACATCTGGATCGACGCCGCGGACCGCTGGTACAAGGAACAGGGCAACCCGGTCGGCACCATCGAAGGCAAGACCATCGGCCTGATCGGCTTCGGCACCATCGGCAAGGCCATCGCCGAACGCGCGGCGCCCTTCGGCGCGCGGGTCATCGCGACCCGCCGCAGCAGCGCGCCCATCGAGGGGCCCGTCGAATTCCTGCCGCTCGACGAGGTGCTGGCCCAGTCGGACCATCTGGTGCTCGCCGCCCCGCTGACGCCCGAGACCCGCAACATCATCAATGCCGAAAGCCTCGCCAAGATGAAGCAGGGCGCGCATTTCGTGAACATCTCGCGCGGCGCCATGGTGGACCAGGAGGCGCTGGTCGCGGCGCTCGACAGTGGCCATCTGCGCTTCGCCACCCTCGACGTGTCCGAGCCGGAGCCACTGCCCGAAGGCCACGTGCTGTACACCCATCCCAAGGTGCGCCTGTCGCCGCATCTGTCCTGGGGCAAGGGTTCGAACCCGTTCGACCCGATCAGCGCGCTGATCATCGAAAATGCGCGGCGTTTCATGGACGGGCGGGAACTGCTGAATCCCATCAACCGCGAGACATGGTATTAAGCGGCGGGGAGACTTGCTGAAACGGGGAGTACGGCAATGACATCGCTGATCTGCGGCATCCATCATGTGGGCGTCAACGTCCCGGACCTCGAGGCCGGGCGCAAGTTCTACGAGGACGTCTTCGGCTTCGAGGTCATCGGTGTCGACAAATGGGACGAGGGCAACGCCGACGTGAACGCCTATGTCGGCATGGATGAGTCCTCGGCGGACAGCTACATGCTGCGCGGCGCCAACACCTATCTGGAGATCTGGACCTACCGGACGCCCGCGTCCAACGGCCATGCCAGCGAACGGCGCGCGTCCGATCACGGCTACACCCATCTGGCGTTCCAGGTCACGGATTTCGAGACGGTGCTGGCGCGCTTCCTGGCGGCCGGCGGCTCGGTGATCAAGCCGCTGACCAAGGCGCGTCCGGGCGGCGCCAGGCTGCATTACTGCCGCGATCCGTTCGGCAACATCATCGAGCTGCTGGAAATGCCCGCCGGCTCGCGCACCGGTCTGGGCGGCCTGCCGGGCATTGCCGCGGAAGGCGCGTTCGCGCCGCCGACCCGCAAGTACTACGTGCTAGAGAATGGCGAGTTCGCCGGCCTGCGCGACAAGTCGGACCTGCCCGGCGCGTCCTAGGACATCGCCTCTCATGTACCGGGGCGAGGCCACCATCAGCGCCATCCTCTCGGCCCGGGCGGAACGCTCGCCGGACCGGCGGCTGATCCGCTTCCAGGACGGCGCGGCGCTGACCTATGGCGCGCTGGACCGGGAGGCGACCCGGCTGGCCGACGCGCTGACAAGCCTCGGCCTCGCGGCTGGCGACAAGATCGCCGTGATGCTGCCGAACGGCGCCGATTTCCTGCGCGCCTGGATGGGCGTCACCCGCGCGGCGCTGGTCGAGGTGCCCATCCATACGGGACTGAAGGGCGAGCTGCTGGCGCACCAGCTGCGCCTCGCCGAATGCCGCGCCATCATCATCGCGCCGGAATGGCCGGAGCGACTGGCGCCGCTGAGAGACGGCTTGCCGCTCCTTCGGCACGTCATCGTCGCCGGTCCGGAACGCGCACCGCCGGATGGTGGAACCCACAGCCTGGCTGATCTGGTAGCCGGCGGGCGCGACATCCGTCCGGCCGCCGTGCAGGGTCCCAACGATCCGGCGGTGATCCTGTTTACCTCGGGCACGACAGGACCATCCAAAGGCGCCGTGCTCAGCCATCACTCCCATTTCGAGATGGCGAAAATCTGCGTCGCTGCCATGGACTACCAAGCCGACGACGTGCTGTTCAGCGCCTTTCCGCTGTTCCATGCCAACGCCCGCTATCTGACCGTGCTGGCCGCCATGCTGGCCGATGCGCAGGCCGTGCTGCACGACCGGTTCTCGGCGTCCGGGTTCTGGGACATCTGCCGCCGCGAGGGCGTGACCGCGTTCAACTACATGGGCGCGCTGCTGATGATGCTGCACAAGCAGCAAGCCCGGGCCGACGACGCCCTCAACAGCGTCCGGCGCGCCTATGGCGCCCCCGCGCCGGCCACCATCTGCCGCGCGTTCGAAGAACGGTTCGGGCTGCGGCTGATCGAGGTGTATGGCTCGACCGAGCTGGGCACCGTGACGCTGAACACCGTCGACGGCTTCCGGCTGGGCTCGTGCGGCAGGCCGGTGCCGCTCTACGACGTGCAGATCCAGGACGAGAACGGCCATCCCTGCCCGCCCGGCACCGCCGGGGAAATCGTCGCCCGCCCGCGCGAGCCGGACGTGATGTTCAAGGAGTACTACCGGATGCCGGAGGCCACGGTAAAGGCGTTCAGGGACCTGTGGTTTCACACCGGCGACCGCGGCCGCATGGATGAGGATGGCTATTTCTATTATCTGGACCGGATGAAGGACGCGATCCGGCGGCGCGGCGAGAACATCTCGTCCTGGGAGGTCGAAAAGATCATCGACGGCATCGAGGGCATTCAGGAATCCGCCGTCTTCGGCGTTCCCTCGGACCTGTCCGAGGAAGAGGTCATGGTCGTGATCGTTCCCAAGGCCGATGCCAGGCTGACGCCCGAGACGGTGCTCGATGCGTGCCAGGAAAAGCTGCCCTGGTTCGCGGTCCCGCGCTATGTGCGCTTCGCCCCTGCCCTGCCAAGAAACACGTCGGAGCGTATCGAGAAGTACAAGCTGCGCGCCGACGGCGTCGCCGCCGACACATGGGACCGCGACGCCGCCGGCTATCAGGTCAGGCGGCGCTGATCCCGCCGCAAACAGCCCTTTGCCCGGCCGGAAAGGATCGCTAACATATTCTGCGGGGATGAAGATTTTTAAGCGTGGCCGGGGCACTGCCACCGGCGAAAAAAACGGAGAGGAGTTTCAGGATGTCCAAGGCCCATGATCACGAAGTGGTCTCGATCTACCCCTACACCGACGAGCAGATCGACAAGCTGATGACGCTCGCGCCCGAATGCGTGCTGAACTGGTCGACCAAGGATGGCTGGCCGGTCGGCGTCATGCATGCCTTCGTCTGGGACAAGGGGCATGCCTGGCTGACCTTCGCCGCGCATCGCCACCGCGCCGCCGCCATCCGCCGCGACCCGCGCGTGTCCATCGTCGTCAGCGGCGCCTCGAGCCGCCACCCCGACTGTCCGCGCGGCGCGGCGACCATGAAGGGCACCGCCGTGTTTCACGATGACGAGGAGACCAAGAAGGCCTTCTATCGCAAGCTGGCCAAGAAGGTCAGCCCCGACGACAAAGCCGGCGAGGACGATTTCTACAACCTGCTGGACTCGCCGCTGCGCACCGTCATCGAGGTCACCCCGGAGAAATGGATCACCTTCGACGGCGACAAGTCGCACCGCCACCGCCAGGGCACGCTGGACGAGTCCGAACTGGGCGAAATGAAGAGCGCCGACGCCGAGCGCATGAACAAGGAGCGCGCCGCCCGCGGCCTGCCGCCCCGGACCAGCAAGGTCTGACGGGCATCCTTGTCCCGGACCGCGAAAGGCCGGCGGAAACGCCGGCCTTTTTTGCGTCTCAGGCGCGCTTCCTCACCGGTTCCGGCTCGACCACATAGCCGTCGATGCTGGCGTGATGATGCTGATTGCCCCATTCGTTGCGGCCGAACACCATGTCCTTGTAAGCGCCGGATTCCAGCCCCTTCTGGATGCGGAACCCCAGCTCGAAATCCTCGGTCGTGACCACCTCACGGTAGAAATCGGTCACGCGCTGGCATTCCTCGCGCTCGGCGTCCGTCTGCGGCGCCTTCGGGAAGATGATGTGCTGATACGCGACGGTTTCCCCGGACGTCGTGCCCGGGATGATCTGCGTCCAGGTGCCGCCACCCTTCCGGCTGAGCGAGAACGCCACGTTCGGGAACACGAACCGCACGAAGCTGAAATGCACGCCCTCGCTGCGCCACATCTCGTCTTCCGGCGTGCCCCGCATCTCCTGAATGTTCTGGCGCGCGAAGCCGACCCGCTGATGCGGCCCGAAGAAGTCGAAGGTCATGATGTTCGACTTGGTGTTGGCGTTGATCGTCTCGGGATGCGCGGTCGCGAAGTGATAGCCTTCGAGAAACCCGTCCGTGACCACCTTCCAGCACGCGCCCCGGATCTCGTTGGTCGCGTGATAATACCAGTTCTCCAGGCCGAGCCATTCCATATCGGCCAGAAAGCCCGCGAGGAACGTGTCGAGATCGAACTCGGCATCGGGCGACAGGCTGGCGAAGATCATGCCCGCCTTCTCGGTGCAGGGCAGCGCGACGAGGCCCAGCTCGGCCGTATCGACCTCGCCGAACTTCTGCCTGTCGGCCAGGCCGATCAGCTTGCCTTCCGCATTGAATGTCCAGCCATGGTACGGACAGGTGAATCGGCTCGCCTTGCCGCGGGCCTCGGGCATGACGATGGCCTGCCGGTGCGAACATACGTTCAGGAACGCGCGGACCTGCCCGTCCTTGCCGCGGCTCAAGAGCACCGGACGGCCGGCGATCTCCATGGTCTTGTAGCTGCCGTTCTCCGGCAGCTCGATGCCGAGGGCGAGAAGAAGCGGCTGACGGCGGAAGATGGCCTCCATTTCCGCTTCCCAGCGTTCGGCGTTGAGATAATCGTCAACCGGCACGCGGCGCACGCTCGGCGCCCAATCGGTCGTGCCATTGTCCACATGCGCGAGCAGGCGCGCGCCGGCGCGGCTGTATTCCTCCTTGATTCCCATCAGCTCTCTCCTCCTACGCCGCGCTCTTCGTCGCCTTGACCACATGGGCGCCGATCTCGGCGCGGGTCGGATTGCGCCGCAGCGTCAAGCCGCCATTCACCTGCAGGTTCTCGCCGGTCATGAAGCAGGCATCGGACGCCAGCCAGATCGCCGCCTCGGCGATGTCCTCGGAGGTGCCGATGCGGCCCAGCGGATATTCCTTGGTAAAGGCGTCGATCACCCCCGGCGTGTGTGCCGCATGCTGCGTCATGGGCGTCACCATCAGGCCGGGCGAGATGGAATTGGCGCGAATGCCGCGCGCCCCGAACTCGTTGGCGATACAGCGGATGACGTGATCGATGCCGGCCTTGGTGCCCATGTAGGCGGCGTGGTCATCGAGCATGATGGTGGCCGTGGCCGACGAGATGTTGATGATCGAGCCGCCGTGGTCCATGGCCCGCACCAGCGCCTGGAAGAACTGGAACGGTCCCTTGAACTGCAGCGTCGTGATCCGGTCGAGATCCTCCTCGGAGGTCTCGAGGAAGGGCGCGATCAGGCCCCAGCCGGTCGCCTGCACCGCCACGTCGATGCGGCCCAGACGCTCCTTGGTCCGCTCCACCAGCGCTTCCACGTCCCGGCGGCTGGTGATGTCGCACAGCGCGTAGTCGCAGCCCATTTCCTCGGCCAGCTCGGCGAGCGGCGCCTCGCTGCGGCCGGCGATCATGACCCGCGCACCCTCGCGCGCGAAGGCTCGCGCCATCACCTGCCCCAGATTGTCCTTGCCCGCCGCGCCCAGGATCAGGGCGGCCTTGCCCGCTAAACGACTCATGTGGATTCTCCCGCTGGATAGGGGGCCAAACTGGCACGCGCCGAAGCGAGCGGCAAGCCGCAGGGCGTTTCGCGCCGCCGTACAGGCGCACCTCGATCCCAGCCCCCAAGAAAGCATCCCGCTTGAGCGTGGAATATGGCATTAGAGCGCCATGCAAGACGGAACCGACATGAAAAATACGCCCGCGATAAAGCCATCCGTCGCCATCATCGGCGCGGGCCCGGCCGGGCTGATCGCGGCGGAGACGCTGGCGGCGGCGGGGATCAAGGTCACCCTCTACGACCGGATGCCATCGGCGGGCCGCAAGCTGCTGATGGCCGGGCGCGGCGGGCTAAACCTGACCCATTCGGAAGACTTCGCGGCGTTCGCCGTTCGATACGGCAGCGCGGCGCCGTGGCTCCAGCCGCTGCTGGAAGCCTTCCCGCCTTCCTCGCTTGTCGCCTGGGCGCAAGGACTGGGACAGGACACCTTCATCGGATCGAGCGGCCGAATCTTCCCCCGTTCGCTCAAGGCATCGCCGCTGCTGCGCGCCTGGCTGGGGCGGCTGGCAGGTCTCGGCGTGACCTTGGCGCCGCGCCACGACTGGGGAGGCTGGACCACGGACGGCCGGCTGACCTTCCGCACCGAGGACGGTGAAGTGGCCATCGCCGCCGACGCGACCATTCTGGCGCTGGGCGGGGCCAGCTGGCCCAGGCTGGGCTCGAACGGTGCGTGGGTTGACATCCTGTCGTCGCGCGGCGTCGATATCGCGCCGCTGCGGCCCGCCAATTGCGGCTTCGACGTCGCCTGGAGCGACATCTTCGACGACCGGTTCGCGGGGACGCCGCTGAAGAACATCGCCGTGACCTGCGACGGCCGGACAGCGCGCGGCGAAGCGCTGGTGACCAGTTACGGCATCGAAGGCGGCGTGATCTATGCGATCGGCGCCGCCGCGCGCGAGGCCATCGACCGGGATGGCAAGGCCGTGCTGGAGATCGATTTGCGCCCTGACATGTCGCGGGCCAGCATCGCCGACAGGCTGCACAAGGCACCGCGCGGCCAGTCCACGGCCAATCTGCTGCGCAAGACGCTGAGCCTGCCGCCCGTCGCCATCAATCTGCTGCGCGAGGCGCATGGCATCGACCTGCCGACAGCGCCCGGCGCCCTGGCAAGCCTGATCAAGTCGTCGCCGATCACCCTGACCGCTGCCCAGCCCATCGACCGCGCTATCTCGACGGCCGGCGGCGTGTCCCTCGCGGCGCTGGATGAAGCGCTGATGCTGCGCGACATTCCCGGAGTCTTCGTCGCGGGCGAGATGCTCGACTGGGAGGCGCCCACCGGCGGCTATCTGCTCCAGGCCTGTTTCGCGACCGGTATCGCCGCCGCCCATGGCGTTCTGCGACGCCTCGGGCGTTAATCGCCCGTTCGAGCCAGCACGTCCCGATTCACCACCCGTATCGGCGCGCCGCGGGCAAAGGCGGCGATCGCCTCGGGCATGTCGGCATAGAAGGCGTGCAGCGTCTCGGTCGTGACGTAGCCCAGATGCGGCGTGAGCGTCACGTTGTCGAGCGAGCGCAGCGGATGTTCGGCGGGCGGCGGCTCCTGGTCGAACACGTCGAGCCCGGCACCGGCGATACGCCTGTTTCGCAGCACCTCGATCAGCGCGGCCTCGTCCACGATGGGCCCGCGCGAGGTGTTGATCAGATAGGCCTCCGGCTTCATGCGCGCCAGGTCAGCCGCCCCGACCAGGCCGCGCGTGCGTTCGCTGAGCTGGACATGGACCGACAGGACATCCGCCTGGCGAAACAGCTCTTCCTTCGAGACAAGTTCTGCGCCGGCGTCGTCCGCCGCCTCGGCCGTCATGTTCTGGCTCCAGGCAATGACGCGCATGTCGAAGGCGCGCCCATAGGCCGCCATGCGCTTGCCCACCCGGCCCAGACCCAGCAGCGCCAGCGTGCGTCCCGCCAGGATGATGCCGGCGGTTGACTGCCATCCGCCGGCGCGCATGCGCTGATCCTCATGGGCGATGCGCCGTACCACGGCGATCATCAGCCCCCAGGTCAGCTCGGGCGTCGCGTTCTGCGCGCTGGCGAATGCCGGGCTGGAAAAGTCCGAATGCACCACGACGACGCCCTGATCGGTCGCCGCCTGCATGTCCAGATTGGCAAGGCTCATGCCGATGATGGTGACGAGCCGAAGGTTGGGCAGCCGCTCGAACAGGCTGCGCGGCAGGGCCATGCGCTCGCGGACCGTGCACAGCACATGGAACGGCTGCAACAGCACGGCGGCTTCGTCCTCGGAAAGGTGTCGGTCGAAAACGGTGATCTCGGCGATACCGTCCAGCGCGGACCAATCGGCGCAAGTGAGCGCGACGCGCGCGTAATCATCGAGGATCGCGACCTTCAACATGTCATACTCCCTGTATTGCACCCGTCCGCGCGGCCAATGTAGCCTTCGCGCCGGCCATCAGGAACATCCATTCGCGGCACGTTGATCGGCCCCGCCGTGCGTGTAACGTCGCGCGGCCTTGCCGCGCAGGAGGACACGCAACCATGCTTTTGCTCACCGTCAACGAACGCCTTTCCCATGCTGCGCCGGACGCGGCGCCCGCCGCTGTCAGGGAGCGCAGCGTGGCGTTCGTTTCGCGCCAGTCGCTGAACGCTGCCTTGGCGGCGCTGCTGGAGCGGTCCCGTCGCCACGGCGGGGAACATCCCGGCTCGACCCTGGAATGGCGCCTGCTTTCCGTCGCCGTTCTGGACGAGGAGACGGATGACGGCCTGCTCGCCGCGATGGGCGTGGTGTTGCTCGATACGTCCACGACAGCCACCAGTGTACCCGCGCCCGGCGCCGTCGCGTCGGTGACGCCGGAGACGGTGGTGATCAGCGCCCAGGACGGCGCCCAGCGCACGGTGATCCTCGATCTGCTGCACGATCTGACGGATGACGGGCGGCTGAGCCTTGTCGACGAGGCCAATCCCCGGCGCTGCCAGGCCATGGGACACTGGTGGCGGCTCGTCGATTTCAACGCCGGCCAGCCCAGCTTTCTCGAGTTCCTGCGCACGGACGCGCCGGAAGAGCAGGACCGGGTTGTGACTCCAGGTGTCGATGCCCTGTTCGAGGCGCAGTCGCGCCCCGACGCGCAGCGCCGGATTGTCGCCCTGCGGCGCCAGAACTTCCCCGATTAGGCGCGGCCGAGTCTATTCGGCCGCGTCTGCCTGCATGTCGAGCGGCTCGGCCGAATGGTGCCAGGGCTTTTCCTCGTACGGCTCCATCAACGGCACCACGCGCAGATGCTCGGGGATGTTCTCGATCCCGATCACCCGGTCGATGGATTCATGCGCGTAATAGATGCGCCGCTCCATGTAGCTCAGCCGATAGCCCTTGAAGCCGGGTGACAGCACCGCCTTCTGCTGCCATTCGAGGAACTGCAGATCCTCGGCCATGACGATATCCCAGAACGCCAGAAGCGGGTCCCAGCCCGCCGGGCGCGGTGCATCGCCCCAGTCGCGTCCGAAATGCACCACGTCGACACGGGTGCGGGTCTTCGAGATCGGCCAGAACATCAGGAATTGGCGCGCGGTTTCACCGACGGGCGTGATGATGTTGGGGAAGATGTTGTGCGAGACGTGATAGTTACGGGCGATCTCGCCGGCTGGCACCGACGGCATGGTCACCACCTTGCCGTCGCCATAGCCGCGCAGCTTGCGCTGGTCCTCGGGCGGGGCATTGGTGGGACAGGTCATGCGCGTGTGGCCGCCGGGCAGTAGCCCCATGACCGCGCCGCGATGGTCGAGCGCCTCGCCCACCGTCTGCGGATGGATTCCCTTGATGTGATAGACCTCGAGGAACGCGTCCATGGTGAGCTTCCAGTTGCACTCGAGCTCATAGGATTTGATCTCGGCCGGACGCAGCTGATCGATTTCGAACTGCTGGAACTCGTCGGCGATCATGCCCAGCCAGTCGAGCAGCGGCTGCGCCTGCTGGTCTTCGTTGACGAAGACCCACGGCCCCCACATTTCGCAGCGCACTTCCTGCAGGCCGAGCGTGGACTTGTCGAAGGGCTCGGGGAAGTCGCGCTCGTCCATGACCGCGATCAGGCGTCCCTTCGTGTCGTAGGTCCACTGGTGATAGATGCAGCGGAGCAGCGACTGCTTGCCGCACTTCTCGCGCACCAAGGGCGCGCCGCGATGGGAGCAGACATTGTAGAAGGCGCGGATCTTGCGATCCTTGTCGCGGATCAGGAAGATCGGCGCGTCGGGAATATCGAGCAACAGATACGAGCCCACGTCCGGCAACTGGCTTTCATGCGCCGCATAGAGCCAGACCTTGGACCAGAGATGCTGTTTCTCGAGTTCGAAGAATTCCTGGCTGGTATAGCGACCCGGCGGCAGCGGCGGCAGTGCCGGGAAGCCTTTCGGCGGTCCGTCCCTGCCCTGTTCCCACGCCATGCGCGCCTTCAGGTTCTCAATCGACTTCGGATCATCCATCGCTCGTCTCCCCGTTGAGCCAGCCGGGCGCCGCCCCTCGCGCCATGTTCTTACCGATATTAGAACGCGTAAGAATTTTGGCAAGCAAACTTGTCATCATGCTTACCGCCCAAAACAGCATCCATCACCGGACCTACCGCGTAAAGAGGCCGCGACGTCCACACCGGCCCCCGGCCGTTCCTCGAGGAGACCAGAATGCGGATCGCCATCATCGGCGCGGGCATGGCCGGGCTGGCCTGCGGCGTACAGCTGCAGGCGACAGGGGCCGCCGTTTCCCTGTTCGACAAGGGGCGAGGCCCCGGCGGCCGGATGTCGACCCGCCGTATCGCGGCCTCCCTCGGCGAAGCCGGCTTCGATCATGGCGCACCGTTCTTCGAGGCCAGCGATCCCGCCTTCGCCGCACAGGTGAATGACTGGATCGCGCTGGGTTGCGCCGCGTCCTGGCCGGCGGCGGGCGAGTCGGCCTTTATCGGCGCGCCGTCGATGAACGCGCCACTGAAACTCATGGCATGCGATCTGGACGTGCGCTGGGCAACCCGGATCGACACCCTGTCCCGCCGGGATGATGGTTGGCACATCGGCGGCGCGGGCGTCTACGATAGCGTGGTCGTGGCCGTGCCGGCGGAGCAGGCGGCCATTCTGCTGGCCACGGCGGAACCGGCCATCGCCACGCGCGCGGCGCGGACACCGTCGGCGCCATGCTGGAGCGTCATGGCGGCGTTCGCCGAGCCGCTCGAGGTCGCCACCGATCTGATCCGGCATGACGGTATCGTCGCCACAGCGGTGCGTAACAGTGCGAAGCCCGGACGCTCGGGTCCTGAAAGCTGGGTAATCCAAGCGTCCGCCGAGTGGTCACGTCTCCACATCGAAGATGAGGCCGGGTCGGTCGCCACCGCCTTGCTCGAGGCCTTTCGCGTCATCGCGGCAGCCGCTCTTCCTGCGCCTGTCATTCTGGAAGCGCACCGTTGGCGCTACGCGCAGCCGTTGAGCGCGGACGGTGATTTCCTGTGGAACGGCGCCGACCGCATTGGCGCCTGCGGAGACTGGCTGGGCGGCGGCGACGTGCAGGGCGCATGGCTGTCCGGACGCGCGCTGGCGGCGCGGATTCTGGCGCATGAGGCCGTTAGCGCCTAAGCTGCCCCGCCCCGGAATCATCGAGAGAGCATCATGAAGCCGCTTCGCATCGCCACTATCATCGTCGCCCTGCTTCTGGCAGGCGGCGAAGTCGCGCGCTGGTGGGGCGACGCCCGTTTCCTTCCTCTGGCATTCGACGAGCTGCTGATCGGGGCCGCCCTGCTGTGGGCGGCTGTGATCGCGCCCCGGCGCGGCACGGCACCGCTCGCCGCGGCGTGGGGTCTGTTCTGCGGGATGATGCTCACCCTGCTGGTGCCGACTCTCGATCATTTGCTGTTCGGCCCGCCAAAGGAGAGCGCCGTGTTCTATTCGGTGGCGCTCGGGATCGGCCTGCTGGGCGGAGTCTGGGCACTCGCGGCGGCTCTCTCCCTCAATCGGTCAGCGTCTCACGCACCGTGAAGCGCCCGTCCCCGGGCCGTTTGTTGTAGCGCGCGTCACCAATGGTCACGCGTGTCTCGCCCGGAAGACGTTCCACCTCGGCGAAAGGCAGGCGCGACCAGTAGAGGAAGTCGGCGACTTTCTTGCTCTGCGCCGCCGCGCGCGGGATGGCGGGATCGTCCATGTTCATCGGCACCAGGCCCGGCTCCAGCTCCAACGACGGCTGCGGCGACCAGCGCAGCGCGCCGAAGCCGTATGCCGTGCCGGTTCCGAAAATGATGTCGCGGCGGAAGGGATTGACCGGCACCGGGCTGGCGACCACGACCGTCGGCGTGCCGAGCCCGCGCTCGGCGATATCGCGGGCGGCGAACCGTTCGGCGGCGACGCTCGCCGTTCCCATCGCGATGCAGTAGACGGTGACGATGCCCAGCGCGGCCACCGCCGGACGTGATTGATGCGGCAGATTGCGGCGTTCCCGGCGCCGCGACAGCCAGATACCGAGCGCAAAGGCGCTCCACATCCAGATGTCGATGATGAACAGCGCATCACCGTAAAACCATTGTTCCGAGAACGGCATCAGGCAGCGCACGCCATAGGTGTTGAGAAAATCCAGCAACGGATGCGACAGGATGCCGATATAGGCCAGCGCCAGCAGCCAGCCGAACCTGACCGGCAGGCGCGCCTCGGGCCGGCGTCCCCGCCGCGCCTGCCAGCGATCGAACGCCAACATGGCGAGCGCCAGAAGAACCGGCAGGATCAGCAGAGCGATGGGACCGTGCGTCCAGCCGCGCCGCCAGGCCAGATTCTCCCCGACCAGCAAACCCAGAACGTCGAGATCCGGCAGATTGGCGGCGATCATCAGGGTGGCCATGCCCAGTCCGGTCTTTTTCTTGAGGCCGGCCTGACCGAGAGCCGCGCCCGCCAGGGTATGCGCCAGATTATCCATGAATCACCGTCAGTTGCTTGGCGAGAAGCGTAGCAGGGAAATCTTGGAAGGAGCCAAAGAACTCTCTCCAGCCGGCCCGTATACTACCAAGGTGTTCCGAATCCTCTAAGATACGCCCTTGTGCCGCCCTGCCGCCCGGGTCGATACTGAGGCCATGAGAGGCGTCCGCACGTTCCTGTTCCTGCTGGTGGCACTGGCCCTGTCCGTGTCCTCTTCCGCATGGGCGCTCGGCCTCTCCCATTGCCAGTCGGAACGAGCAGCCTCATCAGAAGCGGCGCGGGAGCACGACGCTCACGCGATGCACGGGCATCATGACGTTGCCCCCGACCAACATGGCGGACACGCCGACGATGCCGACGACGCCGGCTGCAATTGCGGCACCTGCCCTGGCGCCTGCGTCAGCACCAGCGTCTTCGGTCCCGTGCTCGGCGCCGCCCTGCCTTCGGCGGAAGCCAACTTGCGGCGCTCCACGCGGCCGGGCCGCGATATGACGGCCATCATGCAGCGCGAGCCGTCACTGCCGTTGCGACCTCCCCGTACTGCCTGACCGATCAGAACCGGGTAGCCGGATGCGTGAGCCGTTCACGGCGACGCGGGGCGTCGGCTGATCACAGCCGTCCAATTTCCCGCTTTCACCTTCATCCGACGGCCCATCATCCGTTCAGGACTCGATGGAGATCGCATTGCCTTCCAACAGACTCTGGGTGTTGCTGGCCACGGCCAGCCTCCTGGGCGCCTGCGCGTCCGTCCGCGAAGATCGGGGGATGCCCGACGTACAGGCGCTCGTCAGCGCGCGCGGGGGTCCCGCGCTGCCGGCCCATGGCGACATACCCGCCGTGGCGGGCCGGACACTCTCGGCCAGCGAGGCGGTGCAGGTGGCGCTGGCGCGCAACCCGCGCCTTCGGCTTGGATATGCCCAGCTGGGGTTCGCGGGCGCGGACATCTACGAGGCGGGCCGTCTGAGCAATCCCACATTGTCGCTGTCCGTCCTCGACCCGAGCACGGCGGGCGCCGCCAATCAGCTCACCATTGGCCTCGCACAGAACTTCACCAACATGCTGATGATGCCGGCCAGGAGCCGCATCGCGGAAGGCGAATTCGAGAGCGCCAAGGCGCTGGTCGGGGCGGAAATCCTGAGTCTCGCCAGCGAGGTGGAGGCGGCTTATTACGCCCTGGTCGGCGCCCGGCAGATCGCCGAGATGCGGAGCGCGATCCTGCAGGCGGCCCGCGCGTCCGCCGATCTGGCGCAGCGCTATTACGATGCCGGAAACATCGACGAACTCGCCCTAAGCCTGCAGCGCGCCGAGGCCTCGCAGGCCGAGCTCGAGCTGATCGCGGCCCGCCACGAGGTCGCCGAAGCACGAAACGCGCTCGCCACGCTGCTCGGCGTCACCGCCGCCGACGGCGAGTGGCAGGTGCCGGACCGGTTGCCCCTGCCGCCGCCGGAGGATGACGCCCTGCCCGCCCTCCAGACGCTGGCCGCCGCCCACCGGCTGGACCTCGCGGCGGCGCGCAAGGACGTGGAACTGGCGCGCTCCGGCGCCGACATGACCCGGCGTTTCCGCTATCTGGGCGAGCTTGAACTGGGCATCGAGCGGGAACGGGAGACCGATGGCACGCGCCTCACCGGCCCGACCCTGTCCTTAGCGATCCCGCTGTTCCATCAGAACCAGGCCGGCGTGCTGCGGGCCGAGGCACGGCATGAAACGGCGGAGGTGCGTCTGCGGGCCATGGAGATCGAGGCCAGCAACCAGATCGACCTGGCGCATCACCGGCTCGCCGCCGCCCGCGCGACGGTCGAGGAGTTCCGCACCCGCATGGTGCCGCTGCGCGAGAACGCGGTCGCCCGCATGCAGGAGCGCGTGAACTACATGCTGAGCGGGATCTTCGACCTGATCCGGCTGAAACAGGAGGAGTACAGGGCCTATCAGGGATATCTCGAATCCGTCCGGGACTACTGGACCGCGCGCGCGGCGCTCGGCCGCCTCGTCGGCACCCAGCTTCCGAGCACCGCCCTGATCGGCGGCGAGGCCGTTGCCCCGCCCGTTCGGGCCCCCGGCGAAACGCCGGCGGCCGATCACTCGCATCATCACTGAGACACCAATGCCCGTTCCCTCCGTCTCCGGAAAGGCTCCTTGAATGGTTACGCGCCGCACGCTTCTCTCCGCCCTTGGCCTCGGCTCCCTCGCCACCATGACGGCGGGGCTTGCCGGACGGCAGGCCATCGCCGCCGAGGACCAACAGCCCACCGCCGGTCGCGGCGCGCCCTACACGCCGGTCCGCACTCTCAATGGCTGGACCCTGCCCTATCGCATGGTAGGGGGCGTCAAGGAATTCCATCTCGTCGCCGAGGAGGTCGATCATGAGTTCGGCCCCGGAAGCCGCGCGAAATGCTGGGGCTATAACGGCTCCACGCCCGGCCCGACCATCGAGGCCGTCGAAGGCGACCGGGTCCGCATCCTGGTCACCAACCGGCTGAACGAGCACACTTCCGTGCACTGGCACGGGCTCTATCTGCCCAGCGGCATGGACGGCGTCGGCGGCCTGTCGCAGCCCCATATCAAGCCCGGGGAAACCTTCGCCTACGAATTCACGCTGAAACAGCACGGCACTCACATGTACCATCCGCATGCCGACGAGATGGTGCAGCTGGCCCTGGGCATGATGGGCCTGTTCATCATCCACCCCAGAGGCGGCGAGCGCGAGCGGATCGACCGGGACTATGCCTTCCTGCTGCACAACTGGGCACTGCACCCCGGCACGTGGCGGCCCGATCCGTCGATCATGCAGGAATTCGACCTGTGGACCTTCAACAGCAAGGCGTTTCCCGCCATCGATCCGATCGTGGCGCGGACCGGCGAGCGCGTGCGCATCCGGGTCGGCAACCTCTCCATGTGGAACCATCCCGTCCACATGCACGGGGTCCAATTCCAGGTCACCGGTGGCGATGGCGGGCGATGGCCGCGTGCTGCTTGGCGCTCGGAAGTCACGGAGATCGTCGGCGTCGGCCAGATGCGGGATCTGGAATTCGTCGCCATTCCCGGCGACTGGGCGCTGCACTGCCACATGTCGCACCACACCATGGGCCCGATGGGACACGACATCCCCAACGCGCTGGGCGTCGACCAGTCGGGCGTGGAGGCGGACATCCGCAAGGTGCTGCCCGGCTACATGGCCATGGGAAAGGACGGCATGGCCGAGCACGGCGCACATGTCGCCATGGGCATGAAGGGCCCCGTCAACACCATGGCCATGATGAGCGGCGACGGGCCGCACGGCCCGCTGGAGATGGGCGGCATGTTCACGGTGATCAAGGTGCGCGACGACCTGGCGCCCGGCGACTATGGCGATCCCGGCTGGTACCGCGCGCCCGCCGGCACGACCGCCCACAGGGTCAGCGACGACCCGGATTTCGGCGCCCCCGTCCGGCGCGGCGACGATATGCAGGGATGATCGGCCCCCGGGGCGAATGGCGCCTTGCCGCGGCGGGGTTTCGGTGCGAGCATCGGCCATATGCCTTACAATCTGGATATTCCCGGGTGGATGCCCGAACCCGAGTTGAAAATACTCGAGCGGCTGGCCCGCACCATTCCCGCGGGCGGCGCCATGGTCGAGGTCGGGCCGTTCTGCGGCCGGTCGTCCTGGTGCTGGTCGAAGACCGTCGAACCCACGGTTTCCGTGACCTGCATCGACATCTGGGACCCGGTGGAGCATCCCTACTCGCCGCCCACCCGGACCGGTGACGGCGACACCTCCGGCGACGATTTTGGCAAGACCACGCGACACCAGGGAAGCTGGGGCACGCGCGAGAACTTCGACTTTTACACACAGGATTGCCACAATATCACCGCAATTCGAGGCCACAGCCCGGCCGATTTCCTCGACTGGCCGGAAGAAAGCCTCGACCTGGTGTTCCTCGATGGGGTGCATCACAACCCCATGTTCCATGCCGACGTGACGCACTGGTATCCACGCCTGAAACCCGGCGGCATCCTGTGCGGCGACGATTGCGCCCGGACTCATCCCGACGTGTTGTGGACGGTTGACGACTTCGCCAAGGAACACGAAATTCCGTTCACGGTCGAACGCCGGATCTGGATGCTGAGGCGGCCGTAGAGGGAAACGAGCCATGGAGCTTACCGCCTATCTGCATCCGGGCTGGGCGCCGCTGATCCGTCCGGCGCCCGCGACGCGGGCCTGGATGGACGCGACGCCTGAGTCCTTCGCCTATCGCTGCCTGCCGCTGAACATCGCCAACGCCCATGGCTGGGAAGTGCTGAGCCCGTGCGGGTTCGACGCGGTCTGGAATGGCGGGACGGCGCCGGACGCGGTGACGATCCGGCTGGAGCCGGGCGCCGATCCGCAGCGGGCGCCGGTCGCCCTGTTCGGGCAAGGCATCATCACCTTCCATATCGAGGCGATCATCCGCACCCCGCCGGGCTGGAGCCTGTGGGTGGGCGGGTCGCCGAACCGGGCCAAGGACGGGATCGCGCCGCTCACGGGCATCGTCGAGACCGACTGGTCGCCCTTCACCTTCACCATGAACTGGCGCTTCACCCGGTCCGGCCAGTGGGTGCATTTCGACGCCCTGGAGCCGATCTGCTTCCTGTTTCCTGTCGAGCGCGGCGCGATCGAGAGCTTCGAGCCGGCCTTCGCGCCGCTGGACGCCGATCCGGAGACGGCGGCGCGGTTCCATGCCTGGAGCGCCGCGCGCGATGCGTTCCATGCCAAGATCCAGCGCGACCCGCCGCAGGCGCCGGCCGACCGCTGGCAGAAGCACTACTATCGCGGCGTCGACGTGAACGGTAACTCGCTGGTGGACGACCACCGCACCAAGCTCCGGCTGAAGCCGTTCGACCGGTCCGCCGCGCCGCAGGTCCCGGCGGCGCCCGCCGAAGACGCGCCGCGCCCCGATAGCGCCGTTTCGGCGGCACCGGCGGAAGAGATCGCCGCCCTGAAGCTGGCGCTGGCCAAGCGGGAATGGCTGTTGGAGACACTGGAGCGCCAGCGTGCTCTGGCACCGACCGCGGCGGTTCTGGATCGGCGCGAGAATCTGAGCGCCGAGGAATTTCTGGAGCACTATTACGCCGTGGGCCGCCCGGTCATTCTGGTCGGCGAGATGGCGGACTGGCCGGCGCTGACCCGGTGGACGCCCGAGTATCTGAAGGAAAAGATCGGCGCGGCGACCGTGGAATATCAGGGCGGCCGGACCGGGAACGCCGGTTTCGAGCGGGAGAAGGACCTGCACCGGCGCCAGGGTCCGTTCGATGCCTTCATCGCCGGGATCGAAAAGGGCGGCAACGACTCCTACCTCACGGCCTACAACTCGGCGAGCAACCGGCAGGCGCTGGCGCCGCTGGCCGAGGACATGGGCACGCTGGGCAAGTTCCTCACCGAGGATCCGTCAGCCGGGATGATGTGGATCGGGCCGGCCGGAACGGTGACGCCGCTGCATCATGACCTGACCAACAACTTCATCGCCCAGGTGGTCGGCCGGAAAAAGCTGAAGGTGCTGCCCGCCTCCGAGGTCGGGAGGCTCTACAACGACCGGCACGTTTTCAGCGACATCGCCGACCTGGAAGACCCGGGGCTGGATGCCGAGCGCTACCCGCGACTGCCGGGATCGCGCGTCTATGACGTGGTGCTGGAGCCGGGTGAGATCCTGTTCGTGCCGCTGGCCTGGTGGCATCAGGTCAAGTCGGTGGATTTCAGCGTGACCGTCACCTACACCAATTTCCGGTGGGCGAACGACGGGTACACGACCTATCCCGGCGGCTGAGCCACAAGCGCCCTGTTCAGGGCGCGGGCTGGCCCATGGCGAAGACGGAAGCGAGTGGCCTGTGTTCCGGCAGGATGTAGACGATCCCGCCAGCGCCAGAGAACGTCGGCGACACCACCTTCTGGAAGAAGGTCGCCGGGACATTGATGCAACCAAAGGAAATCCGGTTGTCGAGTGGCGTGTCGCTCGTCAGTCGTTCGCGACGTTTTTCCTGTGGCGTGCCGGGAACCACCGCATGCAGCGAAACGGCCGCGTCGTAGTCCACCCATAGAATATTGCTGCCCTTGATATTCCGACCCATGGACGCCACGAAGCGGCCGGCGGGCGTAATCCGCTCCTCTGGCTTGATTTTCGAGAGCGGCCTGTCGCCGATGCCCGGCGTGATGTCGTCACCCGGCGCAAGCCCCAACAGCGCGGGCGTGACCCCAAGCAGGCCGCCAGTACCATCATAGACCAGCACCACGGCGTCGCGCTTGTCGATGATGACAAAGGGCAAGCTGGCATTGTCGCCGGCGCGCAGCACCCATTCCGTCATCGTCCGAACATCGTTGGACAGAGAGCCAGGCCCCTTCGCTGCTGCCTGCGACCATGCGGGGCCGGAGCCCCACAAGGATAGCAGCACGCCTGCAACCAGCGGAACACGCATCCCGAACCGCTGGGCGCCCCCTCGACCGGGCATGGAGCTAGTTCCGATCCTGCTTGGGCGGATACGCAGGCGGCACGTAGGGCGTCGGCGCGATCGGTGGCGCTGGCGGAACCACTTGGGGCGCGGGCGGGACCGGCCTCGGCTCGACCATCTCGGGCGGCATGTTCACGCCTTCATCGCGCACCACGAGCAACGGGCCCTCGGGCGTCTCCGACACGAAGAACGGGAACCCGGATACCGGCAATACGACGATTGGCAGCACCGGTGTCGGTGTCGGTGTCGGCGTGGGCGTGGGCGTAGGCGTCGGCGTAGGTGTCGGCGTAGGCGTAGGCGTCGGTGTCGGTGTAGGCGTCGGTGTCGGCGTAGGTGTCGGCGTAGGTGTCGGCGTAGGTGTCGGCGTAGGTGTCGGCGTAGGCGTAGGCGTAGGCGTAGGCGTCGGTGTCGGTGTCGGTGTCGGTGTCGGCGTCGGCGTGGGCGTCGGCGTGGGCGTGGGCGTGGGCGTGGGCGTGGGCGTGGGCGTCGGCGTAGGCGTAGGCGTAGGCGTAGGCGTAGGCGTCGGCGTCGGCGTAGGCGTCGGTGTGGGCGTCGGCGTAGGCGTCGGTGTCGGTGTCGGCGTGGGCGTCGGCGTAGGCGTCGGTGTCGGTGTCGGTGTCGGTGTCGGCGTGGGCGTCGGCGTAGGCGTAGGCGTCGGTGTGGGCGTCGGCGTCGGCGTCGGCGTAGGCGTCGGCGTAGGCGTAGGCGTAGGTGTCGGCGTAGGCGTAGGTGTCGGCGTAGGCGTAGGCGTAGGTGTCGGCGTCGGCGTCGGCGTGGGCGTAGGCGTAGGCGTAGGTGTCGGCGTCGGCGTAGGTGTCGGCGTCGGCGTCGGCGTCGGTGTGGGCGTCGGCGTCGGCGTCGGCGTGGGCGTAGGCGTAGGCGTAGGCGTAGGCGTAGGCGTAGGCGTAGGTGTCGGTGTCGGTGTCGGCGTAGGCGTGGGCGTAGGCGTGGGCGTAGGCGTGGGTGTCGGTGTCGGCGTGGGTGTCGGCGTCGGCGTAGGTGTAGGCGTCGGCGTGGGTGTCGGCGTCGGTGTCGGTGTCGGTGTCGGCGTGGGTGTCGGCGTCGGCGTCGGCAGGGCCGCGATGGTGCCCGTGGTCCGGAACGTCAGCGTGCAGCAATCGGCGGCCAGCGTGTAGTTGTCGGCGCCGTCGCCCGCCAGGGTGTAGCCACTATAAGTAATGCCGATATCGGTCCCTGCCTCGGCTGTATCGAAAACTGCCGTGGCGCCCGGTCCAGCGACCAGCGTCACGCCCGTCGGCAACCCGGTGATCTCGGTTCCCTTGAACGAGCTCAGGGTCGTTGCGGTCGTGCCGTCGAATATCTTGTCGCCATCCGGGAAGACAAGCATGCGCTGGGTCAATGTCGCGCCGGAGCTGAGCGTGAAGTTGCCGGAATAGACCGTCGGCGCGGTGTAGGACGCCGGATTGTAGTTGATGGTGACGGGCGCGTTGGGCCCGGTGACGACAACGGCCGGGCTGAGCGGCGCGAAAATCACCGTGCCGCCTTCCGCGCCAGGCTTGCCCGCCTTGTAGCCCGCGGTCAGCACGAGACCTTGTGGAAGACCGAGACTTTGCGACGTTATGGCGGCGCCGCGCGTCAGGACGATGGCGCCCGCAATGTTCAGATCGGCGCCCGCGCACAGCATGACGTTGCCATCAGTAGTGGTCAGCGCCGCCGTGGCGTTCAGGTTGATGTCGTTCCCGGCATTGATGAGCACGCTGCCATTGGTCGTGGTGATGGCGGCGTTCACGTTAACGTCACGCCCGCAGCAGATCACCAGATTGCCGTTGGTGGCCGTGATCGCGGCATTGACGTTGACGTCGCGCTCGGCGTTCAGGGTCAGGGTGGTGGTATTGGCGCCGCCCGTCCATGCGATCGCCTGGTTGATGTGAATATCGCCATTGCCGGAAATGTTGGTGTTGAGGTTCGTCGTGTCCGGCGTTCCCGGAACGACAACATCGCCACCCGGCACGGTGCTGATGACGACGCTGTTGGTGTTCAGGAGGGTCGACAGCACGGCGCCCGTGATGTTGCCGCCAAGGCCAACGGTGAAATCCTGCGGGTCGATCAGCCAGGTGCCTGTCACGCCATCCGGCGCCAAGGTCGTCACCGTCACATCATCGGCGATCACGACATTTGCCGCCGAGGTCTCGATGAAGCCGCCATTGCCGCCGTCCGGCGCGCTGGCATCGAGGGTGCCGCTGACGTTCATGACGCCATCGTCCATGCCGCCAAGCAGCAGGATGGTGCCGTTGCGGGTGCCGATGCTGCGCGCCTGGACGATGCCGGTGTTGTTGACCACCGTCTTGAGCAACTGGCCAGCGGCCTGCGCGGTCATGATGACCTTGCCGCCATCGGCGCGGATAATGCCGCCATTCTCGATCAGCGCGTTGACGGCGCCCTTGTCCACCGTGACGTTGAGCAGCCCGTTCGCGGCGACGTCGAGAGTGACCGCCTCACCCGCGACGAGCGCGACGGTGCCCAGTTTCGCGACGATCAGGCCTTCGTTCGTTACGGTGGAGCCCAGCAGCGCGACGTAGCCACCATCGGCATTGATCACGCCCTCATTGCGCACGGTGCCGCCCTTGCCGGAGAACTCATGGCGTCCGGCCATGAAATCGGCGTCGCTGATATCGAGCGTGGAGGCCACCAGCCCGCCGACATCGACCTGCGCCCCGATGCCGAACAGCACGCCGTTGGGGTTGATGAGGAAGACTTTGCCGTTGGCTGACAGGTTCCCCATGATGGTCGACGGGTCCGCGCCGGTGACACGGTTGAGCGCCACCGAAGTGCTGCCCGGCTGGGCGAACACCACGGCTTCGCCCCGGGCGATGCTGAAACTCTGCCAGTTGATCACCGCGTTCTGGCTCGACTGCTGCACGGTGACGGTGCCGGGCCCCCCGACAATGGTGGCGGCGCCAGCGGCCACATTGCCGCCCGACGGCAAGGCAAAGGCGGAGGAGCCGAGCAGCATGACCAGCGAACCGGCGAGACCGGCGCATCCGACCAGTGCGGTCGAGAGGTAAAGCGATCGTTTGCTGTGCGGCCCGACAGGCGCGGCGATGGAGGCCACCGGCTGTTCGGGGTCGATCGTTCCGAAGAGGCTATTCATCAAAAATGTCCTGCAAATAGAAGCGGGGCGCCCAAGAGGCCGGGCGCGGTCGTCAGAAGAACTTGGCGAGGTGAATCCACACGCGGTCGGACTTATCCGGGGCCGACAGGGCTGGTTCGCCACCGATCCGGTGGGCATAGGATGCCCGCAGGACGAAATTGTCGTCGGCTGCCCAGGTGAAGCCGATACCGGCCGTGCTCAGGCTTCGGTGATTGTCGCCGACGAACCAGGGCGTATGATCGATGGTAACCCGGCCCGTATCGGCGAAGAGGGCAAGCTGCATCTGCCCCGGCATGCCGTCCCAGAACCGGGGCAGGAGCACGCGTGCCTCGATGGTGGCAACGAAACCTTCGTCTCCGTAGCCCTCGCCTTCAGGATAGGCTCGCACGGCGTAGGCGCCGCCCAATTCCATCTTTTCCGAACTGTCCAGATTCTTCGAGGCGATCTGGCCCCGCACCGACGCGTAGAGCGACAGCGGACCGGCGACGTTCTGGGAACGCGCGAGGTTGAAGGCCAGCTTGTAATACTGGCCATCGGCCCGGGCGGTCAGCTGGTCGATGGCCAGCACGGCGGGCGTCCTGATGTCCAGATGGCCCAGGAACACGTTCACCGCATAATAGGTCGCGCCGCCGCCGAGAAAGCCGTCCTGGAGATCGCCGTTGAGGCCGATCATTACGACTTGGACTCGCTTGTCCGAGACAAGCGGCAAAGGACCGACCTTGTCACGGAACGATTTGGCGTCGGCGCTGCCGACGATGTGGAGATTGTGATCGTAGGATCGGATCAGCGGATAGCTGGCATAGAGGCTGAACACATCGGCGGAGCCGCGGGCGTCCAGCGGCTTGAATTCCTTACCCAGTTCGTAGTGAAGGTTGCCATAGGCAACACCGACCGTCACGTTCCCGACGCGGCCCTGATACGAGCCTCGAAAGAAGCGCAGCCCATCGCCGGAGGTCAGGACGCGGAAACTTGCGACATCGCCCCAACCCAGCGGGTTGTTCAGGCTGACCAAGCCGCCGATGCGTTCGTTACCGGTGTAGCGGCTGCCGGCATTGTCGGCCTCGATGCTGCCGGTGACGAGGCGGCCCGGGGTCAGCCCGACGGTCAGGTCGGACGTTCCAACGAGGGAACCGGGCGACAGGGTCGATTTGACCCGCACGCCGGGAATGTCGGAGAGCAGCAGCAAGCCGCGCTCGAGCGGAGCCGCGGCGACGATGTCGCCGGTTTTCACCGATGGCATCGCACTGCGGGCGGTGCTGTCGGAGAGGTTGCTCTGATTGTCGAGGGTAATAGCGCCGTACTGACCTTCGATCACGGCGATGGTGACGGTGCCCGATCCAATATCCTGGGCGGGGATGTAGGCCTGGGCCACGAAGTAGCCGCGCTCATTGTAGTAGGCCGTGATCGCGCCGGCGAGGACCCGTAAGTCGGACAGGCTCATATCCCGCGCGGCGGTGAAGCCGGTGGC
The DNA here is from genome assembly GCF_039655775.1 of Iodidimonas sp. SYSU 1G8. Classification (NCBI taxonomy): domain Bacteria; kingdom Pseudomonadati; phylum Pseudomonadota; class Alphaproteobacteria; order Iodidimonadales; family Iodidimonadaceae; genus Iodidimonas; species Iodidimonas sp. SYSU 1G8. The sequence goes on along the minus strand of NZ_JBBYXJ010000001.1, from coordinate 124,114 downwards.
CACGATCAGCTCCGCTTCGGAAAAGCGTGTCGCGCCGCTGACGCGAAGGGCGTTCACCCTGATTTCCGCGCCTCCGGTGTCCGCCGGCGGCGTCAGTTCGTCGCGATCGATCCGAAGTTCGGGGATCAGTTTTTCGCGGGAGAGAGGTTGCGGAATCTGCTGGAACTGGCTGCCCGCGCTGGGAAGCTGCTGGGCGACCGCCGACTGGCTCGCCATCACAAAGATGGCCGCCATTAACGCCTTATCAAACATGGAAATCCTCAAAAATATTTATCGCCGCCGGCCCTTTTTCTATTTTTAAAAAGCATAAGCCGACCCGTATTCCTCAATACCACAACCAAGTATTTAAATACGTTTTATTTTATGAATAATTTCGGATTAACTTCAATAAATGCTTTATCTAGGGGAATATGGCGGAAACCATAGGAATTATTACATCCCTCTAATAATTTCAAGTTTACTTAAAATTAGATATATATTTCCGAATGCCGCCTTCAGGCGAGGGTGAAGAATAACCTCAGGTCTGGAGAGTCCCTGGGCAGCGCCGCTGGACAAGGACTCTCCGGCTGCTGGTTCAACGGGTGTGCAACCGCCTCCGGTACGTCAGGCTGTAAAGAGCGGGCAGGACCAGCAAGGTGAGGATGGTGGACGACACGATGCCGCCGATCACCACGGTTGCCAGCGGCCGCTGCACCTCGCTGCCGGCCCCTACATTGAATGCCATGGGGATGAAGCCGAGGCTGGCGACCAGGGCGGTCATCAGCACCGGACGCAGCCGCGTGAGCGCGCCCTTCCTGATGGCGTCGTCGATCCCGAGCCCGTCGTCCCGCAACTTGCGGATGAACGAGATCATCACGACTCCGTTGAGAACGGCGACGCCCGACAGGGCGATGAAGCCAACGCCCGCCGATATGGACAAAGGCAGGTCGCGAAGCCAGAGCGCCGCCACACCGCCCGTCAGTGCCAGCGGCACGCCCGAAAACACCACGGCCGCATCCCGCACCGAACCAAACAGCAGGAACAGCATCCCGAAGATCAGCGCCAGGGAGAGTGGGACCACGAGTTGCAGACGCTGGGAGGCCGAGATCAACTGTTCGAACGTACCGCCGTAATCCACCCAGTACCCGGGCGGCAGAGTCAGGCCCTGCCCGACCTTGTCGCGAACATCCTCGACGAAGGAACCGAGGTCACGGTCGCGGACATTGGCGGTCACGACGATCCTCCGCTTGCCGTTCTCGCGGCTGATCTGGTTGGGTCCCTCGATAAGGCCAATGGTGGCCACTTCGGACAAAGGCACGAAGCCTGGTCCCCCGCCGGGCCGGCTGGCCGGCAGGGATACGGGCAACCGTGCGATCCGGTCCATGTCCGTCCTGATGGCTTCGGGCAGACGGACGACGATATCGAAACGCCTGTCTCCCTCGAACATCTGTCCCGTCACCGTGCCGCCGAGCGCCGTGCCGACCACGCGCTGGACATCCTGGATGTCCAGGCCGTATCGCGCGAGCGCCTCACGGTCCGGCAGGATCTGCAGCATGGGCAGGCCGGTCACCTGTTCGGTCCTGGTGTCACGCGCCCCTGGCACGGCCGAGACGAGCGCCTCGATGCGCTCGCCGATCTCGACGAGCTGGCCGAGATCGTCGCCGTACACCTTCACGGCCAGATCGGAACGAACCCCCGCGATGAGTTCGTTGAAGCGCATCTGGATGGGCTGGGTGAACTCGTAATTGTTACCCGGCACGGCGAGCACGGCCTTTTCCATCTCGGCCACCAGCACATCCCGAGGTTTACGCGGATCAGGCCAGTCGGCCCGGTCCTTCAGAATGACAAAGGTGTCCGCCACACTGGGCGGCATGGGGTCGGTCGCCACCTCGGCGGTCCCGATCTTGGCGAAGCTGAACGCGACCTCGGGAAACTCCTTCAGGCGCCGCTCGAGGGTGGCCTGCATACCGATCGCCTGATCGAGACCCGTGCCGGGAATGCGCAAGGCATGCAGGGCCACATCACCCTCGTCCAGATTGGGCAGGAATTCCGAGCCGAGACGCGAGGCGGCGAAGGCGCTGACGGCAACCAGTACCACCGCCGCCCCCACCACGACGGAGCGGCGAGCAAGGGCGAAGTCGAGGAGCGGACGATATCCCCTTCCCGCGCCGCGCATCACCCGGCTTTCGGTTTCGGCGACACGGCCCCGGACGAACAGGGCGATGGCCGCGGGCACGAAGGTCAGCGACAGCACCATGGCCGCGAGCAGCGCGGCGACGACGGTGAAGGCCATGGGGTGGAACATCTTCCCCTCCACGCCGGTCAGGGTGAAAACGGGAATGTAGACGACAGTGATGATAAAGATGCCGAACAGGCTGGGCCTGGCGACCTCGGCCGTCGCCTCCGCCGCGAGACGATGCCGTTCCGCATCGCTCAGCAACCGGCCGAGACGGCGCTGTTCCTCGCCGAAACGGCGCAGGCAGTTCTCGACGATGATGACCGCGCCATCGACGATCAGGCCGAAATCCAGTGCCCCCAGGCTCATCAGATTGCCCGAGACGCGCTGCTGCACCATGCCGGTCACCGCGAGCAGCATGGAGAGCGGGATAATGGCAGCCGTGATGAGCGCGGCGCGGATGTTGCCCAACATCAGGAACAGGATGACGATGACCAGCACCGCTCCTTCGAGGAGGTTTTTCTGGACGGTCGCGATGGTCCTGTCGACCAAGGTCGTGCGGTCGTAGACCGGCTTTGCGACCAACCCGGCGGGCAGGCTGCCATTGACGATCTCGATTCGGGCCGCGACCGCGCGGGCAACTTCCCGACTGTTCTCGCCCACCAGCATGAAGACCGTGCCGAGGACCACTTCACGGCCATCTTCCGTCGCCGCGCCGGTCCTAAGCTCCCGCCCGAGGCCGACATCGGCCACGTCGGAGACGCGGATGGGATATCCCTCGCGGCGCGCGACGACCATTGCCCCCAGCTCGGCCTCGGTCGATGCCTGCCCCGGTACGCGGATCAGGATCTGCTGGCCGTTGCGCTCGATATAGCCCGCCCCCACATTGGCGTTGTTGCGCTCGAGAGCGCTGACCACGTCCGACACGGCGAGATCGTAGGCCGCCAGCCGGTCCGGCCAGGGCGTGACGTGATATTCCTTCTTGTAGCCACCGATGGTGTTGATCTCCGTCACGCCGGGAATATTCCGAAGCTGCGGCCGCACGACCCAGTCCTGAATGGTCCGCAGATCCGTCGACGTCCATTCCGTTCCATCGGGCTTGCGCGCGCCCTCCCTTGGCTCGACCGTGTACATGTAGATCTCGCCCAGACCCGTCGTGATCGGCCCGGGGACAGGCTCAATGCCCTCGGGGAGCTGACCCTTCACCGCCTGAAGCCGCTCGTTGACGAGCTGGCGGGCGAAATAGATGTCGGTGCCGTCCTTGAACACCACGGTGACCTGGGAAAGGCCATAGCGGGAGATTGAACGGGTGTAATCGAGGCCGGGCAAACCCGCGATGGCGGTTTCCACCGGGTAGGTGATGCGCTGCTCGGCCTCGAGCGGCGAATATCCGGGCGCTTCCGTATTGATCTGGACCTGGACGTTGGTGATGTCCGGCACGGCGTCGATGGGCAGGCGGGAAAAATTCCAGGCACCCAGGATGGCCGTGGCCAGCACGAGAGCGAGCACGAGCCAGCGATGGGCGATGGACAGAAAGACGATCCGGCCGAGGATGCCGGCGGGCGGCGTAGCGGCATCAATGGTCATGGGAGGCCCCCGATTTCTCGATGTCCGCCTTGATCAGGTAGCTGTTCCCGGTGACGTAGTCCTGACCCGGCGCGAGACCGCCGAGCACCTCGGTCCATTCGGGCGTGCGCCGGCCGAGCTCCAGCATGCGCACCTCGTAGGTGTTCCCGACCCTGGCGAACACGACTTCGAAATCGCGAAAGCGCTGGATCGCGGCGGTGCGGACCGCCAGCGGCACCGGACTTTCCTCGACGATAACCCGGCCGCGCACGGACATGCCAGGGATCCAGCGTCCTTCACCTGAGATAGGCGCGCGGGCGAGCACGGACTGGCTGGAAATGTCGGTCACGGGCAGGAAGCTGGCGATTGTCGACCGGACGGCGGATCCGCCGCTGACCGGAGAGATGTCCACCTCCATGCCGGGACGGATGCGCGCCATGTCGCGGTCGAAGACGTGGAAATCGGCTACCAATCTACCGGGATCGCCGATGCGGTAGAGCGCGTCGCCGCCCGCCATGTCACCGACGGTGGCGGCGCGCTCGACGATGAGCCCGCCGATGGGTGCCGTGACCGAGTAGGTCTGTAGGCTTTCATTGCTTTCGACGCGCGCGAGAACCTCGCCGGCCTTGACGCTGTCGCCGGCCTGCCGGGTCAATGACAGGATTTTGCCGGGAAAGCGCGCCTTGACGCTGGCCTCGGCACCCGGCGCGAACGCGACGCGGCCGAGAATCTCGACCGTGGTCGCGATGGACGCCGGTCCGGCTTTCTCCGTGACGATGCCCGATTGCCGAGCCATGTCATCATCGATCACCGTACGGCCTTCGTAGGACTCGTAGCGCCACGCATGCTGCTCGCCCGCATAGGTCGCGGTCACCGTCACATCGAAGGAGTGAGGCTCCTTGACGGTGCCGTCCGCCGCCAGATAGCCGTCTTCGGGACGGAACCGGAACCGGTCAACGTCGCCGCCGAGCCGCGACACGGCGATGAGCGCGCCGACGCCGGACGGCGCGACGGGCTTGCCGTCCTTGTACGCGTAGAGTCTGAACCGGGGCTCGGCACCGGTCTCGAAAATGGTCACCTCGAGGGCAAAGTCGCCATCTCGCAGGAGGCGTCCGTTGTGGGGGCCCCGTTCGGCCTCATCGGCATGGCCGGTCTCGGCGCCATGCGCATGGTCCTTGCCGGCTTCACCGTCGCCGCAGGCGGCGAGCGCGAGCATGAGGGCGAGGCCCAGACCGATGGTTTTGGGTGAACGTGAAGACATGTCAGTACACCTTCGCCGCGTCCAGCGCGGTCCAACGCCCGGCTAGCCGATCGATGCGGGCCTGGGACTGATGAAAATTCCTGAGAGCGGCGGTTTCGCGGGACGAGAGATCGACCAGAGATTGCTGGGTGTCGGCGACCTCCAGGTAGGCGAAGGCGCCCCGGTCATAACCGTCGCGTGCGCTGCGGACGGCGGCTTGCGCGCGCGGGATCAGCTCGTCGCGCAGGACCGTCACTTCGGCGCGTGCCGAGTCCCGTTCGGCAAGGGCGCGGCGCAGGGCCGCCTGATGCGTGCGGCGCGCCTCGGCGAGCGTCCATTCCGCTTCCTGGCGCTCGGCCATGGCGCGGTCGATATTGCCCCGGTTCCGGTCGAAGAAGGCGAGCGGCATGGAGAACGAGACGAGGCCGGCGACATCGCCGCTATCCTCGAACCGGCGCAGGCCGATGCCGATGGTCGGGTCCTGCTTCGCTCTGGTCTTCTCGACCAGATAGGCGCGCTCGGCCCGGTCGATCCGCGCCTTCGCCACCGAAAGATCGGGCGAGGCGTCGTCAGGCACCGGCACGGGCATTTGGCGGAAGACGGCAGGATCGATCAAGACAACGGGGCTGTCGCCGCCGATCAACGCCGCCAGGACGTCCTGGGCAGCAGCCAGCGACCGGCGTGCCTGATCGAGACGGGCGCGCGCATCAGCGACCTTGTTGTCCGCCTTGAGACCGGCGACCAGCGGATCGCGCGCCGCCCTGACGCGGCGCTGGACGATGGCCGCCATGTCCTCGGCCAGGCGCAGCGCCGCTTCAGCATCGGCGACACTGGCCTGAGCGGCCATGATGTCGACCCAGGCCGACTGGACCTCGAAGCCGATGTCGGCGGTGGCGCGGAGACGCTCGAGCTCGGCGATCTCGCGGTCGCTTCGGGCCAGCGCCACGCGGGCACGGCGCTTGCTGCCGCGCTCGAGCGGCTGGGCGTATGTGAGGGTGGTCTCCGCCGCGCCCAGGTCGGCGTATGGGCCGGTGCCGGTGACGTTCTCGATCTCGACGGTCAGTTCAGGGTTGGGCCTGACGCCGGCCTGATCCACGGACGCCAGCGAACCGGCAATGGCGGCGTCGCGGGCGTTCAGCAACGGCGAGGCCGAGAGGGCGCGGGAGACCGCGTCCTCGAGGGTGAGTAGCGGCGGGGCGGGCTGGGCACAGGCCGGAGAGGCAAGCCCGGCGGCCAAGCCGGCGAGCAATGTCGCGACAATCGCGCGCATGGATGATCCTTTTCCATAACGGAACACAGCGCCGCGGAACGGCGCGTCACGGGGTCAGGAAAGGATCAGGCGAGAGGCGGACGGCGCGGCGGAACAGGCGTCTGGCCCTGGGCCAGGACGCTGCGGCCGATGGGCACGCCGTCCGCGAGGCGGGAGACGTCGAGGCTCAGGCCCTGGACGCGCTGCATGTGATCGGCGAGATGGGTGGCGTGATGGAGGGAGGCGTGCAGGTCGTCGGCCGCATCCGGTTTGTCCGCCGGCTTTTCGGCATGGTCGAGGTGACCGACCGCATGCGCCAGTTCGACGTTATGGACGTGACCGTGACTGAGCATGGGATCGTGCGCCGCCACATCCATGAAGCGGAGGGCGAGCAGCGAGAATACCACGGCGAACACGATGGAACGGGCCATGGCGGCACCATGCCATAACGGCCGCGCGGCGCGCAACGAAAGCTTGGCTAGGCGCGCAGACGCTTCCACAGGTGCAGAGCGGCGACGATCGCGCCGCCGATCACGAGGCCGACAAGGGCCGAGCCGACGGCGAAGGCGAGCCAGCCGGTAACCACGCCGACGGCCGGCACCGCGCCGGCCCAGTGAGAGGCGCTTTCGACAAGGGCCGGAATGGTGTCGAGATGGAAGGACGCGAGGCCATGGACGATGATGCCGCCGCCGACCCAGAGCATGGCGGCGGTGCCGACGATGGTCAGTCCGTCGAGCAGCGGCGGCATGGCCTTGAGCAGGACGTGGCCGACCCGTTTCACCAGGGGCTGGGACCGCCGGGCGAAGTGCAGTCCGATATCGTCCATCTTCACGATGAGGCCGACCACGCCATAGACGACGGCGGTCAGCATGACTCCGACCACCGCGAGGGCCGCCGCCTGGATGGCCAATGGCCGGTCGGCCACGGTCGCGAGGGCGATGGCCATGATTTCGGCCGAGAGAATGAGGTCGGTCCGGATGGCGCCCGCGACCTTCTGCTTTTCAAGCTCGGCGGAACTGAGCGCCAGAGTGTCGAGGGCGGGGCCGTCTTCGTGATGAGACAGGGCCTCGACGATCTTTTCGGTGGCCTCGAAGCAGAGATAGGTGCCGCCCAGCATCAAGACGGGCGTGACCGCCCACGGCGCGAACGCGCTGAGCGCCATGGCGCCAGGGAGCAGGAAGAAGAGCTTGTTGCGCAGGGAGCCCAGAGCGATCTTCCAGACGATGGGCAATTCGCGATCGGGCGTGAAGCCGACCGCGTAGCCCGGCGTCACCGCCGTATCGTCGACGACGACGCCGACGGCCTTGGAGCCGGCCTTGCCCGCCGCGCCCGCGACGTCATCGACGGAAGCGGCGGCCAGCTTGGCGATCGCGGCGATGTCATCCAGCAGCGCCGCGAACCCAGAAGCCATGATTGACCGCTTTTCCTGATGATGACCGGAGACGTCGCCCGGAGACGGCGCGACGTCTCATCATAGGGACGGCCACGGCGCGGCGCCAGACGGGAGCTTTACTCCAGGACGACGACGACGACGCGGCGGTTTTCCCGCGCGCTACCGGAGGTCTGGACATCCTGTCCATAGGAGATGCTCGACATGCGGTTCAACGCGACGCCCTGCTGGCTCAGGTAGCGGCGAACCGCCTCGGCACGATCCAGACCGAGGCGGTAGTTACCAGCCCTGCTACCCGATTCGTCGGTGTAGCCCTGAATCTCGAGGAAGGCGTTGCGATTTTCAGCCTTCAGCTTTCCCGCCAGCTCGCCGAGCTGGGCCTTGAACTCGTCGGTCAGCCTGGAGCCGCCCAGCTTGAACGGGCCGATATCCGCCGACATCACGACCGAATAGGCGAACTTGCCTTCCGCGAGCTGATGGGCCGCGTTGGCGCGCTGCAAGGCGTCCCGCGCGGCCTGCTCGACCGCCGTAGTGCGGGCGTCGAGGGCGGAAATCTGTTGCTGCTGCGCAGAGACCTGGGTCTGCACGGCGCCAACCTGTTCGTTGACATATTCCTTGGTGGCACAACCACCGAGCAGAACCACGCTGCCAAGCACACCGCACAAGACTTTGATACCAGACATGTCTGTCCCTTCCTCCACTATTAGTGACCAGGGACATTGCCTGACTTTTGGGCTTATCTAGGGCATCTTTGAGGCCTGCCGCATGTTCGCTGGGTGCGCTTCCGTTATATTTGCGCTACCGCAACGACTCCTTACCGCGCCCGTCGCATCTGTCATTGCGTGAAACAGACGCCGACCGACCTTACCTGTTCACGATGACCATCGCAGGCAAAGGGACGCAGGGAATGCGGGCATGGATGCGGTTCGCCGGCTGGAGCATGGGCTGCCTCGCGCTGGGCGCATTGTCGGGATGCGGCGACCGCGACGGCTCGATCAAGGCCGCGCTCGCGCTGGCGGAGGTCAACTATCCCGGCCAGCTGGAGTTGCAGGATGCTCATCTTCAAAAGGACCACTACGACATCGTGCTGGCGATCAAGGGAGATCCGGTCACGCGCATTCGTTTTGGCATCGACAGGGACCCGGCCGACTGCACTCCGGCGAGCGCCTGCGAGGAGAGGCTCAAGCGCGCCTATGTCAACGGCGTGGCCGCCGGGATCAAGCTGAAGGCACTCGATCAGGGGTTTCGCCAATGCGGCGTTCCGGTCCTGGGCCTGCACAGTGACGCGATCACGACCGCCTTCACGGCGGTCATCGAACTCGATCTGGACGCCGAGGCGCAGCAGACTGGGCTCGACAGGCTGACGCCCTGCATCGCGGCATTTCGCCAGGCGCTTCCCGCACAGGCGTCGCCTCAACTCCGCTCCGTGGCGCTGAGGATCTTGTTGCCTTCCGGAAATGTTCCTGCGGAGGCGCCGTCGCCGCTGACCTTCGAGGCCCGCTTGTCCGCCAAGCGCCAGAAGGATGTAAGTTACCTGGTGGGGCTGAAGGCCGAAGACGTCCGCGCCGACTCCGCGGCCCTGCGCCTCTATCCCCACTACATTTCGGCCAGCGCCCTGGATCGGCGGCTCGCCGAGATTGCCCAACGGGCGCTGGCCGACGATCCCCATGGAGGACATGTCCCCGAATATCCGCTGACATGGAGTCTCCAGCTCGATCCCCGGCGGCTCGACGTCATCCACACCTATGTTCTGGCCTGCAGCGAGCATAAGGCCGGAGAAGGCCCGTGCGGGACCGATATGGCCGTGAGCATGCGCTATGACATGACCCGGGATACCGCATCGGATCTGGCGGTCGTTCGCGGCATTCGCGATGAACGGGGCTCCGTCGCCCTGCCCCCGCTGCCCGGGCGCAAGGGCTCATGACACCTCGCGGATCAGTCGCAGACCGGCACCTGCGCCATGCTCATGCCGCCACCGCTCACATTCGCGATCGGCCTCATTTCCATCCGGCACCCCTCCTTGCCCTCCGGCGCCTCGGTGGCGGATGCGGTTTGCCCTTTGTCGGAGGGCGCCGGACAGGCGCCATCGGCGACAAGCTTGAGGCGAAAGCGCTTGCCCTGCTCGCGAACCCAGGCATCGGCACTGGCCTTGCCGTCGTTCCGCGCCCGTTTCACGTACTCGGCCTCCATGCGCTTTCGCTCGGCCGCCGGCAACGCATCGGCGGAGCACGCCGCAGAAGCGGCGCTGGACCCGTCGTCCACGCCGTGAGTCTCGTTATAGTTCTCGTACGTATTCCTCAGCGCCTGCTGGCCGAGAATACCGTTACTCCAGATCGGCAGATCGACCATCTGCGCGCTGACAGGCGATGCACCCCCCATCAGCAAGATTGCCGTACAGGCAAGGATCACAGTGCGCATATGGCGCTCCTTTTTTCTCGCCCCCAGTGCTGGACATGGTGCCCGCCGGGCTCCACTTCCAGAACGGCCTATGAAACAATCTGTTTGTAATGAAACATAATTTATCCTTTTCTTCTCGTAAGATGGGGTTTTGGTCCCTTGATGGCATGGGCGCTGCAACGGATGAAGATGCGTAACAGGATGAGGACATGCGGGACGAGGCGCCTGGCGCTCCTGCCGCTCATGCTGGTGGCGTTCGCCGCGTGTTCCGAACCCGAGGGCGCCGCGCAGGAAAGCGCCGAGACCGTGGTAGACACGAGCTCCATCGACCGCTTGTTCGCCGAAGGCTTCGGCGAGACCGCGAACGCGCCGATAGCGGCGGCCGGCGCTGAAGATCCCCGGGCCGGTATTCCATACTCCTCATCAAGCAGCCGCAGAGGACGCGTCGAGGCCGCGCTCGCGGACAATCTGGCGACCAACTTTTCCATCCGCTTCGCCATCGCCGACCCTGCAGAGTTCGTCAGGTCAGGCAAGGCGAGCGAGGTTTATAAACGGGAGCTGGAGGCGCGCGGCCTTCCCCGAGATACGGTTGCCGGGGCCACGGCGCTGATGTTCGGCGTGGCATGGGAAATCGCCAACGGCAAAAAACTCTCACCAGACGAAAACGCGGCGATCCTGCGCCAGGCGACGACCCTGCTACGGGGTAATCCGCTGGAACGACAGGGTGACAAAGAACGTCAGGAGGCCGCCGAGTTGCGGCTGATTACCGCCGGTCTCTGGCTCGAGGAAGCCTATGTCCGGGCACCATTCCCCGAACAGATGCGCGAATTGTCCGACGCCGTGCATGGTGACATGAAGAAAATCTCGAACAACGACCTCCGCAGCAAGATCGTCACCGCCGAAGGCTTCGTGGATCGCTGACATGACCGCCCCGCACGACAAACAGTCACAAGCGGATATTCAGGCATCCATTGTCCGCGCCGTGGCGGGCGATGTGAGCGGGACGACGGATGGCGGCTGGGGCGACAGAGAATGGGTTCATCTGTTCGTCGACTTTGAACTGGATCACGATAGCGGTCGCAGCAGCAGTATCTCCTTCGCCCTGGCGCGCAGGCCTGGCGCTTCCCTGGAAAAGATCGCCTTTCGCCTGTCACCAGAGACGAAGCAGGCATTCGCCGATCTGGCCGACGCCGTGCACACTCCGGGGAGGCAATCCTGGTCCGCAGTTCAAGTCAGGGTCGAAGCGGACGGGCGCTACAATTTCGAGTTCTCTTATGCGCCGCCCTACCGTCTTGGCGGTAAGCTCAACGACACGCGGTTCAGCGATTATCTCGATGCATGGCGGCAGGGCGTGGATGGCGCCCGATCCGCCGCGCCAGAGGGCAAGGACGTGGCGGCGCGGAGCAAACGCGGCTGGTGGCGCACCCTGTTCGGCCAGTGACGCGCCGGCATCATTCCGGCCCGCAAGCTCCGGCGATCCGGTCCACACGCAATACCGGACGATCATCTTCCCCACCGATCAGGCGTCCATCGACGGCGAGGCACCTGTGGTCGTCCCAGGCCTCCCGGATGGCGATAAGAAGTTTTTCGTCGCCCATCATCGGCGGCGGCCCCTTCACGCCGTCAGGGTCGGCGTAGAGAAGTTGGCCGCGTACCGCATGTCCGTTCTCACCCGGTTGATAGACACCGCGGCTGGGACAGGGCATCCGGACACAGCGAATGCCGGTGTCTCCGATATGCAGCCGGCCGGGCGCGCCGGCGGCCGAGTCAGCGACAAATGGAGCCGGTGCCTGCGCAAGCATGCCAACGAGAAACCCAGCCACCGCAGTCATCATATCGCTCCGACCCTTTCCATCGCCACGCTCCGAGATATTCGGTCCGGCCTGAAACCGCTGCCGGTCCGCACCGGCCGCTCCTGTTCATGTAGGCACCCGTGCCGAAAGAAACGAGCGCAGCGGGATGCAACACTCGCCACTCGTCCGGCTGTACGACGCTGAAGAATCCGAGGGCGATTCTATCCATTTCGTCGAATATTGCCCTTTCGACGGGATATATGACCAGATCCAAACTATATTACTGAAAATAATTGAATATCCGCTCATCCTTCTTCATATATAGCCTGCCATCTAGCCCATCATTTGAAAAAGAACGAGAACCGTATGACTTCCGACGCCGATACATCAGTGGATCGCCTGGGTCTGCTCGCCCTGACAACCGATATCGTCTCCGCCCATCTGAGCAAGAACAGTGTATCGACGGCAGATCTGCCGAACCTGATCCAGCAGGTCTACGCGACGCTGGACGGGCTGGGAAATGAAACGGAGGCCGCGCCGGTGGCTGAACTGGTGCCGGCGGTGTCCATTCGCAAATCCATCACCCCCGAATACATCATCTGCCTCGAGGACGGAAAGAAGCTGAAGATGCTGAAGCGGCATCTGCGGACCGCCTACGACATGTCGCCCGAGCAGTACCGCGCGCGCTGGAACCTTCCCGCCGATTATCCCATGGTCGCGCCAGCCTATGCGGCACAGCGCAAGGAACTGGCGCTCAAGATCGGCCTCGGACGGACCCGGGTACCCGATACGACCAAGAAGCGCGCCGGCCGTCCGCGCAAAGTGACCGCCGAATAAGCGACGTCCGCTACCTCGGCAGATATAGGACGACGGGTCCGGCAGCGCCGGACCCGTCCGTCACGTCTTTCGAAGACCGGGGTTGATGGTCAGCGACGCACCCGCGAGATTGCCAGCCTCGTAGGCCGCCGGCGAGACCATTCGCGTCCTCGCGGGACGCTGGCGCAAACCCAGATTCAACCTGGCGAGTTCTTCGTCGATGATCGAGAATTTCACCGGTACGAGATCGCGCCCGGCGCCCCGGTTGACGTCATCGCGATCCGCCTTCATCGCCACGAGTTTCCCGGCGATGGACGAGACCATCCCCAGGGCAAATGACGTATTGGCCATGGACCGTTCCTGATGCCGGAGGGCCTGATAGGCCCGCGTGGTCTTGTAACGGCCCAGTTCGGTGCGCACGGCGGTGTCGATGAGATCCGCCAGATAGTGCGCCACTTCGATGTCCGAGCGCAGGCCGAAGAAGACGTAGCGTGCCTGGCCGGCGTGGTTCTTCTCGCGCCAGACCCTGCAATCACAAAAGTGGGCGACCGCGCCGATACAATCGTCCAGCGGTATCCGCTTCTTGCGGTTCGTCTCGTATTCAAGCCGCTCGCACGCGGCCTCACGAAGTTCGACGTCGGTAAGGGCGAGATCGTAGCGGTCGAGCAACTCGGCGACTTTCGCCGCCGCCGCCAACGCCTCGTCCTCCGTACACCCATTGTCCACGGTTTTCGCCCGTAGAGCCTGAATGCGAAGCCTGAGCTTGCCGAGGGCCGATCCGTCGATGTGGGTGGTCAATTCCTGTGGCCTGCCGGTTACCCAACCATGCCGGTTACGGTGTATTCGGCCGCCATCCGGTCGCCGATGTATGACTCCATCACCGCATAGTCCGCCAGATCAAAATACAACCGGGCCGCATTCGTCCAGCCCGCGGAATGGCTCAACGGTTGTCGGCTTCCCAGTCCGGGGCTTCTTCCTGCGTCGTACTCGCCGCGGCAACCGGTACGACCCGCCACACCGTGTTGGACAAGTCATCCGCCACCAGGAGCGCGCGTGTGCCGGGATCGAAGGTGACCCCTACAGGGCGTCCCCGGGCCTGTCCGTCGCCATCGAGAAAGCCGGTCACGAAGTCCTGCGGTTTCCCTGCCGGCCGGCCCTGAGCGAACGGTACCCAGACCACCTTGTAGCCCGCGAGGTCATCCCTGTTCCAGCTGCCGTGCTCGCCGACGAAGGCGCCTTCCTCGTATCCGGCGAATCCGCCCTGGGTAACAAAGGAGAGTCCTAGAGCCGCCACATGCGAACCGAGGGCATAGTCGGGCGTCAGCGCCTTGCGCACCATGTCCGGTTTTTGCGGGCGCACCCGTGGGTCCACATGCTGACCCCAGTAGCTGTAGGGCCAACCATAGAATCCGCCCGGCTGAACGGAGGTCAGATAGTCGGGAACAAGCTGATCGCCCAATTCATCTCTTTCGTTCACCACCGTCCACAGCGCCCCGGTCACGGGGTTGATGTCGAGCGCCGTCGGATTGCGGATGCCCGTGGCGTAAGTAAGGCGCGCGCCGGTCGTTCGCTCGATTTCCCAGATAACGGCACGCTGTTCCTCGACCTCCATGCCGCGCTCGCCGATATTGCTGTTGGAGCCGATACCAACGTAAAGCCGGGAACCATCGGCACTGGCGGTCATGGCCTTCGTCCAGTGGTGGTTGATGGCGGACGGCAGCTCGGTCACCAGCTCGCCCGGCCCGGAGAGACTGGTTTGCCCTTCCTGATAGGAAAACCGGAGGACGGCATCCTGATTGGCGACGTAAAGGTTGCCATCGACGAAGGCCAGCCCGTAGGGCGCATTGAGATCGTCGATGAACACGGTCCGCAGATCGGGCATGCCGTCGCCGTCTTCGTCGCGGAGGAGCGTGATACGATCGCCCCCTTCCACGCCCGATTTCCCCAGGCTCTTGATGTATCCGGCGATCACGTCCTTGGGCCGCAGGCTGGGCGCGTTGCCGCCGGAGCCTTCGGCGACCAGGATGTCGCCGTTGGGCAGGACGAGAATCTGGCGCGGCACCTTCAGATCGGTGGCGATGGCCATGATCCGGAAGCCTTGGGGTACCGTTGGCAGGTCGCCATCCCAGCCGACAGGTTTCGCGATCGTCATGGATGGCAGCAGTGTTTCGGACCGCTCCGGCAAGGTCGGGGTGGGTCCGGCCTGATCAAGCTCGCGGGTATCGTCGCCGCATGCGGCCAGCCCGACGACCAAGGCGGCGGCAGCGCATAAGCGGGTCATCATTGGACAATCTCCCTGGGGCCGGAATAGGCGATCCAACCCGCCGCAAGGGCAAGCAGGGTGCACAGCAGCGAGAGGATCAGCCCGGTCGCGCCGACCGAACTCCACGCGTCGCGGCTATGCTGAAGGGCGTTGATCAGCCCGGCGACCAGCATCACCGCGAGAAGCGCCGACAGCACCAGCGCGGGCTTGCGGGCGTGCCGTGCCCTGCCCCAGAACAGGGACACGATCTCCCAGATAAAGACGGCGGCGCCAAACAGCATCGCTCCGGTGATCGCCCAAGCCGCAAAATTAGACCACTGGATTTCAGCGGTATTCAGGTAGGCGATGTCGGCGATGAACGCACTGGGAAACAGGGCGACGGGAAATGCCAGTAAAATGGCGTGCACGGGATGCAAGATAGGTCGGCCGACCATCGTGGCATGCATGGATCAACTCCCGGTCTAGGCGATGGGCGAGGCACCCCTTCTCGCTCTGGGCGCGGCAAGCGACAGGCTTACATACCGGCAACGCACGCCCCGCCGACAAGGTTCCAAGAAAGCGGTAAACCGGTATGACGACCGTGGAGGCGCGACCGCCGCCCTTGCGCATCGACAAACCGTGCCCAGGGTTTTACCCGTCAGGCCAAGTGCCGAGCGGATAGCGGAAAGTGAATGGCGCATGCCGGATATATTGCAGATCGGCCCCATCGCCATGGCCAGCGACCGCGCCATCGCCATCGGGCTGCTGTGGGCCTTCCTGGCCCTGGGAACCCTCGGTGCGACGCGGCTGGACAGACGCGCGCCGAGGGCCACCTGGATCGCGCTGCTTGCGGGCATCCTGGCGGCGCGGATCGGTTTCGTGACGGCGAACGCGGCGGCCTACAGCGCCGAGCCATGGTCGGTGATCGCGCTGTGGCAGGGCGGGTTCTCGCCGTGGGCCGGCGTAGCGGCGGCCGCGCTGGCCCTCGCCGTCATGCTGGGCCGCAGCCGGGCGGGGGCGCTGATGATCGGGGCTGTCGCGGCGCTCGCGCTGGTCCACCTCGCCGCCACCCAGTTTCTCGCACCCGAGCCGCGCCCGTTGCCGCAGGGCATCGTGCTGACCAACCTGAACGGCGCACCGATGCCGCTCGAGACCCTGCAGGGCACGCCCCTCGTCGTGAACCTGTGGGCCACATGGTGCCCGCCCTGCCGGCGGGAGATACCCATGATCGTCGAGGTCGCCCGCACCTCGTCCGTCCCCATTCTTCTTGTCAACCAGGGCGAGCCGGCATCGACGATCCGGTCATACCTGTCCCGGGAAGGGCTGCGGACAGGCGCGGTCCGGCTGGACCCGACCAGCGCGCTGGGCAAGGCGATCGGCTCCGCCGCGCTGCCGACCACCCTGTTCATCGATGCCGACGGCAAGATTCGGCGGGTTCACGTGGGCGAGATCTCGCGCGCGGCGCTGACCGCCGGCATTGGCGAACTGAAATCTTCTGAAAGGTAGGAGGTACTGAAACATACCCTCTCCCGCCCCGGCTCACTCGGCGCCGTCGCCGTTCCGCGGCACCAGAAAGAGCGTGCGGTCCTCGACGCGCCAGGAACCGAGCTGCGACAGAAAGTTCATGCCGATCACGTCGACCTCGCCCAGGGCGGCTGAGACGACGATCTTGAGGTTGCGCGCCTCGATGCTGCCGAGCTGAAGCCGGTCGATGGTGCTGGTGCGGGCCTGCACCGCGCCAGCCGCGGTTTGTACGATCACCGGGAGCACGTTGGTTTCCAGATCGACATTGGCGAGGTCGGCCGTCTTCCGCGAAAGCATGGTCACCGTCGCGCCGCTGTCGATCAGCATGCGCCGCTCGACACCATTCACCGACGCCTGCGCCCAGAAATGGCCATCCCGCGCCATTCGAATCCGCACTTCCTCGCCGACGACCTGCTGGTCGTCGAGCCCCAGTTTGGTAACGACACGCGAGAGGTTTGGATCGTACGGCGCCTGCTGGAACAGCACGAACAGGAAAAAGGCAAGGATCGCGAAGGAAAACAGAAACCGGAAAAACCGCCCGACGTACGGAAGGTTGAACAGCACGATCAGCAGCAGCGCGGCACCCGCCGCATAGAGCAAAAGTTGTTGCCATTCGGCGCTGATCGAGACGGGCATTGAACCTCCGGAAGGGAACAAGGATCCGTAATCAACCATTAGCCCGCGCCGAATGTTCCCCGCGGCGTCGATTCTGACCGCCTTCCGCAGCCTGTTGCTGTCGCATGCCTGAACGGCCTGAAATCGAGGTCACCGTAGTCAGAATGGACGAGGACAGCGCGAACAAGGCGGCGACCTATACCGTGTAGGCGGGAGACATCCGCTATTCCATCGCCCGCAAGCATAATATCGATTATGGCGACCGACGGTTGATTTCAGGCAGCCGGCTCGTCGTTCTCCCGGCCGTCCGCGCCATTGGCGTGCCGCTCGATCTCGGAGTTGAGTTCGCCGCCGACGATCAGCACCGCGATCGACATCCACATCCAGCTCATGAAGCCGATCAGGGCGCCGAGCGAGCCGTAGATCTTGTCATACGAACCGAAATTGGCGGTGTACCAGGAGAAGCCGACAGACAGGATCGACACCAGCACGACGGTGGTGATGGTGCCGGGAGCGATCCACCGGATCCCGGCGCGCGGGCGGCTTGGTCCCCATCGATACAGCGCCGTCACGGCGATCGCGATCAACAGCAGCGCCACCGCGTAGATCGCCGCCGCGACCGCCCACATGAAGGGACCATCGAAGCCCAGATTGCGGACTGTGATCGGAACGGCGACGATCGCCCCGACCAGCATGAGCAGGATCACGATGCCGACCAAGGTGAAGGCCAGAGTGATCGCGGTCAGTTTGAAAAAGCCCCGCTTTTCCGGGCGGTCATAGGCGATGTTCATGGCTTCGAAGACCGCTTTCATCCCCGCATTGGCGCTCCAGAGAGCGAGCGCCAGCGACACCACGAACGCGGTCCCCAGTGTACCGTTCTTCTCGCTGGCCAGCCGGAGAACCTGTTCGCGGGCGATTTCTATGGCGCCGCCTGGCACGACATAGTCGAGATGCCGCAGGTGCCCGGCCGCGCTGGTCGCATCGAAGAAGAGACCGTAGATCGAGACCACCGCCGACAGCGAGGGGACCAGGGCCATGATACCGTAATAGGTCACGCCGGCCGCCGCCAGGAGAACACGGTCGTCCCACAGCTCCTGGTAGAGCCGACGCAGGATGGATTTCCAGCCGGTCAAGGGGATGTCGAATGGGGCGTCGGTGCGTCTCGAGCGTTGTGTCCGTTGCATGTATGGCCGCCCTCCGTCGTCGCGCGATGAATTCTGCCAACGCCTGCAGGTGAACCAGAGGTCCTGACCAGCGACCAGATAGATCCGAAGCCACAGGATCCAACATTCCCGGCCACCCTCACCGCTTCGCATGATGGTTCCGGCCGCTCTTCATGTCGACCTGACTCGACGCCCGGCGTCCAGCCGAGCCTCTTTCAATCCTGGAACCGGGCCGGCATCGACTGCGGTGGGACGAGAGGGCGAAGGGGATGGGCGCCCTTGGCGATTGATCTGGCCGCGTCCGCACCTTAGCCTGCGCCAGCATGCCAACGCACGCGGCCACAGATGAATTCTTCCCGAAGGCTTCTACCCCATCATGATGTCTGAATCGCTGTTCCTGCTGCTCGGCCTCGTCCTGCTGATCGCCGGAGGTGACCTCCTGGTGCGCGGCGCCGTCCGGATCGCCGAGAGACTGCGGCTTTCGCCCATGTTGATCGGCCTGACGGTGGTCGGCATGGGCACGTCGATGCCCGAGCTCGCGGCCAGCGTTCAGGCAAGCCTCGCAGGCTCACCGGGCATCGCCATCGGCAATATTGTCGGATCGAACATCGCCAATGGCCTGCTGATTCTGGGAGCAAGCGCGTTGATTGCCCCCATCGCCGTTCAGACCCGCGCGCTGTGGCGCGACGGCGGCGTGGGCACACTCGCCGTGGTGGCGCTGCTCGCGGCCGGGGCGACCATCGGCCTGTCCCGCGGCGCCGGAATCGCGTTTCTGATCGCGATGGCCGGATACATTTATTACGCCTATCGCCAGGAACGGGCCGGCGCGGACCACAGCGCGGCCTATGACCGCGCGCAAGCCATGGAGGACTTCGATCCGGCCCTCGTCCCGCACGACAAACCCGGCGGCAGTCTTGCGATCGCCATCGGGCTATTTCTCGTGGGCCTGGTCCTGATCGTCGGCGGCGGCACGCTTCTGGTGGACGGCGCCATCGCCATGGCGCAGCAGCTGGGCGTGAGCGACGCCGTCATCGGGCTGACGATCGTGGCGGTGGGGACGTCGCTTCCCGAACTCGTCACGTCGGCGATGGCCGCCTTCCGCAAGGCGGGGGACATCGCGCTGGGCAACGTGCTCGGCTCCAACATCTACAACATCCTGTTCATCGGCGGCATCACCGGCGCCGTCGCACCCACCGACATCCCGGCCAGCATCATGGCGTTCGACCTCTGGATGTTGCTGGGCGCCTCGTTGCTGATCATGCTGTTCGCGTGGTCGGGAGGACGGCTGAGCCGGAGAGAAGGCGCCGTCCTCGTCGCTACCTATGTCGCCTATACGGTCTACACCGCGGGTCTGATCTGACGCACGGGTCCGACATGAGTCCCGGCTGGTGTGGCCGAAAGCCTGGACCGTCGTGGATCAGCTCGCTAAGGCCGTATCGCGGGGGTCTCAACGGCCAGACCTGACGCGCGCTGGGCCAGGTAGAGTTCCAGCGCCAGATAATCTTCCGACTGGAGCGGCCTGGGCGCCGCGCGCACGCCCGTGTCGCAGTCCCGGAAGCGGCGATGCAGCGAACCCAGGCTCTGCCATTCGAGCCTGTAGGCGGGAAAGCCGTTGCCATGTCCCTGGCTTATGGTGTCGCCGCGCAAGGCGCGGCCCCAGTTGCGGTCGTGGCAGTGATGGCAGGCCAGGTTCAGCTGGCCGCGGCGGGTGAAGAAGTAGTCGCGGCCCTTGGCATAATAGGGAGCAAGGCGCTCGTCGGGCTCGATGCCGATCGGCACGCCGCGCGACAGGCTCGCCACGTAGGCGGACAGCGCCAGCAGGTCCTCGCTCTCGGGGGCAAGCGGCTCAGCGGCCTGATGGCGGATGCGGCAGAAATTGATCCGGCCCTCCAGGTTGGTCAGCTTGCCGGTTTCCTCATCGATCCGGGGGTAGCGCGCCGCGACGCCGGCGAGCGGTCTGTCGCCGGCGCCGTGACAACTGGCGCAGCTGGCGCGCACCGCATCGGCGCTGTTGAACAGGCCGGCGCCGCGATCGACCCACAGGAAACCGGGGTTGAGGAATTCATCGTCCTGCTCCCGCTGCGTCTCGCGCGTCAGGAACGCGTAGCCGGACACTAGGGTATCGCGGTCGAGATCGGCGCGGTCGGGGCCGGGCTCGGCGTCGCCGCAGGCCGTGAGGAAAAGAAAAGCGAGCGCCAGACAGCGGCGCCTCATGGCTCGACCGTCAGCTCCGCGCCGTCCGAGAACACCGCGCCATGCTGGTCGGTCCAGCGGAACTCCAGCCTGCCGCTCTCGGTCGCCACGGTATGGAAGGTGAGAAACGGGTTGGCCGACACCGCGGGAAAGAACCTGGCGCCAAAGACCCGTTCACCATTATAGAAACAGTCGAAGGCGACGATGATGTTGCGGGCGATCACCTCGCCGCTCGCGCCGCGCCGGAAGCCGCTCTCCATTGGGTGCCTGATCAGCGCCTTGAGCTCGATGATTTCGCCGCGTTTGGCTGTCTTCGGTACCGCGATGCGGATCGTGTTCATGGCCTTTGCTCCGCCTACCCGACGATGCAGGCGCCGACGGTGACCATGATGCTGGCCGACGCCGATCGCAAACTGCCGTCGCTCAGTTCCGCCACGACCAGGATGTCCTGCGTTCTCGCGAGCCGGATGCGCGTCGAGACGCTCGCCTTTCCCGCGCGCGGGCCCAGCTCGAACTGGATGATGTCCGGCAATGGGTTGAGGGGCGAGAACACGGCGATCCGCCGCACATGGTCGGTCTCGGTCATCGGGCTGTCGACACTGATGGCGAGCGGCACCGAATTGCCGTTCTCGGCCAGCGGCGGGATGATCAGGGAAATCCCGCCCTCCCGCAGCGGCCTGTCGCCGAACAGGCCCGTGATCGCCGCCCGCATGTCGGCCTCCGCCGCCAGGGAACCGAGCGGCATCAGGGCCGCGATCAGGCATACGGCGCCGCCCAGCACGACGCCGCGTCGGGTGGTGCCGACAACGCCGTTCAGAGCCATGTCACCGTCTTCAGCCATCCATGGTCGCCAGGAATGCCACAAGGTCCTCGATCTGTTGGGAGGATAGGACGGGTTTCCCCTCGAGGCCATGGGAGACCTGGTGAAGGCCGTGGACCCGGTAATAGGGTGGCATGACCGTGTCCGGATTGAGCCGCGATGCGTCGACGATCCGAAGCCGGATCTGGCCCGGCGTGAGACGCGCTCCCACGTCCGACAGCGCCGGGCCTACATTGCCCTGAAAGGGCGCGTCCAGATCGGCCACCACATGGCAAAGGACGCAGTGCCCGCTCTCGCGCGCCACGAAGATCGCGCGGCCTGTCTCGGGATCGCCGGGGAGTCCCGTCAGAGAGTTGGGAATGGCGTCGCCGACCACTTGATCCGGGTCGAGCAACTCGCGTTCGCCGCAGCCTGTCGCGGCGACAGACAGTCCCAGCAGCAGGACGGCTCCCAAAGCGCGCATCAGCCGAAGGTTTCCCTGTTGATGGCGCGGAACCAGTCAGAGGCCTGCGCGGCTTCCCGCTCGCGGCCGAGGGGATCGGGCGCCGCGGGGCTGACGCCGCCGGCGCCGGGAACATCCTTCAGCACGCCGCCCTCGTTGCCATAGACCCCGGAGATCGAAATGGCGGCGTCCGGCGAGACGTAGGAGTAGCAGGTGTTGACGAGGACCGACGGTTCCGGGTCCATGCCGCGCAGCAGCCGCACAAGCTGAATGGCGCAGACCTTGGCCTGCAGATTGGCGGCGAACGCCGACTTGGGCATGGGCGCCGCGATGGTGGCGTCGCCGATCACATGGATGTGGGGCTGAAGCACGGACTGGAACGTGACGGCGTCGATGGGACACCATCCGGTCGCATCCGCCACCCCTGCCCGCGCCGCGATCTCGCCAGCCTTTTGCGGCGGGATGACGTTGGCGACATCGGCGCGAATTTCTTCGAAATCCGTTTCCAGGGTCATGGCCCCGGGATCGACGCGCACCACCCGTCCGCCGTCGGAGGGCCCGCGCCATTCCATCAGGTCGCCATAGCGCGCTGCCCATTCGGCCTGGAACAGCGCCTGCTTCGAGAAGCGTTCGTTGGCGTCGAGGATCAGCACCTTGGAGCGAGGTTTCCGCAGGCTGAGATAGTGGGCGATCAGGCTGGCGCGCTCGTAGGGGCCGGGCGGGCAGCGGAACGGCGCCCGGGGCACCGAGATGACGACAAGCCCGCCATCCTTCATGGCGGCGAGTTGCCGGCGCAGCAGAAGGGTCTGCTCGCCAGCTTTCCAGGCATGAGGCATGATTTCGGCGGCGCCCCGGTCGTAGCCTTCGAGCACGCCCCAGTCGACATCGATCCCCGGCGACAGAACGAGCCGGTCGTAGGGCAAGGTCGCGCCGCCCGCCAACGCGACCGTCCGGGCCGAGGCGTCCACATCCACGGCCCGGTCGTGGACGATTTCGATGCCCTCGCGGATCAGCGTCTGGTAGCCGAACTGCTGGGCGGCAAGGTCGCGCGCGCCGGCGATCACCAGATTGCTCAGCGGACAGGCGGTGAATGTCGTGGCCGGTTCGACCAGCGTGACCTTGATCTCCGGCGCCAGGCGATGGATGAACCGGGCCGCCGTCGCGCCGCCATAGCCGCCGCCGACCACCACCACCCGCGCCGGCTTTCCGGCGGCAAGGCTCGGCATGGCGGCGAGGCTCGCCAGCCCGGCCAGCACCGCGCGGCGATCCGGGCGCAAGGCCATGCTAGCGACCGTCCCGTGCCGCCAGATAGGCGGCGATCATCCGGATGTCCGCCTCGGAGTAGCCGCGGGCGATGCGGTGCATGACCGACGTGCCCTGCGCGTCTGCCTTGTACGCCATGAGAGAGGTCTGGATATGACCGGCATCCCGGGTATCCAGACCGACGATCGCACCGCCGTCCCTGGCGTGACAGCCGCCGCATGAAGCGGCCAGCGTCGCCGCCCTGCCCAAGGCCGGCGCTTCCGGCGCGGCGGCTTCGGCGTACCGTCCGATCCAGCCGAAGGCCGCGAGGACGGCGACCGTTATCACCAAACCGGCGATGCGGGAGGCCGCGATCACAGCTCTCTCAGGTTCTGATCCTTGATCGGCAAGTGGCGCACGCGCTTGCCGGTGGCCGCGAAGATGGCATTGAGGACCGCCGGCGCGGCCACGGCGATGGTCGGCTCCCCGACGCCGCCCCAGAAGCCGCCGGACGGCATCACGATGGTCTCGACCAGGGGCATGTGCTCTAGCCGCATGGAATTGTAGGTGTCGAAGTTGAGTTCCTGGACCTCGCCGCCCTTGAACGTGACCTCCTGGAACAGCATCGCGGAAAGCCCATAGACGAACGAGCCCTCGACCTGGGCCTCGATCTGTTGCGGGTTCACCGCCATGCCCGGGTCCGTCGCCGCGACGATCCGGTTGATCTTGAGCGCGCCGGCTTCGTCGACCGTGACCTCGGCACAGGCCGCAGTATAGGCGCCGAACGAGTAGAAGGCGCTGAGCCCGCGGTGAACGCCGTCATTCTTGCCCCAGCCGCTTTTCTCCGCCGCCGCCTTGAGGACCGCCTGGAGTTCAGGCGACTCGGTCATGTAAGCCAGACGGAACTCGAGCGGGTCCCGGCCGGCGGCATGGGCGAACTCATCGAGCGCGCAGTCGAGATAGATCGCGTTCTGGTTGGCGCAGACCCCGCGCCAGAAGCCGGGGCGAACGGGCGGGTTGCGCATGGCGTGGTCGACGAGCAGGTTCGGAAACGTATATTTCAGCGCCTGCGTTTCCATGCCCGGCGCCAGATCGGGGGGCGCCAGTCCCTGCATCGTCACCATGTCGAGCCCATCCTTGAGCGCCTCGGGCCGAAGCGCGGCGAGGATCGACTGGCCGGAAATCCGGATGTGCATGCCGGTCAGATTGCCTTCCGCATCGAGCGCGCCCCGGACCAGCGCGCGCGATGTCGGATGATAGAAGCCGTGGCGCATGTCCTCTTCGCGGGTCCACATCAGCTTGACCGGCGTGCCGGGCATCGCCTTGGCGATCTTGACGGCCTGGCCGACATGGTCGCCGCCGCTGCCGCCGCGCCGGCCGAAACCGCCGCCGAGATGCAGCTTGTAGACTTCACACTGCGCGACCGGCAATTCAGCGGCCTCGGCAACGGCGGCGAGCGCCGACATGCCGTCCTGCGTCGGTATCCACGCCTTGCAGGAGTCTTTCGTCCATACGGCGGTCGCGTTCATCGGCTCCATGCAGGCGTGATTCTGATGCGGGACCCGATAGGTCGCTTCGACGATCTTCGCCGCCGAGGCAAACGCAGCCTCGACATCGCCCTGCTTGTTGCCGACGAAGGCCTGCTCGGCGCGCAGGCCTTCTTCCAGCTGCGTCTCGAACTCCGCGCTGTCGTAGGGGGTGCCGCCTTCCCATTCGATGGGGAGCGCGTCCAGCGCGGAATTCGCCTGCCACCAGGTATCGGCGACGACGGCGACGGCGTCATCATAGACGGCGAGCACCTTCCTGACGCCGGGCATGCCCATGACCGCGCTCTGGTCGAAACTCTTCAGCTTGCCGCCGCGAATTGGGCACGCCTTGATCGAAGCATTCAGCATGCCGTCCAGCTTGAGATCGGCGCCATAGACCTGGGCACCGTTCAGCTTGTCGGCCGTGTCGAGGCGTTTAAGCGGCTTGCCGGCGATCGTCCAATCCGCCGGGTCCTTGAGCGGCACCTCGAGCGGCGGCGCCAGCTTGGCCGCGTCGTCGGCCACGGCGCCAAAGGTGACTGTCCGGCCGGTCGGGGCGTGGGTGATCACGCTGTCCCTGGCCGTGCATTCGCCGACGGGCACCTTCCATCTGTTGGCCGCGGCCTCAATCAGCATGATCCGAGCGGCCGCGCCGCCTTCGCGCACATATTGATGACTGTTGCGAATGCCCCGGCTGCCGCCCGTCAGCATTTCACCCCAGGCATTGTCACGCGCCAGGTTCTGACCCGGCGTCGGATACTCGGTCACCACCTTGGACCAGTCACACTGAAGCTCTTCCGCGACGAGCTGGGCCAGCCCCGTCAGGGTCCCCTGCCCCATTTCCGAGCGGGCAATGCGGATGGTGACGACATCGTCGCGGCCGATATGCACCCAGGCATTCACCTCGGGCACCACGCCCGCGTCCTTCGCCAGCGCCGGGCGGGAGACGCCGATGAAGGAGATCGTGAGTCCCGCGCCGGCCGCGCCGACGCCGATCATGAAGCCGCGCCGGGAAAGGCTTGTCATCTGGTTCATGACCGTTCTCCTTCAGAGAGCTTGGTCTTGGCGAGATGAATGCCCTTGCGCACGCGCGCCAGGGTCCCGCAGCGGCAGATGTTGGAAATCTCCAGGTCGATGTCTTCATCGCTGGGATCGGGGTTCTGGTTGAGCATGCCGGCAACGGCCATGATCATCCCGGGCTGGCAAAAGCCACATTGGGGAACGTCCAGCTCCGCCCAGGCCTGCTGCACGGGGTGACTGCTGTCCGGCGACAGACCTTCGATGGTGGTGATTTCATCGGTGTCCGCGACCGCAGCCAGGGGGTGGACACAGGCGCGGACGGATCTGCCCCCGATGTGCACCGTACAGGCACCGCATTGCGCGACCCCGCACCCATATTTCGTGCCGGTCAGGCCGAGCTGCTCACGCAGCACCCAAAGAAGCGGCGTGTTTTCATCGGCGTCGACCTCGACGGCCTGTCCATTCACCTTGAGCTGCTTCATCCCTGGCCTCCCCGCCATTGGCACGTCCTGGGCAGCTGGTCCGGCCAATCGCCGCGATGCCAGCCCCGATCTTCCCGCGATGGAAAGTGTATCGAAGATGGCGGCCCGTAGAAACCAGAACAGGATGCCACAGCGCAGGTACGTGACCGCTACAGGATTTGGATCGCCGCGACGCGGCGTCCGGGAGCATGAATCAGTGCTGCATGTTCCGGATCTGCTCCTGGACGGCATCGATCTTTCGGTCCCGCTCGGCGGCGTCACGCGACGTGTCGGTCCTGGCAGTCTCTGTCGATGCCCCGTGCGACTGGCACGATGCCAGCAGGACGGCGCCGATCGCGATCCATATGCGTTTCACAGGCTCACCCTCCAATTCAAGCAACTATCATAGCGTGGGCGCGGTCGTGGCGCTTGCTCGTTCCCCACACCAAGTCGCGGACCGCCTGCATTCCTGAGTTCAATCACCCCGTTCCAACGCAGCAACGATATGCTGCGCGAGCCGGTGTGCCGTCTGGGAGAGGCCCGGTGCTTCGATCAAGGCTATTTCCGTGTCGTAGAGCGGCGGCAATCCAGCATCATCGATGATCGGCGTCAGGTAGGGCGGCACCATCTCCCGGGGCAACACGGTGATTCCGAGACCCGCGTTGACGGCGGACTGGCTGCCGGCGAGACTTGTCGATGTGTAGGCGACCCGCCATTTCCGCCCAACGGCCTCCAGAGCGTCAATGGCCCGCTTGCGATACACGCAAGGCTCGGGCGACACCACCAAGGGAACCGTCTCCAGACCCGCGGCCGCGAGCTGATCGCGGGCAACCCAGACCAAGGGTTCCCGCCAGACACGCACACCTTCCAGCCTGGCGGACGGTTCCCGCTTGACGAGGACGAGATCGAAGGCGCCGCCGTGGAAACGGTCAAGCAAGTTCAGCGTGAGATCGCAGGTCACCTCCAGCTCCACCAGCGGGTGCGCTTTCGCAAAGGCGGAGAGCACGGCCGGCAGGTGAGCCGTCGCAAAATCCTCGGGCACGCCAATCCGCACGCGCCCCGTCATGTCAGGTTCGAACAGTTCGGCAATCGCTGCATCATTGAGACGCAGGAGCTGGCGCGCGGGCCCGAGGAGGCGTTCTCCTTCCGGAGTCAGGCTGAGTGACCGGGGGGTGCGCACAAAAACGGCGCGGCCGATCTGATCCTCAAGACGCTTGACCTGAAGGCTGATGGTGGATTGCGTCCGGCCCAGCCGGTCGCCGGCGCGCGTGAAGCTTCCGGTTTCCGCGATCGTCACGAAACAGCGGAGCAGATCGAGATCGAGTGTTCGGGTGCCGGGCATGAGACCAGATCACCTCATATCATGTCATTTGTCAATGATTGGTATTTCAATAACTCGTTTCAACAATGATACGCCGCGCGGCATACCAAGCCCTGAAAGGGGCCTTCCATGCAGCTTTTACGACTTGAAACATACAACAATCGGGGCCTGCTGATTACAGGCTTGGTCTGGCTGAGCCTCGGCGCAGCCGCCTGGATCATGGCGATGTCCTCCTTCCCTTCGGAAGACGGCGCGGCGCTCGCGATCGGGCTGCTGACGCTGTTCGTCGCGGCGATCGTCGCCAGTTTTTCCCTGCGCTACATGCGCTCCGACCGTCATCCGACACGATTTTTCCTGACGCTGGGTGCCCTGGTCACCTCTGTCCTGACCCTGCTGTTCACCCAGAACCTGCTCGTTCTCGCAGCGGCCTGGTGTGCCAGCGGATGGCTGCTGGCGTCACTGATCGGACACTCGGGGCGCTGGGCCGAGGCCCATGCCGCCGCTCGGCGCGCGCGGCACGCCTTTTTCCTCGGCGACGCCGCACTGATCACAGCGCTGGGCATTCTGGGCTGGCACGCCCAATCGTCGGAGGTCGCCGCCGTTCTCGCCAGCGCGGTTACGCTGCCAGCTCCATTGGCCGCGGTGGCGGCGCTGCTGTTGGTCGTCGCGGCCGCCGCCCGCTGCGCCCTGCCGCCATTTTCGGGCTGGCTGCTCTCGTCAATGACCGCGCCGACGCCGGTCTCGGCCCTAATGCATGCCGGCCTTGTAAACGCCGGCGGCTTCCTGCTGATCCGGTTCGCGCCGGTCCTCGAAGCGGCGCCTTCAGCCCGCGCGGTGGCGGTGGTGATCGGGTTGTGCGGCGCGATCTACGGCATCGGCATCATGATGGTGCGGCCTGATGTGAAGCGTTCCCTCGCAGGCTCCACGGTCTCGCAGATGGGCTTCATGATCATGAGCTGCGGTCTCGGCGCCTACGCCGCAGCGCTGTGGCACCTCATCGCCCACGGTCTTTTCAAGGCCTGGCTCTTCCTCGGCTCGGGGTCGACGATCGGCATGAAGGTCGGCAAAGGGGTCGCTCCGCTGTCAGGCCGGATGACCCTGGCCATCGCGGCAGCGACTGTCGGCGCCGCGCTCTTCGTTCTCGTAGTCGGCGATGGGCGCGCCGATCTCGTCCCGTTGCTGCTCGGTTTCGCCACGGCAACCGCGACCCTGGTTGCGTCGCTTGGCGGAAACATCCCGGTGCGCAGCAAGCTGGTCCTGCTGCTGATACTCGCCGCGCTGATCATCCTGCACGGCGGTGGGCTGATGTTTGCAGGGCTGGTGGTCGACGACTCCTCGCCCCCGCTCATGCCGGACTGGGCCTTGCTCTTGCTGCTGGTTGTCTTTCTCGGCGCCTGGACCTGGCAACAGCAGCGCGTCTCGACCGGCTGCGGCCTTCCCCTGCGTCTTTATGTCCACCTCATGAACGCCGGGGCGCTCCCCGCCGCCGGCAAAGGAGAAGAGAAATGAACATGATTGCTCCTCTCAGCCCAGGTGCTCCCATCCTGAGCCGGACAGAGGTGGCTGGCCTGGTGGCTCTCGCCGCCCGTACCGTCCCGCCCCTCTGGCCACTCGAAAGCGCGATTGCGGTGAACCCGCTCGCGGGTTTCGAGAACCTTCCCTTCGAAGAAGCCGTCGGACGAGCGGCCCCGCTCTTCCGGGCACGCCGGAACCTGCCGCTCGCCCAGTGGCGCGCGCTACTGGCCCTCGGCAAGGTCGAGGAACGATTTCTGCGGGATGCCGCGATCCACAAACTGGGCGGCCTCGATCCCGCCTTTGAGCTCATCGGTCCCGATATCTCGCGGCTGGATTTGCTGATGGCGCGGCTGTCGCACCTGCCCGTCGAGAACGAAGAAGCGACGCCCGATGCCCTCACGCCCGATGCCGCGTTCATCGCCAAATGGTGCGCCGCCTTCTTCGACCAGGGCCAGGCGGCGTTCGCTATGCCACACCGCGAGCTTGGCCTCTATCGCGCGGCTCTGGCGGTCATCGCCCACGACCCCGAGTTTAGGGCGCTAACGGGCGCGGCCGGGCACCACCTGCTCCTCAGCGTGCCGCGTGATCCTCTCGACGCCATCGCGGAAGGCCTGGTTGTCCTCGGCATCCCGCGCAGCGAGGAAGAGGGCAAGCTTGCGGATCTCGTCGCCCGGCTGCCGGGTTGGGCGGGACACATCCGGTGGCGCACCGAGAACGCGGATGCCGATATTTCAGACGGCGCCCCGGCCGGCATGGCCGATCTGCTGGCGCTGTGGCTGCTGCTGGACCGGGCCGGCGCGGTCGTGACGCCTCCTCGGTCCACCGGTGAACCGGATGTCACGGCACAGCTCCTGGCACAGTTCGGGCTGACCCGCGCTACGTTGGCCAGTCTCCCTGAGAAGGGTAGGAAGCGGTTCGCCGAGATCGCCACCATGGATGAGGGAGCACTGGGCGGCGTGTTCCAGATTGCCGCGGAATGGACTTACCGCAGCGGACTCGCGACCAAACTCCAGTCGGCCGCGGCCAATCCCGTCTCGTGCGAGGCACCGGATGCCCAGTTGATCTTCTGCATCGACGTCCGGTCGGAGCCCTTCCGGCGCCTGCTGGAAGCGCAGGGGCGCTACGAGACGTTCGGTTATGCGGGGTTCTTCGGTTTGCCCATCGCCTTGCACAGGTTTGGCGACATGCGGCGGAGACGGCTTCTACCCGTGCTCCTCTCGCCGCAGCATGATGTGGTCGAAGCGCCTGCTCCCGGGCGGGAGCAGGACGCTCTGTCGCTGGCTGCTGGTCAGGAACAGGCGCGGCGGACATCCATGCTGTTCAATGCCGGCAAACAGGGCACCGCAACGGCCTTCGCGACCGCCGAGGCCACCGGTTCGATTGCCGGAGTGCTGATGGCGGCACGCACGTTGACGCCCGGACTGGTCAAGCGGGTAAACGCCGTCCTGTCGCCCTCCAGAGAGGATGTCCTGGCTCCCGCGTCAGGGCAGCACAGGGATCATGCCTGGCATCCCACCTTCAGCTTGTCCGACAAGGTCGGGTTCGCTCTCGCGCTGTTCAAGCTGACGGGCCTTTCCGCGCAGACGGCCCGGCTGGTGGCGCTGGTCGGCCACGGCGGCAGCGCAACCAACAATCCCTACGCATCGGCACTCGATTGCGGCGCCTGTGGCGGCCACGCGGGTGGGTCGAACGCGCGCGTGCTGGCGTCATTCCTCAATGACCCGGACGTGCGCGCCGGGTTGGCCCTGAAGGATATCAGGATTCCCGCCGAGACCTGGTTCATTGCCGCCGAACACAACACGACGACCGATGAGGTCATCATCTTCGACAAGCATTCCGTGCCCGAGAGCCATGGCGATGACCTGGCGAGATTGGTTGAAAGTCTCGCCAAGGCCGGGGCAGCCAATCGGGACCGGCGGGCGGCACTGCTCGGCAGAACGGCCAAGGACCTGCTCACCGGCGCCATGCACTGGGGCGAGGTCCGGCCGGAATGGGGACTGGCGGGCAATGCGGCCTTCATCGTCGGCCCGCGCAGGTTGACTCGCGAGATCGACCTGGAGGGACGGGCCTTTCTGCACAGCTATGACTGGAAGAAGGATCCAGACGGAACGGCGCTGACCACGATCCTGACCGCGCCCATGGTGGTCGCCCAGTGGATCAACTGCCAGTACCTGTTCTCGACCGTGGACAACGACCGCTACGGTTCGGGCGACAAGGTCACCCAGAATGTGGTCGGCGGCATCGGTGTCCTGCAGGGCAACGGAGGCGATCTGAGGATCGGTCTGCCGAAACAGTCGCTGTTCACCGATAACGGGACGCCCTTTCACGTTCCCCAGCGGCTGCTCACAGTCGTTCTCGCTCCCGTCGACCGGGTCGAGCGCGTGGTGAAATCGAATGACATTCTGGACCGGCTATTCGGCAATGGCTGGGTCACGCTGGTGGTCATGGACCCGCACACCGGCAAGGCGCTTCGCTGGCTGCCCGATGATGAACGGGACGCGGAGCTCTCCGTCGCTCCCACAATCCATGAACTGGAGATTTGACCATGACCGACGCCACTTTCGGTGAGCTCAGGCTGCACCGGCTCAAGAAGATCGAAATCGTGCTCCTCGCCGAAGACCGCCTCCTCGTTGAAGATCTGCTCAAGACCGCTGGTGTCGGCGGGTGGAGCATGATCCGCGACGTCGCCGGTATGGGCCACAGCGGCTTTCATCAGGGCAAAACGATCTTCAATGATCAAAGCGGGCTCGTCATGTTCGTCGGGGTCGCGGAGGAAAAGATCATCTCCGAGGTCGCGCGAGGTCTCGCGCGCCTGTTCGAGAAGCGTCCGGGCGTGACATTTCTGTCCGATGTGGAGGTCATGCGCTCCGACTACTTCGCGAAGTCACCGGCGTGAGCGCGATGAACCACGACGGGCGGTTTCATTGTCACCATCGCCATGCGTGCAACGTGAGAGTGCGGTAATGACCCTGACGCATCTTGACCGGCTCGAAGCCGAGTCCATCCACATCATGCGCGAAGTAGCGGCCGGGGCCGAAAACCCCGTCTTCCTGTATTCCGTCGGCAAGGACAGCTCGGTGATGCTTCACCTCGCGGTGAAGGCCTTCTTTCCCTCACCGCCGCCATTTCCCTTTCTGCACATCGAGTCCGGATGGGATTTCCGCGACCTGCTGACCCACCGCGACGGAATGGCGGAACGATATGGACTTCAACTTCTGGTCGAGCGTAACGAGGACGCCGAGCGGCTTGGCATCAACCCGTTCGACACGCCCACCGGTATCTACGCCCAGATGATGTTGATCGATCCGCTCAAGGCCGCGCTCGACCGGCATGGCTTTGACGTGGCCTTTGGCGGCGCCCGTCGGGACGAGGAAAAGGCACGTGCCAAGGAACGCATCTTTTCGTTCCGCTCGGCAAGCCATGGCTGGGATCCGAAAAACCAGCGGCCCGAACTCTGGGCGCTCTACAACACGCGAAAAGCCAAAGGCGAAACCATCCGGGTCTTTCCAATCTCCAACTGGACGGAGCTGGACATCTGGCAATACATCCTGCGCGAAAAGATCCCGATCGTTCCCCTCTATCTCGCGGAGGAACGTCCGACGATCGAGCGTGATGGCCTGTTGCTGGTTGTCGACGACCATCGCATGCGCCTTGGCCCCGAGGACGTGATCACGCAGCGCCGCGTCCGGTTCCGTACACTCGGGTGCTATCCGCTGACAGGTGCGACCGAAAGCGCCGCACAGAACCTTACCCAGGTCATCCAGGAGATGCTGCTCGCGAAAACCTCCGAGCGCCAAGGCCGCGCCGTCGATCATGACGAGGCGGCGTCGATGGAGAAGAAGAAGCAGGTCGGGTACTTCTGAGTGGTGACGGAGCGGCCTCCCATCCGCCAGCTCGGCTGTGTGGTCGGTCCGGGTCTCGATGCCGAGCGAGGGGCCCGCGCATCACCGTCGCGCGCAGGAAGAGTTTGACCGGCGCCGCCGGTCCTGCAACATAGGCGCGGGTTCGGTTCTCCGGTCGCCATGGCCGGAGCTAAGAGGGAACCCGGTGCGCCTTGGTGACGAGGCAAAGCCGGGGCTGCCCCCGCAACTGTAAGCGGCGAGCCATCCTGTCGATCCATGCCACTGGCGCGAGCCGGGAAGGCGGACGGGATGGCGGCGACCCGCGAGCCAGGAGACCTGCCGGTATCCATGAACGTCTACGGGCGGGGTGTCCCGGTGGGTTGCGTTCTGGTGGCCGGCGCCTGCCGTGCCGTCCAGTCCTGGCATCCTTTCCGGCCGGCAGTCCGCCGCAACCGGAGAGAACAATGAACTACCTTCATGACAATGACGATGCCAGGCGGTGGGCCTGGCTTGCTCTGCTCAACACCGCCAGTGTCCTTCTCAGCCTTCCCTTCTCCTGCGTGGCGCCCTTCGTGGCGCTCGTGACGCTGGCGGGGCTCAACATGAACCGAACCGATGCGTTCCTGCTCGCGGGCGCCGTCTTTCTGGCCAATCAGGCCACCGGCTTCGGCTTCCTGGGCTATTCCCTGAAGTTCAGTACTATCGCGTGGGGCGTGGCCATGGGTATCGGCTGCATGCTCGCGGTCTGGGCCGCGTTCGAGACGGCGCGATACGCCGCCGGCAAATCGCCCCTGCTGCGCGTCCTCCTGACATTCACCGCGGCCTGCCTCGTCTGGCAGGCGACGATGTCGGTGACCGCCGCCATGCTCTCGCCGCATGGCGCGTTCAACGGCCGGATCATCGCCAACATGGTGGCCATCAACGCGGGATCACTGCTGCTCCTCCTCGGCCTGCAGTATGCCGGACAACGGTTGGGCATCGCGCCGCGCGCCCGGCACGCCCTGACGGGAACGGCGCGGGCGTGAGCAACCGCCTGTTCGAGACACCGGAAACGCTGGCGCACCTGTTGCGCCAGCTGCCCGGGGCGGATCCGGCGTCCATCGAGAGAGCCGCCGGGCGGCAGGGTCAGCTGACCAAACCGCCCGGCGCGCTGGGGCGCCTCGAGGGACTGGCCCTGTTCATGGCGGGCTGGCAGGGAACGCCGCGCGCCGACCGGGTTCAGGCCATTGTCTTCGCCGGCAATCACGGCGTGACGGCGCAGG
The DNA here is from genome assembly GCF_039655775.1 of Iodidimonas sp. SYSU 1G8. Classification (NCBI taxonomy): domain Bacteria; kingdom Pseudomonadati; phylum Pseudomonadota; class Alphaproteobacteria; order Iodidimonadales; family Iodidimonadaceae; genus Iodidimonas; species Iodidimonas sp. SYSU 1G8. The sequence goes on along the minus strand of NZ_JBBYXJ010000001.1, from coordinate 90,320 downwards.
GCATCTCGCCCTTTCCCGCCGCGGTGACCGCCCAGATGGTCGCCAATTTCAGGTCGGGCGGCGCGGCGGTCAACGCGCTGGCCGGCACGGTCGGCGCCGACCTTTCGGTCGTGGCGTTGGAGCTCGACAGGCCGACGGGCGATATCTCGGAAATGCCGGCGCTCTCGGATGACGAGGTTCTGGCCGCCCTGAACAGCGGCGCGGCCGCCGTGGATGAAGGCACGGATATTCTCGTGCTCGGCGAAATGGGCATCGGCAACACCACGGTGGCGGCGGCCCTGTGCGCGGCCAGCTACGGCGGCGCAGGCGCGGACTGGGCGGGTCCCGGCACCGGCATGACGGGCAAGGGCGTCGCCCACAAGGCCGCGATCGTCGATCGCGCGCTGGCGCGACACGGCACGGCGGCGCGAGATCCGTTCCAGACCCTCGCGAGCCTGGGCGGGCGTGAACTATGCGCTATCGCGGGCGCCATCGTGGCCGCGCGGCTGCGCCGCGTACCCGTGCTGCTCGACGGATTCGTCGTCTGCGCCGCGCTCGCGCCACTGGCCGCGCACTCGCCCGATATCCTCGCCCATTGCATCGCGGGACATGTGTCGGCGGAACCGGGCCACCGGAAACTGCTTGCCGCTTTCGGGCTGACGCCGCTGCTGTCCCTGCGCATGCGTCTTGGCGAAGGAACGGGCGCCCTGCTGGCCGTCTCGGTGCTGCGCGGCGCGGTCGCCACGCACAACGGCATGGCGACCTTCGCGGAAGCCGGTGTCAGCAGCGAAGACGGCCATGTGGATTAGCCGTCGCCGCGACGAGCTGGCGGCGGCCATCATGCTGCTGACGCGACTGCCCGCCTGGCCCGTCCCGGGCCATGATGAGGGCCTGACCGCCCGCGCCGTCTGGGCCTATCCTGTGGTCGGCGCGGTGATCGGCGGCATTGGCGGAGTCACCGCCCTGATCGCGCAGTGGGCTGGCCTGTCGTTGCTGGTCGCGGTTCTGCTCGGGCTGGCGGCGACTCTGCTGGCGACCGGCTGCTTCCACGAGGACGGTCTGGCGGATTTCTGCGATGGCATCGGCGGCGGGCGCACCCGTGAGCGCAAGCTGGAGATCATGCGCGACAGCAGGATCGGCACCTATGGAGGCGCCGCCCTCATCCTCTCATTGGGGCTGCGTGCCGCAGCGCTCGCGGCCATGGCGCCGCCCATGGTCCTCGCGGTCTGGATCGCCGCCGGCGCGCTGGCGCGCGGTGGGGCGCTGCTGCTGCTCGCCGTCCTGCCCGCCGCCCGCGAGGATGGCCTGGCCCGGAGCGCCGGAGCGCCGCCGCTGCCGTCGCTCATCGCGGGCTGGGCCGCGACGACGCTCATCACTCTCGCCGCCCTGGGCGCCAGCGGTCTCATCCTGGTCATCGCGGCGCTGGTGGCCAGCCTTGCCGTGATGCTGCTGTCCCGCCGGCATCTGGGCGGGTACACGGGCGATGCGCTCGGCGCGGCGGCGCAAGCCGCCGAAATCGCCTGCCTGGTCGTCGCCTCGAGCCTCTGGGTGACGCTATGACGGACAGTTTCCTCATCCTCGGCGGCGCCCGTTCCGGCAAGACGCGCCGGGCACTGGCCCTGGCCGACGCCATGCCGTCGCCGATCTACCTCGCGACCGCCGAAGCACGGGACGGCGAAATGACGGACCGTATCGCCCGGCACCGGGCCGAGCGCGGCCCCCACTGGCGCACGGTGGAGGAACCGCTGGAGCTGGCCCAGGTCCTTCGGCGCGAGACACGCCCAGAGCGGGCCTTGCTGGTGGATTGTCTGACGCTGTGGCTTTCCAACCTCATGGAAGCCGGACGGGATATCGAGGCGGAAACCCGGCGCCTCGTCCAGGCGCTCGCCGACTGTCCAGGCCGCGTCATTCTGGTCTCCAACGAGGTCGGCCTGGGACTTGTGCCCGAGACGCCGCTGGGCCGGGCCTTCCGCGACGCGCAGGGCCGCCTCAATCAGGCGGTCGCCGCCAGGGTGAGCACCGTCGAATTCATCGCCGCCGGCCTGCCGCTCAGACTGAAAGGATAAGCGCCGCCGCCGCGACCAGGACGAAGAGCAACACGAACACCCTGACCGTGATGGCGAGCGCCCTTTGCATATGGTGGCCGCCTGGATCGGCGCCGTCCACGCCCAGCCAGGGCTCGGCCGACATTCTGCCGGCATAGAGGCGCGGGCCAGACAGACGCACACCCAGCGCTCCGGCCATCGCCGCTTCGGGCCAGCCCGCATTGGGGGACCGATGGTGCCGCGCGTCGCGGCGCATCACGCGAAGCGCCCTTGCCGCGGTCGCGCCGGCGCAGAGGGCGATCAACACGCCGCTTAACCGCGCCGGAATCCAGTTGAGGGCGTCATCCATTCGTGCCGCCGCCCAGCCATAGGCCTCGTGACGCGGCGTGCGGTGGCCGATCATGGAATCGGCGGTATTGACCAGCTTGTACACGGCGATCCCCGGCAGGCCGAACAGGCAGCCCCAGAACAGCGGGGCAACCACGCCGTCCGACAGGTTCTCGGCCAGGCTCTCGATGGCGGCGCGGCGCACGCCCGCTTCATCCAGACCGCGCACGTCGCGCCCGACGATCATGGAGACCGCGGCGCGACCGCCCTCAAGCCCTTCATGGATCAGCGCACGGTGAACGGCCGCCACATGATCGTAAAGGCTGCGCTGGGCGAGCAGCGTGCTGGCCAGCACGGCCTCCACCAGCCAGCCGCCCGTTACCCTGGCGAGCAGCCCGTGGACGCTCCAGGCCACGGCGGCGGTGGCGATGATCAGCAGCCCCAGTGACACGGCGCCCGCCAGACGCCGGTATTCCACGGGCCGCGCGGGGGAATTCAAGGCGTTGTCCAGAAAGGCGATCCCCCAGCCCATCATGGTCACCGGATGCGGCACGTGGCGATAGAGAATGCGCGGATCACCGCCCAGGGCGTCGATCAGCAGCGCGATGGCCATGAGCGTCAGCGCCGGGGCGTCCATCCCGCCGGCTCCGATAGATTGACGAGCCCATCCATGTCGAGATGCTTCTCGAGATCCGCGGCGAGGCTGTCGAGTGCCGCGTCGACCTGCGCCTCGAACGCGAGAGTTGACGCCACGCCGTCGCCAAAGGATGCCAGCCATGCCCGGCGAAAGCCGTCGGCGTGAAACAGACCGTGGAGATAGCTGCCCTCAACCAAACCATTCGGCGAACGGGCGCCATCGCCCTGCCCGTCCAGCATGGTGAGGGGACGGCGGCAATCCGGCCCTTCGGTGACGCCCAGATGGATTTCATAGCCGCGTACCGGCGCGCCATAGGCAGGCGAGACGCCGGCGGCCTCGCGCACCGTCTTCTCCCCGGCCATCTCCGTGGTTACATCAAGAAGACCAAGTCCCGCCGCCTCGCCCGGCGCACCATCCAGCCCGTGCCCGTCGCGGATGGTGCGTCCTAGCAGCTGGAAGCCGCCGCACAGGCCCAGAACGCGGCGCCCCGCCCGCGCCAGCGCGAGGATGTCGGTGTCCCAGCCCTGGGCGCGGAGCATGGCAAGATCAGCCAAGGTGGATTTCGTTCCCGGCAGGATGACGGCGTCGGCGTCGAGCGGCAGCGGCGTGCCCGGCGGCACGAAGACGATACTGACACCCGGTTCCGCGCGCAGCGGATCGAGATCGTCGAAATTCGCGATGCGCGACAGCATCGGGACGGCGATCTTCAGACCATGCGCCGCGCTGATCGCCCCTTGTTCCAGCGGGACAGCATCCTCGGCGGGCAGCCGGGATACAGCGGCAAGCCACGGCACGATGCCCATGGAATGCCAGCCCGTCATCTCGGCCACTGTTCGCAGCCCATCGGCGAACAGGGCCGGATCGCCCCGGAACTTGTTGACCATGAAGGCGCGGATATGCGCGCGGTCCGCATCATCGAGCACCGCATGCGTGCCGATCAGGCTGGCGATGACCCCGCCCCGGTCGATATCGCCGATCAAGACCACCGGCACACCGGCGGCGCGGGCAAACCCCATATTGGCCACGTCGCCGGCCCGCAGATTGGTCTCGGCCGGGCTGCCCGCGCCTTCCACCAGGATCATCTCATGAGACGACGCGAGCTGCCCGAAACTGTCGAGAATGGGCGTCATGAAGCGGTCGCGCCGGCTCGACCAGTCGCGCGACGCGATCGCGCCCGATACCCGCCCGTGGATCACGACCTGCGAGCCCCGATCCCCTTCCGGCTTCAGCAGCACTGGATTCATGTGCACGCTGGCCGCAATGCCCGCCGCGCGCGCCTGCAACGCCTGTGCCCGCCCGATCTCGCCGCCCTCCGCCGTCACTGCGGCATTGTTGGACATGTTCTGCGGCTTGAACGGCACTACACGCATGCCGCGCAGCCGCAAGGCACGGCACAGGCCGGCGACAATCACCGACTTGCCCACGTCCGAACCGGTACCCTGGAACATCAGCGCCCGCGCGGTCATGGCGCGAGGGCTTCCGCGAGCCGGACCTGCGCCATCTCGTCGGGCGGCAGGCCGAAGCGCAGCCACCGGGGATTGCGCCGGAACCGCCGGACATAGATGCCGGCGTTCGCGAGCCGCTCGAAAATGATCGGGGCCTGGTCATGGCCCGTGAGATGGAACAGGTCGGTGCCGCCGAGCAGTTGAAGTCGCGCGGCGGCCAGGAGTTCTCGCATCTGTCGCGCCCGCTGGCCCAGCGCACGTCTCGCCATCTCATGCCAGACCGTATCGGCATAGGCGCGCGCGCCGATTTCGAGCGCCGGGCCGGAAACCGCCCAGGGACCGATCAGGCGCTCGAGCCGCGCCACCACCGAAGGCGGCGCGGCGACCGCGCCCAGGCGGACACCCGCCAGGCCGAAGAACTTGCCGAAAGACCGCAAGACGATCAGGTTCAGCGCCCGCGCATCGGACGCGACGGCGTGCTCTGGAGTCAGGTCGGCGAACGCCTCATCGACCACCAGCCAGCGCCCGGCGGCCGACCGGTGCCGCGCCAGCACGAGCAACGCCTCGGCGCTGTAAACCCGGCCATCGGGATTGTTGGGATTGACCACCACCAGCACAGCGGCCGTGCTGCCCGCCATCTCTTCCACAGAAATGCCCCGGACGTCGTGTCCCGCGTCACGCCAGGCCCGCGCGTGTTCGTTATAGGTGGGTTCGACGATGTCCACGTCTCCTCGGGCGAACAGGCGGGGGACAAGGGCGATGCCCGCCTGGGAGCCGGGCAAGAGCGCCAGCGCGTCCGGCGCGGTGCCCAGATAGGCCGCCATGGCCATGCGGCAGGCGTGCTCGGCCTCGGGCGACGGCAATGCGGTCCAGGCCGCCGTCCCGATGGTACCGACAGGGTACGGAAAAGGGTTGATGCCCGTCGACAGATCCAGCCAGGGCCGCGGCGCGCCGGGGTGAAAGCGGCGGAGATAGTCCGCGCCCGAACCCCCATGATGACCCGTCGGAAACAAGGGCGGCACGGGTTAATCCGTCACGAAACCAGCGGGCGGCACGCGGACCAGAAAGTGCCCCTTGATCTCCTCAGGCCAGTCCTTGTAGGGCACCACGCCTTCATCGGACGCGGTGTAGAGGCGGAAATAATCGACGATCGCCCGTGCCGCCTCGGGCGATGGCTCGAACTTGCCCAGCACATAGCCGATCTTGCCCGCGGCGCGCAGATGGACCGCGCAGCGCTGGGAACAGGCGAAGAGGCAGGCCATCTCCTGCACCTCGACGTCATCATGTGCCGCGGCAGCCTCTCGCACGGCCCGCGCCATCAGGACCCCGCCGCGCACGCCGTCGGGACTGTCGCGCTCATCCGCCGTATAGCGGCAGGTGGAACAGACAATGATGGAAGCCTCACCGCCAATCTTCTTCAACATCAGCCGATCCTCGCGCCGTTGTGACCCAGACGGCGCCAGGGCAGGACGAAGTGCTCGCCCTGCTCCGCGCCATGAATGCCTTCGATGGCGTAGGCGTCGCGCAGATGGTTCTGCGCCAGCACCGCCTCGGGCGTCCCATCCGCCACAAGACGCCCACCTTCCATCAGCAACAACCGGCGGCAGAACCGGGCCGCCAGCGGCAAATCGTGCAGGACGGCGATGACGAGGCGGCCATCCTCGGCAATGCCCCGCAGCAGTTCCATGACCTGAAGCTGATGAAACGGGTCGAGCGAAGCGACCGGTTCGTCGGCGAGCAGAATCGGCGTCTCGACCGCCAGCGCCCGCGCCAGCATGACACGCGCCCGCTCGCCGCCGGACAAGGTCGTCACAGTGCGGTCGGCGAACCGGGTCACATCGGCACGCTCCATGGCGCTCATGATGGCCGCGTCATCCCGCGCGGACACGCGTGCGAGGGGCGACAGGTGCGGCAGCCGGCCGAGCGCCACAAGATGATAGACATCGAGCGGCCAGTGCACGGTATGCCCCTGAGGCAGGTAGGCGATCCGCCGCGCCAGTTCCTTGCGCGGCAGATCCGCGATGCTCTTGCCGTCGATCGATACGGTGCCGCGCACCATCTGTTGCAGGCGCGCGAGCGCACGGATCAGCGTGGATTTGCCCGCCCCGTTGGGACCGATCAGTCCCATCAGCCCGCCGGAGCCCACCGTGAAGCCGATATCCTCGAGGATCGGTTTGCCATTGATCGACACATCGATCCCGTGAGCCGTCAGTTCGGTCATCGCACGATCTTTCTGGTCTTGAGGATCAGGTAAAGGAAGAACGGCGCACCGATCAGCGAGGTGACGATGCCCAGATGCAGCTCCGGTCCCACGGTAATAAGGCGCACCACCACATCCGCGGCGGCCAGCAGCGCCGCCCCGCCCAGCGCGCTCGGCAACAGCAGGCGGCTGGGCATCTGCCCGACCAATGGACGCAGCAGATGCGGTACCACCAGTCCCACGAACCCGATCGTTCCGGCGACCGCGACCGAGGCACCAACCGCCAGACTGGTGCCGACGATCGCCAGCACCCGCACTCGCGTGAGGTCCATGCCAAGACTCTGCGCCGCTTCCTCGCCCAGGCTGAGCGCATCGAGCGGCTTTCCCAGGGTCAACAGCACCGCGATGCCGGTGACGATAAAGGGCGCCGCCAGCGTCACATCGGCAAAGCTGCGGTCACGGACGGAGCCCAGCAGCCAGAAGATGATCTCGCTCACCGCCCAGGGATTGGGCGAGAGGTTCATGGCGAGCGAAATCAACGACAGGGAAATGCCGCCAATCGCCATGCCGACGAGAATGAGGGTCAGCGTGCTCGAATCCCGCGCCGCGACCAGATAGAGCACGATGGTCGCGATGGCGGCGCCCGTCAGCGCGGACAGCGGCAAGGCGAACGGGAAGACCGCCGACAAACCAAAGTAGAGGGCGATCACGGCCCCGAGACTCGCGCCGCCGGTAATGCCGACCACGCTCGGCTCGGCCAGCGGATTGCGCAGCAGGCTTTGCAGCACGGCGCCCGCCAATCCGGTGGCCGCGCCGATCAGCAAGGCCAGTATGGTCCTGGGAAGGCGCAGGTCGCGAATGATGGTGACGATTTTTTCGTCCGCGCTGCCCAGCAGTCCCGCGAGAACATCCGATGCAGGCAATGGCACATAGCCGAAACGCAGCGACATGATGGCCATGCCCAGCGCCACCAGTGTCAGAGAAACATTGAGCAGCACGACGTAATGGAGCGACAGCGGCGCCTTCACGGTCTTTCCTCCGGCATGCCCCGGACGCGCTCGGATGCGAGCAGCTCGGCGGCATCGACGACCATGGGCCCGGCACAAGGCCAGAGCTTGCCGGGCACGCCGATTACAGGCTTCTCGTCCATGAGCCGGTGCAGATAGGCATGCGTCATGAAGGTGCGGCGGATCGAACTTTGCGACGTGTCGAAGAAGCTGACGACGAAGCCGTCAGGCGGATCGTTGACCAGCACCTCGAGGGGCAGGGTTCCCCAGCCGACCTGGCCGCGATCCGCCTGGAAATTGTCGAAGCCGCTTGCCCGCATGGCCGTATCGACGAAGGTGTTCAGCCCGGCGCTGCCGCCATCGGGGCGGTAATAGACGAAGCGCGGACGCGGTCCTGGCGGCACGGTTGCGGCGACCGCCGCGCGCCGGCGGCGCATATCCGCCACCATCGCCAGTCCCCGCGCACGCTGGCCGAAGGCCTCGGCCACATGCATCACGGTCTCCTCGATGTCGGCGAATTCCGAACTGAGGTTCAGCCGGATCACGCGGATACCGAGGCGCGTGAGCATCTCTTCCAGCTTGGGTTCGCCGCGCGCATCCATCAGCACCACGTCGGCGCCAACCCCCAGCAGTTCCTCCGCTGTCTTCCGGTTGCGCGGCAGACCCGCCGCCTCGTCGGCGTGAAGGGACAGTGGCCCGGTCGCTTCCTGACTGACCGATGCGATCTGCGCCCGGTCCGCCAACGTCAGAACAAGCTGGTCGCCGCATATGGTGGTCGATGCGACCCGCGGCAGCGCCGACGCGCCGCCGCAAAGGGTGGCGACCGCAACCCCGATGGCCACCGCGAGCCGCGAGGTGTCACGCACCCCGGAACCCCTTGCCAAGCCGATCCAGCCCGTCCGGCTGGTGGCCCGCGTAGTCGGCCATGATCGCGTCCCAGGTCGCCAGCCGCGACCAGTCGGGCGCATCCGCGAGCTGATCCGCGTCGGTGATGAACGGGTTGGCGAAGAAGATGGTGATCTGGGGCTCGCCCTTGCCGTTGAACATCCGGTAGCCCCAGGAAACGGGATGACCCTGCTTGTCCAGCCGGCGGAAGAATTCCGCCCGGCTGGGCCGCCGGTGGGCAATCAGCTCCGGCGGATTGGGGTTGCTGGCAGGCCCCCGATTGGTGCCGATGCACAGATGGAAATGCCCTTTGCCGCCCCAGTGAACGGTGAGATATCCGCCCTGGCAGCTGACGCGCTCCGGCGCGCCCGGCGCCTTCATTTCATAGGCGGCGCCGGGAATCAGCGGCCCGAACGTCAAGGCAGCGTAATGGTTTTCGAACAGATCCCTGAGCAGCCGCTCGAGGAACGCTTCGTCCAACGGCAACGGCCAAACCTGTTCCGTCGCCCCGCTTTCGATGATCGACACCATGGGAATGGGCTGGGTCATGGATCTGTTCTCCCTCGTTACAGGACGTTGAGCGACGCGCGGACGCCGACGAAACCACTCAGCCCATAGGTGCTGTTGCCCCAGTTGAGCATGTAATCCTTGTCGAACAGGTTCACGACGCGGCCATAGAGCTCGAGCTGGTCGTTGACCCGGTAGCTCACCAGCAGGTCCACGGTGACGAAGCCGTCGACCGGCCGATTGACGCCGCTCGACAGGTTTTCGCTCTTGAACCGCGCGCGTGCAGTGATCGACAGGTCCTCCAGCGGATAGATGGTCACCGAGGTCGCTCCCGAATGACGCGGCCGGCCCTTCCAGGTGTTCGCCGGCAGCTTGCGCGAGCTGAGGTAGGTGTAACTCTGGCTGACGCTCAGCCAGGGCGTGATCTGCGCGGTGGCGCCGAACTCGACGCCTTTCGACTTGGACTCGCCGCCCATCCGATAGCCGTTCAGAATGAACTCGATCTCATCCTCGACGTGGCTTTCGAAATAGTTCACCGTCAGATTGATCTGAGGGTCGGCCCAATTCAGGTCGAATCCGGCGTCCCATCCCTGGCTCTCTTCCACGGTCAGGTTCGGATTGCCGTAAGTCGGATCATAGAGCTGGTACAGGCCCGGCGCCTTGGCCCCGGTGCCATAGCTCGCCCGCAGCTTGAGATCGCCGCCTGCCAGCGCCGCCGGCAACACATAGGCGACGGTGCCGCGGTAGGTGTCGAAACCGCCGAACTGGCTGTTGTCGTCATATCGGAAGGCGCCGGTGAGGGTCAGGTTTTCGAGTGGCTTCAGCGCCACTTCCCCGAACACGGATTTGGTATCGACTTTCTCGATGAAGTCACCGGAGAAGGACGTGATCTGGTCGGTGGATTCCTCTTCCAGGTTACCGCCCACGACGACGCTGAGCCATTCCGTCGCATCGAAGGCGCTGGTGTAGTTGAGGTTACGCTTCTTGCCGAGATACTGATCGCCTTCAGGCCGGGTAGACCGGCCGAAATAGAGGCGCTCGGCCTGGTAGTAACTGGCAAGCAGACTGTTGCGCCATCTTCCGTCGAAGGCCTTGTGATTGACCTGGATGGCCGCCGCGTCCTCGTCCTTCTCCACGTTGTCATTGCTCGACACATCGGTGCCAGTGCCATCGAGATCGGAATCCGTCCGGCTGAGGAACCCCGTCGCGACGATTTCCAGATTATCGGTGATCTGGTATCCGATGCGGCCACTGAAGCCGTAGCGGCTATAGGCATCAGGCTCGACCGACGGACCGGCCGTCGGCGCCGCCAGCGACGGACCGTCATTGCGATGGCCGGTCACCGAAAGACGCACATCGAGCGGCCCGGTCTTGCCGTACAGCGACGCGCCGCCGTTGAAGGTGCCGAAGGAGCCGCCCTCCATTTCGCCGTTCAGGGTAAGGCCGTCCTCGGTCGCACGCCTGGTGACGATGTTGATGACACCGCCGATCGCATCGCTGCCATAGAGCGAACTCTGATTGCCGCGCAGCACCTCGATACGAGACACGTCGAGCGCGGTCAGATGGTCCATCTGGAACTGGGTGCTGGTGCTGCTGGGATCGCCCAGCTCGATGCCGTCGATCAGCACGAGAACCTGATCATTGTCCGAGCCCCGGATGCTGAGGTTCGAAAAACCGCCGGGGCGATTGTTGCTGATCTGGATACCCGGCAGATCCTGCAGCAGATCGCGCAGCACCGTTACCTGGTTGGCCTGCAGGTCTTCGGCATCGATGACGCTGAACGAGCTGCCGATCTCGCGCGGCTTGAGGCCGGTGCGGCTCGCGCTCACCACCACTTCTTCCAACGCTGTCGTATCGAGGGTCTGAGCAAATCCCGTACCCGGCATGGCGAGAGCGATCAGGGCGCACGAATACCCCGCTGCCCGCGCTCGCATTGAACGCGCAGTCATAGTTCCTCCATCGGGGGCGACGCCCCGTTATCAGTCGCGGGACGGACTGAGCCAACGATGGTTCATGGAAGGAGTACGAAACGGCCTTTCAAGCCAGACGTCCGCACGGCCCACCCGCAGTTACACAAGGTGTCGCCTCTACGGAGGACCGCTCTTCCAGTTCTTCCCGACCGAAAGACGAGCGACGAAGGTGGCAGGTCTCCTGGCTCTCGGATCTTCACTTCGTCACGCCTTCCCAGGGCAAAAGCCCCAGTGGCTGCGTGTGACGGAAGCTCCCCGATCACAGTTGCGGGTACAGCCCCAGCTTCACTTGACCGCACGCGATGCGGCGTCGTGTTCTGAGTTCCCTTTTGAACCTCCTCTCGGAGGACCACCGGCATCAACGTTACGTACATTTGCAAACACGGGCAATGTGGATTTTTGCACAGCGTCGCGGCGTCGATACCGCCTCACGCCGGCGCGCGGCGGCGCGTCAGCAGGTGCAGGAAGAAGGGCACGCCGAGCATGGCGGTCACGACGCCAAGCCGCAGTTCCGTGGTCGCCGGCACGAGACGGACGGCCACATCCGCCACGGTGAGCAGGGCCGCGCCGGCGAGCGCCGAGGGCAGCAATATGCGCGAGGGCGGCACGTTGCCGAGCAGGCGGATGATATGCGGCACGACGAGGCCGACGAATCCGATAGTGCCTGAAACCGCGACCGCGCCGCCGACCGCCAGGGCGACGCCCGCCACGACCCGCCACTGGACATGGCTCAGATTGAAACCCAGGGCCTCGGCCGCGTCCTCGCCAAGCGCCAGCGCATCCAGACCGCGCCCGTCCCACATCAGCAGGGCGCAGCCCGCGACCATGGACGGCAGCGCCAGCGCCACATGGGTCATGCTCCGGTCCTCCAGGGAGCCGAGCAGCCAGAACGTGATCTCCATGCCCGAGAACGGGTTAGCGGACAGGTTCAGCGCCAGGGAAATCGCCGCGCCCGACAGCGTGCCCACCGCGATACCAGCCAAAATCAGGGTCAGCGGGCTGTCCGCCCGCCGCGACAGGGCCATCACGAAAGACAGGCCGATGACGGCGCTGCCGATGGCCATCAACGGCAGCGCGGCGGGTGTGACGGCCGCGAGGCCGAAATATAGCGCCACCACCGCGCCGAGCGCGGCCGCGCCCGAGGCGCCAAGCACCGATGGATCAGCCAGGGGATTGCGCAGATAGCCTTGCAGGGCGGCGCCCGTCAGCGCCAGCGTCGCGCCCACCGACAGCGACAGGATCAATCGAGGCAAGCGGATTTCCATGACCACCGACCGGATCACGGGATCGCCCTGGCCCAGCACCGCCCGCGACACGTCGCCCCAGCCAATCGGCGCGGGTCCCGTGACGAGGGACAGCCCCGCTGCAAAAATGCACAGCGCGACCAGAACCAGAATGCCGATGCCGCTTGAGCGCCGCGGCGAAACAGGGGTATCAGGAGGCGTCATGAAAACCCTCCTTGCCGTCATCTGTTCCACGGCGCTCCTCGCGGTCGCGGCGCCCGCCTTCGGCGCCCCGCAGCGTATCGTGTCGCTCAACATGTGCGCCGACCAGTATCTGATCGCGCTGGCCGACAGGGATCAGATCGCCGCGCTCTCCGAATGGGCGCGCGATCCGGCCATGTCGTACCAGTCCGAGGCCGCCAGATCGTACCCGGTCGCGACGGGCGCGGCGGAAGCGGTCATGACCCTGAAGCCCGATCTGGTCATCGTGAACAGGTTCCGGCGCCAGGAGACCCAGTCCATTCTCAAGCCCTATGGCTACACGACCATCGAGCTGAGGCCCGCGCGGAACTTCGAGGATATCATCGACCAGACGCGGGAAATCGCCGCCGCCATCGGTCATCCCGAACGGGGCGAGGCGCTGATCGCGCGCATGCGCGCCGAACTGGCGGCCATACCGGCGCCGGACCGCCGGGCTCCCGTCGTCGCGCACTACCAGCGCCGGGGATTCGTTACCGGTACCGGCACGCTGCTCGACGAGGTCATGACCCGGGCCGGCGCGGACAATCTGGCCCGACGCCTGGGCCGAAGCGCCGTCTCCCGGATCACGCTGGAGGAAATCCTGACCGCGCGGCCCGACTACCTCCTCTACACCGAACAGCCCGCCCCGGGCACGGATATGGGAACGGACCTGCTGCTCCACCCGGCGCTGATGGAACGATATGGCCCCTCGCGGCGACTCTATGTGCCGCAGGCGCTCACCATGTGTGGCGGCCCGTCGTTTCCCGACGCCGTACGCGTGCTGCACCGTCAGCTGCACTCCTAGAATTCGATTCCGGGCTGCGCCTTGACGCCGGCACGGAACGGATGCTTCACCAGCGTCATCTCGGTGACCAGGTCGGCGATTTCCATCAGTTCGGCCTTGGCATTGCGTCCGGTCACGATGACGTGGGTATCCGCCGGCTTGCGGCGCAGGAAATCGATGACTTCCTCGAGCGGCAGGTACTCGTAGCGGAGCACGATGTTGAGTTCGTCGCACAGCACCAGCTTGTTGGCCGGGTCCATGATCATGGCCTTGGCCTCGTCCCATGCGCGGCGGGCCGAAGCGATGTCCTTGGCGCGGTCCTGCGTGTCCCAGGTGAAGCCCTCGCCCAGCACCTTGACCGTGACCTGATCGGGAAAGGCGTTCAGCACCGCCATCTCTCCCGTGTCCCACGCCCCTTTGACGAACTGAACGACACCGACCTTGAAGCCGTGGCCGATAGCCCGGCAGACCATGCCCAGCGCGGCCGTCGTCTTGCCCTTGCCCGCGCCGGTGTGAACGATCAGCAAGCCCTTCTCGATGGTCTTGCCTGCGACGATCTTGTCGTGGGAGGCCTTGAGCTTGCGCATCTTCTGGTTGTGGCGGTCGTTCGCCGCCGCGTCGTCGACATGGCTCATGAGATATCTCCGTTGATGTGGTCGAGCAAAAGGCGCGTATCGTTCCGGGCCGGTTTCCAGAGATGGCGGTCCAGCGCCTCTCTGAAACGCTCGGCCATTTCGCGCAAGGCAGCGGGATTGTGTCCGCGCAGGAAGTCCAGCACCGCCGGCTCGGCCAGGTAGGCATCGAACAACTGGTCGAAATGGTGGTCCTTCACCGCCCGGGTCGTCGCCGCGAAGCCGAACAGATAATCGACCGTGGCCGCCATTTCGAAACCGCCCTTGAATCCATGGCGCATGACGCCCTCGATCCATTTGGGGTTGGCCGCGCGGCCCCGGACGATGCGCCCGAGCTCGTCGGCCAGGGTTCGTATCCGGGGTGTCTCGGGGCGGGAATGGTCATTGTGGTAGATCACGGGTTCACCGCCGCGCAGGGCGCTTACCGCCGCGGCGATGCCGCCTTCGAACTGGTAGTAATCATCGGAGTCCAGCAGGTCGTGCTCGCGATTGTCCTGGTTCTGGATGACCGCTTCGGCGGCGGCGAGCCGTGTCTCGAACCCTTGACGGTCGGCGACGCCCTCACTGCCCGCTCCATAGGCCCAGGCGCCCCATTCCAGATAGGCATCGGCAAGATCCGCCTGGGTGTCCCAGATCTTCTCGTCGATCAGCGCCTGGAGGCCTGCGCCATAGGCGCCCGGCTTCGACCCGAAGACCCTGTATCCCGCCCGGCGCTCCGCCAGCGCGGGATACTGCCCCGCCGCGACGCGTGCATCGCGATCCCGACGGAAGCACGCCGCGAGCGGATTGGCCTCGTCGGACTCGTCCAGGTTCATCACCGCACGCGCGGCGGAGTCCAGCAGGTCGATCTGCGCCCCGAAGGCGTCGCGAAAGAAGCCCGATACCCGGAACGTCACATCCACCCGCGGGCGCCCCAGCACCGTCTGGGGCATGATTTCGAAACCGGTAAGCTTGCGGGTGGTGTCGTCCCAGGTCGGCCGGACGCCCATCAGCGCGAGGGCCTGCGCGATATCGTCGCCACCGGTCCGCATGTTGGAGGTTCCCCAGGCCGAAATCGCCATGGCACGCGGCCATGCGCCCTCGCGCTGGCGGAAATCCTCGACCAGCATCTGCGCTGACTTCCACCCCAGCGCCCAGGCGGCCTGCGTGGGAACGGCGCGGGTGTCCACCGAATAGAAATTGCGCCCGGTCGGCAGCACGTCGGGCCGGCCGCGCGTCGGCGCGCCGGACGGCCCGGGCGGCACGAAGCGCCCATCCAGTCCCCGCAACAGGCCATCCAGTTCGGCCTCGCCGCAGGCCGCGACGGAAGGCGCCAGCACCTGCTCCAGCCAACCGAGAACCGCGGTCGTGGCGTTCCACTCCGGCGGGATGGGGCAGCCGGACACCAGGCCGCTCGCCAGTAGTTCCAGCCGCTCTACCGTATCGCCGCACGTCCGCCAGGGCGCCGCGGTCAGGGCCCGCAGGATGTCAGGCCTTGGGCCAAACCACGGATCGCCCATCACGCAGTCGAGCGGATCGAACCCGGCCAGTCCCAGATCGCCGGCCATCGCCCGCAACAAGGACATGTTGGCGCCCTTGCCATCCAGCCGCGGCGTCCTCATGAGGGCAACGAGCAGGTCCACCCGCTGCCGGCCGTCCGGCGCCCTGCCGAATATGTGCAGGCCGTCGCGGATCTGCAGTTCCTTCAGCTCGCACAGGTAATTGTCCAGCGCGGCCAATGCCTCGTCTCCGTCGCCCACGGCGCCACAGTCCTTGTCGAGGCCGCTACGCGCGGCCAGATCGAGGATGTCACGGCGCAGGATCTTGAGGCGGCGCGGGTCCATGCCCGACG
This sequence comes from Iodidimonas sp. SYSU 1G8, assembly GCF_039655775.1. Classification (NCBI taxonomy): domain Bacteria; kingdom Pseudomonadati; phylum Pseudomonadota; class Alphaproteobacteria; order Iodidimonadales; family Iodidimonadaceae; genus Iodidimonas; species Iodidimonas sp. SYSU 1G8. The sequence continues at coordinate 74,608 of NZ_JBBYXJ010000001.1, read as the reverse complement.
CCTCGTAATATTCGTCCACCAGCGCTTCCAGGTCCTTCAGCGCTCCGTAACTCTCGGCCCGGGTCAGCGGCGGCGTCAGATGATCGATGATGACGGCGCCAGCGCGGCGTTTGGCCTGGGTTCCCTCGCCCGGGTCGTTGACGATGAACGGATAAAGATTGGGCATGGGCCCCAGCGCAGCCTCCGGCCAGCAACCGGCGGAGAGCGACACCGCCTTGCCCGGCAGCCATTCCAGATTGCCGTGCTTGCCCAAGTGAACGGCCGCATGGGCGCGGTACTCGTGGCGCAACCACGCATGAAAGGCCAGATAGTTGTGCGGCGGCACCAGATCGGGGTCGTGATAGGTCGCTGCCGGATCGGTGTTGTAGCCGCGCGCGGGCTGCACGCAGACCGCCACCGAGCCGAACATGAGCACGGACAGGACGAAGCCGGGCTCTCCATGCCGTTCGCTGAAGAACGGGTCGCTCTCCGGCGCGCCCCAGCGGCTGGCCACCTCCGCCTGGCTGGAGCCGGGAAGACCGGCGAAGAACGCCTGGTACGCCGTCAGCGGATAAAAGACGCCGCCCTCGCGTGTCGCACGGTCAGGCAGCGCGTTGGTCGGACCACGCGACAGCAGCGCCATCAGCGCCGTTCCGCTCGCGGGAACGTCAGGCACATCGTAACCAGCATCGGCCATCGCCCGGAGGATGACCACGGCGCTTTGCGGGGTATCGAGCCCTACCCCATTGCCCAGCCGGCCATCGCGATTGGGGTAGTTCGCGAGGATCAGCGCCACGCGGCGCGAGGGCGCGGGCGTCGCCGCGAGCCTTGTCCAGGCCAGGGCGAGATCGGCGACGAAATCGACGCGGTCCGCAAGCGGCCTGTGGGCGACGATGGGGCACTGGGTGCGCGCATCGAACCGCGTTTCAGCCTTGAAAGCGACGGCCCGGCTGATGATCCGTCCATCCACCTCGGGCAAGGCGACGTTCATGGCCATGTCGCGGGGCGACACACCCTGATTGCCTGAGGCCCAGGCCACTTCCGAGCCGCCTGAGAGAATGACCTGCAACACGGGGCAATCGGTGTCGTCCAGCGGCGACATGCCGCGCGCGCCACCCGGCGCCGAGACTGCGAAGGAGGTGCAGTTCAGCACCGCCGAGGGTGGCCATTGGGTAAGCAGATCACGCAGGATCGCCGCCGACTCCGGGTCCCGTAACCCCTGGAGAAACACGGGCACCGGATCGAGGCCTCTCGCAACGAGCGCCGAGATCAGCGCGTCGATGGCCTCCGTGTTCCCCGCCTGCACCAGCGCGCGATAGAACAGCACCGGCACCCGGCCGCCACCGCCGATCCAGCGCGCCTCGAGAGCGTCGCGATCAGGCTGGCCCTCGCCCGGCCAGTACAAGCCGGCATTGGGAAGCGGCGCCGGTTCAAGCCACGGGCCCGCGGCGCATCCCGCCAGAGCGGCGGCATACCGCAAAAATTCTCCCGCGTTACGAATGCCACCATGGCGCAGATAGGCCCACAAGCGCTGATACGGCGCGCCCTGAAGGCTGGACATGGCCTCGAATTCCGGTTCCGGCCGGTCGTCGCCCGGCAAGGCCAGGAAAACGATGTCGCGGGCGCGGCAGGCGTCGGCGAGCTGCTCGAGGCCATAGGGCCAGTAGGAACGACCTCCGAGAAGATGCACGACAACAAGACGGGCATGGACGATCACGCTTTCGACGTAGAGATCGACCGACAGATTGTGCCGCAGGCGCAGCAGGTTCGCGAGGCGCACCCGGGGGAACCCGTCGCCCAGATCGTCCGCCGCGCGCGCTAGGCACGCCAGTTCGGTATCAGCGGCGGACAACACGACGATATCGCCCCGTGTCTGCCCCAGATCGACCGCCTCGGCGCCGTCGTCCACGGTCCCTGGCTGTGTCGCAAGAAGATGCATCAGGTCATCGCGGCCAACAGCGCCGCGCTGATGACATCGCGCTCGAGACCGGTTTCACCGATCACGACCAGGCGGGTCGTGCGCATCTCTCTCGGGTCCCAGCTCCGGTCGTAATGATGCTGGATACGCGAGCCGACAGCCTGGATCACCATCCGCATGTCCCGCCCCGCCACGGCGGCGAAGCCTTTGAGGCGAAGGATGTCATGGGTCTCGATAACCGTTTGCATCGCCGCGATCAGCCTTGCCGGATCGGCGACCGTGCCGCCCTCCAGCACGAAGCTGTCGAAATCATCATGGTCGTGATCGCCGTCGGCGTCGTGATGGGAGGGGCGAGAGTCCAGATCGTCCTCGGCCCCGGCCTTCAGCCCGAGCAGTACATCCGCGTCGAGCTTGCCCTGGACCACGGAGAGCAGCTTGACCGAGGGGGGCAGCATCGTGCGCAACAGGGCGCGCGTGTCCTCCAGCGGGGCGTGTTGCAGCAGATCCGTCTTGTTGAGCAGGACCAGATCCGCGCAGGCCAACTGGTCCTCGAACAGTTCCTCCAGCGGATTGTCGTGATCCAGCGCGCCGTCGGCCGCGCGCTGGGCCGCCAGTGCGTCCTCGTCATCCGCGAAGCGGCCCTCGGAAACAGCCGCCGCGTCGACCACGGTCACCACGCCGTCCACGGTGACCCGGGTGCGGATTTCGGGCCAGTTGAAAGCGCGCACCAGTGGCTTTGGCAGGGCGAGGCCCGACGTTTCGATGATGATGTGATCGGGCGGCGCGGCGCGGTCCAGCAACATCTGGATCGTGGGCAGGAAATCATCGGCGACGGTACAGCAGATGCATCCGTTGGCCAGTTCGACGATGTCCTCGTCGCGGCAGGTCTCCTCGCCACAGCCCTTGAGCAGATCGCCATCGATACCCACGTCGCCGAATTCGTTGACGATCAGTGCCAGGCGGCGACCGCCCGCGTTCCGCAGCAGGTTCCGGATCAGCGTTGTCTTGCCGGCGCCGAGGAAGCCGGTGATGACGGTGGCGGGGATCTTGGCGGTCATTCGTCCTGTCCTTCATGAACGGCATGGGAAAGGACGGGACACATGGACCAAAGGCGCCGCGACACGGGCAACCGATGGACACTACGTGCCCCGGTGCACCCCGCCCGGGCCTTACGCTATCGATGATTCGAGCCGGTCTCCTGGCTCGCGGGTCACGGCCACCCTGCCCGCCTTCCCAGCGCCTGCGCGCCAGTGGCATCCACGGCAGAATGGCTATCCGCTTACAGTTGCGGGGGCAGCCGCGGCATTGCGACCCTCGTCGCGCACCGCATTCCCGTTGGACGTTTCCGTCCGCTCGAATGCTTCAGTCATACGCCCGGCAGCACCGGGCGGTCAATCTAGGCGTCGAAGATGAAGGTCTCGGCAGGGTTTCGCGCCTGCCAACCGTGGCGCTCCAGCTCCGGGTCGAGATGTTCCTCTTCCGGATAACCCACGCAAAGATAGCCGGTGAAGCGCCACGCGGCGGGCATGGCAAGGTCCCGGGCCAGACGCTCCGGATCGAGGATGGACAGCCAGCCGATACCCAACCCCGCCGCCCGAGCCGCCAGCCATAGCGTGTGGATGGCGCAGACGGTCGAATGGACCAGCGTCTCCGGCATGGTCCGGCGACCGAGACCGTGCCCGGCCCGCGGCTCCATGTCGGTGAACACCGCCAGATGAACAGGCGCATCGAGGCCAGCAAGCTTCAGGGACTGGTAGAGCGCCGCCTTCTCGCCCTCGTAGCCGGCCAACGCGGCATAGTTGGCGGCGCGGAAATTCTCGGCTACCGCCTCGCGGAGCGCAGGCGTCGTCACGCGGACGAAGCGCCAGGGCTGGCTGTTGCCCACGCTGGGAGCGAGCGCCGCCAAGTCGAGCAGATGCCGCACCAGCATATCCGGCACCGGATCGGTCCGGAACCGCCTGACGTCACGACGCCAGGCAAGGAGCGATTCCAGGTTCTCAAGAGCATCCTGTCCGGGACCGGGTTCCCTGGCGGTCATGCGCAAGCGGGCCGGTTCACGTAGTCGACTCGCCAACCCGCGCCGCCGAACGAGGTCATGGCGGTAGCCGACAAATGATCGACGGCGAAGCCGAGCGCCCTGCCCGCGGGCATATCGAGGGCGACGGCGAGCGCGGCGCGGATGGTTCCGGCGTGGGCGATCAGCCATAGCGTCCTGCCCGCATGATCGGCCTCGATCTCCCGCATGGCGGCCCTGACACGCGCGACCACGTCGTCGAAGCTTTCTCCGGCTGGCGGCCGAAACGCGGCCATGCCATCGAGAGTATCCGGCATCAGCCCCTGCGACACCGTGTAGTCCCTCCCCTCCCAGTCACCGAACGACTGCTCGACCAAGCCGTCGCGAAGGTCCTGCGGCAAGCCGAGGGATTGGCAGATCACCGCCGCCGTGGAGCGGGCGCGCCGGAGCGGGCTGACCAGCAGAGCATCAGGCCGGGATACGGCCCATTCGCCGACGAGGGTGGCCTGAAACGGAAGGACATCCACGTCCAGTCTGCCGCAGAAGCCGGCAGAGGGCGCCGTCGCCGCATGGCGAAACCATATCCATCTGGTGGCTGACACCGGACGTCCTTCTTTTGAACCGTTCGCACCTTCACGACGCCACGCTGACGCGACATGACGCGGATGGCGTGATCAGGCGAGAAAACTGAACCGATTCTGAGACAGCGCTGGCATGGACTCACGCAAGGTGGCTGGGCCGGCGACGCTGATCCGAGATCGAGAGATACGCCCACCAACCGTAGACATTACGCAGCAAAAACCACGAGTTAGCAGGCAGGGGGAATGGCGGAGAGGATGGGATTCGAACCCACGATACGGCTTTTGACCGTATAACGGTTTAGCAAACCGCCGCCTTCGGCCACTCGGCCACCTCTCCACCGCCGTTCGTACTCAAGAGGCGGCGGGGTGTCAACGGTTTAGCCGAGCGAATGCAGGATCAGGGCTCGATATCGTCCACATCGACCTGTCCGCTGAGCCGGCGCTGTACGTGGGACCAGGACATGCCGACCGCCATGACGATGCTGAGAACGATCTGAATCAGGAAGGCGAGCACCCAGGGCGTCTCCACGTCCAACATCCGATAATCGACGAGGAGCCAGATGAAGACGGCGAACACCGCCACGATCAGGGCGATACCCATCGGCCCGAGCGACAGCCAGGTGGCGCGGAAGTAAATGCCAAAGCCGGCGACCAAAAGCAGGCCGATCAGTATCTTGAGCGGAATGTCCCCACTGCCCTCGGCCTCTCCGAAGGCGCTGACCCAATGGAAATAGGACAGGCCAAAGGGGTTGAACGTGGCGAAGACAAGCACCGCGGCGGCCAGCCAGCGGATGAGGAAACCTTTCCAGGAAAGTCCGCTGGCGGCCATGGCGCTGATCCTTATTGCGAGTCGGCGGAGGCCATTCCCGTCGTGGTGGGCTTGACGAACTTCAGGGTCATGCGGTCGCTTTCGCCGACGGCCATGTAGCGTTCGCGGTCCTGATCGCCGAGCCGGAAGCTGGGCGGCAGGGTCCACACACCCTTGGGGTGATCCTTGGTGTCCAGCGGATTGGCGTTGATCTCGGACCGTTCGGCGGTCTGGAAGCCGGCGCTCTCGGCCAGCTTGATCACCGTCTCTTCGGTGACGTAGCCATTGGCGGCCACCGGGTCCTGCGGCAGTTCGGGATCGCCCCGATGCTCGACGACACCGAGCACGCCGCCCGGCTTCAGTGCCTTGAACATGGCGGCGAAGGCCTCGGCCGCGAAATTGCTGGCCATCCAGTTGTGGACGTTGCGGAAGGTGAGCACCATGTCGGCGGAGCCCTCGGGCGCGATATCGGTCTTGCCCGGGCCGAACGCGGTGAAGGTCACAGTGCCATACAGCGCCGGATCGGCGGCGACACGGTCCTTCAGTGCCTTGTTCAGCTTGGGGCCATAACCGGTGCCATCGCCCTCGTCGAAGATGGCGGCGGTGTACTTGCCCTTCCCCGCCACGTAAGGCGCGAGAATGTCGGTGTACCAGCCGCGTCCCGGCCAGATCTCGACGACATTCATGGTGGGCTGCAGTCCGAAAAAGGCCAAGGTCTGTTCAGGGTGCCGGTACTTGTCGCGCGCCGTGTCCTCGGGGAGGCGGTGCTTGCCGGCGATCACGGCCTCAAGCGACCCGGCAGCGGGTGGCGCGGCGGGCGTGACGCTCGAGCCGCTGACCGCGCCTGAGGTGTCCGTGGCGGCCGGGCCGGCAGGAGGCGCATCGCCAGGCTTGGCGTCGTCCGCGCCATTGTCGCAGGCTACGAGGAGCGAGGCCGCGAGCAGGGCGGCGAAACTAAGCGATTTATGCATGGATCTTCCCGTTCTTGCCGTTCAGATCCAGGAGCATACTCCGCCAGCCGCCGACGCGCCACCCGGGTGGGCTTCCCCGGATGGCGCCGGCCAATTCGCGCTCAGTGGTGCAGGACCCATTCCCGGGCCAGGCGCTGTGCCTCGGCGATTTCGGCCGGGTTCATCAGTTCAGCGAGGTCGGCGCGTTCCTCACGGGCCCGCTCGTCGCCCATCATGGCGGCGAGGTTGAACCATTTGTGGGCGCGCACGTAATCGACCGGCTCGCCGTGACCCGTGGCGTAGGCCAGGCCCAGCTCGAAGAGCGCCTCGGCGCCGTCCAGGGTCGAGGGCGCCGGCGCCGCGGGGGCGCTGTGCGAGAAGCTGTGGGTTGTATCGAACATGACTGATGTCTCCGTGTCTTCGATTCAACAACAAGGAGACTTTGGGGCCGCCAGCCTGAACGGAATGTTAACGAAACGACTTTTTGCAGCGCCGCGCAAAAAAAATGGCGGGCCCCGAGCCCGCCATTCCGACCGCGATGGTTGAAGGTATCAGGCTACGGCCTTGGCCGCCGCCTCGCGTGCCGCCCGAACCTTGTCATTGGTCTGGTTGAACAGGAGCTTACGGCGCGCGGCCTCTTCCTCCTCGGTCAGCTTGCGCTCGGTGAGTTCCTTGCCGACCTTACGGCCCTTCTGCACCGCGGGACGTTCGGCGACTTCGTCGATCCAGCGTTTCAGATGGGGGAAATCCTTCAGCACGTCTTCCTGAATCAGACGGGGCAGCAGCATGGCCCAGGGCCAGGCGATCATGTCGGCGATGCTGTAGTCGGCGCCGGCGAGATATCTGTTCACCGACAGCTGGGCATCCATGACGCCCGACAGCCGGTCGACCTCGCCCACGAAACGCTTCGTGCCATATTCCAGCTGCGAGGCGTCGTCGATCAGGTTCTTGGCGTAGTTCTTGAAGTGGTTGGCATTGCCCATCATCGGGCCGAGATTGGCCATCTGCCAGTGCACCCATTGCAGCACCTTGTAGCGCTCGGGCCCGGTCTTGGGCAGGAACTGGCCGGTCTTGTCCGCCAGATATTCCAGGATCGCCCCGGATTCGAAGATGGACAGCGGCGCGCCGCCGCCGATGGGATCGTGGTCGATGATGGCGGGCATGCGGTTGTTGGGGCAGATGCGCAGGAATTCGGCCTTGAACTGATCGCCGGCGCCGATGTCGACCGGGACGATACGATAGTCCAGTCCGGTCTCCTCAAGCATGATGGTGACCTTGAAGCCATTCGGCGTCGGCCAGTAATGTACATCGATCATGGATCGCTCCCGATAAAGGTCTGTCTCGGGCGACAGGATGGCCGACCAGGCCGATGCTGGCAACCGGAGCGAGAACCTTCACCCGTGCAGGCTCGCAATGACCGGGTGCGGCGATGCGCGGGCAACGCCATGGCGCTTGGTGGTGCCGGGCGGGCAACGCATACTGCGCCCCTGTCCTACCTGGGGTTACAGCATGCCAGCCACCGGATCGATGCGGATCACCTTCCTGGGCGCCGTCGGCACCGTCACGGGATCGAAGTATCTGGTGCGGGCGGGCAAGGCGCGGATCCTGGTGGATTGCGGCCTGTTCCAGGGCTTCAAGAATCTGCGCCTGCGCAACTGGGCGTCCCTGCCGCTCGATCCGGCGTCGCTGGACGCGGTCGTGCTGACCCATGCGCATCTGGATCATTCCGGCTATCTGCCGCTGCTGGTGCGCAACGGCTTTCGCGGGCCGGTCCTCGCCACGCCCGGCACCATCGATCTTTGCCACATCCTGCTTCCCGACAGCGCCATGCTGCAGGAGAAGGATGCCGAGTTCGCCAACCGGCACGGCACCTCGCGGCACAAGCCGGCACAGCCGCTCTATACACGCAAGGACGCCGAGCGGGCGCTGACCCAGCTGCGGGTGGTGGACTATGGCGAGGAGACGCGGATCGGCGGGGTGACGCTACGGCTGGACCCGGCTGGTCACATCCTGGGCTCGTCCCTCGCCCGGTTGAGCTGGAAAGGCACCAGCATCCAGTTTTCCGGCGATCTGGGGCGACTGGAGTCGGCGACGATGCCGCCACCCGCGACGGTGGAGGCCGCCGACTATCTGGTGGTGGAATCCACCTATGGCGATCGGCGTCACGACACAGGCGACCCCGAGGAAGAGCTGGCCGCGATCATCAACAAGACATGCGGCCGGGGCGGCACGGTGGTGATGCCGGCCTTCGCCGTGGGCCGGGCGCAGACGCTGCTCTACCATATCTGGCGGCTGAAGCAGTCGGCACGCATTCCGGACCTGCCGGTGTTCCTAGACAGTCCGATGGCCATCGACGCCACGGAACTGTTCGCGCGTCACATGGGCGACCACAAGCTGAGCCGTGAGGAATGCCGCCATGCCTTTCGCGGCGCCACCTATGTGCATAGCCCGGAGGACTCGCAGGCGCTCGACCGGTCGAACATGCCGATGATCCTGGTATCGGCCAGCGGCATGGCGACGGGCGGTCGGGTGCTGCACCATCTGATCCGCTTCGCGCCCGACCCGCGCAACACCATCGTGTTCGCCGGCTATCAGGCCGGCGGCACGCGCGGCGCGGCGATGGTGGCCGGCGCCGAGGAGGTCAAGATCTTCGGCCGCTATGTGCCGGTGAAGGCCGAGGTGAGAAACATGGACATGTTCTCGGCCCATGCGGACGCGGACGAGATCATGGGCTGGCTGGGGCAGTTCCGCCAGCCGCCGAAGATGACCTTCGTCACCCATGGCGAACCGGCGGCGTCGGATGCCCTGCGCCACCGGATCGAGGAACAGCTCGGCTGGACGTGCATGGTCCCGGACTACCGGGACCGCTACGATTTGGCCTAACTCAGTCGAAACTGTCGCGGATGCCGTAGAACTCTCGCTTGGGCCACAGGAAGTCGATGCGGGTGCGGTGGATCTTCCACTCGCCGTTCACCTTCTTGTAGACGTCGTCATAGACGCCGAACAGCGTGAGTGGATTGGGCGCGCCGGGCGACACGTTCAGGTTGAGCTGGTACCAGCGGCCATTGGCGGTGTCCTCGTTGATCAGCCTGATCCACGGATTGGTCACGGCGTGCATCTGGGAATGCTCCAGCCGGCCGCTGCCATAAAGGAAATCGTGATAGCGGGCGCGGATGTGATCCTTGCCGACCCAGTCGCCACCGAAATTGGGGCCGAACTCGCAGATGGCGTCGTCGGTGAACAGGCTGACCAGCTCGTCCAGCTTGTTGCCGTCGTAATAGTGGGAATAGAGATGGCGCATCTGCTTGATGGCCTCGATCTCCAGCAGTTCCTCGATGGTCATGGGTCGCTCCCCTTCAATGCGGCGGGGAGCCTACCGCATGGACGGAAGCGGGCCAAGCCTTCACGCGTGAATTTTCACGGGGGCCGCCGTGTCTATTCCAATTCCCGCTATTGAGGCGGGTCGTCTACACGAGCCGGAAAGTCTTCTGGAAGATTGGCCAAGGCCCAAAAAGCACCCGCAAGACCACCTCCTGTTTGGGGAGACGTCGGATTCTCGGTCTTCCGGCGATTTCTGCGTTGCCTGGTCATCAATGGCGTCAAGACTGATCGAGTTCTCGGAGACATTTGCAGCGGCCTCATAACAATCGTCATACCGCCGAAGGGCGGTATCCAGTCCCGGCTAAAAAGGCCGGCGCGAAGCGCGCCGGACTGTCTAGTCTGGGTCCCGGCCTTCGCCGGGACGACGGCTGAAGAGGCAAGTCACCCCAGCTTCTTCTTCAGCAGCTCGTTCACCTGGGCCGGGTTTGCCTTGCCCTGGCTCTGCTTCATGACCTGGCCCACGAACCAGCCGATGACCTTTGGGTTGGCGCCGCCGTCGTACTGGGCGACCTGGCCGGGGTTCTCGGCGATGATCCGGTCGACGATGCCTTCGATGAAGCCGGTGTCGGTGATCTGCTTCAGGCCTTTTTCCTCGACGATGACCGCCGGGTCGCCGCCGGTTTCGACCATGATCTCGAACACGTCCTTGGCGATGCGGCCCGAGATGGTGTTGTCGGCGATCAGGTCGATCAGCTTGCCCAGATTGGCGGCGCTGACCGGGCTTTCGGTGATGGAGACACCCTTGGCGTTGAGCGCGGCGAACAGGCTGCCGGTCACCCAGTTGGACGCCTGCTTGGGATCGCGGCCCTTGGCCACTTCCTCGAAATAGACGCCGATCTCGGGCTCGGACACCATGACGCCGGCGTCATAGACGGACAGGCCGAAATCGCGCATCAGCCGGTTCTTCTTGTCGTCGGGCAGCTCGGGCAGGCCGGCCTTGATGGTCTCGACCCAGGCGGGATCGAGCTCCAGCGGCAGCAGGTCCGGATCGGGGAAATAGCGGTAGTCGTGGGCCTCTTCCTTCGAGCGCATGGAGCGGGTCACGCCCTGCGCCACGTCATAGAGGCGGGTTTCCTGCACGATGGTGCCGCCATCCTCGAGGATGTCGATCTGGCGGCGCGCCTCGTACTCGATGGCCTGCTGGACGAAGCGCACCGAGTTGACGTTCTTGATCTCGCAGCGCGTGCCCAGCGGGCCGCCGGGCCTGCGCACGGACACGTTGACGTCGGCGCGCATGGAGCCCTGCTCCATGTTGCCGTCGCAGGTGCCGATATAGCGCAGGATGGTGCGCAGCTTCTTCAGATAGGCGCCGGCTTCCTCCGACGAACGCATGTCCGGCTTGGACACGATCTCCATCAGCGCCACGCCCGACCGGTTCAGGTCGACATAGGTCATGGTCGGATGCTGGTCGTGCATGGACTTGCCCGCGTCCTGCTCCAGATGCAGGCGTTCGATGCCGACTTCCTTGGTCTCGCCGTCCTTCAGGTCGAGGGTGACGATGCCCTCGCCCACGATGGGCTGCTTGTACTGGGAAATCTGATAGCCCTGCGGCAGGTCGGCGTAGAAGTAGTTCTTCCGGTCGAAGATGGAGTAGTGATTGATCTGGGCGTTGAGCGCCAGGCCGGTGCGCACGGCCTGCTCGACGCAATAGTGGTTGATGACGGGCAGCATGCCGGGCATGGCCGCGTCGACCAGGCTGACCTGGGTGTTCGGTTCAGCGCCGAATTCGGTGGCCGCGCCGGAGAACAGTTTCGAGTTGGAGGTAACCTGGGCGTGAACCTCGAGACCCAGAACGACTTCCCAATCACCCGTGGCGCCAGAAATGAGCTTGGACATCACGCGGCCTCCTTCCACCAGGCAGTGGGCCGGCCGGCGAAGGCGGCGGCCTGCTCGATGACGTGACCGACCTTGAGCACGGTTTCCTCCTCGAACGGACGGCCGAGGATCTGCAGGCCGAGCGGCAGGCCCTGGCCGCAGACGCCCGCGGGCACCGACATGCCGGGGATGCCGGCCAGCGAGGCCGGCACGGTGAAGACGTCGTTGAGATACATGGAGATGGGATCAGCCGACTTCTCGCCCGGCGAGAAGGCCGAGCATGGCGCGGTCGGGGTCAGGATCGCATCGACCTTGCCGAAGGCCTGCTCGAAATCCTGGGCGATCAGGGTGCGGACCTTCTGCGCCTTCAGGTAGTAGGCGTCATAGTAACCAGCCGACAGCACGTAGGTGCCGATCAGAATGCGGCGCTGCACCTCGTGACCGAAGCCGGCGCCGCGCGTGTTCTCGTACATCTGGTTGAGGCTGCCGCCCTGCTCGCGCAGGCCGTAGCGCACGCCGTCATAGCGCGCCAGGTTGGAGCTGGCTTCGGCGGGGGCGACGATATAGTAGGTCGCCAACGCGTATTTGGTGTGGGGCAGCGAGATGTCGACGATCTGGGCGCCCGCGTCCTTCATCCACTGGATGCCGCGATCCCACAGGTCGAGAATCTCCGGCGGCGTGCCGTCCATGCGGTATTCCCGGGGAATGCCGATGCGCAGGCCGCGAATGTCGCCGGTCAGCGCCCGGGCATAGTCGGGCACGGGTGTGTCGATGGAGGTGGAATCCTTGGGATCGTAGCCCGCCATGGAGCGCAGCATGATCGCCGCGTCCTCGACGGTGCGGGCGATGGGGCCGGCCTGGTCGAGGGACGACGCGAAGGCGATGATGCCCCAGCGCGAGCATCGGCCATAGGTCGGCTTGATGCCGGCAAGGCCGCAGAAGCTGGCCGGCTGGCGGATCGAGCCGCCGGTGTCGGTACCGGTGGCGGCGGCCGCCAGATGGGCGGCGACGGCGGCGGCCGAGCCGCCCGACGAGCCGCCCGGGACGCGGGACTTGCCGTCGGTGGTGCGCCACGGATTTTCCACCGGGCCGTAGAAACTGGTTTCGTTGGACGAGCCCATGGCGAATTCGTCCAGGCTGACCTTGCCCAGCATCACCGCGCCATCGCGCCAGAGATTGGCCGTGACCGACGATTCATAAGGCGGCTTGAAGCCGTCAAGGATGTGGCTCGAGGCCGTGGTCAGCACGTCCTTGGTGCAGAACAGGTCCTTGATGGCGAGCGGAATGCCGCTGAGCGGCCCGGCCGTGCCAGCGCGGCGCGCCGCGTCGGCGGCGTCGGCCATCTCCAGCGCCTTCTCGGGCGTCTCGGTGGTGTAGGCGTTGAGGGCGCGGCCCTTCTCGACCTCGGTCACATAGGCCTGGGTCAGCTCGCGCGCGGTGAACTCGCCTTTTTCCAGCCCGGACAGGGCGGCGGCGATGGTCAGGTCGGTCAGATTGCTCATTATTCGATCACCTTGGGGACGGCGAAAAAGCCGTTCTGCGCATCCGGGGCATTGGACAGGACATCGTCGCGGCGGTCGCCATCGGTGACGGCGTCGGGGCGCTGCGGCAGCTTGACGTGCACGACGCTGGTCAGCGGCGCCACATTATCCGTATTCACCTCGGACAATTGCTCGACCCACGCCAGCAACTGGTTGAGCTCGCCCGCGAGCGGCTCCAGTTTTTCTTCCGGCAGTTTCAGGCGCGCCAGATGGGCGATGCGTGCGACCGTTTTCGTATCAACCGACATGGATGTTCCACATTGTCTGGGGCGCTGGCGCCCCCGTGTTCCGAAGGCGCGGAAATTAGCCCGGATGGCACCGCGCGGCAAGGTGCCAGGGTGGTGGCCGGAAACCGGGCGGCTTTCTCCGGCACGGCAAGTGGGGTTATGGTCACGCCATGCGCGAACCGGCACCCCATGACGTCCATATTGCCCCCTACGACCCCGAATGGCCCGCGTTGGCGGCGTTCGAGGCGGCGCGGCTGACCGCGGCACTGACATCCAACCTGCTCCGAACCGAGCATATGGGATCCACCTCGGTGCCCGGCCTCGCGGCCAAGCCGATCGTCGATCTGCTTCCGGTGGTCGCCAGCCTTGAGGATCTGGACTGGCAACGGCCCAGGATCGAGGCGCTGGGCTATGACTGGTTCGGCGCGTTCGGCATCGAAGGGCGCCGCTTCTGCATCCTGATGAAAGAGGGCAGGCCCGCGGTCCATCTGCATTTCTTCCAGCAGGATTCGCCGCAGATCGCACGCCATCTGATCTTCCGGGACTATCTGCGCGCGCATCCCGACAGGGCGCGCGCCTATGATGCCGAGAAACGCCGCGCCGCCGCGCTTCATCCGCAAGATTCCATGGCGTACAATCGCGAGAAATGGGATTGGGTGGCGCGTGAGGAAGCCCGCGCGCTGGCATGGGCCGGAAGAGAAAGCACGTCCATTGCCTGAACTGAGCCTGCCCGAGCTGAAAGCCGCGCTGCCCCGCGCCGGGCGGCTGCTGGGTCTCGACCTGGGGACCAAGACCATCGGCCTCGCCGTCAGCGATGGCGCGCTGATGGTGGCGAGCCCGATCGAGACGATCAGGCGCACCAAGTTCACCGCCGACGCGGCGCGGCTGCTGGCTATCGCCGACGAGCGCAAGATCGCCGGTTTCGTCATCGGCCTTCCTGTCAACATGGACGGTACGGAAGGGCCACGGTGCCAGTCGACCCGCCAGTTCGTGCGCAATCTGCTGGGGGTCCGCGACGTGGCTGTCGCCTATTGGGACGAGCGGCTTTCCACCGCCGCCGTGCAGCGCGCCATGATCGACGCCGACCTGACCCGCGCCAAGCGCGCCAAGGTCGTTGACCAGATGGCCGCCGGGTATATTCTGCAGGGCGCGCTCGATTTCTTGCGCCGTAACTGACGCTTGCCGGAGACCCGACGTGCGCCTATACACCCGGCCCCAATGACCAAAACCGACGGCATCAGACATCTTCTCGGCATCGAGGGGATGAAAGCGCAGGAGATCAACGCTCTCCTGGACCTGGGCGATTCCTATCTGGAGCGCTACAGGGGCGGCCGGAAGATCAAGAAGGTCCTGAAGAACCGTACCCAGATCAATCTGTTCTTCGAGGAATCGACCCGGACGTCGACCTCGTTCGAGCTGGCCGGCAAACGGCTGGGCGCCGACGTGATCAACATGGTCACCTCCACATCCTCGATCAAGAAGGGCGAGACGCTCATCGACACGGCGATGACGCTGAACGCCATGCGGCCGAGCCTTCTGGTGGTGCGGCATTCGTCATCCGGCGCGGCGCTGCTGTTGTCGCAGAAGGTCAACTGCTCGGTGATCAACGCGGGCGACGGCCGCCACGAGCACCCGACACAGGCACTGCTCGACGCGCTGACCATCCGCCGCCGCAAGGGCCGGATCGAGGGGCTGAAGGTCGCCATCTGCGGCGACATCCTGCACAGCCGGGTGGCGCGCTCGAACATCCATCTGCTGAACACCATGGGCGCGCGCGTCCGGGTGGTCGCGCCGCCGACCCTGCTGCCGGTGGCCGTCGACCGGCTGGGCGTCGATGTGTTTCACGACATGCGCAGCGGCCTGGACGGCGTCGACATCGTCATGATGCTGCGCCTGCAGACCGAGCGCATGAAGGGCGCCTTCGTCCCCTCGCCGCGCGAGTACTTCCATTTCTACGGGCTGGACGCGGAAAAGCTGGCCGCCGCCAAGCCCGACGCGCTGATCATGCATCCGGGGCCGATGAACCGGGGCGTGGAGATCGACACGGACGTCGCCGACGACATCGACCGGAGCGCAATCCGCGAACAGGTGGAGACGGGCGTGGCCGTGCGCATGGCCTGTCTGGACGCCCTGTGCCGCGACCTGGACGCGGAGGAGGACGAGTGATGGCCGCCGACCGCCGCGTCGTCTACATGAACGCCCGGTTGCTCGATCCCGCGAGCGGCCGGGATGAGCGCGGCGCGCTGCTGACCGTGGGCGGCAAGATCTGGGACGTGGGCGCCGACCTGTTCGCCGACGGCATCACGGACGGCAGCGAAGTGGTCGATTGCCGGGGCCTGTGCCTGGCACCGGGCTTCATCGACATGCAGGTCTTCCTGGGCGAGTCGGTGGAGACCACCGCGAGGGCGGCCGCCGCCGGCGGCGTCACGACCATCGCCGCCATGCCCAACATGAACCCGCTTCTCGACCGGGTTTCCCTCGTGGACTACATCCAGCGGCTGGCGCGCGACGCCAGCGTGCGCATCCATCCCATCGCCGCCGCGACCAAGGATCTGGGCGGCGAGGAGATGACCGAGATCGGCCTGCTGCGCGAGGCAGGCGCCCTCGCCTTCAGCGACGGCCGCAAGGCGATCGCCGATTCCCAGGTGATGCGCCGTATCCTGACCTATGCCGGCGCGCACGATTCGCTCGTCATCCAGCACGCCGAGGATCCGGCGCTGGCTCGCGAAGGGGTGATGAACGAGGGCGAGATCGCCACGCGGCTGGGCCTGCCGGGGATTCCCGCCGAAGCCGAAGTGATCATGATCGAACGGGATCTGCGGCTCGTCGGACTGACCGGCGGGCGCTATCACGTCGCGCTGGTGACGACCGCCGCCGCCGTGGCCGCGATCCGGCGGGCGAAGGCCGAGGGGCTGCCCGTGACCTGCGGCACCGCGCCGCACTATTTCGCCCTGAACGAGCTCGCCATCGCCGAGTACCGCACCTTCGCCCGCACGTCGCCGCCGCTGCGCGCGGAAGCGGACCGTCGGGCGGTGGTCGAGGGACTGGCGGACGGCACCATCGACGTGATCGTCAGCTCGCACGATCCGCATGATGTGGAAAGCAAGCGGCTGCCGTTCGATCTGGCGGCGTCCGGCGTGATCGGGCTGGAGACGATCCTGCCCATGGCGATGGAACTGCTGCATGGCGGGCACGTGCCGCTCATGCGGCTGCTGGCGGCGCTGACGTCCAGGCCCGCGGAAATCCTCGGTATCACCGGCGGCCGGCTGTGCAAGGGCGAGATCGCGGATCTGGTCTTGTTCGATCCCAACGCGCCGCTGGTCATCGACCCCGCCGCGTTCCACAGCAAGGCAAAGAACAGCCCGTTCGAAGGCAGGCCCGCCCAGGGCAAGGTCGTGCGCACCATCGTCGGCGGGCGCACCGTGTATCAGGCAGGTTGAGATGGACGGCATTCCAGGGGTCATCCTCGCGGCCTTCGTCGGGTATCTGCTCGGCTCGATCCCGTTCGGTCTGCTGCTGACCAAGGCAGCCGGGCTCGGCGACATAAGGGGCATCGGCTCGGGCAATATCGGCGCCACCAACGTTCTGCGGACGGGCAACAAGTGGCTCGCGCTCGCCACCCTGCTGCTGGATGCGGGCAAGGGCGCGGCGGCGGTTTTCATTGCCCGCTCGATCACGCCGGATGCCGTGCTGATCGCCGCGGCCGCCGCTTTTTTTGGCCATCTGCATCCCATGTGGCTCAATTTCAGGGGTGGCAAGGGCGTCGCCGTCTTCCTCGGCATCGCGCTCGCCATCAATCTGTGGCTCGGCCTGCTGTGCTGTGGCGTCTGGCTGCTGACCGGCGTGATGTTCCGCTATTCCTCGGTGGCGGCGCTGGCGGCGGCGGCCATCGCCCCCGTCTATGCCATGGCCCTCGTCGGCCTGCTGGAGGGGGTGCTGTTCATCCTGCTCGCGCTGATGATCTTCCTCCGCCACACCTCGAACATCCGCCGCCTGCTGCGCGGCGAGGAACCCAAGATCGGGCAGAAATAGTCCATGCCCGGCGCCGCGCTTTCGGACAAGGAACAGCGCGACCGACTGAGGCTGATTCGCAGCTCCAATGTGGGACCGATCGTCTTCCGGCAGTTGCTGGGGCGCTATGGCACGGCGGCCAAGGCGCTCGAGGCCCTGCCCGATCTCATCCGGCGCGGTGGCCATGGACAGGGCATGACGCTCTGCTCGGCGGATGAAGCGGAAGACGAGATCGCCGCCCTCGGCAAGCTTGGCGCGGTCCTGCTGCATTTCGACCAGCCCGACTATCCGCCGCTGCTCGCGGACCTGTCGACAGCACCGCCGATCCTGACCGTGCGGGGCAACACGGCGCTGCTCGGCGCGCCGGCCATCGGCGTGGTGGGCGCGCGCAATGCATCGGCGGCCGGTATCCGTTTTACCCGTCAGCTGGCCGAGGATCTGGGCGCGCAGGGCTATGTGGTGGTCTCAGGCCTGGCCCGGGGCATCGATACGGCGGCGCACGGCGCCGCGCTGGCGACGGGTACGGTCGCCGCGATGGCCGGCGGTATCGACGTCGTCTATCCGCCCGAGAACCAGGCCCTGTATGAAAGCATGGCGGCCCAGGGCGCGCTGGTGTGCGAAATGCCGATGGGGACGAAGCCGCAGGCACGGCACTTCCCCCGCCGCAACCGGCTGATCTCGGGGCTGTCGCTGGGCGTGGTCGTGATCGAGGCGGCCTTGAAGTCCGGTTCGCTGATTACCGCCAACTACGCGCTCGAGCAAGGTCGTGAAGTCTTCGCCGTGCCGGGATCGCCGCTGGACCCGCGCTGCCGGGGAACGAACAACCTGATCCGTCAGGGCGCCGTGCTGACGGAAGGCATCGGAGACATTCTGGAAAATCTGGCGCCGAGGGCCATTTCGATACCGCGCCAGCAGGAGCTTTCCCTTGGTCCCGCGCCAGTCGCGGCCGAGGCGGACGACACCGCGCGGGCCGCGGTGCTGGAGAAACTAGGGCCCACGCCCACCGAGGTCGACGAGGTCATCCGGCAAAGCGGTTTGACACCCGAGTTGGTTTTGACCATTTTGCTGGAACTCGAATTAGCCGGTCGCCTCGACCGGCATGCAGGGAACAAAGTCTCGCTGGCCTGAGCCCAGGCGAGCGGACAAGAACGGAAATTCATGAATCTCGTTGTCGTCGAATCCCCGGCGAAGGCCAAGACCATCAACAAATATCTGGGCAGCAACTTCAAGGTGCTGGCCAGTTTCGGTCACGTGCGCGACCTGCCATCCAAGGACGGCTCGGTCAGGCCGGCCGAGGACTTCGCCATGAGCTGGGAAGTCGACAGCGATTCCAAGAAGCGGATGAAGGACATTTCCGACGCCGCCAAAGGCGCCGACATCCTTTATCTGGCGACCGATCCGGATCGCGAAGGCGAGGCCATTTCCTGGCACGTCATGGAGATTCTGAAGAACACCAAGGGCCTCGCCGACATGAAGGTGAAGCGGGTGGTGTTCAACGAAATCACCAAGTCGGCCGTTCTGGACGCCATCGCCAACCCGCGCGACGTGGACCAGGAACTGGTCGATGCCTATCTGGCGCGGCGCGCGCTGGACTATCTGGTGGGCTTTACCCTGTCGCCGGTCCTGTGGCGCAAGCTGCCCGGCGCGCGGTCGGCCGGCCGGGTGCAGTCGGTGGCGCTGCGGCTGATCTGCCAGCGCGAGCTGGAGATCGAAAGCTTCAAGCCGCGCGAATACTGGACCATCGACGTCGCCATGAAAACGCCGTCGGGCGATCCCTTCATGGCGTCGCTGACCGAGCTGAACGGGCAGAAGCTGGACAAGTTCGACCTGTCGACGGAAGCGGCGGCGAAAGAGGCTGTCGCGGCCATCCAGGCGCGCGGCTTCAGCGTCTCGACCATCGAGAGCAAGCCGGCCAAGCGCAATCCCGCCGCACCGTTCACGACCTCGACCCTGCAGCAGGAAGCCGCGCGCAAGCTGGGCTTCTCGGCCTCGCGCACCATGCGCATCGCGCAGAAGCTGTATGAGGGCATGGATATCGGCGGCGAGACCGTCGGCCTGATTACCTATATGCGTACCGACGGCGTCCAGCTCGCGGGCGAGGCCATTTCCGGCGCGCGGTCGCTGATCGCCAAGGATTACGGCGACCGCTACGTGCCGCCGCAGCCGCGCATCTACAAGGCCAAGGCCAAGAACGCGCAGGAAGCCCACGAGGCCATCCGCCCGACCGACCTGCACCGCCGTCCGGCGGAAGTGTCCCGCGCGCTGACCGAGGAACAGCTGAAGCTGTACGAGCTGATCTGGAAGCGCACCGTCGCCAGCCAGATGGAGAGCGCGCAGTTCGAGCGGACCGTGGCGGACATCGCCGCCGAGGACGGCAAGGTCATGCTGCGAGCCCGCGGATCGGTGCTGACCTTCCCCGGCTTCCTCGCCCTCTATCAGGAAGGCCTGGACGACACGGACGAGTCCGATGACGACCGCCGCCTGCCCGCTCTTGCCGCCGGCGACGCGGTCAGCCGCGAGAAGATCATTCCCGAACAGCATTTCACCGAGCCGCCGCCGCGCTACACGGAAGCGAGCCTGGTCCGCAAGATGGAAGAGCTGGGCATCGGCAGACCGTCGACCTATGCCTCGATCCTGGACGTGCTGCGCGACCGCAGCTATGTGCGCATGGATCGCAACCGCTTCGTGCCCGAGGACAAGGGGCGTCTGGTCACGGCGTTCCTCGAGAGCTTCTTCAGCCGCTATGTGGAATATGATTTCACGGCGCAGATGGAAGAACAGCTCGACGAGATTTCCGCCGGCAAGATCGACTGGAAGACCGTGCTGCGCGAGTTCTGGGCGCATTTCAGCAACGCCATCGAGGGGACGGCGGACCTGCGCGTCGCCCAGGTACTGGATGCGCTGAACGATCTGCTGGGGCCGCATATCTTCCCGCTGGTCGAGGAAGGCAAGGACCCGCGCGCCTGTCCGTCCTGCGCCGATGGCCGCCTGAGCCTGAAGCTGGGCAAGTTCGGCGCCTTCATCGGCTGCTCCAACTATCCGGAATGCAAATTCACCCGCCAGCTTGGCACCAGCGGCGACGGCGCCAGCGAAGGCCTGAACGGCACCAAGGTGCTGGGCGAGGACAATGGCGACGAGATTTCGCTGCGCGGGGGCCGTTTCGGCCAATACCTGCAGCGGGGCGAGGCGAAAGAGGGCGTGAAGCCGCCGCGCGTGTCCATCCCGAAGGACATTCCGCTGGAAAGCATCGACCTGGAAAAGGCCGTCGCCCTGCTGTCGCTGCCGCGCGAGGTGGGTATCCATCCGGAAACGGGCAAGGCCATCGCCGCCGGCATCGGCCGCTACGGGCCGTACATCAACCATGACGGCAAATACGCCAACCTGCCCTCAAGCGACGAAGTGTTCACCATCGGAATCAACCGCGCGGTTTCCGTGCTCGCCGAATCCCGGCCCGGCCGGCAGGCCAGCGCCAGCGTCCTGAAGGAACTGGGCGAGCATCCGGCGGACGGAAAGCCGGTGAACGTGATGAAGGGCCGGTTCGGCCCCTATGTCACCCACAACAAGGTGAACGCCACCCTGCCGCGCGGATCGGAGCCGGAAACGTTCACCCTGGAGGAGGCATTGCCTCTGCTGGAAGCCAAGGCCGGCCAACCCAAGAAGGGCAAGGCGAAGGCCGCGGCGCCCAAGAAGGCCGCCGCCAAGACCGCCAAGAAAGCCCCGGCCAAGAAGGCTGCCGCCAAGAGCAGCACAGCGAAGAAGGCGGCGCCGAAAAAAGCCCCCAAGACAGCCGCGGGGGCCGAGTAAGCCCGGTGAGCAAGAAGGACCAGGCTCGACCGACGCCCTTCCCGACCAAGGCAGACATCATCCGCTTCGTGGAAGAAAGCCCCGGCATCGTGGGCAAGCGCGAGATCGCGCGCGCCTTTCACGTGCGGGGCGACGAACGTGCCCTGCTGAAGGATCTGCTGCGCGACATGGCCAGCGAAGGCCTGCTCGAGCAGGGTCATCGCCGGAGCGTGAAATCGGTGACGGCGCTGCCGAGCGTGACCGTGATCGAGATCACCGGCCAGGACGTGGACGGCGAACTGCTGGCCAAGCCGGTCAAATGGACCGACAAGAAATCCGATCCGCCGCGGATCATCGTCGCCCCGGGCAAGCTGGCGACGGGGACGCTGGGCGCGGGTGACCGCGTGCTCGCCAGGCTGGAGCGCCAGCACGATGGGTATGAGGCCAAGGTCCTCAAGAAGCTGGAAGCCACGCGCGACCGCATGCTCGGGGTCTACCGGGCGAAGGAAGCGCGCGTCGTGCCGACAGACAAGCGCGAACGCCACGAGCTGATCGTCGAACAGGAAGATAGCGGCGGGGCCAAGGATGGCGAGCTGGTACTGGTCGAGGTGCGCGGCTCGAAGACCAATCGCCTGGGCCTGAAACATGCCCGCATCGTCGAGCGGCTCGGCGATCTGAACACGCCGCGCAGCACCAGCCTGATCGCGATCCATGCCCATGGCATCCCGACCGAATTTCCCCGGGACACGGTGGACGAGGCCAACGCCGCGCAACCCGTCGAACTGGGCGACCGGACCGATCTTCGCGCCATTCCGCTGGTCACCATCGATCCGGTGGACGCGCGCGACCATGACGACGCGGTGTGGGCAGAACCCGACCCGGATCCGAAAAATCCCGGCGGCTGGCACGTCATCGTCGCCATCGCCGACGTGGCGCATTATGTCCGCGTCGGCAGCGCCCTGGACCGGGAGGCCTACCGGCGCGGCAATTCGGTATATTTTCCCGACCGGGTCGTGCCCATGCTGCCGCACGAGCTGTCGTCGGACCTTTGCTCGCTGCTGCCCGGCGTGGACCGGGCGTGTCTCGCCGTCTCCATGTGGTTCGACGCCAACGGCAACAAGCTGAGCCACAAATTCGTGCGCGGCCTCATGCGCTCGGCGGGCAATCTGAGCTACGAGCGTGTCCAGGCGGCGTATGACGGACATCCGGACGAAGAAAGCGGACCGTTGCTGGAGCCAGTCATCAAGCCGCTCTATGCCGCCTATTTCGCCCGGGTGAAAGAGCGGACCAAGCGCGGCCCGCTGGACCTCGACCTGCCGGAACGCAAGGTGGAACTGGACGAGCTGGGCAACGTCAAGCGTATCGCGCTGCGCGAGCGCTACGACGCGCACAAGCTGATCGAGGAGTTCATGATCGCGGCCAACGTGGCGGCCGCCGAGGAACTGGAAAAGCGCCGTACGGCGTGCATGTACCGGGTGCACGAGCCGCCCGCCGAGGAGAAACTGGCCGCGCTGCGCGAGTTTCTCGATACGCTGAGCCTGAAATTGCCCAAAGGCCAGCGCCTGACGCCACATCATTTCAACAATGTACTGAGCCGGTCGAAGGATACGGCGCAGTCGCACATCGTCAGCACGGTGGTCCTGCGCAGTCAGAGCCAGGCCTATTACGGGCCGGAGAACCAGGGGCATTTCGGTCTGGCGCTCGAGCGCTACGCCCATTTTACCTCGCCGATCCGCCGTTATTCGGACCTTCTGGTGCATCGCGGGCTGATCCGAGGGTTGCGCCTGGGGCAGGACGGCCTGCGCGATGACGCCGCAGCGAACTTCAACGAGATCGGCGAGCACATCTCGATGACCGAACGGCGCGCCATGGTCGCCGAGCGCGACGCCAACGACCGATACATGGCCGCGTTCATGTCGGACAAGGTGGGCAGCCAGTTCAAAGGGCGGATTTCCGGGGTTTCCCGCTTCGGATTGTTCATCGCGCTGGATGAAACCGGCGCCGAAGGTCTTGCCCCGATCAGTTCGCTCGGCTGGGAGTTCTTCCGTCACGACGAGAAGGCCCACGCCCTTGTCGGCGGCGAAAGCGGCACCATCTTCCGTCTGGGCGACCCGGTAACCGTGCGACTGGCCGAGGCCGCGCCGATTACCGGTGGCCTTCGCTTCGAGGTCATCTATGATGCCGGCACCCGCCGGCCCCGCGGCAAGCAGGGCAACAAGGGTGGGCGCTATCCGCGCAGACGGTGAGGACGAACATGATTTCCACGACCGACGACGCCGCCATCCATTTCGGTGCCCAGCCCGATCGTTCGGTCTGGCAGAGCCTGAAGCGCGGCTGGTCCGGCAAGTGCCCGGAGTGCGGCAAGGGCCACATTTTTCGCGCCTTCCTGAAGGTTCGCGACAATTGCGAGGTCTGCGGCCTGGAGCTGGCGCATCACCGCGCCGATGACGCGCCACCCTATTTCACCATCCTGATCGTTGGCCACCTGATCGTGCCGCTGATGGTGCTTTACGAACGCACCCTGTTTCCGCCGCTGTGGCACCACCTGCTGATCGGTGTGTTCGGCACGCTCGCCATGTCGCTCTGGTTGCTGCCCCGGATCAAGGGCGCGCTGGTGGCGTTCCAGTGGGCCAAGTTGATGCATGGCTTCGGCGACGAGCCCCGGGTAGCCATCTCCGACGCCTGACGTCCGTGACCGGCCGCTCGCGCATTCGCAGCCTGGCGGCCATCGTGACCATGATCGGCGTTGTAGGGCTGGTCTTCGGCCTGACCGGGCCATTGCTCAATCTGTTGTTGGAACGCCAAGGGCTCAGCGGCCGGGCCATCGGCCTCAACGGCGCGATGACGGCGCTTGGCGCCCTGGTGTTCACACCCTTCATCCCGTCAATAGCGGTGCGGGTCGGCCCTTTCCGGCTGCTGTTCGGCACGCTGGCGGCGACGGCCCTGATCCTGGTGCTCTTCAAGGCGTTGGACGATTACCGGATCTGGCTCATCCTGCGGTTCATGATGGGCGTGTGCGTCGTCGTGCCGTTCCTGATCAGCGAAATCTGGATCAACCAGATCGCCACGCCGCAAAACCGCGGGCGGCTGCTGGGAATCTACGCGGCCTGTATTTCAACCGGATTCGGACTGGGTCCCCTGCTGATGCGGTTCACGGGCGTCGGAGGCTGGACGCCTTTCCTGTGCGCCGCCGGCCTTGTCACCATCGCCATGATGGCCATCGCCATGGCACGGGAGGATCGCCCGTACCTGGACCGGCACGGCCACAAATCCCCGTGGCCGTATATCAAGGGCAGCCCCATCGCCATCCTGGCCGGATTGATGTATGGCGCCATCGAGACAGGCATTTTCGGGCTGTTGCCGGTTTATGGCGTCCGGTCCGGCTTCAGCGAGACGACGGCGGCCACGCAGCTGACGGTGATCGCCGCCGGCAACATCCTGCTGCAATATCCCGTCGGCTGGCTAGCGGACAAGACCGAGCCGAGGCGCGTGCTGATGCTGTGCGCGGTCATCGGCGTGCTGGGCGGCGCCTGCCTGCCGGCGCTGAAGGACACGCTGTTCATGTGGCCCGTGCTGTTCATCTGGGGTGGGACGATCACCGGGATGTACACGGTCGCCCTGACCATGCTCGGCCATCGCTATTCGGGCCTGGCGCTGGCCTCGGCCAACGCGGCCCTGATCCTGGCGTACAACACCGGCGCGATGGGGGGACCGCCGGTGCTCGGGCAGGCCATGGACCTGATCGATCCGGACGGGCTCGTCTATGGTCTGGCCGGCTTTTTCCTGGTGTTCGTGATCGCCAATATCGCCGCCGCCACACTGGGCCGGCGATCCGCTCAGCGTCCGACAGACACCGGCGCCGCATAACTGACCTCGGCGTCCGGATAGACCACGGTGAGTGCCTCGCTGGTTCCCTGGATGACAGCCCGATCCTCGGCGAGGGTCATGCCCGTCTGGCGCAAATCGCCGATCCGGATACGAAAGAACGGGATCGCCGTCGCCAGACGCTCGCGGAGCCCCAGCGTCACGGCCTCGCCCAGTTGGGCGCCGACACCGTGGATTCGTTCGAGATCGTCCACCGAGACGGTCATGGCGACGGGACGGCCCGCCGCGAGCGCGCTCCAGTCGCCCTTCAGGAAACGCGCGGGCACGTAGGCGTCCCGCTCCAGACCTTCCGCCCAGATGCTGAGCCTGGGCTGGCCCGACCGGTCCCGTTCCAGCCTGAAGCCACGCGGCGCGCTGGCCCCGGGAAACTGTTCGTCAAGAGACTGTTTGGGATAGCTCAACCGCTGGCTGGCCAGCATGCCGCTCCCACTCGCCGACAGGACATAGGCCAATTGCAGCCTGCGCACGGCGAAGCTGAAAGGCTCCTGGTCACGCCCATATCGCTCGCTCATTGTCTCGATGCGGATGCGGACGTCCAGCGTGGCGTCCGGCGCTTGCGCCGACGTCGGCCCCGCCGCGAGGCAAAAGCCGACTAAGCCCAAAAGGCAAGACCATCTCACTGGCTTCATCGCGCCGTCCGTCTCCGCTTGTCACACGCCCAGGAACTAGGATGCGGAGGTCCCGCATCCAACTGATTCAGCGCGGCGCGGCCAACGGCGTCTCGATCGTCAGCATGGCGGAGGGGTAGCTGACCGTCAGGCCGTTGCGATTTCCCTGGATCACGACCTGGGCCGCCTCGGGCCTTATGCCGAGCACCGACGGCTTGCCGAAGGCCACGCCCGGAAGCTGGCCGGCCTGGTCCATATCGGCCCGAAGCACGGTGACGAGCCCGCCCGCGAGCGGCGGAGACAGCAGCCTCAGCAGCTTGAAATCCTCGACCGGGACCAGAATGGTGACGGAACGGCCTTCGGCAAAACTACTCCAGTCGCTCCGCACGAACTGGCCATAGACGGCAAAGGCCTTCTTTTCGGCGGTGGTGCGCACGACGAGACGCGGCTGGTCGTTGCGCCCTTTCTCTATCCTGAACGCTCGCGGCTCCTTGCCGGCGGGAACGGACTGGTCGACACTTTGCCGTGGCGTGCTGAGCTGGATGCCGCTGGCGATGCCACGGCCCTTGGCCGTGAGGGTATACCCAACCGAAATATCCCTGAGCATGAAGCTGAACGAGTCGGTGCCCGAGCCGTAGAATTCGACCAGATCGTCGAGACGCATCTGGACGTCGAGGTATCCCGCCGGTGGAGTGGCCGGCTGGGTCTGCTGCACTTGTGGCCCGGGCTCTGGGGCCGCCTGTGCAAGAGCCGCGGCCGGCAGTCCTGCCGCAAGAAGGCACGCACCGGCCAGCCAGATTTCACGGATCATGTCGAGCGCCCCTTACCCATTGTGTGCATGCTTATAACAATAAGGGATGCCGCAGGCTGCATCCATGCGCGGCGTTAGCGGGCCTCGGAATAATCTCCGCCGCCCAGCGAACTGCCGATGGCGCTTACCCCCTCCCACTCGGGTGGTGTCCGGGAAAAGCGGCATTCCGCGCGGAAGCAGGGACTTGGCGGCGCACCCCCGACCAGCACGATCTGGCACAGGCGACAGCGGGATTTCACATCTTTCAATCGTGCCCATTTGTAAGCGGGAGTTTTCAAAGGACCCTCCAAAGGAACAAAACAAGAACATTTGTATGCTAGGTGAGTCGCCGGCTGGACGTCAACAAATTTACTAGTTGTCCTTTCGGCGAATTTGGTGGCGGTTTTACAAAATAAATTGTATATAGGCGTGATGAGCACATTGGCGGAACGAGTGACCCATGCGCGCGAGGCCCGTGGCTGGAGCCAGGCGGAACTGGCCCGGCGGGTCAGCGCACGGCGCGGCATGCGCGGCAAAAGCGCCGTGCGCCAACAGTCTGTCAACCAGTTGGAACAGGGCGAGGTCGACGCGCCGCGGTATCTGCTGGAGTTGGCGGAAGTGCTCGAGGTGGACGCCGCATGGCTGTCCGGGCATGGCCACGGTGACCCCCCGCCGCCCGCCGTCCCGGCGGCCGGGCTGGTCCAGGCGCCGCTGATCAGCTGGGTCGAGGCCGGCGGCCTGACCGAAACGGTAGATGCCTACCCGCCGGGCGAGGCCGCCGAATGGGTGCCGGTGTTTCACCGGCATGACAAGCTGATCGCCCTGACGGTCAGGGGTCAGAGCATGGACAAGATCGCGCCGGAGGGTACGACAATCATTGTCGATCTGACCGACCGAACTCTGGTCGATGGCCGCCACTACGTGTTCCGCCACGAAGGGCGGGCCACGTTCAAGACGTGGCGCAAGGGTCCGCCGCCGAGGCTGGAGCCGCAAAGCACCGATCCGGAATATCTGGCAATCGCGGCCACCGACGGCGTCGAGGTCGTGGGCCGCGTCATCCGCAAGACCGAAGAAATCTAGTCGCCCCCGCCCGCTTCGGCTAACCTGACGGCGACAGACATCATGAGGGGAGACGAGCCATGGCGGATCACCTGCTGGTCGCGATCAGCAACGCGCAGTCCGGCCGCGAGGATGAATTCAACACCTGGTATGAGACCGTGCACATGCCGGAAGTTCTGGGGCTGCCCGGCTTTACCGCCGCGCAGCGCTTCGAGCCGGCCCAGACGGGTGATGGTCCGGCCCGTTACATGGCGGTCTACGATATCGATGGCGATGCCGATGCCGCCATGGCCGGGCTGATGAACGCGGTCCGCGACGGCAAGTTCACCATGACCGACGCCATCGACAGCAAGACCGTGGCGATGACCCTGTACAAGGCGCGCACTGCCAAGATAACGGCCTAGCCGCGCGCGGGCAGGCCCGCAAAAAAAGCAGACATAAATGTAGACGCCGCCCGACGACCCTGCCTAAGCTGAGGCTACGCTTCTCTGGGGAGACGAGCGGGATGCCTTGGTACTACGGGTGGAACGTGGTCGGCGTTGGAATGACATTCCAGGCCATCACGTTCGGACTGACCGTTTATGTTTACGGCTTCTGGGTAAAGCCGCTGAGCGAAGAATTCGGCGTCGACCGGTTTAATGTCATGCTCGGCCTGACGTTGCTCAACGTCGTCATGGGATTGATGGCGCCCTTCGCCGGCCGCGCCATGGACACTCTCTCGATCCGAGGGTTGGTCATCGGAGGCGCCGTCGCCATGGCCGCTGGTTTCGTACTGGCGGGTGCCGCGCCGAATATCTGGGTCTTCGTGGCGGCCTATGCTTTCCTGGTTTCGGTGGGCGTCCTGCTCGCGGGGCCGCTGGCATCCTCGACCCTCGCGGCAAAGTGGTTCCGTGCCCGACGGGGACTGGCGATCGGCTGGTCTTCGGTCGGCACCTCGATCGGCGGCCTGATACTGCCGGCCATCGTCACGCTGCTGATCGCGGCCGAAGGCTGGCGATACGCCCACTTCACGATGGCGGTGATCGTTCTCGCCGTCATCGTGCCTCTGGTGTGGACCATCGTGGCCAACACGCCCGAGGACAAAGGCATGGAACCCGAAGAGGAGTCGACCAAACCACATCTGATCGCCCAGGCGGCACAAACCCACGTCTGGACGACGCGCGGCATTCTGCGCGAACGCAGCTTCTGGTCCGCCGCCATCGCCTTCGGCTTTCTCACCATGGTGTTCAGCGGGGTGCAGGCCAATCTGGTGCCCTACGTGCAGGACCGGGGCCTTGCCGGCGAAAATCCGGCGATCCTGATGTCGATCATGGCCTTTGCCGGGATCATCGGAAAGATCGCCTTCGGCGCCGCCGCAGACCGCTTCAGCCATCGGATGCTGTTCTATACGGCCTCCCTCATCCTGGCGGCGGCAATGCTGCTGCTGCGCGAGGAACTGTCGTTCGAGCTGCTGATGGTGGCCAGCGGCCTGCTAGGGATGGCGACCGGCGGGTTCCTGCCGCTGCTGGGTGCCGTGGTCGCCGGACGCTTCGGTCACAGAGCCTTCGGCCGGGTCATGGGGCTGCTCGGACCCTTCACCATGCCGGTGGCCATCGTCGGGCCACCACTGGCGGCACATATCTTCGATATTTCGGGCAGCTACGTCAGGGCATTCGAAGTGTTTCTGGGAATGATCGTCATCGCCGGCGTCGCGATCGCATTTCTGCGCAATGTGGATCGCGATCCCAAACCTGTCGTGGCGCTGGCTGAATAGCCGCTCCGAGGGAGCGGGAAGGAAGAACGATGCGGTGGTATCACGGGTGGAACGTTATCGCGGTCGCCATGGCGTTTCAGGCAATCCTGTTCGGCTTCACACTGTTTTCCTATACGTTGTGGGCCAATGAATGGGTGACCGAGTTCGACGCCTCCTTCGGCGAGGTCATGCTCGGGGTCACCATCTTCACCGTCGTCCAAGGGGCGCTCGCGCCCTTCGCCGGCAGAGCCATGGATGCCTTGTCCATCCGCAAGCTCGTGTGCGGCGGCGCGGTCCTCTCGGTGCTTGGTATCGCGCTGATTTCCCAAGTCACGGCGGTCTGGCAGATCCTGGCGATTTACAGCACGCTGATCGGCCTCGGCATGTTGCTCGCCGGACCGCTTGCCGCGCAGACGCTGGCCGCCAAATGGTTTCGCGGCCGGCGCGGTTTCGCCGTTGGCATCTCAACCGTCGGCACATCTCTGGGCGGATTTTTCATGCCGCCTTTCGTCACGTGGCTGTTCGTCCAAGTGGGCTGGCGTGACGCGCATCTGATACTGGCGGCGATCACGCTGGCGACGGTCGTTCCTCTCGTGTGGTGGATCGTCCGTAACGGGCCGGAAGAAATCGGCATCGAGGCGGACCCTGAATCCGAGGTAAGCGCGGCACGCGCGGCGACGGTCTACCCGGAGTGGACGACCATGAGTATCCTGCGCGAACGTACCTTCTGGATCATGATATTCGCGTTTGTCCCGATGACCACCGCATTGGCCGGCGTGCAGCATAATCTGGGTCCGCTGGCGAAGGATTCGGGGATCAGCGCGCAGAATATCTCGTTTCTTGTCTCGGCATTCGCCGGCTGCGCGGCGCTCGGCAAGATTTTCTTTGGCGCCGTCGCCGATCGCTGGGATCTGCGGCAGCTCTACTGGCTGGCAAACTCCCTCCTCGTCGCCTGCATGGCCGTGTTCATGCTGCAGCCGGGCTATGGGCTGCTCCTGGTGGCGAGCGCGCTGCTGGGCCTGGCCGCCGGCGGCTTCCTGCCACTGCTCGCCTCCATCATCAGTACCCGGTTTGGCCCCAAATCCTTCGGTCGGGTGATGGGCCTTGTTGGTCCCTTCACCCTCGTGACCGCACTGGGCCCGTGGTTCGCTGGCAATCTTCGCGACGGCTCCGGCAGCTACGAGACGGCGCTGCAAATATTCATCGGCATTCTCGTGCCAGCCGCCATCGTGATGACGCTGCTGAAACCGCTGGCGCCGACCGCCATCCGCGCGCTGCCCGCCGAATGAGGCAAGACACCGCCGCGCCCGGGACGGCTAATCCTACGGAAGCAGCTAGGTTGTTGCTCAGCGCGTTCGGGGGCAGATTGGGTATCGGCTGATGCGCGGAAGCAGGGCTTTAAAAAGCCCGGGCTTCATCTGGATGCCTTTTTTCGGCATGCCACGCGGATCGAAAAAAGGGCGCACCTCGGTGCGCCCTTTTATTCTTGCGACAGGCGACTTAGTCAGCCTTGTCGGTCTGATCCTCAATGCGGTCACCTGCCGCTTCGGTCGCCGGGTCGGCGTTGTCCGTCGCGTCTTCGATACGGTCGCCGGCGTCTTCGACGGCATCACCCGCATCCTCATGCGCGTCCTGCATCGCGTCCTTGGTTTCTTCGGCTGCGTTGTCCATCTTTTCGCCGGTTTCTTCCATCGGGCCGTCATTCGAGTCGCAACCAGCGACCGCCAAACCGCCAACGAGGGCCACCGCCGCAATCAAGGTCGAGAACTTCATTTTTTTACTCCTTTACAGACCGGCTTGCTGCCGGTCCAAATGCCACACCCTTCAGACCCGAGGCGACGGAGAACGCATGTCACACCCGACTACCATACAGGTCGTGTACGCAGAACGCCCCAATGGCGGCGTTAGTGCCGACTCCTTCAAAATAATTTCCGCCGAAGTTGCTGACCCTCTTCCGGGACAGGTGGCGATCCGGAACCACTATCTGTCGCTCGATCCTTACATGCGCAATATACTCAATACGCCCGAGATGATCGGACGCCCGCTGGAGGGCCGCGTGGTCGGACAGATATGGGCGTCGCGGCATCCCGACTTCAAGGAAGGCGACTGGGTTTTCGCCATGGGCCGCTGGGAACAGATTTCCGTCGTCGAGGGGACCGCGGCCCGCCACGTGAACATCAATGTCGCGCCGGCATCGGCCTATCTCGGCGCCCTTGGCTTCACCGGTCTGACCGCTTGGTCGGGACTAAAACATTACGGCGCCCTGACTGCCGGCGAGACGCTGTTCGTCTCGGCCGCGTCCGGTGCTGTCGGCTCCATGGCGGGTCAGATCGGCAAGATTCGGGGACTCCGTGTCGCAGGCTGCGCCGGTACCGACGACAAGGTCGCCTGGCTCACCGACGAGCTAGGCTTTGACGCCGCCTTCAATCATCGGACCGCATCGAACCTGACCGCCGCCGTTTCAGCGGCATGTCCCGAAGGAATCGACGTGGATTATGAGAATGTCGGCGGCGCTGTGTTCGACGCCGTGTTTCGGAACATGCGTCTGGGCGGACGTATCCTGATCTGCGGGGCCATCTCGCAATATCAGCGAGCGCCGCAACCCTGCGTGCCCAACATCCTGGACTTCATCAATAAGCGGCTGAACATGCGAGGATTTTCCGTCCGTGACCACGCCGCCGAGATTCAAGAGTACATCGACGAGGCTGCGGCGTGGCTCCGTGACGGCAAACTCAAATATCGCGAAACCATTGTCACCGGCATCGAGAACACGCCCGCCGCCTTCGCCAAGCTGTTTTCCGGAGAGAATTTCGGCAAGCTGATAGTCGACGTCAGATAGCCGAATTCGATTGTTACCGGTTGGTAATAGGCCTAAAATCCCCTTTTCCATGTACAAACGGGGGAGGTCGCCATGTCGACCCAGCTTAAATCGGAGCCATTCAACTATTTCCTGAGCGGCAATTTCGCTCCGGTGCGGGAGGAGCATACGGCCCGGGATCTCACGGTCGCCGGACAGATTCCGGAGGATTTGAACGGTAGTTTTCTCAGAATCGGCCCTAACCCGCAATTCATCCCGGACGTGTTCGAGTATCACTGGTTCGATGGCGACGGCATGCTCCATGGCGTCGAATTCAGCAACGGACAGGCGACCTATCGCAACCGATATGTCAGGACGGAGGGCTTCCTGAAGGAGCAGGCCAAGGGCAGCTGGATCTGGCGGGGAATCAAGGCGCGCATGGCCGGCCCGCCCAACGCACCGCCGGAAGGAGGCATTTCCAAAAATGCCGCGAATACGGCGCTGGTTGAGCATAACGGCCGGGTCTATGCCTTGTGGGAAGGCGGCGAGCCGCACGAGATCGCGATTCCCGAGCTGGATACGATCGGCAAGGTCGACTTCAATGGCAGGCTGCGGCACGCCTTCACCGCCCATCCCAAGGTGGACCCGGCGACCGGCGAGATGATGACCTTCGGCTATGCGCCGATGCCGCCTTTCGTGAGCTACAGCGTCGTCGATCCGTCCGGCGAGATCGTGCACACGAGCCCGATCAGTATTCCCAAGGGTGTGATGATGCACGATTGCGCGATCACCGAGCAGTACACCGTTTTCCTCGACATGCCGCTGACCTTCGACATCATGCGGGCGATGCAAGGAGGGCGGGTGCTCGCCTGGGAACCGACGAATGGGACACGGATCGGTGTGGTTCCGCGCATGGGCGGTGACAGGGACGTGAAGTGGTTCGATGTCGCCACCGGCTTCGCCTTTCACACGGCCAATGCGTGGGAGGACGGCGACGAGGTAGTGGTGCTCGCCTCTCGCGCGGAAACAACCGACGTGATCGGGGCGGCCGATAACATGGATGAGGGCAGCAGCGAGTCCATGACCGGCGTTCTCTACGAATGGCGGCTGAACATGAAGACAGGGGCCGTCACCGAGCGCCCGCTCGACCGGAACCATTCCGACTTTACCCGGATCAACGACCAGTATGCCGGGCGCAAGAGCCGCTACATCTATTCGGCGCGTTTCGACGACAGGCACGGCGCCATGTTCGATGCCCTGTTGAAACACGATTACGCGACCGGCAAGACCCAGGTTCACGACTTCGGCCCTGGCCGCTTCGGCGGCGAAGGCGTGTTCGCGCCGATCCAGGGAGCCACGGCCGAAGATGACGGCTATGTCATCACCTTCGTGTGGGACGAGAACACGCGGTCCAGCGAGTGCGTGGTGATCGATGCCCGGAACTTCGACGGTGAGCCGGTCGCCCGTATCGCGATCCCGCACCGTGTGCCGTTCGGCTTCCACGCGGCTTGGGTAGGCGCCCGATAAAGCGGACAGTCTCCATCTTTCAGAAGGGCGGCGTCAGCGATGGCGCCGCCCTTCTCATTTCCGGCAAGCGGCTCCATGAAAAAAGGCCGCCCGGATCACTCCGGGCGGCCATCGCGCTGGCACAGGGGAGAGCCGCGCGTCGAGGTCCCTAAATAGCGACGTTGAACTCGATGCCCCAAATCCGGCCCGGCTGCAGCGAGCCGAAGAAGAATGGTCCGGCATCGAGAACGCGCCCGATGCGGCCGCCGCCGTGGAACGCGTTTTTGAGGAAGAGCGACAGGTTGTATTCCGCCGAGCTACCGAAAAGCGGCCCTTTGTAATTGAGCGAGAAATCCGCCTGCCCGTATGCAGAAATAACCTCACGGTACCAGCCGGTCAGGTCACCAACCGGATCGGCGAAGGGCGAGGAGAAGAACTCGTCGGTCCACTTGTAGTTGGCATTGAACGTCACCAGGCCGCTGTTGCCGACATTGACCATGAAGTCGGCGCCCACGTTGAAGTTCCACTTGGGGGCCGAGCGGAGACGCGCCGTCGCGCTGACATCGACGAAGTCGTTCGCCGCCGGATCGAACACCAGGTATTCCTTGTAGCGCGAACGCATGTAGCCCGCCGACCCGTAGACGTTGAGCCAATCGGCCGGCAGCGCCTGGAATTCCATCTCGACGCCCTTGACGGTGACGCTGGCGGCATTCTGCACCTTGGTTTCGGTGGCGAGACCATTCGGCGAGGGCGTCAGCACCTCTTCCTGCTTGTCGTCATACTGGAGGTAGAACGCCGACATGTTGAACCGCAGGCGGTTGTCGAACCAGTCGGATTTGAAGCCCAGTTCGAAGTTGTCCACGATTTCGGGGTCGTAGGGCGTATTGCACGCCGACGGCGTGGCGCAGCGACCGTTGAAGCCGCCAGCCCGATAGCCACGGGAGTACATGAAGTACGCCATCAGGTCGTTGGTGAACTGATAGTCGATACCCGCCCGCCATGTCGGTTCGGACCAGTTGGCGCGTTCGTCGATGGGCCAGTCGGGAATGCCGTCGCCATCATAGTCCAGCGACGGGAACACTTGCGACTGGACCGCCGGAAAGTCGAACGGCACGCCGGCGGTATCGAAGGTATTGGTGATGAAGTGTTTCTTGTCCCAGGTATAGCGTAACCCGCCGGTGAAGCGCAGCTTGTCGGTCATGTTGTAATTGGCCTCGGCGAACAGGGCGTAGGACTGCGATGTCTGCTCGGTCTCGAACTTCTGCGCCAGCCCGCCGAAAACGCCGAATACCTGAGGGTCGAGATTATAGTGAGACTTATAGAAATACGCGCCCGCGACGAAATTGAACGGACCGTCGAAGTTGCTGGCAACGCGTAACTCCTGGCTGAACTGCCAGGATGTCTGGGTCCGGACAGCGCGCGCAAGGCCGGTCTGGTCCGTGAATGGCAGGAACGGCAGGCCGGCGAACGGCGACCCCGTGTTCTCCTCGTCCAGCAGTTCGTCCTGGTCCTTGTACCCGGTGATCGACGAGATCCGGTAGTCGCCAAGGTCCCAATTCATCTCCAGCGCGGTAAAGACGCTGTCGATGTAGCTCTTGAACGGAATGCCTGGCGGGGTGAAGGACACCTTGAACTTGTTGGCCCTGGCGTAGTCGTACGAGGCAGCGGCACAGCCCGCGCCCCCGCCCGTGACCGTCGGGATCGCGCCGAACAGGGTGCAGAACGTGGTCCGCCCGACCCGATTGGGATCATTGGACAAGGCCGCGACGATACCCGCCTCGTCCAGAGTGAGGTTGACGGCGCCCTCAAACTCGGAGCGGTCATGCAGGTATTCGAAGCTGAACAGTGCTTCGAAGTTGTCGTTCGGCGTGAACAACAGCTTGGTGGCGATGGACGTTACATCCTGTCCGTCCTCGTGCTTGCCACTGTAGATGTTGCGGGTGAACTGATTATCCTTGTTGATGAGCGCCGTCACCTTGCCCGCGAGGATACCCTCGATGATGGGCACGTTCAGCGACAGCTTGTAATCCTGGCGATTGCTGCTGCCATAGCGGATGCCGAGTTTGGCGCCGAACTCGCCTGTCGGCCGCGCCTTGCGAATGTTGATGACGCCGCCAATGGTGTTTCTTCCGAACAGCGTGCCCTGAGGACCGCGGAGGATCTCGACCTGCTCGATGTCGAACATGTCGATCAGAACGCCGGAATTGGAGCCCATGAAAACGCCATCGATCGCGACACCAACGGCGGGCTCGAAGCTCTTCTCGAGATCGCTGAAGCTGACACCGCGGATACTGGCGGACAGCCCGCCGCCAGTGAAATCGATGCCGCCCAGCTCGACGTTTGGCGCGTATTTATCGAGATCGGAAAGGTCGGTCTCGAACTTGTTCTCGATGAACTCCTGGCTGAGTGTCGTTGTCGGGATCGGTACGGTCTGCGCGGCCTCTTCCCGCTTGCGGGCGGTGCTCACCACCTCTTCGAGCCGTCTCCCTTCGAGGGACGCCGCCTCCTGTACCTGAGCGTGAGCCACATTCGGCGCACCGGAAATCGCGGCCGATGCGGCCGCAGCTAAAATAAACCCTCTCATAAATCTTCCCCATCCGTTTCAGAGTGGGGGTTGTCTCCCCCGTCACGGCTCTTGCAGGCCGCCTGACGGCGCCCATTGAGCGCACCGTACTGGATGGTAACATTTCACTGTTGAAGCGTCGGATCAACGTAAAGTTAATCAAAGATGATTTTATTATGCCCTGAGATGCACCGAGGCAGTCGGCAACGGAGGCGACCCACTAGTTACGAGACGCGCCCGGTGCGCCGTGTTCGAAGATTTCGCGGACGCGGTCGATCAGGTAGGTCTTCAGGACTTCCCCACGCACCGGGCTGCCCTGATGGGTCAGCTGCTGCAGGGCCAGGCCTTCAAGCAATGTGTGGGCCAGACCACAGGCCAGTTCGAGATCGGACTGTCGCCCCTGCCACTCGGGAAACGCCTCAAGTGCCGTGGCGACCCATTCGTCCCAGAAGGACTGATGCGCCTGTCGCATGAGGGCGGCAAGGTCGTGATCCGTCCGCGACGCCACGGAAATCTCGAAGAATGCCACACTCACCGGATCGAACAGAAAACGCCACAGGCCTTCCACACGCTGGCTGAAACCATCCCCGCCCTCGCTTCTGGGGGCCTCCGCGGCCGTCCGCCTGAGCGCCACGAGGCGCAGCTGCTGGATGTGCCCCAAGGTGGCGCGCAACACGTCGGTCATGGTCTCGAAATGATACTGCATCGCCCCGCGGGACAGGCCCGCTGTCTTGGCGATCACCGTCATGGTCGTGTTGGTATAGCCAAGATCGGCAAGGCAGACGATCACCGCGTCCAGGATCAGGCGCCGCGTCTGATCGCTTTTTTCCGCCTGCCGCGTGCCCTCACGAGCGCGCCCCCGACCCGTATTCGATGTGAGCTGCATGTCGCCTCCGTCCCTTGTGACGTGCGCCAAGACCCCCTTGGACAAGCACGCATGACTTTAGGTATAACACAGTCATCCGGGCATTGCTGCCACAAAAATTCAGCACATATGACTTTTGACCGCGTTCTCGATTACAGCCTATCGGGCGGGCTGGAATTATCAATACTGGAGTTTGCTCCTATTTCCGCAGTCAGGAAACAGCGTCGAACGACCGATCGATGCGCTCGAAACGGCGGCGCACGAACTCCCGGCTCTCTTCATGCGTGATGATGTACAGTTCGCGGCGCTTGATGGCGCGCAACACGCGATCGGCCACCTCGGGCGCCTGAAGCGTGCGGCCCTGCAGCGATTCCTGCTCTTCCTGATTGCGTTTACGCACCATGGACGATCCACCAAGTTCTTCGGGACGGTTGCGCGCGCTGTCGCCAATATTGGTTTTCACCAGCATTGGACACAAAACCGACGCGCTGAGCTTTGTGCCACGAAGATCGCGATAGAGGCATTCCGACAGCGCGACGACGCCGTACTTGGTCACGCAATAGACGCCGAGTCCGCTATTGGGCACCAGACCCGCGAATGAGGCCGTGCTGACGATGTGGCCTTCCTCGTCCTGATCCAGCATGCGCTGCACGAAGGCTTCGACGCCGTGAATGACGCCCCAGAGGTTGACGCGAATCGACCACTCCCAATCTTCGTGCTTCATCTCCTGCACCGGTCCGTAGACGGCCACGCCCGCGTTGTTGAACAACACATGCACGGCACCAAAGGCATCCCAAGCGGCGTCGGCAAGTGCCTGCACCTGCGCGCGCTCGCCCACATCGGTCCTGAGGCCGATCACGGGAACGTCGCGGTCGCGGAATTCCGCGACCGCCCGGTCGAGGGATGCCTGCTCGATATCGGCCAGA
This sequence comes from Iodidimonas sp. SYSU 1G8, assembly GCF_039655775.1. NCBI lineage: Bacteria > Pseudomonadati > Pseudomonadota > Alphaproteobacteria > Iodidimonadales > Iodidimonadaceae > Iodidimonas > Iodidimonas sp. SYSU 1G8. Next base: position 36,869 of record NZ_JBBYXJ010000001.1, on the reverse strand, counting down.
ACCAGTTTCATCCCCTCGTCCGCGAAGCGCCGTGCGGTCGCCAGACCAATACCGCTCGCGCCGCCGGTGATGACCGCCACACGCCCGTTCAACTGTTCCATTCTCAAGACTCCCCATTCGATCCAGCGCCCATAATGACACGGGCACGCGCTTTGCCAATGGGAGGAAAACCCCCTCAAGCCTGCCGGAGGGGAAATGCAACGCCTGTTGCGCAATCCCTTGCGGCGACGCACCGTGCACGTCGATACTCACGAGGCGAGTCTTGGGGAGGGAAACGCGCATGGACCGTATCGCCACGATTGCCGATCTGCGCGAGGCGGCGCGCCGGGCACTGCCGCGCCCGGTATTCGACTTCATCGACGGCGCCGCCTTCGATGAAGTGACGTTGCGCGCCAACCGCGACGACTTCCGCAGACTGCGCTTTCGCCAGCGCGTGTTGCAGGACGTGTCGTCCCGATCACTGGCCACGACCATGGTCGGCCAGCCTGTCTCCATGCCGGCGGCGATTTCTCCAACGGGCCTTTCCGGCGTCCTGTGGGGCGGGAATGGAGAGATTCATGCCGCGCGCGCCGCCAAGGCCGCAGGTATTCCGTTTACCCTTGGCATGATGTCGGTGTGCTCGCTGGAGGAAGTGACCGCGGCCGTCGGACCCGTATGGTTCCAGTTCAGCATCCTCAAGGACCGGGGACTGGTGCGATCCTTCGTTGAGCGAGCAACCGACGCGAAGAGCCCGGTGCTCGTCCTGACCACGACCTGGACGGTATCAGGGCTGCAGAGCCGGATGGTCCGCAACGGCATGTCGCTGCCGCCGAAGATGACGCCGCGCACGATTTACGATTTCGCGTCACGTCCTCGCTGGGTGCTGCGGACCCTGACGGGAAAGAAAGTCGCGTTCCATAATTTCGAGGGCCGGATGCAGGTGCCCGCGACCTTGCCGAACGTGGGCGCGCAGCTCGACGCGTCGGTCACGTGGAAGGATCTGGACTGGCTTCGGGGTATCTGGCCGGGGAAACTGGTCGTGAAGGGCGTCTGTGATCGCGAGGACGCCCGTCTCGCCATGGATAGCGGCGCGGACGCGGTGAGCGTCTCAAATCATGGCGGCAATCATCTGGACAGCGCCGCCTCCACCATCTCGGCCCTGCCCGGCGTCGTCGAGGCCGTCGACGGGCGGGGAGAAGTGTTCATCGATGGCGGCGTGCGGTCGGGGCAAGACGTTCTGAAGGCGCTCGCCTTGGGCGCGCGCGGCTGTCTGCTGGGCCGCGCCCATCTCTATGGCCTGGCCGCGGGCGGCGAAACGGGCGTCGCCAAGGCGTTGTCCATCATCCGCAACGAGCTGGATGTCTCGGTGGCCCTGACCGGTCTGACGGATGTCAGGGACGCCTCACGGCAGATTCTCTGGCCATCGGACTTTTAATCCCGCACCACCAGATGTTCGGCCGCCTCGAAGAGGAGAGCGCGCTCCAGTGATGGCGGTTTGCCGTGGTACCGGCAACTGGCGACCACGTGGCGCAGCATGAAAGCGGGATGGAAGCGCGCGATGCGCAGATTGTGGGCGGGATAGAAATTCTCGATCAGTTCGTCGAGCAGGTCCTGGGAGAACGCAAGGCCAGCGGCCGCGCACGCATTCCGGAAGATGACCGTATACTCATCGAGTGACGGGCCGCCGATGTAGAACTTGTAAGGAATGCGCCGGAGCATGGCGTCGTCGACCAGTTGCGACGGCGGCTTGTTGGTCGAAAAGATGATCAGGCTGCCAAATGGCACCGCGAACTTCTTGCCCGTTGGCAAGGTGAGAAAGTCGATGCCGCGTTCCAGCGGAAAGACCCACCGGTTCAGAATGTCCTCGACCCGCGCTTCCTGGCGTCCGAGGTCGTCGATCAGGAAGACGCCGCTGACGGCCTTGAGCTGCAAGGGCGCCTCGCTGTAGCGCAGACTGTCATTGTAGTTGATGTCGAGCATGCTCAGGGTCAGCTCGCCGCCCGCAATCGCGATGGGCCGGTGGCAGCGGAGCCAGCGGGGATCGTCCGCGGTCTTGAGCAGGGAAATCCGCGCTTCCTTGTGCGGTTCGGCGTCGTGGCTCGCGCCGACGAGCGTATGCACGGCCGGATCATAGATATTGATGACCTGCCCGCCGACCGTCAGCGCATAGGGGACGTAGATGTACTGCTCGAAACTGTCGGCGATGGCGACCGCGATGGACGTCTTTCCGTTGCCCGGCTCACCATAGAACAGGATCGAACGGCCCGAGTTGACAGCCGGTCCGAGACCATCGAGCAGATCGGGAGAGAGGGTGAGCCGGGCAAGCGACCGGCGCAACCTCTCGCTGTCGACCCTGTCATTGACGATCCGCTGCCGGCCCACCTGCGCGGAGAACTGTTCCAGGGTAACGGGCGCTGGTCCAGCGTACTGGGAAATTTCGAGGGCACGGGTCGCGGACTGGCGCCCCTGGTCGCTCAGTCCGTAGCGGATTTCCGCCACCAGCCGGGACTGGTCGGTCGCGCCGAGGGATTCGACCAGACGCCGCTCGTAGGCCAGATCCATCAACTTGTCGACGATACCGAGTGGCAGCTTGATCTCGTCGGCAATCGCCCGCTTCGTCTCCAGACCATACGAGAACATGATCTTCAGCATGAGATCGAGCAGGAAGAAGCGGTTGAGCCCGGTGTCCTCGATCCGCGACAGGGGCGGCAATGCATAGTTGAAGAACCCGTCGAGTTGGGCGGCGCTGATCGCGCCGATCTCGAGCAGACATTCTCCCAGCGGCAAGCCATGGACTTTCTGGTGATCGAGCGCGCGCCGGACGTCCTCTGCCTCGATCAGCCCTGCTTTCAGCAGTTCCTCTCCCAGTGCCACCTGCCCCACCTTTCAGTTCGCGCGGTTTCAGTCGCGAGAATGCCACAGGAGCCGGATATTTGCAGAAGTGCGTGACGATTCCTCGGCGACGCGATCTCCCTCTCGATCCGAGACCCTGCGGTTTACTGAAGTTTTTGACTCATTCGATAGTATGGTCCGGCTCGATCATCTCTGAAGGGACCCAACAATGCGGCGCACGCGCAGGAAAGTATTCAGTGGCCCTAACCACTTCGCCAATCACGCCGTTGTAGTCTGGGAGATCGAATTATCGAGCGACGAAGTTTTATCCCTAAACGGCGACGTTGCCGCCGCTCTGCAAGTGGCTTACCCGACTTGGCTTCCACCCTCGCCGAACCCTGCCGCTTCCACGCCCGTTCAGGTCATTCAACTGGCGGCACAATGGACCAGGGGCTTTCTCAACGCCAACGGCGCGCTGATCCAGAACGCGGGTGCGCGGACCGCGGAAGGCAATCGTTTTGTCATCTGGACGGGATATGTCGATGCCGGTGTCGCCGAACAGACTCTGCTGATGGGCCTCTCGATCATTCAGGACATCGCTGCCGGCCGCCCGGCAAGGAACGACCACGCAATCGAAGCCCTGCGGCAATTATCGGTACGGTGTCAAAGGTCGCATCCGGACATGATGGCCCGCATTCTGATCCTCGCGGCGAATGCCCAGAACATTCCTGTCGCGAGAGCCATCAAGGAAGAGCGTTTCTGGCAGTTCGGCTGGGGCCATGCCTCTCGTGTCTTTTTCCAGTCGCAGTCAGATCTGGACAGCGCCCAGGCCAGTGACGTCGCGCGGTACAAAGTGATATCGGCCGCGTTCATCAAACGGATGGGCTTCCCGGCCAGCGTCCACCTCCCAGCCGCGACGGCGGATGAGGCCGTCGCTCACGCGGCGACTCTGGGCGGGGAGGTGGTGATAAAGCCTGCCGATCGCGGTACGGGAAAAGGAGTGACGGTCGGTGTACAGGCGCCGGAAGATATTCGGCGCGCATTCGACGAAGCCCGCGTCTTCACGTCTCAACCCGTACTCGTCGAACGAATGGTCGAGGGCGACGATCACCGGCTTCTGGTGGTGGGCGGCACGCTGGTAGCGGCCGCGAGGCGCAGGCCCGCCTCCGTCCTGGGAGACGGCAAGAATACCATTCAAAACCTGATTGCCGAGCTGAATGCCACACGCAGAAAGAATCCGGCAAGTGCTCGCTACCTGAGACAGGTCAGGATCGATGACACGCTCGTGCGTCAGCTTGTTCGGCAGGAGGTTGATCTCCAGACTGTGCTGCCAAAAGGGCAACGCATATGGCTGAGGAGCAACGCGAACATCAGCACAGGCGGCGAACCTGATGATGTCTTCAAGGCAGTCCACCCCGATGTGAAGGCCATGGCCGAATGCATCGCGCGCAACGTGGCGGCTCACGCCATCGGTATCGACTACATGACTTCGGATGTGGCGCGCTCGTGGCGCGAGCTGCCGGGAGCGATCATTGAAATAAACCTGAATCCCGGCCTGGATGTCCATTGCGCCTCAGGCTTCGACGAAGTCGCGCTGGGAACGCTGATTCTCGGCCCAGGGCTGGGCCGGATACCAATCGCCGTCGTCGTGACCGACGCGGCGAAGGGTGTGACACTGGCCGAGACATGTCGCGAGGCCTTCCGAAGCCAAAACCTCGACGGACTTGCCGTTGTCGACGGACAGACCATGACGCTCGATGGCGTCGTGGTCGAGAATGGCGATTTGTCCGCTCCAGAGCGCATGGCTCGAGCCCTTTCCAATCGCATGTGTAAAGGCGTTCTGGTGTTTTTGACGGCCGACGACATCCTTCAGCACGGCGCCCCAGCCGATCGTATGTCGTTGGTGATCGTTCAGGAAACGGGGCCTTGGAACGATACGGTGATCCAGCTGATGCGCCGACTGTCCGGCGAATTGATCGAGTGTCGGGCGCATGAACCCGCGCCCGCCGATCTTGTCCGACGGATCACCGCCACGTTGCGCACAGACGCCCAACGGATACGTAACGGCTGACCCACGGCTTGTACTTTTTCTGTAATTTTAAATAAAATTTTACCCAACCCGCAATCACCAAGAATTCGTCCGTTTGATACAAGTTTTAAATAAAAAAAATTATTTGCCATTACTATAACCTGAGCGTAGCGCTGGGGATGACGAGAACGGCCAAAGGCGCAGGCTCACCATGTTGGATGGGGCAAATTTAGGCGGCATCAATGCCGCAGGGGCGGTTATATGGGGAGCCGCAGCCTGCGTTTCACTCTACGTACTGATTACGATCCGCGGCCTTCGCATTCTGCTGGGCACGGCGTCAGTGGTTCTCATTGCGATCGCCGCCAGCATGCAGGCGGGCATCATCGACGCAGCCAGCGTCAGTTTTGGAAACCTTGCGACCAGCCAACTCCTGCTGACGCTCAGCAGCGTTCCCATGCTCCTGGCCATCCTATTGTGCGCCCAGTACCGTCAACAGCGCAGTATACAGGAAACCGCGCTGTCGAGTTCCCTCAGTGGTGTCGCGATCGCCGGCCTCGACGGCAAAGTGCAGTATGCCAACGGCTCCTTCATCAAGCTGGTCGGCGCCCGCACCACCAAGGACGTCGTCGGTCACCACGCGCACGATTTCTTCAGCGATCCCGGCAAGGCTGAAGAAATCTTCGCGGCGATCCGCGAGCAAGGCAGTTGGCGGGGCGAGGTAATCGCGCGCCGCGCCGATGGCCAGGTCAGGGAAGTAGACCTGTCCGCCTCGCTGACCCATGACTCGTCCGGCGCCGCCACGGCCATCATCGGCTCGTTCGCCGACATGAGCCACAGCCGTGAAAAGGAACGGCAACTCAAGTTCAGCAATTCCCTGCTCACCAACATTGTCGAGAACGCGCCGATTCTGCTATGGACCGCGGATGCTTCGGGGGAGATCAGCCTTGTCTGCGGACGCGGGTTTGACCGGATCAAGCAACTGGTCGAGGAAGGCGCGAACATCGTGCGTCCCGCGCCGGGAACATCGATGTACGATCTGTTCCGCGACGTCCCCGAAATCCGGCGCTACCTCGCACGGGTCCTCGTCGGAAAGGCCGCGCGCTTCGAATGGCAATGCAGCCCCTCGGTATCCTTTGAGGCCCATATCAGCCCCCGCCATGGGCCCGACGGCAAGATCACCGGCATTGTCGGCGTGGCGCTGGACGTCTCCGCGCGCGTCGCCGCTGAACATGCCCTGGAGCGCAATCTGAAACGGCAGGTCGAGATCGAACAACGGCTGGACCGCGCGCAGCGCCTTGAGGCCGTAGGCCGCCTTACCGGCGGCGTTGCCCACGACTTCAATAACCTGCTGACGACCATCCTGGGCAATGTCGACCTGATCGCCGATCAGGTTTCGGCCAACACTGAACTGAAGGCTTTTGCCGAATCGGCGGCGCGGGCAGCGGAACGAGGCGCGGAGCTGACCCAGCGCCTGCTGGCCTTCTCGCGGCAGCAGGCGCTTCATCCACGGACGACTGATGTCAACCGTTTGCTCGGTGACCTGACTGGCATGTTGGAGCGGACCTTCCCGGAGACCATCGCCATCCGGACAGAATTCGACGCGGAGTCGGTGCGTGCGACCGTCGATCCAGGACAACTTGAGAATGCGATCCTGAACCTGGCGCTCAATGCTCGCGACGCCATGCGGGAGGGCGGGACGCTTACCATCACCACCCAGGCGCATCCCCGCCGCGGACAAGGCAGGCAACGGCGCGGCGAAGACATCGTCGCGATTGTCATCCGGGATACCGGCACTGGCATGAGCCAGGAGATTCTAGAGAAAGCATTCGAGCCCTTCTTCACCACCAAAAAGGGCGAGAGCCCAGGGGCGACGGGCTCCGGCCTCGGCCTCAGCATGGTGTACGGGTTCGTCACCCAATCCAAAGGCAACGTTGATATTGAGAGTGAACCCGGCAAGGGCACAACGGTGACGCTGTATCTGCCCCGCGCCGAGATTCAGCAGGGAAATTCGGAGGAAATCATGAGTGATTTGAGAGAAATCCAGGAAGGCAGCGATAAGATCATGGTCGTCGAGGACGATCCGGATGTCCGGCAGTTCATCGTCAATGCGCTGAAGCGCCTCGGATACGCGGTGGTTTCCGCCGAAAACGGCCCTCAGGCCATGCAGGTCGCCAATGAGGCCGAGAAGATCGACCTGTTGATCTCGGACGTCGTCCTGCCCGGTGGCATGACAGGCCCGGATGTGGCCGACCGCTTTCTGGAAATCTTCCCCAAGGGCAAGGTACTGTTCACCTCGGGCTATATCGGCGACGACCTCGTCATGCGCTCGCGGCTCGAGACGGATGTCGAACTGTTGTCAAAGCCCTATACACTTCAGGCTCTTGCCGCCAAGGTGCGTACCGTCCTCGACCCGACACTCCACTGATCAGCCAGGATTGAGCTGGCCAAGCATCCGGGTGAAGTCCTCCGCCTGCTCACGAAGAATATCCCGAGCCTCGCTCTTCAGCGCCTCGATATTTGCCCAATGGGCGGCATCCAGGTCATCCAGCGCCTTGTCCAACTGGGTGTCGAAACGGAAATAGCGCTTTTTGCCTTCCCGCTCGGGCAGCAGAAGCTGAAGGTGGTAGTCAGCCGCGTCGGCCGCTCCGTCCATCATCACGCTGATGATCGGCTTGGCCCATTTCGCGTAGCCCCAGTCCCTGGCCTTCTGATAGGGAATCGCGCGCGTGTTGACCCCCGTTCCCAGCGACACGATCATGATATCGTCCGGCCGGGCGCCCAGATCGATCGCTTCAACATAGGCGCACAACGCCGGATTGTTCACGAACACGCCGCCATCCACCAGCGCGCGCCGGACGGCGTCTCCGGTCGTCGAGGTATCCAGTAACATGGGCTCGAAATAGGTGGGCGCGGCGGATGTTGCGCGGGCCGCCGCCCACATGAAATGGTCCCGCTCTTCGGGACGCTGGCCCGCCCGGATCGACTTGAAGAAATAGGGCTCCCGCCTCTCCAGGTCATAGGCGGTGACCACCAGCGGCTTGATGGCATCCTTCAGACGCGCGGTCCCGGTCAGCTTCTTGAGGATCTTCTCGATGTTCTTGGCGTCATAGAGCTCGTCGATGATCCCGTGCGCATCGGTCAAACCATCCCAGAATGATCGTTCGAAGATCAGCTTTCCTTGTTGCTCATACAGATCGAGAAGATCCGCCGCCGTGTATTTCGGCTTGCCCCGGTTGTTGGCCAACGTCAGGCCGATGGCGATGATTCCGCCGGTCGATGTACCGACGACAAGATCGAATTGCTCCGCGATCCGTTTACCTGTCGCTGTCTCGATCTCCCGCAAAAGATAAGCAGGAATGACGCCGCGAATCCCGCCGCCATCGATCGACAGAATCTTGAACATGGATGGTCTCCCCCCGACGCCCCCGACTAAAGCGTACAGAGACTGGGGAAGATGGCGAATGACAATCGCGCGAGGTTCAGGTGCTGGCTCCGACGAGTTCCCGGCCGATAAGCATGCGACGAATCTCGCTGGTCCCGGCGCCGATCTCATAGAGCTTGGCGTCACGGAGCAGGCGGCCCGTAGGGTAATCGTTGATATAGCCGTTACCGCCAAGAGCCTGGATCGCCTCGAGCGCCATCCACGTCGCCTTCTCGGCCGCATAGAGAATGCAGCCAGCCGCATCCCTTCGTGTGGCCTCACCCCGGTCGCAGGCTTGGGCCACCGCGTAGACATAGGCGCGGCACGCGGTCCAGGTCGTATACATGTCGGCAATCTTGCCCTGCATCAGTTGAAACGTGCCGATCGGACGCCCGAACTGCTCGCGCTCGCGGATATAGGGCAGCACCGTATCCATGCACGCCGCCATGATGCCAAGCGGACCGCCCGACAGAACGACCCGCTCATAGTCCAGGCCCGACATGAGCACTTCCACGCCCTGGCCTTCGCGGCCGAGAACATTCTCCACCGGCACCAGGCAATCGCGGAATATCAGTTCACAGGTGTTCGAGCCGCGCATGCCCAGCTTGTCCAGTTTGTCGCCGGTGGTGAAGCCGGGCATGCCGCGTTCGACCAGAAATGCCGTAATGCCGCGCGCGCCGGCGCCCGGGTCGGTCTTGGCATAGACCACGATCACGTCGGCGTCCGGCCCGTTCGTGATCCACATCTTCGTGCCGTTCAGCACGTAGCTCTGACCTCGCCGTACCGCCTGCAGCCGCATGGAAACCACATCGGAGCCGGCCGTGGCCTCGCTCATCGCCAACGCGCCCACGGTCGATCCCGCGATGAGCCCTGGCAGATACCGGGCGTGCTGATCGATGCTTCCATGACGAACGACCTGATTGACGCACAGGTTGGAATGCGCCCCGTAAGACAGGCCGACGCTCGCGGAGTGGCGGGAAATCTCTTCCATGGCCACGACATGGGCCAGATAACCGAGACCAGGTCCTCCCAGCGCCTCGGGGATCGTGATGCCGAGAACACCAAGCTCGCCAAGCTTGCGCCAGAGATCTGCGGGAAAAGCGTTGGACCTATCGATCTCCGTTGCCCGCGGCGCGATTTCCCGCTCGGCGAAACGCGAGACACTGTCCCGCAACATGTCGATGTCGGGACCATGTCCAAATCCGAAAGCTTGGCTCTGCCGCATGCATCGCTCTCCCCTTCCCGCCTAGTCGGCTAGGGTAGCGTGAAATAACCAGCAGTACAGCAGTGGTCTGCGTCGCCATTTCCTTCTTGGCGGGTTGGCGGTACAATTCAGCGATTGGGATAGATGCATTGAGACGGGGTAAGACCGCGCCCCCTGCTTTTGGTAAATCCCACCGCGAAGTTCGGAAAGGCGGTTGCCATGAGTGATCATTCAGAGCGCGCTTCGAGGTACCAGACGACACCTGCATCTCGACTACCCCTTCGCTTCGCCATCGGGGTGGCCTTAGCCTACCTGGTGATCACCGCCGCCTATATCGTTATCTCCAGTACCGTGCTGGGCCGAGAGCCTTTCAGCCGTGACGATCTGGTGCAGTTGGAGATCGTCAAGGGGCTCGCGTTCGTCGTCTTGAGCGCTGGTCTACTCTTTTCCGTGGTCTTCCTCTTTTCACGACGGCTGGAACAGCGCGGTCAGCTGCTGGCGGAAGTGTTCCGTGTTGCTGGGGTTCCCGTGATCATCACGGAAGCGCAGGCACCTCATCGGACGTTGTTGTGCAATGAATCTGCCCGACGACTGTTCGGACTTTCGCTGGACTGGCGGACGCGGCCCGAAATCAGAACCAGGCTTGAAGGCCTGTTCCCGGATGAACTGTCCTGGCGGCCCGTGTTGGACGGCGCCGCCACCTCGGCGGAATGGCTGGGAAGCCTGGTCCAGGAGGGACATGAAATTCCCGTCGAACTGCGAATGCAGCGCATGCCACAGCCTGTGGATGGGCGGGAGGCGTTGCTGCTGACCGCTATAGACATATCCAATGTACGGCGGTTCGAGGCGGAGTTGGCGTTGCGCGAGAGGCGGTTTGGGCTGGCCATGGCGCAATATCCGTTCCCCGCCGGGATCGCTGACAAGGACGCACGGCTGACCTTTGTCAATGATGCCCTGGTCAGCGTGTTCGGCCTGCAAGCGGAGCAGATGCTGGGCCGAAGCTACGAGGATCTGGCTGGGCCAAATGCGGTAAAGGCGATGGCGATGGTCCGCGCCGCTCTCGACACCGGCGAAGTCCAGCGCGAGATCATCACGGATGATTTCGGGGATCCTCCCCTGATCTACGAAGTGCTGGTCACGCCGCTCAAGACCTCGGATGGCGGCGTCTTCGAGGTCCTTATCGTCACCCGCGACATGTCGGAGCATATCCGCCGCGAGGAGGCCGTCCGAAAACAGGAGCGCACGCTATGGTCGCTGATTGAGGCCTTGCCCATTCCGGTGTCCTTGAGCAGATCTGGGAGCGGTGAAATTCTCGTCGCCAACCAGGCGTTTCACGATCTTTATGAACTCAATGGAGATCTCTCGGCGCTGCTGGCGGAAGACGCCTACCGGAACGTGGCGGACCGGATGCGCATGAATGCCGAGTTCGAGGAGCAGGGCTTTGTGGAGGGACGCGAACTTCAGCTCAGAACCGTCACGGGAAAGCCGATTTCGATCATCGCCAACATCATTCCGTTCGAGTACGAGGATGAAATATGCCGTCTTTCTGCGGTCGTCGACGTTACGGCCCTGCGTGCCACTGAAGCGGCCTTGATCCACGCACAACGCCTTGAGGCAGTAGGCAGACTGACCGGAGGCCTCGCGCACGACTTCAATAATCTGCTGATGACCATCCAGATCTCCATGGAACTGCTGCAGGATGGCCTTCCGTCAGATCTGCCAGATCAGTCGCTGATCACCACCGCGCTCGCGGCCGTCCAACGCGGCGGCGATCTAACGCATCGCCTGCTCGCCTTCTCGCGCCAGCAGCTGCTCAAGCCTCAGCGGATAGACCTCAACCAGCGGGTCAGCGACCTCTATCCGATCCTTCGTAGTTCGGTGGGCGACACGGTGTCGATCGCCATGGATCTTTCCTCGGATCTCTGGGAGGTGGAGGTCGATCCGGCTCAGCTGGACAATACCCTGCTCAATCTGGTCATCAATGCGCGCGACGCCATGCCTCAGGGAGGAAGGGTGATGATCGCGACCGCTAATGCCGCAATGGACGGCAGTCAGGTCAGCTCAGTCGATGGGGAGCCACTGAAAGGCGACTTCGTGAGGATTTCAGTCGTCGATGAAGGCCATGGTATCTCCGATGAAATCAAGGCGAAACTGTTCGAGCCCTTCTTTACCACCAAGCTTCTTGGCAAGGGCACGGGTCTCGGCCTCAGCATGGTCTACGGCTTCGTGCAGCAGTCAGGTGGTGCCATCGATCTGGACAGCGGAACAGGACGGGGAGCCGCATTCCATCTGTTCTTCCCGCGCTCTACGGCATTCCATCCCCGAATGGCTCACAGCGCTCCAGCGCAGGCCAGTCGCGCACCGATCTCGACGAGCGAGAAAGTCATGGTTCTTGTGGACGATGACGATGCCCTGCGGCGCTCAATGCTTCGGGTGCTGCAGCAGGCAGGGCTGACCGTTCACGCCTGTCCGGACGCCCATGTCGCGCTGCAATTGCTGAAGAGCGGCAGTGTCCGGCCGGACATTGTCCTGACCGATATCGCGCTGCCTGGAAATTTCAACGGACTGCAATTTGCGACGACCGTCCGGACGCTATTACCTGAATGCCGGATTCTGTGCATGACCGGCCATGTAGATCCAGAGGAAATCGCCGATCTTGGCGATATCCGAGACTTCGAGATCATGCGCAAGCCCTTCCCGCTGGCCCAGTTAACGGACCGGATTCGTCTGCTTCTGGCCAATAGTCAAACGGGTTCCGACGCCACTGCCTAGAACCATCCCGCCGCGCGCGCCAGGATCACTGCGCCGAGCGCGACGAACACGGCAGCGGCGACCAATCTGATCGCCTGGAGCGGCAGACGCGTTGCTACCGCCTCTCCGAGAAGGACCACAGGCGTGTTCGCGAGCATCATGCCCAGGGTGGTGCCGGCCGTGACCCAGAGAACACTTTGGAACTGCGCGGCAAGCGCCATGGTTGCGATCTGGGTCTTGTCGCCGATCTCGACGAAAAAGAACGCTACCAGGGTCACGAGGAAAGCGCTGGCACCGCTCGCCCGGCTCTTCTCGGACTCTTCCAGCGTATCCGGCTTCAAGGCCCAAAGCCCCATCAGGACGAACGATGCCCCGAGCGCCCACTGGAAGATATCGCTTTGCAGCCAGCCGGCGGCCGCCATGCCGATAACGGCTGCTACTCCGTGATTTGCGAGGGTGGCAGCCAGAATGCCCAGAACAATTGGTAAGGGTTTCCGAAAGCGCGCCGCCAAGACAAGCGCGAGAAGTTGTGTCTTGTCGCCGATTTCGGCAATCGCCACCACACCGGTCGACACGAGGAAAGCGTCCATTAATCCATCCCTGGGTCGGGCATAAACCATGGCTCGGCGACCGCCCGACCCATAATCGGCGCGCCGAACCCATGGTCTCGCCAAGCCCGCAGGCTGAACGCGCCATGGCCGAAGCCAAGTTTGTTGACGCGCCCCTTCCTTCGATGGAAGCGGCTACTCCCCAGTGGATGGCGGGAACCCTATACGAAGGGCTAAATCTCCGCAATAGGCCATGCCGATTGCCTGGTTTCCCGTCTCGCGATAGCGTGCGCAAACAATTGCCCCACGCCGGTCAGGCCTCTCTTCCATGCCAACCTCATTCATCGACAAGCTGAAGCGGTCAGCGCCGGCGGGCAGGCTGCTGGCCGCAAAGGTCCGGCTGCATAGCCAGCGCGCCTTGCCGCTGATCCGACAAGTCAGAGCGAATAGCCATGCGCCGTCACAAGGCATATCATGCATCTGCGTCGTCCGCGACGAGGCGCTACGCCTACCTGATTTCCTCAGGCACTACCGCCAGCTTGGAATCAGCCGCTTCATTTTTCTCGATAACGGGTCGATCGACCATACCCGCGACCTGATACTTGATCAGCACGACAGCGATCTCTACGCCACCGATGCCAGCTTCAAGGATTCGCGGTTCGGCGTTCTTTGGGCGAACGCCCTGATCCAAAGGCTGTTGCCTGGACAATGGGTTCTCTATGCCGATGCGGACGAGCAACTGGTCTATGATGGCTGTGAAAATCATGGTCTCGACCGGCTCATTCGCCATCTGGAGCACGCCGGACGACGATCGCTTCCCTGCATGATGCTCGACATGTATGGCGACGGCGCTATTCGTGACCTGGTCCCGGCGCCATCGGACAGGCTGTTCGATCTGTGCCCGCTATATGATGGCGACGGTTACAGCGTCGCGGCACCCGAGACCGCGCGGTGGGTGCAGCCGCGTATCGTCCATCACGAAGGCGGGCCGCGCCAAAGGCTGTTCAGCACACCGGCAAAGGGGTTTCGGTCCGACATCGCCAAGACCCCGCTGGCACGCTGGGATGCGGACGTGGTGCAGATCTATTCCCATGCACTCTATCCGTTCACGCTGAATTTCGGCACTCCAACCGGATGCCTGGCGCATTTCAAGCTTCTCGGAGATTTTCACGAACGGGCCGTCAGGGCAAAGGTGTTGAATAACCACTATGCGGGGTCGGCGGAGTACCGCTTATATCTGGAACGTCTTGAGATCGAACCGAACCTGTCGGCGGCTTACGAGGCCTCGCGCCAATATTTGACATCAGGGTCGCTTGTAGAATCGGGCCTGATGTCGGGAATAGACTGGAACGCTTCAGATTAATCGCTGAACACGGAAGAGAAATCGGACACAGGCATCCGAAAAAGAGTAGGATGCGCGCATGTCAATTAACTTCCCCAATGCCAGCCGAAATTACGACGCAAAGCGTCAATGCATTCGTTTTCTGGGTCATGACGACATGCATGAAGTGTCGTTCGCAGTCAGCGAAGATGCTCTCGTCCGTATAAACCCGGGCAATCAGCGCGATGAGGAGGGATTTCTCGACACGTTCGATTTCCACCGTGAACGCATCCTGATGGTGGCGAGCCGGCTTTATTCTCGCGGCCGCAAAGGACTTTATACACTTCAAGCCTCCGATTTTTGATGCTTGAGGCCGGGCATGGTGATGTCCGGGACACTATCTTAGCAGGTTGCCGCTGCTTTCTTCCCACAAGCACAGGCGCTCAGGAGAGACGACATGGCCAAGGGCCAGAAGAAAAGTAATCGCGAGATCAAGAAGCCAAAGAAGGACAAGGCGGCGGCCGCACCCGCAGCGCTTCCCTTTGCCATCCTGCCCAAGGGTACGGGCACGATACCCAGCAAGAAAAAATAGGCTGATGCTGGTTAATCCGGCCCTGTCTGCGCCATGGACGGTCTGCGCGAGAACTCGCTTTCCCATGCCGCCAGCGCTGGCCGGCCCTTTCGCCATTCATCGCCCGGAAATCTGAAATCCAGATATCCGAGCGCGCACGCGATCGCGATCGTGCCGATATTCACACCGTTCAATCCGGCTGTCTCAAGTTCGAGCGCGTCGAGGACCTGTCGGATCGACCGTTGATACGCCGCTATCCGTGCCGGAGACTGTTGCTGTTCCGGTCTCATTGTCTCGCCGCGCCTGGGCACGGCGGCATCCATGACGCCATCGCCCAGCGCCTGCAGTCTCAGCACACGCCAGCGTTCCGGGCCCGTCGGGGGAAACAGGCCGCCCTCATAGGTGGCATCCAGATACTCGCAGATCACCGGACTGTCGAACAGCACCTCCCCATCTTCGAGTTCGAGAGCCGGAATGCGGTGAACCGGGTTGATCCGGCCAAAATCGAATTGCGCCGTCTGGGCGTCGACAAGCACCAGCTCGAGTGGCACGCCCAGTTCCACCGCGACGGCGCGGACCTTGCGGACATAAGGCGATGCAGGTGAACCATGAACTTTCACGGACGGCTCCTTTTGACTGAATCCGCCGCAGAGTGACCCCGATCCGCGTCACCGGCAAGCACCCTCTCAATGAAAGAAGCGACCCTTGTCGAGAAAGGCAGCCGGCGTCTCTCCGGCCTGTTCGGTCAGGCTCGCCAACCAGGCATTGATCTCGAAAACCTTCTCGACGATCACATGCGTAACGCCTTCCGCCTTTTCCACCTTTCCCCGGCAAGCCATCAAACGCGCCGTCAGAGTGGGACGCCGATATGCTTCGTAGACTCCCGGGAACACCACCAGATTGGCGACACCCGTTTCATCCTCCAGCGTGATGAACATGACGTTCTTGGCCGTACCCGGCCGCTGACGGGCCAGCACGACCCCGGCAATCGTGATCCGCTGGCCGTGCCTCGCCGCGACCAGGTTTCCCGTGGGCTGCACACCCTCCGCCTCAAGCTTTTCCCTAAGCAGGGCCACAGGATGGCGCTTCAGGGAAAGTTGCGTCGTCTGGTAATCGGCGATGACATGCTCGCCAAGCCCCATGGCCGGCAGATAGTCTTCCCGCTCCACCTTGGCCCCATAATCCAGCCCTTCGAATAACGGCAGCGGCTTGGCATCGGTCAGGCTCTTTACCGCCCAGGCAGCCTGCCGCCGGTCCAATCCGAGAGACTGGAATGCATCCGCCTCGGCCAGACGCACCAGCGTGGCGGGCAGCAGACCGGCCCGCTGCCACAAATCTAGCGGGGAGCGATATCCGCCATCCCGGCAGGCTTGAAGCTTTTTAACTTCTTCTTCACGTAAGCCCTTGATCTGCCTCAACCCCAGACGCAAGGCATGCCGTCCCTCAGCACCCGCTTCCAGGGTGCAGTCCCAATTGGAATGGTTGATGTCGGCAGGTCGTACCTCTCCGCCATGATCGATGAGATCGCGCACCAGTTGCGCCGGTGCGTAGAAGCCCATGGGATAGGAATTCAGTAGGCCGGCCGTGAACGCCTCCGGATAATGGTGCTTCAGCCAGGCCGACACATAGGCGAGCAGCGCGAAGCTCGCGGCGTGACTTTCGGGGAAACCATAATCCCCGAACCCCTCGATCTGCTTGAAACAGCGTTCGGCGAAATCCCGCTCATAGCCGTTCGCCACCATGCCTTCGACCATTTCACCCCGGAACTGTTCGATGGTCCCCATGTTCCGGAAACTCGCCATGGCGCGACGGAGCTTGTCCGCTCGCGACGGGCTGAACCCTGCCGCGACGATCGCGATCTTCATAGCCTGTTCCTGGAACAGCGGCACGCCGAGCGTGCGCTTGAGCACCGCCTCGAGTTCAGGTTTGGGATACTCGACCGTTTCCTGATTATTCCGGCGCCGGAGATAGGGATGCACCATGTCTCCCTGGATCGGCCCCGGCCTGACGATCGCCACCTCGATCACCAGATCATAGAATTCCCTCGGCTTCAGCCGCGGCAGCATGGCCATCTGCGCCCGGCTCTCGATCTGAAAAACCCCGATCGTATCGGCCTTCTGGATCATCTCGTAAACGCCGGGATCGTCCTGTGGAATAGAAGCAATATCAAAGACTTGATGATCATGTTTCTCGATGAACGCGAACGTTCGCCGAATGGCGGTCAGCATGCCCAGCGCCAGCACATCGACCTTGATCAGGCCTAGTTCGTCCAGATCGTCCTTGTTCCACTCGATGACGGTGCGGTCCTTCATGGCCGCGTTCTCGATGGGCACAACCTCGCACAGCGGCCCCCGCGACATCACGAAGCCGCCCGTGTGCTGTGACAGGTGCCGTGGAAAGCCTCGCAATTCGCCTGCTAGCTCCAGCGCCAGCATGAGGGTCCGGTCTTCCGGGTCCAGCCCTTCCTCGCGCGCCCGGTCCGGATCCAGCGGTCCCGACCACCAGGTGATGGTGCGCGTCAGGCGCTCGACCAGATCCGTGCTCAGCCCCATGGCCTTGCCCACGTCGCGCATGGCGCCCTTGCTGCGATAGGAAATGACCGTGGCGACGATCCCGGCCCGCTCGCGCCCGTACTTCGCGAAGATGTACTGCATCACTTCTTCGCGGCGCTCATGTTCGAAATCCACATCGATATCCGGAGGCTCGTCCCGCTCGGCCGACACGAAGCGTTCGAACAGTAGGTCGATCTGCATCGGATCGACCGAGGTGATCCCGAGGCAATAGCAGACCACCGAATTGGCGGCGGAACCGCGGCCCTGGCACAGGATCTTGTTGTCCTTGGCGAAGCGCACGATGTCGTGGACGGTCAGGAAATAGGGCGCGTATTCCTTCAGGGAGATGAGCGCCAGTTCCTTATGGACACCGCTTTCGACCTTGGCGGGAACCCCGCAGGGATAGCGTTCCCGGGCACCCATCCACGTCAGAAACTCCAATTCTTCCTGTGGGCTACGGCCGTTCTCTGTGATTTCGTCTGGATACTCATACTTCAACTCATCCAGCGAAAACCGGCATTGCTCGAGCACCTCCACGGTGCGGCGGATGGCGTCCGGGTAGGCCCGGAACAGCCGCGCCATCTCCTCCGGCGGTTTCAGGTGACGCTCCGCATTGGCTCCCAGCCGCCATCCCGCGCTGGTGATGGTGCAGTGCTCGCGGATACAGGTTAGCACATCCTGCAACCGGCGGCGGAACGGCGCGTGATAATGCACGTCGCCGGTCGCCACCATCGGCACTCCAAGGGAGGCCGACAGGTCGGCCAGCCGCTTCAGGCGCTTGGCATCGTCACCGCGATAGTAATGGGTCGCAGCCAGATAAAGCGGCGCGTTCAGAACGTCCCGCCACCGCATCAGCTCGTCGCGGTAATCAGGTCCGGGATAAACCGGCGGCAAGGCGATGAACAAATTATCCGCCGCGGCCTCGACAACATCTTCCTGCGTCAGGCGGCATTCCCCCTTGGGTGCCGCGCGGCGCCCCTTGGTGATCAGGCGCGAAAGTCGCCCATATCCCGGCCGGCTCGTCGGCAGGCAAAGGACACTCGAGGCATCCGTCAAATCCAGCCGCGCCCCCACCGCCAACCTGATACCATGTTCCTTGGCCGCCACATGCGCCCGCACCACCCCCGCCAGAGTGTTCCTGTCGGCGATGGCAGCCCCGGCAAGCCCCAGGGAAGCCGCCTGCCCCATCAGCTCATGAGGATGAGAAGCTCCCCTCAAAAAGCTGAAATTACTGGTGATTTGAAGTTCGGCATACGCCGTCACGCAAACACACCGTGGAGAAACCACTTCGGTTGGCTGCCGGGCTCGTACAGTCCCTGTCGGTACAGCCAATAGCGGCGACCGGCCTCGTCCTCCACCTGGTAGTAATCCCGCGGTGCTTCATCCTTCAGCCACCATTCGCCCTCCAGCCGCTCGGGCCCATCGGCCGCACGCACCCGGTAGGAGCGGCCACGGCGCCGGAACAGCATGGGCGGATCATCGGGTACGGGCGCCACTGCCTCGACCTCTTCCGGCCATGCCAGCAGCCGCAAGGGCCGCTCGCGCCCCGACGGCCATTCCTCCCCCGCCAGTTCGGCGAAGGGCAGGCCGTCATCGATCGCCCGCTCCGGCAGCCAGCTCTGGCGGGGCTGCGGCCGTGTGATACGCCCAAAGCCGAACCGGTTCCCCAGCCGGTCGACCAGATCCGCCAGTCCGGCCTTGGCGCCGCCTTTCACATGCCAGTTTCCCTGGATGGCTTTCAGCGGCTCTACCTGCGTCGCTGACAGCACCATGACATCGATACCGAAGCCGGGATCGACCCCGTCCAGCCGTTCGGCGAACAGCCTGAACAGCGGCTGCGGCCAGCGGGATGGTCGGCTGGTACCGATCCGGATCCTCGACACCGTGCCATCCACCCGGTGACACGACAGCGTCAGCGCTCGTGCACCTTCTCCGGAACGGTTCAATGTCTGGCACAGCTCGTCCAGCAGCCCATGCAGGACGCCCTCGATGGCTTCCCGGGTCGACACCGGCTCCGCCAGGGCCGCGCGGCGCTCACGCGGCGCCACCGGCGCGAAGGGCGAGATCGGCTCATCCACGACCCCCAGCGCCTGATCGAGCCGCAGCACAGGCGCCGGGCCAAACCGTTCGGTCAAGGTCCGCCGGGCCAGGGGATAGAGACCGCCGATCTTGCGCAATCCAAAGGAAGCCAATCCATCCAGATCATCAGAGGCAAGCCGTAACCCACTGATTGAAATATCTTTCAGCGCGTCCATTGCATCGGTCAGCGCGCCGAATGGCGGCAGGATCGTAATCTTCTCGCCGCTCTGATGTGCCACCGCCCAGGCGGCGCCCGGCGTGTCGGCCAAACCAACGGCGCAGGTCAGACCAAAGCCTTCCAGCCGCGTCGTCAGATCTTCGGCCAGAGCCTCTTCGCCCCCGAACAGATGTGAGCATCCCGAAAGATCGAGAAACAGGCTGTCCTGCTCCGCCAATGCCGCCCAGGGCGTATACCGGGTCGCCCAGCCGGCCAGCCGCACCAAGGCCGCCCTGTCCGCGGCCCGGTTGACGAAGCGGGTCTGCAAGGTCGGCTCGATCGCGCGGGCATCGGCCAGCACCATGCCCGGCCGGAGACCGGCACGAAGCGCTCTCTGGTTGGCGGCCGCGACCACGAGGCGGCCGCGCTGTTCTTCGATGGCGCCCAGCGCCCGCTTGGCCAACTCCGGTTCCTTGCGGACGAGCCGCTCGGTCATGAACCAAGGGAACCAGACGCATAGGAATCTCTTTTTATGATGACCAGCCATTGGCTTATCCCATCATCCTTATGCCGGAATTAAACTCTTCTCCGGGCGACATCCTCTCCACGGCGGCCCAGCCGTCCTGTCTCCACAGCACTGTCCAGGCCGCGGAGCGACCATTGCGGCAACGCACCAGTTCCACCTGCCAGCATGGCCAGCCCACGCCCGGCATGCCGTCTCCCAGGCTGGGCGCCGAGGTGATCTGCCAGCGGCTGAGCGCCGTCGCGGCCCCGCCGCCCTGCCCCTCGCTCAACAACAGCGCCGTGACCCCGCCAGCCTCCGCCGCCAGTTGCAGACGCCGGCTGGCCGTGAAGTCGGCCGCCCGAATCTCGCCCACCACGGCGGACAGCGCCCCGCAATGCAGCGCCTCTTCCAGGGCCCACAGCATGTCGGCGTCGCGCCTGATGCCCGACACGGTCAGCACCGCCCCCGGCATAAGGCCAAACCGCGCCAGACCGGGCATGTAGAGGTCCTCGCCACGCTCGAGCCACAGGATCGGCCGGCCATCGACGCGGTTCAGCCGGGCGAGCAATGCCGCGCAGAACCCCGTCGCAGCCCCATCGCCGCTGCCGCGCACCTCATGGACACCGGCAAGCGCCAGCCCGCCCTCGGGCAGCACGCGATCGACCGCCTCCATGCCCAGAGAAAGAATGCCATGACCCGCCGCCTCTCCGACGCCTTCGATCCGCCGGATACGCTCACGCAGGCCTGCCAGAATTTGATCGTGCCGAATCCCTACCATGGGACCATCATACCGCAAATGTTCTCTTTTTGTTCTAATTCATGGAACACGAGGAGTCAAACATTCGAAGCGGGATAACGGTCACCAGAGTCTTAATTCGAGACTGACTTATCCATCGAGAAATAAACCATATCATATTGTAAATTAACTATTTTACTCCGTTTACGATCTTCATTGCTGCGCCATAGGCCGCCACCGAAGCCGCCTGCCGCCGCTGGCATTCGGCATAGACGGTGATGGTCTCGCCATGAACGATCGCGAGGGTTCCCATGGTCGGGTCACCAAGGGGCGGCAGCGCCGGACACGGCATCGCCGCCTCGGCCGGCAGTGCCGGTATCAGTGGCCGCTCGCAGGGTATTGAGGTCGTCCCACACCCGCTGACCAAGACGGCACTCGCCATAAAGGGGAACAGAACGCACCTCATCCACGATTCTCCTGTTGATTGTCTTGTGCTCGATGCGGATGCGGGCAAGATCGGCCGTGAGCCGCGCGCCGATGGCATCCACCGCTCGCTGGACCAGCCGTTCCTCGGCCCGCGCCCGCTTTTCCGCCTCCCGCGCCGAGGCGTCCCAGCGGGCCTGCATCGAGGCCGCGCCCGCCACATATCCGGTCCGGTGGACATGCCAGAGCCCCCAGGCTATCCCCCCAAGAACCAGTACGACCGCGCCCGCCGTCAGCGCCATCCTGTGCGCACCAATCCAGCGCAGCAGAGAAAGCCACATTCATATCTCCACGATTTCAATGATTTGCAGATGGAATATGAGAAATCAGGCGAATTCTAATAGCCGCCGCCATACCCGCTCTCATACCGGGCGGATCGCTTCATGCTGATGTCTTCCCACGCCGCGCCGAACACATAGGCCCCGATCACCGAGCCCGCGAGCGCATACGCGCCCACGGCGAGCGTCTCGTTCAGCCTCGTATCCGCGCCCCAGAGCGTCAGATACCCGGCCTGCATGGCGCAGAAGCCCAGGGTGGCGTGAATGATCCGCCGCCTGATGCGCCATGTTCCCCAACGGTTGCGCCGGGACCCGGGCTCCGCGGACTCCCCCGCCCCGGTCATCCATAGAACTCCAGATAGGCGCGCTTGTAAGCCGCCGGCGTCGCCCGCCCCGCCTCGGTGTTGAACACCTTCTTCGCGAGGGCCGCCATGCCGTCCAGATCCTCGGGGATCCGCTCCGCACGGCGCAGGTAATGCACCCGCGCCATGGCGCATGCATAGGGGATGTTCCCCACCAGCGCGTCCTCCCGCTTCAACGCCGCCGGCCGCAGGCCTTCCACCGCCTGCAACAGGTCCGTGCGCGTTGCCTGCATCCAGCGATAATGATCGTCCAGCGTCGCCGGCTCCATCTGCCAGGCGCCCCGCGCCGGCCCCTTCAGTTGCCAGAGATACTGCCCGAGCCGGCTTTCATGAGCCGCCGTCATCAGCAGCAGATTTTCCGCCTGCGCCGAATACGGCACCGGCCTCAGGCCGGTCAGCGTCGCGTTCACCAGCCGCCTGAATTGCCTGGGATCGATCATGGCTTGTCCGCCTTCCTGTCCAGTTTGTCCTCGATGCGCTGCAGATAGGACCGGATTTCCGCCATCTCGCGGTCACGCTGGTCCTCGAACCGTGTCATCCGCGCCGCCATCGCCGCGACGTTCTTCTCCCCCGCGCCCATACGAACCTCCGCGACCGAGATTCGCGTATCCTGCGCCGTGTACTGGCTGCCGATATAGCCGAGCACGCCCAGCATCAGCGTCAGCATGCCGGTCTGAACATGCCGCTCCCACCCGCCCGCCGACCTGCGCGCGGGCGGCTCTTGACCGCTTTCCATCCGAGTTCCTTGTTTTGAAGAAGCCAGCGCGCCACGACGGCTGGACATCTAGATCTACGCCGGAATCCGTTTCCCTTTCGTTCCCGCTGCTGATAGGCTTTTTCAAGCGGCTTCAGCCGTGGCTCGGGGCTTGGGAAATGAGATTATTTTACGCTGTATTGTTATGGCTGCTTGCCGTGTTGCCGGCCGCGCACGCCAGTGATGACAAGATATTCACCATCGGCCAGTGGGAAGGCTTCCGCTTCTCCGAAGACGGCGCGTTCAGTCACTGCGCCGCCATGACCCTGCCCAATGGTCGGGACGCGCTGGTCCTGGCGATCGGCCGCGGCGGTGAACTGGCCATCTCCATCGCATCCGACAGATGGAAGCTCAAGGAGGGCACCACCCTCATGGCGACATTGTCGGTCGATGGCCAGAGCCTCGCCGATCAGCTCTGGGCCAATGACAAGCGCTCCATGCTCATCCGCTACGAGAACGGTGATCAGGCCATGAACGCCTATCAGGTGCTGTCGCGCGGCCGCGTCCTGTCCGTCCGCACCCCCGCCGGCAGCGCGACCTTCGGCCTCGCCGACGCCAGCCCGGTCCTCGGAGCGCTGGTGCAGTGCGCCGAACAGGCTGTCGCCGCGGAACAGCCCGACGGTCATGCCGGCGCGACTTCCGCGTCCCGCGCCGTCCGTGTCGACCGCGCCGAGCTGATGGCCTATGTAGTCAACCTTCTGTCCGAAGCGGGCATGACCGGCCACACCTTCCTCGCCCCCTCCGAATTTCAGGAAGCTCTGCCCGATTACGACGTGGTGTGGCGCAATGCGGACGGCACATTGGGCGCGGCCACCATGTTCACCAGCGCGGCGCGAAGCGATCTCGATCTGGCGTCGTCCAACACGGTCGCCATGGACGCCGCCCGCTGTCCCGGCGATTTCGTCTCCGGCGTCAGAAAGTCCGAACAGACCGACACGGCGTTCATCAAGGAGGTCTTTACCCGCTGCGGCGCCGATGGCGCGACCGAAGAAGCCTATTACGTCATGTTCGTCACCAATGAGGGCATCCTCCTGGCCACCGCGACCATCGCGCTGGACGCCGGCGATGCCGAGGATGTGGAAAAGACCGGCGCGGCCATCGGGCGCGGCATCGAGGAGAGCTTCTGACATGACGCACCCTCTCCTCATCGCCGCCGCGCTCGGCCTTCTCATTCAAGCAGCGCCTGTGGCTGCCGCTGGCAACGACGAAGAAGCATACCGGCAGGAAAAGGCATTCCGCCTGGGGCAATGGATCGGCACCCGCTTCGTCAGGGCCGACAACACCATCAATTCCTGCACGCTGACCATGGCCTCAAACAGCCGCACCTTGGTGGCCATCGCCCTGTTCGCCGATGGCGGCCTCAGCCTGCTCGCCGCCCACGATGGCTGGAAATTCACCAGGGAAACCGCCGAGGCTGACATGATGCTGGATGGCGTGACCGTCGCGACACAGCTCAATGTACCCTACGCCGACACGCTGCAGGCCTATTTCACGCCCCCGGACGACCAGGCCGTGTTCGAACGCCTGCGCCTAGCCACGGTTCTAGACGTCCGCACCAGGAAGGGCGGCGAAACCTATGACCTCACCGGTCTGGCCGAGGCCATGCCCGCCCTGCATGATTGCGTGGTCACGCCCCCGGCCCCGTCAGCATCTCCAGCCGCGCGCGGCGCACCGAGCGCGGGCAGCCTGTTCGACCTCCCCGGCTCCACGAGGCCCGAGGCGTCCCAGGTCATGGCGATCATGGCCAACGTCTTTGCCCGCAATCAGGAGACCGACAAGCAGTTCCTGATGGGCGACGAGATCGCCACCCTGCTGCCCGGCTACGATGTCGCGTGGCGCGGCGCCGAGGGAGAACTGGGCGCCACCGCTGTTCGCGGCGGCATCAAGCCCGCGGGCCGCGACGCGATCCTCGGCGCCCTCATGGGCAAGGAGGCGGCCCGCTGCCCCGGCAGCTTCGCCGTGGAACTGGAGACGCCCGAAACCCAGGACAACGGCACGATCTACCGTGTTCTTCACACCACCTGCGACGGCGGCGGAAACGGCAAGCAAGGCCACTACGCCACGTGGTATTCTCGGTCCGGCCTGATCATCGTCATGCGCGTCGAACCGGTCACCATGGAAAACCCGGCGGAATTGCGGGATAGTTTGGATGAGAGCGACGATAGAGTTTCAACCCCATACATCCATCCATCAGAAAATTAGGGCAAGACAGAATGAAGAAGGAACACATAACCATTTATTCATTTTTATTTTTTTTGATATTTTCATATAATCCATGCAAAGCCGACATAATTTCGAATTCTTTAGATTATAATGTTAAAGTTTTTGGATTTACAGATCCATTATTTACAGGAAAAAAGATTATGTCAATTGTCGTTTACGCACCAGATGTTCCACTGGATGAGCGGGCAGATGTAGAAGGAGCGGCCGTAGATCTTCTCAAAGCGCTCGGAATTAACGCAACGCGCGGGATCGAGGTCATCCCTCCCACCCGCGACGATCAGGCTGACGAAATCCTGTCTTCTTCAGAAGCAGAGGCAACTCTTTTAGTCAAGACTATCGAGTTAGGCTTTGAGGAGAGAAGCACCAAAACCCATGTAACAAAAGACTTTAGAACCGGAGAAGAAACTACATTACCGGGCCGGACCTGGAAAACTCCATTGGGAAAATTTAATATCGAGCTACGCACCAATGTAAATAGAACGGTCTTATGGAGGGCTACCTCTGTTGCGAAAGGAAACTATAAAATTGGCATTGCTGGTGCCGCAATAAGCGGAGCAATTAACACCTTGCGCAAAGACGGACTGATATAAAGGATTACTGGGGTTTTGGAGCCAACCAATTTGCCCCTAGATTTCCTAAGCCGGTTGCAAGAGAACCTAAGCCGCTTAGCAGCCCGCTTCCCTGATTGCTCTTCGCCGCTGACATCATCTGCCCACCACCCTGCATCAGGGTCGCCATCTGCACCGGATAGCCGGTCTTCCGCATGAATTCCTCGTAATCCGCGTCCAGCTTGGCCTGCGCCACCATCTGCTCCAGCGTGCCCGCCTGGATAAGCGCCTGCGCGTTGGCCTGCGCCATCTCCTGCTGCGTCCGGCCGAAACCGGCCAGCGCGCTCGACGCACCCAGTCCCAGATTGGCGCCCGCCAGCCCCGCCTCCTGGTTCAGTCGCTGCGCCTCCATCGCCGCGTTCATGTTGTTCTGTGCCGCCTGCTGCGCCAGCGCGGCGTTCTGATAGGCCTGGTCATAGCGCACATTCTGGTTGGCGAGCGCCGCCGCCTGGCCGAAGCCGGCATTCTGGGCGGCCACCGACGCATCCACGCCCTGATTGGCTGCCCGCGCCTGCATCGCCCGGTCGTAATCCTGCATCATCAGCGAGGACGCGCGGTCATATCCCTGGCTATAGAGACCGGCCACCGTCGAGGCGAGCGTGTTGTTGAAGCCGGCATTGGTTTCCGCGTCCACCACCGCCTGGCGCGAGCCGCCGAACGCCCGCGCCTGCACCGCCCGCGCATTGTCGGCCTGCCGCTGCATCTCCCGCTGACGCGCCAGATCGGCCATGGTCGTATCGATCACCTGCCCGATGTAAGGGTTCATGTAGGCCGACACGTCCCCACCCAGGAACGAATCCGCCACCACATTGCCGATCGCGTTGCGGTCGATGGATGCGGCGCTTACATCCGCCACCGGCGCCAGCATGCTTGCCGCCATCGTGCCGGGTGTCACCATGGTCGGGCGATATGCGGCGGCCTGCTGCGCCAGATTGATCGCCGAATTCACCGCCCCGCCGCCCACGTTCGATCGGGCGTTGTTGATCGCCGACTGGATGCCCATCTGCTGAGTGCCCGACAGGCCCGCCACGCGCGGCGCCGTATAGGCCTCGAACGGCATATTGGCGACCTGCTTCGTCTTCTCGAACGCCTCCAGCATGGTCTTCTTGGCGTATTTGGGCGTTCCGCCACCACCGCCCGTCAGTATTCCCAGCAAACCCATGATCTCGCTCCTCAGATACTGCTCGCGGACAGAATGCCGCTGTCATCCACATTGATCGCCCAGCGCGTGCCGTCGGGACTGCGCAGGATCAAGCGCTCCCGGCGCACGCCGTCGCCCTGGCTCATTTCCATGTCGCGCCCCGTCTTGCGGTTTTCCGCGTCGGCACGCTCCAGCTCGGCGTTCAGCCGCTGCTGGTACTCCCGGGTCCAGACCTCGTTCGGTATGGGAAGTCTCATGCCGCCCTCCTCACCGCAGGCTCGTCGGCTGCGCCTCGAGCCGCATGGCCCCCACCCGCCACGATGTCGCCCGCGCGCCCTCCAGGCGCATCCGCACCTGCCGGCCTGAAAACCGCACATCGGTCGGATTGCCGAGGGCATAAGGGCCGAAGGTCCTCTCCTCGCCTGTCGGATAGAACCGGGTCAGGAAACTGGCCCGCACGTCCCCCAGCACCAGCTCGTCCGGGATCAGCTGGCGCACCATCATCACCTGGTCGCCATTGCCCAACTGCACCGGCCCGCTCTCGGCGAACGCCACGGCGCCGTCATAGTCGAAGCCCACTTCGTGCTCGAACACACCGCCGCTCGGCGCCACGTACAGCGGGAACGGCCAGACGCCCTTGTCCACGCCGGCGGACCGCGCCAGCGTTCCCGTCATCCAGTGCCCCTCGGTCGTCGAGTAGGACACATAGGAATCGCATTCGGTGCCGTTTACCGAGGGGTAGAACCACGTCACCTCGTCGAAATCCGAGTTGGTGACGGCGAAGATCTTCGCCTTCTGGTCGAAATTCACGGTGCGCCGCAGCAGGTCCGCCATGTCCGACTGGACCGCCCGCGCCACGCCGCCGTCATAGACGTAGAACGAGCCGGCATCACCCATCCAGATGGCGATATCGCCATTGATCACCGCGCAGGCATTCGGCGCGATCAGCCCGCACGCACTGCCGACCGACCGGAAGCCGTAGACATAGGGCGGCCCCTGATATTCCGCCACATGAGCATCCACCGTGGTCAGGATCAGCGTCTGGCCGCGTACCCGCCGCGCCGCCATGACCGCGCCCACGGTCGCCAGCTCCTTGTCGCCGGCCTGATTGGTCGCCGAGGGTGTCCAGCTGGTGTTGTCCTCCTGATCAGACCACTGCACCAGCCGCTTGTTGCCGCCGGCCCCCAGCGCGAACAGGAACCGTTCGGCCGTGACCGCCAGCCCGGCACACCCCGTCGGAGCATCCGCGATCACCGCGGCATCACCCGTCAGTGGCCACTCGTACAATTTTCCGTCGGAAGTCGAACAACCAACCAGATGCTCGCCCCATGTATCCAGCGACCATGTGGTCGCGTCGGTGATCGAACTGGTGGCGCTACGCGGCGTGCCATACGGCTCCTCGCCGTAAAGCTGCGAGCCATAGCCGGCCTGCGCGCCCGAATGATCGCTGCCGCTGGTCAGCCCTCCGGGCGTGATCTCGTCGACCGTCCCGGCCTCGTTGACTTCGTACAGGTGGTCCGGCGTACCCACCGCCAGATGCCGGTCGCCGCTGTTGTCCACCCAGGCGATGGCGCCGCGCGCAGGCCCCGTCAGGCCGTCCGTGAACGGCAACCAGCCGCCCACGGGAAACATCGCGCCATTGGCCCAGCGCACCAGATTGGCGCTCGACCAGCGCCCGGACGCCTGCAGTTCGGTGCCGTTGCCGAACACGCCGGGCGGCAGTGCCAGAGGAATGAAGCTCATCACAATATCCACAAGATTTGAGGCGCCGAACCGCTCGGCGGCGTATCGGTCGTAGTCACCTCCAGCTTCGGATCGCTGGTGGTGCCGGTCTGGTCGGCCGTGTGGAAGGTGACGAAATCATAACCGCCGGGCGAAATACCATCG
Organism: Iodidimonas sp. SYSU 1G8; assembly: GCF_039655775.1. Taxonomy (NCBI): domain Bacteria; kingdom Pseudomonadati; phylum Pseudomonadota; class Alphaproteobacteria; order Iodidimonadales; family Iodidimonadaceae; genus Iodidimonas; species Iodidimonas sp. SYSU 1G8. The sequence continues at coordinate 8,448 of NZ_JBBYXJ010000001.1, read as the reverse complement.
AACTGGGACGAGCACACCAGCAGATGCGTCGATGCCGTCCGGCTCACCGCCGCGGCCAGCGAACTGCTTGCCAGGGCATTGTACTGGCCCGTCGTGATCGCCGAGATCGACCGCGACGCCCGCACCGTCAGCCCGCCATAGGCGGCCCCGCTGCGCCAGTCCGCCGTCTCCAGTGTACCGCCCCAATTGTAGGCCACCGCCTCCACCGACCATTCCCCGCCGCCCACCTTGCTCTGGCACCACAGCGACAGCGTCGCGGCCGTCACCGTGTCGTCATCGGGAATGGACGCCGTCGGAAACGCTAGGAAGTACTGATACGCAGAATAGCTGTAGCCGCCGCCCACCGCCGTGAGGTCGAGGAACGTGGTGCCGACGCTCGCCGTCGTGCTGTCGTCGCTGGCGATCACACCGCTGCCGGACTGGCAGCTTGCCCAGTCCGGCGCCGTCGAGGCCAGGAAGCCGTCGCCCGTCGCCGCATAGAATGTATAGCTAGCCATGGAAGAACCCCGATGTCTGGATCATCTCGCGCAGCGCCGCTTCCGGGTCATGCACCGCCTCGCCGTCCACCCGTACGCAGCAGGGCGGATTGACGACCATCCAGGGATTGCCGAACGCCTGCTCCACGCCGCCCGCCATCACGCTGACATCCGCGCGCAGCACGCCATTCCAGTCGCGCAGCTCATTGACGATCACCGACCGCCCCTCATCCAGCACCACTTCAAGCGGCAGCACCACCGACGCCACGATCTCGGCCGCGCTCATCAGTACGTCGCCCGCAGCTGAAGCAGCACCTGCAGGCCCTTCGGCTTTGTCGTCGAGGAGGAATCGATATCGATGGTCAGGTAATCCCCCTCGGCCAGCGTCGGCGTCCCGGACAGGCTGCCGCCCGTCGATCCCGTGCCGCCCGAGGCAATGGACAGATTGGACGAGAAGATCGACGCCCCGTTCTTGTTCACGTCGATCACCGTCGCATTGGTCGAACCCGCCGTGTCCACATAGGCCTTCGCCGCGATCACCGAAAAGCTGGCGCCCGGCGGCATGTAGATCCTTCCCACCTGATTGGCGCCGTTGGCCAGGCTGGACGCCGCTTCCACCACCCGCACCATCAGGAACTGGTCGATCTGCAGCGGCAGGTTCTGGATCAGCACTTTCTTGTGCGTGCCGGCCGATGCATCCCACGTCACCAGATAGTCCGCCGCCTCGTCGGGCGAGGCATCCGCGCTCAGCCCGTTCACGTCGAGCGCCAGCGTGCGGCTCGCCGTCAGCGTGCCGCCGCCCGTCAGCCCCGTCCCGGCCGTAACGGAAACCGATGCATGGTCCACATGCTCGCTGGCGCTGAAATTGGCCAGCGCGTCGTGATCGATCTTGTCCAGCCGCACTTTCTTGTGCGACGAGGCTGACGCGTCATAGGTGACGATGTAGTCCGCCGTCGTCACCGGCGACGTGTCCTCCGTCAGCCCCGCGATGTTCAGCGAAATCGTCCGGTTGGCCGAGATATCCCCGCCGCCCGACAGCGCGCCGCCGGCCGAGATCGTGACACCCGTATGGTCCACGTGCCGGTTCGCCGCGTAGCCGGCCAGACTGTCATGCGCGATGTTGGTCGAGCCGGTCACGGTCAGCGTCCCCGCCACCGCCAGCGTCTTGCCCGATCCTACCCTCAGGCCCACCGACGTGCCGGTCCCATCCCCCTTGAAGATGGCGTCGATGGCATCGAGCCCATTGTTCAGCTTGCCGCCCCACGTCCCCGAGGAGGCGCCCACCTCGGGCTTGGTCAGCCCAAGATTGGTCGTTGTCGTGTCAGCCATGACCGAGTTCCCTTGTTGGTAGTGCTTGGATGTCTTCTATTTCCGGGAGCCGTCTCACGAACGAGCCATGAGACCTCTGGATACTCTACTCAAGAGCCCGGTCTGCCTGCGGCAGTGCCACGTGTGATGGGCAAGGAGCCCCCTGGTGGCGCGCGTCGATCGCTGATAACGTCTCGCCGGATCGCAGCGCAAACCATGGTTATGGAGATTGAACCCGTTCGGGCTCAACGAATGATGCCGCGATGTACCGCAACGGCATTCAGGTTCTCTTCAAATATTTCCGATGAAAAGTTTTCATCAGGGCAGGTCTTATTCCTGCTCTGCGGAAAGTGGTTTGCCGCGCGAGTCGAATTTCACTCTCGGGCAATCGACAGGATCTGGATCGAAGCGAAACATCATGTCGATCGCCTCCTCGGCGCCGTACGACGCGGCAAAACACCGGGGAGTACCTCCTCCAGAATCTGCAAGGTCAGGATCCGCTCCATACAGAAGGAGAAGATACATAGACCCTAGCCTTTCGTGAAAAATCGCTCTCGCAAGAGGCGGATGTCCCGAGTGATCAAGTGCGTTGGGATCAGCGCCCGCCTCGAGTAACAGCTTCAGGACATGGTTATTCTCTGGCAGGCTCGTCTTCTCACCTCTGCTGACCGATGCGGTGAAATCTTGATCCACGAACCCACCAACGGCAGTCTTTATCAACGGCATGCCTTCAGGGTACGAGAAATTCACCTCGTCGCCGTCTTCAATATAGCGCTTCACGTCGGGATAGTTGCCGTACAGCACGGCCTTGAACAGGCGCGGCCCACCATCCATGTCGACGACGGGCGGTGAGTCAGCATTTTCACATGAGATAAGGCCTACGACCAAGCACAGACATAAAACTCCCGCTGCCAAACTCCTACCTGGAATTGTCCGGGGTTCTATTTGTCTTGAATAAAATTTTAGTACCATTGCCTTAACTCCGGCACATCAGATTCAGCGGGATGAAAAGGATAAGAATCCAACAATATACCTCCTGGGTACAAGCATCTCGTAAATTCTTGAGGGCCATTTAAGCCCTCTTACCCCAACACCCCGACCGGCCGGATGGCGACACGCCCCTGCGGAAACCGGGCGCGGTCGTCCTCCAGGATCATCTGTTCCAGAGCCGCGTCATACAGGGCAGCCCAGCTCATCGAACGCGGATCGTTCACATACGGGCCGGCCAGAGCCAGCGTGCCGTGGAAATACACGTCCGGATAATCGGTCAGCAGCCAGTTGGCGGGTGCCGCGTCGGAGAGCGGCGTCAGCTTGCGATAATAGGTCAGTTCCGCCTCGTACACGCCGTCGGGCGCAGGCAGCACCTCGATCTCGCCGCCGATCAGCGAGTACCAGACGGGCGTGCCGCCTGCCGCATGGACCCGCTTCAGCGCGTCCAGCGCCTCGGCGGTCCGGAACTCCAGCCGCCTCGTCGGCGCACCGTTCAGTTGCAGGCCCGCCGCCGCCAGAAAATCGTCGGGCAGGCTCAGGAACGGCCCCGTCAGTTCCGCGGTCGCACGGCCCATCATGCGGCGCACGCGCACATTGCGATTGATGTTGGCCTCCACCAGCCGGATCGCCGCCGGCAGATGCGCCACCACTTCGGCGGTGACGAACTGGTTCGCCACTGCGTGTTTCAGCTCGTCCAGGCTGGCGATGCTCATTTCGCCAGATCCATGGTCTTGGCCGCGGGCGCCAGCGGCGGCGGCGGGCTGCGCCGGTTCCGCCCGGCCCGGTCCTCCTGCAGCAGTTCCTCCACCGCCGACACCATCAGCTCGGTGTAGTTGGCCGCCGCCGCCTCGTCGCGCAGGTAGATCGCGCCTTCGATCAGCGATGCGTAGAGATAGGTTTCCGGGCTCTTGGTCAGCAGCCAGTTGACCGTGTTCGCGCCCGAAAGCGCCGGGATCTTCTGGTAGTAGTACAGGGTCGCCGACCCGTTATAGGACGGGCGCACCTGAATGGTGGTGCCCATGATGCTGAAGAACTGGGGCGGCGCGTAAGGCCGGTGCTTGTACTGGAACTCCGGACTGTCCGGCTCCACGAATTCGGGTACCGACGCGGGCGAGGTCGCCACGGTCAGGAAGCGCCATTCCAGATAGTCGTTGGGCAGCGTCGCCTGCCCCTCCGTGTTCAGCGACAGGCTTGTCGAGGTCTCCATCGCCCGGCAGCGGATGCGGCGGTTCAGCCGCGCCTCCGCATTGGCGATAAACGAGGGAATGGTGGCCGACAGGTCGGCCCTGTTCATCCAGTCGGCGATGGCCTGCTGCAACTCCGTATAGGTCGTGATCGACATCACTCAATCTCCAGTTCCGCCGGCTCCCGCAGCAGCCAGGCATGTTGAACGTCATATTCGAACCCGCCCAGATGGCGGACCTCCTTGGACAGGTCATGATCGATGACCACGGCGGTGCCGTGCTCGCCGAGCAACCGGCAGAAATGCATGTCCTCGCCGACGAAGTCGGCCAATCCCGGCGACCAGCCGATCTGGAACCAGGGCAGCGGCAGGGCCGCCATCACATCCGCCTTCACCAGGAACACGCCCATGCCCACCGCGAAGACCGGCTCCAGTCCCGTCGATTGCGGTCCGGTCTGCACCCGGTCGGACAGCCCTGCCTGCCGAAAGGCTACCGGCTGCACCGGCGTGCGCCGCGTCGCGTAGTTGGCCGCAACCACCGGCACGCCATGCGCCAACAGCCGGACGATAGTGTCCTTGGGAAATCGCATGTCCGTGTCCAGGTAAAGGATCCAGTCCGCGCCGGCGGCCATCGCCTCGCGCGCCAGTTCCTGCCGCTGGTTGCAGATCAGCGTGCCCATGGACTGGAACAGCAGCACCTTGTCCGCCGAATGCGCCGTGTGAAACGCGACCGCGCGCGCCAGGTCGAAGGCGAAAGCGGTGTGCACCATGTCGCGCGCGGGGACGCAGACGGCGACGGTCCTCATACGGCACCCGGCCGCGTGCGAAAGAACCGGTTGTCGGGATCGTTCAGCCAGCGCCGCAGCGCGCCTTGGTCGTCCGCGACGCCCGTCCGCTTCAGCTCCCAATAGACCGTCATGGGGATGGACGCCACGCGCTGCCCGTCGCCCCAGCGGCCAGGGGCCTCGTTGAAGTCCGCCTTGTTCATCTCGACGATCCCGGTCACGTCCTGCTCCTTGCGCAGCACGGCCGTATCGGTGCCGTCATCGTACAGCCAATAGGTCGTGACGCCCGTGAAGGCGTCCCGTGAAAAGACCCTGTCCATGATGTCTCCGGAAATGACAGGCCGCCGCCCGCGCTCAGGTCGCGCGGACGTTCAGACCATGAATGATGGTGACGTCAGTCTTCGTTAAGGCCGTCCAGCTTGGCCTTGCGCGCCGGATCACCCTCGCCGCCCCTGCAATGGGTCTGCTGTCCCAGCTTGGTGCAGACCGACCCGTCCGACCCGTGCGTGAAAGCGCCAAGCTCGGTCCAGCTGTTGCCCTTGTTATCGAAGGTCGTATTGCCCAGCCGCGTATAGGTCGTGCCGTCCGTGCCGTTCACGAAAGCGCCGTTCCTGTTCCAGGACGCGCCCCGGCTGTCATACAACGAATTGCCCACCCGCGTGACGCTGCTACCGTCGGAACAATGCTTCTGCTTGCCGATATCGGTGCAGGTCACCTGCCCTGCGGCCGCGCTGCCAGCTATGAGGAAACTCAGTAAAAACGACCCTAAAATCATCGCCTTCATCAATGCCTCCCAATATCGTCGGCGGCCTGGGGATCGCCGCTCATGAGTTTGATGTGGTGCGGACAAACCACCCCGCAAGCGCACTCGCGTTAAATTTCCCCTCCGCGCCCCGGACAGGACTGACCAGCGGTGAAACACATCGCTATTGGACGGTTTCTGTGTTCATGTGGCCCCTTCCTCGAGAGGCACCTTCATGCGCATTCGGCTTGGCTACGAACTCACCTACGACTTCCCCCAGCCGACGCCCATGATCGCGCTTTTGAACGTCCACTATTCCCGCGTCAGCGGCCTCGAGCACCCCGACCATCTGAAGACCTCACCGTCCGTGCCGGTTGAAAGCTACCGCGACAGCTTCGGCAACTGGTGCAGCCGGCTCGTCGCGCCGTCCGGACGCTTTACGATGACCACGGATACGGTCATCCGCGAGAACGGCCTGCCCGACCCGGTGGACTACGGCGCCGTCCAGCATCCCGTCGAGGATCTTCCGCCCGAGACGCTGCTGTTCCTGCTCGGCAGCCGCTATTGCGAGACGGACAAGCTCGCCGACGAAGCCTGGCGCCTGTTCCAGAATACGCCGCTCGGATGGTTCCGAGTCCAGGCGGTCTGCGACTTCGTCCACAACCACATCACCTTCGACTATCAGCGTGCGCGCAACACCCGCACCGCCGCCGAAGCCTATGCCGAAGGCCATGGTGTGTGCCGCGACTTCACCCATCTGGCCGTCGCCTTCTGCCGCTGCCTCAACATCCCCGCGCGCTACTGCACCGGGTACATCAGCGACATTGGCACGCCGCAGCCCTGGGGCGTCGGCGATTTCGCTGCCTGGATGGAAGTGTATCTCGGCGGCCGCTGGCACGTCTTCGATCCGCGCAACAACGCCCGCCGGATCGGCCGCGTCCTGATCGCCCATGGCCGCGACGCCGCCGATGTGCCGCTCACCCACACATTCGGCCCCAACAACCTCGTCGGTTTCAAGGTCTGGAGCGACGAAGTCGAAGGCTGACTACTCAGCCAGCGGCTTTCTGCCCGTCGAGATATCCACACCCTTCTGCATGTTGTCGAACAGACGCCGTTCCGTGTCGCCGCATGTCACCTGCGCGCAGTAATCCTCTTCGGTGTACGCCACATACTTCGGTATGACGGTGTTCATGGCGGTCATGGCTTCCGCCATGACCATCTTGCCTTTGTGCAGGAAAGCCTGTCCGGACGCCGATGAATAGAAGGTGATGACATCACGCAACTCCTGCTCCGTGAATGTCCTCGCATAGATCTCCGTCGTGGCCGCCATCATTTCAGGAACGAGCCTCGCCATTCCCCGTTTCATGCTGCCCTTCAGCTGCTCGAAAAATGCCTCGTCCTGCTTCGAGACCACGCGGCCTCGCAACGGATCCATCTGGTCGAGCATGTTCACCGTCATCTGGTTCATCAAGTCATCGAACTCCATGACACGGTACATCTCCTGAACGAGACGAATCTTCTCGGCGGAAGGCGGCGCTGCCGGACTCACCGGCGCCTGCGCGAGAGCGGCGGCGCTCGGTACGAGGCAGAAAAGGAACAAGATTGCGGTGTATATCGCGCGGTTCATGCAAACTCCGAAATAAGGCGAACATCACATCCGCAGAACACACCATTACGATCCTCCTCGCAACGCTCTGGAGTGATTTTCCTGCCCCGGTCGTTTCGCGAGCCATTGTCATCCTGCCACGCGCCGGAACACATTCCGGCACCACTCGTTCTCCCTGCGTTACTGGCCGTGACAGAGGCGAAACCGCCCGGCGGCAAACAGGGAGAGAACTCATGTCAGTCAGCTCGGATTACGTGGTCACGTCCGACCCGGTAGCGCCCGGAGTCCTCGTCGCCGCGCAGGAATCACGGCCGTTCGATCTCTACCGCGCCTCTTGGGGCGGAATATTCGCGGGCATGTTCCTCGCGCTCATCATCCAGTTCATTCTGAATCTGCTGGGTGTCGGTATCGGTATCGCCACGCTCGATCCGGGCACCGCCGACAATCCATCCGCCAGTTCGCTCTCCATCGCCGCGGCCATCTGGTTCGTCGTCGCCGGACTGATCGCCGCTTTCGCCGGCGGTTATGTCGCCAGCCGCCTCTCGGGCCGCCCCTTCAAGCCGACAGGCGGTCTCCAGGGTCTCACCACCTGGGCCGTCACGACCCTGGTCGTGCTTTTCCTGCTCGGTTCCGCTGTTGGCGGTATTGTCGGCGGCGCTTTCCAGGGCCTGAGTAATCTGGCCGGCGGCGTCGGTAACGCGGTTCAAGCCGCGGCACCCGCGATCGGCCAATCCGATCCGTTCGCCGGTATCGAAGAGCAAGTGACCCAGACCACCGGCAGCGATCCCCAGACCTTGCGCGATGCCGCCGTGTCGGCCATGCGCGCGGCCGTGACCGGGGACCCCGCCCGTGCTTCCGAAGCGCGTGAACGCGCGGCCCAGGCCATTGCCCGCGCCCAGAACATTCCGGTCGAGGACGCCCGCCTTCAGGTCGCCCGCTACGAGCAGGAATATCGCGCCACGGCGGAGGAAGTTCGCCGCGAGTCCATCAAGGCGGCCGATACTGCGGCCAGCGCCGCGTCCTATACGGCGATCCTGGGTGTCATCGCCCTCGTGCTTGGCGCTATTGCCGGCTATCTCGGCGGCGTTCTCGGCACCGTCGCGCCGGTTACGATTACCACCGAGACCGTCGTCCGCCGCAATATCTGACCATCCGGCGGATCAAGGGCGGAGCCTCGCGGCTCCGCCCTTTTTCACGTCTACGACGTTTCGAGATCCGCCGCCACGCCATGCGCCTTCTCGGTCTTCACCTTCAGCCCGTACTCCACCACCAGCATGCGCTTTTCCGCGTCGCCGGTCTTGGCGAGCGGCACCTGCTGGATCGGACGCAGCTGCACCAGCGCCGCGTATTCCGGGTCG